>NZ_BNJH01000004.1:110000-1285811 GCF_016587395.1 Ktedonobacter sp. SOSP1-52
GTATTCCTCACCTCGGGGCAGGTACCCATGTGTTACTCACCCGTCCGCCACTCCCTCTCTTGCGAGAGAGCGTTCGACTTGCATGTGTTAGGCACGCCGCCAGCGTTTATCCTGAGCCAGGATCAAACTCGCCATTCAAGTTGTGAATGTATATCTCACAGACACCAGCAGGCATCTGCAATGATCTTTTGTAAGTTTGCGTCCAGGCTAGAAGCACGTTGTCGTTACTTCATTGCTTTGTTCGCAGAATTGACAGGAACGGTGTTCTTCGCGATTGAGAGATGCTCAATCAACGAAGTTCCGTTGTACTTCTGCATTCCACTCTTCAGTTGTTCAGGGTGCTCTGGTTCGTTCTTCTTTTTGTTGATGAACCGCAACCCGGCAAGCCCATGGGCTTGCGCTTGTGCCTTAGAGACAATTATAGAAACCAGTGATCTTCTCTCATCGAATGAGGCGTGATCCCCGGATTCTTTAGTTTCTGGGAAACTTTCTCGACGTCGTTACCGTCGAGGTTTTCGTCTCTGTATCGGCGACATGTGCTATTATGCCATAGCCTTCCGGCATTGTCAATAGTTTTTTTGAGTAATTTTATAATTTTACAAAAATTCTAAAAATCTAAAAAGTAGGGGTTTCATCAGTGTCCTGCTCCGGCGTAGGCCGTGAAGAGGAAAACCAATCCCGCGGCCAGGAGACTGCATATGACAAGCAATACAAAGAGGGTAGCTTTAGGGTCCCTTATAAGTTTACTCATGCTCTATCCTTCCTTATACCACACTAAGCTATTCTTCGTGACACGAGCAATAGTTATGCTATTTGCCAATGCAAAATTCACTGAAGATACGGTCTAGCAGGTCTTCGCTGGCCGTCTCGCCTGTGACTTCGCCCAGGGCATCATAGGCGGCTCTTAAATCGATGGAGACAAAGTCCAGTGGCACTTCCTGGCCTAAAGAAAGGATAGCGGCGTTCAGGTGTTCCGCGCCCCTGCGCAACGCCTCCTGATGGCGTGCACTGGTGATGAGAACGCTCTCATTGCCACTCACGTTACCAGCTTGCACCAGTTCGGCCAGCGTATTCTCTAGCGCCTCCAGTCCCTCTCCTGTCAGTGTGGAGGTCTGCACCAGCGAGGCATCCTGCCAGAACGACTGAATGGCGGCGACATCAATTACCTGCTCACAATCAGCCTTGTTAATGACAACGACTACCGGACGCCTGGCTGCCTGTCCCTCGCGCTTTTCACCATAACCCATGGCTCGCAGCTCTTGAGCCACCTGCCAATCCTGCTCAGTTAAAGCGGTCGCCCCATCAAAGACATGCAGGATGACGTCCGCGGTTTCCGCGGCCAGGCGACTCCTCTGAACTCCAAGCTGCTCTACCGGGTCCTGGGTAGGCGTAATGCCCGCCGTGTCGATCAGGTGGAGGGGAATACCGCGTAAGTTCGCGATCTCTTCTACGGTGTCACGCGTTGTACCGGCAATGGGGGTCACGATGGCGCGTTCAATTCTTAGCAACGCATTGAGCAGACTCGATTTTCCCACATTGGGTCGGCCAATAATGGCGGTGCGCAGCCCCTGGCGATAAAGTTTTCCCTGCTCAGAGCCAGCTAGCAACCTGGCGATTTGCCGTTGTGCCTCTTCGATAAAAGGGAGCAATTCTTCGGCCTGTGGAGTAGGAATATCATCTTCCGGAAAATCAATACTGGCCTCGATGCGCGCGATGGCTCCAAGCATAGAGGTACGCGCCTGCTCCACCTGGTCTGAGAGCTTGCCACGTAGTTGCTGCATGGCGAGGCGTTGCCCTACTTCAGTCTGTGAGCCAATCAGGTCCATCACAGCTTCAGCCTGAGCCAGGTCCAGTCGCCCATTGAGAAATGCGCGTAAGGTGAACTCACCAGGGTTGGCCATGCGCGCCCCCTGAGCCAGTACGGCCCGCAGGATACGTCTGAGAATCAATGGACCACCATGGCCTTGAATCTCGACGACATCCTCACAGGTGTACGTGTGCGGGGCACGCATAAAGGCGACCAGGACCTCGTCTAGAATTTCCTGGGTCGCTGGATCTATAATTACTCTATATGTAAGCTGATGTGTTGGCGGCACAGGTGGAATATCTTCCCTGGATGGCCTGCGCAACAAGGGCGCAACCAGGCTAAAGGCATCGCTTCCACTTACGCGAATAATACCAACACCACCCACCCCTTGAGGGGTGGCAATAGCGGCAATTGTGTCTTTCTGCATGGCAGGATTATACCCCACCCCTCATACGCTCGCAAGCAGCCCCTAACTATAGAGTAATGCGCTCTGGATGCGTGTAAATATTCATAGAGTGACCGCGCAAGAAGCCTACCAGCGTCATATTGCTCTTTTCGGCCAGATCAACGGCCAGGCTTGAGGGAGCTGAGATGGCTATCACATAGGGGATACGCGCCTGGAGGGCTTTCTGGATTATTTCAAATGAGGTGCGACCGCTGACCAGGAGGAGGTTCTCGCGATACGGCAAGCCTTTATGTAAGAGTCCATGTCCGATCAATTTGTCTACCGCATTATGCCGTCCAATATCTTCGCGCAAGAGCTGAAGTTCACCACCAAGCGAGAAGAGGCCAGCGGCATGCAGACCTCCCGTATGACTGAAGACCGCCTGTTGCTCGCGCAGGCGTTGCGCGAGCATATATAACGTTTTGGCAGAAACTTGCAGGGTGTCTTGCTCTAGAGATGGAGCGTCTTGCAACAGCGAGGCGATGCTGTTCTTTCCACAGAGACCACAGCTAGATGAGACGGCGAAATGGCGCTCAAAACTTACGCCACCTACCAGGCCACAACTGGTCTCACTTGCAGCATTACCTGGCTGGCGTAGACGCACATTGATGACGTTCTCCAGTGGCAGGCCGTCGCTATCTACCGCGCTTTCAATGCCTTCAATATCATCAGTAGTGGAGAGCATACCTTCGCTAAAGAGAAAGCCAAGGGCCAGTTCTCTATCATGCCCAGGAGTACGCATAATCACGGCCAGGCTCTCGCCATTGATCCGAACCTCAAAGGGCTCCTCTACTGCCAGAACATCTTCGCGTTCATGGTGCTCCGTCTCCTGCCAGTGATTGACTGTCGTTTGTACGATGCGCTCTGGATCCAACTCCGAACGCCATAAATCACGCTGCGTACTCACTTCTCTCTCCACTCTTCATGGAACTAATAACGCCAGCGGCGCCCCTGTTTCTCCGTATCCTGGCTATCAAAGGCCTGGTATTCCGCGGTCATGCGTGCCTGCTGGCTCTGTTCCCGCACACGTCGGCGAAAATAGTATTTGCAGGCTCCTGGGCGCACAGGATCGGGCGGCTCAATGGCGGCCAGGCCCCATCCCTCCTGCTCCAACCAGCGCCAGGCCTCATACTCATCATCGAAGTCACGTACTACATCGCCCGCGACAGTAAAGATCATGGTTCCCAGAAGATACCTGTGCTCCCAGTGTATCATATCTTACATTCCTCTCTCTCTATCTAGCATGCATATCAACGCTTTATTGCTGTTAAGAATACCTGCTTTTGGCGTTTTCTTCAGGGTCTACTAGGAGAATAAACGCTTGCCTTTTTCTGTTCCGCATATACTTTCGCTGACCTTTCGCGCCTACGGCGCTCAGGGAGTAAAGGGGTGTGAGTGGGACCTCGGGCATTGCCCGAGGTCCCACTCACACCTCTTTACCTGAAAGGCTCGCGCAGCGAGTTGAAGCAGATCTTGAAGCAGATCTTAGAGAAGATAGAGAAAGCCCTGACACTCACCATGCCTACATTGACGCTTTGTGTATGGGGTGCTAGGATAGGCTCAAAGTATAATTTCAATCCAGTCCAGTCAGGTAAGGGAACTGCTATGCATCATTATGTTCGCATGGGCAACGAACTGTTGCGTAAACGTGGCTATCGCCTCACGCCTCAACGTCATATGATTTTGAGTGTGATTCAGGATGCCGATGCCCATTTACGCGTCGAGGAGATAGCCCTGCGAGTCCAGGAGCGCAACCCCTATGTTAGCCTCTCAACAATCTATCGCACACTGGAGCTATTGCAAAAATTGGGCTTGATTCGCTCCGCCCACTTACCAGGCGGACAGCTTTATTATGAGGCAGTTCAGGACCACATTCACCACCACCACCTCGTCTGTCGCCAGTGTCAACACACTATTCACCTGGATACGGCTCTCCTGGGAGATCTACACGAAAAGCTGGCGCATATGTATGGCTTCCACGAGGTTACCCTTGACCTGCTGGCCTCCGGTTACTGTGATGATTGCTTGAAGCAGCTCACACAGGATAAGCAGCAGCCTTAAATACAACTCTTGCCCTAGCCAAGACACCGCAGGGCACCAGAAAATATTGCAAATAGAGAGCAGAGGCTTTCAGCCGAAACTGAAAGCCTCTGCTCTCTATTTGTATGGTCTCTTAGCTTATTACAACAGATGCGCAATATTATGACAGTAATTCATGGTCGACCCGGTGATTGACGGCGCTGCGGGCGGCAGGTCCACCTTCACCAGGTGCTGGTTAAAGATGTCGTTATAGGTGTTGGTGATCATGGGGCCAACAGCGTTCGCACCCTCACCGCCATTCTCTTTCATAGCCACAATCGTCAGAGCTGGCAATTTATCAGATTGCTGCCAATCATAGGGAGCCTGAGTGATCAACCAACCATGCGCTGGTTTTCCGTTACCAAGCTCGGCAGTGCCAGTTTTGCCGATGATATTCCAGGGCGAGGTCGATAGCATAGCACCGTGAACGAAATCATTATTACCGGAGCCACACTGCACGACGCCAAACATGGCTCTGCGCGTATCAATGGCCGTTGACTGCTTGATCTGGGCATCACCTAGCGTCTGCGGTGAAAAGGTCTTGACCGGCGCCTTATCACGCGTGGCGACCTTGCTCAAGACGGTCGGCTGCATGAGCTGACCATCATTGGCGGCAATATTGTCGATCATCGCCATCTGGAAAGGGGTCACAAAGTCGACGCCCTGACCAAAGGCATTGTCAACCAGGGTGTTCTCGTCGAGCGTCCCATTCGTCTGAGTCACCCGGCTGACTGCGACGGGCAATTCAAAGGGAATTTTCTCGCCCACCATGAACTTCTTATTGTACGCCAGCCATGAATCAACACCCATATCCTGGCCAATTTTGGCAAAGAGGATATTGTCTGAGTGCGAGAAACCATAATTTGTTGAGACATGCGCATTAGGATTAGTAAAGGTGTTAATGTTACTCACAGCAGGCGTAAAGAGGTGCTGACCTAGCGTGACTGGTCCCATCGTAAACTTTGGATCGTAAGTCTGCTCCAGGGAGGTCGCTCCCGAGTCGATACCCGCCATCAGGGTCATGGCCTTATAGGTTGAGCCAGGCACATACTGGCCCTGGGTGGGACGGAAGACCAGGGGGCGCTCTGGATCATTGACCATCTGGTTGTAGTAGGAGAGGCTGGCATGAGTGAGCGTCTGCGCCATTTTGTTGGGATCATAACCGGGGCTGCTATATATGGCCAGGACCTCGCCTGTATGGGGATCCATAACCATGGCTGAGCCGCGATCCGAGGCAAACGAGTAGACGTTATCAACGGGAGCCTGCTGATTAAAGTGCTGCACCAGAATGCGCTGGATACGCACATCTATCGTGAGATAGATATCATCGCCCACGGGCGAGCGGTGCAGCGTCTTATTTACCTGGTTATCTAATGACGTCATGCCGACGCGCCCGGAGAGATAGTCGTCAAATTTGGCTTCCAGTCCCGTGGCCAGGAAGTATGGCCCGGGATAGTAGCCAATCAAGCCCGCGAGCGAGGGTTCGTAATAATGGCGTACAAAGCCACCACAGGCATTTGGGTCTGGCTGTGAGTCGGCCAAAAGGACGCCGTTGCGATCGAAAATGCGTCCGCGCTGTGGCACGCTGGTACTCATACAGCTACGCAAATTGCGCGGGTTAGAGGTCACCTGGTCGGCGACCGCGACCTGCCAGTAGACCAGGCCTGCGCTCATAGCCAGAAACAAGACCAGGAACAATTGCGTGATACGGCGAATACCGTTGCTTATGTTCATTCATATCCTCAAATGTGCAGACAGCGTTCGCGACTGCCCTTTTTCTTTATCGCATGGTGCTATGTTCTTAATTCCGAAATCCAACCCTCATTCGGGGGCACGGCGTCACTTTCGTGACTAGCACTCCGTGCTCAGGATTTCGGGTAAGCAGTATACGCATTTATAGGAATGTATCATTCTTACACACTATTTTGCAATGTTGTGGGTAATTGTGGCGATACCTCTAGTAACATAAACGTTTCTACGCCCGATAATGGCGCAGCATTTCCTCCATACTGTCGCCACCATACTTCTCCAGCATGGCCTCGGTCAGGACAGCGGTCAGCATGGCCTCGCCGACAACGCCAGCCGCGGGAACGACGCAGACGTCACTACGCTCGTAGCGGCTCTGATCGATGTTCTCGCCGGTCGCCAGGTCAACCGAGGGCAACGGATGCGCCAGGCTAGGGATGGGCTTGACACCGACGCGGGCAACAATAGGCTCTCCATTGGAGATACCACCCTCGATGCCACCTGCGTTATTCGTCAGGTGCGACCAGGCTCCCTCAGGCGAGCGGCGCAAGACGTCATGGACCTGAGAACCAGTCTTACGCGTCGCGCCAAAGCCCGCGCCAATTTCAACGCCCTTGGTCGAGGGAATACTCATCAGTGCCATGCCAATGCGAGTGCTCAAGCGGCGATCCCACTGGCTGTAGCTTCCCAGGCCAATGGGTACTCCGAAGGCGACAACCTCAAATACACCACCACAGGTATCGCCCGCACGCTTGGCCTCCAGAATGCGCGCGATCATCTTCTCGGTCAGTTCTGGGCTCGCGCAGCGCATTGGCGAGGCTTCAACCGCCTCCCACATCTGGGGAGAGTAGCCTTCAGGTGTCAGCGCGCGCTCTTCTTCGTAGCCAATATCGACGACGGAGAGGACATGGCTATGAATCTCAATACCAAACTGTGCTAGAAACTGGCGGCAGAGCCCACCAATGGCGACGCGCGAGGCTGTTTCGCGTGAACTAGAACGCTCAATAACATTACGTACATCGTCCTGTCCGTATTTGATCGCTCCGGTAAAGTCGGCATGCCCTGGACGCACACGCGTAACCGTCTCCATCTCAGCCTCGACAGGGGCGGCATTCATGCGCTCTTCCCAGTTCACCCAATCACGATTCTCGATCTGCATGGTAATGGGCGAGCCGAGGGTCTTTCCATGACGCACACCGGAGAGGAAGCGGATCTCATCCTTCTCGATCTTCATGCGCCCACCCCGGCCATAGCCTCCCTGGCGCCTGCGCAAATCAGCGTCTACCAGCGCCTTCTCTACCTGCAATCCAGCGGGCAATCCTTCAACAACAATCGTCAGACAGGGACCATGCGACTCACCTGCGGTCAAAAAACGGAACATATTTTTTTAAACTCTCTTTTTTCTTTGACTTGCCTACTCAACTACGCATCTAGCTTATTTTATAGCATCTCGCTGTTCTTGAAAATGCGTCATCCCCACTTGTGCTATATATTTCTAACACCAAAAATACTGCTGGAGGTCGTTTACTCTACAAGTTAGAACGATTTTTTCTACAACCCACCCAATAAACCTGAAATCTGTCGCTGCGAGGGATGAGAGCATATTTGGCTTCAGCCAGGTACGTCCTATTTCAGATTTGCGCTATATCACAGCTCGATTACTCCTGTACGTTTCTCATGTACAGGTTTCAGCGGCATTTAAAGATATACGTTCGCTCTCTCTTAGGAATCATTATAGCATGTTGATAGACGTGTTTGTTCGCAAAGCGACTTTACTTGTAACACAAGCCTGACTTTACAATTTATCTTTACAATATTTATTGCATTAGCGTATTGACAGAAAACATAATTGTACTTTACAATATATTTGAAAGTACCTTTTGTGTATTTATGGATAAAATTTGCAAGAACTATGTAGGAGGCAACTATGTCCCCTGAACAAACGTCAAGCAAAATTGGAAAATCGGTAGGAGAAAAATTGCGAACCGCTCGCATTGCGCAACACTTGACGCAGAGCCAGCTCGCAGCTCCTGATTTTTCTGTCAGCTACATCTCAGCCATTGAGCGTGGACAAATCCACCCTTCTTTGCGCGCCCTGGAGATCCTGGCGACTCGCCTTGGCCTCTCTTCTACACAACTTCTGCCTAACCGATCTCAGGCAGAGGATCGTGCGAATAGTCTCTTTCCACTCCCAGAACGGGAAGAAGAAGAAATCGATCTCGCATTTATAGAGATCAATGTCTCTTTGCATGAAGGAAATACCGCCCATGCACTCGCACAACTCAATCGTATTCCCTTAAAGCGCCTCAAACGTCCCCAGTTCTTGCGCCATCGGTTCCTTACAGGTTGGTCACACTTCAAAAATGCTCAATTCCAGCAAGCCGAGTATGTATTTAATGAAGCCTTGCAAATCGCCAAAGAACTCAACGATCATTACTTGACGCTACGCATACTCTACCTGCTTGCTCTCGCCTACAATGCCATGCGTAACTACAGCCAGGCGCTCCTCTCCTTTCAACGTTGCCTCAACGTCCTGGAAACCTCGCCCATTCCTGTTGATCCCTTCTTTGCAACACAGTTACACATGCAGATAGGACAATATTACACCCAGCAAGAGAACCTGGATCTAGCCATTGACGCCTTCCGTAAAGCCCTTGATGCCATCGGCCCTGAGATCAACTCCTCTCAGAATCATGGAGCCTATCTCGATATCATTCGCCATCACAGCATCAGTAAAGAGTATGATCTTGCTACTCTTTACGCTTTTAAGAGCCTCTATCTCACAAACCAGGCCCAACTTGCTCAACTGAGAAGCGAAGTGTACTACTATCTGGGCCAAGCAATACTCAAAAACGATTCAGAGCAGGCTCGCTCATTTCTGGACAATGTGCTTCAACAAGAAGAACGCCTCCGCGTGCTCGACCCACTCTCGCTCGCAAGCCTCTACATTACTAATGCCTCCTGGTACTTTGCCCAGCAAGACTATGAGCAGGCTTACGCCTTTGCCCAGAAGAGCAAGGCGCTCACTGATGAATTTGAAGACAATATCATCGGTGCGGAGACCTATATTGTTCTTGGGCGCATCGCTTATGCCCAGGGGAAACGGGCTCGGGGCGATGAAGACTTCATCAAGGGCCTGCATATTCTTGAACACCTGGAACGCCACGAAGAACTGGCCAATGAATCTGTGCATTACGCGCAACTGCTTGAGGAGAATGGCAAGGAACGCGAGGCCTTCGCCTACTTCCGCCGCGCTTTCCAGAGCCGCCAAAAGGTTGGCAAGTAAGCTAGTAGGTGGTGTAGTACAGTGGCCGCGTACGCCAGTAGCGAACAACTATACCACACCACCTACTAGCCAGAATCTTCTTTTGTGAGGGTGACAAGCACTACAAGGGTACGTTATACTGGAGGGCACAAAAGGAGGTCGCTTTATGTCTTCGCCAATCGATAAACCACAGCAACTGACACACCTGGACGAACAGGGCAATATCCACATGGTCGATGTGACCACCCGTCCCGATACGATGCGAGAGGCCATCGCCAAGGGACGCATACGCATGCAGCCCGAAACCGTCCGCTTAATTGAACACAACCAGGTCTCGAAAGGGAGCGTCCTGGAGACCGCAAAGATCGCGGGCATCATGGCCGCCAAGCAGACTCCACAGCTCATTCCGCTCTGCCATCCACTGCCAATGACGCATATTGATCTCCATTTTCTCCTTGATAGCGAGCAGGGATGTATCTCGATTGAGGGGCGCACCCGCACAACCTATAAAACAGGTGTCGATGTTGAAGCACTCACCGCCGTTACTGTAGCCGCCCTGACGATCTATGATATGTGTAAAGGACTCGACACCACAATTACTCTGGAGCAGGCCTATGTCGCACAGAAGAGCGGCGGCAAAAGCGGCACCGTCTCCTTTACGCCAGAGCAACGGAGTTAGTACCTCAGCTCACTATGCGCTTACGCGTACTTCTAATAAGAGAAAGAGTGTCTCCAGCAGGTTATGCTCCTCTGGATCACTTAAGTTAAGATCGGTCTCGCCCAATGTCATCACCAGGGAACCCTGGGCATCGACGAGCTGCTCACTACGAATGGCGAGCGGGTTGCCTCCACGCCAGCGCACAGGCTCGATGAGGGAGCCAAGGGGGACAGTAATGAGGAGGCGTTGGCTATAAGTTTGTGGGTCGAGGTGCTGCAAATGCAGCTCAAGAGTACGCTCACGCTGGGTAATTGAGCCATGTAAACCCCTGGCCTGCAAGTGGATTACTGGCTGCTCAAGGGGGCGACTGAGCACATCGGCCCGGCGTACCGTTTTGCCGCGTGCGCCAGCTCCCGTGAGAGTAGGAGTATACTGGTACACCTGTGCACCCGAGCCAGGCGGGACCGCTGATCCTTGCGCAAGGGTAGCCACGCGCACGAGATCCTGGGTGGCACTCTGGCGAATGGTGCTCTGACCAATACGGGCACTCATACGCAGGGCCAGCTGGAGAAGCGCCCGCGCCGCCTCGGCATCATCCTGATGACTACGCCGCGCCTGCTTCAAGATCGCCTCCGCCTGGCTAATAAGAGTGCGACAGAGGTGACCAAGCATCCGCTGGGGAGTCACACCCGCGCCGCGATTTCCACCTAGACCATACATGGCATAGGTATCGGTTTCATGGAGGGCCGCCCCCATTGCATCATAGATCTCCAGGTATGCTTGATGACATTCAGCACAACCAACAAGGTGGTAGAGCAGTGTGGCATAGCGCAGTGTAGCCTCTTCATCGCCACGCAGTTGCGCCAGCACAAAGTCTGGCAACTGCTGATAAAAAGGCAGGTGATAGCTACTCTCAACTTGCAGCTCCAGTAGCGCCTCAGGTCTGTGACCAGGACGCGCTCCATGCCTGGAGGCTGCTGCCGGTATTCCCGCATCGCTTTTCGGCTCGCGCAGGAGTTGCAATAACCATTGGGCCAGCCGGCTTTCGCTACCAGGGGCCATTGCGTTGTGATCAAACTGCTTGTCCATTTCTCTACTCCTCTCGAGCCTTCAATCTCTTGCTATTCCTCTTCTTCACGGTAGAAGCGGGCCAGGCGCTTCAGCTGGGCGGCTGTTACATGGATGGCATCCGTGCCATCCCATTCGAGTAAGCCTTCTGTGACCAGTTGTCTCAGGGCCGTACGTATCTGCTCCGCTGTGAGATCATCATGGACAAGTGTGTGAATCGCCAATGTACTGTCCTGCTTACCTGGAGCGGATGCCTTATATTCTATCAAACGTAACGCAACGCGTACTGTCAAATTGGTACTTTGCTGCTGCAAGCAGTGACGCAATTTACGGTGTGCATGGTCCTTATGCTGGCTCATATGAGGGTTAGTCTCCACAGGAGTCGATGTATCGATATGCAGCTCCTTCACAACTGCCTGCAAGAGATCATCGGCTCCCATCTCATGCAGTTCTTGCATGACTGCTTGAAGTTGATTGGGGGCGGCGCTGAGTACAAAGATACAGTGCTTAAGTAAATTGCGTAACTGAGCCTGAGAAGCCAGGTGTAAGGCAAGATCTTCTGGAGTAGCGAAAGGAGTCGTTCCCCAGGCCGTAACAACTGCGTCCTCAAGAGGATCTTCGTCGCTCTCTTCTCGCTCAAATTGTTCCAGCTCCGCCGCCGTATTCACCTGAAGTCGGCGCTTGCGAAGACGATCAATCGCCTTATTTCTCACGCTTCGGCTAAGAAAGGTATAGAATTGAGCATCCGTTAAGCCGTCAAGCGCCGTCTTTGACGTTTGATCTTCTCCACCCAGGAGTCCTAAACGCACAAGCTGCTCCACGACATGGCCCACCACCGTGTCCACCTCGAAGGCATCATATTTGAGTGAACCCAGAAAGCGCTGTGCATTACGATGCAAATAGGCGTAGAGAAGGGGATAGCTCTGCTCTGGTCGATACCGAAGGTCGTCTGCTGTAAATGGCATGCGGGGAACTCCTACAAAATGCCCATAAAATAGTCTTCTGCATGCTCCGCACCTCTTCGATCACAGAGCTTGCCTCTTGCATTGTACAAGGATTAGTGAGGGAACGCAACAAATTGCATCCCTCCATACATCAGATATGGAGGGATGCAATTTGTTCTATCTAGTGATCAACGCAACGGGGTGACGCAGTCATCCGCGCCCCTGTTTATTCCAGGTCGCCACGCTTACCCAGGCGCTGATGCTCATAGGCCTTTTTAATCGCCGACAGGCTGCGCTGAACCTCGCCGCGCTCCTCAAGGAGGTTCGCGAAGCGGAAGTATGCGCTCGCCGCGATCTCATGGGCATTCGAGGCATCGAGCAAATCCAGGGCCTGCGTAAAGTACGCATCGGCTTGCGCAAAATCGCTCTTCTGATGATAGATCTGCGCCAGGGTAATCAAGGACTGCCCCTGGGTCTGGGCGTCCTCACTGGAGCGCGCAAACTCAAGTGCCTGGCTCGCCTCGCGCTGAGCCTCTTCGACCTCACCACGCTTGAGCAGGAGCTCCGCCAGGGAGGTATGACAGAGAGAGGCGGTGATCTCATCATTAAGCTCGCGCTCAATGGCGATGGCCTGTCGGTACTCATTTTCCGCGCTCGTCAGGTCGTTCTTCTTCTCCAGGGCCTTGCCCAGGCGCTGGTGAGTTAGACCAACCAGGCGCTGCTCGTCGCGCATTTCGTAAATGGCCAGGCTGCGCAAGGCATATTCGCGCGCCATCGCCAGTTTGCCAACCGTCTTATAATGCTGGCTGATCTCAATATACTTCCTGGCGAAGCTCTTGCTATCCCGGCTCATGGCATTGAGCATATCCAGAGCACGATTGTAGAACTCAATCGACTTCTCCAGATCGCCCAGGCGAAAGTAGTCATTAGCCAGGTTGCTAAAGACCTCCAGGGAGAAGACGGGATCAGTAATCTGTCCATTCTCAATCGCTGTAAAGCAGCGATGATGATTCTCCATGGCCAGCGTGTAGTTGTACAGCAAGAAGTAGGCCTTGCCTAGCAGGTTGCGCGCGCGCTCAGTCAACTCGCTATCGTTGATAGCCTCGCCCTGGCCGATGGCGGCGCGTAGATCAACCACTGCTTCTTGATACTCTCTTGACCCCAGGTGGATCTGCCCACGTAGCAGGTAGAGGCGATAGACCTGCTCTGTGGTGATACGCTCGGGTTGGATAGGAACCAGGAGTTCTTCGGCCTCTAGATAGGAACCCTGCTCAACCAGAACACTGGCCTGCACCAGGTCAACGTCAACGCGCTGATCAGGGCCGGTATCAGCGGGCGAGTAGCCTACCGCGCGCGCTTCTGCCGCGCCGGCAGGAGAACCTTCTAATAAGAAGGTTAGAGGTACATCAAGGCGGCGAGCAAGAATCGACAACGCCTTGAGCGAAGGGCGGATCTTCCCGCGTTCAATCGCTGAAATATACGAAATGGAGAACTCGGGGGCGGCCAGCTGCGCTTGAGTCATGTTTAGCTTTGTGCGCACTTCTCGAATATTCGTCCCTACTCGCGCTGCAACCGCCTTCCCTACATTAGCAGTTTCGAGGGATGGCATGGAAATCGTTTCCTTTTTTTAAACCATACATGTTAACGCTTTTCACTCTCCCAGGTAAAACGTCAACACATACAATCGAACCGATCTAGCGATTGCCTTACGAGTCTCACGCGATTTTTTTACTACAGCAATTCTTGTATCACTCATGGAATCTACATGAGGCTTTAGCGTAAGAGCATTGACGTAAGACAGGAATTAGCTAGATACTACTTTCTCTCTTGTAGTCTAACATACACTTATGATTTGAGTCAACCCATATTGTACTTTCATCATAGTGTTATTGCATAAAATTTTACATCGGCACATCAGAGCATAATTCAATATTTTTTGAGTTAAAAATCTCTACGTTTTCTATTCATTTTACGATCTCTGCGTATGGTCTTATGCTCGAGTTCCTATACAAATTTTCGCTACAATTTATCAGATTATTTCACAATGATTCATTCTACAGCATGCCTCCTTCTGCTTACCCTGCTCTCTTGCATGCTTGCTCTCTACAAGCCTCTCACCATCCTTACATAACTATTTACGTAGCTCTACCGAGTGCCTGCTAGAGCAGCCTATAGAAAAGAGAGAAAACCGCCTTCAGAATTGGAAAACCACGGTTTCATCCCTTTTTCCGGCTATCTCTCGCGCCCATCTTATGATACACTTGATAAATGCGTACCTGTACACACGCATGGTCTTATTTTATTTTTGCTTCCTTTTTATAGCTCAACCTTGCCTATTGTTCAGGTGCAGCGTTGCGCATAACTTCAGTTTCTTGCCAGTACACAGAAAGGCTACGCGATGGAAACTATTCCTCAATTGTTTAACTATGCTGTTGAACAATACCGTAACCAACCCGTACTCCTCGAACCGACCGATGGTAATTCCATATCCATCCTCTCCTATCTCCAGGTGCGCGAACGCATGCAGCAGTTCGCGGGCTATCTTCAGAGTCAGCAGGCCCAGAAGGGTGAACGTATTATGATCTGGTCGGCGAGCCGAGCTGACTGGCTCATCGCCTATTTTGCCGCCGTTCTTCTCGGTACGGTGGTTGTTCCCGTCGACGTTAATAGCAAAGAGGATTTTATCACTCGTCTCATCGAGGCGACGGGCGCTCGTTTCTTGCTGACAACGCAGAAACAATTTGAAACTCTCCCCTCGCTTCCTCTGACCTTCATTGATATAGATAATCTTCCTCAAGCCGCTTTTGATCCCTCTGCTCTCCCCACCATCGCAAAAGATGACCTGGCCTCCCTCGTCTTTACCTCCGGCACAACTGGCCAGCCCAAAGGCGTGATGCTCAGCCACTACAATATTACCTCCAATGTTCTATCAGCGGTGGAGGTTGTGGATATTCGTCCACAGGAACGGGCGCTCTCTATTCTGCCACTCTCACATATGTTTGAACTGACAATCGACCTGGCTATCTTTTATGTTGGTGCCAGCGTGACCTATGCTCGCTCCCTGGCCCCTGATACCCTCTTCAGGCTTTTCGCTTCACAGCGTATCACGCTTATGGTCCTGGTTCCCCAGGTGCTCCAACTCTTTATGAATGGCATTGATCGCGAGGTACGGCGCCAGCATAAGGAGAAAATCTGGGAACGGCTCCACTCCGTGGCGGCTCTGCTCCCCTTCTCCTTGCGCCGCTATCTCTTTGGCTCGGTGCATAAGAAACTGGGTGGTCACTTCCGCTTCTTCGTCAGCGGTGGCGCCTACCTGCCGCCCGCGCTAGGAAGCCGCTGGGAGAATATGGGTGTGCGCGTTCACCCAGGCTATGGTACGACCGAGTGTTCGCCCGTGGTCAGCGTCACACGCAAGCATGACCACCATATGGAGTCGGCGGGGCAGCCTCTGCCCGGCGTAGAGGTACGCATCGCTCCCGATAACGAGATCCTGGTGCGCGGCCCGAATATCACGCAAGGCTACTGGAATAATCCTGAGGCAACTGCCGCCGCTTTTGAGGGCGAGTGGTATCGCACAGGTGATCTCGGCTTCCTCGATAAGCAGAATAGACTCTATATCAAGGGACGCAAAAAGAACCTGATTGTCCTCTCCAATGGGATGAATGTCTATCCCGAGGATGTCGAAAACGCTTTTCAGGGCAATCCAGACCTTAAAGATGTTGTTATCATGGGGCTTGAGAATGAGGATCGTGGACCCGAAGTACATGCCATTCTGCTCATGGAACAGCCTGATCAGGCAAAAGCCAGGGCTGCGATTCAGCAAGCGAACAAGCGTCTGGCGAGCCATCAACAAATCAAAGGCTTTACCATCTGGCCTGAGAGCGATTTCCCTCGCACACATACACTGAAAGTGAAGCGCCAGGAAGTATTCTCGCAACTCACCACACTCAGGAAGGAACAGAAGATACACTAATATGCTCTATCTGGTCGCTACTCCGATTGGAAATTTAAATGACATTACGCTACGTGCGCTCGAGGTCTTGCGCTCAGTCGATGCTGTCGCCAGCGAAGATACGCGCAAGACCGGCATGCTGCTGAAACACTTCGAGATCTCCAAACCTCAGATCGCGTTCCACGCCTTCAATGAGCAACGCGCAGGGGAACGCATCGAAAACCTGCTACGCCAGGGTCAGTCGGTCGCAGTAGTGACGGATGCGGGCACACCCGGCATTTCGGATCCAGGCTATACGCTTGTCCAGCGAGCCGTTCAGGCCAATCTCGAGGTCACGATGATTCCAGGGCCAACCGCCTGTATTATGGCGGTTGTGCTCTCTGGTCTGCCAACCCACAGCTTTACCTTTCGCGGCTTTCCCCCTCGCAAGACTGTTGGACGCCGCAAGTTTATGGAGGTCGATAAAGACTCACCTCATACACTGGTCTTCTATGAGAGCCCTTATCGCGTGCTTGATTTTCTGAAAGATGCACTTGAGGTCTATGGCGACCGCCCCGCCGCGCTTGCCAACGATCTGACAAAGATGTTTGAGAAAGTCGAGCGCGGCAGCCTCTCCTCTCTCATCGCGGCTACGCCCGAGAGCAAGCTTAAAGGCGAGTATATCGTGGTGATCGCAGGCAAGGGACGCGAAACTAGTAGCGGTGCTGATGCGGATGATGAGGGATAGGACGACGCTGCTGAAGCACGCGTCTACATATAAAGATACGACCGACTCCGCGCCTTCATATGTAGACGCGTGCTTCAGCAGCGTTGGGCCATTATAAAACATTGGCCGGGATATAGGTGAAGTGCAGCTCGCGTAACTCCTCGGGCGGGGACACAAGCGGCACTTCCCAGTACACCGGGCGCAAAAAGGCGTGTTCGCCCGCGAGGCGCAAGGCCGATTCCCACTCCTGTTTCATGTATGCCGAACGCGCGGCGTTACTCGACCAGAAGAGCTGAAAGATTGAGGCACTCTTGAGCTTCTGCTCTAACGCTGGTCCCTCCCGCTGCTCTCTTCGTAGCGCCTCCACTTCCCGCAGAAACGGAAGGTCCAGAGTCCTCAACGCCTTGTGAATTGCTCGTGCTATGACCTCATCTTCATGACTATAAGCCAGGTAGACAGTGTTCAGGCTCTCGGTCGTCATCTGAATACAATTTTCATGCGCAGGCGGCCAGGTATCTAATTCTTTTCCAGCGAACTCAAGCGGCACCTCAAGCAGGCCAAGCAAGAGTGGCCCGGCATAAAAGGCGATACTACAGGTGCGCATCTTCGCCTCTTGCTCTGGCTTGACATAGAAACGAAAGGTAGCCCGCTGCCAATCTTTCATCCCGTTCAGCGTGATACGTCGCGGATGAAAGAAGATGCCCTCGCCTTCGGGAACAATCGTCAGGTTCATATCCGGATGGACAAGTGCTTCGCCTGCATCCGCAGACTCCTCCGTATCATTCTCGATTTCGTGCAAAAGTCTCAAGGCATCCTGGTGCACCTGTTGCGCAGCATCCGGACGATGAAGATAGATAAAGAAGGCATTCCATGATCCAATACCAATCAACCGGGGAGAGAAACTCGTCAACTGCCAGGCGGCAGCCGCACCTGGTTGCGCCACTCTGGCCTCATCCGCCTGAGATCCCATCACTCCCCGTACGGGGAGTATCACAGTGGGTATGTCTTCTATGCGAGGTATCTCAACATCGTGTAGCTCGAACACGAGGATATTGCTCCCGATACGCAGCTCAGCTCCGTGGCGCAAGATATAGGGCCGGTGGGGCGCGATTTTTATCCCATTGATATAGGTTCCATTCGCGCTATCCTCATCGGTGAGAATATATTTCCCTTGCTCAAAGCAGAGTGTAGCATGTCGACGCGATACAAGTCGGTCGCCAGAGAGAGGGATGTCATTCTTAGAAGAGCGTCCAATTAACGTCACCGGCTGATCAATACGATATGCATTGCCATGCTGTCCCTTTACACTCACACTTGCAAGTGGCTGACGTTCTCTCATAAGAGCCTCCCCTTCTTGTCCCCGCTAGGTCGCGTTTGAGGCTGGCATTGCGTGTTACACGCGAAATACAATGGCAAATAAGCAAGAAATCTTGTTATATTATAACATACGCTTCTACGGGCGGTGCGCGCTCCACCTTTCCCTGGCTTCAGGTAGTGAGAGCGCGCACGCTGCTTTTTCATGCCCGTATAAGGCTAGATGCCCATTACATGCACCAGTTCCTTGACGGCATCGGCCGATTTGGTGAGCTGTTCGCGCTCACTGGGATTCAACTCGATCTCAATGACCTTCTCCAGACCCTTTGAGCCGATTTGGGCCGGCACACCCACAAAGAGATCGTGAATGCCGTACTCACCCTGGAGGTAGACCGCGCAGGGCATGATCATCTTCTTATCCAACATGATGGAGTCGACCATCTGCAAGACGGAGGCCGAGGGAGCATAGTAGGCGCTACCCGTGCCCAGCAACTTCACAATTTCAGCGCCACCATCGCGGGTGCGTTGTACAATCTCTTCAATACGCTCAGGCGAGATAAGCTGCGAGATGGGTACGCCCGCGACTGTACACATACGTGCAAGCGGAACCATGGTGTCGCCATGCCCACCCAGGACATAGGCCTGAACATCGCGTACCGAGGCTCCGACTTCTTGCGCGATAAAGGTGCGGAAGCGCGCGGTATCCAGCACACCTGCCATGCCAAGCACACGCTCACGTGGGAAACCGCTGACCTTGAGCGCGATCTGCGCCATGGCATCGAGAGGATTAGTCACACAGATAATGATGCAGTCAGGTGAATATTTGACCACTTGCTCGGTAACCTGCGAGACGATCTCCTGATTCTTTTTCACCAGGTCGTCACGCGTCATTCCCGGCTTACGTGGGAAACCAGAGGTGATAACGACGATATCGGAACCGACGGTATCGGCGTAATCGTTGGTACCAGTTACCTGTGTATCAAATCCAAGCACAGGTCCGGCCTGCATGATGTCAAGCGCCTTTCCCTGTGGCATATTAGGTACGATGTCAAACATGACTACATCAGCGTAGTCACGCTCTGCCAGGCGCTGGACAAGAGTGCTGCCTACAAAGCCGGCTCCTACGACGGTGATTTTTCTTCGCATTGACGCGTCCTTTCAAAACTCTCTCTTCGGAACACCCGAGCCCTGCGTGCTCGGGTGTTCCGAAGAGAGAGTAAACCAGTATTCTACTTTCTCTTTATTGTATGCCCTGGCGCATCCTTATGGCAATTCTCCGCCATCTATGAATCATTAAACTGTTCAGCTTGCAAAAAGGTGTGCGTCTGCTCCACCTCTTCTGCACAGAGAGGACAGACACGGAGGTGGCCTTCAGTCTCGTCTGCGCGCGTTTTCTCCAGCAAACCAGCACAATAATAACTCAGGGTCTCACCGGAGGGGCAGTCAAATCTATAGAGCTTCTGCACCAGGCTAGCATTTAAACGTTGATACACTGCCACTTTCTCCTGACACCGCTCGCAGCAAGCAATATGATGAGTCAGGTCGTCACTGAATGGCTCCCCCGCTACCGCTCGCTGCACGATTTCTTCTTCTTGTGGACACGGCACACCAGGTCCACGCTGCATCTTGCCACCTCGTTTCTGGCTCTCTCCCTGGTCCCAGGCTATCAAGTGCGACTTTATAAAAACCATCATATACTCCCTTGCTCCTATACTTTATTGTGCATAGGTGTACAAAATGAACGTTCACACTCGCCCAAATCCGCGTGGCACATCCTGGTAAGGATACGTTTGTATCGATGCTTCTGGTTCAGAACAAAAAACTTTCTGAGAAGCCCAGTTTTTCCTTTTGCCCTCTTGACAACGCAACCATGTTACGGTATCATACTGACGTCAAGAGCGTCAGAGCTTTGGCAAAGAGATTGGGGTATCGTTCAATGGTAGGACGGCTGACTCTGGATCAGTTAATTGGGGTTCGAGTCCCTGTACCCCAGCCCATCAGGAGAGGTGACTCACCTCTCCTCCTCTTTGACTCTTAGCTTCTACACACACCGACACATTGGGGTATCGTTCAATGGTAGGACGGCTGACTCTGGATCAGTTAATTGGGGTTCGAGTCCCTGTACCCCAGCCATCAGGAGAGGTGAATCACCTCTCCTTTTTTCTTGCCCTTCTCCACCTGGCTCACACTCCCTCTGCTACAATGGCTTGTATAGTAGTATTCTTACTGTTTGTTCAGCCTTTATTGAGGGAGACTCTGCTCTATGGCCAAAGATGCACCCGAACTTCCAGATAGGCAACCAGGCCTCACCCAGAGACAACGTTGGCAGAAGTGGGCCACCAGGCGCGATATTCCGCTAACCTACCTGGCCTGGAGCGTCTTCATTATCCTCGTCTTCTGGCTGGCATCACACATCACAAAGGCTTTGCTGATGCTGGCGATTGCCGCTCTCTTTGCCTTTGCCCTTGCCCCTCTGGTAAAACTACTCCAGCGCGTCATGCCGCGTATCGTGGCGATCCTGGTTGTCTATTTAATCGTGCTTTCAGCGTTTAGCCTGCTTGGCTATATGACCTCGCGCGCAACGATTACACAAACGCATGACCTGCTGCGCTACATGCAAAGCCTGACCGAGCGACATGGAGGCCAGCCAACACAGCTAGAACGTTCCTTGGTAAACTTTGGCATCACACGTGCACAAATAAACGAGGGCCGGCAATTTCTACTTACACGTGGCGAGGAGTTTACCCGCGACGCCATTCCCTTTCTACGCAGCTTCCTTGAATTTCTTATCGATACCATTATCGTTGCCATTTTAAGCATCTATCTGCTCATTGATGGCACACGCGTGATTCAATGGTTGCGTCGCAATACTCCCCAGGCCGCACGCGCCAACTTCTTGTTGGATACTCTGCAACGCGTGGTTGGCGGCTATATACGTGGACAATTTATCCTGGCTCTGCTGATCTCGGTACTGGTTGGCCTGGGCATGGGCTTCATTTTCCACCTGCCCTATGCCTTCCTCCTGGGTATACTGGCCTTTATTATGGCTTTCATTCCAGTCCTTGGCACCTTTATTTCAGGCGCGGTCTGCATCCTCATTGCGTTAACCCAGTCCTGGGTTACAGCCCTCCTTGTCCTGGTATACTTTGTCTTCATACACGTTATCGAGGGCGAGGTGGTGGGTCCCCGTATCGTCGGCAAGTCTGTTGGACTTCATCCAATTGTCTCGCTCTTCGCACTGGTCGCTGGTGGCGAGCTCTTTGGCATCTGGGGTACGCTCTTTGCCTCACCCATAGCCGGCGTCCTGCAAACCATCATTATTGTCCTGTGGGGCGAGTGGCGCACACGCCATCCTGATCAGTTTGCTCAGACCAAAGGACAGGTTAAAGAAGCCGCTACAGGAGAATAACGTCCGAATAAAAGGATGGTGAGGGGTATTATGCCTCTCACCGTCCTTTTTAACCAAACATTGCACAAACCCATTTCACTTATGCGTCAAACACTGTACAAATATAATAAGCAAAACCATAAATCTCTTCTAATACAATTTTAATCCTCCAAAACAAGCCATTTTCCATGCACAAAGATTACACATGCACAAATTCGTGAGTGGGCACACCTTGAACGTGCCCTATCATCGTGCTATATTTTGTACAGAGTTTGCATCACGCATACATATGAGGAGGTTATACACATCATGGTGGCGCTTACAACCCAGCCTGCACCTTTCGCATCTACAATCGACGCGCCTGCGATACATACCTCCACCATCCCTACACAGGTAGAGAGGGGCAAGAGATGGAGATGACCAGTGAACTGACGCCCGAGCAGGTACAGCAAGAAATCACTGTGAGCCGTGCGCTCCAGGGCGATCAAAAAGCCTTTGAGGATATTGTGGAGCAGTATGGCAACTTGATGCTGCGTACAGCGACGCTCATTGTTGCGGATCGTGATGTGGCCGAAGACGTTGTACAGGATGCATTCATCCTTGCCTGGAACCATCTCACAGATCTGCGCAAGGCGGGTGCGCTTCGCCCCTGGCTCATGCGTATTGTTGTCAATCAATGCATCAGTTTTAAGCGACGCCTCGCACGCAATACTGCCTTTATGCGCCAGACACTCTTAGAGCAGGAAACAGACCTGATCGCCCAGGCAGCTGATGACTTCAAAGGAAAGATGGAACGAGACTGGGACCTGGCCCAGGCGATTAATAATCTTCCTATGAAACAACGTGTTGTCATCGTGCTCCACTACTACAATGGGATGACACTGCCGGAGATGTCACGCTCACTTGAGACCTCCGAAAATACGTTAAAGAAGCGCATTCAGGCCGCGCTCAATAACCTGCGACGCACGTTGCGCACCCCCGATATTCAGTCGGTAGATGCAGGCTTTGCTTACCCAGCCTCGCGCGCGGCTTTCTCTCTTGCTTAAAATATATGAAAAGAGAGAAAGCCGCCAGTGCAGGCAGAGCCGCTACCCTTAAGCCAGGAGCACGCCTCGCCAGTACTGTAGTAACTCGTCAAGGATTATATCCGCACAACGCACTTGAAAAATACGCTTGTGCGTATGCTTCTGAAGCCGGGCCAGAACGTCACTAGCGAGACAGTGGCCTGTAGCCAGGGTGACCGCCCCCCGCTCGATACCTACTGGCACACAACGATATTCATTTGCGAGCTCGTAGGGAAATAGGTGAAGCAACCTGCGAGAAGGATAGCAGGTTAACTGTGGCAAATAAGGCAAAAAATATGCCTCATGCACCTCGATATGAATGATTGCATGGAGCTTCTTGCCCCCCACACGCTCTTGAATCACCATGCCACGCTCACTAAGACTGGTCTGTTCTCTCACTCCGCCACTCCTCAACATCAACTACACGCAACAAACCTTGTGCAGAGGACCGTCTTTTATCCTAAAAGCACACACCCTCTCTATACATACTACTGCTTGCTACTACCATGTGCCTCACTGCCTCACATATCGACACAACTATACATTGCCCTACAATGATCTATTATGGTACATTATGGTACACAAAATGCACCTCTACAAGCCTTTCCCGAACTCTCTGCTACAATGAAAGAGAGTATGGGTTCTGTTTGGATACTCTGGTTTGTATTTTTTATTTTGTGGGGTTGGGATTCAATGTTGCTTTGTGGTAACGTGGTGCGGTATGGGTGGAGGGGTCATGCTCTTACCACGCTCAAATAATATTCGCTCTCATTTACAAAATATTCACCTTCCGGGTCTGCTCTCTGATCGTGAACAGGGAGGTTTCTTACTTCCAGGCTACTGGCATCTCTATGCGACTCTCTACGCGACACTCATTACATGCTGCACACAGGTGCTCATTATTCGTACGCTCGGCCCCGATGACTTTGGCATCTTTGCGTTTGTGCAGTGGCTCGGCGCGTTGGTGATCCCTTTGATTGGCATAGGGGCCTCAGCACCTGCTAATCAGCATATCGCAGGCACGCAGAGTCACGAAGCCCCTCGCCTGGTAGCCGGAATCTTCTATTTTCTCTGGTGCCGCCAGTGCTGCCATATCGGCTTCTATATCCTGGCCTGCCTGATCCTTGTCACTCCTGTTGCCTGGTTCTTCCACATACCCAGTCGCTCTCTCCTTCTACTCGGCAGCCTCTCGAGTCTTCCCCTGCTCTTTAGCAACATTGCCGGGGTGACGCTGCGTGGTCAGCAACGCTCAGATCTCCTACTCATGCTGCAAATTTTTGGAGCCTTTGTCAGCTTCCTCCTGGTGGTTGTCGCCCTGCACATCGATGGTGAACGGATTGGCATCTTTTTACTGGCACGCGCCATCGCGGATACTCTTACACTGGTCATGGCTATGATCTGCGTGCTGCGCCTGCTCCCAGTCAGCCAGGCTCATGCTCCCAGTCACCTCTTCCGCGAGCGACTGGTACGCAAGATCAGAAACTCACCGCTCTTCTTTCTCATTGATGCCATCGTCTGGCAACGTAGCGAGCTCCTCCTCCTGGCTCTCTGGTATCGCCCCGCCTACCTGGGCTTCTATGCGCTGGGCGCGCTGCTAAGTAGCTGGCTGATGAGCTTGATCCCGCTGCTTTTTTCGACCTTTCTCGCCCCACTCTGTACCCAACTGCTCCTGGTCTCACGCGCGCACTGGCTCTGTAGCTCTCCGCAACAACAATTTATCCATACATCATGCGCGATGGCAGTCTTAGCCTTCCCGCTCTGCGGCCTTATCATGCTGCTCTGCCCCTTTCTTATTCAACTCTGCCTGGGGCCAGAGTTCCTGGAGGCAGTCGTACCGTTCCGTATCCTGCTGGTCTCCGCCGCCTTTGGGAGCGTGGCTTCGGTCAGTACAACCTACCTGGCAACCTACAAGCAGCATCCCTTACGCCTGCGTCTGGGATTATGTGCTGCTATCCTCAACATTCTGCTCGCGGTCCTGCTTACTCCCTATTGGGGTCTTTCAGGCGCGGCCATCGCCAGCGCCAGTGCACAAATTCTCTCGGCAGTGGGGTCGATACTGCTCTGCCATATTTCGCTGAAAAAGCAGGTGGCGCTAGCGCCCAAGGAGGTATGATGACACTTCACCAGTACCATTCGCCAAATACCGATGCCCATATCCAGTCGATTGCGGTCTATCACTCCCAGGGGAGGCCACAGCTACCGCGCTTGAGCATTATTCTCTGTACATATAACCGCCGCAACCTAGTTCTCTCGGCGCTCTCCAGCCTGCACCGTCAAACGTTGCCACCACACCTCTACGAGGTGATAGTGGTTGATAATGGATCAAACGACGGGACGGCTGAAGCCATACAAAACTATCTGCAATCGCTCTACGATAAACGCACACCATCCGAAAAACACTGGCAGGCACGCTGCATCTCTGAATCCCAGAATGGGCTGGCCTACGCACGCAACACGGGACTGGCTCATGCACGTGGAGAGATTGCCGTCTTCATGGATGATGATAGCATCGCGGATGCCAACCTGCTAGAGGCACTGCTACTCGCTTACCACGAGACCAACGCGGACGCCATTGGTGGACGCGTCGATATTCGCTGGGAGGGCGATCGGCCTTACTGGCTCTCGGACGAGTTATTGGATGTCCTGGGTTATTTTTCGCCCTTTGGTTTCGAGCAGAAGCGCCTGCCAATGCCGCCTGGTCTCGCGTTTAGCAATTGCTGTTTCTCCGTAAAAATCAAATCACTGCGCAAGGTGGGTCTCTTCTCGCCCTATATTAGCAAACGCCTGCATAGTCCTACCAACTTAGATGTAGAAGAGTTATGCCAGCGCCTACGCCAGCATGACTGCCAGCTCTGGTATGAGCCACAGGCTCTGGTCTTTCATCGCGCGCCAATTGTACGTCTACAAAAAGCCTTCTTTCTAGGGCGAGCTTACTGGCAGGGGCGTGCTGAAATCCTGGCCCGCTATGCCTGTCAACCTCGCGCCGATGCGCCAGCACCCTCCACGACACGCCAGATCCTCCTGGCGGCGTTTATGGAGTGTCTGAATATTCTCAATATGGCCTGTATCCAGCGCCCCCTGATCGTGCTTGCTCACAAGCCAACTTCGGAGTATATGATGGCGGCGATGGAGCGGGCACGGGCCGCGGGCCGACTGCGACAGCTCATCCAGGCACTCTACCATGCCCCTGCCGAAATCACGCTTCCCTCGGTTCTCTTTGTATATCCCAATAAAGAAGAACAGCCACGCGTTCTCGACTATTTAAAAGATGAGGTTCCCCTGGTCACAAAAAAGCGGGCCATTCCGCTCAACTGGCTCTGGCGTCATCGTGCCTATCAGCAACGCTCCATTGGCGTGGTCCATATCTACCAGCCAGGCGCTTTCAAGCTCTCCTGGCTTGCGCGACGACGCCTCCTGTTCTCGCTCTGGGTGGCGCGCCTCCTGGGTGTTACCATCGTTGCGACGGATGCGGGGGGCTGGTGGCACAATTTCCCAGGTCGGCGTGCCCGTAAATGTCTGGAGATTGAGTATACTCTTCTCTCGAGAAGTAACGCGATTCAGGCTTTCACGCGCCAGCCCCAGGACCTCTATGCCGAGAAAGAGCTGCGCCAGCGTACCTATGGCCTCTCCTATCCCGGCTCACGCGGGGCCAATCCTCCCCTTATTTTGCAAGAGCAGGCGCGTAAGCAGCTTGGCCTGACCGAACCAAATACCTTTATCTATCTCTGTCACACGCATTTGCACACTGAGAGCGAGGTCTTACAGCTCATACAGGGCTTTCAAGAGATACAACAGGAGATGGCTAATCGCGAGCCGGAGCCTCTCCAACTGCACCTGCTCCTGGCAGGTCCTCCTGCAACCAAACGCTTCACGCGCAAGCTCAAACGCATTGCCTACGTGGATGAGCATGTTCATGTGTATCCCCAGGCGCGCGAGGCTGATCTTCCGCTCTACATGGGCGCGTGCGATGTAGTGATCTTTCCTCACCGGGCGAATATCACTGTTGGCAACCTGCACGCTGCGATCCAGGCTGCATCCTATGATCGACTGGTTATCGCGCCTACACTGCCACGCTACCAGGGGATGCTTCCTCTACACACTGGTATTTATTACCAGCCTGAAAGTCCTTCATCGCTGTCAGAGGCGCTCCAGGCTGCCACACGTCGTTACTATCATCCCACCACAGACGAGCTTCAGTCTCTGGATTCTGTGATTAGCTGGCGGCGTTATGCGCAAGAGCTTATAGATCTTTATAAGAAGCTTATCTTCCATTGACATCTTATTTTAGACAACGTATGCTTGAGTTGGGGTAGTGGGGCAACTTCACTACCCCCGACATTCTTCCCTGGATGCAACCACCAGGGCTGCTCTAACGTTAGGAATTGTATGGTATTTTTGAAGAGATTCCGCATCGGCATATCTGAATTAATCTTGCTGGCCTTGGTTGTCGTGGCTATTGTCCTTCGTATTGCACTTATTTCTCTCAACTGGCCAACGACCAACAGCGATGAGAGCGTCATCGATCTAATGGCCCTGCATATCGCCTTTCGGGGCGAACATCCCATCTTTTACTATGGGCAATCCTATCTCGGCTCTCTGGAAGCCCACCTGGCCTCTCCATTTGTTCTGTTGCTTGGCCCATCGGTCTTCACGGTACGCCTGCTTCTGATAACGCTTTTTGCGCTCTTTCTCATACTCCTGTATAACCTGACCAGTAAGCTCTATTCACGGAAACTGGCCCTCTTTAGCGTCCTGCTTCTAAGTTTTGGCTCGCTTGATATGTTAATTCAAGAGCTTAAAGCCTTTGGACGCTATCCCGATATCCTGGTTTTAAGCACCTCGCTGCTGCTGCTAACCGCGCACCTGGCCCTGACTACCCCTACCGCCACGCTCACAATACGCCGCCGCCTCCTCTTCTTACTTGAGGGTATACTCTGTGGCCTGGCCGTCTGGACCGATCAGATTACCCTTCCGTTTGTGGGACTGTCCCTGTTGCTCCTGCTGGTCTTCTGCCGCAGGGAGGTTCGTGGCTGGAATCTTGTAGGCCTGCTGGCTGGCTTTCTGCTGTGTATCTCGCCCATGGCGTATTACAATATATCTATGCCTATCACGCACAATACCTTCAACGATATCATCAACGTGAATAAAGTCATGGCCAATGAGATGGCAGCCCATAATATCTCTCCCTGGCGGCGCCTGGTTGGCTCACTCCTCTTTGCCCTGCCGGCGATTACCGGCTTTAACCCCGTATGCACAACTGAGAGTCTTCCTCTCTTTGGCCCGACAACGGCCGCCACATTTACCTGTAGCATCACACAGGGCCTCTGGTCTCTAGGCTACCTGGTGCTCTGGGGGAGCGCAACTGTGATGGCGGTGACCTCGCTCTGGCGGCACTGGCCACGCCAGGAACCACTGGCCAAGTCGCCAGCCTATCGAACGCTCGTGCTGGAGGCTCTGCGCCTGGCCTTGCTGCTCAGCGCGGGCGCGATTCTACTGCTCTATACGGTGAGCGCCTCTTCGGCGGTCAATCCTGGCCCGACGGCACGTTATCTCTTGAGCATGTGCGTCGCGCTCCCTGCCATACTCTGGCCACTCTGGCGGGGCATCCAAACGCTGGCGTTTCCAGAAAAGGGAGGCGAGCGCCTCCTCTTCTTCGCTCGCGTGGGCGCGCTCCTGCTTATCCTGGTCATGTTAGTTGTGGGGACCATTCGTACCTTCGCTGATACGCCCAACGCACAGGCCGCCTACGAGCGCCAACAAACCCTGGTGTCATACCTGCTGTCACACCAGCAGACGCGTATCTATTCGGAGTACTGGACGTGTAATCGCCTGATCTTCGCATCAGATGAAAACATTCTGTGCAGCAATCTCGATTACAACCTGGAACCTGGGCAGAATCGTTATCCTGAGTATGCGACGATAGTAGGCCAGGTCCCTTCACCAACCTATGTCTTTCCGCTGACCTCCTTGCAAGCACATAATTTTGAGGCCACAAGGTACGCGTCAGATCCAACGCATTACCGGCGTGAAACGGTAGCCGGCTATGTCATCTATTCCAGGCGCTAGAAAGTAGAGAGCATGGGAGGATACGCCTCCCCATGCTCTCTACTTTCTAGCAAGCTCATAGACTTTCAGCTATAATGACAGGCAATGGCATTCTCTGTCGCAGGATACCCTATCCACAAAGCAAGCCCTCATCCGTGAGGCCATCTTTACCGCATAATCCTGGGTCGTGCGCACGTGCCATCCACGTTCTTTTAAGCCAGCGGCGCAAAACCCTTGACATAAAAAAAGAAAAGGCGAGGTTCAACGTTGAAACAACCACGTTCCCATCTTGTACGCGAACTCGTGGAGATCATTGTCCTCACACTCTTGATCTTCTTTCTGATCCGCCTGGTCGTGCAAACCTACCAAGTCGATGGGCAAAGCATGGAGCCTTCACTCAATGCGAATGAGTATGTGCTCATTAACAAGGTGGCCTATATTTTTAAGGCCCCTGAGCGCGGTGATGTCATCGTCTTTCACTATCCGCGCGATCCTCGCGTCGACTATATCAAGCGCATCATTGGTCTGCCTGGAGACACGGTTCGCATAGATAGTACTCATGTCTGGGTAAATGATAAACTTCTCGATGAAAAGGCTTATATTAGTGCGCCAGTCAATCCTTTTGCTAAAATATGGAAGGTGCCACCTGGTCAATACTTTGTACTAGGCGACAATCGACCTGTGAGCGATGATTCACGCTACTGGGATTATGTTCCCAAGGCCAATATTATCGGCAAGGCCGTGCTCGTCTACTGGCCTGTTAACAGGTGGAAATTTATTAATACTCATTCCGATACCTTCGCGGGAGTCGGAAAGCAGTAATTCGTCCGTGCCTTCAAGCGCTTCACGACACGTGTAGTGGCGAATGCCATAGCGCAAACAGTTTGTTTGCCAAAGCGTTACCACTACCGTGCACTACCCCTACAGGTAACGCGAAGTGTGCCGAAGCGTTACATTGTATAAGAGGAATACAAAGGTTCTATGCGTAATCGATCTTCTTACGATCCCAATGAGGATGCTGGTGTCTACGCCCCCCCGGCCAACGCGACCAGTCGCGCCCTGACCATGGGTGTGATCTTTGGCCTGATTGGCGTCGTGCTCAACGTGATCATCAACTTTTTGAGCGTGCCCGCCTATGCGAACCAGGCTCGTGAAGCCTCCGCTGGCCCCTGGACTTATCTCGCCCTGGGCCTAGGTTGTCTCGCCCTTATCATCAATATCGTTCTTTGCTTTATCGCTGGCTTTATCACCGGCAAACGTATCATCGTGCGCCGCCCTGCCTTCTGGACTGGTGTCGTGGCCGTCGCTATCATCTATATCGCTAGCTTTCTCCTGCGCTATATCCCCGGTTATCCTGGCAATATTTCGGGGCAACAATATAGCGGCCAGGTGGCTGGCGGCATCGCGGTTGAGTTGGTGATCCTGGTCATAGGCTGTCTCTTTGGTGGTATCTTCTCACAATGGGGCGCGATACGCGCGACCTTAAACCATCCCTACTATTATGGGGCGGAAGAAGAGGAAGAGGAAGAGGAAGGGGAATAGCCTACTTTCCCCCTCACGTCTCCCCAAACATAGCCACTCGGTACTACTCCAGTCACCTGCTTAGCTATACTGTTAAGTAGAGAATGTCATGAGCAAGTTCTTGGCTTGGCCCCTCGCACCTGCGGCGCTCGCCTTGTTTTATTGAATGGTGCAGGTTGGCAGCCTCGGGCTGCCAACCTGCACCATTCAATAAAAATAAATTGCATGCAGGTTTCCGAGGGGGAGTATGTGGAGAGGGAGTGGTGTGTTGAACCAGCGACAGTTTGTGCGAGAATGCGTCGAAATCGCCGTCTTTGTGGCAATCCTCTTTTTTGCCTTCCGTATCATTCTACAAAGCTACCAGGTGACCAGCACAAGTATGAGCCCAGCCATTGTCCAGTCTTCGCTGGTGCTGGTCAATAAGCTGGCATATACCACGCATAATCCTGAACGCGGCGATGTGATTGTGTTCCGCTATCCTCGCGATACACGTATCGCCTATATGCAACGCGTCATTGGCCTGCCGGGCGATAGCATCCTTATCAATGGCGAACATATCTGGATCAACGGTCGCCAGCTCCATGAGCCATACACACGGCTTTCTTATGACAATCCCTTCGCCAAAACCTGGCAGGTTCCCTCAAACCAGTACTTTGTGCTCGGCGATAATCGCCGCACCAGTAACGACTCGCGCCTCTGGGACTTTGTTCCACGCGACTATATTATCGGCAAGGCCGCTTTTGTCTACTGGCCCATGGACCAGTGGCAATCCGTCAATAACTTCTCCGATGCCTACCGCTAAAGAACCTGTAGGGTCCATGCTGGCATGGACTCTCCTGCGCTTAGAAGGTCGCTGCGCTCGCAGTCCATGCCAGCATGGACCCTACGAATTCGGTGAGCAAACCACTAATGGACCACTTTGTATAGTAATAGTGGTACGCTTTTTTGTCCATGGAAGCAAACAGTCAGACTGGAGGGTTACTATTCTATGCCGACGCCTGAACACATTCCCAGGCTGACCTCCCGGCAAGCACGCTTCTCGCTCTCCTGCTTGCTCTGCTGGCTGCTCATGGCAATCTTTGCGCCCGCCTTCGTGGTCAGTATGATCTTACTGGTCGTGGATCAGCGGCGCAAGCAGGCACGTCCCCAGGGGCATCTTACCCGCATCCCAACCTCCCCCGTCTACGTCGTCAATTCCGAGATCAAGTTGTACACCTATGGAGAGGATCTCTACGCGGATATGCTGGCAAGCATCGAGGGCGCGCGTAAACATATCTTCATCGAGACCTTTATCTGGAAAGGTGATGCGGTGGGACGGCAATTCAGAGACGCATTAGGTCGTGCAGCGGCCCGAGGTATCGAGGTCTATGTTATCTACGATTCTTTCGCCAATCTCGTTGTGCCACGCGCCTTCTTTGCCTCTTTTGCGCCACAGATTCACATGCTAGCCTATCCCTTTCTCACGCTCCCTTTCAATCCCTTGAGCCTGGCCAGCTACGCACGCGATCACCGCAAGATCCTGGTCGTTGATAGTCGCGTGGCCTTCCTGGGTGGCTATAACATTGGCAGTCTCTACGCAACACACTGGCGCGATACGCATGCACGCATCATCGGCCACGATGCCTGGGAGGTCGAGGCCACCTTTGTCGATTTCTGGAACACCCATCGCACGCGAGATCTACCACGGCTGGCAGCGAGTGCGAAACGTGATTGGGACCCCTATATACAATTCTTCCGGAACGAACCCTCCGTTCTGACCTTCCCCATCCGCGCCTCCTACTACGAGGTCATTGATCGGGCGCGCAAGCGAATCTACCTGACGCAGGCCTACTTCATTCCCAATCGCTTTTTCATCCGCCTGCTCTTCAAAGCTGCCGAGCGTGGTGTTGATGTACGCATCCTCCTGCCAGCCATCTCTAATCACGTTATCGCCGACTGGCTGGGGCGTGCCTTTTATACGACCTGTCTCAAGGCTGGCATTCGCCTCTTCCTCTACCAGGATGCCATGGTGCACGCTAAAACCGCGACCATCGACGGCATCTGGTCAACGGTCGGCACTGCCAATATCGACCGCCTGAGCATGCTTGGAAACTATGAAATCAACCTCGCCATCTATAATCGCGAACTCGCGACCCAGATGGAGACTATCTTTCATAACGATACAACCCACGCCCGTGAACTATCCCTGGTAGAATGGGAGAGCCGTCCACGCCTCCACAAATACGCCGAGTATCTCCTGCGACCACTCCGCCCCTTCCTCTAAATTCTTTCCTGCCTATTTTTCCAGGTAAAATAATGTGGAGCGTGTACGCTCTAACCCTTCTCCAGGTAAAAATGATGTGGAGTGTGCTGGCAGCCTATGGCTGCCAGCACACTCCACATCATTTTTACCTGGGTGAGCACCGCAGGCGCGAGAAATTATTCCTCGATGATATCGATGGACTTAATCTCATCGCCGGGGCGTGGATCACGCTGTGGATCGCGCTCGCGAATAGCCATCAGCACATCCATGCCATCAACGACCTGGCCGAAGACGCCATGACGCCCATTGAGGTGAGGCGTGGGACCATGCGTGATAAAGAACTGAGAGCCGTTTGTGTTTGGCCCCGCGTTGGCCATCGAGAGAATACCAGCCTTGTCATGCTTAAGACTAAGCGCGCCCTGCTCGTCATTGAATTTATAGCCGGGACCACCCATGCCGGTACCCGTGGGATCCCCACCCTGGGCCATAAAACCACCAATGACGCGATGGAAAGTGGTGTTGTTATAGAAACCCTCGCGCGCCAGGAAGACAAAGTTGTTGACTGTTATTGGCGCCTGTGCGGCGAATAGCTCGATACGAATATCGCCCTTGCTAGTGTGCATGACGGCGGTATATTTCTTCTTGGGATCAATCTGCAGTGCAGGTGCACTGTTATATTGCTTGGCCACGAAAAACATCCTCCTAAAGCTAACAACAAAAAACAGTGCACTGTGTACAGACACAATGCACTGTACTCCTTACATTGTACCTTTAGGAGGCAGGAACAACAAGTACATGATTCATTACATCAGAGGTAATGTTCTTGTTGCTATCGCTTGGACCTTGCAGGGCCAGAGCGACGTCCATGCCTTTGACAACCCAGCCGAAGGTGTTGAAGTTTTGTCCCTTCAGGCCAGTGGAGTTGTCGCCAGTGTTAAGGAAGAACTGACTACCAGAGACTTTATCGCTGCGCGCCATTGAGATCGTGCCCGCAGTATAATCGCCATTTTTCCCCGTCTCGTCAGGCAGCGTATAGCCAGGGCCGCCCGTGCCATCCCCCTTGGGATCACCACCCTGGGCGATCTGAAGGTTGCCAGCGTCTTTCATAACACGATGGAAGGTCAGCCCATCATAGAACTTGTTCTGCGCCAGGTAGACAAAATTATTGACTGTCTCAGGTGCCCACTGGGGCATCAGTTCGAGGACAATCAATCCGCGATTGGTATTGATGCCAACGCAGTAGGTCGTCTTCTGGTTGATGGTCATAGCCGGGGCCTTATCGTAGCTGTGCTTAATTTTGTCCTTATCTGCGGAACTCGGGGCTGCGGCGGTATCAGTAATCTTGCTCAGGATATCAGACTTGAGACAATTAGAACTGGTGAAGGCCTGCTTATGATCTGCTGGCATACTCGCGACTACAGTGGTTGCCTTCGCTTTCACATCTGGAGCGAGCGTCGCAATGGCAGTCGCCTTCTTCGCGTTTGAAGCTTGTTTAGCTGGGGGAGCGAAAGGGCCAACGTGGTTGAAATACAGGAGGGCGACGCCGGCTGCGATAACCAGGATAGACATGGTAATCGCCCATGGATATCGTGCTATCCCACGAGCTGGCGCTTGCTGCTTTGGAGTCCGCCGCTGCTGGGACTGCTGGGCAACTTTTGGCTCAACCTTTGGCAGTTCAGTAGCGTGCGCTTTCGCTATGCGCGCCGCCCGTTTTGTGGCTGTACGTTTTGTCGTCTTTGGCATGGGTTCTTAGCGATGCTCCTTTTTTCTTATGCGGTGGTCCTCTATACCGCATAATTCTTTGTGTTATAATAAACCTCTTGCATGGTTGGGTCAAGCCCTCCTCCAGGCTACTATTTCCTTCGTTCTCGCTCTCTTCCCCATTTGACTCCCCTCATACATCTCACGTCCTCCTAGGACAGGTTTCCCCCTCACATACCAACTTTCCTACTTGTACTTATCCACAATCATGCCAATTTTTGTGGATAAGTATGTGGATAAGTTCGGGGATAACTGCTTTTAAGTGGGGATAACTCCCATTCTTTGGTGGATAAGTGAGAAATAACCTTTTTCCTACCCACAAAATCTGCCGTTTTGACGCGAAGATATCCACATATCCACATAGCACAGCCATTCCTGGCATTTGATTTCGGGCGCCAGATTCGTTACACTTTGAGCACACACTTTTCCATCTGAAATACAGATCATATTTTTCTTAGTTATTCGTAGATGCTGGAGTCGCTGACGTGGAAAAACTGCTACCGCAAAATGTAGAGGCCGAGTGCGGTGTACTTGGGAGTATCATTATCGATCCTGAAGCTATCGTTCAGGTGGCAGACTTTCTACGCGCCGAAGACTTCTACCGCGACGCGCACCGTGTCATCTTTGAAGTTATTGTTCAGCTTTACGAGCAACATGAGCCAGCCGACTTCATCACCATTTGTGACGAGCTAGAGCAGCAGGGAAAGCTCGAAGAGGTGGGCGGGGCCGACTATATTACCTCGCTTGTCAACCTCGTCCCCACCAGTGCCAACGTTGAGCACTATGGGCGTATCGTATCCCGTACCGCCATCCTCCGGCGCCTGATTCACGCCGCCGGGCAGATCGCCGCCGTGGCCTACGACGAAGGCGATGCCGACGTGGCCCTGGACAAGGCCGAGCAGCTTATTTTCGAGATCAGTCAGGGTACAACGCGCTCAGACTTCTCCGCCATTAACGATGTCCTCACCAGCTACCTGATGAAGCTAGAACAGCTTCATGAGCGCCGTGGCACCATCGTGGGTGTGCCAACTGGCTTCACAGATCTCGACCGCCTAACGGGCGGCTTTCAGCGCTCAGACCTGCTCATCCTGGCCGCGCGTCCCGCCGTTGGTAAGACCTCGTTCGCCCTGAGCCTGGCGCGCAATGCCGCCGTCCGCTATCAGCAGAGCGTGGCCGTCTTCAGCCTGGAGATGAGTAAGGAACAGTTAGTACAGCGCTTCCTCTCTATGGAGGCCAGCATCGACCAGCAGCGCCTACGCACCGGCTGGATTGAGGACGAAGACTGGGAGCAGATCGAGCAGGCTATGGGGCGCCTCTCGCAGGCGCGTATCTACATCGACGATACGGCGGGCATCTCCACCATGGAGATGCGCAGTAAGGCCCGCCGCCTCGCCAGCGAGCAGGGACTGGACCTGATCATTGTCGATTACCTCCAGCTCATGCAGTCCTCCATCGGAGGCAAACGCAACGAGAACCGCGTGCAGGAGGTCTCCGAGATCAGCCGTAACCTGAAGGGCCTGGCCCGCGAACTTGACGTGCCCGTGCTGGCCCTGGCGCAGCTCTCCCGTACCGTTGAGAGCCGCCAATCCAAGGTCCCCCAGCTCTCGGACCTGAGAGAAAGCGGTTCCATTGAGCAGGACGCTGATATAGTGATGTTCATTTACAGAGATGAAGTATACAATCCTGATACTGAGCGCAAAAACATTGCAGATATAATTGTTGCCAAGCATAGAAATGGTCCTGTGGGCGAGGTGAGCCTCTTCTTCCAGGCGAGCCAGACGCGCTTTGCGGACCTGGAAGTCGATGTCTCGTCGAGCGTCGAAGAGTAAGGGTGGAGGTGGACAGCTATGAATGCGTTTGCCGGATTCCCTGCCGGGAAAAATAATCCCTTTGTGCCGATACCAGAGGTCTTTTTTACACAATTGCTGCCGGAGATTGAAGATAGCGCCGAGTTGAAGGTGACCCTGCATCTCTTCTGGGTTCTGGCGCGTATGCAAGGTAATCCGCGCTGTGTGAGCGATAGGCAGTTACTCGGTGATCAGCTCCTATTACAGGGTCTCAGACGTCGTGGAGATCCACGCCCGCCAGAAGAGCGTCTACAACATGGCCTGGAGCAAGCGGTCGCGCGTGGCACGCTGCTATGCGTCCATTTACGCCTCCTGAGTGAGGGCGATGACGTCATTGCTTGGTACTTCTTCAATACTGCCCGCAGCCGCAAGGTGGTTGAGGCGATCGAGGGCGGTGAGATGATGCCGGGCAGCTTGTTGAAAGTGGACGAAGAGCATGAGCTTCCTGAACAGAAACGGCCTGTTGCTGCGAGGGAGTATGCTACATCTAGAGGGCATGCTCCGCCGTCCCCGGCAGACCCAGCCTATGCGCAGGTTCAGGTCGATCGACCAAATATCTTTACACTTTATGAACAAAACATTGGACTACTTGGTCCGATGATCGCGCAACAGCTAGAAGATTATGCCGAGCGCCTCCCACCAGAGTGGATTGAGGATGCGTTTCGCGAAGCTGTAGAAAATAATAAACGCAGTTGGAGTTATATTCGCGCTATTCTTAAGCGCTGGGAAACGGAAGGCAGGCAATCATGGAGAGCCTGAATCGTATTTTTAGTCGCACCCAATCCAGGCGCCAGCCAAATATAAATATAAATACGGATGAGCAACAGCATCGTCGCCCAGGCACGCCTATGGGCGCAGCTCAGCCACGTCCAGCCGCTTATCCGCGTCATCCACAGCCCGAGGCACGTATGCGCCCAGACAATCGGAGAGCGGAGTTGCCGCCAGCCAACCAGGCACAGGCGCCGCAGATGCCTTCAATACCCACCACACGCTTCCTCTCTGGCGGGCAAGGCGATCCGCAGACAGCGGCCTTTACCGACTATCCCTATACAGAAAGCGGTCAGACCTACGAAGGCGAGGCCTATGAGCTACCCGCACGCCCTCGTCCGCGTGGCTCAGGTGTCCAGCCACCACTCAATAGCACGACCGCGACGCACTACCCGGCACAACCACGACGCACCCAGGGGCAAGCACCCAGGGCGCCGATGCCGTCTCGCCCTGGCTATCCTCCCTACCATCACGATGACTACGCCCATGCACTACCAGCAGACGTCGTTGAGGAGTGGAGCAATGAAGAAGGGCACGAGGATGGTCCAGGGATAATGTATGGGGATTGGGAAGGGGACAGCGACGAGAGCTACAATAATAATTATTATAATAATCCCAATCACAATCCAGTCGCCTATGATGCGCAGCATACAGATGTAGAGACGCTCCAAACGTCGCCGTTTCATGCGCCCTATCAGCCTAACTATGCGCCACGCCCCGGGCAACCGCCCGCGGCACGCTACAACACGCCCACGCCGCCACGTACGGGCCACACTACCCGTGATATGAGCATGCCAATGCCATCTCACCCTGGACAGCAGATACAACCACACTTGCCATCTACGCGCGCGCCACAGCCCCAACTGCCAGTTGCGGCTCAGCCCCCGGTCGCGCAGCCTCAGTATCATGCTCGTGTTACACAGCCACTCGATCCGCGCCACCTGGAAGAACTCCGCCGTGAGCGCCTAGAGACAGAGGCCTTTCGTGAGGCTATCACGCGCGACATCGCCAGGCGCCCACGTCTGCCGGAGCCAGTCGAAAGCCGGGCCTTACAGCCAGCACGAGCACGCTGCCCCCATTGCAAAGGCGCGGGCTATCTGCGCGCCAATGTCAACTTTGGCCATCCCAACTTTGGCAAGCCCATTCCCTGCACCTGCAAGGTTGCTGAGGTCAAAGAGAAACGCCGCACCCAGCTACGCGAGATGTCGAACCTGGATGCCTACCAGGACTTCAATTTTGATACTTTTAATCCCCAACGCCCCGGCGTCTATGAGGCCTATCGGGCCGCCTGGGAGTTCGCGCACGACCCGCAGGGCTGGCTACTCCTGATCGGACCCAACGGTTGCGGCAAGACACACCTGGGACTCTCCATTGCACACCAGCGGCTAGAGGCGGGCGATGTCGTGCTCTTCTCCGTGGTTCCCGACCTCCTCGATCACCTGCGGGCAGCCTTCGCCCCCAATGCCACCGAGGTATACGACCAGCTCTTCTCTAAGATGCGCGAGGCGGGGGTACTCATCCTCGACGACCTGGGGGCGCAGCAAAGCTCTCAGTGGGCCAAAGAGAAGCTCTTCCAGCTCTTAAACTATCGCTACAACATGAGCATGCCAACGGTGATTACCGCTAATCCTAAGGGCCTACAGGATATCGATGAGCGCATCCGCTCGCGCCTGGGCGATATCAGTCTGGTGCGCCGCGTCAATATGAACCAATCACAAGATTATCGCCCCATTCATCCCGGCCGCAACGAATAATAACCCTAAAGGAAGTATATGGATGTGATGCGGGCAGCCAACGGCTGCCCGCATCACATCCATATACTTCCTTTAACTTAACAACATGCTTTTGCATGTCAGAACTTCTTGTCCTTGCGTTTGACACATCCAGGTGCTATCATAACGGTAAATATCCCCACATCGTGGGCTTCTTGCGCACACATCGTTCCTGTAACAGGTTTATGCCCTTCCACCCTGGAAGGGAGAGCGTGATAGATAAAGTGAGGAGTTAACATGGGTAGTGTTTTCAATCCCCGTGATCCGAAATGGGTCAAGGAGTCCAATGAATTTCTGGAGCCACGCGGCATCATTCCCGCCGTCGTCGAGTCAACACCTCGCGGTGAGCGCAGTTGGGATCTCTACTCTCGCTTGCTGAAAGAGCGCATCATCTTCGTGGGTACCCCCATCGATGATCAGGTTGCCAACAGCGTAGTCGCCCAGTTGTTGTATCTCCAGAGCGAGGACGCTACCAAAGACATCCAGATGTACATCAACTCACCAGGTGGTGTCATCTACGCCGGTCTCGCGATCTACGACACCATGCAGTGGCTACGTCCTGACGTCTCCACCTTCTGCATGGGTATGGCAATGAGCATGGGCGCAGTCATTCTGGCCGCTGGCCAGAAGGGCAAACGCTATGCTCTTCCCAACTCCACCGTGCTGATCCACCAGCCTCTCGGTGGCGCGGAAGGCCAGGCCGCCGATATCGAGATTACCGCGCGCGAGATCCTGCGCTTGCGCCGCAATCTCTATGAGATTCTTGCCAAGCATACAGGCCAGACCATCGAGCGCATCATGCAGGACTCTGACCGTAACTACTACCTCAGCGCACAGCAGGCAGTTGAGTATGGCCTGGTCGATGATGTTCTCAATCCTAGCAACGAGGAGTAATTCTCGTCGCGCATCTGACTTAAGACGTAGCATCATACATGGAAGCGCCGCACACTTTACTGTGCGGCGCCTCTTTTTCTAACGCTATATGCAACTTACTTTTGAGTTGTGGGTGTGGTGCTCCCTGGTGGTAGACCACCAGGGAGCACCACACCCACAACTCAGGCGAGCGCCGCAGGCGCGAGGAGAGGTTACGATGCTTCCAACCTTACGCAAAGCGCTTTTCGAAACGCTCTATCGCAATCGCTATCTTTATCGCTTCGCCAGCACCGTCCCCTTCGCGGGCCAGTGGCGTACCTGGCAACGCCTTGTCCTCTCTCGTATTCAGGGACAAAATGTGCTGGAACTGGGCTGTGGACTTGGAGACCTGCTGGCAGATATGCTCGAAGCCGGTTACACCTGCCAGGCCGTGGAGCACTCGCCCGAAATGGTCTCTGCCGCGCGCGACACCTTGCGCAAACGCCACGTTGGCACCTCGGGGCTGATTATTCAGGGTTCGGCCCAGGTGCTACCCTTTGGCGATGCCTCTTTCGATGCCGTTGTCAGTACCTTTCCCAGTGAATACATTTTCGATCCAGATACTATTGCCGAGGTAGCCAGGGTGCTACGCCCGGGCGGGCGGCTGATTGTCGTCCTCGGCTCACAACTCCTGCCCGTTGGGGCACTTCAGCCGATCCTTGTCTTGCTTCAGCTGCTCGTCTATGGACCTCGCAAGAGGAGCGCATCCACGAGGGGCAGGCAACACCAAAACATCATAGGCGAGGAATTCGTGACCGATGTATTACCCGATGCTGAGTTTGGGCGCCTCATACCATTAGAGCGTTTCAATCTATGCCGCCGCTCCGAGCGCATCCGTAGTTCCCGGTGGGAAGTGTATATTACAATAGGGGAAAAATTACAATAGAGGAAAAACTGTCTTAAGGAGTTTCTATTCATGGTACACTGGCCTTCTCAAACCGTTGAGGCAAATGGTCTCACAATTCACTATCTGCGCACTGGCGGCGAAAAGCCTCCTATTGTCTTCCTTCATGGCTTCTATGACAATGGCCTCAATGGGCGGCGCGTCGCCGAAACGCTTGCACGCGATTTCGATATTCTACTTCCGGATGCGCGCTTTCATGGTCTGACCAGCATTGAGCAAACACCTGGCTTTACCTATCAAGACCTGGCCAACGATACCATCGCCTTGCTTGAAGCGCTTGGCATGCAGCAGGCCATTCTCATGGGGCACTCCATGGGAGCAAGTAACGCAGCGGTTGTAGCCGCTCAACGCCCTGACCTGGTACGCGCCCTCGTGCTTGAGGATCCCGCCTGGTGGGAGACCCAGGACGAGAGCGATGAGCACCACAAAATCGAGGTCGAGCACTGGAAGACTTATATCCAGAGCCAGAAGGATCTCTCGCATGAGGATCGCCTGGAGCAGGCACAGTTTGAGCAACCACTCTGGACCACCGATGATCTCGGTCCCTGGATGACGGCTCAGGACCAGTTCGATATGGCCGTCTTTGGACATATCGCGGACAGCTTACAGGTCCCCTGGCGCCAGACGCCCTGGCGCGAAGTGGTCGCGCGTATCACCTGCCCCAGTTTGATCATCACCGGCGAGAATCAGCGTGGAGCCATCGTCACACCCTCCCTGGCCAGCGAGCTTCAGCAGATCAACCCACGCTGTCAGGTGGTGCATATCGAAGGAGCGGGGCATAATATCCGGCGCGACCGCTTCGCTCACTTTATGAATGCCGTGACTCCTTTCCTGAAGGAACTATAGGAAAAACAATGCAGCAGACACACCTGGATCAGTTCTCTATGCGCTACCCTCACCTGGCTGCTGCTTTCGCGCATATTCCCCAGGCGGAAGAGCATCTCCGCCGCATTCAGGACCTCAACCAGTCCTGGCAGGGATTGCTGCTTTCAGGTGCATCTCGTGACGATGATCTTATTCCGAAACCCAATCCCCATTCGGGGGGGCGCACCACTAGCGTGCCTAGCGCTTCCTCCATTCGGGGACACGCACGCTCAGGGTTTTCGGAGAAGAAGTATGTCGAAGTTGTCGCCAATGGCATTACTCAGGATCTACCAGCCGTCGATACCTTCGACATTATCTACGCGGGTGGGGGTCTCAACCTCCTGCACGCCGCCGTGATGACGCTACGCTATAACCTGCGCGTGCTCGTCTTTGATCGCTTCACAGTGGGAGCGGTCCATCGCGAATGGAACATCTCGCGCGAGGAACTCAATGAGCTGCTGGCTGTTGGCTTACTGACATCTGAAGAACTGGAACAGATTATTCAGCGCGAGTACATGGATGGCCTGGTGCGCTTCTCCTCTGAGTATATTGGGGTACCCACGGCAGAGCTTCACTTACAGGATGTGCTCAACATCGCCGTCGATGCAGAGCGGCTCACCCAATTGTGTATACAGAAAATTCAGGCTCATCAGCCACGAGGAGGCCAGGCCAACCTTATCCTGCACCAGACGACCTTTGAGCGTTGCGTTGTCGATCCACAGCACAATATCAATGTACATGTAAGCACACATAACGAGACGCACCTCTATGCCGCCCACCTCCTGGTCGATGGTATGGGTTCAACCTCGCCCATCGCCTGTCAGCTCAATTGTGGCCGCCCCTTCTCGCTTGTCTGCCCAACCGTGGGCACAGTCGCGCGCGGATATAAGCAGGGTTCTGCTCCGGACGCGATTGATCCCACGCTAGGAGAGATATTGGTGACCACGGAAGATGTGCGGCGCGAGCGGCAGCTTATCTGGGAGGCTTTCCCTGGACGCGACGAGCAGGTGGCGATCTATCTCTTTTACTACGCAGAGACCGGGCAGCGCGTCGACCTGTTTGAACTCTTTGATGATTTCTTCGCCCTGCTTCCTGATTACAAAGACACAAGCGAGGTAGAGATCCTCAAGCCAGTCTATGGCTTCATTCCTGCGGGCTACAACATTACCCTTCCCTGGCAGCAAGAGCAGAAGGTCCTGGCCTATGATCGCGTCATCTCCCTGGGCGATGCCGCGGCCTTTCAATCGCCGCTCACCTTCTGTGGCTTCGGCTCCTACGTCCGCAATCTGCGCCGTATTACGACCCTCCTGGCCTACGCCCTGGAGCATGATTTACTGAGCGCTTCCAACCTCGACAAAATTCGAGCCTCCGAGGCCGTTCCAGCCGTAGCACGCGCCTTTAGCAAATTCATGATTGCGAAACCCGCCGGGCGCGAAGTCCCCTGGCAGGTCAACGAGACGCTGAATGTCTTCTGTCGCGTCCTGTATGACCTTGGACCTCGCGTCACCAACGATTTCTTTAAGGATCGCATCGGCTGGCTCGACTATACACGTGTCGTGCTGAATACACCTAAATATTACCCGGCGATCTATCGCCTGGCCCTCTCGACCCTCGCGCCAACCGAAATTCTGGGATGGATCATGGCCTGGCTCAAATTGGGACGTCAATCCGCGATCTTTACCCTCTACTGGTCGCTTTATCCCCTTGTCCGGACTCTCCTGGCCTTGCCTCCTATGAGACTCTTCCTGAAGAGGCTGGAAGCCTCCTCTCCTCGCCGGGCCTTTGCAGTTCGCCGCCACCATGCACTCATGGCCCAGGTCGCACGCAATCGCACTCCATATCAGCCCAAACCAGAAGCGATCTCGCCTTCCTCATATAGAAAAACACCGAAAACAGCCATAAACAGGCTAGGACACTGGTTAGGTTCGCTCTGGCCACATAGCTAATCCTCCGCATTTCTAGTACAATAGAGAGAGTATAGAATTACAAGAAATAGGGGAGCAGATAAGAGCTTCGCTCCCTTTTTCTCGTACGCCTGACTAGAATACTTCTTAAGATCTTATTCCGAACCCCATCCCCATTCGGGGACCACCTAAAGGTGGCACGGCAAGCCTTCACTGGCGTGTCTAGCGCTTCACGCTCAGGGTGTTCGGATCAGAAGTAAGAAGAGAAGCTATTGGTGGAAAGTTGGAAGGGAGAAGCAGAGCAATGCCAGGCAACATGCAACAACCCACACACTCACAAGCATCTGATTCCGCTGTAACGTATCTCCATAATGGAGACTACCAGATTCAACGCATTCTCGGTCGCGGCGGCATGGGCAAGGTACTCCTCGCAACCCACACACGCCTCGGGACGCCATTTGCGATCAAGCAAGCCCTCGCAGATAGCCCTCTCGCTGAGAGCGCTGTAGCTGAGTTAGAGCAGATTTTGCACCCCGACGATGTGATCGCTGATCCTCATCCTGCGCCTCCGGGACGCTTTCCCGTGAGTGGAGGGGAGCATACAGACCGTTTTACGCGCGAAGCCCTGCTCCTGTTACGCCTACAGCATCCCGCCATCCCTACGCTCTATGATTACTTTCATGAGCATGGGTCGTGGCACCTGGTGATGGATTATGTGCCCGGCATCTCCCTCAACAATTACCTGAGCCAGCATGCCCCTTTGCCACCCCTGGAGGCACTCAATTACGCGACCCAGCTTTGCGATGTCCTGGCCTACCTGCATCAACAGCAGACGCCTGTTATCTATCGCGATCTCAAGCCCTCAAATATTATGCTGATGCCCAACGGCATGCTGATGCTGATCGATTATGGCATCGCGCGCTACTACAAAGAGGGGCAGAGCACCGACACAACCGGCTTTGGCTCTCCAGGCTATGCGTCACCCGAGCAGTATAATGGCGGCTCTCAGACAGATGGGCGCTCCGATCTCTTCAGCCTGGGCGTTATTCTGCACGAGATGCTTACAGGGCAGCGTGTAGCCCCTTCTGCGCTTATGAAGGATGAGCCACGCCCGATCCAGACCAAAGTCTCGTCCGCGCTACAAGGCCTCGTGAATCTTGCGACACGCCCGGACCCAGCCCAACGCTATCAGAATGCGTCCCTCTTTGCTCAGGCCCTTGAGCGCGTGTATGCGATTGAAGAACGGGCCGCGTATGAAGAGCGCCTCAGCCATTTACATGCCTTTCCCACGCCATCGTCTTCGCTACAGGCTGCGCGCAAAGAAGATCAGGCCGCAGACTTACACCAGGACTTGAATGCTGGCGACAATTTTGCTTCGTCTCTTGTCCCACTCTCCCTCTCCAACGTACGACCCTCACCAGTGTTCCTGGCGCAGATACTAGATGGGCGCCGTCAGACCAGGCAACACTTACAGCGCTTACGACGCCAGAGCAGGCATCCTACTCCTCGGCCATACAGCCCACCAACGCCTACACCTCAGCCACGTAACATGCCTACTCCCAGACCTCAATACAGGCCTACATCTTCTCCGGCAACCAATGGCATTCCCGCTGCGCTCGCTGTCAACCCTTCAGCCAAGCAAAGTCGTAGTGAAACACGTGCGCTGACACTCCTGATGTTTGCCCTTCTGTTACTCCTGCTCATCTCAGCGAGTGTGGCCTACTTTTATGGCACACCCTTTCTGCTCAGCCAGGCAGGTTCGCCAGGTGACAATCCTAATCCTCCTGGCGCTGAGTCGCTTGATATTGGCCACGTAGCCAGTTGGCATCAACTGGCTTCGCCGCCAGTGCCCGTCGCGGATAACGCCTCAATGTTTGCCCAGGTCGAGGGACACTCCTATGTCTATATGACCGGCGGCTATCGTGGCCCTAAACAAAACCCTAAATATGACCGTCACCTCTACCGCTATGATATCAGTAGCGGGCGCTGGGAGCAGGCTCCAACCACGAATGGCGCCTTCCCTGGCATGCTCAATAACGCCATTGCTCACGATACCTATGGGAATCTGCTCTTCGCCAATGGGTACTCGACAGATACTTACTCCGTCTCATCTGCCCTCTATCAGTACCGACTGGCAGATGGCTCACTCAATAAAATCATCCCCAACCAGGATATTCCTCTTGGTTTTGGTCTCTCAATGCTCACTGATCAGCAAGGCGATGTTTACCTGACGCAAGGGTTTAGCAAGGCTGGTGCAGGGCAGACAGTCGCAGGGACGGGCTGGTATCGCTACACACCACATACCGGTCAATGGCAGGCGCTCGCCCCTCTCCCTCAGGGCCTGGGCTATGTGATGCTGGCACTCACCTCGCAAAATCAGATTCTTCTGCTTGGCGGCGCAAGCGATGCCGCCCAGGCGCATCCCTCAAACGCGATCTACCGCTACGATAGCGCGCATAACGCCTGGCATAAGGAGCAGGCAACCCTCCCCACTCCACTGAGTGGTAGCTCCAGTTGCGCCCCCTCCAGCGATCAACTCGTTATGCTTGGCGGCTTCGACGCGACACATAATAGTAGCCTGGCTCGTTCCTGGTTGCTTGATCTGAAGACCCTGCATGCCAGTGCTCTGCCTGACATTCCCAATGGGGGTTCGCTCCTGGGAACAGCCACATGTGACACACAGGGACACTTCTACCTTCTACGCGGCACGCGTGATCCTGGCATCCCTACAGCCGACTTTATGCAGCTCACCCTGACGCTCCCTCACGCAACCCAACCACAGAGTGTTCCTCCGACCCTGGCACCAGTACAGAACACTCCTACTCAGGCATCCATGCAGAACACTCCTACCCTGGCACCCGGGCAGAACACTCCTACAGAAGGTACCAACCCGAAAGAACCTATAGGCAAATAGAAAAGGCGGGAGGCAGCGTTTGTGTAAACGCTGCCTCCCGCCCCCTGAGCTAGAACAAGATATGCTTATGGGCGGATTACCTCGTGAATAAGTGCTCCTGGCTGTACTGACGTATCGCTCCAACGGTAGCACGCCAGCAGAGTCTCAAAGAGGTCGCGCGCCTCTGCTTCGCTCCGTGCATGCACCTCCACCAGAGACTCTCCGGCCTGCCGATACGCACCGACCTTGGCTTGCAAGACCAGGCCCGTGCGATGATCGATCGGCTCGCCTTTTCGGAAGCGCCCGGCCCCCAGACGCATGCTGGCCAGACCTATGGCTTCCGCGTTAATGGCCGCGATATAACCTGTGTGTGGTGATGTCAGCATCACTTTGTACGGTGCTTGCGGCAATAAGTGCGGCTGCTCGACCTGGCGAGCGTCTCCTCCCTGGGCCGCGATCACTGCCGCCAGCTTCGCCAGGCCCGCACCCGAACGGATAGCTTGCTGCACCTGTTGCTCCGCCGTATCCATGGTCTGTGCCTTTCCGGTCATGACCAGCAATTCGGCCACATCATGGTAGCAGAGCTCACTGACGTCCTCTGGCCCTTCACCACGCAGGATCGCGATGGCCTCCATCATTTCCAGTGCATTGCCCACTGCGCACCCTAGCGGCTGCTCCATCGAGGTCAGGGCGGCTACTGTGTGTATCCCGGCCAGGCGGCCAATGTCTACCATGGCCTGGGCCAGTTCGCGTGCCTTCTCGACTGTCTTCATAAACGCGCCACTACCAAATTTGACATCAAGGAGCAGGTGGGAGCAGCCAATGGCCAGTTTTTTACTCATAATGCTGGCGGCAATCAGGGGAATACTCTCAACCGTTCCAGTGACGTCACGCAAGGCATACATCTTGCCATCGGCTGGTGCCAGGTCCGCCGATTGGCCCGCGAGCACAACGCCTTCTGACTTGAGGATATGTACAAATTCTTCACGCGTCAGTTCAGGACGAAAGCCCTGGACCGATTCAAGCTTATCAACCGTTCCGCCGGTGTGGCCCAGGCCGCGCCCAGTCATCTTTCCTACCGCGATGCCACACGCGGCGGCCAGGGGCGCTACCGCCAGGGTAACCTTATCTCCGACGCCCCCGGTACTATGTTTATCAATCACAGGCGAGACGATATCGCACACATGCAATTCATCTCCCGAATGCACCATGGCCATGGTCAGGTCGCGTGTTTCGCGCGCGTCCATTCCTCGCCAACAAACGGCCATGAGCCATGCCGCCATCTGATAATCGGGAACCGCTCCCTGGGTATATTGCTCAATAAGCCAGTTAATTTCGTCGGTATCGAGGACGCCTCCGTCCCGCTTCTTTCGTATAAGCTCTACAGCTTGCATATATCTCCAGGCTCTTTTTTACTACGTATTCTCATTGCGCATCTGCGCCTGGAGATACACAAGTTGTAGCTGCTCTTACTTACCCCGCTCTGTAAACACAATACGTACCCCATCACTCTCTAAGCCCGTCCCACTATCAATGAGGTAGCGATCAACCATCTGGCTTCCCAGGCGCACATTATGGTCATATTGCAGCTGCCCGTTACTGAAATCATACAGATTGGAGCTCTGTGGGTAGCTGCCTTGTATAATAATTGTATCAGATGAGGTCGAGCGATACTTGCTGAGCGCATTGAGCAGTGTCGCCACCTGGAGCCAGGGAACAGAACGCGCAAACTCAATCTTAATGATCTTCTTGCGCCCATAGCCCAGGTCGTCGCTCAGCACCTTGTAGTCCAGGGCCTCCCTCTCTAAGGCAATCAATTGCGCGAAAGTACGCGGTGGGAAGGATTCAGGAGCCTGTGGACCTTGAACAGGCGCCATGATTGGCGTTAACAGATTAAGCTCTTCACGCCTGGCTACTTGTCCAGAGGACACCTTTGGCCGCGCGGCTCTCCCAGATTGGGCGGGTGTGCCTGGCTGCCGTTGCCCTGAGATATTGGCTGGCATGGGATTGACAGCTCCACCCGGCACCTGATATGAAGAAGGGGCATAGTATGGCCCAGACCCCGGCTGCGGCTGGCTCATATTGTGCGGCGCGGGTGCTCCCTGGGGTGGTTGAAACGATCGCTGGCGTGGTCGAACCTGGGCACCCGTCTTAAGATCTCGACCACAACGAATACAAAAGGACGCGCTGGCGTTATTATTTGGTTCTCCACAGTAAGGACAACGCATACTGGTTCCTCCAGTTCACTTGCAGCATCAATGACACATCCGCTTCTAAGATCTTATTCCGAAACCCAACCCCCATTCGGGGGCGCGTCACTTGTGTGACTAGCTCTTCCCCATTCGGGAACCACCTGAAGGTGGCACGGCAAGCGCGCTCAGGATTTCGGATAAGAAGTACGCGGAAATACCACCCCACCACCTGACATTCTCTCTGGGATGCGTCACATGCCTTTTAGTGTCTGCCAACATTGACTTCTGGTAGCAAGACACAACGATGCATACATACTACATATATTGAGGTAGACGTAAGCGCGCCCTTGAATTCTAATTACGCCTGTTTGAGAATAGCATTCACTAGCTGACTATTGCTGCTGGTCTTCTCGAAGAGGCGAATTGCCTGCTCATTCCCATCCCATTTAGGGAGGGGCGCCATACGGCGGCGTATATCTGTTGCCGCTTTCAGATCCTCTTCGCTTAGCAGGCGTTCTTCCTGGCGCGTACTTGAAGACGTGATATTAATGGCTGGAAAGATACGCTTATCAGCCATCTCGCGTGAGAGCCGTATCTCTAAATTGCCTGTCCCTTTAAACTCCTCGTAGACGACCTCGTCCAGGCGACTCCCTGTCTCGACCAGGCAGCTTGCCACAATCGTGAGGCTACCACCCTCGTCGAGGGCACGAGCAGCACCAAAGGTACGCCGCCCAATCTCCAGCGCCTGGGCGTCGATACCACCCGAAAGGGTGCGCCCTCCTCGCCCCTGACGCCACATATCAGGCTGCAAATTGTGTACCCGCGCCAGGCGCGTCAGAGAGTCTAGAATAATAATAACGTCAGCACCTTGTTCCACTGCACGCTTGGCATCGAAGAGAGCCTGCTCAACGATGTAGCCATGTTTACTTATGCGCTGATCAAAACTGGAGGCATAGTGCCTGACCTGGGGACCTTGAATCTCAGAGCGCCATTCAGTCACCTCTTCTGGGCGCTCATCAACGAGACACAGGAATAAGTAAGCCTGGGGATAGTTCCGCAAAACCGCGGTCGATATCTGGCGTAAAATGGTTGTCTTTCCAGCCTGGGGTGGCGCGACAACCAGGGCGCGTTGCCCAAATCCCAGCGGAATCAACAGGTCAATCACACGTGTTGAGATGGGCTTAGCTTCCGTCTCCAGTGTAATACGGCGCCGTGGATGAACTGGTGTGAGCTTCTCAAAGGGGATATGTATGGAAGCCACGAAACCTCAAACCTCCTCTGTACTAGCGGACGACTCACCCATAACTGTATCACATGTAGTCAATGAAAAAGTAGAGGTTATGGAGAGGTATACGATGCCACTTAGGCGGTTAGGGAGAGCACTTTACTCGGCAGTAAGAGAGTATTCTGCACAAACAGCTCCAGGCCTCGCTGGAGATGCTCCAGGCCACTCATATTATTGAGCACACACACCTCCTGTCCTATCCCATATTCATGCTTCAAGAAAGTTAAAATATACTCTGTCTCATCGTGGGCATAGTAGCGCTTAAAAATATCATCCGAGAAGGAGGGGTGATCGTCCGCCGAAAAGGCACAGCTCACGCGCTCATGCACACGCTGTAAGCAAGTATCCAGATCGGCATGAAGAAATAACACAGAGGCATCACGCAGAAAGGCCGGACTAAAATGTTGAAAGGCCGCCTGATAGTCATCGCGGGCAAACTCAATAGTGACGAGATCCGTGGTCGCGCTTATTAGCTGCACCCGGCGCTCTAATTCCTGTAAGGCGCAATCGAGAACCGAGAGGTCAATGGCGTCAAATCCGTTATGCTCGGTAGGACGAAATTGCTTATGCTCCGTATCAGCGAGAAACATTTCTTGTAAAATATGGTAATCGTTAAAATGTGCGCTGCTCCAACTGGCCTGCTCAGCCAGGTACCTGATATATCGAGCTCCAGTAGACTTTCCACTGCCTGGACGCCCCAGAACAAATACCTTTACGCCCATGTGTATACTCTCCCTTTGCTAACGTATACCTCACAAGCGCTCATTCGCAGATGAGTGAGAGACTTCGCCACTGCGTGGCTTATTGTATATGGGTTGTGGTGGTGGATTGGCAAAGCCAGCCCGCCACCACAACCCATATACGTATCCCCATAGCGAAGCTGTGAACAAAAATAAGTTTACACGTTAGCTTTGTATTAAAGATAAGTATACAGAAGACTTCTACAAAAACATGCTTAGGCTTTATAACTGTACCTAAAATGGCTATGTAGATACTACAAGCAGGCAGTTCTACAGAATATGAAACACTTCTTTCCTCTCTATGAAGTGGATATCGAGGGGCTTATGGGGATCGGAACGACTGCGGTTGGGGCGCCAGGCAGGCGTACATAGCCACGCTGATGAGGGTCCCAGCTCATGACCACATTGCCGCCCTCACGTTTAGCAATATCAAGAACCTCGTCCAGGAAGCGCTCGATAAGAAGCCTCGCCTCTACCAGGGCATTATGCGCTGTGTAGCGTTGTAAGATTTCCTGTAGCTTGGCATAGTAGTAAAATGATACGCCCAGGCGGACAGTAATGCCATTTAAAGCTACTTTATTGGCTGGGAGAGTTGGCTGGCCCGCTGGAACGCGCTGGGGGTCGATCTGGTAAGAACCACTGAGCACTGTACGCAAGAGTTCGGCCTTGGCCTGCGCCTGCTCCAGAGGCATCCCTTTGAGCATGATATAGAAACGGTCTGCGCTAATACGGTAGAGTTCGCATTCAGCGTTGTCTTTGAAGGCACGCAACTGGCCTTGAATCCGCAGGCCTACCTCGTGGCTCAGATCACGCGCCATGCGGTCGCCATACTTATTCGCCAGGCTACTCATATTATCAATATCCAGGGCAATAAACGAGACGACCTCGCGCATACTAAACTCTCTACGCCCCTGAATCGCGTACAACAGTTCTTCTACATGAGAGGCGAACTCGTTTTCAGAGAGAAACTCTTGAAAGAACGGGTCTACCACGGCAGGGGCCTCGATACTCGTACGTAAACCCTTCAGTGGCAATAAGCGTGCATAATACGTCTCTATTAGACTTCCCAACATATTTTCTATGACACGCAAAACACGCAGATCGCGCTCTTGAAATGCCTCCGCTTGTTGCGAAGCAACATAGAGGACGCCAATCGCGATCCCTTCACGCCCCATAATAGGAATGGCAACAGCCGAGCGTATGCGCTCGCCCTCCTCCAGCCTCCCCAGGACTGGCTCTTCCAACACAGGAATAATGGGCTGCAAGAGAATACGCCCTACCTGAAAGGCACGCACAATGGGGGTAGTAGCGATATCTTGCGGGTCAAAACGCGTCACGCCTACTTTAAATGGCCCCTGCTTGCTTTGAGCACGAACCAGGAGCGCACGTTGCTGCAAAGAGAGGATGGAGGACGGATAGTTTGGCAGTAGGAGACAGCTATAGTGCCAGCAGGGTTGCCCTGTTGCAGCTACCCCACCTAGCCGCACCACCATTTCACATATCCCCTTGAGGGTACGATCTTCGCCTAGCAAGGTATCATTCAGGTTCGGCACAATATCTATAGCATCGCGAGTTCCCGGGCCGAAACAGACACGAAAACGCGGAGCCTCGGCATAAAGCGGAGCCAGCAAGCGGGAGAGCGTCTCGACCAGGGGTGCGCTCAGTGACAATTTACGCGAGCGCCGATCAAGCAAAATAAAGGCGCGTTCGTGTGATAGCCCCTCGGGGACATCTTCCGTCATCGGCGCCAGGGAGAGAATACGATAGTCAGAAGCATACTCAAAGGTGGGCGTCATCGTCCAGAGCGTATGTGAAGCCAGGTTCTGGTCCAGTAGGCCCACGAGCGACTCTCCTAGATTTTCCAGGTCCTCCACACGTTGAGGCGGCGCATCCAGGGTATGAGCCTGCTCCAATGGCAAGATCAGGCATGCATTCGTGTTGGGGAGATCCTGGCAAATCAACATCAACGTCAGGCGTAGGGTTTGTGAGACATAAAAACGCCAGAAGGCCTCCTCACGGGCCTGCTCTATACGCCGGTTGATAGGTAAATCGGCTTGTGGGTGAACGTCGCCGGAGGATATTGGTGAGGGATAAAAGGAATGGATGGGATGGGGACTTACAGCATTCCATAGTAACTTGATGGTAGGAGGAATATCACTGGGCGCATAGCCAGCATCAATTAATTCACGAATAATCGCGAGCTTATCCAATTCGGCGGGCGTATAGAGGCGCCGCCCCTTGGGGCCCGTAGGACGCAGCGGAGAGAGTAAGCCATACTCCTCCCAGTCACGCAACCGATTCTCGCTCAGATTAAAGAGCTCGGCGGCCCGGCTAATCGTGACAGAGGCCTCGGCATGCCCCTTCTCCATATAACGCTGTATACGTCGCTGCACATCTTCCTGTTGCAGGTGTTCTTGTATGCGGTGCACACTTCGTTCATCCATAATGCATATCCTATTCAGGCACGCTCAAGCCAGCCCTGGTCAATGTTGTCTTTCGCTCTCATAAATGCACCATACAACCCTGCAAATACTTTTATATAATAGTAACACATCGAACTTCTTTTGTATAGCTAATAGAGGCCTAGCTCGTCAACTTTCCTTCCTCTTTACGCACGCCTATTGTCAACTTTCTTCATCTTCCCCAAGTTTGTTATATGCGCATGGAGAATTTAAAAGAAAAAACATCGTTTTTAGAACATGAATTTTCTCAATTTTCTTTACACAGCTTAAAATACAACATGAAGTGAGTTGACAAATCCCTGCCTTATTAGGTAGTATAAATCATGTAAAGATAAAATTACTTCTTTAATGTCAAATTTCTTGAGTACATTTCATTCGTGCATTTGCCTTCTCAAACGTGCAAATGTGCTTATAGGGCAGGTCTACGTAAGGACGTTGGTATTCATCCCCCCTTCAAGGAGGAAGTTTACACGTGATGGCACACACCAACAATACCGCCGCTCTCCGCTACCAGCCTGACGACGAGGCGACCTGGCATGATCTCTATACCTGGCTTTTCCCACGCGTGGAAAAGTGGGTGCGCAATGCCAGCGTCAATGCCTGGTATGGTCAACAGCGAGAAGTCTCTGAGGATATTACTCAAGAGGCGGTCTTACGCACCTTTCGTTACTGCCAGCGGGCCGTACACGGGGAAGTTCGTCCCATAGACTCTTTAAAATCGCTTGGTAAAACGATTGCTCAGAACTACTTCCGCGACCGGCGCAAGAAAGATTGGAACCTGGTGCGCCCGGCCCAGGAGAGTGAGAACACTGAAGGTTTTCTGGAGGTATCATCTCCCCTGGAGCGCAGCGCCCCATCCCAGGTTGTTGACCCCTCCCAGGTCGCGGTTGACCGCGTGATGCTGACCACCGTCATTTCAATGGCGGCACGCATCCTGGTCAAATTTCCCCCTGGGCAACGTGCCGCCCTCCTCACTGACCTGGCCAACATTACCGATTTTGGCGAGTATCCCACCCTGCTGGAGCAGGCGCTCGCTGAAGCGGGAGTTGAACTCAAAGCCTATCAACATCCACTTCCAACCGAGCCCGGCGAAAAAAACCGCCACGCCGCGCTGCTCAGCATCGCCTATAAACGCCTTCGTCGCGAGGTAGCAGTGTAATACATATGTGTAGGAAGAGAGGAGCCTGGCAGCCGCGGCTGCCAGGCTCCTCTCTTCCTACACATATGTATTATTGTGGCATTATTTTGTTGCCACGACAGAAAGAGCGGGAACAACCTGCTCCATAAAGCGGTCAACGCGCTTTAACAAAGCTTCTAATGACCCCTCATTGCGACACATAATAATCTTCCCTGAATCTAGTTCAAAGTCCCGCGCCAGCTGCTCCAACACATATTCTTCACAGTCTTTATGGTAATATGTCTGCATGATATAGTCTGAAATAAAGTGGCAATCATCCACTGGCCGTTCACCATCCATAGGGAAGGTAATACGCTGACGGATACGACGCATACACGTCTCCAGGTCAGCTTCGACAAAAAAGAAGTAGGCATCTTGCAAAAATGTTTTGTCAAAGTTTTTTAACGCGTGTTGATAGTCATCGCGCGCAAATTCAATAGTGATTATCTTCTCTACCTGCTCGTTTGTTTCAGATGATACAGAAGAAGAGAGGCTTTGCATACTTTTTCCCATCTTCTTGAGCACATCATCAAAAACCGTCATATCTAACACATCAAAGCCCGCGAAATCGGTGCGCCGAAAGCGGCCTTGCTGTTCGCGTTCGTCTCCAAGAAACATCTCATAAAGAACATCATAATCCTTTACACGCGTCGTCTTCACCCCCCATTGGTGAGCGACTTCTTGTATACGACGCATTGCGGTCGTTTTTCCGCTTCCAGGGCGTCCTAATACAAATACCTTCACATCCATTAACAGCTACTCCCAAAGATCATCAAGAAGACAGTAGAAATAAGAAACAGTATCTCCAGGTCTTGCAAAAGATCCACCCCCCAGTGGATCATAAAACGCAGCCTTACTGGAAACACTTGAATGAGATGCTATTTGGTCTCGTTCTCTTCCAACTGAGACCAGCGTGAATAACCTCCTATTCCATTTTCAGCGTCGGGATTCCAGGCCATAACGACGTTGCCACCTTCACCAATTCCCAGCTTTAACACCGCATCCAGCGTCTGGCTGATCATGGCGCTTACCTCGGCGGCGGAGGAATATTCTTGCAGAAACTCGCTCAACTTAGTACGCGAGTACGAGGTCACGGCCAGGTGTGCGCTCACTTCCGATATGACGAGCGCGCTATCGGCGGCCACGTGCTGGTGTACCGCGATGCTCCTGGCCAGGTTTACTTTAAATTGCTCGGCCTTTGCGCAGGCCTTCTCGCGCGAGTAGCCACGCAAAATCAAGTAAAAGCGGTCTGCGTACATATGATAGAGGTAGCATTGTGATGCCCTGGTTGTCAGCGGGGCGATTAACTCTTGAATACGCAAGCCTATAGCCCGGTCTAACAAGCGAATAGTGTGATCGCCATATTTCCGCGCTAGCTTGATCTGGTTATCCATGTCAATAGCGATAAAGGAGACAACATCACTCCTGCCAGGCTCTTCATTAGCGAACTCTTCCTCTTTTATATCCTCCTCCCATGCATGTGCATCGGACACAAGCGCCTCCACATCACGCATAAAGTCGTTTTCGCAACGGAACTCGTTAAACAATGTGTCCACAACGTCAGGGGTATGTATAAGGCTTTTTAGATCATCAGTCGTACGTAGGCGGACATCGTAGGTCGTGATGGCATTTTCAATAAAGCGCCCAACGATTCTCAGCAACTGCCGATCTACGAGGGAAAAGGCCTCTACGTTATCTGAGACGACATAGAGGACAGCCAGCGGATCCCCATGCTCTCCGCCAATAGGGACCGCTACATTGGATTGTATCTCGCCTTCGACATCAATAAAGGCGCGCGTCCTTTCGCGCAAGGAGATATGAGGGCGATAGAGAATGCGTCCGCTCTGGTAGGCACGAATACCCACGCTTGTTCTTGATTTCTGCGGAATGAACCTGGACTCTCCCACAATATAGGGACTCTCCTTACTATGAGCGCGCACAACAAGCGTGCGCTCCTGTAAGGGAACTTTCCCCACGCTATTGTCAGGCAAGAGGATCACAGAAAACTTCCAGCGGTGCCGACCATTCGCAAACGTTCCCCCCATGCGCACAACCATATCTGCCAGACCCTCTAGAATACTATCCTGGTAATAACCTACCTTGCCCAGGTCCGCTGCGACCTCACGATGGTCATGCCAACCGGGACCAAAGCAGCGGCGCATAAATTCAACTTCTTCATATAAAGGTGCCAACACCCGCCTGATTGTTTGTACATAGGCCTCGTCTAGGGAGAGGCGACGTGAACGCTTATCTGGCCGGTCAAGCACAATCAAGGTGTGATAGATTGGTTTCTCAAGCAAACGCTCCTGGCGCATAATGCCTAGTGGATACACACAATAATCGGTCTCATACTGGAATGAGGGATTGTGGGTCAGTAACGTATGCACTGTTCCACTAGTATCCAGCCAACCAACCAGGGACTCGCCAAGACGAGATAGGTCTTCAGTCGTTCGTACACCTACCTCAACTGGATCGCAAGCTAGCGGCAAGATCAAGCCAATAGCACACCCTGGCAAAAACTCACTAATCAGCATCAAGGACATGCGCAAGGCCTGGGCGGCATAATAACGCCAGAAGAGCAGAGACTTTTCGCGAGCCAGGCGCCGATCAATAGAAAGCATGCCAACCGGGTCTTCGCTGATCGCTGGTACTGGCTCTAGTAGCTGACGCCCCTCTGGCAAGATCTCATCCCAGATTTCGCCGATATCTTTGGGGATATCAGAGAGCGCAAAACGCGACTCCAGCAACTCCTGGATCACGGCCAACTTATCCAGTTCCTCAAGAGGATACTGTCGCTGGCCCTTGCTCTCCCTGGTCCCCTTATTCTCCTTGGAGCGCATAGGATTGAGCATATGCTGGCTCTCCAGGTCACGCAATTTACTCTCGCTAAAGCCAGAGAGTTGCGCCGCCCGGCCAATGGTAACCGTGGCATCTGCCCGGCTGCGGTGTATATTTTCAAGGATACGCGCTTGCACTTCTTCATTGCGTAAATGTAGTTGAATACGCTGCCTGGTGTAGTCTTCCATAACTAGCCCCTGTATTGTTTGCGTGTTTGCTCTCACAGTAGTTTCCTACACGGAAACTAACGCCACTCGCGTGGCTAGCGCTTCGCGCTCAAGTTTCCGAAAGGTAGTAAATACAATCCTTTCAACTTTTCCACCTCTCACATACACAAAACCTTATCTTCACCTCGCTTGAGGTACAAAATATCTTCTCTATTCTTGATGTTTCTTGAGGCCAGATATTAAAAACATGTTAATCACTCTTTATAAATTAGATTGTACTCGCACATGCAAAACTTTTCAACAGCAATCCTACATAATTCCCACCAGACTTACGCTTTTCCTACAAATATTCTATCACAAAGCAAAAAAACATATATACGTACTTAGAAATCTTGACTACCATATTCCATTTACTTATACTTAGCAATAAGAAAACTTAAGTATCCTTCTTTATTGTTTTAAGTTTTCTCAAAACAAAAACATATTTTATGGCAAACAACCTTTTCTCGTATAGAACAAACGTAGTTTTGCAATAAATTTAGCGGCATTTCACAACAAACCTACGTCTTCATGACAAGATAAGCGCCTATGGAGGAGCACAAGCTATGACAAAACAAGTAAACTTCCCTTCTCTTGAGGAACTTGCTCTTGCTCATGAGCAAAGCTGGAGCAGACTGTACGACTTCTTACGGCCCACAGTCACGTTCTTTGTATACATGTATGCCGTATCAGCGTGGCATGGTCAGGAGAATGACCTGGTCGAAGACGTATTACAGGAGACAGTCATCCGCATCTATCGCCAGATCCAACTGGCACAGGCGTCAGATGCAACACCCATCCTGCACCTGGAATCCTTCTGCAAGACCATCGCGCGCAACTATTGCCGTGACCTCAGGCGCAAGGAGAAGCGCCTGGAGCACTTCCCTGAGGGAGACTATTCCTTTGAAATTTACATTCTTGAAGAGGTGAAGGACGATCCCGTCGAAGCCATTTTTGAGGCTCTGTTCGCACGCCCTGTCATTTTCGCCTCGGCCACGCTGATAGCCTCGTTCCCAGAGAAACAACGCCAGGCCCTGCTCATTGACCTGGCACAGAAGAATGACTTCGACGCGCCTATACCCTCGTTGCTTGAGGAAGCCCTGAGCAAGGTCAACATCAATCTTCGCGCCTATCGAGACAAGCAGCCTGACGAACAGGCGGACAAAGCACGCCATAGTTCCCTGGTAAGCATCGCCTACAAGCGACTGCGGAATGAATTCTTTCAGCAGTATGCACATCTCGTAGCATAAAGGTTGTTGAGGGTGTGAGGTCTGGCAGCCTCACACCCTCAACAATCAGACAAGCGTCGCAGACGCGAGAGATCAGGCCTAGAACGCGTTTACTCACTCTGCCGAAACGGAGGCACTGCATATGCAAGAATTACTGCTAAGCACGCAAATGTTCGTCATCTTGATCTTACTGGCGTTCATTGCTGGACTTGTGACCGGAATCGTGCTGAGTCGGCCCATCATGCGCTAGCGCGCATTGGATAGATGATGAAAGAGCCCTGGTGCCCGAAGGCGCCAGGGCTCTTTCATCATCTACCAGGGCAAGAACTCTACACCAGGCTAAAAATTTGCCCATCATATCAGCTAGCCTGTCAAAAAGAACAGGGGGAAAACCGTTTACCCGACCAGTGTATCTTGCTCAGCAATCTGTTACACTTATATATACTCTGATTTTAGTGGACAAAAAAAAGACACCAGAGAGGCATATAAGAGATCTCTCATACAACACTACCTACCTGGAGAAATGCATATGGGTGTACATGGAATGCGTGGTGGGCGTGGGGGAGGCATGGCTGATTATGTAGAGGAACAAAAGAGACGTGGTCGTAAAACAGATGCGCGCACCGTGCGTCGCGTTATACAAGCCTTCAAACCTTATAAGTTTCAGGTCTTCCTGGTCCTTACGGCAATCCTGGCAACGACTCTGCTAGGATTGATCAATCCTCTGCTCATTCAACGCATCTTTGACGATGCTATCGGAAAAGGCAATCTCTCCCTCCTCATCATCTATGTCATTATTATGTTTATTACGCCGATTATATCGGGCTTTATCGGCGTATGGCAGTCATACCTCAACAACACAATCGGGCAGAGCGTCATGCGTGACTTCCGCAACAGGCTCTATACCCATCTTCAAAGCATGTCGCTGAGCTTCTTCACCAGCACGCGCACTGGTGAGATTCAGTCACGCCTCTCTAATGATGTCGGGGGTGTACAGGGCGTAGTCACGAATACGGCGACGAGCATTGTCTCCAACATTTCGACGGCTCTCAGTACCGTGATCGCGATGTTTATTATCAGTCCTCTGCTTACCCTGGTCTCCCTGGGACTGCTCCCACTCTTCCTCTGGTTTACCTATCGCGTCGGCAATGTCCGCCGCGCGACCAGCAAAGAGACGCAGAAGAGCATGGCTTCGCTGACCGCGATGATGCAGGAGACGCTCTCCGTGAGCGGCATCCTTCTGATGAAGACCTTTGGTCGCCAGGAGCGTGCCCGCGATCAATTTGAGCAGGAGAACCAGAATCTAGCCAATCTGGAGGTTCGCCAGCAGTTGATTGGGCGCTGGTTCTTTATGTTCATTGGTACCTTTTTCTCGGTCATCCCAGCCATCGTCTACCTGATCGCGGGTGCGCAAATCATCAATCACGCGCCTATATTCGGCGGCTATATGACGCTGGGTACCATCGTGACGTTTACCACGCTTCAGAGCCGTATCTTCTTCCCCATCGGTCAGCTCCTGAGCGTGCAGGTAGACGTTCAAGGCGCGCTGGCACTCTTCGATCGCATCTTTGAATATCTGGATATGCCTATTGAGATCAAAGATAAACCCAACGCCCTCAAATTGCAGGCTGAACAGATTCGTGGCGAGGTCGCTTTTGACCACGTCGCCTTTGCCTACAAGCGCGACAGTTCTCACACAGTATCCAGAGACGAGAACTCCACAGAGAAGCAAGAAGCAGAGAAGCTGGCTATTATAAAGAACGAGGACGAGGAGCTGCGTCCCGCCCTGAAGAACATCTCCTTCATGATCAAACCGGGGCAGCTAGCCGCCCTCGTTGGTCCCAGTGGCGCAGGCAAAACCACCATGACCTATATGGTACCTCGCCTGTACGAGGTAGATAGTGGCACCGTCTCCATCGATGGACATGATGTGAAAGATCTTGCCCTCACCTCGCTCAGTGAGCTAATAGGCATGGTCACCCAGGAAACCTACCTCTTCCATGCCTCGATTCGTGAAAATCTGCTCTATGCACGCCAGGACGCAACCGATGAGGAGATGATCGCAGCGGCAAAGGCGGCGGCGATTCATGAGCGCATCACTGAACTGGAAGATGGCTATGACACGGTCGTGGGCGAGCGTGGCTACAAGCTTTCAGGCGGAGAGAAGCAGCGTATCGCTATCGCGCGCGTCATCCTCAAGAATCCCCGCATCCTGATCCTGGATGAGGCTACCAGCGCCCTCGACACACATTCGGAGCGCCTCATTCAGGCTGCCCTGGAACCCCTTATGAAGGGACGCACCACGCTGGCCATCGCTCATCGCCTCTCCACTATCCTGGCCGCGGATGTCATCTTGGTGGTCAACAAAGGCGAGATCGTTGAGCGCGGCACGCACCAGGAACTCCTCGAACTTGGCGGCCTCTACGCCCGCCTCTACCAAGAACAATTCTCACAGGTTGCCCTCGAAGAGATCAGCGCCGACTAGGTTACCTGATAACAAGAAGGGTAGAAGGCTGAGCCTTCCACCCTTCTTGTACTTTTAGCCTGCGTCAGAGACATCCCACTCAGCACGCTCTAGTTCGTGCTGCTCCTCCAGCCAGGCCTCAACCTCGTGGGCTTTGAGGTCGCGGCTCGTGCGGGGTGGAACCATGGGCAGCTCCAGCATCAGCTCGTAATCGTCATCGGCGGCGACGCGGTTAAAACGCTCGAAGCCACAGCCCAAACAACGATGCACGATCACATCCTCGCCACGCGTACGCTGAAAGCGCCCAACCGGCTCCATAGAGGAGCCACAGGTGCTCAAGCGATCACCAGATTGCCGGTCATCGACGTGGCGCGAGTGTAAGCAAAAGGGACAATGGTTGCGGTGATGTCCGCCACTGGGCAATGGACATACGAAGCGCCGACAATGCCGACATTTAAAGACCTCTTCCTCAGTATTGTAGCGTGGTCTGGCGCTCTTTCCCCGACCGCTGGGGCGAAAATCTTCTGCATCTACACCGTCATATGCATCCAGGATACCAAATTCGTTGAAGCGCAAAGGCTGTTTGTGACTCTTTACTGCGCGCGACATGCGTTTTCGCAAGGGTGAACCTCTTTTTTATCTTCACAACTGTATTGGGGAGAATTAAACGCAAGGTGAGAGGCGCTTTCAGCAGGGAAAGCGCGTTGGCGACAAGCGCCGCGCACAGTTTGGTGGTCCATTTACTAGTACACATAGGTCCTCGGCTTCTTTCCAGGGCCGCCAGCACACACCCATTTCTTTCGAATTTCGGTCAAAGTGTGAACGGCCATACAGGTAAATACATTTCGTAGGAGTGAGCAGCTTGAGACATCTATAGGGTCGCAAAAATGGGCAAGAGATACCCTGGGAAAGTGGCGGCGGTGGTTATCATTCAGCACACGACGCGCCGTAAGCCTGAAAAGGCAGAAAGCGACCCAGGAATAGACAGAAAGGCTTACAATAAGCCAGCACACAAAGCTACACACAAAGAAGGGAAAATGATGTAGGGGAGAGCGTGTGGAGATGCTCAGAAGAGTCAGGAGTCAAGTACTCCAGGAATATGCTGATAACGCGACTAACAAAAAGCATAAACAACCGACACTGGCAGAGGCTCCAGCGCATACATACCAAGCTATATCCCCACTTTTACGGCGGAGAGAAGCTTATGCATTATAAAGTTGTCATGTGTGTAGTCGCAGTAGGACTATTTGCCCCGTGCCTTGAGCAGCACAGCATATCAGCAAAGTTTCTTAAAGAAGCAGTCCACCGCGCTCTAGCGAGCAATGGCGGTCATCCAATACACCTCATTCTAGACAAAATATTGTTGAGATATCTACAAATATACCTGCATTCCCCCCCAAAGTCAAGCCCTTTTAAACACTCAAACGCTCCCTTTCGCGCCTGCGCCATACTACTAAGAAAGGGAGTCACAGCACGCAATAAAAAGGGAGGAGTGTGGTGCCAGATCTGGCACCACACTCCTCCCTTTTTATTGCGTGCGAATATTTATTTAGCCGGCGAGTTGGGCGCGGCGGGTTTCGAGCTTGACGACGCGCTCCTCCTGGGCGGCGAGTTTCTCGCGCTCTTTGGCAACTACTTCGGGCTTGGCTTTGGCTACGAAGTTTCCGTTGGAGAGCTTGCCCTGCAAGCGCGCACGTTCCTGCTGAGCCTGGGCGATCTCTTTGTCGATTCGCTCAAGCTCCTTAGCAATGTCGACCATACCAGCTAGAGGCAGGTAGATCTCGACGTTGCCAGCTAGCAGGCCCATCGCCTGCTCGACCTTGCTCTCCAGAGCTACATGCAACTGTGGCTCCTCGGTGCGCGCCAGGAACTGGATGAGCGGGCTCTGCTCCTTGAGCATCGTGACATACTCGCCTGCAGCCATGATGACCGGGATGCGGCGTGCTGACTCAACGTTCATCTGGTTGCGCGCATCGCGGATACGCGTGATCGCTTCCTGCAAGAGGCTAAACTGCTGCTCGGCCTCCTCATCGACGAACTGCTCCTGGGCGGTTGGCCAGGGGGCGATGATCAGCGCCGAGGCTGGCCACTTGCTCTGATCAGACTCGGTCAGGCGGTAGAGGTGCTGCCAGACCTCCTCAGTGACAAAAGGCATGAAAGGATGCAGCAAGCGCAGGCTCTGGTCCAGCACGGCACGCAGGATGGCCGTGGTCGACTGGCGTGTCGCTTCGTCACCCTGCATCTGGACCTTGGCGCTCTCAACATACCAGTCACAGTAGTCGGACCAGAAGAAGTCATTGATCTGGCGTCCAGCCTCGCCAAGCTGGAAATCGTTGATCAAGCGTGTCACAGACTGCGTCAGGCGATTCAGGCGCTGCAAGATCCAGCGATCGGCCAGGGTACGAGGCCTGACCACGCTAATATTGGGGACGCCACCACCGACCTCAGCCGTGGACATAAGCACAAAGCGCGAGGCATTCCAGATCTTATTGGCAAAGTTGCGGTTACCAACAATGCGCTCCTCAATCAGCTTCATATCGTTGCCCGGCGTACTACTGGTAGCCAGGGTGAAGCGCAGCGCATCGGTGCCAAACTTGTCCATGACCTCCAACGGATCAATGACGTTATTCTTCGACTTACTCATCTTCTCACCCTTGGCATCGCGTACCAGGCCGTGCAGGTAGATGGTACTGAAGGGCACAGTTCCCATAAAGTGGATGCCCGCCATGACCATGCGCGCAACCCAGAAGAAGATGATGTCGTAGCCAGTCTCCATGACTGCCGTTGGATAGTAGCGGCGCAGGTCAGCGCTATCCTCAGGCCAACCAAGCGTGCTAAAGGGCCAGAGCCATGAGCTGAACCAGGTATCCAGCACATCCTCGTCCTGGCGTACAGCCGTACTATGACAATGCAAACAGGCCGTCACATCCTCGCGGCTGACCGACATCTCGCCACAGGTTTCGCAGTACCAGACCGGGATACGGTGGCCCCACCAGAGCTGGCGCGAGATACACCAGTCATGAATGTTCTCCAGCCAATCCATATAGGTCTTGTTGAAGCGCTCGGGTACGATGCGAATCAGGCCATGCTTCACCGCGCCAATGGCGGGGGTCGCCAGAGGCTTCATCTTGACGAACCATTGCTTGGAAATCAGTGGCTCAACGACGGTGTCACAGCGCTGGCAGTGACCCAGCGGCACGTTATAATCCTCGATTTTGACCACGAGACCCTGGCGCTCAAGCTCGGCAACGAGGTTCTTGCGCGCCTCGTAGCGATCCTGGCCCGCGTAGGGACCAGCCTCTTCGGTCATAATAGCGTCAAAGCCGATGACCTGTACGGCGGGCAGCTTATGGCGCAAACCAATCTCGAAGTCGGTGGGATCGTGCGCGGGCGTGACCTTGACCGCGCCGGTACCGAAGGCCAGGTCCACGGCCTCGTCGGCGACGATAGGAATCTCGCGTCCAACTACGGGTACGATGGCCAGGCGTCCAACAATATCCTTATAGCGTGCATCTTTGGGGTTCACGGCAATCGCGGTATCACCCAGAATGGTTTCGGGTCGCGTGGTCGCGACGCTGATATAGCGCGTCTCGCTCTCGCCCTCAACTGGCTTGAGCGGATAGCGCACATAGGTCAGCTTTCCAGGGGTGTCGACATGGTTGACCTCGAGGTCAGACAGGGCGCTCATACAACGGGGACACCAGTTGATGATGCGCTCGCCACGATAGATCAGTCCCTCTTCATACAAGCTGACGAAGACCTCGCGCACAGCGTGAGAGAGCCCCTCATCGAGGGTAAAGCGCTCACGCGACCAGTCACAGGAAGCGCCCAGGCGGCGATGCTGGTCCTGAATGCGTCCCTTATACTGGTGTACCCATTGCCAGACACGCTCTAAAAAGGCCTCACGCCCCAGTTTATGGCGGTCGGTCCCCTCTTTGGCGATCAGGCGCTCGACAACGGTCTGGGTCGCGATACCGGCGTGGTCCTCGCCCGGAACCCAGAGCGTCTCATCGCCCAGCATGCGATGGTAGCGGATCAGGATATCCTCAACGGTGGAGGTAATACCATGTCCCAGATGCAGCGCGCCCGTCACGTTGGGCGGAGGCATACTAATGACAAAGGGCTTGCGCTCAGGATTGGGGCGTGGCTTAAAGTAGCCTCCCTCTTCCCAGAAGCGATACCATTTCGCCTCGACTGCCTGGGGCTCATAGGCCTTGGGAAGATCGGCGGCGGATGGAGTGGGCATTGTGAGTGTATTCTGCTCCTGCTCAGCCATGTTGACTCCTCTTGTTTTTTAACTTCTCAGCGCCTGCGGCGCTTCGCGAGGGTAAGGGTGTGTGGATGCTGATGTGTCGCTTAGCGACACATCAGCATCCACACACCCTTACCCGGCGTAGGTTAATGGGTGGTGGAAACGTCTGCGTTCTTGTTTAACATAATAAAAAAAGCCTTCCTCGTAAAGGACGAGAAAGGACATGACTCGTGGTACCACCTTTGTTCGATCAATCTGTGCGATTGATCCTCATGGGTGCGATAACGGACACATCCGTGAAAATTCCCCCTCTTAAATAGATGGGGTGCTTTTCAGACTCCCAGGCGACCTTCGACGCTTCGTCAACCGAAAGGGACTTGCAGCCAATGATCCCTTCTCTCTGGCGGTGTGTGCGTCTACTCCTCCTGCTCGTAGCCAGATTATTTCTATGCTCTCTATTTTCTTTTTCGGCAATTATCTGTAGTCTAACGAGTGCAAGCACGAATGTCAATAGACTAGAAGCGTAAGGGATATGCGTGAGAAAATGGCCACGGCCATTTTCTCACGCATATCCCTTACGCTTGAAACTCTTCGGGTTTGTTAGAACTTCTTGAAGGTACAGGTGACCTTGCCGAAGGAGATGGAATCGCCATCATTCAGCTGGGTCGCATTGTCGGGCTCCAGGCGCTTGCCATTGACCCGTGTAGAGTTGGTACTATTCAAGTCAGTCAGGGTAAAGTTGTTTCCGCTATGTTCAAAGGCGGCATGCACACGTGAAATGGTGTCCGCGCCCTGCTTGCTGCTCAGATCAACATCGGGGCGAATACCACCCAGGTCATTGTCGTAGCGGCCAACGGCGGCCGACTCGCCCTTTAGCTGCACCTGCGAGCCATCGCTAAAGATGAGCGCGCCCCAGGCTGGACCTGCTGCGGTGGAGACGTGAGGAGCAGGCTGAGCATGCCCAGCTGCACGAGGCGACGGAGGCTGTTGCGCGGGCTGAACCAGGTTAGCCTTGCCGCCCTGTTGCTCTTGCTTCTGCTGCATCTGCTGTTGCAGGTGCGCAGGCGGAGTGTAGTAGACCTCCTCTTTCTTAGGCTGCTGAGAGGGAGTCTCCTTCGCGGGGGCAGGTGTAGGAGCCGTGTTGGGAACAGTAGGCTGTGAAGCAGTCGCCTGGCTCTGCTGATTTGAAGGCACATAGTACTGGATCTCAGGCTTCTTGGGCGCGGGCGCCGCTTCCTTCTTCTCTGTACCCTGCACATACTTTACTGTCGGCTGTGGCGCGACTGTAGGATTCTGCGGCGTTGGTGGCACATACTCCGGCGGCACGGGCCGCTGCGATGGCTGCTGACCTGGGAAGATTGTCGACTCCACCACACTGGGCTGCGGCTGCGCGGGCGGCGTATAGGTTGGTGTGGGTGGTGGCGTATACACTGGCGCCGGTGGTGGCGTCGGAGGTGTATAGGTTGGTTGCGGCGCCGGTGACGGCGTCGGCGGGGTATACGTCACGCGTGGCTGGGGAGCCGGTACTGTGGGCTGAGCAGGCTGAGATGCGGCCTGTGAGGCAATCGTATGGAACGTTGATGCTCCGCACTTGGGACAGAAGGCTGCTCCATCCTTGACCTCCGAGTTGCAGCGTGAACAGTAGAGTTTGGGAGGCGTCAACGAACGACCACACCCGGAGCAGAAGGTATCACCCGGCTCATAGGGCGTATTACAGTTCTGACAGCGCAAACCACCTGTCGCGGGAGCCTGCATCATCGGCTGGGGTGGCCTCGCCATAGGTGGGGCCGGTGGCACATCCCGGTTCTGTGGAATATAGTACGGCTGTTGCGCTCCTGCCGGAGGCGTCATCGACTGCTGCACCTGGGGCAGCAATTGGTAGGGGACAGGACCAGGCATGATTCCTGGGCGCTGCTGGCGCACCAGGCCATCGGTCATATTCAACACCTGGTTGCTCAGGCTCGCCTGCCGCAGAGCACCTACACCAGCCGTCAGTGCCAGCGGCCAGAGGATGGGCAACGCTACAATACCCACGGCTCCGACAGCCGCCTTATCGATCCACTTCTGCTGACCAATCATCGCCAGCACACCACCAGTTGTGCGCTGCAGCGTCAGAGAGAGCGCGGCCTGCATACCAATAATGGCCTCGAAATCACCGCCTTTCTTCAACTGCACTAGCATCTGGTCTTTATTACCAATACTTTGCGCCTGGTACCCCTGGGCCATGTAGGCATTTACCATGTCTCTGGCAAGGCGTTCAATATCGATATCCTCTGAGTTATAAAAACGGGCATCCATCTAAAATCCTCCAACAAAGCGTTACAGCCAGCGAAGCCTCTTCTCTCTCCTCATTCCCATCTTACCGGTTATATGGCACATAGGAAAGTATCGTTCTGGAGGTACTACGTTTCTATCGCGTGAAAGTTGTAGTGTGGGTGTATGGCAGTGGCAGGGCTTTGCCCTGCCACTGCCATACACCCACACTACGCGATTTGAGCGCCGCAAGCGCGAAGAGGAGTGAGATAGCTCGCTTGAGATGCTATAATGGAGAACGCAAATCGAGAGTTACAATCTAATGCCTGTTGCCAGTAGGGAAAGAGCTTATGCACGAACCACTAGAGCAAGATAGACATGAGCCAGCGGAAACCAATGGGGGAGAACCGTCCGCGCGCAACCGTCTGCGCTATATTATCCTGGGACTACTCTGGGCGCACCCAATGAGTGGCTACGACATCAAGCAAGCCTTTGATCGCGCCATTGCAAGCTACTGGAACGCGGGCAACAGCCAGATTTATACCACACTCAAGAGTTTAAGCCAGGCCGGACTGGTAGAATCCGAGGTCATCGTGCAGACGGCGCGCCCTAATCGCAAGGTCTATCGCCTGACCGAGGCCGGACAAACCGAGCTTGAGCAATGGCTTGAAGAGGAGGTTCCAGATCGCTTCACCAAGGATGAATTTCTCACTAAACTCTTCTTCTGTGGTGAGACCAGCGATGAGATCGCGCTTCACCACCTCCAGCATCATCGTGAGAGCCTGCTCCAGCAATTAGCCTATATGGAACGGGTCAAACAGCAGTACGCCTCGCGCCCAACGCGTCGTCCTCGCCTGCTTGAATACCAGATGCTGGTACGCGAGTATAAAGAGGCGGTACTTAAAGCCGGGCTGGAAGTCACAGAGCGCGCAATTGAGCGCCTGAACGATCAGACACCCGAACGCCCTTAAGCGCCAGTATAGAAAGAGCAGGATACTCTCTAACATGATGCAAGATGCACCGCTTTCCTCGCCGCTCCTGGAAGATTTACGCCAATCCATCACCCTGACAGGAGATACAGGACACGACGTCGCCACCTTTCTCATCGTCCACGGTTGCCCACAGACAGCCAGACATTGTGGCGAGGTCGCGACAGAAGCCCGGCGTGTCGCCCTCCTGGTTGGCGCGGACCTGGAGTTTGCCGAGGTCTCAGGCTGGCTACACGACGTAAGCGCGATCTTCCCCACACCAGAACGCGTCAAAATAGCCTATCAGTTGGGTATTTCCGTTCTGCCCGAAGAAGCGGCTTTCCCCATGATCGTTCACCAGAAGCTCTCACGCGTCCTCGCCGCCCAGGTCTTTCAGATTATCCAACCAGAGGTCTTGAACGCGGTCGAGTGCCATACCACACTCAAGCGCGACGCCAGCCAGCTCGACAAAGTGCTCTTCGTAGCGGACAAGCTGGCCTGGGACCAACCAGGACAGGCCCCCTTTCACGAAGGCATGCAAGCAGCGCTAGAAATCTCGCTGGACGCGGCCACCTTCTTCTATTTGCGCTATATGTGGGAGTGCCGCGAACAGCTCGCAGTCCTTCATCCCTGGTTACGTGATGCATATTTTCAGATGCTTCATGCCTTATCGTAAGCATATAGAGCAAAATGCGCGTTAAGAATCTATAAGGCGTTCTATAAAGGCATATCTTGATACTTGACAGTTGATGAGTTGCTCGCTTATAGTTCCTTCGTGAGTAGCAAATATTCACAACAATCATTTTACTTTACTTAAAATAAAAAAAGCGCTTAAAGCTAAGCCATGAAGGGACTTATTCACTATGAGCCAGCAGCCTCCGTTCCAGCAGCCAAATCAGCAGCCTCCGTTCCAGCAGCCAAATCAGCAGCCTCCGTTCCAGCAGCCAAATCAGCAGCCTCCCTTCCAGCAGGGTTATCCCCAACAGGGTTACCCTCAGCAGGGCTATCAGCAGCCTCCCTTCCAGCAGGGCTATCAGCAGCCTCCCTTCCAGCAGGGTTATCCCCAGCCGGGCTATCCTCAGCAGGGAAAAGATTGGTTGATAACGCTGCTCCTGTCAATTTTCCTGGGTGGCCTGGGCATCCATCGCTTCTACGTTGGTAAGACTGGTACCGGCGTCGCCATGTTGCTTACCGGTGGTGGCTGCGGCATCTGGGCGCTTATCGATATTATTATGATTGCATCGGGCAGCTTCACTGACGCCAACGGTCAGCCACTCGTCCGCAACAATGTGTAGTTCAGCTATGCGCATAGAGAAACACGTTGCGCGAGGGAAGGCAGGATGGCTCATCCTTCTTCCCTTACTTTTCTTCCTGGTACCGACCTCCTGGCTTGAGGCCCATCCTCCAGTCTGCCTCTCGCGCCTCATTTTCAAGCGCCGCTGTCCCGGCTGTGGCATGACGCGAGCGATGTCCTGCGCCATCCATGGTCAATTTCGCAAAGCCTGGCACTACAACAAACTCGTCGTGATCGTCCTGCCCCTCCTGACACAGAGCTGGCTGCGCGAAGTGCTGCGCCAATATTTTCACTGGCCCCATCTCTAGATAGTGTGGGCGCGTAAGAAACCTGGAGAAAAGAGAACGACCTGGCACGTTTCTTCGTACCAGATCATGTATGTAGGTCCTACTGTTTAAGAGAGGCGGGCCTCCAGGCCTGTGACTTGCTCGCGGAGCTTGCGATTCTCAGCGCGTAGCTCGTCGAGATCTTTCCGCACCTGGTTAAGCTGCTCCTCGCCCTTGTCGCTGCTACGCAGGTTGTGTGCGGCCCAGCGCATGGCTCGCTGCACGCCATCCTCCGTCTCGCGGCTGGCGACGCTTTCCAGCACCGGAATAGCACGCTTCTCACCAAGCGAGAGCAAGGCCCAGGCCGCGGTGGCGCGGGCGGGCCCCCAGGTATCATGCTCGGCGGCATGCATAAGGGCAGTCACAGCTCGCTGACGCGCCGCTTCGCTATATTCATGGCGTAGACCACCAATTGTGAGGAAAGCCATCATCGCGCCGCGACGAAGCATGATATAGTTGCTCGTATCGCTCAGGTAGGCGATCAGGATGTCAATGACACGATCATCGCCAGTAGCGGCAAGGCCATTAAAGATGCCGCCCTGTACATTGTAGTTCCAGGAGGGGCGCTCCAGGGCCTTTGTTAGCAGTTCAATGTTACCTTCAGTACGCGTTTTACCCAGCGCAACCGCAGATGCTGACTCGACGCGATAGCTTACATCGCCGTCCTCAACCACGGGACGCAGAGCCTCGGCAGAGCGCTGGGCCAGCTCACCATGGGTGTGCGCTGGAAACTCTCCGAGGGCCGTAGCAATTGCAGCCCGTACGCGTGAGTACTCCTTCACATCCAGCTCTCTAAAGGCTTGAATGAGGATATCCTGTGCCTCGGCTGTGCCGTGCTTGGCAATGGCCTCGGCGGCGGTGGTGCGCACGCCCCAGAAAGCATCGCTGTTCAACGCGTTGGTGAGAGCGGTCAGCGCCTGTGGTTCACGGCGGTCGGCAAGAGCCTCGGCAGCTTCAACCCGACCCAGGATATCGGCGTCATGCTCAAGCTGGTAGACGAGCAGATGAGTGGGGCGCTCGAACTTTAGCGACTTCAGCAGGCGACCCTCAGGATCGAAGCGTACCATCACCGGCTCACGCTCCAGTGGCAGGTAGAAGGTCTGCTCGACCTCGCCATCCTCACCCAGGGTGACGTGCAGCGGGATCGTACGTGTCTCGTCGCTTCCCTCTGAGGCGGCAATGGTAAAGGCGATCTCGGCTGGCACTTTGAAGCAGGGCGTCAGATCATCGACCTTCTGCGCCTGGCGCACCTTGACCTTCGCCAGTTTATGCTGTCCATCCCAGGAATAGCTGACCTCGAACTCGGGATAGCCACCACTGTAGATCCACTGATGGAAGAAGTGCGCCAGGCTACGCCCCGTGGCCTCCTCAAGCGCGCGCTCCAGGTCGGCGGTGATGACTTCACGCGTACGGTTGCGCTCCAGGTACGACTTGATACCACGGCGGAAGGCGCTATCCCCAAGCTGGTTGCGCAGCATATGCAGGACCCAGGCGCCCTTGTTATAGATGTGTCCATCAAAGAGCTCAAAGCCCTGGTTATAGTATTTATGATAGACAACCGGGCGGCGATAGCGGCGATCCTCGTTCTGGTAACCCTTGCGCGTCTGCAACATCTCCCACTTGAAGTAGTCCTCACCCTGGTCATGGCCGGTCCACAGGTGCTCGAAGTAGGTCGCGAAGCCTTCATTCAGCCAGGCATTGGGCCAGTCGCGGCAGGTTACCAGATCACCAAACCACTGGTGCGCCAGTTCGTGCGCAGTCACCGAGACGAACTCGGGGGCCATATCCAGGTTGGCCTTCTGGTCGAAGAGCAAGCCAAAGCTATGCGTCGTGGCCGTGGTATGCTCCATGGCACCCGTATAGATCTCGACCACGGTCTGGTCATAGTTGTCATACGGATACTCGACGCCGGTATACTCGGAGAAGAAGCCCATCATATCAGGGGTCTTTCCCATGTACAGGCGCGCGTCGTCCGCGCGGTCCTTACGCACATAGTAGGAGACCGGCTTGCCCTTATACTCATCCTTGATCACGGCAAAGTCGCCCACAACGAGCGAGATTAGGTAGGCGGCATGAGGCACGGCATGCAGCCAGTGGTGCGTCTTTGTCTCGCCATTGTCAACGACCTCCAACAGGTTACCATTGGCGATGGTAATAAACTGTGAGGGCGCGGTCACCAGGAACTCGGTTGTGGCACGGTCGTTGGGGGAATCATGGCAGGGGAACCAGTAGGAATGATACTGTGGCTGACCAAAGGTATAGGCCTGCACCGGGCGCGTGGGATCCTCGGACGCGGGCTTAACAAAGTGCAGACCATTGCGCGGCCTGGTGTGATAGGTCACCGCGACCGTAAACTCTTCACCATGCTTGTAAGGGCGGTCGAGTTTGATATGCAACTTCTTCTCGCCAAGACTGTAGTTCAGTTCTGGACCATCTGCGAGTGCAACTTTATCAATCGAGAGCTCAATCGCATCAAAGGTGACGCTCTTGGCCTCTTCATAGAGAGCTGTGAAGGTTGTGTAGATGGTACCGCTGATCACTTCCTGGTCAAAGTCCAGCGCGATATCCAATTTGACGTGTTTAACGTCGCCGGGGCGATCGGGTGCGTAGTGCAGCGTATCGCCGGGCAATTCATAGTTGCGCGCGGGCGGATTGGGCAATGTCTCCTGGCCCTGCATAAACAGCAGGCTATAGCCATTCCCGAGGTCTACAGAGTGTGCTCTGGTACAGTGTGTCAAGGTTATAGCTCCTCTTGCGTGAAATAATCTGACAACGGAAGAACAGTCCCACTACCACACAGCCACCAACCCATACAGGCCCGACCCAGAGTCTTGATCTGACACTTCTGGGTTCTCTCTGGCTGTAACTCATCCCTGGTATTTCATTAGTATATCATCTTTATTGAGTGTTATCCGCCCACAAACCAGCTTTTCAGACCTTCCCAATTCTCCTATAGCACCTACCTCGGCTCGCTGCGCGAGCCTTCGGGGTAAAGGTATGTGCGCGGAAAAGGGTCTGCGGCCCCTTTTCCGCGCACATACCTTTACCCTTGAGCACCGCAGGCGCGAAGGAGAAAATCACAGATCTTGAACATATCTTGCTTTTCACCGTAGAGTATTATGTGTGATCCTTCTTGTTGGCAGAAAGGCTCTTCTATGAGAAATGAACCACGTAGTATGAATAGATTTGCTCAATTCTTGCGTTTCTTACGTGTATCGCGCCTGTTGTTATGGACGCTCTGGATTATTTACCGAGAGCGTCAGCGGGTGGTAAAAGCGCGGCAGCGTGGCAACTACGAGGTACAGCCGAATATCGAGGTGCTGTTAAAGGTCCTGCGCGCCTTTAGAGCCACCGCCCTCCAGTTGGGCGTGCTGATGATTAAGCTGGGGCAGTTCTTGAGTGCACGCGCGGATATCCTGCCAGAGCAGGCCCTCTCCGTGCTGGCCGATTTGCAGGACGAGGTTCCGCCTGCCCCCTTTGAGCATGTGGCCGCAGTCATTGAGGCGGAGTATGGCAAGCCACTCACAGAGATTTTCAGTTCCTTTGAGGAGCAGTGCACGGCGGCGGCCTCGCTGGGCCAGGTTCACCGGGCTACGCTGACCAGTACAGGCGAGACAGTCGCAGTTAAGGTACAGCGCCCACACATCACGCAACTGGTGGGGATGGACCTGAGCACGTTGCGCTTTGTGATCTGGGTCGTGAATCGCTTCTTCCAAAGCGACTTTATTGATTTGAAGGGACTCTATCGAGAGTTTCGTCGCACCGTCTATGAAGAGATCGACTATGTGACGGAGGCGACGAACGCCAAACGCTTTCGCGAGATGTTCCGCGAAGATCCAACCATTTATATTCCCCATGTCTACGAGGAGTATATTTCTAAGCGCGTGCTGGTACTAGAATGGATCGATGGCATTAAGGTCAATGACTACGCGGCACTGGACGCGGGAGGCTATTCGCGCCTGGAGATCGCCAACCGCACAGTGCGCGCCTACTTTTACCAATTCTTTGAAGAGGGCTTTTTTCATGCTGATCCCCATCCTGGGAACATCTTTGTCAAGAAGAATTCGCCCTCTGATGACCCGGTGATCGCCTTTCTGGATTTTGGCATGGTCGGCTCGCTTACGGGCAGCATGAAGCGCGCCATCCGCGACCTCTTCCTCGGGCTGGTCTTAAGCGATTCCAAGAAGATGGTGGACTCGCTGCTTAAGTTGGGTTTTGTGGGAGAAGGGGCGAATCAGGCCGCACTGGAACAGGCCCTGGACATTATGCTGGAGCACTATTTCGGCATGACGCTGGGCCAGGTGCGCGAACTGGAGGTATCGGATGTGGCCCATGACCTGGACACATTGCTCTATGGGCAGCCATTCCGTATCCCTTCACAATTTGCCTTCGCGGGACGCGCGGTAAGCACACTGGTAGGCGTCTCAACGGGTCTGGCCCCCAACTTCAACTTTGTGGATGTGGCGACTCCCTACGCACGTAAGTTCCTAAAGTTGGACGCTGAAGGCATCAGCCAGACCGCCCAGAATATCCTCAAGGAGGCCATAGACGCTGGACAGGTGCTGCTGGAGCTTCCAAAATCCGTCAACCGGCTTATCGGCAAGATAGAGGCGGGTCAGGTAGAGGTGAGGCTGGCAAATCTTCCCGGCAATAATAGCCGCTCACGCAGAGCACGCCAGCGCAATGGCGCGGCGATGAGTACAGGGGGGAGTGGTGTTGGAGGTCTGACCTGGAGTTTCTTCTTCGGCGCCTCGCTCGCGGCTGGAGTCTATCTGACAAACCTCCATCAAGGGCTTCCCGGCTGGTTCTGCCTGGGGATTGCGGGCATCAGCGCCCTTGGACTCCTATTCAGGCGCTAAGCGTAACTTCTCGCACCTGCGGTGCTCGCCTTAATAAAGTAGATGGAGGCTGGATGTGAGTTGTCTGCGACAACTCACATCCAGCCTCCATCTACTTTATTAAGGCGTCAGTGGATTCTTAAGGGAGAAGGCGCCAGTGGTTGTGGGCGTCAACCTGGGCGCGGCCCTCTTCTTGTAGCTTAATCAGGTGGGCTTCCAATGAGTAAGCCGCCATACGATAGAGTTTAGGGTCAATATCCGTATATATACGTCGGATAAGCCCTATAAGTGTCGCAGGATGGCCAAACTGTTCCAAGGCATCGATGACCTGGCGCTCGCGTTCCAGGCGGTGCGCGATATATTCGCTTAATTTCGCCTGCGGATCTTCAATAGTCGGGCCATGCGCCGGGACAATACGCGCGATTGGGAGCTGTTGCAGGCGCTTGAGCGTCTGCAAGTATACCCCCATATGCCCCTCAGGAGGAATGATGACGACCGTTCCCGCACCAGCTACGACATCGCCCGCGAAGAGGATGCCTTCGCGCTCAAGCCAGAAGCAGAGATGGTCGAAGCGGTGCCCAGGTGTATGAATGGCACGCAGGGCCGTATCGCCCAGATCAAAGGTCGTTCCATCGGGAATCTCATGGTCTGCCAGGGGAACGCCTGCCCGGCTAAAAGCAGAGATAGGAACACCCGTACGTTCGCGTAGCTCAACTGCGCCTCCCACATGATCCGGGTGCCCATGCGTAATGAGGATATGGCGGATACCACCGCGTGCTTGGCCCTCCCGCACGATGCGCTCAAGGTGCTCAGGATCAGGATCGCCGGGATCAATGACAATGGCTCCCTCAGAGCTACTAATGAGCAGCGTGTTCGTTCCCGGTCCCGTCATTATGGAGGGATTGGGAGCAAGGAGTATGGTATAGCGTTCCTGTGACATAGGTAAGGCCTCCGTTCTCCGACGCGTGCTAGAGCTTCCAGAGAAAATCGGGATCTTCAGGCAGATAGACGAAAGGGCCGCCCTCTCGTTCCAGCCAGATCGGCTGATAGGTGGGGACATAGCGCGTTTGTGTCGCCGCCAGGACCTCCTGTACCGTCGCAAAGGGCGCGAGGTCACGCAACTGGTGATAGGTCGGGAAGGCCACCGGGAAGGTTCCTTCAGCGAAACGCTTCAGAGCCTCATCGGGACGTATCCAGAGACCCTCACTGGTTTCAAGCTGATCGTAGAGCGCCTCTTGCTCCATGGGGGCTGCCGCCAGAAAAAAATGAGTATCAAATCGCTTTGGCAACTGCTCAGGCGTGATCCAGTGCGCGAAATAGGCCAGTTGCTCGGTCGCCAGCACCAGGTGCTCAGCCTGGACAATATCTAGAAGGGTCGCGCCGCGTGCATTGAGCCGCTGACGATACTCGGCGAAGCGAGGCACATCCTGCGCGCCGATGGCCAGCAAACGCTGCTGCTGATAGGCCAGCAGGACATTGCCCTCCTCAAACAGTTCGCGGATGGCGGCGGCACGCACCCCGCTGCCGAGCGCCGTACGCCCCTCAGGATCAGCGGCTGAATGTTCCAGGGGAACGCTGAGTGTCGCGCTCTGCTCCAGCTCTTTATCCACAGCGGATGCCGAGCCGCCAGGGAAGACATAGATATCAGGCATAAACTCGCTCTGCACCACTCGCCGCACCATAAATATCTCGATGCCCTGCTGCTGTGCAGTGTTTCGTAACAACATCACTGTTGCCGCCAGGCGTGGCTGCATGACCATAGAGGATTATTCTCCTTCTTCGCTTATGCTAGCGGTTGCCGTTTTTCTTATCGTATCACATAAGCTTTCGCACCTGCCTCACACCCACACCCTACTCGATAAGTGAGAGCTTCACGCTACTCCTCCATGAAATATCGCTGGCAGGCAGCTAGACAAATAGGGAGGATATGCTATGCTAGAGAAGTGAGCAGACCTGCCCCATATCCTGGTGGAGAGGTTCTGATATGATACAATGCGGCCAGGAGACCACACGCGATTGACCGCTTATTTTTGCGCACGGGGCAAAGTATAGACTGAGTTGGAGTTGACATGTCGGCCAGAAATACCGTTGTAGGGAGCAAGCAATCAGGCTCAAAGGGACCACAGCTACGAGTGGGGCTGATCGGCGATCCCGTGGCCCACTCGTTTTCGCCACGTCTCCAACAGCCAGCACTCGATGCCCTGGGCATTCCGGCGACCTATGAACTCTGGCGCACGCCCGCCGAGCAACTCCTGGTGCGTATACGCGCCTTGTGTCAGCAAGGGTACCTAGGTGCCAATGTCACGATTCCCTACAAAGAGTCTGTCCTGCCCTTGCTGGATGTGGTTGATCCATTGGCGGCTCAGATTGGCGCGGTCAATACGATTGTCAACCGGGATGACTATCTACATGGCTATAATACCGATGCGCCGGGACTGCTTCGCGCGCTCCATGAGCATGGGTTAGGCTGCCTGCAAGCAGAGGGAATGATCTCGCTAAAGGGGTATACCGCTGTACTGCTGGGTGCGGGAGGAGCGGCTCGCGGTGCGGCCTTTGCCCTCGCCAGTTCTGGCATTGAGCGCCTCGTCATTTTGAACCGGAGCCTGGAACGCGCTCAGCTCCTGGCGGCACTTATTCAGAAGAGCTATGAGTGTCCCGTCTTCAGCCTCAGCGATCCCAATTTTCTTATCCCTCACTCCTCCTCGATCATTATTAATGCTACCTCGGTCGGTCTGCATGAAGAGGTCAGCCCCTTGCCAGCCGATGTACTAGCGCGCTTTAACGCCGACACCTTCGTCTATGATATGATCTACAATCCCATTCAGACGAACCTGCTCTTACAGGCACGGACCATGGAACTTCGCGCCGCCAATGGCCTCTCCATGCTCCTGCACCAGGGAGCGCTGGCCTTTGAACTGTGGACCAATCAGTCGGCTCCGCTTGAGATCATGCGCGCCGCCCTCATGCGCTAGGGTTTGTTCCTGGTGGACTGATGCAGGTTGGTCGCCTACGGCGACCAACCTGCATCAGTCCACCAGGAACAGAATGTATGATGTTGTACAATAAGGTAGCAGCAAGAAGGAGGCGTCTCATACATGAGATTTGTAAGTTTTTCCAGCAGCCAGATTCCCAGGGCACACCTGGGCATCCTACGCAACGACGAAGTTCTAGATGTGGACCTGGCGGGCAGAGCCCTGGGCCTGGACGTTCCCGACCAGGTGCTCACATTGATCGAAGACTATGATCGCTACCTGCCAGCGCTCCAGACATTAATGGAGAAGGTACAGTCGCGTAGCTTCCGCGAGGTGAAAACCTTTAGCGAGATTGGTGCAGCCCATACCCTGAATGAGGTCAGGCTGGCGGCCCCCATTCCCAGGCCACGTAAAAATATTTACTGCCTGGCGGTAAACTACAAAGCGCATGCTGAAGAGACCGCCAGTCAGCGCGATCACAAGGGGCAGACACCCAACATCCCCGTATTTTTTACCAAGTCCCCCACCAGCGTCAACGATCCCTACGGCGAGATTGAGCTTGATCCCCAGGTGTCAAGCGAGCTTGATTGGGAAGTGGAACTGGGCGTTATTATCGGCAAGAGAGGCAAGAATATACCTGAAGTCGAGGCGCTTTCGTATGTCTTTGGCTATACCGTGCTCAATGACGTTACGGCGCGCGACTTGCAGAAGCGCCATAAGCAATTCTTCAAGGGCAAGAGCCTGGATGGTAGCTGCCCCATGGGTCCTTGCATCGTAACGGCGGACGAGATCGCGGACCCCCACAATCTGAATCTAAGCCTGCGCATCAATGGCGAGACCAAGCAAGATGGCAACACAAAGATGATGATCTTCAACATCAAGCATGCCATCAGTGTGCTCTCACAAGGCATGACCCTGGAGCCTGGAGATATCCTGGCAACCGGCACACCCAGCGGCGTGGGCTTCACACGTGTACCACCGGAGTTCCTTCAGGAAGGCGACGTGATGGAGTCGGAGGTCGAGGGCATCGGCGTACTCCGCAACCTGGTCGTCGCTGTCAAAAGATAAACCTATTAAAAACAAAAAGTGCTGGTTCGCGTATGCGAACCAGCACTTTTTGTTTTTAATACACCTTAGACATGAGACTCTTCGCGCAGCCAGGAGGGGATTGCCCCCCAGAGATTGAGCGCCGTCTCGCGGGTATGCCAGAGGCGTGGCGGCGTTGTGACATCACGATCATAATACTGGCTCAGGCCAGCAGATAGCTCAATATGCAGACCGTCACTATCGGGGAACTGCAAGAAGAGGTCATCGCCAACGCCGTGGCGTCCCGGCCCCCACAGCAGCGGTACCAGCTGATGACTGAGATAGTCGGCCCAGCCCAGCAGCTCACTGCCATCGGCGATGGTGAAGCCAACATGCTCGATGCCGGTCTGCCCCTCACTCAAGATCAGGCTATGGTGATCGTTGTTACAGCGCAACCAGGCACGCTCGCGCAAGAGCCAGTCTGAGATATCAAAACCCAGAGACTCGGTGTAGAACTCCACCATTTCTTCCAGGCGGTTGGTCTTCAAGGCCACATGTTGCAGGCCATAAGGACGTAGAAGCGCCCGGCGCGTTTTACGGTTGCTAGAGATAGCAGTATACAGTTCGTCAGGCATCACGGAGATTTCGACGCGATTGCCATCGGGATCGTTCAACCAGAGCGCGTCTCCCAGGTCGGGCGCGCCATCGCGTGGTTCAAAGGAGAGTTCAATGCCAGACATTTGCAGGCGTGCCGCCATCGCGGCCAGTTCAGCATCGGTATCAACCGCAAAGGAGAGATGATGGAGGGTGGAGCGCACCACGGGACGCCGTCCATTCGTCGGGAAGACGCGTGTATCATTAAAGATGCTCAGGGCGTGCATCTCCTCGCCTAAGGCGAGGAATATGGCTGCATCCTCTTCCTCAAGATGCTGCTCAAGCGGGCCATCAGCATGCGTATAGAGATCGAATCCCAGAACGCGATGATAGAAACGAGCCTGGGCCTGTACATCCGAAGCCCATAAACCAACATGCACCAAACGCTTGACTTTAACCTTCTGAATTTGCTGATTGCTCAAGGCCCAGCCCTCCTCATTTCTCAGCTATTACGAGTTCTAACTACACCACAGCCTATCATACCTAGCAAAAAGAGGGGGGTCAACGAATTGACCCGAAGGTCATATGTGGGAGCAGGCGCTACTATAGCGCCTTATTCACGCGGCAGCTTCCAGGAATGGCGTGTAGAGTATGGCAGAGTAGAGGCATCCCTCACGCCTTCCTCCTTGTACGGGAACTGGGTTTGTGGAACATCATCTGTCTGCCTTCTTTGTTCTTCATGGAGGAAATGCCGAACGCCACTAGAGGAGAGATCAATCGTATTCATAATACGTACCCGAGAGGTAGAGAGCAGCGGCATAGGCGTCTCAAGCGTGCCTCGCATGATGTGGAAAGGACGATACAACCGCATGGCAGCCTGCATATGACGCATACGCAACATCTTTTTGTAGACCAGCACCACACGAATCTCACGCACAAGAAGCCCTGTTACAGTCCCCGCGATAAAGCACCACGCCACCATCAGCGCCAGGAGCAATATCCAGAGCTGGTAGATGAAGAGAGGCACGCATACACTGAACGCTATCAGCGTCAGTACAGCGAGGCTGGAGGCAAGCATAGAGAGGGCGCGATACTGACGTTGCCTGAGCTTCAGCAAGCGCCCTGGCACATCCAGGCCAGGATACCAGAGACCTTTGAGCCGCAAGAAGCGTCGTTGTTGCGCGACCGGGCTGGTCGAAAGGCTATGGCGCCACTGTAGAGGCCAGATAGCCCGACTGACACGCAAAGCCAGACCTGGTGTCTGCGCACGTCCGACATTGGTAGACATTCCCTTGCACATATTGCTCTCCCCACTTCCCTTCTTACCACGAAAACCACCCCCATTCGGGGACACAGCGGTACCACTGCCGTAGTAGCGCTGCGCGCTCAGGTTTTCGAAAGGTAGTAACCAGTACACCTGGTAAAACAACGGACCAGTAACAGGTGGAAAGCGCTAAAAATAGAGGGGTCCGCGTTTGGTACTGTAAGAGGCCGGGGAAAACAGACTATGTGCTGGTGGCATAGAGTTTCTGCACATAGCAAACGAAAAATAGACGGCAACGAAGTGCCGGCATAGTAACCGAGCACCTCAGTCTCCGGCGTAGTAGACACCTTGCTTGACTCAACACCACCATTTGAGCGGGTACGAGCACACCCAACATCCACGAATGTGACCGCTAAAGCCAGACCTTCGCGCCACCATATACCACCCAACATCACCACCTGCGAAGGGAAAAAGTGCAGTCCTCCAGGAGCTCACGAGCCATTATCTCGCTACATCCCCACACATCCACTCCACCGGCCTGAGATAAAGGCCAGCTCAAAGAGAACTACAGCATTTTGGTCTCTTCCTATCAGAAACCTGAGCGCGGAGCGCTAGCCACGACAGTGGCGCCGCGCCCCCGAATGGGGGTTGGTTTCTGTTTAAGAATCTAGCGTGACATTCCTTTTCCACTCATCCACACCTCAGCCCGCACCAGAGAGCAGAGAAAGGCCGAGACCTCTCAACTCTGGAGACATGAAAGTCCATGTCGCTCTACATGCGTGCTGCGTGCTCGTGAACCACTCAAAGTCCACCCATCCACACCACAAGAAGCAAGTTGCAGGCGATGCAAACGCATCGACCCACGCCAAGGTGTTACTTTACACCGGCACTTCGCTGCCGTACACTGAAACATCTACACTGTAAATATAGCTGTTTCAGCGATATTGGAAAATGGTTTAGTAAGATCACTTCCCATACAAAGCGGATTCGCACAATGTTTTCGATAAAAGGTTTATTTCATTGTCGCTGAACGTATTGTAACATGTGTTATTCCATTTAGCGGTTGTGAAGCTATGAAGATTCAGTTAAGGACAATTAATTTTTTTATGAAGTTCTTAACCATATAAATGAATAATTTATGTATAAAGATATTTCTACTTTTCCCGATTTGCGCTGAACGCACGAGGTAATGTGACGAAGCTTTCATAGTTGAGCTTATAGAAAGCAGAGAGGGAAAAGCCAGCCGCGACACCCTGGACGATGGCTTGCCCTTCCCTCTCTGGATCGATATTGAGTTGTATCGATTACACTTTAAATTTCGGCACTATCCGAATCATCGTCTGCATCTGTGAGGAACACCTTGCCGCGCAGCACGTTTGTCGCAGGAGTATGCGATGGTGGGTCCCATTCAAAACCCACCCGCTGACGTTTGATAGGCACATTCGCCAGCAGCTTATCATAGCCCTCGTCGCGCGAGAAAATAACCTGCATTTGCTCCTCGTCGACATCCAGACGACGTGAAAGCACGCTTGCCAACTCTTGTTTGATCAGTTCCAGTAGCTCTGGATTGAGCTTTAAACGATCATTGACCAGCACCACTTTGAGACGCTCCTTGGCGATCTCGCCTGGTGTCTGCTTCTTCCGACCGACCATAAACTCAAAGACACCCATAACCGGCCCCCTTTAAGACGATTGAGAGCGCAAACGCTTCTCAGCTGAGGCAGGACCAAAGCCTACCAGGCGGCGCAACCGCTCTAGCAGAGACGGAACGTCTGCAACCTCGTCAAGCGGAATCTCCTCGCCCAAAATACGCTGAGCAGCATTCAGGAAGGAGCGGCCAGCACGGGAACGCCGCTCATACACGGCGGGTTCGCCTTTGTTCGTCGCTACAATAATGGCTTCATCCTCAGGGATGATACCCAGCAGGTCGATACCCAACACTTCCAACACATCCGCCACATCCATCATATCGCCTCGTTTCACCATTTCTGGGCGCAGACGGTTCAAGATCAAACGAGGTTCGGGCTTTCCCGCAGCCTCCACCAGGCCAATAATGCGATCCGCATCACGGACCGACGCCATCTCCGGGTTCGCAACAATAATAATTTCATCTGCACCTACAATGGCGTTTCGAAAGCCTTGCTCGATACCGGCAGGGGAGTCAATGACAATGAATTCAAACTCCTGGCGCAACTGTTGGCAGAGCTGCTCCATCTGAACACTGTTCACAGCATTCTTGTCACGTGTTTGCGCAGCAGGGAGAAGATAGAGTTCGGGAAGACGTTTATCCTTGATCAAAGCCTGGCGCAGGCGGCATTGTCCCTCGACAACATCCACCAGGTCATAGACAATCCTATTCTCCAGGCCCAGGACGGCGTCCAGGTTGCGTAGGCCGATATCTGAGTCGACCACGGCCACCTTTTTGCCTTGCATTGCTAAAGCTGTGCCTAGATTCGCGGTTGTCGTGGTCTTACCCACGCCGCCTTTACCCGAAGTAATCGTAATCACCCTGCTGTCCATGCTCTACTCCCAAATGCTAAAACTTGTTCAGCCACTATCGGCTCGGACGTTGCCTTGCGCTCGCATCTCATGCCCGTCCGCATCGTTATCTAGTATACCACGAACCTGCACGTCACCAAAGTTTCAACAAGCCTATCATGGCTAGCCTGACCTACCACAGCACCGCTACCAGAACAGTTTTTATGCCATCTTATTTACGAGGTGGGCGACCATTCATCCAGGTCTCAACAATAATCTGGTTATTGCGTATCATTGCCACTTCAGGATAAGGTTGCACCTCAAAGCCTTCGGGTGGCCTCGAAAGCAGGTGCGCAATTCGTAGCTGCACGGGCGAGAGATAGAGCGAGCAGACGAGGGCCTGGTCGTTATCTGGATAACCTGCATGCACCATGCCTTTGAGCATCCCCCAGACAATGATATCGCCACCAGCCACGATCTCGGCTCCGGGATTGACATCGCCCAGAATGACGACATGGCTGTGATGGCTAATGGCCTGGCCCGAGCGAACCGTACGCCGAATGAAGAGCGCGTCATCAAGCGAACGGGGATCACGCTGCTCATAGACATCTTCACCGGGCGAGGAGGGATTACCCTCGGCCTGCATATCAACCTGCATATCTAACTGGCGTGTCACAACTGCCCTGGGTACTACAATAGGAGGGCGAGAAGGCGTCTCGGGTGTGGGAAACGTAATTGTGCGCGCGTCCCTGCGCGCCTCCGCGGCTTTTTCAAGTGGAGCAACAGACATCTGATATTCGGCCAGGAGCCGTTCTAACTGGATGCGTTCCGTCACACGCAGGTTACGGCGCGTGGTATCCACCGTCAAAGAGGCGCCACGGAAAAAGGCAGGAGCCTCTTCCAGGCGCATCGCTAGCGCCTGGAGTAAATCATTAAATGGGGTTTCTGGCTCTAGCGTCAGGAGCAAGCCACTACGAGTTCCTTTGATAGCGATATTCGCTGACACCGTTTGTATCTCCTCCCTATGCTGCCCATACGGTTGCCTTTTGACCTGAAACGCTTCGCGAAGCGATTGTTCCTCCATACCCAATGCAGTCCCCATATTCCTAACGAAAGCAACACGGCGTCCATAGAGAACACCAAACAACTAGATCAATTGTGGCGCATATGTCTACATAGATATGCGTCTTAGACTACATACAGTATAAGCTTGCCGTGATTAAAACGCAATAGAGCATACGAGTTTTGGGTCGTAATAGGATTACTGGCTGATATTACCTCAAATGGCGCTACTTTCCATGCTTCCTGTTCTAATACTGTAGCATAGAGCAGGCAGAAAGCGAGACCAGCCTGCTAAAGTGGTAATATGAAAGCGTGCAGTAGCACACATCTATCGTCCCCGATGACATAACCCACTTTTCAAAACGCAATTTTTACAGAAGGAGGATGCGCAGCTACTCTAGTTAGCAGGCGCACAATACAATGGCTGCATTTACGCAATTTCCTATGCCCAACGAACGCGTCATTACCAGTGGAACCACCACTATCGCGGTCATGCCTGAGATCAACCTGGTATCACATTTCCAGGTTGGCGACTGGCAGATACTCTACCGGGCCTCGGAGACGGGGAATGTCAAGCGCTGGGGTATTCCCCTGATGATCCCTAACTTCGGGCGGCTAAAAGATGGCCTCTTTGAAGAGAAAGGAACCACCCTCCCGATGCATGGCTTCGGGCGCAACTTGCCCTGGTCGGTCGCGGAGCACACCGAGACGAGTATTCGCCTCCAGCTTACAAGCAGTGAGGCTACACGCGCAAGCTATCCCTATGATTTCGTCTTTACCAGTGAAATCGTGGCAGGCGAGGGAAGCCTTACCTATACGCTCACAATGGAGAATAAGAGCGATGAAACAATGCCTATCGCGCCCGGCTTTCACCCTTATTTCGCCCTGGACCAGGGGGAGAAGTCTCGCGTAGTTGTCAATGGTCTCGAAGGTTTCGATGCCAGCACGATCCACTGGGACACCAATCCGCCCGATAATTACTACCCCTTCAGCCAGCAGGGCAGCTTCGAGTTTCCACAACGCGGCACTCTACGCATCGCAGAGGTTCCACACGCTGGACGCTATCTGCTCAAAGAGATGCAGGTCTGGTCGGAGCCAGTCACGGCGCCCGATCACGAGTTTATCTGCTTTGAGCCAATTGTGACCCACGAGAATGGCCTTAACCGTCCCCAGGACCGACTCAATATCGCCTCCCATACCCAGCAACAGATCACCCTACACTTGCAAGCACAACCTCGCTAAACCCCTCTAAACATTGTAGGGTCCAAGCTGGCTTGGACCCTACAATGTTTTTTTGACTGCAACGTTGCAGTCCTCTCTATCGTAGAGATAGTAGCATGTGTAGCAACGTGGAGGAGCGAGCGCATAAACACCACAAGAGCAGGTAACCCGACCTCTTCTTTCCAGGAGTCATATCACCAGAGATAAGAGTACGGTGTACCGGTAGCAGCTACGTTTATGCGTGCATTTCCCATGCCAGTACGCTATAATAAGGCATGCTATACGCTAACTCAAACATATCCAATTTCAACACCACACTCACTTCAGGGGACATATATGTCTGAGGCCCAGAAAGCAGGTAATTCTTATGGACAGACAGCCGGGGAATAGATACTGGCTTCAAAATAACAACGATAGGCAGCAAATACGCCCGGGTGGCCCTCCCAACAATAATGGGCAGAATCAACAGCCACGACCATCCAACCGGCTCAATTCTGTGTTGCTAGCCCTCGTTGTTGTTATGCTGGGCCTGGCTCTTTTCAACTTTTTCAACAACGCCAGCCAGAACACTACCAACTCGTCACAAAGCAACGATTTAAGCTATACGCAATTTTATCAGCAAATCCAACAGAAGAACATCAAGTCTGCCACGATTGTAGGGCAAAGCGACATCACGGGTACGTTGCGCGAACCTTTTAAGGGCAAGCCAAATTTCCATGTCTACCAGCTTCCCAACGGGGATGACAAGCTGGCACAGAATCTGATTCAGAGCGGGGCTACGGTCACCTATCAGCCGCCACCTGACAATTCGTTCTGGCTGAACCTGCTTATCGCATCCATACCCTGGATCTTCCTGATTGGCTTTATCTTCTTCCTGACACGCCGCGCCTCACAGGGGCAGCAGGGCATCTTTAGCTTCGGCAAGAGCCGCGCTAAACTGATCCTTGAGGATCGCCCCAGCACTACCTTCGCGGACGTCGCAGGCGTGGACGAGTCAAAATATGAGCTTCAGGAAGTTGTTGAGTTTCTCAAGACACCCCAGAAGTTCCAGCGCCTGGGCGGTAAGATCCCTCGCGGTGTGCTGCTGGTAGGCCCTCCAGGAACCGGTAAGACGCTGCTGGCGCGCGCGGTCGCTGGTGAAGCTGGTGTTCCCTTCTTCTCAATGAGCGGCTCTGAGTTTGTCGAGGTTCTCGTAGGTGTCGGCGCCAGCCGTGTCCGCGACCTCTTTGACCAGGCGAAGAAGGCTTCACCCAGCATCATCTTCATTGACGAAATTGACGCCGTTGGTCGCCAGCGCGGTTCAAGCATCAACACCAATGATGAGCGCGAGCAGACCCTGAACCAGTTACTCGTTGAGATGGATGGCTTCGATGCCCGCCAGGCAGTCGTCGTGGTCGCCGCCACGAACCGCCCGGATGGACTCGACCAGGCGCTGCTACGCCCGGGCCGCTTTGATCGACGTGTTACCGTCGACCGCCCCGACTGGAATGGTCGTCTCGCCATCTTGAAGATTCATACGCGTACTGTCCCCCTGGCACCCGATATCAACCTGACGGCTATCGCCCGCAGCACGACTGGCATGGTTGGTGCGGACCTGGCCAACCTGGTCAACGAGGCCGCGATTATCGCGGCACGCCGTAACCTGGATTATGTCACACAGCCCAGTTTCGACGAGGCTCTAGACAAGATTCTGCTGGGTGCCGAGCGTCCACTCGTGCTGAGCGATGCGGACCTCGATGTGACAGCCTATCATGAGGGCGGGCACGCGCTTGCAGGCCTGGTTACCGAGGAATGCGATCCCGTTACCAAGGTTACCATTGTCCCACGCGGGCAGGCCCTGGGCGTGACTATGTCGACTCCGCTTGATGATCGCTACAACTACTCCAGGGAGTACTTGCTGGCCCAGCTCGTCTACGCCCTTGGTGGTCGAGCCGCTGAACAGGTCATTTTTGACCGCATTACCACAGGCGCGGAGAACGATCTGCAACGCGTTACGCAGATCGCGCGGCAAATGGTAGCTCGCTGGGGTATGAGCGAGCGCCTGGGTACAGTCTCCTTCAGCGAGCGTCAGAGCCCCTTCATGGGCGGCGATATGGGCAATCCGACCGATTATAGCGAGGAAACGGCCCAGATCATTGACGAAGAGGTGTCGCGCATCATCAATGAATGTTATGAGCGCACCCTCAACGTCATGCGCACCTATCGTCCGGCTCTCGACCGGATCGCGAAAGATCTGCGCACGCACGAAACCATTGACGCCAAACAACTACATACGATTATGGAGAGCACGGGAGCACCCATCGCTTCCACCCAGCTCCACCCAACCCCACAGCAGGTACAGGTCGTCGAGGCCCCTCCTCCTCCCGCCTCACTCCTCCAACCACCCGAGATGCAATAGAAGGTAGAGAAAAGCGAAGAGCCGTGCGGCCCTGAACAGGACCGCACGGCTCTTCGCTTTTCTCTACCTGGGGTAAGTAGTGTGGTGCGAGAAGTTACGCTTCAGGCAGAGAGGAAGTAAAAAAATCACGCATGCCAGGATACTCTTGCATAATCTCATCAATAACCTGGTTCGATAGTGCCATAAAGGTTCCATGTGCCTCGGCCAGCACGACACTCTCGTCCTCCGCCAGGGTAAGATAGCCAGATGCCTGCGACATACGCCCTCGCTGGAGACCAAGCTTCGCCCGGACACGCAACAGAGGTCCATAGGGAACATAGCGTCGATAGCGCACATCCAGGCGCCCGGTCATTGTCCAGGCGGGCGTATCGGTAAGCATAGTGGTGCGATTAAGGGCCTCATCTAGCACAGCGGCAACAATGCCACCATGAATGACTCCTGGGAACCCCTGGTGCTCAGCCGCAGGCCGAAAGTCCGAGACCACCGTATCCCCATCCAGGCTAAATACCATTTTGAGGCCATAGGGATTCCGTTGGCCACACACAAAACAGAGCTGATAATCAGTCGTATCATTCAATTCCATGATTATATCGTTCCTAACGTTTCTTTGGCATAAGCAAAGCGAGTCTCTTCTCCCCGGTTGAGTCTATCATAGTTACTGAGAAGGGGCAAACGTGCAGCCATCTACGGCCAGAGGCACAGAGAGCGAAACTACCCAGCACCCCTACACGTGCTTAATACAACGAACATCTCTTGCCTGGCGGGTTGCCTCTTGCCAACTGCCGTCACTATGGAGTATCTTTCTCATAATAGCTGTCACTATTCGCGCCCCCGAACCCAACAACAGTACGCGTATACTACTCCAGGTTGACAGCTTCAGGTATTTTTGCAGCCAGGCAATCGTTGTTATGTAGACGTCCGTGCATAGTTTTAGGAAGAGAAGTGCATTATGACAGTTACCAATCACGTGCAGGCCGCATCTCCCACTAATCAGAAAAAAGAGCGAAAAAAGCTCGCCAAGCGCGAAGCCAGGCTTATGCTAAAAATTGAAGAGGGCAAGAAAGAGGCTCAGAAGGCGGAGCAAAAGGTAGCCAAAGCTCAACAGCGCCTCGAGGAGGCTCAGGTGGCGCTCCACAATTTAGAGATGCAGCTACAACAGGTGCAAAGCGCGCTGGAGTCCATTCCAGGTAAGAAGAAAAACAACAAAGCTGCCAATGAAACAAATGAGCAGCCTCCTATCACATCCTCCGCACCTATCCTTGAGGAATTGACAGACACTCCCGTGACAAACACACTCGAGCAGGAGCGCGCAGCGCTCCACGCCGGATCAGTCGCCCAGGACGAGCCAGCACCCGAGCCAGTTCCCTTGAACGATATTCTTCAGGAGCTAACCCAGGAACACACCCCAGAAACCGTTTCAGCGCTCGACAACAGCCATGCGGAACCCGCAAACCAGGACAACACAGAGGAGCAGCCCGCCACACAGGCCAGCGTAGATCAACCACAGACCCAGGGAGAAGAAAATGAGTCCTCCCCATCCTCAAGCACAGAGGACGCGCCAACCACACAGGATCAGGCAGAGACACAAGAAGAGGATGAAACAGACGAGCAGGAAGAGGCGCCAGAGCACGAGACATCCACTGGCCATAGCCATCGTCGCAGACGAAGCACTAACGCGTAAGTAGCATATACACAGAGAGGAGGGGAACGGCCATGTGATGCCGTTCCCCTCCTCTCTGTGTACCAGGCAGATCTTATGATGAATGGGCTGGATGAGCCTTAGCGGGCGCGGGCGTATGCTTATACTCAAGCACCCCTCGGCGCTTCAGGCGTCCATAGATCCAGAGCGTTATGGAGAGCAAGAAGAGGCCAATCATATAGGCCCCCAGCACATCCGAGGCCCAGTGGTCGCCAAGATAGACACGTGATGGCCCGACCAGGATCACAAACAATGCAGGTACAATCAGCAATACATAGTGCCACCAGCGGTCACGCTTAAAGAGAATCACCCCGAAGGAGAAGAGCAGGCCCCAGAAGGCAACATACCCCATCACATGCCCACTGGGAAAGCTTTTGCCGCCAGCGGCCTGTAGGATCTCGACCAGGTTGGTTGTCGGGCGTGGGCGTCCAATCCAGGCTTTGAACAGACCATTCAAGAGCGAACTCACAGTGGTATGCACGATGAGAATGATCGCCTCCAAACGCAAATTGACGACCCAGAAGATAACCGCCATGACAACTATTAGCAGAATCGACAGCATAAGACTGGTCCCAATATAGCTAACAGCCGTCATCAACACATCTAACCACGGAGTCCGTAACTCCTGAAATTCCTGCGTAATAAACACATCGATATTGAGGACGGCATTAAAATGCACATAGGCGGCCAGGGCGCCAAAAAGCACAAGCATAATGGCATCAAACGTGATCAAGAAACTCGTCTTGCGTAAGACGCTCCACCAGGGAGAGCGCGACTCCTCTACCTCCTGCTGTGCCTTCTGTACAGCCTCCTGAGCATGGCCCTCAAGCTCTTTTACTGCCTCATCTTTAGAAAGTGGATTCTTTTCTGGCATGGCCTCCTCCTCTATGCCTCTAGCTAACTCTCTATCAAAAGTTGTAGTTGTCTACAGCGGAAATCATCTTTACGGATAGGTAAACGATACATATAGCACGTCCAGGGCTGAGCAATAGTTGCGGAATATATTGACGAAAATGACGTTTTCTCGCTATAGTCAACATAGGAAAGGGAGGTATCACTGGTCATGTCACACATTGAAGTACGACCGGCACAGGCAGAGGACCGCGAGGCGGTTCTGGCCTTCTGCGCACATACATGGGAACATGGAGATTATATCGAGCACGTCTGGAATGAATGGCTACAGAATCCAGCAGGGCAGCTCATCGTAGCTACGGTTGATAAACAACCTGCGGCCCTGGTGCATATGGAGATGCTTACGCCCGAGGACGCCTGGCTTGAGGGCCTGCGCGTCGCTCCAGAATTTCGCCGCCAGGGCCTGGCACGCAAAGTAAATGAGGCCGCGCTGACCGAGGCAATGCGGCGCGGTGCGCAATATGCACGTATGGCCATTTCACATATCAATGAGCGCTCGCAGCAGGTGAGTGAAGGGGGATATTTTCGCCGCGTGGGGGCCATTCTCCCCTTTAATACCCAAGCCACGCCCGAGAAAATCACGCGTGTACATGGCAGCGATAAACCGCGCCTGGCCACGCTTGAGGACCTGGACGCCATCATTGACTTCTTAAATGCCTCGAATATCTTTCCTATTGTCGGAGGTCTCTACTACCTGCGCTTCCGCGCTTACCCCATCACGGCAGAGTTTCTAGAGAAAAAAATCAAGGCGCAGCAAATTTATGTTCTTCATCGCTGGGAACGCCTGGATGGGCTGGCCATCTTTGAGGTGCGCGAGAACCCAACAGTAAGTCTCTCAATCGGGTACATCGACGGAACCGCCATAGAAGCCATCAGCCTCATCGGCAACGAGCTACTCCAGCATGCAATCGAGATAGAGATCGAAAACGTACGCATCTACGCGCCCGACCTGGTTATTATGCGTGATGCCTTCGCGGGCCTGGGCTGTGAAGAGGCCATTGCCGAAGACAGCGAAGTCTATTATACCTACGAGCGAGGACTTTTTTAACTGATGAAGAATATAATGACGTTGGCAGCCTGCGGCTGCCAACGTCATTATATTCTTCATCAAAAATTTCTAAGCGGGGTCGATCACAGCATCTACGTTTTTCAATCCTTGATAACGTACAAGCCAGCAGCCATAGTTAAGCCCCCCACCTACCGCGGGGAGCGCTAGCCACTCACCAGGATGCAGGCGGTCATTGCGCAACAGCTCAACCAGTGCGGTGCCAATACTCGCGTTGGAGAGGTTGCCATAGTAGCGGAAGTTATCGGCCAGTTTCCCCATGGTAGACTCAGGCCAGCCATAATCATTCATCAGCAGCTCGCCCATGCGACGCGTAATGCGTGAGTTAGCCTGGTGAGGCACGATATGCTTCACATCATCATACTGCAAGCCCGAGTGACGCAGGAGCGCATCTACAGACTCTGCCATGGCCCGGGGAGCCTCACGAAAGACCTCTTTGCCATTCATCTTGGTATAGCCCACATGGTACTGCGAGAGAAGCTGGCTTAGCTCTTTGCCCTTGCCCTCTTTGAAGAGCTGGCGAATCCGCAGATCGACCTCGGCCATCTCCACCGAGTCTTTACGCAGCGGCGTCTGGTAGAAGAGGGAAGCCGCCTGGCGAGCATCAGAACCATTAATGACATAGGTTGGCTCGTCGCCACGCTCCAGAATGTAGGCCACGGCCCCCTCGCCAAAGAGCGAACTGGTCTTCCAATCCAACACATTCATGATGTTGGGGAGTAGGCCCTCAGACATCACCAGCAACACGCGCCTGGCAGAGCTGGCGGCCAGTACCTCGGCACAGACCTGGAAGGCCTCCGTCTGGCAAGCACAGGCGCCCCGCAGCATGGTTGCGCGAATAGTTGGGATACCCAGGCGCATTCCCACCCAGCCTGCAATCGTCGGAAAGGCATCATTATCGGATGAGGAGGCACCAATGATTGTATCTATATCTGTGGCTTCCAGGCCCGCACTCGCCAGGGCGCGCTTCGTAGCCACAACCGCCATATCAACAAGCGACTCATCTTCGGCCGCTTCGGGATCATCGATCAGGCCGGGAGCATCGCTACCAGCCATCCTCCGGCACAGAGCCATTGTACTGGCGCGGACATAACGGGTGCTCAAACCAGTAACGCGCTCCAGATCCTCCGCCTTACGCGGATCACCAAGACAGGTCGAAATATACGCGAAAAATTCGTTTGTGATAATACCTTTAGGAGAATAATTCCCCAAACCCACAAGGCGAACCTGGGATTTGGTATAGGTCTGTGGCACAGCATAGGTATAGTGCGGCCATTGACCCTCAGGGGCTAGTGTCATTCGAAAAAGAACCTCCGTATCGAGGATGTACCACCTAATTTACCGTAAGTATAACATATGAGATCACTCCCTGCGTATAAGCTGATCTACGATGGGAGGCGGCCTCGTTTTCGGTAAGGGCAGAGAAAAAAAAGCGTACAGTACATGGGAGTTTGCTCCTAAATAAGCATCTCATTGCTTTGTAGCAGGCCAGGTTTTATAATGCATTCTATCCAGGTCGTTAAAACATACCCTGTGCCCTCATCACCCTATATAGCTCTTCTTAGCAGATACAGGGCAAGCCAGCAAGCATCCAGGGAACCCGATTGAAGGAAAGGAATGCATCCTAGAGCCTATGCATCCAACCAAAGCCAGGATGGTGCACACCATCACAGATCGCTTCTCTATGGCCAACACCTACCTCATCAACGATGAGCGCCTGGTGGTCGTCGACCCTGGTTCTGAGTTGAATGTGCGCCTGCTCCACCACTACATTCAGCGCATTCTTGGTCGCAGCCCTCAAGACATAGACCTGGTTGTCTTTACCCACCTCCATCCCGATCATACGGCAGGTCTCGCGGCGCTCAAAGCCATCTGCTCGGCCCCCGTTGCGGCCTCGGCCCTGGTTAAGCAGCTCGCGCTCGATAATGAGAGCAAGGGAAATGTCCTGCCACGCATCAGCCATTTCGCCGGGCGGATGCTACCGGACTCCTTGCAACACCTCGATCTCTTCCCACCAGCCTATCTCCAGCAGATGCAATTGGTTGATATCTGGCTAGAGGATATTACGGGACTGCCTGAGCATCCTGAGTGGCGCGTCATTGCCAGTCCCGGGCATACTCCCGAAAGCCTCTGCCTCTACAATCCCTTCTCTCTGGAATTAATCTGTGGAGATACAGTGCTCACTAATGAAAGTGAGAGGCCACGTCTACGCGCCGGAGCTAACCGCCACCTCTTACGCGAGACGCTGCACGTCCTCCGTAGCCTGGATATTCGCTACCTCTATCCTGGCCACGGGCGACCCATCCTCTCGCTCCACCCACTTCAACGCTATGAAATTGCGTGGTAAACTCGTTCGCGTGGAGCACTACTTCTGGCGGCTAGGAAGCTTGATAGGAGCGGGGCCAATGCCACTAATAGGCGCGGTATAGGGCCGGGGTGTGATCAGATGTGGCAGAGAAGAAGTATGAGCCACCAGCATCGAGATATACTCCAGGCGAATGTTGCCTACAGAGACGATATCGCCGCCTTGGAGCAAGCGAGGCTTGGTCAGGTACTCATCGTTGACGCGTGTTCCATTCCGGCTATTGAGATCCTGCACATAGTCGCCATCGGCCTGGCGCAAGAATTGAGCATGCCGACGTGAGATCGAAGAGTCATTGATCACGATATCGCTCTCGATACCGCGCCCAATCGAGAGAACGGCCCGTTCGAGCATAAAGCTACGACCCACCAGTTCACCATCGCAAATGGTCAGCGCACCTCCCAGATTTGTCGAGGTCTGAAAAGGAGTTGGCGGCCTTGTTACCTCAGCAGTGTCCTTCCAATCTTCCGTTACGCGACCCGAAAAGAGGACCGAAGCTCGGTCGGTGAGTGGCCTGGTTGCAGGCAGATCACGACTATTTCCGGTAGGGGTGTCCTGACCCAGTTCACTGGTCAGGCGCCATTTGTGGTGCGCAAGAGGGTCACTCTCCTCTAACGAGGCCTCTTGAGACTCAGCCAACGCGAAGATAAAGCGGTGTGAGCCAACTTCAAGCAAGTCATTATGCTCCAGGCGTGCAAAGCCTTTGACACGCTGACCGTTGAGCGAGAGGCCATTCATGCTCCCACAATCCGTCACAAAGACCATGCCACGGTCCCACACGATCTCGGCATGGTGGCGCGAGACCATATCGTCATCCAGCCAAATATCGCAGTTCTCATCGCGTCCAATCGTCATGATCGCACGCTTGAAAGCCAGGCGCTGGCCTTGAAAGTTTCCATTCCGATACTCTAGCCAGGCCCAGGGCGTCTCCTCACCAAAGACCAGCGACACGGGGTTACCTGGTATATAGCGGGGAGGAACATACGATGCGCTAGTGGAATTCGAGCGTGTAGCAGCGGTCTGCACAGATGTGGATCTAAGGAGAGATTCCGCGACACGCGGTCGCGCTAGCGCCAGAAAGAGGGCGCTGGCCCCTATGGGTAGCAACCAACCACAAATAGCGAGATAAGCCAGGACGATCAGCGCCTCTAGAAATGAGAGCGAGGCACGTGTGGTATGAAAATAAAGCGCATACCATATAAAGGCAGGAATTACCAGCAGGGCCGCTATTATGCAGGCGAAAGAGACAGCCAGAAGCTGACGCCGTGCCCCACGTTTGCGTATGTAGGCATAGAGAATATTGCCCACGAGCATACATAGGCAGCAGGCGACTCCACCGTAGCTACCAAGATAAAACCAGGTTGGGAAACTTGCTGTATTCGTTGTCTGCCTCCCTCAAGGAGCCATCCACTGCCCGCTTTTATCACAACGAGGCGCATGTCCTCGCTCCAAGCCCCGCATTCAAAGCGGGGGTACATGACTCCCAGCGTACACACATTCTTAGAGGATAGCTTCAGAAAAATGATATCATCTTGTTTCACCACAGACAAAATAGTAGGACTTGTGGGTGAAGTAGAAAATGCTTAAGATGCACATACGCCTTTCTACCTCTTCCTTTGCGCATTTTTAGGAACCATCTCCACTGGGGCGAGCTTGTGAACCGGGATAGATAAGGGAGAGCAGGCTTTTGCGAGACACTGCTGGGCATATGGCCAGCGAAATAAACCTGGAGGCGGATCAAATTGCCGTAATAAACAGAGCCAATTGCCCAAAAGAACTATTGATCATGACTATTCCTGTCACACATTGTATCATTATGTTACTCTCATAGTTGCGTCCCGTTGGGAACGTGAGACGCAGAAATGATGAGTAACGTGTCTATAAGAAGACACGTCTGTACATCCTTGCATTGTAACGTAGGCCTGTAGTGTAGGAGGAAAACGTACGTGAAGATCATGGTAGCGGACGATGACCGCGACATGGTAGATATGCTGAGCTACTGGCTCAAAGGGCATGGCTACGAGGTCATACGCGCCTTTGATGGCGAGCAGGCAATCAAGCGTTGGCGCGAATCATTACCAGACCTGGTGATTTTAGATATTCAGATGCCTAAACTTGATGGTTTCGAGGTCTGTCGCCAGATGCGTAACGAAACCAACTCTATGGTACTTATCTTGACTGCTCACGACCGCGAAGACGACGAAGTCCGTGGCCTGGAACTGGGTGCTGATGACTATTTGCGCAAACCCTTCAGCCCAAGACAGCTCCTGGCACGCATTAAAGCCGTTATGCGCCGCGCAGGCAATGTACGCGGGGCCGCGGGCACCTCTACAGTTACTGTTGGACCAATTACGCTTGATGCGATGCGGCATGAGGTCACACGCGATGGCGTCAAAGTTCGCCTTACTCCTACTGAAAGCCGTTTACTCCATTTGCTTATTACCAATACAGGCCAGGTCTTGACCACAGATATGATCATCGAACGTGTCTGGGGCTACGATGAAACCGGTGACTCAGGCCTGGTGAAGACCCACATCCGCCACCTGCGCCAGAAAGTAGAGCCCTCTCCTAATAGCCCTCGTTTTATTATGACGGTTCCAGGAGTAGGCTATACCTTCACTGCCCCTGTGGCTATAGAACCTTAACCCGGCCCCTTAAGCTTTCAATCAGGCTACAAGCGACGACAACAATCAGGTATCCAGCCATACGCGAGACGGCAATACATGGTTGGATACCCCTCTAGAACACATTCCTCTCGCCCTGCTTCTTAACCTGCCTTGGTGAATCTTAACCACTCTGTAACACATTAACCATCACACCTTCGTCTTCTTCAATGATACACTTCCCTATATCCATTTGGGCAAATACACAGAAACAGTCAGGAGCCTCATGCCCCAAGGCAGGGGTATCCAGAGGCGGAGGTCTGATGATTACAAGACTAACAACAGGCGAGGCAGCCTCCGAGAAGCAGCATCTCAAGCGTGCAAGCATAAAATCAGCCCGAGGTAGGCGAGCTGTGCGGTATCAGGGCGACCCCTGCACCTGCCAACTTTTGCCGCTCATGCATATAGAAGCGCTTCAAGAAACAAGAGAAGCAGAAGAGCCTCTTCTGGAGAACATTTTACTCCCAACAGAGCTGTTGCAGGAGGTACAACAACACATTCAGGAGTTGTTGGCACAGAGACAGTCCTTCAGCCTTTTTGCCCTGCATATTGTGCAAGTTGAACGCCGAAACACCTATGATGCCACCACACATAAGTATGTGTTCAGGCCTCCATGTTGCAGCCATCCGGCACCTGGTTTTATGAACCAACTCGAAGACAAGATCAAAGCCGTCCTACGTGGTAGTGATCAACTACGCACACACGGCGAAGGGAGCGCTCTGCTCTTCCTCCCAGGTGTTGGATCTGGAGGCGCCTACAACATTCTGGAGCGTATTTATGCACAGGTAGACCTGCTGGAGGCGGAGACGATAATTCCTCCCCTACGACATGAAACACATATTGTCATCGGGTATGCCTCCTTCCCCGAGCAGCAAGAGACCTATGAGGGCTTTCTCCAGCAGTTAGGGCGTTGCGCGCGACGCGTCACCTTGAAGCCACGTATGCTCTTACCAATCAGCGCCGCACACAGCAGGCATAGTAACCTGTATCATCAGCCGCCAGCATACGAGGCAGCAATGCCATCCTCAGTCCCGTTTATGCACCTGCCAACCTGCCTGCCCAGGCGTTTGACACGCCTCATCCCCCACAGGGTCGCCTGCACCTTGCGCTGCGTACCAGTAGGTCGTGAACAACAGGCGCTAACTGTAGCCCTGGCCGACCCCTCGAATCGCGAGAGTCTCGACTACCTGGCTCAGCTTACGCATATGACAATCTTTCCCGTGGCTTGCAAGCACGAGGAACTTGACATACTACTAGCCACAAAGTGGTAGTAGGAGTTACAAAGAAACCGAAAAAGGATATAATCAGAAAAAGGGAGACGAAGAACGTCTAGCAGGAAGATTTAATATCGGATAGCAAGCCAGTCCAGGGTAACGAATATCTAACCATGCTAGCGTTAAAATTAACCAGATCGCAACTTTTCCTTAACACAGTTTTACATCAACATTGGTTACTATAGTATGCAATGAGACAATTTATGTAACGTAATTTATCGTCTCCCGGATTACATCGTTAGTGGCAATTGTACTTATTTAACAATTCTTAAGGAGAACCTAACATGGTAGTTCAGATGATTCAGGATGATACCCTCTTAACCTTCAAGGAAGCAATGGATTACCTGCGCGTGAGCCGCTCCACCCTCTACCGCTTGATGTGGTCCGGGCAGCTTACTGGACACAAGGTCGGTAGCACCTGGCGTTTCTACCGCGAGGATCTGCGTGCATGCGTGGGACGCGAAATTTCCTCCGCTCCATTGGCAAATGCGCAGTAATTGATTTCCCTTGCCCGTCTAAGTTTACTACATTTGCAGTTTTCCAGATTTATCTATATCGTTTTCATTTTTTAAAAACCTATTGCTGATTCATTGCAAAAAGGTGTAAGCCAGAATCCTGGCTTACACCTTTTTTGTCTGGTTACATCTAAATCTGCTGGTAATCTACAATCTTGTATTGGTCGCCGACCTTCTCGACGGTCAAGGTCACCGCGTACTTTAACTTTGAACGCGTGATATCGAAGGTGACCTTGAGATTGGAGAGCCCCTGCGCACTCGGCTGTGCTGAAACCTGGTTGGTGCGTGGCGTAAAGGAGAGTACCTGGCCATAGCGAGCATCACGCGCCTTGGCCTCGGCAATAAATTGCTCGCGCGTGAGGCCTTGCAAACGTCCTTTCGGCTCGATATAACTAAAAGCCTCATCGTAGTTACGGCTCTGAATGGCGGTGTAGTAGTTATTGATCGTCGTCAGTGAACCCGTGGTTTGCAACACTACAGGAGCCATGACTGATGAAGCTGTCCAGGTACACAAGCCACAACTCACCAGGGCGATCACACCAAAAATAGCAAGCGAGAGCCATACCCACTTATTGGCCCTGCGTCGTACAGGAAGGCCAGGCGCGGGAAAAGGCGCAAATGGAGGCGCGGGCGCGAACTGCGACTCTCCCTGAAATTGCTGGGAACCCTGTGGGCCAGGGTTTCCTCTTGCAGGGACGGGCGGAAAAGTTGACCAGGGCGTCTCTTCAGGCCGTGAAGGCGGTGTTGGCTCTCGTTCGACAGAGGTTGGCTCCTGCATCTGTGCGTAGAATGAGGGCGGGGGTGGATAAACCAGTCCACTCCGGATATCCTCCGCGGAGACCTCCTGTGCGGGCCTGTCTTCATTAGGAGCCGCTGCGACAGAGCCATACTGCTCAGGTATGGTACCGGGCTGCTTGTGCTCTTCCTCCTCAGGTGCCATGTCTACAGATGGCGACTGGCTCTCTCCCTGTTGAGGAGGAGTTGCTTGCGAGGGGGTAGGCGCAGGATACTCGTACAATGGCTGAGCCGATTGACCAGGCCCTGTCTTGGCTTCTTCTTCTGGGGTCTGCTGCATAATAACTTACTCTTATCCAAATCAAAAAATGAAAATTAGTCCCTTTACTGCTTATCCGAAAACCTGAGCGCGGAGCACTAGTCGCGAGAGCGACGTTGGGTTTCGGAATAAGAGCTTAGCCAGAAACAATTATAGCGTACATTAACTATACGCCAGAGAGAAGGCGAAAGTTCTTATTGCTGCTCAAATTGTCTCTCCAGATCGCGACGCACATATATCTCGGCCTCGGCGCGTGACACGCGATGCTCACGTGCATAGCTCAATAGGCGCTGCACATAGCAAGAGGCCAAAATCTCGCGTTGCTCTGCTAGACTAAGCATAGGACGTAATTTCAATTTTGTATAGGGGTAAAAGTCTTTATCCTGAAGCGCTGTCGCCAGAAGATGAGCCAGGTCGTTAACTGCTTTACAGGCGGTGGGATCATCGAAGAAACGCGGCTGAGTGCTGGAGACCACAAGCGCCCCGGCGACTCTGCCACCACGCATGACGGGGGCCGCACATGAACTTGCCTCATGGGTATCGACTTCAACGAGGAGGCGAGCCGCTTCGTCCCGGCTATCCCAGCGCATCATGCGTTGCTGCATCACCGCCGACCCGGCAAGCGTCGTACTTCCCAGAAAGACACGGCTATCAGTCGCTGGCGACCAGGGTTCGGTGCCACGGGCCAGCGCTTCATATAACGAATGAATCGTCCCATCGTCCTCGCAAGGAGGCATAAAAGAGGCATAGATGATGGTGATTCCCTTGTGCTCTGTATCCAACTGGAGCAGGGCATAATCAAAAATCGTCTGCGCAACTTGCCAGAGACAGTTGGCTGGATCAGCGGTGCTCGCAATCAACTCAAGGACACGGCGATAGATCTCGACCCGAATCTCAGGGATACTCGCCAGAATGTTCATATCAAGAACGTCTGGAAAGGTTTTGTTAATCGCCTGTATTATTGCCTGTCGATGCTCTGACATCACATCAGGAAGATTGCGTAAATGTGAGTGTCGAGGATCAGAGGTACCATTCATCCAGCGGTAGATAGTGTTCTCTGCGACATCCAACTCGCGTGAGATGCGCCCAATCTCAGCCCGGTTACGATGCAAAATAGCATGCAACGTACTACTAAATGGTGAGAGCCCCTTCTCATTAGCGCTATTGAGCACAGGAATATTATCGGCGGCGACCTGGCTCCCCTTGCGCGCTTGCGCCGTACTTTTAGCATTCTCAGTACGCGAGAGGGCACTCTTGCGTGGAGGACGCGCTTGCTTCAGGATGGCTGTATTCTTGCGTTTTCCTTGCCCACTCCTCAAACTGCCACGCAATACATTCTCTTCCAGTTCGTTGCCTGGCTGTTCGGGATTGCGTCCTTTCTGCATACCAATAGCCCTCTTCCTTAGGGAGCCACATGCTCCATCTCTATTTATCTCACCCATTATAGCATAGAAACGGGACTTTATTGTAGATATTCACATGAAGAATAGATAAAAAAATGCAGGCAGTTATTTCACAAATGTGAATATTTAGCAGAAAAGAGCAGGGCATATTTCTAGCAGGCATCCTTTTTTCTTCACCAAGGCCCCACCGCTTATCCTCTTCAATTAACCCAGTTGTACAAGTTTATTTCAGGCGAGCACTGCAGGCCTGAGGCACCTTGCCCAAAACATAGAGGGTTAGCTCATAAGAGAGAGATGCCATATACGTTCCTATTGCAAACGCATCATTTATATTATCACTTACAAAATACATTTGATTAAACAAAGATACATTACAATGTATACACTAACTTCATACAATGTTGCACATCTATTGATTTTTCATCCATCGATATGTTAATATTACTGCTGTTAATGCTCGTGCTGAGAATTTTGTATCTGGTTGGAAGGTTAAGGTTAAGTGTTAATGGCGGGAAACAATCTCATTCACGTAAATGATTACGGTTTACCTCTCAATGCAATTGAATGGTTGGAGACACACCATCAAAGCAAGGCCAACGAACGCATCCATATGATCCAGGAAATCGCCCTCCCACAGGGAGGATTTATTGTTGATGCGGGTTGTGGACCAGGGCTCTGGACACCAATGCTGGCCAAGGCCGTTGGTCCAGAGGGGCGTATCCTTGGAGTTGACATCTCAGATGAGTCGCTCCACGTTGCGCACCAGCGAAGCATAGGTGCCTGGTATGAGGACCAGGTTGAATATCGACGGGCCGACCTGGAACAACTTCCCATTGAACTCAATACAGCGGATATCATTTTCAGTGCAAATGTCAGCCAGTACTTTCCTTCACCAGTGAATACCTTTGCCGCCATGCGACCCTACCTCAAACATGGTGGACGCCTGATTGTGAAGGATATCGACTTCGGCACTATGCGCTTTGGTGTTCTGAGTCAGGCGCTACAAAAACGTGTCTTGCGCGCACGACAAAAGTGGGAGGAGAAGCGGGCAGCTCTGGGGTACGCACATGAAGATAGCTGGATCGGTTCCAAGCTCCAGCACTACCTGCGCGAGGCAGGATATAATGCGGTGGTTGAACACGCCTATCCCATTCGCCGACACTCTCCCCTCACGCCTGAATATCGTTCCTATCTTCAGGGGATCGCCGAGTGGTTTCTCTGCGAGGGCGCACCTTTTCTCTCCGCTACCGAAAAAGTACAATGGAGACGCAGCTTCTTCTCGGAAAAAAACTGCATTTTTGACCATCCCGACTTCTTCTGCGAAGAAGTAGAGTATGTCGTGAGTGGCATCCGCAATATACAGAAAGAAACGCTATTCGACGAGCAAGCCAGGGCACAAATAGATACACATTTGCATACATTTGTCTTTGAACCGGGCTCCTTAACACCATCACTCTCACGCTAAAAACTGCCCTCTCCGTGAATGGAGGGGCGAAGTAAGTGTCACGCAGACAAACTTCGACACTTTATTCTGTCAGTTCATAGCTGAAACCGCCTTATAGCGGCGCATAGATCTTTCTGATCAAAGAACTATGCGGGCTACATGTTTCGTGAGTTGCGCCCAGGGATTATATTTATACATTGTGACGTACATTGTAAGATGTATTGTTTGACAACGTATAAATACAATCCTCTTTTTTGGCGCTTTATCATACCAGCCAGCACAGATACAAAAAGGAACCCATTTTCAGGGTTCCTTTGTAGAGAGATGAAATTGATATCGATGAAATTGATATCAAATTAGAAAATGCGGCATCCTATCACCCGCGAGCCTAATGGCAGCTCCCTAGTTTATCGGCAATCATCGCAATGGCAACATCCCCCACCAGTGATTGTAACTGGTTGTGGAGCTGTCCCATATTCTCCATTCGCGCAGTAATAAACTCATGTTGTGACATACCGTAAGAAATTTCAGATAATCCGCGTTGTGCTGCCTCATATTCTGCGCTTATCTGCGACAATAAGCGCGCAACCTCACTGCGCTGTTCCTGTGCCTCTAGCATCATTCATTCCTCCACTGTCCCTATGGGTGGACTGCTTCTCCGCGTTTTACTCTCTTACCTATACTTGCACATATGTACATACAATGTTGCTCTTTTGTAGTCACATACTGTACATTGCACGTTAATAGTATGCATGAAGTTGCATCTAATTGTCTAGTGTTTTTCTCTTGAAACAGCTTATACACAAGAAATCTTCATACAATTTTTACATATTTTTATGTAATATGCCTACATTGTTATAACAAAGGAGAAACGTTTTATAAAGCCACTTCAATAAGCTAAAACCGCTAAAATTTCCCCAGGCTGTTCCTCTAGCCTTAACAAAAAGATACTCAGAAATAGGCAGGTACTTGAGTACTAATTCTCCCTCATACATTCTCCCTCATACAATGTCGATTACTCTCTCCCCCAATGGCAATACATATAGAGACTACGCAGCCGACATCTTATTAAAATTTCATAAAGGCCCAGATTTGAGCAACCATGCTTTTTTATCAAAATTAGCCTATGTTTCTTGTTAAAGTTGTGTTATACTAATTTTATTGTTAGCCTGCCGGCTGGAAACAATGAAGTATACTTTTAGCGGAGCCGGTAGGTAGAAGCTATGTCGATCTCCCTTTAAGCAGTGATTTATATAGACGAATCTCTATAAAAAGATCGCTCTACTTCACGCTTGACGCGGCATAGCACCAAGCAGGAGCTTCATTCTATATGAAGAAGGGTAACAGTAAGCAAAGCTGCGAACTGTTACGAAGCGAAAGGAGTATCCCTTCATGGCTCGTGTCCAATTTGAGAACATCTACAAACGCTTCGGCAAGGTAGAAGTCGTCCATGATGTCAGCTTTGATATCAAGGACAAGGAATTCATGGTCCTGGTCGGCCCCTCTGGTTGTGGTAAGAGTACCTGCCTGCGCATGGTTGCAGGTCTTGAGGAGCCTAGCGAAGGCCAGATCTACATCGGTGACCGCATGGTCAATGGCGTCGATCCTAAGGATCGCGATATCGCCATGGTCTTCCAGAACTATGCGCTCTATCCTCACATGACCGTATTTGACAACATGGCCTTCGGTCTGAAATTACGCCACTACCCCAAAGCAGAGATCAAGAAGCGCGTTGAAGACGCAGCCGGGCAGCTCGGTCTCGAAAACCTGCTCAAGCGTAAACCCAAAGAACTCTCTGGTGGTCAGCGCCAGCGCGTTGCCCTGGGTCGCGCGATTGTCCGCGAGGCGCAGGTTTTCCTGATGGACGAGCCGCTCTCCAACCTGGATGCCAAGCTGCGCGTTGAGACGCGTGCGAATATCATCAAACTGCACCAGCGCATTCAGACAACGACTATTTACGTTACCCACGACCAGGTCGAGGCTATGACCATGGGTGACCGTATTGCAGTCCTGAATGGCGGCGTTATCCAGCAACTGGGTACACCACAGGACCTGTATGATCATCCCGCGAACATGTTCGTCGCTGGCTTCATTGGTACTCCTACCATGAACTTCATCCCCGGTGCGAAGGTCGTTGGTGAAGGCGACCTGACCAAGCTCGTGCTTGAAGGCATTGGCCAGATTGAGTTACCTGCTGAGCTGGCCAAGCTCGCTCGTGACGCGGCTGGCCGCGAGTTGACCTTCGGTATCCGCCCCTCACACCTTGAGGATGCGACCCTGGTCGGCGAGAGCAGCACACGCTCCAGCATCGACGGCACGGTTGACGTGGTTGAGAACCTCGGTAACGAGCTCCAGGTTTACCTGACCGCTGGCGGCAAGAGCCTGATCGCGACGCTCGATCCTCGCTCCCGCGCGGTTCCCGGCAACAAGATCCGCCTGTATGTTGAGAGTGATCGTATTCACCTCTTCGATACCGCGACCGGCGAATCCATCTTCTAAGCAAACTTTACAAAGAGAAAGAGACCAGTGGCGCGTCTGCCACTGGTCTCTTTCTCTTTGTTGGAAGTTGGCTTTTCAGCGCCTGCGGCGCTTCGCAGGAGTAAGAGTATGTGGCGGCGGTCCGGCTCAGCCGGACCGCCGCCACATACTCTTACCAGGTGAAATACGTGGTGCTTGCTTCCCACAAAAAAGGTGTCCTGCTCAGTCTGAGCAGGACACCTCACTAAAGGATTGGGGAACCGTAACGACAAACGCTAGAGAAAAATCTACGGCTTAAGCGCTTGCCTGGTTTGCTAGTTGCGCAGGGGCTTGCCTGTCATCAGAATAGCCTGCATACGCTCCTGGGTCTTCTCCATACCACAGAGGCTCAGGAAGGCTTCACGCTCCAGGTCGAGCACCTGCTGCTCCGTTAGCGGTGTGAGAGGTGAGCAATTGCCACCAGTCAGGACGCGTGCCAGGTGGCGCGCGACAACGGCATCATGCTCGCTAACCTTGCCGGTAAGCAACAGATTATCTACCTGCTGCTCCAGGACCAGGCGCGCGCCAGAACCTGGCAGGATCATCAGCTGCGGCTGGGCTGGCTGCCACTTACCGGCGGCCTGGGCCTCGGCCAGTTGTAGAGCATCCGCCTTGGCATCGCGCAGGAGTACGGCGCGATTGACACTCAACCTGTCCGTCTTACGCAGGAAGCGTAGCTCCTGGGCCTCGACCGCGCTGGTCGAGACGGTGGCCATGGCGATGGTCTCAAAGGCCTTACGCGACGGGGTGAAAGGACCGCCCGTCTTGCCCGCCTTCTGACGCTCCAGGTCGGCTCCATGACGCAGGAGAAGCTCTTTACAGCCGCCCCCCGCTGGCACCACGCCAACACCCACTTCGACGAGGCCAATATACGACTCGGCTAGGGCGCGCGTATGGTTACAATGCATAATGATCTCACAGCCACCGCCAAGTGCGCGACCAGTCGGCGCGGCCACAACAGGGATGGAACTGTACTTGAGCATCTGGTTCGCCTGCTGTAACCCGTTGACGGCATTATTGATCATATCCCATTCCCCCTGACGCGCCCCCATGAGCACGAGGAAGAGGTTCGCACCAGCCGAGAAGTCGGAAGCGTCGTTCGCGACGACCAGGGCGCGGAACTGCTTTGGCCCCTCCTCGACGGCATAGCGGATCATCTCGATGATGCCCTCATCGATGGAGTTCATCTTGGTATGGAACTCCAGGCAAGCCACACCATCACCCAGGTCGATCAGGGCCGCCGAGCCGTTGTCACGCACGACCTTGTTGCTGGCTTTGAGCGCGGTGAAGGTGATGCTGCCCGCTGGCACAGGCACCGGCTTATAAGTGTCATCTTTGAAGTCAAAGTACTGGCGGACGCTGTTGGTCTCGACGTAGAATGTCCCCTGCCCCTTTTCGCGCACGCGCTGGACCAGTTCGGGCAATTCGCGTCCCTCAAGAGTCTTCTCCAGCACCTGGGGATTCTTGAGCAGGAGATCCCAGACCTCAAAGCTACCAAAGTCAAAGTTAAAGCCCCAGCGCATGGCCTCATCGACCGCGACGACGCTATCGGCTATCTCAGCCGCCAGAGTTGCGGCATAGATCAGGGAGTCCGCCATGGTCTCGCGGGCCAGTTGCCCGCCTTTGTCATCGCTATTGAGCATGGCAAGCACACGCTGCGCCGGGTCGTCATAATTGCGTGCCGTGCCAATGGAGGCCAGGCGCACCTTCTGCTTCGACCCATACTCCAGCGTCGTTAGATCCAATTCAAGGATCTCTGAGCCGCCACCGGGCTGCTTCACGCGCTTATAGAAGCCCTGCCCGCTCTTCTCCCCAAGCTTGCCTTGCGCGACCATCTGGCGGATGATCTCTGGCAGCTTAAACGTCTCACGCCAGGGGTCTTCTGGCGCGTTCTGATAGAGGTTGTCGGCGACATGCGCCAGGGTATCCAGGCCCGAGAGGTCGGCTGTGCGGAAAACGGCTGATTTCGGGCGTCCCATGGAGGGGCCAAGGATGGCATCCACCTCACCAACGCTATAGCCCTCGGCCAGCGCACGGTGAATGGTCGAGAGAAAGCCATACACACCGACACGGTTGGCGATAAAGTTCGGGGTATCCTTACACAGGACCACGCCCTTACCCAGCACTTCCGTCCCAAACTCGCGCATAAAGGGCAGGAGCGCAGGATCGGTATCGGGCGTGGGAACCAGTTCCAGCAAGGGCATATAGCGCACGGGATTGAAGAAGTGCGTGATCAGGAAGTTGCGGCGGAACTCGGGGCCACGCCCCTCGATCAGCTGGTGCGCGGGAAGGCCCGAGGTGTTCGAGCTGATGATGGTGTGAGGCGCCAGCACCTTCTCCAGGCGCTCATACAGAGAATGCTTGATATCGAGACGCTCAACGACGGCCTCGATGACCCAATCCACCTCGGCCAGCGTCTGCAAGTCATCCTCAATATTGCCAACCGTTACCAGTTGCGCGCCGCGTTTGGTATAGAAGGCGGCTGGCCTGGCTTTGAGAGCCTTCTCCAGCCCAGTACGGGCCACAATGCTCCGATCTTTGGCATCTGGAGGCACAATATCTAGCAGCAGGCTGGGGATGCCAACGTTGGCGAGATGGGCGGCGATAGCCGCGCCCATCACACCAGCGCCGATCACGCCTACTTTGCGAATGCGATATGGCGTGGTAGACATGACTATGAAATCCTCTCGATCAAGGTGGCAACGCCCTGGCCACCGCCGACACACAGCGTGGCAATACCCAGCGTCTTATCCAGAGTCTGTAGATCATTCACCAGGGTGGCAATCAAGCGAGCGCCGCTACAACCCAGGGGATGCCCCAGGGCAATCGCGCCACCATGGGGATTCAGCTTCGCCTCATCATCAAGGCCCAGTTCGCGGATTACGGCCAGGTTCTGCACGGCAAAGGCCTCGTTCAGCTCGAAGACATCGATATCGCTTAGTTGCAGGCCCGAGCGCTGGAGAACTTTGCGCACCGCGGAGACGGGTCCAATGCCCATAATGTCGGGGCGTACGCCAGAGACAGCCATGGTGCGAATGCGGGCCAGGGGCGTAATCCCCTGCTCACGCGCCTTCTCCTCGGACATGATCACAACGGCGGAGGCACCATCATTGAGCGGGCTGGAGTTACCAGCGGTCACGGTGCCACCTTTGATAAAGGCGGGCTCCAGGCTGGCGAGCCTCTCAAGCGAGGTATCTCGGCGTGGTCCCTCGTCGATCTCCATCACGCGCCCATCGGGCAGGGGCACGGGTACGATCTCGCGCTTGAAGATGCCCTTCTCAGTCGCCGCAATGGCGCGCTGGTGGCTGCGCAGCGCGAAGGCATCCTGAGCCTCGCGGCTGATATTATGCAGGCGCGCCAGGTTCTCGGCGGTAATCCCCATGGGCATATAGCTGGCATAGCCATATTCAAGCTCACAGGGCGGGAGATACGACTCGGCCTTTTCGCCCTCACGCGGCGGGACCAGGCGCGGATTAAAGCTGGGGTTAAAGCCGCCCATAGGCACACGGGACATATTCTCAACGCCGCCCGCGATAATCACATCTCCCAGGCCAAGCATAACGCTCTGCGCGGCCATGTTCACTGCTTGCAGGCTGGAGGCGCAGAAGCGGTTGACAGTCACACCGCCTGCGGTCTCGGGCAGGTCAGCGAGCGCACCTACAATACGCGCCAGGTTCATGCCCTGCTCCCCTTCAGGGAAGGCACAGCCAAGGATCAGATCTTCGATCAGCGAGCGATCCAGATTCGGCACGCGCTCAACGGCGGCTTTAACCGCTAGAGCGGCGAGGTCATCGGCACGTACATCTCTTAGCACGCCTTTATTCGCGCGCCCAATAGGAGTGCGTACAGCACTCACGATCACGGCTTCTGGCATTATCTATGGCTCCTTTATGAGAGTGAATAGTTGTTTTACAGTGAGGGTACCAACGCCCTGGTTTAGTCGCATGGCACACACATCTCATCTGGCTCGAGGTCACGCACAACTCCCTGTGTCTCGCCAGCCAGAACACGCTTGCCATGCTGATTGAAGCAGGTGAAGATGGAAGTCATGTGTGTCCGCCCAGCCTGCTGCTCAAGCTGGGTCACTGTGACGATACAGCGGACGGTATCTCCAGCATAGACGGGACGTAGAAAATCAAAGTTGAGCGAACGCGCGATATAGTTCAGGTCCCCACCAAGTTTGGTGGGAAGCGTCGCGGTAAGCAATCCATGCACCATGACACGTCCTTGCTCATCGGGGAGGATATGATGCGCACCCTTGTCACCTGAGAGGTGAGCAAAGAGCCGCACCTCATCCAGGGTAAATGTACGCTCCCAAGACTTCGTATCTCCAACCTGCATAGCAAAACTCCTCTTCGTATTGTGGCAGTACGCGATAGAGGTGCTACAACTTCCTGGTTTAGCTCAAGAGGGGGGCACTAATCCCTCGTTGAGGATAAAAAGAGAGAACAGGACGTGGGGGGGGGAGTGACTCCCCCCCACATCCCACAACCAGGAGCTAAGAATGTAGGGTATTTGCTTGTAGCAATCCGATAGGTTGTATTAGAGGGAGAAGGGGTAGCCCTGCTTCTCAACCACGATAGAGGCGATCTCGCGCTGGAGCGCAACACCGTTGATCGCATAGTCGCCCACGTAGGTACGCACACGCTCCAGAACTTTGGCGACGCGTCCCTCGTCAATATAGGACATCAGGAGTTGATCCAGGTTGGCACGGATGCGAGTAAAGGCCAGCCAGGAGGCGAGTTGCGCCAGTTTGACATGGGTCGCGCTCTCGGCATCACCACGACGCACGGCCTGGATGGCACGCGCCAGGGCGCTATCGACCGCGTACAGGTCGATCAGCAGATTCGCCAGGTACTCGATAAACTCCTGCTCCTGCTCAAGGGCCTGCATATACTTCATGGCCACGTTGACGGCAGCATAGATGGTGGCATCCTTCGAGCGCTCAAGAGTGTTAACGGCCTCACGCAGTTCGGCAGGCACCTTCTCATCGGCACCATTCGACGGCTGATTGGCCTTAATGCGCCCCTCAACCTGGGGATAGATGGTCATCAAGCTGACCTGGCCCTTCATCGCGCGGCGGAAGAGCGTGCCCGAGGCCACCATGCGGTTAATCTCATTCGTACCCTCGAAGATACGCTGGATACGCGCATCGCGATAGGCCTTCTCGATGGGGTACTCCTTCATAAAGCCGTAGCCACCGAAGATCTGTACGCCCTCGTCGACCACCATAGCCAGGACCTCGCTACCATGTACCTTGGCCAGGGAAGCCTCAATGGCATAATCCTCAACGGCTTTGAAGATGGCATCTGTATTGTCGCCACCGCTATGCTGCGCGTTGGAGATGTTGGCGGCGGTGCGGAAGACCTCGCTCTCAGCGGCATAGGTCTCGGCGGCCATACGAGCCAGCTTCTTCTTGATCATGCCGAACTCATGCAGGAATTTGCCGAAGGCCTTGCGCTCATTGGTATAGGTCGCAGCCAGCTTTAAGGCGTTGCGCGCACCACCAACGGTACCGGCACCCAGTTTGAGGCGGCCAATATTGAGAATGTTAAAGGCGATCTTGTAACCCTTGTGAATCTTGCCCAACAGATTCTCGGTAGGCACCTTGACATCCTGAAGGATCAACTGGCGCGTCGAGGAGCCCTTGATGCCCATCTTATTCTCTTCGGGTCCAGTAGTGACACCTGGCCAGTTGGCCTCGACAATAAAGGCGGAGGGGCGCTCATTGCCGATGCGGGCAAAGACCACGAAGACATCAGCGAAACCAGCATTCGAAATCCACTGCTTGGTGCCGTTGAGGATATAGTACTTGCCATCCTCGGAGAGTTCGGCGCGCGTGCCCAGGCCCATGGCGTCAGAGCCAACGCCCGGCTCAGTCAGCGCATAAGCAGCGATCCATTCGCCGGTCGCAAGCTTGGGCAGGTAGGCCTGCTTCTGCTCCTCGGTACCGTAGTAGACGATGGGGAGCGAACCAATGGTGGTATGCGCGCCAAAGGCCACGCTAAAGGAGGCCTCCTTCTGCTGCGAGGCGACCAGGACACTGGTCAGCAGGCCCAGTTCCGCGCCACCGTAGGCCTCGGGGATTTCAATCATCAGCAGACCCTGCTCGCCAGCTTTCTTCAGCAGGGAGGGCATAACGCCCGGCTCCTGGCTCTCGATGGCGTCGAGTTTGGGCAAGACTTCGCGCTCGACGAAGGTCACGCTGGACTCTTCGAACATGCGCTGATCTTCGTCACGCTGCTCCGGGGTAAATATTCTATCCGCGTTCTCACTGACGGGAGTCGTCAAAAAGGCTGTTCCAGCTTCAGTTGGCTTCATAGTTGTCGACATAGGTTCCCTTTCTCCTTTGGAGTAGAAGTCAAACGCATCTATGCGGCTATGCTTGTTTTTCAACACGAAGTTCGCGCCGAAGGACCTTGCCGACAAGTGTTTTCGGCAGATTTTTGCGGAACTCCACAACCTTAGGCACTTTATAAGCGGTTAATTCTTCTTTACAGAAAGCGATAATTTGCTGGCGAGTTTCTTCAGAGGGCGCGACGCCGGGCTTGAGCACGATAAAGGCTCCCACCGTCTCGCCACGATACTCGTGGGGGACAGCGGTGACGGCGGCCTCAACAACCGAAGGGTGGCGGAAGAGTACCTCCTCGACCTCGCGCGGATAGACGTTAAAGCCGCTGGCGAGGATCAGATCCTTGGCCCGGTCAACCACGTAGAAAAAGCCATCTTCATCCATGCGGCCAATATCGCCCGTACGCATCCAGCCGTTACGGAAGATATCCGTGGTCTCCTCTGGCCGATTCCAGTACCCCTGCATAATATTGGGACCCTTGACCACGATCTCGCCAATCTCGTTGACGGGAAGCAGTTCGCCAGTGGCAATGTTCATGATCGCAGCCTCGACCTCTGGGAGGGGAAGACCAATACTGCCGCCGCGCCGATTATCATTCAGTGGGTTGCAGTGCGTCACAGGCGCGGCCTCGCTCAGACCATACCCCTCGACCAGCTTGGCCCTGGTCGCGGACTCAAAATCCGTCTGTACTTTGGCTGGCAAAGGAGCTGCGCCACTGATACAATATTGGATAGAGCTAAGGTACTCGGGATTCTTGCCCGCCTCGCGCAAAATCGCGATATACATCGTCGGAATCCCCGGAAAGAGTGTTGGACGCGTCCGCCGAATTGTATCCAGGACCTCATCGGGCTTGAAACGAGGGATAAGGACCATCGTTGCCGCGATCAGAATCGAGAGATTCATGCCGACCGTCAGACCATAGGCATGGAAGAAGGGAGCGGCACACAGCGTAATTTCCTGGGCATCGCGAGCCATAGTTGTCCAATAGCGCGTCTGCATGGCATTGGCTATCAGGTTGCGGTGCGTAAGCATCGCACCCTTGGAGAGACCAGTGGTGCCACCTGTATATTGCAGGAGGGCCAGGTCATCGCCCTTCGCCGCTTGGGGCAGGCTAAACAACTCAATGCCGCCACGCGTGGCATGTGACTCTAACATAGTGCTCATGATATGTAGCGACTCATCGCCGCGCCGCTCTTTTTCAGATAAGAGCGGACCCGACTTATTCGTGCCACGATGGCTCAGGGGATAGAGCGTGCGCAAGACGGCTGGCAAGTAATCCGAGGGACTGGTTAAAATAACATGCTCAAGGGCTGTTTCCTTGCGTATCTCGCGTACAACAGGATAATAATCATCGAGCATAACCAGGACACGCGCGCCAGAATCGGCCATCTGGTGACGCATCTCATGCGCTGTATACAGTGGATTGGTAGGAACGACAACCGCGCCCGCACGCAATGCCCCGAAGAAGGCAATCGGGTACTGGGGAATATTTGGCAATGCGATGGCCACACGGTCGCCCTTGTGAATACCTAGCTTCTGTAAGCTAATCGCAAAGCGATTGGCCAGGTGCGAGAGCTGAGCATAGGTCAGCTTGGCGCCAAAGTAGCTGATAGCGCAAGCGCTTGGGTAGCGACTGGCAGTCGTGTCGAGCAGAGACGTTACAGCGCGATCAGGAATATCAAGAAGAGCGGGAACACCTTCCTGGTAGTGACGTATCCATGGTCGCTCCCGAAGAAGTTCTTCGCGCCCATCACTGGTAAGAGTAGAGAAACGCTGCTGCTCTGGGGTGTTGTTGATTAAAGATGGGTCAGACATTTAGCCAAAGCTCCTCTCCATAGGGGGACATCATCCATGCGACGCTCTGAGCGACCACTCTGTCGCGGCGATAAGCACCAACAACCCATTTCTCCTTTCTCTAATTATATGGCGCTTATAGAGTAATAGCCACGTTGCCAGCTAACAAATTTTTGGGCATAATAGAGTATAGCTAACGAAAAAGGGATTATCATAGAGAGAGTAAAGGCCAGGGATGATACATAGCAAAACATTTACTTTTCCACAACTGATCACCCATTTACGCCAGACACGAGGCATGTCCCAGGGGCAGCTCGCCCAGGCCACACGCCTCTCCCGCACTTATATCTATCACCTGGAGACAGGGCAGCGCGCCAATCCCTCGCCGCATGTCGTGCAACTTCTCGCCAGGGCCTTTGAACTCGTGAGCGACGAACGGCAGGAGCTCTACGATGCCTATACGCGCCTGACGGGGCACTATATTAGTCAGGAACCCGAAGAAGCCCTCCTCGAATTAGGAGACCTGGCAAGCCTGCTGGTACAAAATACCTCTTATCCCGCGCACGCCCTCAATCGCCTCTGGTACCTACACGCCTGGAACGAGGCTTCCCTACAATTATTTGAAATTTCCGAAGAGCGCTCTCAGCAAAAGAATCTGCATTTACTGGAGTTTGTATTTGATCCCGAGATGCGCCGGCGCTTCCATGGCTGGGAGAACCTGGCTCGCCGCCTGGTCAGCGACTTTCAGTACAACGCCAGCACCAGCACCCATCTCCCAGAATATAAGGCCCTGCGCAAACGCCTGCGCGAACTTCCAGAGTTTAGACGCATCGCCAATTCGTCCTACTCGCAGGGGAAACCCGTCCCCTCATTCGTGTTCCAGGTACAACATAGTACACTGGGAAGACTGACCCTACGCACCGCAACCACCGTTTTTACTGGCATCGCAAACTACTCCATGGTCAGCTATGTACCCGGCGATCAGCAAACACTGCGCATTTACCGCGAACAGGGATGGCAACCACAATCTTAAAACTTCGTTTCACCTGGAAAGAGAGATGTCTATGCCAACAGCCAGCATACACAACGCAGACCTTTTTTACAAAGAAAAGGGCGCCGGGCTCCCCATCCTGCTGATTCATGCCAATGGGGCCAACGCGGATCTCTGGGGAAGTACCTTTGAACGCCTGGCGACACGCAACCGTGTTATCGCCTATGATCGCCGGGGCTTTAGCCGCTCCAGGCAGTCACCTGTAGGCGATCTCCATCAACATGCCGAGGATGCCGCCACTCTGCTCCAGCAATTGCGCGCGACACCAGCGACTATTGTTGGCGCAGACACGGGCGCGATTATCGCCCTCGACCTGGCGTTACATCATCCAGAACTGGTCGCGTCCCTCGTCCTCTGCGAAGCCACCTTTCACCTGCGCAAGCAAAAGGCCGTGACCGCCTTCCTGGATAATGTCCGCCTACGCTATCTCCAGAAAACAAAGGGTCTACGAGCCGCAGCCGAGGTATATTATCACGACCTCTTAGAGGAAAAATCCGGCGAGAGTGGCTTTACACACCTCTCACCGGAATGGCGCGAGGTGCTACTTACCAACGCGGAGGCGGCTCTACAGGAGAACGCGGCGGGAACAGGTGAGTATATACATACGCATGAACTCACACAGATCAAGCAGCCAGTCACCTGCCTGATAAGTACACGTAGTCAGCCGTTCTTCCGCGAAGTTGCACAGAAGCTCGCCAGTGCCTTGCCACAAACACGTAACCGCATCATTACAGCGGCGGGACACTATATGCACCTTGATCAACCTAATCAATTTTTGCATGAAATCACGGAGGCCCTGCCAGATAAGCTCACGCTGACCCCTATTGCGAAATCTGACAAGCGCGCGCGACAAAACCATAAGATCTCAAACAATTCCACTATTCCGAAGCAGCCATAGATATATTAGCAGGCGCCACAGGTGATATACTGAAGTATCTTCATCGGCACAAAGGGCGTTGTAGGGGCCATGCTGGCATGGCCTATCACCACGAGTCAGGGTACCCTGCCTGCGAGAGGAGTCCAAGCCAGCTTGAACCCTACAATTTGCCAGCTGCTTACCAGCTGCACTACTTATTGCCAATGAGGGTAGAAATTCAAGACAGTGGATACATCAAGTAACAACACTCTAAGGGAGAATACATGTCTATGCAAGTAGGGCTTCAGCTTTACACCGTACGCGATCAGACAGCGCAGGATTTCAAAGGGACGATTCGTAAGGTTGCGCAGCTAGGCTACCAGGGCGTCGAATTCGCAGGCTATGGCGATCTGAGCGCGGAAGAACTGCGCGGCCTACTCCAGGAGACTGGGCTCAAAGTGGCTGGCAGCCATGTAGGCTACCATCTTTTACAGGCCGACAGCGCACGCGAGATCGAGTACTGCCGCCAGATTGGTTGCCCTTATTTGATCGTTCCCTACATGTCGCGTGAGGACCTCAACGACACGGAACGTCTGCTGGCCTTCGCCAAGCAGATGAACGAGTATGGGAAACGTTGCCACGAGGCGGGAATCACGCTCGCCTATCACAACCACAACCACGAATTTGAGAAGCTAAACGGCAGCTACTTGCTGGATATCCTGGCCGAGAATACAGATCCTGAGCTGGTCAAACTCGAACTGGATACCTACTGGGTCGCGTTTGCCGGTGTCGATCCCAAGGCCTATCTCCAACAGCATGCCGGGCGTGTACCCCTGGTACACCTCAAAGACATGACGGCGGAGCGCACCTTCACGGAAGTGGGCAATGGCACGCTGGACATCCTAGGCTACTACACCACCGCCAAAGAGGTTGGCGCGGCCTGGTATATCGTTGAGAACGACGCTCCAACCATTCCTTCACTGGAGAGTGCTGAGCGTTCCTTTAGCAATCTGGCTAAACTTACCCAACGCTAGTCATTAGTTCCATCAATAGATGGAAGAGATGCACCCCCTGGCAGGAGATCCCCCCTGCCAGGCCCTTGCTACAATAGAAGTGTCAGGGCGAATTGTCAGGACGAACGCCTCCCAGCATGGCTGGCACAGGCAAGCAATGTAGAAATAATGAGTGCGGCAGCTTCACGTGGTAGGAGTACGGTAGTATGGAGATCGATAAGGAAAGACAAAAGAAAGCTCGCGCATATGCACGCAAGCGACGGCATGTCACACTCATCAATATGGGGGTGGTATCTGCTGGCCTGCTTATCATACTCATTACGCGATGGGATGCGGGATTACGCGACCTGGTGCGGGCCGGGACGCGCATAGGCTGGGTCTCCCATACCCTCCCATTCCTCCAGTGGCAACCCCTGGCGGGCTGGTATCCCTGGCAGATTCTGCTCTACTTCCTGGCAATCATACTCTTCTATCAACTGCTTGCCACACCCGCGCTGGTCTATGGCAGCTTTATCCTGCCGCGTCGCTATGGCATCTCTATCCAGACCCTAAGCGGCTGGATCAGCGACGTAGGCAAAAACTTTGTGCTCAATCTGGGACTTGAGGCGGCAGCCATCTCGCTCATCTATGGCCTGCTCGCGCTCCAACCCCAGTGGTGGTGGCTCTGGACAGCCCTGGCCATGCTCTTCTTCTCCGTGGTTATGGCTAATCTCGCGCCCATCTTGATTTTTCCCCTCTTCTACAAATTCAAGCCACTGCCAGCAGGCGAGCTGACAGAACGCCTGGTCAAGCTGGCAGCCAGCGCTGATACACGCGTCCAGGGCGTCTTCACCATGCAGATGAGCAATAAGACCACGACCACCAACGCGGCTCTAATGGGCCTGGGCAATACACGCCGTATCGTCCTGGGTGATACCATGACCGACAGGTATTCAGAGGATGAGATCGAGGTCGTGCTGGCCCATGAGCTCGGACACCATGTCCATCACGACATTTGGAAGATGATCGTCAGCCAGTCGATCCTGACTCTGGGTGGGCTCTACCTCGCCAACCTGGCACTCCACCAGGCGGTTGAACAACAAGGGCATTACCAGTCCCTCACGGACCCGGCAACGCTGCCCTTCTTCCTCCTGTTAACAGCGCTCTTTAGCCTGATCGTGATGCCCGTAGGCAACATCTACAGCCGTCACATGGAGTACCAGGCCGACGAGTACGCGCTCCAGATGACGCAGAAGGTCGATGCCTTCAAAAGCGCCATGCGCAGGCTCGCTAACCAGAATCTCACCGAGATCTCGCCCTCTCCGCTTGTGGAGTTCCTCTTCCATTCGCACCCCTCCGTCAAGCGGAGACTGCAACACGCGGATACGTTCGCCGAGAAGCGCTACTCCTCGCTTAAGGCATCCCTCAACATGCCCAGGAGGGTCGCGGTCTCATCAAGCGAACCGCCAGGCATCGTCAATAATGGCTCATCCACGCCTAGGTCAGCCCACTGATCTAGCCGAGCAACAACCTCCCGTGGCGTACCTACAATGGAGACGGCATCGAGCATACGTGGGCTAACCGCTTCGATGGCCGTCTTCATGCCTTTCTCCCAGCCAGCCAGCACAGCCTGGACATCTTCCGTGTAACCATGGCGCGAGAGCATCTGCGCGTAATAGACCCCCATCTTGCCGATATAGTAAGCCAGAGGCGAGGCGGCCGCTCGGCGCGCGCTCAGCATCTGCTGCTCGCTGGCACCCTCTGGCAGAAGGGCGGTCGTAATATAGGGCGCGATAGCCACACTATGCGCGGGACGGCCCGCCTGTTGTGAACTCTCATCCAGTTGCGCGCGCATCTCGCCAAACCTCTCCACCGGCCAGTACACGGGCAGAATGCCATCCCCGATCTCACCTGTCTGCGAAATGTTCTTGGGTCCCATGGCCGCGATGTAGATCGGAATATCGGTGCGCAAAGGTGTGAAGCGCAGCTTAAAACCTCGCTCAAGTTGAAAGAACTCACCTGTATAGGCCAATTTCTCGCCGCGTAAGATCATACGGATAATATCCACATATTCACGCGTGCGCTTGAGCGGCTTCTCAAACTTGACGCCATGCCAGTGCTCAATGACGTTCGCACCCGAGGGACCCAGACCCAGCAGGGCACGCCCACCCGAACGCTCGTCCAGGGTAGCAATAGTGCTAGCAATCAACGCTGGCGTGCGCGAATAGATATTCGCGATTCCAGCACCCACTTTAATACGCTTTGTGGCCCGCAGCAGGTCGCCCATCGAGGTAAAGAGTTCATATCCCCAGGACTCGCCCAGCCAGACCGAGTCGAAGCCCAACTCATCAGCCACGCGTACCTTCTCGACAATCTCATTCCAGGCCCCTGGAAAATTAGGAGAGTCGGCCACGATGCCGATACGCGAGCGATAGGCTCTACGCGAGGTAGGAGAAGAGTGTGTGTCAGACATAGCTCGCACATCTATCCTTTCAAATAAACTACCAGTAACGAAATACTTCTCTCTGCATGGTAACATATTTCCGCGTTGAAAACGTGTCAGCCAGAAAACACCTTCCAACTCACTACGCGAGCTTTTAGGGTAAGGGTGCGGGTGGAAAAGCTGGGCGATGCCCAGCTTTTCCACCCGCACCCTTACCCTAAGCGCTGCAGGCGCGAAGACGCCCCTACGAACAAAATGATATACTTTATATCATCTAAGGGATGTGGTGGAGAGCTGGCGGAGTCAGCTCTCCACCACATCCCTTATCCCCCGCGAAGCACCACAGGTGCTGAGAAGTGACGCAACAATAACTTTCATATAAATCGATAAATGCAAATGTTTTACCAAAAGGAAAGGTAATTGTATATGCTACGCGGCACAAATATTATTTTGCGACCAATCAAGCAGGAAGACCTGGAGACATTAGAGCGCTGGAACAATGATCCAGACTTTATTGGCGAGTTTAACAACTTTGGCTTGCGCGGGTATGGCTCACAGATACGCGCCTTTGATGAGGGGGGCACGCTCAGCGACCGCTCGGGGCACCTCGTCGTGACGACACTAGAGGGAAAGCTTGCGGGGAGCATGGACTACCACATGACACGCTATGGCCCAAACGAGGGCAGCAAAGCCTATATGATCGGCATCGCCCTCGCACCTGAGCACCAGGGAAAAGGCTATGGCGTCGAAGCACAACAACTCCTCTCCGCCTATCTGTTCGCGGCATTCCCCATTATGCGCGTCGAGGCCATGACAGACATAACAAACCGCCCTGAGCAGCGCGCACTGGAGAAGGCTGGCTTCACACGCGAGGGCGTGGTACGCAAAGCTCAATGGCGCAACGGTGCCTGGCACGACCAGATCCTCTACAGCAAACTCCGCGGCGAGTAGTAATGTTGCGATGAGAGAAGGGCCGTGGATATGGGTAGCCACAGGCTACCCATATCCACGGCCCTTCTCTCATCGCAAATGTGTATGTTGTTACAGTACAATCCCCAGGAAGATCAGTGTCCCAATAAGAGCCATGCTTACCACAAATGGCGTAATGGTGGCGGCAAGCGCGCGCCAGAGGTCCAGGTTGTGTACAGCTCGAATCATGATCACGTAGAGCACGAAGCCATAGACATCCAGCAGCCACACCAGGCGATCCCCCACGAAGGGGATGCGAGCCACAAAGAAGTAAATGACGGTCAAAGGGAGAGAGATGAGCAGCGAGAGATAGCACTGTTGTACAAAGCTACCCTGCCCACGAAAGGCACGCGCCGTCAAGTAAGAAACATACTCCGTCAGGAAGAAGCCACCAATGACAAAGATACAGGCGACCGAATAGAAGATTGGCGTCACCAGGGTAAACGATGGCTGCGAGAGCGCGATCGTCAGCGCGATAAAACAGGCCAGAGCCAGAACCTGTACCAGGACCAGCGGCTCACTGGCACGCGTTTTCTCCTCAGAAAAGACACGCAAACCAGGATTGCGCAGGACACGCGCATAGCGATTAAACAACGTACGCACCAGGGAGGAGAGAGTACCCGTCGATGTCAACGGGGGAACATCTTGAGAAGGCTGGCTAGACATAATAAAAGCGTGCTCCCTTCAAAATACACATACATCAATATATTAATCATGGACAGTGTTCATCAGGAAAAGAGATCCCTATAAGTTATACACGAAAAATCTCTTTTTGTCTGTGAAATAGCCAACATTGTTTGCAAATATAAGCTGCGTGCAACGTGTTCTTCTAAGAGACCTCTCGCCACTAAGTGGCTCGCCGGGTCCTGGTTGTGTGTGCTGGTGTGGCTGGCGTAGCCAGCCACACCAGCACACACAACCAGGACCATATATGAGGTATTGCAAGGGTAAGTCGACTTATCACGAGTTTTATATGTGTGGCCTTTGCCGGGAACTAAAGGCCATAGGAGATTGTTCTCAAAGGTAGAAGCTTATAGTCTATAGCATTTTTCAGTTTTCTCTGAAAGGAGAATGTATCATATGGCACAGTTAGAGAAAGCCACCTTTGGCGCGGGCTGTTTCTGGGGCGTTGAGGAGACCTTCCGTGGCATCAAGGGCGTGACCAATACAGCTGTTGGCTACGAGGGAGGCACCTACACGAACCCAACCTATCGCGATGTCTGTACAGACCAAACCGGGCACGCCGAGGTCGTGGAGGTGGAGTACGATCCAGAACAGGTCCCCTACGACCAGCTCTTACAGGTCTTCTGGGAGAACCATAATCCGACCACGCTCAATCGCCAGGGTCCCGACGTCGGCACCCAGTACCGCTCGGCCATCTTCTATCACACTCCCGAGCAACAGAAGGAGGCGGAGGCCTCCAAGGAGCGAATGCAGGCCTCCGGTCGCTACAAGCGCCCCATCGTGACCCAGATCGTTCCCGCCACTACCTTCTACCGTGCGGAGGAGTATCACCAGCGTTACCTGGCGAAGCGCGGCCTCTCACACTGCCACTTTGAATAAAAACGTACAAAAAGAAGATGGCGCGCAAAATGCGCGCCATCTTCTTTTTGTACATTAGCCCGATGCCTAGGAAAGAGGTTTATGCTCATGCGTGCACGTGTGCTCATGGTGGTGAGTATGAGCATGACTTTGGGGTTCATCCAGGAGTTCGCCGAGCCAACAGCGCAGGACATTGGGGCGCTCTAGCTCGCGCTTGCCCAGGCCGTAGCCGATGCGGCTCAGGCGCAGGGGAGGGCGGCGGAACTCTGCCAGGGCCGTCAGCAGCGCTGCCCCAGTTGGCGTGACCAGTTCTGCAGGCGTCATATCTGAAGTGACGGGCGCGCCGACAGCAGACAACAGGTTTAGGACGGCAGGCGCGGGTAGGGGTAACCAGCCGTGCGCGGCTCGCGTCCAGCCTGCCCCCAGGGGCAAGGGGCTGGCAAAGACACGCTCTACATCCAGCAATTCAAGGCCCGCCACCACACCTACGATATCGACAATCGCATCCAGCGCGCCTACCTCGTGAAAATGCACATCTTCGGCAGGATAACCATGCACCTTGCCCTCCGCCTCCGCCAGCAGGGTAAAGACATGCAGGCTCTGGCGCTTGACCCGCTCCGAAAGCGTGCTAGCCTCAATGAGGGCGCGCACATCTGAGAGGTGGCGATGCTGCTCCTGCTCAGGAGCTGTCACCAGGGCGCGCGTTCCCGCGATATAGCCACGTACCTCCTGGCGGCTGCCAATCTGCCAATCCGTGATCTGGAGCTTCGCCAGTTCGGCTCGCAGATCTTCAAGAGAGAGACCCAGGTCCAGCAAGGCCCCAAGCGTCATATCGCCACTGATACCCGAGAAACAATCAAAGTAAATTACCTGAGACATGTTAAAGTCCATCTATCCTTTATGACAAAAATTGCTATACATCAGCTCTCCAGGCCAGTAGGGGTCCCCACGATGAGTCGGGAGGTCCCTATCGAGAAAAAATGCTCCCTAGTCGACCAGCTTGCGCGTGACAGAGGGAAGTTTCTTCAGGATGCTGCGCAGGCTGAGCCCCTGACCCAGGAGCGTAAAGAGCACGACTGCATAGGTATCATAGATCAAAGCACTTCGATCTGGAACATTGAGCGGAAGCGCCAGGACGAGTGCGAGCGAGAGCGCGCCTCTTAGGCCACTCCAGAAGATGACAAAACGCCAAGAGCGCAAGCGCATACCCGAAAAAGGCGGGAAGCTGCTCGGAATTAAGAGCACCATGACCAGGCGTGAGACCAGAACCGAACATACCACGAGGGCACACTTCAGCAGCAATCCATATGCATCGGGCGAGGCGAAAAATTGGACCGGGTTGATCTGCGCCCCTACCAGCAAGAAGAGCAGAGCATTGACCAGGAAGGCGCTCATAGCCCAGAAATTATCCGTTACCTCCAGGGTTCGCTCAGAGAGGCCATGCTTGCGTCCATAGCTGCCCAGCACCAGGCCCGCGCAGATCACTGCCAGAATGCCCGACATATGCAAAAAATCAGCGATCAGGTAGACACCATAGGCGGTAACAATCGTAATCGTCGTCTCAATCATAGGGTCATCGATTAAGCGCACGCCACGCGTGACGATGAAGCCACAGGCCAGACCCACGACAACGCTGCCACCTCCTTCCAGCAAGAAGGTAGATAGTCCCTGGCCCCAGGCCTGTGCCGGCTGCAAGCCCTGGCCATTGATTGAGAGCAGGACCAGCGCTAGAAATGTCTGATAGAGCGCCCCGCGACCCCGTCATTAAAGAGGCTCTCAGCCTCGATAACAGTCGCGAGTTGCTCATTGACCGAGAGCTGGCGAAAGAGGCCCAGCACCGCAATCGGATCGGTAGGCGAGAGGATCGCAGCCAGCAAGAAGGCATCCAGCCAGGTAAGGCCCGCGAAGGCGTGTAGCGGTACCGCGATTAACACCAGCGAGAGCAACAGACCAGGAAACGCCAGGAGAAAGATCACCTTCCAATTCTCGCGCAGGCGCTCAACCGAGAGCGACCATGCCCCCTCGAAGAGCAGCGCAGGCAGAAAGACAAACAGCACCAGGTCAGGAGTCAACCGTACCTCGGGAGCCAGGTTAAAGACACCAATTAGCAACCCAACCACCACCAAACCCAATGTGTATGGGACAGTCAGACGACGCGTCACAAGAATTACCAGTAACGCAATCAACGCCAAAAAAACGACCTCACGCACAAGGTCAGCCAGATCTCCTTGTAGCAAGGCGGCAGTTACAATAGGCACAAATTGCACTCTCATAAAGCTCCACTATGAATCCAGGCAGGCAGAATAAATAGACGGTTTCATCATAGCACAACAAACAAACTACTAGCGGTATAAAATCCTTCTTGTTGAGTGGTGTGATGTCTCCTGGCAGCCTGCAGACTGCCAGGAGACATCACACCACTCAATAACCAACTGGCGAGCGCCGCAGGCGCGAGAAGGCGGCCTGTACCCGAAAAGAAAAAGGTGGGTATTACCCACGAACATGAGTAATACCCACCTCACCTAAATAAAGAAAGCGCCAAAAAAAGGAAAAGTGAAGGAAAATTATTCTAGTTCCCCCCAGGCATGGCTATGCGCTGACTTCTGGCTCCTACCCATTCTCCTCAGCCAGAGTGACACGCGCCACAATGGCGGTGATATTATCCAGCCCGCCATGCTCATTGGCCTGGGCGATCAATTGCTTCACGCCCTCTTCAGGCTCCTGCTGGCGAAGAATCTGTGCGACCTCATCATCCTCAACCATACCCGAGAGGCCATCCGAACAGAGCAGCAAGATATCACCATTCTGTAGAGTCTCGGTAAACATGTCGATCTCCACCCCTGGATCGATGCCCAGGCTACGCAGGATGACATTGCGCTGGGGATGTACTCGGGCCTGCTCTTCTGTAATCAGGCCAGCTCGCACCTGTTCCGCCACCCAGGAATGATCGTCTGTTACCTGGTGCATGTTCTCTTCGCGCAACAGGTAGGCCCGGCTATCACCAACATTCGCGATATAGGCGGTCGAATCCTGGATGACGCAGGCCACGCAGGTGGTTCCCATGTCGTTCCCCTCCTGGATGGCGCGCTTAAAAAGATCCAGGTTGGCCTGGCGAATCGCCCCTTTTAGAGCCTGGGCGATATTCGCTTCCTTGTTCTCATAATATAAGCGTTTGACCGCGTTAACCACCATATCACTGGCGACCTCGCCGCGCGCATGACCCCCCAGGCCGTCGGCGACGATAAGCAACACGCCTCGCTCGCACAAGGTTTGTGCATCTTCAGGCAGTTCAACGAGCAAACTATCTTCATTCAACGAGCGTTTACGTCCTGTGTCGGTACCTTGAGCAACCGTGATGTGAAGCGAACGTTCCACCATAAAACACTCCTTTTCCAAACCCAATGCACGCTAATAATAGATAAAAACACTGGTTCGCACAAATGCGACACAGACAGCAGGCAATAGAAATAAGATAATGCATAAGATAGCTAGTAGAATGTTGTAACGATATACTGAGAGCGCCTTCTTGTCAAGAGGTAGCAGCAGCAATAACGGGCATGGCAACAGAGCAATAGCGAACAGGGGAAACTCTTCATGGCACAAAAAGGGCTGACCTCGCCTGGAGAGGTCGGCCCAGTCACAAACAGGGGGAGTCAGGGAGTCACATTGCGCGGCTACTGCGCGTTAACAGTAAAGGTATAAGGCATGATATACATGGCGCAGACGCGCTCTTTACCATTGCACAACGCCCGTTTGCTGAAGTTCAGCGTCGCATGGCCCGTTCCCTGAACACTAAAGCGCCAGACACAGACCTTGGCTCCCTGGTCCGCAAAGCCAGCCGTCATCTCCATCTGGAGCGGCCCCTCGGACTTTGTAGGTCCAGCCCAGCGACTACCAAAGGGCAGTTGTACCTCCATCACATCGCCTTTATGAACGGTGACTGTGCTATCCTGCTGCGTAGGCTTCACTGTTACAGTCGGGTTAGACGGGCGCGTCTCAAGGACGGCATCAGAGGGGCAGCCATTCTGGGCTCCAGACCCCTTGACGGTCTTCGTACTGCCATTGCCTGGATTACTATTGCCGCTGCCTGTCCCGCCCGTGCCACTACTCGTAGCCCCACATCCAGCCAGGAAGAGCAGCAGGAACAGCGAGAGCACAATGGTTATCAAAAAAGGCTTGCGACGAAGAACCAGCAACGTATAGGCACCATTTTCAGTGGGCATAGGATGCGCCTCCTGCTTTATTATAGATCGGGTATGCATAAACATACGCTCCTTTGGCTGTAACTAAGACGCCATCATACCTGGCATTTTCTGGTGCCTCCCAGGCACCACTTTCCTCTTCCCTGCTCCGCCATCTTCATCACAGACAAAACGTCTCACCATGTGAAAAAGTTCCCACCACCCAAAAGATTACAAATCGTTAACTATATCTTAAAAAAAGGGCAGGATAATAGAGACTGAGCAATACTATGTTGATTTTGTCGAGGACTAGAAACATTGAAAAGTATATATTTACTACGCTCCAGTGGCCAAAAACGTCGCCTGGCCTCAAGTAAGAATCTGCTACGCCGGGCAGCCCTACTATGTTGTCTATTGCTCGGCACCTATGTGCTCACCAGTTGTAGCGCACCAGGCAGCCAGAGCCAGCCCATCACAGGAAAACTACGCGTCACCGGCTCTACAGCCCTGCTGCCCCTGGCACAGGAAGCGGGCAAGCTATTTGAACAGCAATATCCAGGAACAAAGATTGAAGTCAGCGGAGGTGGCAGCGGACATGGACTCGATGCCGTTACTGCCCAACAGGCGGAGATAGGCAATTCAGATATTTATGCCAATCCCGCGATCTACCCTGATCCCAATCTCACCGATCATATTGTCTGCGTCACCCCCTTTGAGATGATCACCAATCCAGGTATTACCGTCCCCTCGCTCACCCAGCAACAGATTATTGATATTTTCTCAACTGGCAAGATCAATAACTGGAGCCAGCTAGGTGGCCCAGACCTCAGGATCACCCCTATCGTGCGCCCGAGCAACTCCGGCACACGCGCGACCTTCCGCAAATACATTCTAGGTGGCCGCGACGAAAAGGGTACCCTACTCACAACTGACTCCTCTACTACCGTCCGCGACACGGTCGCGAAGACGCCCGGAGCCATTGGCTATGTGGCGGCCTCATACGTGGCAAACGCGATTCATACCGTAGAGATCGATAATCAGAAGGGTACCGTCAGCACGATCGCCTCAGGCAAATACAACTTCTGGAGCTATGAGCACATGTACACGCTGGGAGGCGATGATGCCGCACTGGAGGCCTTCCTGCAATTCATGCTTAGCTCAGGTGTCCAGCAGAAGGCCCAGGAGATGGGCTACGTTCCCATCAACAGCATGCAGACCCCAGGTGTAGCCAGCGTCTCCCCCTAAGCATTTTTCCATAGCATAGAAGTCTCGGGGCAAAATTTCGGGCGGACGCCCGAAATTTTGCCCCGAGACTTCTATAAATTCATTTGACAAATGGCAACAGAGAACGTTACAATATTTCTCTGGTTAGACGATTTCTACAAAAGAACACGAGCCTCCCACCAGCCTGGCAGGGTGAGGCACACACGCGTCTATTCTAGCGAATGGGAGAGTTGTACACGACTCTAGTAGCTTAACTATTGCAGTTACATCTCTTCAGGTTCTCCCCATTGAGCAAAACAAGACGTAGACCGACCATTCAGGCAATACATCTTCTGCTACGTACCTAACTAATACGGGTAAGCAATTACCGACGGTATCGGCTCAATCCAGCTAGTAGGCATTCCTGATGCTTTAGCCATTGAGAGCACTATAATCACATGTTATTGTGATTGTACACCATGCCAGCGTGCCCAGACCCGGTTGGTGAGGAGGCGACATATGCAGGAGGTGTATCGGTTTGAACAGATTTATAGCATCCCTTCTTGTCCTGCTGGCGGGAGCCTCATTCGGCATTCTCTCCACTGTGGTCAAGTTAGGCTATCATGCGGGCTTCTCCGTGGCAGAGATCACAAGCTCCCAGGTCCTCTTCGGCTGCCTGGGGCTCTGGCTCTTAAGCCTTCCTTCACTCAAATATTTGCGCTACATCCGTAAGCTAACGCTTGGGCAGCTCCTGCTCAGCGGCCTCTTTCCAGGACTCACCGGCGTTTTTTACTATATGGCCTTACAGACCATCTCGGCTTCGCTTGGCGTCGTCTTGCTCTTCCAGTTTGTCTGGATGGGGTTGCTGGTCGATTGGATCTTACAACGCAAGGCGCCCACGCTTAGTCGCTGGCTGGCCCTGGTCGCGGTCCTGATCGGCACTGTGCTGGCAGCCAACTACCAGGTTTTACTTACCTCGCACCTGGAGCTCAAGGGTATCTGCCTGGGCCTGCTGGCCGCAGCCAGCTATACAGGTAATATCGTCATCAATGAGCGCGTAGCGCCCGAGGTCCCTCCAACGCTGCGTAGCACCCTCATTATGACGGGCGCACTCATCATCACTCTTGTAATTTTTCCGCCACAGTTTCTCTTTACTGACGCGCTTTCTCATGGACTCTGGTTCTGGGCTATCATTCTTGGCTGCTTTGGCGTCATTATCCCGCCATTCCTCTTCGCGCGAGGAGTTCCCGTCGTTGGCGCAGGCATCACAACCATTCTAGGTTCTATTGAGCTACCCGTGGTTATCATTATGTCTACGTTGGTCCTCAAAGAGCATGTGGAGCTTATCCAATGGGCAGGCGTTGTGCTCATTCTGCTGGGCATTACCCTGACCCAGCAGAGCAACTTGCTCCCGAGAAGCTGGAGCAAACGCCTGGCACACAATATAAGCAAGTAAGAGTAAGAATAGAGGGTGTGGTTGTGGATCAGCTTTGCTGATCCACAACCACACCCTCTATTCTTACTCTTACTGAAGCCCCACAGGTGCTGAGAGCGACGCTTTTAGCCCTGCGATGAATGTAGGCGGCGATCCGAACTTGCGCTATGCCCCCCTGGGCGGACGCTGAAGTTGTACTCGGGTGAAGCTTGCGACAACATACGCTCGCCATCAGAGATGGGGCGGACACGATAGCCAACCTCATCATTGCCCTCAAGCTGGAAGGATATCATATTGACGCGTATCTCCTGCGAGAGGGCATTGAGCTTACGCGCCATAGAGAGCACGTCACCCACAAAGACGCTCCCTGAGCGATACAACTCTTCACGCGTTTCAGCCGAAAGCGATCCACTTACACTTCCTTGCTTGCCCAACACCTGGGTCGCATTCGTCAACTTCGTTAATTCCTTCTCAACCTCTACAAGATTTTGCGTCAGTTGCCATTGTGTCTGCTGTGCGTCACGGCACATACGCTGCGCCTGAGTTTCAAGGGTACGCAATTCTTGCAGGTACATAGAGGCTACGCCATTTCCCAGCGCGCTCCCTCCTCGAACCGTCGAATCACGTGTCAGTCCCTTCTGTAAGCGATCCGTCACCTGGATAATCTGCTCATTCAAACTCTGCATGGCCAGGAGTCGCTTCTGCGCGCTCTCGTCAGAGAGATTGTGTAGGCGCTCACGCGTCTGCTTCAGCTGTGTCGCCACCGACTCCACATCGAGTGAGGCAGCCTCCGCCTTCTCATCTCCCTGTAGACGCGCGGGTTTCAGTCGCGAGACGGGCTTGCCGCTCTCCAGCGTATTCAGGATGGAGAGGAAGTGTTCCGCGCGCTCAACTTCATAGCGCGAGGCGGAATCAAGCTGATCAATAACGGTCTGGATACGTGTAACGAAGCGGCGGAAGCGACCAACTGTGAAGTTAAAGGCATTGGCCAGCAGATCAATAGGATCGCTATTCACGTTGGTACTTACCCGCAGGTCGCCCGCATTTACAACGCGCATGGTTGAGAAGAGGTGCTCAGCGGCGTTCGTCAAGGCCACGTTCTGGCGCTGAGTCTCCTCCAGCAACGCGACAATCGCATCCAACATGGCATTGGTCGAGGCCGAAACGCTACTAATCTCGTCACGCCCAACGACATCTACACGCGCCGAAATGTCACCCCCTTCAACGGACTGTGTCACGCGCAACAATTGCTTCAAGCGCTGCACAATCGTACCAGAGATAAACCAACCAACCAGGGCAATGGCGATAAAGGCCAGAATGGAGCCAATGATCGTCGTCAGGAGCTGTTGTTGCTCTTCAACACCCGCGGCAATATTAATGGAGTTGGAAAGGCGCTGGTTAAGCTGAATAAGCGCACGTAACGCGCTCAGCGCGTCACCATTCGTAGGCTCGGCCTGCACGCGCTCAAAATTGGCAGCCTCAGTCAGATTATGTGCATCGACGCTGGAAAGGACCTGCTCCAACGAGGCCTTATATACCAGCCAGGTACGCTGCGCACTGGCCGCTAGTGTCTCTTGCTGGTGTACCTGCCCGCCGTTACTGGCCTCTTCCAGCATAGCCACCTGCGTTGGATGTTTGCTTACCAAGTCCTGGCCCACATAGTTCTTGAGCGTCGTGTCATAGCGTGTAATCAATCCACGGAGCGCTGTCTCATCCTGCTTGATTGTCTCTTTGGAAGGAGAGGCGGCACCTGCATCACTAATCAACGTAGCCGTCTCAGTATTCATCAACTGCAAAAAGTTGGCGCCTGTCGTAAGAGAGGTATTGGTACGTAAGAGATCTTGATAGAACTCTGACTGGCGACCAAGGGATGCCGAGCGCTGCGCTCCTACCAGGCCTGCCACCAGGGCCGCAATTACAGCAGCCAGGAGGAAGCCGATAGCCAGGCGTTGTCCAATTGGCATATCAAGGACGAGCGTACGTCCTCCGCGCATGCGCGGGCGAATATGAATAGTTGTATTTGAAGGTGTCTGAGACAGATTTGCGAGCGGTGTTCTCGTATTCCTGGCAAGTCCATCGGAAACAGGAGATATATTGCGTGTTTGAGGCCTGATCAAACTCATGGCCCTCAACCTTTACCTTTCTACAAAGCTGTATCTGCATCCCGTAACCGCCTCTTATGCTCTACCCATCTCTTCATCACCTTGCTACCTGTCACGCCACGTTAGCCAGTAAAATAGATGCTACAGCTACGCCTTGTTCACACAGAAGAAAAACACATGAATATCCATCTATATACAGCAGAGATGCAGAGTAGTGCACATATAAGCAAATTCATTGTCTACTCTGGAAGGCTATTTAGCCTTGCGCATCATGCCGCTACTTAGTAGCTTACTGCCGTTGGATTAAGAGAGTATTATGTAAAGGTAAAAAAGACCCATCTTTATGGCATACAAAGAAAGATTTAAAGCCAGGTTAACATAAAAAAGCCTGAGTACATTAGCAGTCTCTCATGTCTTAGTCGAGCTGAAATTTTACTATTACCTTAACTTATGCCTTAACACCCTCTTAAACCTTATACCCTTTCATAAAATTGGTAAAGAACGTAGTGAAGGAGGGCTGGCTCGGCCAGCCCTCCTTCACTACGTTCTTTATTTCTTCTAAGCGGTCAGGCCAACGATGGAGAGCATAACCAGGAGTTCTTCGGATTCCTGGAGGAAGCGTGCGGCAGGCAACACTTGGTGAACCAGGCCAACTTCAAGGGCGGCGTGCGCGCTCAAGGTCTCACCACTCTTGGCGAGACGCTCAAATACCTCCGGTTTTAGGAGCGAGGGAAAGCGCTGCGAGGTCGCGGAAGGAAAGAGGCGCGCGTTTTCAGCAGGCAGACGCAAAGTCACATCCTCGCGCGCAATAAGCGTATCACAGAGCGCGGCCAGCTCGCTGCCAGGACCATAGGCATGACCTTTAATCAACGCCACCGAGGGGATTCCCTGTTGTGCAAGCTGCTGAAAAGCCTCGTCGACGCTTCGCGCCGCCTGGTGCAATTTCTGTAGTTCCATGGGATCCACGGGAAGGTCAAAACCCGAGCAGAATGCCTCTTCGCCCATGCCAGTGAGGACGACCAGGTTCAGAGTTTGCTGCCGAGCAGAGCGGAGAATTTCCGCCAGCCGTAACAGCATAGCCGTATTTAAGGCATTGTGGGGAACATTATCGAGGATAATCCAGAGGATATCGTTACGTACCCTGGTACGGACGCTTGACATACGACCTTCCTGTTGCTTTGCGCCTCGCGGGAGGGCACATACTTTCTACTGATGCTTAGACTCGTTGTTTATTATACCATCGTATTCCCTTTTATAGAAGCATGCAAATGTAAGGTCAGGGCCTTTCGGTTCCTACCCCGGCTCGCTCCCCTTCTCCCTGAGCGCCGCAGGCGCCGTAAGTGAAAGCCCGCATAGGGAATGAGTGGTACACTCACTCCCTATGCGGGGCTTCTCCTAGCGCTTCTGCTGGTAGGCAGCGAGCATCTGATTGATAAAGGCTCATTCCTCACTGGAGTAGGGCATAGGCACCGAGGGCGAGAGCAGCCCCACCTTATCGTAAAAGCGCAGCGTACGTATTGAGACCGAGGCCATCTGCGCGAACTGACCGGTATGATAAAATTGGCGATCCAAGTGCTACCTCCTTTCAAACAGGAGTATAAAACGTGACGTAACGTCACGGTCAAGCCCCTATCATAACAAAAAAAGAGCAAGCAGGGGAACGTCGCCATTGACGTTCTCCTGCTTGCGTATGAGAGTGCAGAAAACGGGAAAAGGGTGTATGTTTAGGATCAGCGCCCGGTAAAGTTGCGCTCCTTGCGTTTCTCGATGTAGGCACTGATGCCTTCTTTGGCGTCCTCGCTCTGGAAGCAGAGCTGCTGTAACTCGCGCTCGATGGCCAGGGCCTCGGAGAAGGCGACCTCAGACCCCGACTGCACGGAGCGCTTGATACGCCCAACAGTGCGCGAGGCCTTATTCGGCGGGCAGAAGGTTTTGGCATACTCCAGGACCTTCTCCCAGTAGCCTTCGGAGTCATAGATATAGTTAATCAGGCCCAGGTCCTGTGCCTCCTCGAAGCTCATTAGCTTGCCCTCGGTCATATACTCGATGGCCTTGTTCTTGGGCAGGGCACGTGCCATACGCTGCGTGCCACCCGTTCCCGGCAGCACGCCCAGGTTGATCTCGGGCAGGCCGACCTGGCCCGCGCCACGGCGCGCGATACGAATATCACAGGCCAGGGCAATCTCCAGGCCACCACCTACAGTATGCCCATTGAGGGCGGCAATCACCAGCTTAGGCGTCTGCTCCAGTCGGGTGAGCGTCTCATTGGCATGCAGGCAGAAATAGTATTTGTAGGTGGGGGAGACGGAATTGAGCATGCTGATCTCGGCTCCCGCACAGAAGAAACGCTCGCCCGCGCCCCGGATCACGATGACATGCGCGTTCTCATCGAAGCGGGCCTGCAAGATAGCTTCATCCAGTTGGCGCATCATCTCATAGCTATAGGTGTTGGCTGGTGCATTGCTCAACTCAATGACGGCAACGCCATCAGTGACAGCATAGTTTACCAGGGTGCGCTCGGAAGTGGTTGTCATAGTAGTTCGTCCTTTCGCTCAACATAGTCGTAGAGGACAGCATCGTCCTTAATATACTCAAAAGGCGTATGACAGGCATGACAGTAGTACTGCACGGTCAGCAGTTGCTGGCCGAACAAGGCATCAAGTTCAGTCTGTGTCGAAGCACAGAAGGGGCAGGCGACCGCGCTCTCGCGCTGGTCTTGAGCGGCAGAAAATGATTGCGTTGCTGCCTGATCCGGCTGAAACTGCTTCATCACTGCGCTCCTTGCCCCTGAGGTCGCAAACGGCGCGTCACCGCGTCCCAGCGCTCCCAGGGAAGTGCTTGCGTGACGCGCCAGGTATTGTTCTCTGAGTCAAAGGCGACTGGCATCTCAAAGTCCACGGCCTGCAAGGCTGGCATAATCGTGTGCAGAAAACGGGCGCGCAAAGCATCAGGTGTGGCGTCAATGATGCCTTCCTGGTGAAGGCGCTGCATCGCGGGATCGTCCTCGGGGCCAAACCAGCAGAGCGTCTCCTCCCAGAGTCCTAAGAGAGAGGCGGACATCGTCGCTCGTACCGCGCCGCCAGCCTTCATCAGGCGTCGCACCCAGCCATCGGCGTGCGCGGCATGGATGCGCTCTTCCAATAAAATTTTGCGCGCGCGCGCGCCTAGCGGCTCATAAATTGAGCGTTGCGCCGCCACGAAAAAGGTTGTCAGCGCGGTATCCAGCAGGAAGTTGGTCGCTACAAAATCGCTCCAGCCCGCGAAATCCTGATCCAGGAAGGAGAGCGCATAGTTCAGCGTGCGCGTCTCCGGCTCGACCTGAGCGGGATCGGCCTGCGCCTGGGTGAAGTTTGCCAGCAGGGGATAGAGCGTGCGCGCATGCCCCAGTTCGTCCTGCGTCATCGCCGCCGCCGCAACAGCCGCCTCCAGCGTCGGCGCGCCATTGCACCAGAAGGCATAGCGACGGCCAATGGCCTGTTTATTATCGGCCAGCGACGAGAGCACAGCGAAGAGGGCCGCGTGATCGGTACGCATGGTTGTCGTCATAGATACAAGCTCCTAGCACTACAAGCATTACGAAGCGATAACGGTTACAATACAATCACGCGGGATAAGCACCATCTCAACCCAGGCGAACTCGTCGTAAATACTACGGGCATACACACGCGCCAGCTCGACATCATCGGCCATGACATTGCCGATCTCGTGCAGCGGCTCTTCATACTTGCGGCGGGCATAGACGCACCAGACCCGTGTATCATTGAGCGCCTCGCGGCGCGCATGCCCCTCTTCCGCTTGTCTGCTCTCTATTGACATATTCATGCGGAGACTCCCCAGGTGCGCATAATATCGATTCCCTCCTCGCTCAAGCGGGCCTTCGTCCAGGCCGGATCCCAGACCACCTCGATCTCCACCTGCTCAATCCCTGGCTCGCGTAACAGACGCTCGCGCACATCCTCAAGGATAAAGTCGGTCGCGGGACAGCCCATAGCCGTGAAGGTTAGTTGTACGGCCACATGCGAGTCGTGCCGCTCAATAGCAACAATCAGGCCCATATCCACGACGCTGATGGGTAGCTCCGGGTCCATCACGTCACGTAGCGCGTCCCAGAGCGCGGGGCAGCTTGGATGATCGTGCGGAAGATCCTGGAGCGAGGGATATATCGTGGTCATACATCTTGCTCCAGTTGGCGCAGCATGGCTTTCTTCCCCCGCTGGATCATCGCCACAAAACGCTCGTTGCTGGGTCCTCTGGCCTTCCAGCGCACCAGTACATCGTTCCATGTACAGGGACTCTCCTCTAGCAGCCAGCGCTTCCGCGTGGCGTCAAAATGGGCGGGAAAAGCACAATCAATCACATACTTTTGTTGCTCAGTATCGTAGTGAGCCGGCACCTGAAGCTGAAGCTCCTCGCAGAGGGGAACCGCGGTCGACATCCAGATCTGACGCAGCTCGTCGTTGCTATGCCCCTTAAAGCCATACTCCAGCTGCTCGGTATGCTTTTTCAGCGTATCGGGGAGACCAAACCACTCAACCGTCAATAGAAACATCCAATTGACCGCGTTTTGCAGCGACTCGTGACCTGCGCGATCTTTATTGAGGCGACGCATCCACTGCTCGCCATGCCGCAGGTGGAAGGTTTCCTCTTTATCAACCTTGAGCAGGGCACGCTTCCAGGGACCAAAGGTCGTGCTTTGATAAACATCGCTGAGGAGAGTATAGCCCGCGCGATCATAGAAGGCATTCGCGACGATCAGTTCGACCCAGCTCTCCAGCGGCACATCAAAGGCGTAAGGATACTTAAACTTGGCGGGCTCGCGCTCAAAGATCAGCTCTTCGGTGTTGACCCCTAGGTCGCGTAGAAGACGGTAGGCAATATGCGCATGGCCCAGTTCGTCCTGGATAATCGAGATCGCCGAGCCGAAGGCATTGAGGGAGGGCGCGTGAATAGCGGCATTATAGTAGGCAGGTGAGCTGATGAGTTCAGTATCGGCGGAGACCGTCAAGATACGCTTGATCCCTTCAAGATACAGCGGACTCATATGCTCAACCGATTCAATTAACTGTTGCTTGCGAATACGTTGCAGCAGAGCCTCCTCGCTCTGGAGCGTTGGGATCGCGGTGGTCATGACTCGTCACTCCTTCTCGTCTACATTGAACAAGCAGGAACCGCCCTTGAAGATGGGTAGAGCATACCATCCATCTTCTTACCCCAGCATACCACACCACTATATCTCCATATGGACATATCCATTGTATGTTGTAGCACAGGAAAAAGTCAAGGAGAGCAAAAAAAGGTCTGGTGCTGGCTGTGTGTTGTGGGCGATGCCCACAACACACAGCCAGCACCAGACCTTTTTAAATGCCCATGATCTTGGTCAAGTAGTTGCGTGTCTCGGCGGGTAAATAATTCATCCAGTTCGCCCCGCCCTGATTGACAGCGTTCTGCACGGTACCAGAGCCAGCATTATAGGAGGCCAGGGCCTTGGCATAGTCGCCGCCCCACTGGTCACGTAGCTGCGCCATATATTTGGCGGCTCCATAGAGCGCCTGCACTGGGTCCCAGGGATTGAAGCCCAGGCCCGCTGCGGTAGAAGGAAGAAACTGCGCGATACCGACCGCGCCCGCTGGCGAGACTGCATTAGGATTAAAACTGCTCTCGGAATAGATCTGGCGCACAAAATAGTCAGGGTTAATCCCATACTTCGCCGCAGCCTCACGTGCGATCTGTACATACTGATTAGTCGAGAGCTGTGATGGAACGCCTGCTGGAACAGAGCCCGCCTGAGAAGGATTGGCAGCTTTATCCTCCTGGTGAGGAGAAACGTTCCAACTATTAATTGGTGACTGAGCCAAGTTCATAAGATCCGTCAATGGATTACTGGTCTGCCCTCCACCTAAAGGAGTCAAGGAGAGCAAAGAGGTCAGGACCACACCGCACAACGCCCCTAGAACAATTGCATAGCGGAGCTGTGAGTTAATCTTCCTTACAGGCTTCAGGTCTTCCGTGTGACGTTCTGACTCGGGCAGAAGCGTGGTCGTCCGGCGCGAAGCTTTCGGCTTCTTACCAGGGATTACAAGATATTTTGCGGCGGCGGTCTGCCGCTCGGGTGCAGACTGAAGGGCAGAGGTAACAAGGGCCTGCGTCGTTGCGACATCGTAGAGCACACGCGTCGAAGCAGGCTGGATCAGACCCGTTGTCGTAGTGCCTGGCTGAAATGCGGGGGCGAGCGATCCCGTGTACTGGGGTGGAAGAGTAGTAGTGTTGGGCGCAGAAACCGATTGCGTATTGACACCATCGCCTGCGGCAGCGGACGTAATGGGAGGGAAGAGAGCATTGGTGTGAATAGGGCGCTCAGTCGTCACTTCATCCGTAGAAGTCCCTTCCACACGGCTAAACGACGGGAGAGAGCGAAATTGCGACATAACCTACCTCATTACTACAATAAACTACCTACTGGGAATGAGTCTAAACGATGTGGATGCGCTCGTCAATTTTCCGCCGTCAACTGGGTGAAAAGTAATATGGTAAAGCACAGCAATTTTTAACCATAGCTTATGTATAAGAACATACTTAAAGCAGATGTATCTTTATACTTACTTTTGGGCAACACCTAATATCATATGCGCATTCGTGAATGACTTCTCGCGCCTGCGGCACTCGCTAAAAAGGAGGTGTGGAGGATGTTGGGAGCCTGCGGCTCCCAACATCCTCCACACCTCCTTTTTAGGGCAGACATCTAAAAAAGCACCTTGCATATGAGGTTAAACAAAAAGAAGCCCGGCAGGAGTTTACCTACCGGGCTTCTTTGTTAGCTCTTTGGGGTCGGGGTAGGAGCAGCCAGCTCGCGCTGGCGCCTCCTGGAGCGAGGTTTAGGCGTCGCAAATGAAGCCTCCTCCTGGAGCACATCAGCGTCAACAGGAGCGTGTTGCCTCTTTAAGGGACGCGCACGAGGTTTCACACGACGGGCCGCACGGGCTGGAAGATAGGGTTCCATCGCGTGTAGTGTGTTCAGGTATACCTGCTGTTGCTCATAGATTAGCTCAGGGACTTCCAGGTGCCGCCATTCACGAGGAAGAAACGGCGCGATCTGGGCGCTGACATCGGCATAACGTAGGTGATCCACCTGGCTCAACCAGTGAGCGATATCGACTAGTGCAGGCTGCTCGGTCAGGCGAGCCATATTATGGACCGCGCTCATCAACAGGAGCAGGCGCCGCTGCGCGGAGGTTGCTACATACTCTGAGCCACCTTCGGGATCGAGCGAGCCACCTTGTAGCGCTGGCGTGACTGGAAGTGGTAGATAATGTGCCCCCACCAGGTGACGCTCGCCCAACTCACTTAGCGTACGCGTCTGTATCCCAACGTGCTCTAGCTCGCCTGGCAGGGCACGCAAAAAGTCGAAGATACCGCTTCCGCGACTATGGCGCTCACCAAATGTCTCAAAGTCCCAGCCCAGCACTAGCTGCTCACCAGGGGTCTGAGCTAACCATGAGGCATATGTGGTGGCATAGAGGGGGAAATCGGACCAGCATATATCACTGAAGCGTACGCCGATATCATCACTCAACTGGCGATGGCGGGCAAACAGGAGCGGAGCATGTGATGAACGCTCCTCTCTCGCTCTCAGACGCCTGGCGGCAATCGGGCGTGCATAGGCTCCCTCGTCGCCATAACGATAGAGGTAGGTACAATCACGCCAGCCCAGGATATGTGCCTGCCCATCCATCAGCGCGCCTTGAAAACCAGCGGCATCCAGAGCATTGTATAGCGGGGCCGACATAGCCAGTTCAGTGCTATCCACAATGCGTGGACGCTTGCCAAAAATTGTATGAAGGCCCTCAGCCATCTTGCGCATACTGGCCTCAAAGGCAGGCAGATCGAAGAGGAAAAGCAGGCTATGGTAGGGTTCAACTCCCAATAATTCAACACGCTCTTCCGCCACCAGTTCGCGGAAGAGATCCAGCAAGGATGGCTCCCACGTCTGAGCTTGTTGGAGGAACGAGAGAGAGAAGCCAATAGACAAACGCAGGCCATGACGAACCAGGTCCAGGAACACCCTTGTAGCTGGATAATAACAGTTCTGAGCAACCTGTCGAAAATAGCGCTCATTTAACGCCTCGTCGAAGAGGCAACGAGCGATATCCTCAAAGGAGGCCCCGCGCGGTATAGGTTGCGCGGGTAGTTTTAAACGACGAGGTTGATGGACTACGGTATAGAGCGCGACATCCGCGACCATAAAACCGTCCTCTCAAAACTAGACGCCATGCTTCTCCGCGACCTTTTCCTCCGCCTGCGAAGCTGGCTTTGTGTTACTAATCTGGGGCGCACTTGGGGCATGTAAAGCTGCATTTGCCTGTATTGGCAGCAGCGGCACATTCTGTTTGCGAGCCAGGAACTCAAGCTTGCTCACCAGATTGGCAATGACACGATCCCAGACAAACTGCGAGGAGGTGCGATAGCCTCCCTGGCGAATGCGCTCCTGCTCCTCGGGATGGCGCTGCATGTAGAGGAGATAACCGACGATCTCATCGGGGTCCTCGGTCTCAGTCACAATCGCATTCTCGAAGGAGATAGCGTAATCCTCACCGGTAGAGCCAGTCACAGCGATACCCTGCGCAGCCATGACCTCCAGGGCCACCAGGCCGAATGGCTCGTGTCCGCTATTAGCAAGCGTTGCATCGGCGGCGGCGTACGCCACACGCACAAACTCTTCGGGAAGGAAGAAGCGCAGATTGTAGACATCGGCGGGACCCGCCTGCTCAATCAGGTCGATACACTGCTGCAAGTTGGGACGCTTGGCTTCGATATCGCGAATGACCAGGCCACGATGATAGGCATGACGTAGCACATCCGCACCATGAGGTTCGATACCACCGCGCACAAAAAGCGTTACCGGATGACCACTCTCTTTTAAGCGGGCCGCAGCCTCGATAGCCATCATCCAGCGTTTGTCGGGATCGAAGCGACCAATTTTGAAGAGGAAGAAACGACGTGGGTCATTTTGACGGGCCACGGCGCGCAGGCGCGTCACAGCGTCCTGGTCCACTGGCTGCAAATAGCGTGCTGGAATACCGTTGGGGATCACCAAAGGATTGACGCTGTAGTTCCACATTTTATGCTTCATATACTTACTAACTGTACACAGCGTCGTCACAAAATTGAGGCGTCCCCAGTCGATACGATGCAGCGACATCAGGCTATTGAGGTTCCACAGCATGAGGGTTCGCTGGCGCAGGCCAAACCAGTGCAACAGGTCGGAGGTACGCATCATCGCTTCAGCAGTATGCCAGTCCTCACCCATAATTACGACCATTTTGCCTTCGGCGGCGGCGGGGCGCACAATTTCACTATAGATATGATAGGGAACGCTCTCGTTGTAGTCATAGAGCTTCTGTTCCTCACCATCATAGACACCGTTGGGATAATACTGGCTTACCCACTGAGACCAGCGCTTGAGAATCAAACGCCCCTCAATACGGTGCTCAACACTGGGCTTCTGAGCATCGCCAATATAGATAAGGTGGGTCGTATACCCCTGCGTTGCCAATGCTTCACTGAGCTCAGCGATGCGTGTTCCCAGGCCGCCAGCCGTCGAGTAGATATCTGGTCCCTCAAAGCACAGCAATACAAAAAGTGTATTCTCTGGCGATATGGCTCCATCAAGTTTCATCATAAGCAGAAAATCCTCTGGTTTAGAATAACAAGCACGAGGAAGAGGTGATTGTTCCGTGTCAAAACAAGGCCGCAGAACAGAGATTCATTCTTTCGCGACTATATTTCCAGTATATCACACACGCATGGCAGGCTATAGCACAGGCAACGCGAAATGTCCTATGCAAGGCGTAGGAAGGTAGAGTTTTCATCGGCTTCTCACCTCAACTTCAAGCCTCCTCTATCTATTTCCATAAAATTCAATTTCTGTGGCAGATAATGCAAAAAAGCGATATGGAAGCGGCAGGATGTTGCTTCCATATCGCTTAGATCTACATGCCCCTCTGTGAACCATTCAGACCCGGTTAGGGCCGAGAGGATTGAGAGCGCAGTTGCGGCGGCGATTCCATCGAGTTCATTGGCGAACCAGTGCCTGGCGTGCCAATTGTCGTCTTTGGTGTTGGCGTCGCAGCCGGTGGTGAGGTGGGTGTCGGCGTCGGCGGTGTTGGCGTCGGTGTCGGTGTCGGTGCCTTTGTCGGCGTTGGTGTCGGCGTCGGCTGCTGTGTCGCCGTCGCAGCTGGCGAGGGCGTTGGATTAACGCCAAGATTCGCAACGTAGACATTTACCGTACCGCCATCGGTAACTGTCTGTCCTTCAGGTGGATCAACACGAATCACTGTATTTGGAGGGAGTGTAGCGTCCGGACCCGCATCACGAGGCGCAATCTGCTCATCCGTGATGCCTGCTTCCTCTAAACGCTTTTTCACTACGTCAAGCGGCTTGTTGAGCAGGCCAGATGGCACAGTATGGGTAGTCGACTTCTTCTGCATCTCCAGCCCAATCACCGTATTGGGGGCAATCTTATTGCCAGGTTGGGATGACTGGTGCAGTACCACGCCATCCTGGGGACCCTTGATAATCTTGACCTGAAGGTGATTCTGCTGCGCGAGTTGTTGCGCCTCATCAAAGGTCAGATTAGTAAAGGTGGGAACCGTCACCATGTTCGGGCCAGGCGTCGAGGTTGCCGCAGGCGTCAAGCCAGGAATACGCACAACTCCCAGTTCGGCTGCCAGGAAAAAACTAAAACCTAATAATAGCAAAGCGGCGAGCACAATAAGCGCCGTCACAAAACCAGCAGCACGAGAGTTATTCTGGGGACGCCCAGGATACGGATATGCTAAATCGTCACGCTGGAATGGGCGTGTTGTCCCAGTCCCGGTGGTCGCGGTATACGGCACGGTCCCCTGCTCGGCGACCATCATCGGATCACCGGTGGCGGGTCCTGGAATAAGCATTTGATCGCCCGGATAGCCCTGGGCAGGCGCGACCACCCCCTGATTGGGCGAGCTTATCTGTCCATAAGGCGAGGAGACACCTAAGCGAGGAGACGAGACAGCGGCACCATACCCACTGGAGCCAGCGGGAGGCGTTGACACACTGCCTGGCGTCACACCGTGCGCGAGGCCAATCTCCTCCTGGCCCAGTGTTTCAAGCGCACGCGCCAGTGAGCTTCCATCCCGATACCGCATCTCAGGAATCTTCTCCAGGCAGCGCAGGATCACGTCCTCCAGAGCTGGAGGGATATTAGGATTGAAATGACTGGGGGGCGCGGGAGTATCTTGAATATGCTGCATGGCTACCGCGACAGGGGTATCGCCATCAAAGGGCGTCCGCCCCGTCAACATCTCGTACATGACGATGCCCAGGGCGTAGACGTCAGCGGCAGGACTCACGATCTCGCCCTGCGCCTGTTCGGGCGCATAGTATTGTACGGTTCCCAGCGTCATACCAGTCGTTGTCAGGCGCTCGGCGTTGATATCCTTGTATACACTAGCGATGCCAAAATCGGTAAGCTTGATAGAGCCATCACGTCCCACAAGCACATTCTGAGGTTTGACATCTCTATGGACAATTTGGCGACGGTGAGCGGCACCCAGGCCCAGAGCGACATCGTGCGCGATAATGATCGCCCGGTCCACGGCCAGCACACCACGTGAACGCAGGTAGCGGCGCAGATCGGTTCCTTCGATCAGTTCCATCACGATGAAATAATTGCCATCGCTCTGGCCATAATCGTAGACCTGTACGATATTAGGATGCTGAAGGGACGAAGCGGCCTTTGCTTCGCGCTGGAAGCGAGTGACAAACTTTGGATCGGTGCTATAGACCTCGCGCAGCACTTTAATAGCGACATCGCGTTCCATGTGCAAATCGCGTCCACGATAGATCGTGGCCATGCCGCCACGGCCTATGGCCTCTTGTAGTCGGTATCGCTCACCCAAAACTTCGATTTGCATAGTTCTCCGCACTGTACAGGCAATAGTTGTGTCGCCAACCATACCGGGGCAACACAGAAGTCAGAAGGCGGCACCACGGATATCCCCAGGTGCTGCTTGGGATAAAGAAGCCCGTCATATAAAGAGCTAATTTTTACATGTTGCAACGCTCGCAACAACTGCGAACTCTTATTCCGAAACCCAACGTCACTGGCGTGACTAGCGCTTCGCGCTCAGGGATTTCGGATCAGAAGACATGCAAAAAAGACGAAAAGAAGAGACACCTTTGGACCCGAAGGCGCAGATCAACGGCTCAACCCTGGTATTCCAGACTCTCCGGGCGTACGCCTCGGGGATTTCAGGCTCAGCCAGTACATGTATACATCGTGCAACTTATTGTAACCTATTCTGCGACAGAATGGAACACTCTCCACAAAACTAGGAAATAGTGTTCCACTACAAGCTTTTTCAAGCTATCTCATCTAGCTCTAAAAGTCTGTAGAGGCTTATTCGGTTCCCAGCACAGGTAGCCTGGCATTACTACCAGGGGCCAGCATACGCACATCGCCAGCACGACGCGTTATGCGTAGTATATCCAGGTGCTCAAGCAAGGGCACGATATATTTACGACTGGTGTCCAGCACATCACGCGCCTCCGCTGCAGTTATCGTTTCATGCGTGCTCATATAGCGCACTAATCTAGAGATGGCCTCGTCATAGGTCTCATGCAGGAAGAGCACGCTCTCGCTCACTTTGACCAGGCGTCCCTGCTCAATCAGCGCCGCCACCACCTCGGGGTCCGCCAGTTTCTCAGCCTCTCCCAGCACTGGTGGCGCAAACGGTTGCTTGCGAAAAGCCCGCTCCAAAACCTCAACCTGCCGCTGTTGCGCATCTGTAAATCTTGGCTTGAAGTCAGGCAGGTGTAGCAAGCTCATAGGACGCGACGCGCTCGTCTCCTGATCAGCCAATTCCAGAACACCCTCCTCAAGTAGGGCCATAAAGATGTCGTTTACCTGCCTGGCTGAAAGATTCAAGCGTGTACGCCACTCCTCTTTGGCCAACCCATTGCGCAATGGATATTGGCGGTGATAGTTGGCAAGTAGGCGACTACTCTCCTCGATCAGGATATTCCAGATGGAACGCGCGAACCAGAGTCCTCGAGTGCCTTCATCCTTATCCCCAGCCACACCCTTCGTTCCTATATAGCGAACTCGCTCTTCTATTAACAACGACTTGAGCGCCTGCCATGTCACATCTTCGGCAAGATTCGCTAAACGTGCAACCTCCGCCAGCTCATATCCCTGCAGCCCGATCAACGTCCTGGCCGCCAGACGACTTACCTCACCTGCTTTTGTGCTCCCAGCGCGCGCGGCAATGGCCCGCCTATCCAGAGCTGCCAGCACCAGTTCCTCTGGCGTTCCCTGCTGAAGTTGCTCTAGAGCTGCCAGCACGGGCTGTTGGAAGCGACGATGATAGCGCGGATGCACATCTACAACCTCGCCACCTCCAATCGTCAGGCTGGGCGAGGGAATACGCAGGATAAAAGCGTCACGACGAGCCGTTACCGCCGGACGGTTCAGACGCAATTGCGCCCAACAGCTCTCGCCCGGCTGCAACTCATCTGTATCGAGGAGACGCACACGCGCAGGAATCTCCTGTGAGCCGCAGTAGAACTCCACCTGGGTATTATGAGTTAGCGAACGCTCGGCATCAGCAAGAAGCGAGATACGCGCGTCCAGCAGCAGCGTCGGACGTAACTGGCCCGGCAAGACGACCACATCTCCACGCTTAAGCTCCGTACGTGCAATGCCTGGCAGATTGATCGCGACCCTGCTACCGGGATACACCACATCGCGACTCTGTTTGTGCATCTGCATGCTACGGACACGACTCTTCTGGCCTCCTGGTAACACCTCGACCTCCTGCCCCTGGCGCAAACTCCCATCGAGCAGAGTTCCCGTCACCACCGTGCCAAAACCGGTCAGGGTAAATACGCGGTCGATGGGCAGGCGGGGACGCGCAATATCCTGGCGCGCCTCGGCCTCATCAAGCAGGCGCTCAAGTTCAGCCAGGAGTTGAGGCAGTCCCTGGCCAGTGTAGGCCGACACCGGGAGAATAGCGGCTCCTGATAGGGTTGTAGGGCGTATCTGTTGCGCGACCTCCTCGCGTACTAGTTCCAACCACTCCTCATCCACCAGGTCCGCCTTGGTGATCGCGACCACGCCGTGGCGCACACGTAGGAGGTCCAGGATCGCCAGGTGCTCACGCGTCTGAGGCATGATACCCTCATCGGCGGCAACGACCAGCAGCGCCGCGTCAATCCCGCCTACACCCGCCAGCATATTTTTAATAAAGGCCTCGTGACCAGGCACATCGACAATACTCACCTCGCGCCCATGAGGAAGCTTGAGCCAGGCAAAACCAAGGTCAATGGTCATACCTCGCTCTTTCTCCTCCACAAGCCTATCGGGATCAATGCCCGTTAAGGCCTCAACCAGGGTCGATTTACCATGGTCGACATGGCCAGCTGTACCAATACAACTCATCGCGTCACCAACATGCAGGCAGCATACACTGTTATGGCCTTCCTCCTAATCCAAAGTGTCTCCTATTCTTGCTCACCATATTATAGACCTTTTCCGAGACATTTGCATAAGAGCCTTCGCGCCTGCGGTGCGCAAAAGAAAAGGGTGTATGCATAGGAAGTGGGCAAGGCCCACTTCCTATGCATACACCCTTTTCTCTTTAAAAGAAACTTATTCGTGAACGTCGCGTTTCCAGATCACGCCAATGGAGATGACGAGGAAGGCAACGGCATAGGCCAGAGCAACCCAGAGCGTGTGTGGACCATCCACCTTGACAAAGGGCGAGAAGGTCACTGTGATGTCCAGGGTATTAGGGAGCAAAGCTTTGGGCATCACATTCAAGATGGGTCCCAGCAGGTACGCCGTGACATCCAGGAAGAACTGCTGCTTGGTAAAACCATGCGCCAGGTACAGGAAGAGCGACCCAATGTTATCCACCGCGAACCAGGCCAGGGCCACACTCATCCCAAAAGCCAGCGAGCGCCCAAGCACACTTACGGTAGCAGCCATGAGGATGGTCACCGCGAAGCTAATCGCGACCGTATACAGGTAGATGCCAATATTATTCCAGACCTCGGCCGGCATCTTATTGATGATGCTAATATTGCCGCCCTGGGAGTAGAGCGTTATTAGCATCAGTAAGGCATTGAACAATACACCAACCACAAACAGCTCAATGCCGACAATCAACATGGCCGTAAGCTTGGCCAGCAGGAGTTGTACGCGCCCAACACCACGCGCCAGGATAATACGTATGGTTCCGTTCTGATACTCCATACCGATCATGAGGCCCATCAGGATCATCAAGAAGATGCCGCCAAAGACGCGCAGCACAAACAGGGTCATATTCATTTCGCTATAGAAGAACTGCGGCGAGTTGGTGGCAATGTTCGTATGAGTGCTGCTATTACTGGCAATAATAAAGTGCAATAAGATTGTTCCCGCGACCAGGCAGAGAACCATAAGCCAGGTCAACCACTGGCGTGATAATTTGATCAGTTCGCCCTGGATCAGACCCAGAAAACTAGGCCGCGCAGACTGCGCCAGAGATGACGCAGGGGACTTAGCAACCACTGTGCTCACGACTTCACTCTCTTTCCTCAATCGAATATAGCTGGATAGTTGATAATATCGTTTTAGATGCCAGTATGACCGTCGGTCAGGCGCAAGAAGGTTTCTTCAAGATCATATTTAGTCGTTTTTAGCTCGTCAGGCATAAAGCCAGCCTGGGTCAGGAAGGCATTGAGGTCACGCCCTCGGTTATTGGGCGCCAGGGTTACGATATCGCCCTGCGCATCCAGGCGCGCATTGGCGCCCCATGGCTGCTCTTTCAGTAGAGCCAGGGCCTGCGCCGCCTGTTCCAGTTTCACCGTAAACTCGCCCTTGCCTGTCGTCAAATCCTTCACCGTCGTCTCGGTAATGAGCTTGCCAAAGTTAATGATTGCCACGCGGTCACAGATCTGCTGCACCTCGGTTAGCAAGTGGCTCGACATGAGAATGGTCTTGCCCTCAGACGTCAGGCGGTGCAGGAAGTCACGCATCTCTACAATACCCGCCGGGTCCAGGCCATTAGCGGGTTCATCCAGCAACAACAGTTCAGGATCTTGCAGGAGCGCGACCGCGATCCCCAAACGCTGGCGCATACCCAGGGAATAGGTGCGGACCTTGTCCTTCTGGCGACCTGTCAGGCCAACAATCTCCAGAACCTCGTCAATACGCTTTGCGGGCACGCCACCCAGGACTTTACTCAAGGCCAGCAGGTTATCTCGCCCAGACATATAGCGGTAAAGCGCAGGCGTCTCAATCAGGGCACCAACACGGGGCAACACCTCGCTGCGATGTGCCAGTGTATCCTGTCCCATGACCTCGACGCTCCCAGAGGTCGGCCTGATCAGGCCCAGAATCATACGGATAGTTGTGGTCTTGCCCGCACCGTTGGGGCCAAGGAAACCATAAATCTCGCCCCGGCGAATATCCAGGTTGAGGTTATCCACGACCACGCGCTGCTTATACTGCTTGGTCAGGTTATGTGTGCGTAACACAGTCTCGCCAGCACGCTCAGAAGCAGCGTGAGCGGAGACCTGGCGAGCGAGGCCCGCAATGTCAACTTGCGACATAGATAGAAGATTCCTTTCGCTACCATTGCCCATCTGCACGCCGCTAAAAGTCGCGTCAAACGGGAGGAGTATTCAGCTTCACTAGTAGGACGTAGGTAATCATATCTCAACAATGTCGCGGAGACATCACATAATTGTCGCAAACCTGTCGCAAATTGTCAGAGCGTCGACAGCACTGGCGCAAAGGGGTATAATTGAGGGCACGAACAAAGTATCTATCCACACACTTCTGAAAATATGCGCGTACCCTGTGCCCTTCAGGGTAGCCAGTAGCGCTGGTCGAGAGCAAGAGATAATAAATATGAACGAAAAGATTCAGTCGGTACTCAACTCACTACCACACAAACCGGGCATCTACTTGATGAAGGATGGCGAGGGAACGATTATCTACGTGGGCAAAGCCATCTCGCTCTATAACCGCGTACGCTCATATTTTCAAGAATCGACCGACCACAGTCCCAAGAACCGCAGCATGGTCGCTAAGATCGAGGATATTGAGTTCCTGGTCGTTCGCAACGAGGTCGAGGCGCTTGTCCTGGAGAGTAACTACATCAAACAGTATCGCCCCAAATATAATGTGCTTCTGCGCGACGACAAGAGCTACCCCTACATCAAAGTATCGCTCAACGAGGACTTTCCCCGCGTATACCGCGTGCGTAGCTTTCAACGCGATGGCAACCGCTACTTTGGCCCCTATACAAACTCGGGGGCCGTCGATGCGACCCTGGACCTGCTCAATAAATTATTCGCCTTCCGCACCTGTCGCTATGACGCCAGCGTCTGGGCGCCTCCACGTACTGGCGAGCCACCCGCTGGCTGGAAGCAAAAATTGTTGAACCGTCCCTGCACCCAGTACTATATTCATCGCTGTATCGCCCCCTGCGTTGGCTACGCCAGCCGCGAGGAGTACGATAAGATTATCCAGCAGGTCATCCTCTTCCTGGAAGGAAAACACGACGAGGTGCTCAAAGACCTCCAGCGCCGCATGGAAGAGGCGGCGGAGAACCTCAATTTTGAGGAGGCCGCGCGCATTCGTGACCGCATCAAAGCCGTTGAGCGCGTGCTGGAGAAACAACGGATTATCAACACCGAGGGACAGGATGATCAGGATGTTGTCGCGCTTGCCAGCGGTGACGACGAGACCTGCGCCCAGGTCTTCTTCTTCCGCAACGGCAAGCTGATTGGACGCGAATACTTCATTCTCCAGGGAACGCGTGATAGCGCGCCTGGTGAGATCATGAGTTCCTTTCTCCAGCAATTCTATGAAAGCTCACCCCATATCCCCGCCGAAATTCTCGTCGAGGCCGAGCCTGATGACCGCGAGGTTCTGCAGAGCTGGCTCAAAGAGAAGCGACGCGGAACCAGTGCCGCGGGACGCAGCGCCAGTGTCACCATCAACGAACCCAAACGCGGCGAGAAGTTGCGCCTGGTCGAAATGGTACATAATAACGCCAAGGAGGTTCTGGAGCAGCAGCGCATCAAGTGGCTCACCGATAGCCAGAAGACACAGATGGCCTTGGAGGAGTTGCAGGAGGCCCTCAACCTCGTCTCAGCCCCACAGCGTATCGAATGCTACGACATCTCCAACACCCAGGGTTCTAACTCAGTCGGCGCGATGGCGGTCTTCGAGGGTGGCAAGCCAAAAAACAGCGAATACCGTCGCTTCAAGATCAAGACCGTCGAAGGAGCCAACGACGTAGCCAGTCATCAAGAAGTGCTGCGCAGGCGCTTCCGCAAGGCGGCAGCACTCCAGGAGGCCACGCTTGAGCGTGAGAGTGCGGCCGCCGTGGATAGGGTTAGCCAGCGGGCGAACGGCGAGGAAGAGACCGGGGGCGAGAGTGAGCAAAACGCCCTCCAACATAACTGGGCCATGCCTGACCTGATCCTGATCGATGGTGGCAAACCCCAACTCAACGCCGCACTCCAGGTATTACAGGAGCTAGAGCTGGATATTCCCATCGTTGGTGTTGCCAAGGAGGAAGGCTCGCATACCCGCTCCACAACGCAGGAAGAGCTACATATTCCGGGGACGTTGGAACCCATACTCCTGCCGCGCAACTCGCAGGGCCTCTACCTCGTACAGCGTATTCGCGACGAAGCCCACCGCTTCGGTATCACCTATCACCGCAAGCTACGCACAAATCGCACCTTTAAGTCACTGCTCGACGAGATTCCCGGCATTGGTCCCAAGCGCAAGCAGGCGCTCATGAAGCACTTTGGCTCCGTACGTGCCATCAGCACAGCCAGCCTTGACGAGCTGACAGCCATCGATGGCATGACCAGGGATTCCGCCGAAAAGGTCAAAGAGTTCATCGGACGCAATATGGGAGCGATCACAGGCCTCGCCTCTGAGCAACTAGGCAATTCAGACTAGTGACAATGGGAGACAAGGGCTGGTCAGCCTGGCTGATTCTCTAAACATGCGCACCCCTGCCGATAGGACATAATACATAACAGAAATAAAATGGCGCTCCAGAGTGTTATGCATAACGAGTGCTAGCAATCATCATCTGCGATTGACAGCTGCACAATTTCGCGCTACTATGCTGAACAATGGTATGTGATGTGGGGCGCAAAGGCGCCTTTGGAATAATCGAAATATGTGAGAGGTGATTGATATATGCCAACGTACGAGTATCTCTGCCGAGCCTGTAATCATCGCTTTGAAACCTGGCAAAAAATGACTGATGAGCCTTTAACAATCTGCCCTGAGTGTGGTGGCGCCATTCGCCGCGTGCTATACGCGTCGGGCGTAATCTTCAAGGGTTCTGGTTTCTATTCAACAGACCATAAAGGTGGCAACGGCACCGCCTCTGCCTCCACGGGTAGCGAGAGCGCCAAGAACGAGAGCGCGACAAGCGACAGTAAAGTGGAGAGTAAGAGCGAAAGCCCGACATCAACGCCCTCAACCGAGAGCAAGGCCGCGACTCCAGCAGCATCCTAATGCTGCCAGGCGCGGACCTTTCTCCGCGTTCCATCTTGAGTTCCAGGCCCAAAGCACCGCAAGGTGCTTTTTTTATACACTCCCCCTGCCAGCGAGGGATTGAGAGCTTTTACCAATATTAAGATCTGTAGGATAAGCCGCTTGGCAAACATCTATTTTGTAGTATTATGGGAAAATGCTTTTCCAGTCTACAAACGGCTTCAGCATATTTTTCTGTTGATAAATGTCCATTTTTCTTGTCTTTTTCTCTTACATAATTCTTTATGGGTCAACATAGGGTTTGTTGCATTTACATTTATGTATCTTGAGTTTGTTCTTGGTGCTATGAATAGAAACATACGAAGTAAAAGGTTTTTGTAGTGCTTGCGCATATGAATCTCAACAGTGGTTTTTTCTTAGTACAAAAGCATTAAATTTGAATTTAATGCTTTTGTACAGAAAGGAGGACTCAGTGAAATTCTCTACAAAGATAGTTATGCTGACCGTGTTCAGTGGGCTGTTTGCACTGCTGCTACTCATAGGTTCAACACAATCAGCATCAGCCGCCAGTACTACAACGACGATGCCAAGCAAGACAGCAACAGCTACCCAATACCCGTACTACTACCCGTACTATCGCCCGTACTACTACCCGTACTATCGCCCGTACTACTACCCGTACTATCGCCCGTACTACTACCCGTACTATCGCCCGTACTACTACCCATATTATCACCCGTATTATTACCGCTAGCGAGGCGGCTACGGTTGTGGCTTCTACGGAGGCGACTACGGTCGCTTAGGTGGCTGCTTCCGTTAAAAAAGGAGAAAATTAGGCGACCCGAGCCAGCTCCGTGTAGCGAAGTGGAACGGACCTGATCGGCTCGCCTTTACAGAATGAAGAGAGCCCCTGATAGTAGTGACTACCAGGGGCTCTCTTACTCTTTTGTGCTCTCGTTTAATGCTTCTCGATAGGAGAGATATAATATTGTTTGATTGCTGTTGTGCTTTTATTGGTTTAGATATCTATTTTGTAGTAAAATAGGCATAAGTGGCATATGAAAAAGAAATATCACAGAACAACTGTTAGAAAGAGGGAAGGGCATGGAAGAGTCAATGTTAGCTGCATTACAGCGCCAGCAGATCGAAATCGCGGTAGGTGAACTACTCTTGAGTAGTGATCACTACATGCGTGGCAGCATCGCTGAGCGCATCCGCCACTTAATTTCCCATGCTGACCGAACGCTTGATATCACGAAATTTAGCGAGATGGCACGCGAAGAACTGGCGGATCTCAATCTCCTGCCTCCACTCGGCAAGGAGGTATAGCCCTCACGCTCAATACTACCCAATACTCCTAGGAGCTTGTCTTATTAACGCGTGTGCGGGCGTTATTCGGTGTATACTAAAATTACACAATCTATACCAGGAGATAGAAAAGCCAGAATCCGAGGAGACCCGGGGTATGCAGGTGCAACACGAGAAATCACAAGATAGGCTCATTGAAGAGTTACAACAACAGATAGATCAGCTCACAGCGGAAAACCTCCTGCTCAAGGAGCAAATTACGCGCAAGGAGCAGTTCACGGCCATGATCGCGCATGAACTGCGTAGCCCCCTTGCGCCCATCATCAACTATGCGCAGATGTTAAACCGAGGTCTCTTCGCTCCCAAAAACAATGTCGCGGAGCCTGTCAAAAAATCCCTTTCGCGCAATACCAGTATTATTATCAGCCAGGCTCAGAAGCTGGCACGCCTGGTGAACGACCTGCTAGATGCCTCAAGATTGGCTTCTGACCAGTTTACGCTTATTTGCAAACCCTGTGATGTTGTCGAGCTTGGCCGCGAGGTTGTTGAACAGCTGCGCCCTGTAGCGCCCTATCATTCTTTTGTCGTGGACGCACCTGTTCAAGCGATAAACGGCTGCTGGGATGGGGGGCGGCTCCAACAGGCCATAGGCAACCTGCTAGACAACGCGATTAAGTACTCCGATGAGCGGAGCACCATCACTCTGCGCATCCAACTCTTAGAGCCTGCCTTCGACCAACCGGAAAAGGTCAAGGTCAGCGTCCATAACCAGGGCGTCAGTATCCGCACAGAGGATATGCAGCACCTCTTCCGCCCCTTTGGGCGACTGGAAGCAACACGCGAAATTCGCCAGGGGTCAGGGCTCGGTCTCTACATCACCAAGTCCATCATCGAGGCTCATGATGGGAAGCTCTGGCTAGAAGAAGCGACCCCAGGCGGTCAAAACGGCACGACCTTCACCTTCGAGCTGCCGATACAACAAAACCTCTTCGCCCAATAGCGTGACGCTACTAAAGTACGCAAAAGTACGCATTTACATATAATGGCGCGGAATACCTCGTAATAGTATATATAGACGCGTGCGCTTGCCCCCGAATGGGGGTTAGCAGCGGTCACCATCCCCTGTCTATTTCTACAGGCTCCTCTCCTGTTCGTTTGCACGGGCAGAAAAACCCGCTAAATTAGCGGTGTGAAGCGACCTATGTGCAGAGTATACTTACCACTGTGCGAGGGAAGCCCACCAGTAACCACACCAACGGTGAGCAACGCTGTTTGTGGAACCCGGCGTTGCGCGTCGTCAAACCTTGACATGCCTACTGATGTAGCGCATGGCTGGTGTGGCCTGGTGGGGACCATTAGATCTTATTCCGAAACCCAACCCCCATTCGGGGGCACAGCACCACTGGCGTGTCTAGCGCTTCCCCCATTCGGGGACAGGCGCGCTCATGGTGTTCGGATCAGAAGTATCGGGGCTTATAAACGAAAGGAGCGGATCATGAGCCAGTGGGCGTATAAGGTCGTGTATATTGATTATCGCGGGCGTATCTCATGCGAGGGTCAGGAGACCCTCATTGGCGATCAAGAGCGACGGAGCGCCTTTGCCCGCCGCTACATGAACGAGCTGGGCAAGGAGAACTGGGAGTTGGTCAGCCTCCAGCCTCTGACCTCTAACTCGGCCTACTACATCTTCAAGCGCCCTGCTCAGGAGGGCGACTACGCGGAAGAGCAGCCAGCCACCAGCGCTGAGCAGCCACAGGCACAACCCACCAGCGAGAATCCCGCGAGCGGGCCGACCATCGAAAATGCTTAACAAATAAGTGATATGCAAGAAGGAGTGCTGATTGGCAGCCATTTGCTGCCAATCAGCACTCCTTCTTGCATATCACTTATTTTATATACTTTTATCCTATTTACTAGCTTTTATACATTTTTATGTTATATATTAACAAATAAGGACACATTGTAAAACAAAATACAATATAGATGTTTGCACTGTGTCACCAGCCTATACTGTAGGACATGTGGAAAGGGAAGAGGAAATATGAGTGATCACGCTATCCATCCATTACGTGCCGCCCGCCAAAGCTTCAACCTTACGCAAAAACGCCTGGCCCTGGAGACAGGTGTCGCCCCCCAGACCATTATGCGCGCCGAGCAAAATAAACCCATCAACGCGGATTCACGTCGCCGCCTCTGCGCATATTTTCACATGACCTCGGATGCTCTGGGACTGGTCAGCGATAAGCGCGAGCAACACAAAGGGAGACATGGCGAAGACGAAGCTTTAGAGCCTGTGCCTTCACAAATGCGCTCACGGATGCTCATTCGTGGTCAGGCCCTGGCCATCCAGGAGTTAGAGAGCACCGATATGGAGCAATCCCGGCGCGACTTTCTCCAGGCCCTGGGAATCACCGGCACCTCGCTAGCGGCCTCTTCCTCACCATTACTCTATCCACCGCTCTGGGAGCGACTCTCGCGAGTCCTCGCCCAACCATCCAACATGGATAATGAAACACTCCTGCACCTGGAAGCCATTGTGCGCGATAGCTGGCGCGTCCTCCCTACGATGCTTGGCACCTTTTCCCAAAGCCTCTTGCAATATGTGCTCCAACGCCTGGAAATCGTCACGCAGCTCCTCTCAACAACTCTTGTGACTGAGCAACGCATACGCATCGCTAGTGTAGCAGCTGAACTTACGCAGATCGCGGGCGAGCTTCTCTTCGACATGAAGGAGAGCGAGCAGGCCGACCGCTACTATGCAGTAGGGCTGGAGGCAGCGCGCGTCACGCAAAATCCCCTGATGCAAGTGACCCTCCTGGGGCGCCGGAGTTTTATCCCGATCTATGAGGAGAAGCCAGAAAAAGCCATCCCCTGGCTGCAACAAGCAAATGTCATCGCCAGGCGCAATGTCCCCTCCATCACGCAAGCCTGGCTGGCCTCCATCGAGGCAGAGGCATACGCCAATCTCCGTCAGGCCCAGGACAGCCTGCAAGCCCTGCAAAAGGCGGAATACTTCCTGGAGCAACATGAATCCCGACGCAGCGGCGAAAACGCACACACGCGCTTCTCCTATACCGTACTCCTCGGCTACCAGGGAGTATGCAACCTGAAGCTCCAGCGCCCGAAAGCGGCTCTTCCGGCCCTACAAGCGGCTCTTCAGCATATGGACGGCGTGCGCACACGTCATCGAACTATCGTCCTCACCGATATTGCCTCCGCCTACCTACAGCTAGGCGAGATCGAGGGCACACTCCACCACATAGACCTGGCCCTTGAGACGCTCAAACAGGTGAAATCCGCCCGCGTCCTGCAACGCCTGAACGATCTCAATCACGCCCTAACCCCCTGGAAAGGCCTCCCCGACGTCAAACAACTGGATGAGAAGCTCCTCGCCATACGGCCCCTCATCGCTCAACATTAAAAGGAAGTCATGTGCAGTTGTGAGTTGCGTGCATGCACGCAACTCACAACTGCACATGACTTCTTAACTTCCTCGACGTGCTACCGTGTAGGCTGATATAATGTCGGCAGGCAAGTAATGCCACTGAACCACCTACACTCTCATAAGCGGATGCATTCGTCTAGTCCACCCATAAAAGGGGGCCGCGAAGCTAGTCCCAATCAAAGAAGATCGGGAAATTCGTCGAGGAGCTTTTCTCAATGTCACTCTCATCCTCTATTTCCACCACGTCAGGACAAGACTACAAGAACTTTATCGCGGGTCAATGGCGCGCTTCACGCGGTGGTGAGACCTTTATCAGCACTAATCCCGCTCGCACCAGCGATATCATTGGCAGCTATCAAAAATCAACCGTTGAAGATCTGGAAGACGCCATTGAGGCCGCAACCCAGGCCCAGAAGGGCTGGGCCGCTACGCCCGCACCCGAGCGCGGCGAGGTCCTCTTCCGCCTGGCCCGCCTCTTTGAGCAGCAGCGCGATGCGCTCGCGACCCTCATGACACGCGAGATGGGCAAGATTCTCAAAGAGACGCTGGGCGAGGTCCAGGTCTCCATAGACGTTGCCAAATTTATCGCCGGCGAGGGGCGCCGCCCGAGGGCGAGACCATTCCATCGGGTCTCCCTAATAAATTCTGCATGACGGTACGCCATCCGTTAGGTATTGTCGGCATCATTACGCCGTGGAACTTCCCCCTGGCCATTCCGGTCTGGAAGACACTTCCGGCTCTCCTGGCAGGCAACGCGGTGGTTCTAAAGCCCGCCAGCGATACGCCCGCGCTAACCCTCAAACTGGCCGAACTGCTGCAGCAGGCAGGCCTGCCCGATGGCGTGCTAAACGTTGTCACTGGCGGCGGTGGCACACTGGGCAATGCCCTGGCCAGCCATAAACGCGTCAACATGATCTCCCTCACCGGCTCAACTGAGGTTGGTCGACAGGTCTCAGAGATTTGTGGACGCGATCTACGCCGCTGCGCACTTGAACTGGGAGGCAAAAACGCGGTCATCGTACTTGAGGATGCCGACCTGGACCTGGCCGCCACTAGCGTGGCTATGGGTGCCTTTGGCTCCACAGGACAACGCTGCACAGCCACCAGCCGCGTCATTGTCCAGCGCTCAGTCCAACAAGCCTTCACCGAGCGCCTCACCGCGGCGGCGGAACGCCTGCGCATTGGTGATGGCCTGGATAGCCAGGTCGAGATGGGTCCCCTGGTCAACACCGGGCGCGTGCCCGCGGTCCATGCCTACACGGAAATTGGTCAGCAGGAGGGCGCGAAGCTCGTCTATGGCGGCACGCCACTGACCGAGGACTCCTATCAGGAAGGGGCCTTCTACAAGCCCACAATCTTCAACGAGGTAAGTCCAGAGATGCGCATCGCACGCGAAGAGGTCTTTGGTCCCTTCGTCGCGGTCATGCCCGTCGCAGGCTACGAAGAGGCCATTGCCGTGGCTAACGGCACAGAGTACGGCCTTTCAACCGCCATCTTTACCGAGAACTCGCGCCTGACCTTCCGTGCTATCCGTGATATCGAAGCCGGGCTGGTCTACATCAACGCCGGCACCACCGGCTCCGAAATTCACCTGCCCTTCGGCGGCATGAAGAGTAGTGGTAATGGCCACCGTGAGCTGGGTTCTTATGCCGTAGAGGAGTTTAGCGAGACCAAGAGCGTCTTCGTCTCCTATCCTCCCGCGAAGTGATGTCATCTTAGCACATGCGATACTTTAATAGGGTAAAGAGGGTCTGGTGGCAACGCGGCTCTGCCGCGTTGCCACCAGACCCTCTTTACCCAGGCGAGCCACGCAGTGGCGAGAAGTCTTGAGGGCTAAGAGCTGCTTACTAGCGAGAATTGCTCGAACATGGCCTCCCATACCTCCTGATTCTCCATGCGCTCCCGGGGATTGGCCACACGCGCATTGATCATCTCGAAGAGGCTACAGAGCAAGTGGTGTAGCAGCATGGAGGCCTGGTTATAGAAATGCTCAGCCTGCTGCATCTTTCCACTCATCACGTCATAGCAGAGGCGTGTGAAGTCCTCGACATCGATGTGATTCTGCTCCACGCGAAATGCGTAGTTGCCCAGGCGATCTACCTGCTCATTATGCATGAGTTGCAGGAGCGCATTGCTATCCAGGGTGATGCCATTGGCGCGGCAGGTCTCGGCCAGGGCATCCATGGTCCAGTTGACGAAATCAACCAGGGCTGCGAGCTGTTCCATCGGAGTCTTGCGCTTATCCCACTCTTGCTCCATACGGCTAAGCAGGTCAAGCAACGCAAAGTTTTCCAGGCGCAGCTTTTCGGCGGGATCGGGGAGGCGCATCTTGCTGCCATTGGCGCGGGGAGTTGTATCCTGGTAGACAGGTTGCAGAAACTTCTGCTGCACGAGCTGTCCCAGCTCACGCGCGACCTCCATCTCGGGTCGGCGAATAGCGGTTGCGATGCGGCGTATGCGACGATAGAGATTTACATGCGTGAAGAGTTCCAGGCTGCGCAGATCGAAGCGAATGGTATAGGGAATTGCGGGGGAGAGTTGTAGCATAGTCCGTATGCCCATGGGGAGAAAGTTACGCAGTTCCTGCCACTCATCGCTATAACGCACCATATCCATGGTGACGCGCATCACATCAATATCCAGCGAAGATTCGCCATGCGGCAAAAGCTTTTGCACGTTCTGACTGGCAATAAACTCATAGGTACCATCGGTCCAGAGGCTCAATTCGCGCGCGGTCCAAAGGGTCTTCATGCGCAATGCTTCATTCAATTGCTTCTCGGTAATAGCACCCATCATCATCAAGCGCTCACCAATGCGTTTGCCAATGGGGTCCTGTAATTGCTGCGCGAAGGCCTGCTCAATCTGGTGATAGGTGGTCATACCTAACTGCTGCAACACATCGCCAAGTGTGAGTGCACTGGGATCAAACTCACTGCAATTGGCGAGCTTGCCCTCGTTGAAATAGAGAATGCCCATCCGGCCCTGGCTCTGCTTTAAATGAATTGCACCAGTCATGCCACCCAGTTCCACAACCTGTAAAACTTCCACCAGCCCAAAGTCTTTTAATGAACCCGACAGTACCGTGCCTATGCTCATAATCCCCCATGCGTCAGGTCGTCGCGAAAACGTTACAACGTCGATGTCATGATACTTCTGATCCGAACACCCTGAGCGCGCCTGTCCCCGAATGGGGGAAGCGCTAGGCACGCCAGTGACGTTGGGTTTCGGAATAAGATCATAATTCTGAAAGTCGTACCAGGTACTCATACAATGGCAATTATACGATGCGGTACGAGAGATATCCCTCTCCTGGTCACAGCAGAGAACGCTCAATCCCGAGCAATTATAGCAAGCCCCACATGTTCCAACAAGTAGCCCAGGCATACAACTGGTATCCATGTACACGGTAGAGTAGAACAAGCCATCCCCAACCTGCATCAACCTCGTCACTATTACTCAGCATAACATCGACGCAACATATATCTCAGCCTCTGACCCATACTACATCAAAAATCTACATTTTTCAATGTTAAACACGTCCCGGCAAAAGGAGCAGATACAGAGATAGTACCAATGTGTGCTGGGAAACGGTTTTTGCCCGTTTCCCAGCACACATTCTACCCAAAGGCTTGCCTGGCTGACAGGCACAACTCCCTGGATGTTATAATGCAGGCATGAGCATGAAAGATAAAGTTGCTATTATAACGGGTGCGGGGCGAGGCGTGGGACGCGCCACCGCGCAGTTGTTTGCACGCGAGGGCGCGAAAGTCGCGCTCTTTGGCCGTACACGCGAAACAATTGAGTCCTGCGGGCGCGAGATCCAGGAGCAGGGAGGCGAAGCGCTGGCTGTGGCAGGCGATGTCTCACAGGATGAAGATGTCCATGCACTCTTCACAACGGTAAGCGAGCGTTTCGGGCGCGTCGATATCCTGGTCAACTGCGCTGGCGTGGTCCTGGTGCGCCCATTTCTCCAGATGGATAGCGCGACCTGGGATCGCGTGCTGGGCGTCAACCTGCGCGGCACCTTCCTCTGTTGCCATGAAGCCTTTCGCCTGATGGCTAGTCAGAAACAGGGAGTCATTATCAACATCTCCTCCCTCTCTGGCGTGAAAGGGGTAGAGAAGTTCCCCGGCTTGAGCGCATATAACGTCTCTAAATCAGGTGTAGCCAGCTTGACAGAAATCCTCGCGGTAGAGGGAAAACCATACAATATTCGCGTCTGTGCCGTCAGCCCGGGCGCCATCGATACCGATATGTTGCGCCAGGCCGCGCCTCACCTGAAGGCAGGCATGACCCCCGAAGAACTCGCCAAAATCCTCCTCTTCCTGGCGGATGACGAAAGCGGGAGTAAGTTCAACGGGAGCAATATCGAACTCTTTACCAATGCCTAGAATCCAAGCAAGGAGAAAGATATGGTATATCTCACAAGGCGGGTGACCTTTAGTGCCGCACACCGCCTGTGGAGCGAATATCTCTCAGAGGATGAAAACTATAACGTTTACGATAAATGCGCCAATCCCCATGGACATGGTCATAACTATATCCTGGAAGTGACGGTTCGCGGCGAGCCAGAACCCACGACCGGGATGGTTCTCAATTTGACGGATATGAAGCGTATCATCAATGAGCGCGTCGTGGATGGGGTGGATCATAAGCATCTCAATCACGATGTCGCCTGGCTGGAGGGGGTTATCCCTACCGCCGAGATGCTGGTTATCAAATTCTGGGAACGCCTGACGCCAGCCTTCGAGGGACGACTCTACGAGATCACGCTTCACGAAACCGAGAACAACTACGCCTCCTATCGAGGGCCAGAGGCATGAGAATAGCGCTTATTGCTCCTATCGTCACCCCCATCGCACAACCCTTCCTGGGCGGCTCACAGGCCATGGTGGCACAACTCGCCCAGGGACTACAACAGCGTGGACACGAGGTAACGCTGTTTGCGCGCCAGGGATCAGCGGTGCCGGGAATTAAGATTGAAGAGCTTGTTGTCCCTGAAAGCGTTGTTCCGGCACGCTTCTCTGCCCCCTCTCAGGAGCGCCCGGCAGACCCCGGCTTCTTCGCACAAGCCAATATCTTTCTTGATCTCTTCCTTGAACTGCGCCAGCGTCAACATGAGTTCGATCTCGTTCATGCCCATGCCTTCGACTGGCCAGCCTTTTCGCTGAGCGCTCTCCTGACGGCGACTCCCGTGATACACACCATTCACCTGCCCGCCGTCACACCCGAGATCAACGAGGCGCTTCGCCTGTTCCACCAGCAAGGCCATCCCCTGAAGCTAATCACGGTCTCACAAGCCTGCGCGCGCACTTACAAACCCTACACCCCCTTTGATCATATTATCTACAATGGCCTCGATACCGACGTTATTCATTTCGCACCGCATATCGAGCCGGACGCGCCGCTGCTCTTCGCCGGGCGCATCACTCCCGAGAAAGGGGTTGAGGCGGCCCTGGAGATCGCTGAACGCGCGAATGTCCCTCTACTCCTAGCAGGCGGCATCTATGACCAGGTTTATTATGAGCAACGCATTTCACCACGACTACAGGAAATGGGAGAGAGAGCACGTTATCTGGGATCGCTTGAGCAACATGAGCTCTGGCAACTCATGGGGCAGGTGCGTGGCCTGCTCTTTACCAGCACCTGGGACGAGCCGTTCGGCCTGACCATGATTGAGGCTATGGCGTGTGGGACACCCGTGCTGGCCTTCGAGCGCGGGGCTGCGGCAGAAGTAATCAAGCATGGCGAGACCGGGTACTTAATCAGGCCCGGTGATACACTCCAGGCCGCGCACCAGGTGGCAGAACTGGACTCCATACAACGGTCTACCTGCCGTCAACATGTCGAACGCCATTTCTCTTTCACCTCCATGCTTGAACAGCACGAGCAAGCCTATCAGGCATCAATCGAGTAAAATACAACCCACTTGACAAAAGTGGGTAATTTAATTATCATCTAATTAGGCACTTATACAACTAGTAATTCGCCTACTTGGTCATATATTCAGCGCACGAAGGAGAAGGGCAATGCGAGAAGAAGAAATCGCTCAGCAACAGCGTGAACAGCGCCAGAATGCGCGCCAAGCCGATACAAACTATGGTATGGCACGGATGCGTTATGGCCTGGAGAAGGCCGAGCCGCTTATTCGCCTGGGGCGTGCCATCGCAGACCCTATGCGCGTGCGCATCCTAGCGGTCTTAGCCCAGCGCTCAATGTATGGGCAGGAACTGGCGGAGCAACTAGACGTCTCGACGCCTACCATCTCACATCATATGGCCCTCCTGCGCGGCGCGGGCTTGATCAAGGTGCGCAAGGAGAATAACTACCATCACTATGAGCTTGAGGCCGAGGGCTTTAAACAAGCCAGCTCACTTCTCACTCTAGAGCACCTGCGGAGCATTGGCGCGGAACTTCAGCACACAAATGCCCTGGTGAATCCTACACAGGAAGATGATCGCCAGATGGTGGAGTCCTCCTTCTTCGAGGGCGAACGCTTGCTCAGTATTCCACGCGGCACTCAGGGCAGGCGTTATGTCATGGAGAAGATCGCTCGCGCCTTTGAGTGGGGGCGCATCTATGAAGAAGTCGAGGTCAATGCCATTCTCAAGCCCATCTATACCGATGTACCACTCATTCGACGCGAGCTGATCAACCAGAAGCTAATGATGCGCGAGAATGGGCGCTACTGGCTGATTCGTCCGCCTCACTCCCAGGAAGCGTAAGGAGTCAAAATAAAGAGAAGCACTGCCATGCGCGATGCGCAATGGCAGTGCTTCTCTTTATTTTTCTTAAAACACAGAGAGGTACCTCTGGATCTCCCAGGGGTGGACCTGCTCACGATACTCGGTCCACTCGATGCCCTTGGCATCCAGGAAGCCTTCATAGATGGCGTCACCCAGGGTCTCGCGGATCAGTGGGTCCTCGCGCAGGGCCTCCAGAGCCTCGCCCAGGGTCGCGGGCAGCATCGGCGCGCGTGGGCGCAAGCGGTCGCCCTCGTCATGCAGGAAGAGGTTCTCGTCCATAGCGGCTGGCAATGTAAGCTTACGTTGAATACCGTCCAGGCCAGCACGCAACATGGCAGCCAGCGCAAGATAGGGGTTGCAGCTTGGATCTGTACAGCGCAGCTCAACACGCATCGTGCTCTCAGGATCGCTTCCCAGGCGTGGTACACGGATCAAGGCCTGGCGATTGATGCGCCCCCAGTTGATAACCACCGGAGCCTCATAGCCACCGACCAGGCGCTTATAAGAATTGACCAGGGGGGCGAGCAGGGCGCACATGGCGGGCGCATGCGCCAGTTGCCCGGCAATAAACCAGCGCCCCTCCTCGGAGAGCGCATAATCAGCCTGGGGATTGAGGAAGGCATTGCGACCCGTCGAGCTATTAATCAGTTGCTGATGGATATGTAAACCCGAGCCATTCACACCAAAGAAGGGCTTGGGAAGGAAGGTCGCGTAGAGATTATGCTGAGCCGCGACGGCCTTGAGCACATATTTCGCCGTCATCAAGCCATCGGCGATGCGCAGTGCGTCGGCGATCTCAAAGTCTAGCTCGTGCTGACCATCGGCAACTTCATGGTGGCTGGCCTCAATATTGATATCCATCTTATGCAGGGAGTAGACCATCTGTCGCCGTACAGTCGCGGCTAGATCGGTCGAGAGATCGAAATAGCCACGCCGGTCATGGGGCAGCGGCTTCGGTGTCTCGTCCTCCAGGCTGAGCAAGAAAAACTCTAGTTCAGGGGCGACTTTATATTGAAAGCCCATCTCGCGCGCCAGGTTCAGAGCCTGCATCAAGGTCGCACGCGGGTCGCCATCAAAATGCTCGCCATCAGGCGTGCGTACATCACAGATCACACGTGCAACCACGTCCGCATTCCCAATATCGTCGCTGCGATGGCCCTCCGCCGCATAGGATAGGCGGACTTTATCAGGAAGGATCGCGAAGGTCGAGAGATCCGGAAATAGGTACATATCGCTTTCAGCGACACGCGCAAAGCCTTCAATTGAGGAGCCGTCAAACCATTTGCCATGCGTGAGGCAGTCATTAAACTGCTCGACAGGGATAGTCACACACTTGGCCATCCCTACCACATCTGTAAATTCCAGGTTGATGAAACGCACCCGCTCATGTTCGATGCGGGCCATTACCTGGTCGTAATATTGTTGATCGTGTCGTTTAGACATATCCGTCTGCTTCGCGTAACTCTGTTCGTCTGCCATATCACTGCTCCTCTTTGCAGGTCTCTCTTTTTAGTCTACTCTGACCAGGCTAATCTGGATCGCTACCCGGTACGGGAGTGTACATATCTTCTTTCACCGGGATATCGGTCTCTGCTTGAAAATTGCGTGGATCAGTAAACAACTGTACCAATCCACAGCGGCTACACACCAGAGGGAAAAGGGACGAGGCCCCCACATATTGGGCTGGCTACCAGAGCCATAGATACGTACCTGCTCTAATGGAGCATTCGACCAGACACGCGCCTGGGGGCGCGCTCCACAGTTAGAACAGGGTACAATCAGCGTGCGGGTAGGATCATAATAATTATTTCTCATCTCTGCATATACCAACCTTTGCATCCTGCACAAAGCATAACTGGGGCTCTCTCTTATCTGTTCGCCTGACATCCCTCCACGGATTGGATGCTCATTGTCACATGCCTTCACGCCAGTGTCAAGCAAGCTACCAATAATGGAGGTGAGCGCGCTTTTCTCTCCTATCCTCCAAATACTGCACGATTGGACCTTTACCAGCATACCGGACCTTTCGGGGATAAACGTGAGGAACAGCTTGCGGATATACGACAGCCTCCCTATAATCAAAAACATGATGAGACATAATGAGATATAACAAAAGGCGAAAGAGAGAGGCGCAACACATGGATACCAGTGAAAACAAGGTGCCAGCCGCCGGGAAGCGGAGCGGCCTCAGGCCCTGGCATATCGCACTCATCGTTGTATTAATTCTCCTGCTCATCGGTGGGGGGATACTCGCCAGCAAGTGGCGCACGATTGATTCCCTCCTGACTGGCACACACTATGTTGGTGGCGATGCCGCGACAGTTCCGCTCACGCTGCCACCTGGCTTTCATGCCAGTGCCTTTTATAGTGGCCTCTCGGGACCGCGTATGATTACGTTTAGCCCCGATGGTACGCTCTTTGTCGCGGAGCGCTATGCCAAAAGTATCATTGCCCTTCCTGATCGCGATCACAGCGGAAAGGCCAGCGAGCGCATCGTCGTCGTCAGTGGACTCGACGACCCCACTAGCCTGGATTTCCACGCTGGACAGCTCTATGTAGGCGAGGGCTCACGTATCACGCGCTTTACTCTCGACAAAGACTACAAGGTCACTGAGCGCAAGGTGATCGTGCCCAATCTGCCAGTCGGCGGCAACCACTCCACGCGCACAGTGCTGGTTGGACCCGACAACTATCTCTATGTCTCTATTGGCTCAACCTGTAACAATTGCGTGGAGCAGAATCCACAGCGCGCCACAGTCTGGCGCTACAACCTGGACGGGAGCAATGGGCGCCTCTACGCCAGGGGGCTGCGCAACGCCGTTGGTATGAGCATCAATCCCTGGAACCAGCAGATCTGGGTCACCAATAACGGGCGCGACCTGCTTGGGGACGACGTTCCCCCCGAAACAGTATATCACCTCGTAGATGGAGCAAATTACGGATGGCCATTTTGCCATGCCGGAACAATTATTGATCCTGACCTGGGCAATTCAGACTCATGTAAAGGGGTAACACAGCCCCTGGTCAGGATGCAGGCGCACTCAGCTCCGCTTGGACTGGCATTCTATGACACTCAACAGCAGGACCAGGGCACGCAGGGAGCGAAACCCTTTCCCCAGCAGGACCAGGGCCTCTTCGTCGCCTTCCATGGCTCCTGGAACCGTAGCGTTCCCACAGGCTACAAGGTGGTCTTTATTCCCCTGACCGCCCACGGGCAGGTCGCGGACAAGGCGCAAGATTTTGCCACAGGCTTCCTCAAAGGAAATGATGCTTCAGGTCGCCCTGTGGGCCTGGCGGTGGGGCCCGATCACGCCCTCTATGTTAGCGATGATAAAGCTGGAACCATTTACCGTATCTGGTACGCGGGCTAGCACGGTACGCACATAAACGGTAGGGTCCATGCTGGCATAGACTCGCCCGGTCCGCAGGACAATACCCAAACGCTGGGAGATCGCTTCGCTCGGGAGTCCATGCCAGCATGGACCCTACAACATGGAGCGCTTACGCCTCCTCCAGAGGCTTGAGGGAAACCGGGGCATAGCGCGCCAACGCCTCCGCGATCTCTAACGGCTCTATCCCCGTTAACCCCTTCATCAGGCGCGTCCGTAGCGTGGTATCGCGCGGCAGATAGGTCTCAGGCGGCATCGAGATGGGATGCAGATGCTCAACAGGAACTCCTAAGGCCTGCATCGCGGCCTGATAGAAGTGATAGACACTCATAGGCTTACCCGCGACATGCACAATACCCACAAAATTGGAGAGTGCAAGCTGAACAATGGCCTGGGCGGCCTGGTTTACATCCAGGGGGCTCTTCAGCATATCGTCAAAATACTCAAAATGCTCGCCCTGCAATAGCCCCTCACGCACACGCCGCAAGCGACGATCCAGTTCACCGAGTGAGTAACCGTACAGGTAACTGGGGCGAATGATACAGTAGTTCTCACAAAACTCGCGCACACGCTCTTCAAAAAAGTGGAGATTCTGGCCGTAAGGAGTCATTGGATGGGGAGGATCACTCTCTGTGTACGTCCCCTGCCGCCCATCAAAGATACCATCACTGGAGATATAGATAAAACGACAATGCATACAGGCCTGAACCAGCTGGTTCACCCGGCGCCGATAGAGCTTTCCATCGAAAAGAGGGTCCACGGCCTCATATGCCATGCTAGCCGCCATGATCACCGCGTCTATTTTCTGCTCACGCACGAAGTCTGCCAGGTCATCACGCCAGAAATCATAGCGCAACGCTTGAGGAAAGAGAGCTGTGGTGCGATAGGTAGGGAACAGGGTTACTGGCTGCTCCTGCATTAGGGTGGTCAACGTACGCCCAAGATAGCCACTGGAACCAAGCAGCAAGAAGCGTTGCGGTATTCTCATAAAAAATCCTGTTTCTACCGCTACTGGCGTACGCGTCTACTTCCGGAAGTAGACGCGTACGCCAGTAGCGTCGTCTCCTTCTACTCAGAAGGAAAGTGTGTCGCCAACCAGTTCGTCATGCTGCAAGGGACCAATCGCGGCTACAGTGAGTGGACTTAGCGGCGAGAAGCGGCGCAATACCTTGAGCACCTGCTCCTGAGTCACGCCATCAATCGCCTCCTTGACCTCCGAGATCGTCTTAAACTTGCGCTCATACCACCAGGAGCGGCTGATCGCGCCCATACGTGAGCCAGAACCCTCGCCACGCATTACCAGCTCGCTCTTAAGCTGAATCTTGGCGCGCTCCAGCTCATCGGCGGTAATCCCATCCTGCTCCAGCTTGCGCAGTTCATCGACAATGACCTTCAAGCACTCGTTGGCCTGCTCGGGCGTGGTGCCTGCATAGACACGCAGCACGCCAATCTGCTTATTGCCAGCCAGGCCCGCGGAGACGCCATATACCAGGCCACGCTTCTCACGTACCTCGACAAAGAGGCGCGAGGCCATGCCACCACCCAGCACTTCGCTCAGCACCTGGGCGGCATAATAATCCTCATCCATGTAGTTGGGGAAGGGGACCATCATGGCGATATGCTCTTGTTTGCCTTCCTGGTGCTCCAGCGCAATACTATTGCTTGGCTGCGGCTTCTGCAACGTCAGGGCCTGCGCGTTGCCTTGCCAGGAGCCAAACAGCTCCTCAATCTTCGCCACCACATGCTCCCAATCAAACTTGCCCGCGATGGCAAAGAGCATGTTATTGGGCTGATAGCGCTCCTGCCAAAAGTTCAGCAAATCCTGGCGCTGTAAGGCCCGCACCGTGTCATCGCTACCAAGCATAGGGCGTCCCAGGGGAGAACCATGATAGAAGTTTGAGCGCACCAACTCAAAGATGCGGCTCATCGGCTCATCGTCGCGACGGCGAATCTCCTGAAGCACGATATTGCGCATCTGGTCCAGCTCATTACGCGGGAAGGTAGGCTGGAGTATGACCTCACGCAAGAGCTCTAGTGTGGCATCGAGCTTGGTATGCACAATCTGCGCCCACACCTGGCTGGTCTCCAGCCCTGTGCTTGCGCCTTTGCGCGCTCCCAGCGACTCAAATGCTTCATTGAGCGCACGGGCATCATGCTGCTTCGTACCTTGAAAGAGCATATACTCAAAGAGATGCGCCAGGCCCGGCTTATCCGCTGGCTCATGGATAACCGCGGCATCAAACTGAAAGCCCAGCGTGGTCGAGCTCAAGCTGGGCATATACTGCCCAATCAGCTCAATCCCATTGGGCAGCTTATGGAAATAGTAATTCTGGGGTAGCTGTTCACTACTCATATATATCTTTATCCTTTCTGGGCAAGGAATAGCGAAGCGAGCAAAGAGAAACAATGGTTAGTATATCACAACACGGAACAAATAGCGCGCAGAGCTGCGCAAATACCGGCCTTCCCAATGTCTTCTGGCTCTCGCCTCGGCTCGCTGCGAGAGCCTTCGAGTAAAGAGATGTGCCTTGACAACGGCAAAGCCGTTGTCAAGGCACATCTCTTTATCCCTGAGCGCCGCAGGCGCGAAGGCTCTACTTCTGTAAGCGGTTGACCTCGCCAAAGATAACCTGGTCGGTCATTTGCTCAACGGGCGAGAGATCGTCGGTGAAGAAGACATGCGACTGCAACTGCTCGCGCATACTGCCATAACGCAGAGCCGTGTTCGCCACCTGCTGAAGCAGGGGATTGGTCAGCTCATTTGTGTTATTGCGGAAGTTCTCGAACTTCGTTGGCGCATTGGTCGCGATAATCAAGCTATTAGAGAAACGCTGGGTATCAACAATGTAGACGTTGGGGAAAACGGTCTTCATATTTTGCGCCATGGCATCAACCATACGGTAATCCTCGCTTGTGCGTCCCACATTGATGACCGCTACGCCAGTCGAGGAGAGATGAGAGCGTACTTCGCGGAAGAATTCCGTCGTAACTAGCTGGAAGGGAATATATGGCTGCTGGTAGGCATCGATGCCAATTACATCATATTTATTCTGTGTGGTGCTCAAGAAATAGCGCCCATCCTGAACCACAACGTGCAAATTGGGCTCATTCATATGAAAGTATTTGCGGCCCATCTCGACGATTTTGCTGTCGATCTCGACGCCATCAATTGGAATGGGGCCATAGGCGGCAGTAAACTCGCGCGCGGAGGTCCCAGCGCCCAGACCGATAATGCCAACGCGCTTGACCTGGTCAGGGGTAAAGGGTGGATTATTGAAGTAGGGGGCCGCCATAAAGTAGTCCCACGGCCCCTGCGTCAGCACCGCATGCGGATTGTAAATGGAGTGAATGCCCAAACCCTCATTGAGCACTAGCTGGGTCTCATCTCCTGCGCGCACCACTTGAATATAATTATATGCCGATTCATGTTCCTCCAGGAGACGCCCCCCATCACCCGTACCACTGGCGGGTTTAATGGAGCCGTGCGTTCCGAGCACTCCTGTCAGTAACCAGGCGAGAATCAGTAGCAGCAACAAAAAACGCTTATTACTTTTGGGAAGGCTCGGCTTCCCGCCCGCGAAAAAAAGTAAGCCAATCAGTGAGACGACCAGTAGAAGGCCCGCGAAGATCAGGAAGGTCGCATATGTGCCATAGGTAGGAATCAAGACCAGGACGGGCAGGAACGTTCCCACAATACTACCCGCAGTCGAAATCGCATAGAGCACACCAGCGATACGTCCAGATGTGCCAACCTGTTCGATACGCAGGCGAATGGCAAAGGGCGAGACACACCCTAGCAGAATCGTGGGCAGAGCGAACAGGAGAATGACCGAGAGCAATGAGCCATAAAAGACACCAATAGAATAGGAGGAGAAGGAGGTCAAGGCCCACTGCAAAATTGGGCGTGAGCATGCAGGAATCGCAGCAATCAGCAGGGCCGCGGCAGCCGTCATACCGTAAAGCACGGATGAGCGGGGATAACGGTCGGCGATGCGGCCACCAACATAGTAGCCGACGGTCAGGTACAGCAAAATCAGGCCGATCACGTTTGCCCAGACAAACAGCGACGTCCCAAAGTAAGGAGCCAGCAAGCGCGAAGCCGACAGCTCTACCGCCAGGGAGACGGCACCAGAGACAAATACCAGCAGGATCAAAAACCAATCCTGTACACGTTGTCCATTTCCAGGGGGAGCCGCTTTCTCCACCATGGTTGTGGCACGCGAATCAGACTCAGCAGTAGACGACATAGCGCGACGAACTCTCTTTCTCTTACTTTTTAGGCAGTAATTGACAGGCAACCAGCACAAGCCTGGCAACTGGCAATCAGGCTACCCCTACTTTAGCGAGCAAAAGAACCCTTGTCAAATTTTCTCAGCTTCCACTCAGGTTTAGATATTGAGGAGAACGAAGCGTGAGAATACCTCTTGTTGGAGTTCCAACGCCTCCTGGCAGAGGTGCTGATAGTGCTCAGGACCCAGCTTTGTTTCAATAGCGTGGAGAAACTTCTCTAGAGAGACTACCGCTGGATCATGGATGCGCTGACGCAGACTTAGTGCGGCGAGCAGAATGGCAATCCCTTCGCGCACCTGCTTCTGCTGATAGAGCAGCATACCCAAGTTCGTCAAAATCATCCCTTTATTCAGGGACGAGGACTCGTCAGTCAACTTCAAGGCATCTACATAGTAGTTGCACGCCAGCTCAAAATCCCTGGCAGAATGATAGAGCAAGCCCAGGTTATGGTAGATGGCGCACTGCAATTGCTGATCCTTCACCTGCTCGTTAAGCACATGTGCCTGCTCAAAGCTCGCGTACGACTGCTCTAAATCGCCATGCAGGCGCAGCATCTCGCCCTGGTTTACCAGGGTCGCGATGGTTCCCTGCTGGTCTCCCATCTGTTTCTGGATCTCCAGCGCCTGGCTAAAGAAGCTTATGCTCTGTTGATAATCGCCCAGGCGCCCATACAGCATGCCATTATAGCCAGCGACCAGGCCCTGATCCTGGCGTGCAATGACGCCCAGAGGGGGCAGCAGGGTCGTATATAGCCCGATCAACGTATTCCAGGCCCCGAGTTGCACCATCATCTCATGCAGGTGTTCGGCGAAAATGAGGTCGCACGCACGCTGCCAGCGCCAGGCCAGGCAGTAATGGCGTGCGGCTGCGATAAATGGCTCGACATCGCCAAGCGTCTGTCGCTGCTCCTGGGGGGGAGCCGTCTCACGGGCTAAATGTAGGTAGTAGGCAGCGGCCTGCATATGCGCATGCGAGAGGGCCGCCTGCAACGCGTCGTTCTGCTGAGGGGTATCATCAAAATTGGGAGCCAGGCGCAGGCCCGTTGCGCTGGTACTGCCAGCCGTGCGCTGCTCAGGAGTATCGAGATAATGCTCCACGCCGTAGTGACGCAGCAACGGGTGCAGGATAAAGAGTGGCATACGCTCCGCCGAACGTTCTAAGTTATATGTCCGCTGGACCAGCGAGTACTGCACAAGCATATTCAACTCATGCTCAAACACGGTCATTGTCTGTCCACCAAAAGCCTTCTCGCCCGTAATTGTCGTCAAGATTCCGGGCAGAGGTACAGACTCGTGATAGAGACAGAGCGCGTGCATAAGCTGAGCCTGAATGGGATTGAGAAAGTGATACACGGCGGCGCACAGGTGCGAGGTCACATCGCCCGCCCACATAGGCTGATAATCGTCTGAGTTCAGGAAGTAGCTCAGCGATATACCACTCAGGTTGAGCAAGGCGCCAAAGAGGGCCAGGGCAAACACATGACCACTACACCGTTGCCAGACCAGGGAGAGCTCTTCAGGAGAGCCACGCACCCCCCGCTGCTGCAACAGGGCAATTCCCTCCGGGATGCTGATACGCGAGATCAGGCAGGAGCGTACGCGTGTATTCTCGGCATATTCATCAAAAGGTGAGCTATAGCTCGTCAGCAGCAGGCGACTAGCGCCCAGGTCCTGCTGCAAGAGAGCCAGAAAGAGGGGAAGCGCGCCCCGAGCCGCCACCCCCGGCTGAATATCGTCGGGGTAGAGCAGCGCCTCAAACTGGTCGAGCACAACGAGGGCATTCTTGCGCGGATCGCGCAAGGCATCCAATAAACGCTGCATCTGTTGCTCTGGTTTGAGCAGAAAGAGGCCGGGGTCACCTGCATCGATACCATTCAATATAGCCGCGAGCATATCTGGGACCGTGGTGTAGGGGCTAATCTCAAGCCAGACCAGGCGCGAGGGCGCGGGCTGACCAGCATTACGCGCTTGCAGCAGACGCTGAAAAAGAAGGGCAGCCAGGGTAGACTTCCCTGCTCCAGGATTACCAGTCACGATCACAGAACTCGTGTTTGGATCCATCAACATACGCTGAAGAGTCGTTACTTCATCAACGCGCTGCATGATATGCTGTGCGTCTGTGGGAGACGGCATGGTTGCGTTAATGCCAAAGGGCAGTTGGGATGGCTGATGCTGCCGCATGGCCGCGAAATCACGCGGAGTATGGGGGGTGGCAGATGGCGCAATCTGGCCTGGGGGTAGTTGCAACGAATACTCATTATTCACGGGCGGCTCCATAAAAATAGGTGACGCTTCCTCCCACGCTAGAAACGACAAAATACTAATGATGAGTCAAATGCAAATATAGCATAACCCTATCAACGGATAAGAGTGATAAAATAGCCTGAATATGCTACTATAAGAGAGTCTTTCTTGCATGCCAGAAGTGGCACACAGGAAAACAGGACTGTACATACCGCCACAACATGACCTTAGCAACGCTAAACACAACAAGATACATACCATAATACAAGGATAAACGCTATCTAGCAAGAGTTGTAGTAGAGGGGTAAGACTTGTTACGCATCATCTATATGGGAACACCACAATTTGCTGTCCCTGCCCTGGAAGCCTTAATCCAGCATTCAAAGCCAGGAGTGCTTCTCCCTGAAGGTTACGAGATCGTGACCGTTATTACCCGGCCTGATAAACCAGCTGGGCGCGGGCGCGGCATCGTCTACTCCCCCGTAAAACAGACCGCCGTAGAGCATGACCTGCCCGTATGGCAGCCAGGCTCTTTTAAGAAGGCCGAAAATAGCGAGGCGCTCGCCGCTTACAAAGCCGATCTCTACATTGTGGCCGCCTTTGGGCAGATTCTACCACAAAATGTGCTGGATCAGCCACGTTATGGAACGCTCAACGTCCATGCCTCGCTCCTCCCCAAGTATCGAGGAGCCGACCCTATCGCTGAATGTATTCTCCAGGGCGATGCTGAGAGCGGCGTCTCCATTATGCTCCTGGACGCGGGTATCGATACCGGCCCCGTCCTGCTCAGGCGCACGCTGACCCTGGCTGAAGACGAGACCACGGGAACACTCACCCCCAGACTTGCAGACCTGGGGGCAGAGGCGCTTTTAGAGGCCCTTCCGCTCTGGATTCAGGGAAAAATCACGCCTGAGTCCCAGGATGAGGAGCACGCGACGCATACACGTATGCTGAAGAAAGAGGACGGCCGTATCCAGTGGGAACGCTCGGCGGGCGCCATCTCACGCCAGGTTCGCGCCTACCAGCCATGGCCCAGCGCCTACACCACGTGGAAAGGCAAGCTGCTCAAGATTCTGACAGCCCGCCCCCTGGATCGCCAGCCCGCTACAGCGGTCGCGCCGGGTACCGCCCTCGTTCGCGAGCATGCCGGACAGAAGGTACTGGTGGTCGCGACTGGCTCGGGCCTCTTACAGGTACAACGCCTACAACTAGAGGGAAAAAAGGCCATGACCACTGAAGAATTTCTCCGTGGCTATAGCCAGATCTCAGAACAGCCACTCGGCAACTGACGCCTCGCGCCTGCGGCGCTCACTCGCTTGTAGTGTGGCACAGTAACCCGCTACTTGCGTACGCAAGTAGCGGGTTACTGTGCCACACTACAATCCTTTTTATGCCCGCCCTGGCAGGACGGTAAAGAACAGGATCAGCATAATGAGGCCAGCTCCCATGCAGTAATAGGCAAAGGGATCAAGACGACCAGTTTCAAAGTATTTGAGCAGGAACCTGGTGCTCACGAAGGCCGCGATCCCAGAGAGGACCGCGCCAAAGAGCACCATCAGCAGTGTCGAGACTGGCAGGTGCAGCAGTTTGGGCACCTCTAGAACCGAGGCCGCCAGAATGACTGGTGTCCCCAATAAGAAGGAGAAGCGCGCAGCATCCTCATGCGTTAGGCGCACAGAGAGGCCCCCCACAATCGTCATGCCAGAGCGCGAAAAGCCTGGAATCAAGGCCAGGGCCTGCGCAGCTCCAACCGCCAGGGCCTCTTTGAAGGAGAGCGAGTCCAGGTGGCGAAACTGCTTCTCGCGCTCGCGTGGCGGCAAGGCGGAAAACGTTGCAGCAGATCTGCGCCGCATGGCCTCGCCCAGGAACAGAACCGCGCCATTGAGTACCAGAAACGCAGCGGCGAGCAGGGGTGAGGCGAAAACACGCTTGAGCGTATGCTCCAGCAGGAGACCCAGGAGGCCAGCGGGAATGGTACCAACAATGATCAGCCAGCTTACCCACTCCGGTGTGCCTTTACGCACACTCTTCCAGTCTTTGGCTGTCACCACCAGCGTCCTGCCTACCTGCAACCAATCGCGCCAGAAATAGAGTAAGAGAGCAATACTTGTTCCCAGGTGCAGCGCCGTAATCAATGGAACAAAACAACTATCGCCCCCACAGGCCGTGTCGGTCGTCATGTTGCCCCAGCCCAGCAGGCCCGGCACAAGAACTGTATGCCCCAGACTGCTAATCGGAAATAACTCAGTTACGCCTTGCAATAGCGCCAGAACAATCGTCTGCCAGATTGTTATATTCATAAATAACTATATCTCTCTCATTGTTGTAATTGTAAACACATCCGCCGCATTGTAGAGTCCAAGTTAACTTGGACTTCTCATCTGGGAAGACGCTGTATACCCGGTAGGGACCAGCTTTAGCGCGTCCGAACGCCATTTATGGCAGTGCGGCGCAAGCCGGATTTTTGTTGAGAAACAGGCAACTACCACCCAACATGACGCCTGGAAACGTTTTTGGCTAACGCCGAAGTGCGATTAATCGCCTTCGGACGCGCTAAAGCTGGTCCCTACCGGCCTTGGGAAGCGCCTCACGTGAGGGCTTCCTCTCTTTCAGCGACTTATCTGGACAAAGTTTCCCAGTGAAACTGAGAGGCCATGCTAGCATGGCCTCTTCAGCTTAGCCGCCATATTGGGACTCCAGTTGCTGGAACTCCGCGTATGTCTTCGCAAAATGCGATTTGCCATCTTTATCCGCGATAAAGTAGTAGTAGTCGGTCTGTTTGGGATTGGCAACGGCCTTCATACTGGCCAGGCCAGGGCTACAAATGGGCGTGGGAGGCAGGCCCGCCGTATTATAGGTATTGTACGGGCTATTAGAGGCTGTATCTCCCCCAACCGTATTGAGCGGCAGCCAGTACTTTGCAGGCGTTTGATCGCTATCACGGGCGTACTGAACCGTGGGATCGGCCTGTAGCTTCCCATTGGTCTCGTCATTAGGCCGGTAGATGCGGTTCCAGTAGACGCTGCCTACATCCTCGCGATCAGAGGCATGGCCCGTCTCGCGTTCGACGACGGCGGCCAGATTGACCATATCATACAGACTCATCTTATGCTGCTGAGCCAGCGCCTCCAGGTTATTCTGTTTTATGACGTCGTTCATAGTTGTCAGCATCAAGCCGATAGCGTCGCCCGCATCAGATTTGAGGTCGACCTGGTAACTGGCAGGAAAGAGGAAGCCCTCCATCCCTTTCCCGTTCGGAATCGATTTTAAGATGGGGTACTTATCCCGCGCGGACATTTTGTACTTGCCCTGCACATAGGCATCAAAGGCATTGATATCTCTGGCATACTTCAGGAAGTCGTCCTTCTTAAAATTCGAGAGCGTGGGTTGCGCTTGCGCATAGGCATTGGCGACCTGTTCGAGGCGCCAGCCTTCAGGCAAGACGACTGCGACTGCGTCCGGCTGGGCCCGCAAGAGTTGGTTGATAATCGAGTCTACCGTCATATCAGGTGTCAGCTTTTTATACACGCCTGCCTGCAACTGATTATCCAGGCCGCGCACACGCGCCCAGATGCGAAAGACGAGCGCATTGCGAATCAAGCCCTTGTTTTGCAGGTCGTTGGCGATTTCAGCCGTGCTCTCGCCCGGACGAATTTCCAGGGCCACCGTTTTGTTATTCTTGGTGTCTGCCGGTTGAAAAACAGAGGTAAAAGTATTCCATGCCACGAGACTGACGACAAATATCACCACCGCAACCATCAGCACTGAGATAAGACCAGCACGTGATTTCTTCGGTCGTTTCATCATTCGTAATCCTCTTTTGTGCTACTCCTTTGTGCATCCAGGTACTCCTGGAGAAATACGGCCGCCGCCAGGGCATCAATCTCATGTCCTGGACGTCGACGTTTCCCCTGAGAGCGCTGGCGCCCACCGGTATGCTTCGACTTTTTTCCCCCCTGCTGTGTGCGTAGGCGTTCGGCCTCTACCGTTGAGAGGCGCTCATCCCAGAAGGTCACCGGAACGGCGATATGGGCTTTTAAACGCTCTACAAAGGCCATGATCCGCTCGCCCTGGGCATGTATCTGACCATCCAGGCTTACCGGTAGTCCGACTACCAGGCCCTCTGCATCGGTCTCTGCAATCAATCGCTCAATCGCATCCCAGGTCTGCGCCTCATCCCGAGTAACATATATAGTGGTATACGGTGAAGCCAGAAAACCAGTTGCGTCACACGCTGCAACTCCTATTCTGGCCTCGCCTACGTCTAATGCGAGCAATCTCCCCATGAACGTCCCCTTCCCAAAAATTGTACGAACACCACCAACCTACCAGACCCTCTTTATTGCATTCTAGCGAACCTGGCTTCGCTTTGTCTACTTTCACCCAAGATTTACCATCAGGGAACTCGCAAAAGTCATCTCTTCACTTCCACCTCAGCTCGCTGCGCGAGCCTTTGAGGTAAGGGGTCATACGAAAAATGCCGGGCTAGCGTTGACTGGCCCGGCAGAGATGGTGCAGCTATTAGCCTTGAACATGTGATCAGGAATTTGCTGGCACCAGGTGGACATGAATATTTGGTTGCCAGAACGTCACCCAGAAGACAAACGATGGTGTGGAGGAGATCTGGACCTCTTTTACATTGTAGGGTTGATAGCTATGCAACACCTCGGTACGCGCGTTGGTCGCCGATTTCCCCAGCACCTGGTGCTGTACATTCTCAGGTTTGATTGAGGGTGTGGTGTTTACCTGGGCGGTAAAGTTAAGCGTCAGATGCTCTCCTGTGCCACTTGTCGAGAGTTTTTGAATTTGAATGGAGGGGGCCGCATCGGCAGTCACGATGTAGTCCTTAAAGTTCTGCTCCTGCTGCAAGGCTACATTCAGTGGATCGACACTTGCCTTCTGGATATCGCTACCAGAGATAAGCAGTGCCGTCAAGGTCACATGCAGATTCGCGGTAAAAGAGTTATTATCTACCACCTGGTCAACTTTGGGGGCATCGGTTAAGGTGCTCTGGAGATCAGGCTTCCCCACGACATCCTGTGGCGACTTCTTCTGCTGCGTCAACCAGTTCTGGATATCCGCGCTCAAGGCATCCTGTAGCTTCTGCTTCAGAGCATCCAGGTCTCCCTGAGTAACCACGGTAGCCTTGCCAGCACCGCCACCCGTCATGCGGTCCGCATTGGTAAAGGTTAGCTTTACCTGGTCAGGCGAGGAGAGATGACTCGCCCGGGCGATCTCGCTCTTGCTATTATCGGGGAGTATGGTAATGGTCTTAGCGCCCACATTGCCGCTCGTCCCAGGCTTCTGCGCCTGCACAGGTACATCCACAGGGTTCGCGCCACCACCTTGAGGCGTAACCACAGCCTCCGCGGTTGTCACAAATTGAATGCCATCGCTCTGCGTCTCTAATACCGTCCCGGAGGGAATGGTAATATTAGCGCTCCCATTATTGGTAAATGTGATGCTGCCGGTGGCCACCTGATTATCAATAAGCTTCTGGCCGGTTGCCGTGCCAATACCATTCTGTGTGAAGTCCCGTGAGAGTCGCTGTGCCGGAACACTTGCGCTCGTGGCTTGCGCGAGGCGTGGCCCAACCACACCCGGACCATTGGGAACCGCGGCCAGTGTGAGCGCATGGCTATAACTACGTCCCGCAAAGGTAATCGTCACATCTGTGCTCGGCACAAAAAAAGCCAGCAAACCAACCACTAGAAACGCCAGTAAGATACCGGCTGCCACCAGGAAGCCTCCCCTGGCCCCACGCCTACGCTCCTGATAAGAGCGGCGACTGACACGGCTATGAGGTGCCTGCCTGGATGGTCGCTGTGACGCCTGGCTGCTACGCGAAGCTGGTTTTACCTGATTGGGATGCTCCTGTATCCCACTCGCGGGCCGTACCGCGCGCGAATGCACCGGGGTCAACTCGCGGCTTAAACGCTGAGCGGGCGCCTGGGCGGCGGGGCGTGGTGGCATAATTTGTGTTGGCTGCTCCTCCACATCCGGCGCCTCATACTCATCCTGGTCCTCCTCCAGAGGGGTTCGTCCGGGCATAGGGCGCTTTGAGCTTTTCTGCAATGGTACCGAACGTCGATCACGCCGCGCCGCGGGCAGCGAAGGAGGCGTAAGCTCATCAATCTCGTCATCCGACTCCATCTCCTGCTGGCGGGCAGGCGGAAAGGCGTCATCACGGCCCATGTCACCCAGGTCTTCAATCTCGCCATCCACGATAATACCGGCCTGGGTCGATGGCCCACCATGTACAGGAGTCTCGGGAATGGGATGCATTCCACTCTCAAGCTGATCTATCGTTACCGCGCCTCGTTGCTCGGCACGTGGTGGCGGCGGTAACTCATCATCAAAATACGCGAAGGGATCGGAGAGAATGGCATCCGCGACCGTTGGCGAGAGAGGGGGCGTTGTATAGCTCGGCTTCGCCTCATCGGGGGTGCGCGGCGAGGCGGCTAGCCTGGCGTTGCTCTCGGACGCCTTTGCCTGTGCACGTGGTTGCTCTTGCATGGCGGATCGCCGAATACTCTGAGCCTGGTTATAGTCTTCGAGTAGCAGATCGGCCTCGTCATCATCCAGTTCCTGGGGAGGCAGCGAGTGAATTGAAGGACGGCTCTGCCCCTCATAGGCATAGGGTGCCTCGAACTTACGCGCAGGCAACTCCTCAACTGGACGCTTCTGTTCTTCAAAGCTTCCATCAAATTGGGAGTGCTTGCTGGGTAGCTCTTTCTGGCCTGGCTCAAAGGTTTCGGAGACTGGCTGAATATAAGGAGAGGGAGAGAGTGGCAGGGGAGAGGGGGGAGCAGACCTCCATCGTTCGGACGAACGTTCTAACTGACGAGACCGGCGAGGCCCCAGGCTACGTCCCTCAGGGGACTTACGAGAAGTGCCTCGTCCTCGACCGCCCGGGGCCGAGCGCCCCGGGCGACTATTCTGGCGAGGATCGCTGGGCTGGGCCTCGAGTGATTGAGCTACCTTAAACTTCACCGCCTGGGCCACCGAACGCACCTGGGGATCAGAGCTTACAATGACCACGTCCTTCCCCATCTCCCGTGCGCGTGCATGCAGTAACTTCCAGGCCACATGACTACGCAACTGCGTCTGCGCCGGTATTACCATGGTCACATGCCGCGATTCAACACGCTGTAGGCGCTCACGTACACTGGTTAAATCGTCTTCAGGACCAATATAAATTGTTTGTTCATCACTCATAAGCCCAGATTCTCCCCATCAATAACGGATCCACACGAATTTCGGGCTGTGCAGCTTAATTATAGCGTAGTATCACATCCCTGTGTCTCTCATATAATAACGTATGATAGTGCCAGTTCCGCTCTCCCGACACATTTTCTGCCTATTTTCAAGTATCTTCTGATCCGAAAACCCTGAGCGCGAAGCGCTAGACACACAAGTGGCGTTGGGTTTCGGAATAAGATTATTCTGATCCGAAAACCCTGAGCGCGAAGCGCTAGACACACAAGTGGCGTTGGGTTTCGGAATAAGATTATTCTGATCCGAAAACCCTGAGCGCGAAGCGCTAGACACAAGTGGCGTTGGGTTTCGGAATAAGATCTATATGCTAGAGAATATGTATCACATGCGCATCGTGTCTAGAACATGATACAGGGTTTGTTCGAGCATTGAATCATCGTTCTCTAATTCGACGGCCTGGTAGGCCAGAGCCATGGGCGTAATATCCTGGGCGCTACGCAACATACTCTCGGGATCAGTAATATGTCCCACCATCTCTGGTTGCACAGTGCGAATGATTGGTTGCCGCGAGAAGGGCAGGCGCTCTATCCAGGGAAAGGCTTCAAGCTTCTGAAACAGATCTAAAAGCCCCGAGCCACCCCCGACAACATAAATGGCTGGTGGCAATAACTCCTCCTTGGCAAGCTCTTCGAGCAAGAGTTCGACGCTATCCATCCAGGTCTGACAATCGGGTTCGAGAATAGCCCGCATCTCCTCATAGGCCTCGCCTGTAATCTCTCCCCGGCTATAACTCAATTTCAGGCGCTCGGCCTCGCGAATCGAGATACTTTTACTTGTGGCAATGCGACGCGTAAACGAGCGCCCCCCCAGGGCAAACATACGCGTCTCCTCGATGCCTCCCTGCCGTACCAGGGCGATATCGGTCGTACCACCGCCAATATCAATAAAGATGGCGCCGCTATCCGCTCCGGCATTCGTGCTCAAACAACGTGCCAGGGCATAGGGTTCAGCCACAATCGCCAGCAGGGTAAGATCCAGCCCCTGGGCCACCGCCTCCAGCGCGCCCAATTGCATTAGTGGCGCAAAGGCGCTAAAGAGCGTCAGCGAGAAGTAGCGACCGGGAAAGCCAATAGGATTGGACACGGCCTGCCCATCAATACGCACCGAGACAACGGCGGTATTGGTTAGACGAACCTCGATATTATGGTAACCCGTTTCCGCGGCAATACGCTCCTTGGCGCTCTTCAATAATTTATTCTGCGCACTAGCCATTAGCGCTTCCAGCTCATCCGCTGTGATCGGACGCGCCGGTTGCTGCCGATTTTTACTGACCGTTGTCGAGCTACCCTTGACTAGTTCGCCTGCGATACCAATGATCGCGGAAGGCGCGATAACCCCCCCTGCTGCTTGCTCTGCCTTGAGCAGAGCCTTGTTACAGTTGGCGATAACACCGGGAATATCGGTCACAATACCATCCGACATATGTGTATAGCTTTGAGGATGGTGTCCCACGCCTAGAACCTCAGCGCTATCCCCATGGACCTCGATAATCATAGCCTTGGCATAGGCGGTACCAATATCTAGCGCTGTAAAGAGCTGACGCTCAGAGCTCGAACCCACAGGCTCAAGTTCAACCTCATACTCTTCTTCATCTAGTTCGGGATAATACCCATTCTCTTCGTGTCCTCTGCCAAACAAATTGCGCAGACGTTGAAAGAGATTCATATGCGTGTCTTCCCTGATTTCATTCTTTCTTTGTTTCACAGGTGATGGGGTCCACCTACATTCGCCAGAAACAGCGCGCTGACTACCGCTCTCATCGCTATATACGCTCAGAGTGTCATGCACCGCCGCCTCAAAAACGAAAGTGCATGACGTGTACGTTATAGCACAAAGAACGTACTTCTGGCAAAGTTACTACCTCTCGAAAACCTGAGCGCGCAGCGCTAGCCACGACAGTGGCGCCGCGCCCCCGAATGGGGGTTGGTTTTCGTATAAGAAGCTACTGTAGATTCTCTCGCACGAACTGCGTTACCAACTCTAAAGCGGCGCCCAACTCAGCCTTGTTCTTGCCACCACCCTGCGCGACGTCTGGGCGACCACCGCCCTTGCCGCCAAGCTTCTGGCCGACGGCAGCGGCGATTTTCCCAGCGTGCAGGCCACGCTTCGTCAAGGATGGCTCGACATTTACCTGAAGAGCGATGCGCTCCTCCAGGGGGGCGGCAAGAACCACCACGTGTGGCTGCTTTAATTTTGAACGCATCATCTCGCCCATTTCGCGCAAGACTTTGTCGTCAGGCACATCCACGCTGGTCGCGATAATGATTACACCGGACAACTCCTGCCCCTGTGAGACCAGGGTCTCCACCTGGCGTACCGCGTTCTCGCGCTGGAACTGCGCCACCTGCTTACGCAACGTGCTCAGCTCATGCTGCATCTGCTCCACGCGCGCTTCAAGCGTGTCGGTCTGTACCTGCAAGCGGGCGGCGAGTGAGTCGATCAGGGCGCTGCGACGGCGCAGATAGGCTTCAGCAGCCCGCCCGGTTAAGGCTTCAATACGGCGGATGCCCGCGGCAACGCTCGTCTCCTGCACGGTCAGGTAGAGGCCAATCTGGCCTGTTGAGGCGCAATGCGTACCACCACACAGTTCGGTACTACTGCCCATCGAGACGACACGCACGAGGTCATCGTACTTCTCGCCGAAGAGCGCCATCGCGCCTGTGGCAAGTGCCTCTTGAATAGGCATGATAGTAGTATCAACGGGATAATCGGCGCGAATCCAACGATTCACCTGCGCATCGATCTGGGCAAGCTCATCTGTAGTCAATCCACGCTGGCTGCTGAAGTCGAAGCGCAAGCGCTCAGGTTCCACCAGCGATCCCCGCTGCTCCACCTGTGTCCCAAGTAAATCACGTAACGCCTTATGTAAAAGATGCGTGGCGCTGTGATTACGCATGGTATCTTCGCGGCGTTGGCTAATCACTTCGGCCTGAACGCTATCACCGACGCGCAGGTAGCCCTCGGCGATTTCTCCATAATGCACATAGAGTCCTTTTACCGGGCGGCGTGTATCGTGTACTTTAAACACGCCCGCCTGGGCCAGAAGGTCTCCACGATCACCAATTTGACCACCGCTCTCGGCATAGAAGGGGGTCGCATCCAGGATCGCCAGGGCTTGCTGGGGCGCGCTAATGCTCTCGACCTCTTTGCCATCCACAAACAAGGCTACCACCTTGCCCGTGCCGGTGATGCCCTGGTAGCCAGTGAACTTCGTCGGACCAACGCGCTGGAGCACCTCGTCGAGGTTGGTCTCGTGGTCGGCCTGCGCGAAGTTGCTAGCTGCGCGGCTGCGCTCCTGCTGCTGCTGCATGGCCTGCTCAAAGCCTGCTGCATCAATGGTAAAACCCTGCTCAGAGGCGATCTCCTGCGTCAGCTCGACCGGGAAACCGTGGCTATCATAGAGCTTGAAGACTTCGTTGCCTGGAATGACCGAGATCTCTTTCTGGCGCAGGTCGCTCAAGAGGCTCGTCAGCAACTGCAAGCCCGTGTTGAGGGTCTGGCTAAACTTTTTCTCCTCCAGGCTCAACACGTCGACAATGCGATCGCGCTGCGTACGCAGTTCGGTGTAGTAGTCACCCATGAGCCTGATGACGGTGTCCGCGGCAATGGAGAGGAAGGGCTGATCCAGTCCTAGCAGCTTGCCATGGCGCACCGCGCGGCGCAAGACGCGGCGGAAGATATAGCCGCGCCCCTCGTTGCTGGGCAGCACGCCATCGGCAGCCAGGAAGACCAGGGCACGCGCATGATCGGCGATGACGCGCAATGAGGTATCGACACGCGTCTCCTGCCCATAGATCTTGCCTGTAAGCTGGGCAAAGTGATCGATAATGGCGCGGAAGATGTCGGTATCAAAGACCGACTCTTTCCCCTGCACAACCATTGAGAGGCGCTCCAGACCCATGCCAGTATCGATATTAGTCTTGGGTAGCGGCGTGCGGACCCCATCGCGATCCTGGAAAAACTGCATAAAGACCAGGTTCCAGATCTCAAGGAAACGCTCGCAATCACAGCCCGGTTTACAATCGGCACGTCCACAGCCATGCTCAACGCCACGGTCGTAGTAGATCTCAGAGTCTGGGCCACACGGACCCGACGCTCCTGGAGGACCCCACCAGTTATCCTCCAGGCGTACAATAGCCTCATCAGGATAACCTGCGATCTCACTCCAGTAGCTTGGTGCCTCGTCATCCTCTGGATGGACCGTTGGATGCAGGCGCTGGGCGGGCAACTTGATTACCTGAGTCAGGAACTCCCAGGCGAAGGTGATGGCCTCGCGCTTGAAGTAATCGCCAACCGAGAAGTTACCCAGCATCTCGAAGAAGGTCAACGTGCGCTCGTTGCCCACGATATCGATATCAGTTGTGCGGAAACACTTCTGAGACGAGGTCAGACGTGATCCTGGAGGCGTCTCGCGCCCCAGGAAGTAGGGGATCATCTGCTGCATGCCCGCGGTAGTCAGCATCACCGTTGGATCATTGCGTGGAACCAGGGATGAGCTGGGCACCTTGACGTGGCCTTTGCTCGCGAAGTAATCTAAAAAACGCGCACGAATTTCCGTGCTGGTAAGAGCGATCTCTACAGACACAACAACCTCCTCAGCGTATGGGAGCGTCTCTTGCGATAAAGACACGTAGAGTGTATGGTTTCAGGTGGCCTGGAATGCCCAGGCGGGGCGTCATTACCGTTACCATAATATTACGGTATAAGATGCGCCAACCTGTATTCGTTTCTGCACACAAAGAGACAGACGCAATAGATAAGAGCTGGTTTTATCATCAAAATGCTGTTAACAACAACATTTGTGTGAGTATTTGTTAGTATACAATGAAACACAAAAGCTGCATATAACCTTACGTTCCACCTTTTCATCTGTTTCTTAAAAAGGCGTATATATGCATGCGCATTATATCAAAGGAGAAGAAGCATCGCAATGGACACAGCAAGCTCCCAGCAGCGACAACGGCCGCTCTACATTACGCTGCCACAGCGAACATTAATCGTGCTCTGTGGCCCGGCTGGCGCCGGAAAAAGCACCTTTGCGCACAACCTCGTTCATGCTAACCAGCATGCTGGCTTCGCGCCAACCATGATTATTTCATCTGACTATTGCCGCAGCGTAATCTTCGATGACGAGGCCAGCCAGCAAGCCAATCGTGAAGCCTTCGATCTCTTTCATTTTATTATCGCCAAACGTATGCGACAGAACCGCACGACCATCGCCGATAGCACGGCCATTTCCTGGGACGCCCGGCGCAACCTGCTTGAACTGGCGCACCGCTACAACTATCATACCTGTCTCTTCGTCTTCAATATCACACCCGACATCTGCCTACGCCATGAACAACAACGGCAGCGACGCGTGGGAGCCGACGTGATCAACTATCACTTTGGCCAGTTACAACAGATACTACTCAACAGTCCCCAGGAGGGCTGGGACCAGATATACCAGCTTGACGAGGAGGATATCGATCACTCAGCAGCTAATATCCAGCTTCATGTTCTCCCTTTCACGCCCTCACCTGAGGCCTAAGTCTGTATTCTCTTGTTGCGCGTGCTATGTATAGGAAACCTATGGTACAATATAAGTGAGAGCATCCAGCATTATTATTTTCTGACTGCAGGCAGAAGTGTGAGCAAGAAGCATGTTTCGTCGTAACTATCGGGAAGCCTATGAGCGCATGCGCAACACCCCACATTTCAACCAGAATACATACAACGCCTCCACCACAGAGCCGTGGTGGCCTGATTCGACTGCTCCAGTGCCTCCACAGTATCTCTCCAACCTGCCGTGGCACCGGCGTGCCCTCTACAGCATAGGGCGCTTCTGTGCCGCCCTCATTCGCAAGCTCAACCAGTTGCTTGGCTTCCTGCTCTGGATGTTGACGCTGCTCCTGGCTGCGCGCTTCCTCTTCACCCTCTTTGGACTAACCCATAGCCTCTTCTCACAGTGGGTCTTCGCCGCCAGCGCACCCTTTATGTTCCCCTTCGAACGCTTCATGCCCATCTCACACTACAGCGGCTACGCCATCGATGGCTCCATCCTGGTCGCCATCTTTATCTACTGGCTCGGTGTCTTCCTGGTGCGTCGCTTCCTCAAACTCCTGGTCACACGCCCTGCATAGCACACAAGAACGTTTAAGGGTCCCACTCCTCAGACCTGTCTCATTATAACTTGCTATAATGGGAGAGCTAATTTACACAGATTCTCTGACCAAAGACCTGAGAGGAAGGGCCTTTACCGCATGAGCAAGCCGGGCATCTGGCAACGACCGGAACTACAATTCCCCCCTGACTTTGATAGCATCTTTTTCGATGTCGATGGCATCCTAATTCATACACTCGAATCCTTCCATGCCACGGATATCGCCACTGCCGAATACATAGTCGGCACACTGCATGGACTGGACTGGGGTCAGCATGAAGGGAAAGCCCTGCTGACCTCCATGGATGTGGATATCTTCAAGCAGGCAGGTGGCTATAACAATGACTGGGATATGTGCTACCTGCTCGCCTCGCTCTACACAGCGAAGTTGCGCGAATGGCGAGGCACCGAGCTGGCCGAACGCAGCAATGCACAATGGGCTGCCCTCTCACGTGAGGCCAACCTGCGTGGACACGGAGGACGCACCTGGGTTGAGGAGACCATTCCCGCCAGCGCCCGCGCCGACTATGCAATTATTGGCGACATTTATCACGAATACTATTGGGGCGGCGAGGGCATGCGTAGATATTACGGCCAGGAGATGCGCTACCTCCCTAGTGACTTCGCGGGACTCTATCACCGGGAGCATATGCTCTACCAGCCCGATTTCTTTCAACGCCTGCGCGCCGCTGGTATAAAGCATATGGGCATGATCACCGGGCGCGTTGGACCCGAGGTGGAAAGCGCGCTTGAGCGCATGGAGGCCTATAGCGGTGAGCGCTGGTGGGAGGTCGTTATCCCGGCGGATATCTGCCCCAAGCCTAATCCCCAGGCCCTGCGTATGGCCATTGAGCGCACGCGCGCACGTGCTGGCCTCTTTATCGGCGATACCGCCGACGACCATGACTTCGTGCGCAAGTACATGCAGGGCCGAACACCCGGCGAACCTATAATCATTGGCGCGATGAGCGTCAATCCCGCCGAGGTCGACCTCTACAAACAGCGTGGCGCGGAGATCATCGTCCCCTCAGTCGAGGACCTGCTGGATATCCTCCCCGAAGCCGTGAAATAAGATTATGTAGTTTGTGCATATTATTGTACACAGCAGGTAATCATAGTGATTTCTGGGCGGCAGTTCAGACGCACCTGGGGTAGCTTCATCCCCAGGCCACGCGTGGTATATTGCCACATCTCGCCCACGCGGTAGAGGCCACAGGAGTACTTGCGGCCCAACGGCGGCAGCCTGAGCGCGCCCAACCATGGAAGGCGTACCTGCCCGCCATGCGAATGACCCGAGAGTTGGAGATCAAAACGTTGCGCTTTGGCAGCCACATCGGCGAAGTCTGGCTCATGCACAAGTAGGATAGCCGCGCCCTGTTCAGGTATCTTGCGTACGACAGCCTGAAACTTCTCCTGGTAGGAGACAGTGCGCGGCACAGAAGGCACCTTCCGTTGCTGAAAGAGATCCGCCAGCCCGACGATATGCAGCATCTGGCCCGCCCGCTCAAGCGAGAATACCATCTCGGTGGCGTCATGAATACCATACTCCGTGAAGAGGGCACGTAAATACGCGGGACCCTGTGTTCCCACCCGGTGATCATGATTGCCCAGGACCGCGAAGACGCCATCGCGCGCCTGGAGAAAACGCAGCGCTTTCAACGCCTCCAGGGCAGGTGGCTCGTACACCGAGAGAAAGTCGCCTGTAATGACCACCATATCGGGGTGCTGCTGGTTAACCGTCTGCACAATCTCTTGCAAGCGGGCATAATCCATCCAGGTAGTATCGGCATGGATATCGCTAATGTGAGCGATCCGGTAGCCAGCAAAAGCACTGTCCAGGCGTGGCAACGCCAGCGAGAACTCGTTTACCTCCAGCCAGGATGGCTCGATGCGGCGCGCATAATAGCTCATGCCACCAATAGCTCCCAGAGCTCCAACCAGAACCGCACCCGCCGCTTTCCATTCCATGTTTTCTGTCTTCCTTTTCCTTGGCTGCCTGCTATGCTCTTCATACAGGCTCCTGGTTCACTTTGCATTCAGTGGATATTATAGCGCTGCCTGACGCTGAGGGAAAAGGCCCGACGCGTGCTTTAGCAGCGTCGGACCCACTCTAAGCTATCTATATACTAAGAAAAACAGGCACTACTCGCTCCACGGACTCAACTTCAACCGCTGCACTTGTCTTGAACATCGATAAAGGAGCATGCAGTAATGGCCAGAACCGCGATCATTACAGGCGGTATCAAAGGGCTAGGGAAGGCGATTGCGTTGCATATGGCACGTGAAGGATATCACCTGGTACTCAGCTATCACTCAGATGACGTGGCAGCTCAGGAAACCTACCAGGAATGCCATGTGCTTACCCCACAGGTGCTGGTAATACGTTCCAATGTCGCCAATACCCACGATGTTGAGAATCTTTTTCATGTCGCCAGCAGCCAGTTTGGAAGCATCGATGTCCTGATCAATAACGCGGGACTGAATATCGATAAACCAGTGCTGGAGCTAAGCGAAGAGGACTGGGATCGCGTCGTAGATACTAACATGAAGGGGACCTTTCTCTGCTCCCAATGCGCCGCGCGCTACATGCTCCAACAGGAAGCAGGTGGCTACATTATTAACCTGGGAGCCACAACAGGCATCACGGGACGAAAAAATGGCCTGAACTATTGCGCCTCCAAAGCTGGTATCCTGACGATGACCAAATGCCTGGCCCTGGAACTGGCGCCAAAGATTCACGTCAACTGCATCCTGCCTGGCTTCATCCAGACCCAGGAGGTTGAGGAGCGCTATGGGACGAGGGATCCTCAACGCCTCAAAGAGATTGAGCGGAGCATCCCCCTTAACCGCATCGGCCAGCCTGAAGAGATAGCCCAGGCCGTTGATTTTCTGCTCTCACCTGGCGCCGACTTTATTCACGGGCAGAAGCTCATCGTGGATGGCGGAGGATTTATGTACTAAGAAAATAGTGTTGAGCCTGGCGGGCAAAGCTCGCCAGGCTCAACACTATAGTTCAGCCTGGCGCTGCTGAGCGTCATCAATCAGGCCCACCAGGTACTGGAGCTTCTTGATCGTATGCTCAACATTGCGCTTGTTACGCTCGTAGCCATCGGGGGCCAGCTGCTTAAACCAGGTCTGAATATCCTCTTCGGAGATGTCAAACCACTTGGCATCAGCTTGCAAACGCAGATAGACACGCATCTGCGGGTCCTGCTTCTTACGCACCGGGGCCTGGGGCGCCTCGCCTGCGCTCTCGCGCTCATCGGCCTCGACTGCCGCCACAAGCTCAGCCTCGGGATGCAGCTCATTGTAGAGCGCCTGTATGTCTGCCGCGCGGAAGAAAGACTCGCGTCCCACGCCTCGTTTTGGCTTGATACGCCCATCCTTGATCCACTGTTCCAAGGTAATACGATCAATCCCCAGCATACGCGCCGCCTCGCCCGCATCGATAAAGGCAAAACGCCCACCGGGACCTCCCGGCCCTCCAGGTTTATTTAGCATAGCTCTTTATTCCTCCATAGTATCTGCAAATCATGAATTTTATGGCTTCTCTCCCCAATTATAGCGCACACCACGACCCAGAGAACCTGTCCAATCGGGCAGGCATCTTACAATAACATATACATTTGTAACACAAGAGGAACAAAATAAGCTAAATTGCAAACCAAAAGTAATTTACTATGGAAAATTACTTTTCCCGCATGTTAATATATTTCTATACATACCTCTTCTCTATCTTGTTTATCCGTGTACAAGATATTTTTGCAGATTCTGTAAATTGCGCATGGCATGTGCTAGTTGTCAATATGTGGATTGCGAAGGATTAGTCATTATGTGGAGTTACCTACTTACCTCCTGGCCGCGCCTCTTCTTACGTCTCCCCTTAGCGCTGAAATTATGTATTTGCGGAGTTTGCTTTATTGCTTGTACGACCATCTATTACTGGACCCTGCCCTTTACGCACACTGGGTATATTCTCGCGGTCCCAATGCTGCTCTCCTCCTGGACCTTCAATAGGTACGGAGCATTCTGCGTCTTTGTCTGCAACATTGGCGTCTTGATCCTCTATAATCTGTTCATCTACCACCTGGCACCACTAACACCGACCTATCTCTACTCGCTGCTGGGAAGTATCGTGGTCTTGCTTATTGAGGGTTACCTGATGTGTACGCTACGCAGTATGCTCGACACCACAGAAGAGGCACAGCGGCGCGCAGAGGAGGCACAAAAACAGGGGCACGACGCCTATGAGCGCCAGCGCCAACTCAACCAGCTCAAGAACCAGTTCATTATCAACGTCAATCACGAGTTGCGCACCCCCCTCTCAGCGGCATATGGCTATATAGAAATGCTCGCACACCTGCTGGAGCAGACCGGCCATCTGACACGCGACCTCCACGGGGTCTATCTCAGGAATGCACTCAACTACTGCGACGAGCTGCGACGCCTCGTCAACAACGTGCTGGATACCATGGCTATCGCGAATAATAGAGGTGACCTGATGGTAGAGAATCTACAACTCTATCGTATTGTGTATGACATGGTCGCCCAATTTGAAATGCTTTACCAGTGTCATAACCAGGTGTATACCAGGATCTCACGTCACCTCTTTGTCAGTGGGAATGCTCATTGCATACGTCATATTCTCTACAACCTGCTCTCCAACGCCTTCAAATACTCTCCCAACATGAGTCCCATCCTTATTGAAGCGGGCACTGATGGGGAACAGGTTCGCATCACCGTCAGCGATAGAGGGGCAGGCATCCCCCCACAAGAGCAGGCCATGCTCTTCGAGCAATTTGCGCGCCTGCCACAAGACCTGGCGGGACCAACACGTGGCAGTGGCCTGGGCCTGTATATCAGCAAGCATCTGGTCGAAGCCATGCATGGAAAGATCTGGGTAGAGAGCCAGGGAATACCGGGCATAGGGAGCCAGTTCCACTTTACGCTTCCCGGCATTGTGAAGATGCAGCAGCAATTTGTACCTGCGCCTCAGACGCCCATACCGGCGCCTGGCCCCGCGATGCTCAATTAGGTCTCGCGCCTGCGGTGCTCGCAATAATAAGAGATAGTGTCGCATGGCCCTGGCAGCTGAAGGCTGCCAGGGCCATGCGACACTATCTCTTATTACTCTTCTTCAGCGCCGGGAACACGGTAAAACATCAAGAGGGTGCTGCCATAGCGTCGCTCGTCGACGAGGGTGAGACGCTGACAGGTGACTGCGGCAACTCCGGGACGCTCCTTGGGATGGATCTGCACAATCACCAGACCATCATCAGGAAGCAGGGGCGAATGGTCCAGCATCTCTAGTGCACGCGCCGCCATCTCCTGGTATTGAGGAGGCGCGACGTAGACAATGTCATAGGGTTTTGGCGCGGCTCCGGGTGCTGCACCAGCCTGGAGAAACTTAAAGGCGTCTCCCCGTACCGTCTCCGCCCGGTTGATCAGGCCCGTCAATTGCAGGTTCTCGCGCAGGATACGAAATACCTGGGGATTGAGTTCCAGAAAGGTCGCGTGGGCAGCCCCCCGACTGAGGGCCTCAATACCAACATTGCCAACACCACCAAATAGATCCAGGAAGCGTGTCCCCTGGACCTCGCCAGACAGGATATCAAAGAGCGCTGTTTTGACGCGATCCAGGATGGGTCGAGTGTCAATCGTTTTAGGTGACTTGAGCCGTTTCCCTTTCGCCTCACCGGTTACCACGCGCATATTTTTCCTCCTCCAACAGGTGTAAGACGGCCTCGACCTCGGGTATAAAATTATCTTCCTTAGCCCACGAAATCAAAGCTTCGTTTTGATCTACCTTCAATTTTTTCTGTATGGTTATTCCCCACACGCCCGCGAGCAAGGCCTGCAACTGCTCTTTGCTAATCTGCGAACCCACCAGTATATTGAGGACCTTCAAGCGATCTGGACTCGCAGCCGTCGCGCCCTGCATTTCACGAAACGCGTGCAATTTATCAGAAGCCACGTCCAGGATCACCTGAGAGAACATCGGCTCCTCGCCCTCCTCCAGGTCAACCAAGCCATCGAGATCTTCAGGCTCAACCTCCTCATCAAAGGCTCTCGCCTGGCGTGAGGCAGCCTGGCGCGTCCCATTCAGGGGAACCACATTCGTGGGCAAAGTGGTCTGATTGTTACTATTTACCTGGGGAGCCGCGATAACTGGCCGCGTCGGCTGATCAGCAACGGCTTCCCGCTTGGCAGCTTCAATTTGCCTCTGGGGAACAGGCTGTGCCTCGGCCTGCCTGGGCTGCGACCTCTGCTCATTCGGTGCCTCCGCTGAAGAAGCCTGATGTGGTCGTTCATTGCCCGTTGTAGAGGCAGTGGTCTGCGTCGATTGATTGGCCGAATGCTGCTTATCATCGCCGCCACTGTCGGAATCCCGCAATTCACGCAACCGTGCAATTGCTGAGCGCCGATTAATGTTGGAGAGGGAGCGCACATTCAACTGCTTCATAGCCTCATGTGGCTCAATCCCCCAGGTCTCTTTAATATAGTGGATAAAATCTGGCAGCGACATATCGCCACCGAGATCACCAGTCACCTTCGGGACCGAGGGAAGGCTGACACCGCTATGCTGGCGCGGCACTGGCACCTGTGCCTCTTCGACAGGAGCAGCACTCTCGCGCACCTTAGGTGTGGGCTGAGTCGGCTGCGTACTCGTCTGCGGAGCAGGCGCAGAGGCTGGTCTCTGTGGTGGAGTCGCAGGACGCCCACCAGCTGGCGCCCCCTGAGGAGCAGGCGTACTCACCCTGAGGCTACCTGGAACATTCCCTGGAGCGCTACTCGGGGGGATGGCACGAGATACACGTTTCTCTATGCGACTTATTAACTGATCCATGCCCTGCTCGGCCTCGTTCAACAGCCGCTCGCGCTCCTGATCGCTCGCCCCCAGCGGCATAGGGATACCCATCTCAAGCGTATGCCTGCGCCCTCCACTCTCAAATTCAGTCGCATAGCGCAACCAGATATGCCTGTTGTCTCCTTCCAGTTTCGCCTTCTGGCCATCCATAAGACACTTTCTCCTCTTTGCTGTTCTGCCCACTCTTATGCCGACAATGTGTTCACGCCTACCCATCCAATTCTACACAATCCGCGGCGAAACACAAAATAGTCATCGTCCTACGCCCCGAGGACACAAAAATTGGAACTAGTGTACGTGTCTTATTATAGCAAAAACTGATCTCATGTACACTCTTTCCTCATCCCTCTTTCAGGGCCTTGATAAAAGTCACCCATTCCCCTCCTTTGATTAGGAAACTCCATCTACATATCGGGTCCATTTATCGCTCGCTTGCCTGGTAAATGCAGAATATGATACAACGATAACAGGCTTGCCAGCGGGCGCCTTTAACTCCATTTAGAAACGGATGTATATGCATGACGCTAGATGAACAGCAGGCACGGGAAAAAGCCCAGCATCTCTATGATACCTACACCAGCCGGGGCGATGTACTGAATTATTTCTCAACGCTCTACCAGCAAGCCCAGGGGGACGCCTCAGCCATTCCCTGGGCGGACCAGCAAGTAAATACGCACTTCAAGGACTGGGCCGAACATCAGCAACTCCAGGGGAACAACAGGCGCGCGCTCGTCGTTGGCTGTGGCCTGGGAGATGACGCCGAGTACCTGGCGAGCCTGGGTTTTCAAGTCACCGCCTTCGATATCGCGCCAGAGGCCATTGAATGGAGCAAACGGCGCTTCCCCGAGACCAGGGTCCACTACGAGGCTGCAAACCTCTTCGCCCTACCACAAGCATGGCAGCAAACCTTCGACTTCATTCTAGAGATATATACTATCCAGACCCTTCCTCACGAACTGAGGTCCCGCGCCATGGAATGCATCAGCCTCTGCCTGGCCCCCGGCGGCGACCTGCTCGTAATCTGCCGTGGTACAGAGAGCGAGGAGCGCGACGGTAAAATCCCCTCTCCCCTGAGCCGGCAAAGCCTCTCAGTCTTCCAGGCCTGCGGCCTGCAAGAGGTCACCTTCGACGACTTTTACGACCAGGAAGAGCCTCCCAGGCGCCGCTTCCGCATCCACTATCACCTATCCAACACCCTCAGTAACTCATAGCACAACACCAGGACTGCCTGAATATTCAGACCTTACCAATAATCGATAGGTAATAAATGCGCTATGATGGCTACACTGGCTCGGCCAGTGTAGCCATCATAGCGCATTTATTACTCCGCGACCCCCACAGTGACGAGAAGTCACCATAAGATGCGAGGACAAATAAAATATCACAATTCAAAAAAACAGCGACGCAACTACAGTCGCCTCATTCACTTCAACATTAGCATAGGGAAGAAACGAAATTCGTTCCGCTTCAACGTCAACGCGCCAGGTGAGCAGCTATTCGAGCGAGACTAAAACGCCCTAGAAGAGAGCAGGACCTCGCTCTCTTCTGGAGCGTTCTTCATGCTAGGACTGGGCTTCAGACGGATTATTCTCGCCGGTGTTCAGAGGGCCGGAGACTCCATGTGGACGGATGGGTGGTGTCGTATTGATCACACCCGTTTTGGTCGCGGCATCATAGGACCCATTGGCACGCATAATCGCTAATGCATCGTCATAGCTGGCCTCACCGGCCGTCTTGACCGTGACAACAGTGTGGCCTGCCGCGATTTCTTGCTGGTAGAAGCGTGCATCCTTCTCGGGAATACCAATACGTACAAACGAGCCAATTAAGCCACCGGCCGCTGCGCCCAGCGCGGCACCACCCAGAGTTGCCACCAGGACACCACCCGCGATGGCTGGACCAATCCCTGGAATCAACAATGTCGCCACGGCCCCCAGCACACCACCTAACACACCACCCTCCACCATACCGGTAGCCGTATTGACAGCGGTCGCCTCTGAAAGCCCCTCCAGGCGAGCATGAGCCAGATAGCCAATCTCATCATCGGTAAAGCCCGCGTGCCGCAGCGCTTCAATAGCGTTCCTGGCCTGCTCTTTATCCGCGAAAACTCCGACGGCGATTGTCTTCTGCACCATTGCCATAGCCAGACCTCCTTTCATAATAAGAGAGGTGGTTGGACAGGGAAATTTAACATACTCTTGTCAGCTAACCTGGATGACATTCTCAGCCTCATTTACTTCCACAAAAAAGACCTGTTGTGTCACTTGCATGATACACGGGAGAAGGGAAAAACGAGTTTCAGCGACTCATCCCATCATATATAGATATGTGCATTGAGTTGCGTCGTTCGCCATAGCTCCCCGAACCACTCACCTGGCCTGGCTCGACTGTAGGCTCTGCTCCTGCTCATCAATAGGAACGAGGTTCAGGCGGGTCGCGTAGAGCGCGGCCTGGGTTCGGCTCTGCACCCCGAGCTTTGAGAGAATATGACGCACATGCGTCTTAACCGTATCCTCGACGATATGCAGATGACGCGCGATATCCTTATTCGAGCGTCCCTGGGCAAGCAAGCGCAGTACATCAGCCTCGCGCTCCGTCAGATTCTCGGGCAGGTTGGGTTCACGTACCTCGTGCAGGAGAAAGATAGAGGCTTGAGGGGCAAAGTGCACGTTACCCTGCACCACCTCTTTAATGGCGTGGCAAAGCTCTTCAGCCAGGGCATCCTTCAACAAGTATCCTACAGCGCCCGCCTTGACGGCATGGATGACCGTTGAGCGCTCGACATGATTGCTCAAAATAATCACGCGGGACTCAGGACAGCAGTGGCGCAGCGAGGCCGTGGCGGAGATACCATCCAGTACAGGCATCATCACATCCATAAGCACCACCGCGGGACGCAGGCTTTGCACGAGTTGCACACCAGAGGCGCCATCGGAAGCCTCTCCCACAACCGTAATCTCGGGATCCTCTGTTAGAAATTGGCGCAATCCCTCGCGCACCATACCATGGTCATCCACAATTACCACGCTAATCATAGGGGTCATCTCCTACCTTAGTGCAAAACCACTTGACATAAAGGCGCTGTCACTACTCCTTTTTTATTCTACCAAGCGCTCGTAAATCCGCTTCATTGGAGTATAGGCTAGTGTGGGGGAACGGTCCGCGAGCGTTCCCCCACACTAGCCTATATTTGTGCGTAATTCACAGGTTAAGGGGTGTGCTTCGCATGAAAAAGGGAGCGCGCCCACTTGAGCGGTCCCCTGGACAGAGTGGGACGCGCGTGGGCGGCTTGCTGGAGGGCCTTCATAAAGGCTGTAATGTTAGGAAAGCGCCGGGCGGGTTCTTTGGCCAGTGCGCGCATCACCACGCGCCCGATAGCTATAGGGACCTCTGGCATCAATACGCGAATAGGTTCTGGTAGTATATAGAGATGCTGGTGGCAGACCTGGGTGGTGCTACCGGAAAAAGGGAAATGGCCACAGAGCCAGGTGTAGAGCATAATTCCTAGCGCATATTGATCGCTGGCGGGTTCAGGGCGGCCATGAATCTGCTCTGGCGCGGCATAGAGCGCTGTTCCATTCGAACCATCAGTAGTCTCCTGATAGTGTTTAAGCACGGAGGTCGCAATACCAAAATCACAGAGCCAGACCTCCTCTTGTGGCCCAAGCAACACATTCTGCGGCTTGACATCGCAGTGCAGCACACCATTATCATGCATATATTGCAGCGCCGCGCCAAGTTGCAGCACATAGGGAAGCACCACGTCCAGGGCAACCTGACTCTGCTGGGGGAAACGGTCCTGCAAGGTCCCATGTGGTGCATACTCCATGACCAGGAAGGGAATCCGCTCCTCAACGCCAAAATCGAGCACACGCACGATATGCGGATGACGCAAATGCGCCTGCAAGGTAGCCTCTGCCAGGAAGCGCTGAGTATCTCTCCCCGTGGCAAACCAGGTATTGAGCACCTTCACCGCTCCCAGCGTGTGCAAATATTGATGTTCTCCCAGGTAAATCGTCGCGTATCCACCACACCTGAGCGGACGCAATAGATGATAGCTCCCCAACTGCTCAAGCGTACCCGGTTCAGGAAAATACTGGTTTTGTGTTGACATTGCTGGCATCCAGACACTATTGCTACACTCATAGAACCCCCACTCCCTCAGCAGCATGAAAACGTGCCTCGTTTCAAGTGTATAGATGTCATCAACCCGATGTCATCAACCAAAAGAGTTAAATTATAGGACATCGGCGAGAGATAGAAACATCTACCGTTATAAATAAGTAGAAAAGGTGTTAGAGTAGCCGCGTACGCCAGTGGTGGGCCCGCTACTGGCGTACGCGGCTACTCTAACACCCTCCATACCAAGCGAGCGCCGCAGGCGCGAGGTGTGATGACACAAAGAGACACTAGGACTAGTGGGGTAAGAAAAAGGTCAGAAACAGCGCGACACTAGACTAGAACGCAATCATACTGTAGGCTGAGAATAAAAAGATAGGAACCTTACTCATGCAGCAAGAACCGATCTTACGCACAGAGCATTTAACGAAACGCTTCGGGAAGCGTACCGCCGTGGATAACCTGGCGTTAGAAGTGTTCCGAGGCGACGTCTTTGGTCTGCTAGGTCCCAACGGTTCAGGAAAAACCACCACGATTCGCATGATACTCGGTTTGATTCAACCAAACCAGGGCTCTATCATGCTCATGGGCAAGCAGTCAGAGGATAAGCGTGGCTATCTTGATGCCCTCCGCCGCACGGGCGCGATTGTCGAGCAGCCCACATTCTATCCCTTCCTCTCCGGGCGCGAAAACCTGCGTGGCATGGCGACCTTTGCGGGTCTGGCCAATGATCAGGCAACGCATGCTCGCGTAGAGGAGGTTCTGGAGCAGGTGGGCCTGGCAGAGCGCGCTAACGATAGCTATAAGAAATACTCCCTGGGCATGAAACAGCGCCTGGGCATTGCCGCAGCCCTCCTCAGCCAGCCCGAACTGATTATTCTCGATGAACCAACCAATGGCCTGGACCCGGCGGGCGTCGTCGAGATTCGCCGCTTTATCGGGCAACTGGCGCAGCAGGGCATCACGGTCATCGTCTCCAGCCATATCTTGCACGAAATCCAACAGGTATGCTCACGTGTGGCCATTATTAAGTTCGGCAAGCTCCTGGTCCAGGGCAACGTCAATGAACTCCTGGCGGAACGCGAAGGCATCAGCCTGAGCTTTAAATACCCCGAGCAGGCCAGCAAAGCGGAACAGGCCCTCAAGGAAGTTCAGGCCCAGATTCCCTGGATGAAGAGTGTTACCCACATCCAGGCCGAACCGGGCTCCTGGGCAAGCGTAGGCAGTCCGCTTCTCCAGGTTGAGGCTCCCATCGACTACGCCATGGAGGTCAACGCGCTCCTGGGCGAGCGTGGTATCTATGCCGCCGAGATTCGCCGCCAGGAAGCCAGCCTGGAGAAATTCTTCCTGGAACTGACCGGGGAGGACGCGGACTTTAATGAAACTTCGGAGCCAGCCCAGCCCCAACTTTCTACTGGCCAAGGGAGGAGCATCTAATTATGAAAGCAGAATCACTGGTTACAAGCATAGAGGTAGCCCCTAGAGGTGGCTGGCTCGCCCAGGTCGCACGCATGATCGGCTGGAACCTCTACCAGATGCGGCGCCGCGCCATGAGTAAATGGCTGAGCATTATCTTTGCTCTGCCCCTGATCGTCATGGTTGGCATCTTCCTGGCAACCGGCAAACACGATTTACTGGCCTACCCAACCCTATTTCGCCTCTTCGGCTCGATACTCAGCTCGCTGGGGCCGCTCCTGCTGCCAATTCTGGCCGCGACACTCATCGGTAGCGAATATACCTATGGCATCCAACGTCAGTTGCTAGGGCGTGGCATGAGCCGCCTCCAGGTCTACACAGGGCAACTGGCGGCCCTGGCCGTCGTGACCCTGCTGGGAACGGCGATCACCCTCCTGCTGGGGATCATCCTCTCACTGCTCTTTGGCAACATCTTTGGCGTGCAAATGGCACTCCCCGTGGGCGGAGCGTGGCTTGGCCTGCTTACCTACTGGCTGGGGCACTCCCTCAACATATACTTCTTTGTGACTATCGCTGTTTTCGTCTCGACATTGGGGCGCAATCCCATCGCGGGCACAGCCGTCGCCCTGGGTTACCAGATCTTTGAGACCCTGGTGCGCAGCATTCTCGTCGTCCTGGTCAGCCTCTTCGACCAGAATACCGCCAAGAATCTCATCCACTTCCAGGAGTGGCTCCCCGGCGTGGTCGCCCAGACTATGCTGAGTGGTCCGTCTGGACAGCTCTTCCAGGAACCGACCAATTCTACCAATAATCCCGACGTTATGAGTCCTACCACGGCGCTCATCGTCCTGATAGTCTACCTACTCATCCTCATCGTTGGTGGCTACCTCCTCTACAGTCGCCGCGACATGACAGAGTAAAATATAAAACTGTCTGGCGTCCATGGTTCCTGCTGCGCAGCAGGAACCATGGACGCCAGACAGTTTTATTCCTTGCTATAGACAAGGGCCACCGCAAACTCGGATACGCCCCCGCTCCCTAGGAGAGAGCCTGCGCCAAACCCTCGCACACGAAATGAAACTGCTAAGCATGAAATAAAAATAACTCCCTGACCCTCTCCTAGGGGTAGATAGTTTATAAGAAAAATCTCAAGCAATAAAGTTGTAGACTGGATCACTTTTGTTAAAGCGATCCAGTCTACAACTTTAGCCATTGTATGCGCGTAACATTTACACGAAACCCGCCTATTCCACGGTGACGGATTTGGCCAGGTTGCGGGGCTGGTCGACGTTGCAGCCGCGGGCGACGGCGACGTGGTAGGCAAAGAGCTGGAGTGGGATGCTCGCCAGCAAGGGGCTGAAGATCTCCAGGGTCGCGGGTACGTAGAGGACGTCATGGGCATGCCGCTTGATCTTCTCGTCGCCTTGGGTGGCGACGACGATGACGCGGGCGTCGCGCGCGCGCACCTCCTGGATGTTGCTCACGACCTTGTCGTAGACGTGGGAGGCGGTGGCGACGGCAACCAGGGGTGTCTCGGGATCAAGCAGGGCAATGGAGCCGTGCTTGAGTTCGCCCGCTGGAAAGCCCTCGGCATGGATATAAGAGATCTCTTTGAGCTTGAGCGCGCCCTCCAGGGCTGTGGGAAAACCAACACCGCGCCCGATAAACATCATGCTGCGCGCCTGAGCCATCTCTTGCGCAAGCGGCGCAATGACGTCATCAGGGTTATTAGCATGCTCCAGGATACTCTGGATCTGCTCGGGCAGGCGCTCAAACGCGCTCAGAATTTCGCGCATCTGCTCAGGCTGAATATAGCCACTGAGCTGGCCCAGGTAGAGGCCAAGCTGGTAGAGCACGGCCACCGAGTTGATGAAGGACTTGGTGGCGACGACGCAGATCTCGGGACCCGCGTGCAAGTAGAGCACGGCGTCAGAGAGGCGCGTGATGGCGCTGGCGACGACGTTGGTAATGGCGATCACGGTCGCGCCATGCTCACGCGCCTGGCGAATACCCACAATGGTGTCCAGCGTCTCGCCCGACTGAGTGACGGCAATACAGAGTGTGTCGGATCCGACGATGGGTTCACAGTAGCGGAACTCGGAGGCGGTAATGGCCTCAACCGGGATGCGCGTCCACTTTTCGATGGCGTACTTGGCCAGCAGGCCCGCGTGATAGGAAGAGCCGCAGGCCACCACGATGATGCGCCGCAGGTTCTCTAGGGAGCCAGAGGCACGCAACGGCTCCAGTTCGGGCAGGCGCAGCTCACCTTCATGCACACGACCCAGGAGGGCGCGGTGCAGGGACTCAGGCTGCTCGTTGATCTCCTTGATGGCGAAGTGAGGGTAGCCACCCTTCTCAGCCGCCTCAATATCCCATTCGACAGTGAGTGGCTTGCGCAGTACAACACTGCCAGCCGGGTCGGTGATGGTGACACCATGGGGACGCAGCTCGGCGACCTCGCCCTCTTCCAGCACAATAATGTTGCGCGTATGTTTGAGCAGGGCGGGAATATCGGAAGCGAGGAAATTCTCGTTTTCGCCCAGGCCTACGATCAAGGGGCCACCATTGTGGCGCGCGCCTACCAACAGGTCGGGCTGCTCGCGGCTGACCACGGCGATGGCATAGGTCCCTTCGACGCGCTTGAGCGCGAGGCGCACGGCCTGGATCAGGTCATGGTTGGCCTCGCCGAGGTAGGCCTGCTCTACCAGGTGGACCAATACCTCGGTATCGGTCTCGGATTGGAAGGTGTGACCGCTGGCGCTAAGCTCCTGGCGTAGGTCGGCATAATTTTCGATGATGCCGTTGTGGACGAGCGAGAGTGTGCCAGAGCAGTCTGTATGGGGATGAGCATTACTATCATTAGGGCGTCCATGGGTGGCCCAGCGCGTATGGCCAATGCCAAGCGTGCCCTCACCTGGACGCGAGCCGTTGGAGACGGATGCTACAAGGTTGGCGATCTTGCCAACACGGCGATGTAGTTCAAGCTTACCTGCCGTGGTAAGAACAGCGATACCGGCGGAATCGTAACCGCGATATTCGAGTTTACTGAGTCCATCAAGCAATATAGTCGTAACATCGGTGCTCTCAGGCCCGACGTAGCCAATGATACCACACATGGAGGAAGGTATCCTTTCTTCATGTCGCAGAGTACGTGGGGTCATAGGCATGCGCGACCAAGCGGGAAGAAGGGCATAACCTCCCTTCACTTCTCCTGCTTGAATCCTTATGCGAAAACCAACCCCCATTCGGGAGCGCAGCGCCCGCTCTCGTGGCTAGCACTAGCGCGCTCAGGTCTTCGAAAGGCATTAAGCTGGAAAAAGCGCACAAAGCCCCGGGCCAGGAGCAGTAAATTTCTAAGAATCTCTAAAAATTTCTAAAAAAGGGCTCCTGGCAATGTACTCTTGCTTGCTCACTGTGAGTATATTGTCCCTGGCGTTACCACCCGGTTTTGTCGACTCACTTCTCAGGGCTGTGATCGGCCCTGGAGGCTCCCCGCTGATGCTCCGAACAGCCTCCTCCTCGTCAACCAGGCCTCCTCCTCAAGCCTGGTCCATGCGCTACTCAATCCAGTCCAATAGTCATATTTTTCCGTAAGCCTATGCACGACTTATCTACCTATATAAACGAAGAAGAAAATCAAAAGTCGCACATGTACCTGCTTGCGTAAGCGATATTGGATATTTGGAAGCTTACGCACCTTTAACGGAGCTTACGTGTCTCTATGTTGAGTATAACATAGGGCAAGTAACCACTGATACTTATGCCCTATCTATAGGACGTTTTTGGGATAGAAATAGTAGACATTACGCAGAACTTGAAAAAACCAGAGAGGAGGAGTAATGTATCTACAAGATATATTTCCCTGGCGCCGATCTTAGTATGTTGGAGAACTGTTGATAGAGGATAAGTGGCTTTATGTCAGTTGATCATATTGTGCTGGGTATCATCGGCCTGGCGCCCAGTACGGGCTATGATATGCGCGCCGAGATCGAGAAGGGCAGCATTGGTCTCCTTTCGGCGCTGAGCTTTGGCAGTATCTATCCCCGTGTACGCGCACTTCAGGACGAAGGCTTTGTACGTATGGAGCAAGAAGATAAAGATGGGCGCAAACGCAAACTCTATGAATTGACGGCCAAGGGTTGGCAAGAACTCCAGCGCTGGCTTATGGACGAAGAGGCGGCCTATCCTCTCCCCATGCGCGACGAACTCCTGGTGAAAATTCTCTTCTGGGGCATCGCTGGCGCGGAGCGCCACACCCTGCGCGAGCATTTACAGGCGCGCCGCGAGGAATCAGAGGAGCTGCTCACCTACCTGCGCAGCCTCCAGAGCGACGGCGTTACCTTTATTGATGAATATGGCATGCTGGTCTTCTCATACATGGAAACAAAGATTGAGGGCGAGCTGGCGTGGATTGAGAAGGCCAGCACTCAACTCTTACAGGAGCCAGAACTGCCTCCCCAGGACCCCAAATGGCTGGCGGTTCTCCAGAAGGCACGCCGCAAAAAAGCCCTGGGCGAAAGCGAGGAATAGTCATAGATGACTTTTGCCGAGGATTCGCCTTGTTGCTCTTGACGAGACACGCAAAACGCACTATGGTACTAGGTAAAGCATTGCTAATTCAGTAGATCACATAGTAGAGGTAAGCTCTCGCATGGAACTCTTAGACTTCACGATTCTCGTGCTCTCGTTTGTTATTGTTGTCTTTTTGGCAGCAATTCTCTTTATTCGCCCGTCGAGAGCTGTCCTCATAGCCTCGCTCCTTGGCGGCCTGGTCCTGGCACTGGTCAATATACTCTTTGACGTAATCGCCGCCTATGCCAATTTCTGGCACTATGTCTTCACCGCGCCTAAGCCAAGCCAGCGTTTTCCCTGGAATATCGATCCTCAGGCATTCTATCACCTGGTGACGCACTTTCCTGTGACGTACTATATCAGCACTGGCCTGGTCTATGGCTCAATCGTCTACCTGCTTATCTGGCGCTTTGAGAAGGGACCCAAAGCCTGGTTCGCCAAACTGCTCCTCTTTGGCATCCCCCTGTTCTGCATCCTGCGCGACGTGTATGGGGCAGCCACACATACCGCGTACCTGCACTGGGACAGCGTGGGTGGCATTGTGCTCACCGTCCTGCTCTGGCCCATCGCCTTCTATGCAGGCCATCGGCTCTTCAAAAAGCTCGCTCCCTCACACCAGGTCGTTGAGGCCCAGCGCCAGGAAGAGGAAGAGCGCGAGGCGGCTCGCATTCAAGCCCTCAAAGCCGCTTCCTCCCAGCAATAATAATATATGGGATTGGGCTGGCGGAGCCAGCCCAATCCCATATATTTGACACTATCTCGTCCCCCGCACGGCGTCGCCCAGATACCGTTACTCCTGGACATCTTGCAGGACGGCGGCCAGATTTTCATAGACATGATCGGGCTGAATCGTCGAGCGCTCAAGCGTCTCACGGCTGGCACGACCAGAGAGGACGAGCAGTGTGTGTGTTCCTGCCGACTTACCCGCCAGGATATCGACCTCCAGGCCATCGCCGATCATGACCGTCTCCTCTGGCTGGCTGCCAAGAGTCTGCATGGCCTCCACCAGTAGACCTGGCTGAGGTTTGCCTATGACCTCGGGTGTCACGGAACTGCCCGCCTCGATGGCGGCCACCATCGTACCAGTACCGGCGATAAAGCCGTCGGCAACTGGCAGCAAGGGGTCGCGATTAATGGCGACAAAGGCCGCGCCGTTACGGACGGCATGCACTGCCGCGGTCAGCTTCTCATAGGTAAACTGGCGATCTAGCCCGACCAGAACAGCATCGACATGCTCTTCCTGGGTGTCGGCAAGCTTTAAATTATGCTCATGCGCGATATCATACAGAGGGCGCTCACCAATCAGGTGAATGGTCCCATTAGGGAAACGGCGCGCGATCTGTTTAACCGCGGCCTGGCCAGCACCAAGCACATGCTCAAGGCTTGTATCAATGCCCAGGCCAATAAGCTTATCCAGGACCTGCTGCTCACTGGCAAACGAGTTATTGGTCAGAAAGAGGTATTTCTTCTCTGTCAGTTCAAGCCAGTCTACAAACTCCTTCGCGCCCGGCACCAGGGTCTCCCCACGGTAAACGACGCCATCCAGGTCAATCAGATAGGTTGTATATGATGGTAACATACTTCTCCAAATACATGCAAGTTATTATATGCTTCTATTATATCGTCTAAAAACGGGACTAGACAAAAATAAAAAATCGGCCAACGCGGAAAAAACGAGAGTTGGTAGGAAGAATGGGGGGTATAGAGTAATATGTGGTTATACAGAAGTTGGCGGCACATGGCCGCCAACTTCTGTATAACCACATCCTCTAATCTCGTAAAAGCTGTTCGCGGATAGTGGAGACATCCTGGCGCAGGGTGGGATTCTGTTTGAGGTTGCGCTCAATCTTTTCGCAGGCGTGGAGCACTGTGCTATGGTCACGTTTACCGAAGAGCTGGCCAATTTCAAACAGTGAGATCTGAGTCTCCTGGCGAATTAAATACATAGCGACCTGGCGCGGAACCACGATATGCTTATCGCGCTGTTTACTACACATCGCTTCAAAGGAGACACGGTAGTAATCAGCGACGGCCTGCGCGATCTGACGCCCATCCAGATGCGTTTCACGGTGATCCGCCCCCAACGAGGACATGGCGGCACGTGCCACGTCTAGCGTTAAATCTACGCGATGCAGTTGCTGATAGGCCATCAAGCGATTGAGGCAGCCCTCTAGCTCACGAATATTCGTCTGCACACGGCCCGCAATATACGAGATGATCTCGTCAGGGACCCGATAGTGCAAGGCATCCGCTTTGACACGCAGAATCGCCATACGTGTCTCTAGGTCTGGTGGCTGGATATCCGCCACCAGGCCCCACTCAAAGCGCGAACGCAGACGCTCTTCCAGGCTGGCAATGGCCTTGGGCGGGCGATCACTACAGATCACAATCTGCTTGCTCATCTCATGCAGGCTGTTAAAGGTGTGAAAGAACTCCTCTTCGGTCGACTCCTTGCCAGCGATAAACTGGATATCGTCAACGAGCAGGATATCAACCGAGCGATACTTGGCACGAAACTCCTCGGTCGTACGATAACGAATGGCGTTAATGATCTCATTAGTAAACTGCTCGGAGGAGACATAGAGGACCGCCAGCCCTGTCTGCACCCCCTGCTGACCAATAGCATGCAGCAGGTGAGTCTTTCCCAGTCCGACACCTCCATAGAGGAAAAGCGGGTTATACGACTCACCGGGAGCCTCGGCAACCGCCAGTGAGGCGGCATGAGCCAACCGGTTACTGCTACCGACAATAAAGGTATCGAAGCTATACCGAGGATTGAGGCGATTATTTGTCAATATGCCTGACCGCTGCTCATTCTCCCATTGCTCCTGTTGAGAAGCCACACCAGCCTGGAATGACTGATAAGATGCTGCGTTTTGCTCATACGACGGCGCTTCAGGTGTGCGCGCTGCTTTATGGGGAATACTGCGGTTAATACTGCGATCGTAGAAGTTATATCCATTCTGCGCCGCCGATGTCGATGCGGCCAGATGCGGTGTTGCGACCTCTTCCTGAGCTGGCAAGGACTCCTCGCCTGGTTCATGAGTCACTTCAAGCACAATGGTCCGCCCCGTTACCTCTTGTAAGGCCTCTTCCATTACTTCTAGCCAGTGCGAGGTCAGGACATCACGAGCAAGGTCATTATGCACTTGCAGCGAGAAATAAAGCGATTCCGTCTCCTCATGCGCGCCACCTTCAGTAGTCTGAGAGGCAAGTAGATGAGCCTCTTGCAACCACTGACGCGTCACAGGGTCTAGCGACTCGTGTTGCAGCAGCCGCTCAAGCGTCGAGCGCCAAATCGTAGCAGTATTCACCATGTACTCCAGTAGGGCATAGCAGCTCTCGTACTAGTTGCTTAAACTAGTCCTCGGCCAAAGCAACGCATTCAATCTCGACCAAGGATTTGCGTGGTAAGTCAGCGACTGCAATCGCCGAACGAGCAGGGAGGATGTCACCGGTGAAGTAAGTCGCGTAAACGGCATTCATGGCTTGAAAGTGATCCATGGTGGTCAGGAAAACGGTTGTCTTGACGACCTTCTGGAGGGAGGAACCCGCAGCCTCTAGCACTGCGCGCAGATTCTGTAACACCTGGTGCGTCTGAGCGGTTACATCTGCACCGACAATCTCACCACTGGTTGGATCCAGGGGAATCTGTCCGGAGGTGTAGATAAACTGTCCATAACGAATGGCCTGGCTATAAGGGCCAATAGCGGCCGGAGCATTAGCAGTTTGAATCTTCTCACGTTCCATAAATGTTGTTCTCCACTCCTGATATTTTTGTTCATTCTATGTTTGGCCCTGGCGTGACTTCTCGCGCCTACACACACTCCCATTGGCTCATCTGCGGTGTGCTATTTAGGTAAGTCACACAGACGAAAATGCGCAGGAGACATCCTCTATCCTAAAAGACGAGAAAAGTCTCCTGCCTCTCCTTATGCAAACGGGCGCTAACTCCTAGTAAGGTCCACGCCCTGAGGGTGGTACTCGCCCCTGCCCATCGATGCCCGGATTATATTGGGGGGGATACATCTGCGCAGCAGGCGTGGTTGCGGGCCTCGCTTTGCTGATCTCACGCGCGCACTGGCGCAAGGTTTGCTGCATCTCGGCCGCGGATGTAAAGCGGTCCTCCGGCTCCTTCTGTAATGTTCGCATCACTACCTGCTCAACAGCGGGAGGGACATTTGGATTGAAGGGACGCAAAGGCGGAGGCTGCGCCGAGGCATGTTGCATAGCAATGGAGACGGCGGTTGGACCCACAAAAGGTGGTCTCCCAGCAAGCATCTCAAACATTACAACACCGAGAGAATAGAGGTCAGACGAAGCGGTCAATGTCTCGCCACGAGCCTGCTCTGGAGAAAGATAATCGGCGGTTCCCAACACAATACCACTATTCGTTAGTCCGGCATCCTCAGCCACACGCACGATACCAAAGTCTGTAAGCTTCACCCACGCCCCGCCATCGCTCAGGCCACCACCTGCGTTCCCACTACGGGCAAGCATAATATTCTGCGGCTTAATATCGCGATGAATAAAGCCTCGCGCATGCGCTACCTGGAGCACGGCGCATACCTGGGAGGCAATCTCTATCGCCTCGCGCGCCTGTAGCTGCCGACGCTGCCCAATTAATTGCTTTAATGTCGGGCCATGAATATATTCCATGACCAGGAAATACTGGCCCGCTTCTTCTACAAAGTCATAAATAGTGACGGCGTTGGGGTGCGCGAGCGCAGCGGCGGCGCGTGCCTCTCGGCGGAAACGTTCCACAGCTCGCGCATCACTCTTATCAAGTGAGCGCAAAACTTTGGCCGCCACGATACGTTCTACGCGATGATCCCAGGTTTTGAAGACGCTGGCCATACCGCCAGTAGCGATATGCTCGCGAATTTCGTACCGTCCAGCAATTAAAGTGCCTTCGAATTGGTTCAACGTACCTACCTCAAGCGACCTGGGTCAGGTGAAAGTAAGACAAAAATAAAGTTTAAATCTGCACGTTCAGAGGGTAGTATATCATCAATGCGTTATGTCGTCGAGTTTTTAGGAGTAGGAGGTGTATATGTGCATGGAGAGCGGGCATTCGTCCACTTCCCATGCACACATATACCTCCAAAACTACTTCACCCAGATGGGGCGGGAGTCGGCGTTGATTCTGTTGTTGGTGTCAGTCAACTGAATGGGATTACCAGTAAGCTTGAAATTGCCTTTCGTATCCACGTTCAGATGCGCCAGCCAGAGATCAAAGGCACCATTGGTGTAGGTTATATACGCCAGGGACTTGCCATCAGGCGACCAGACAGGCTGACACACATACTGGCCCTTCACGATCAACTGAGCCGACTTGTATGGTGCTGTCCCCTGTTGATCCGCGGCATCGCCGGGGGTGGCAGTGATCCCTTTGGGAACCTTCTGGACATAGATGCTTAACTGATCACTGGTATTCTCGCTACGAGTGTAGGCGATAGAATCACCCGAGGGCGAGAAGATAGGCTGATAGTTGCGTATGTTCGAATCCTCAGGCGTAAGCGCGACACCGGTATCGGGCTGGCTTTTGGCTGTTCCTGGACGATACCTATATGGATTTTTAGCGATCAAGGTCGAGTCCGCAAGATAGATCTGGGTGAGCAAATTGGATCTAGTGTTAGAGTCATAGGTATAGTGAGTATAGACGATTTCGTTTGGTGTGTTCGGGCGGAAGGCCGCATCCCGGTCACCACCTGCCCCGAAGTCGCTATACGCTACATATTGGGGTGTATCAGTTCCAGGATTAGAGGCTGGAACTGTAAACACCTGGGGATCCAACATAGGTGCGTTCTGACCTGTAGCCTTGTACCAATCCTCTTTACCAAAGTCACTCTCGAAGAGGATAGACTTTCCATCCTCCGAGAAGGAGGGCTGCCCAATCCAGTTGGCATGGGATTTCACATAGATAGAGTCCTTGTAATAGCTCCCCTGTCCACTGCGAATGACATTGATCTTGCCACCTTCAGCTGGCATGGTCGCGATGTCAGAGTAATCGCCATGACGAATCACAAAGATAAGCTGCTTACCATTAGGCGAAAGCGCGGGATCGCGTACATCCAGGCCCTGCGTCAACTGCTTGAGATTGCGCTGGCTATCCAGTTCATACAGGTTGCGATCAATGGTAAAGTAAAACTTCCCACTAAACACCGCCTGATCGGTCTTATTGATACCAATCGAGGTGCCATCTTTCGTCGTCTGCTTGGTATCAAAGGTATTACTCTTGTCATTGCCAAAGCCGAGACAGCCTTGCAAGCTAAACGAGAGCAAGACAAGCAGTGCCAGCAGGCTATAGTGCCCATATGTATATCGTCGTTTTTTCACCAGTATCTTTTGCTTCATCGCCACGTCCCGCCTTACTCTACTTTAATATCTTCAAAAGTAACCATCATCATCAAGTCCAGCAGGCTGCGCACACCAAAGGGATCATTGAGCTGGGGTACACTCATAGCGCTCGACGAAAGCATCTGTTGTGTGGAGGCCGTGGCATTGGGCACATCAGCATTGACATGCGATGGGTTGCTCTGTGCCAGTTGCTTATCCTGCTGAGAAGGCGTCGCGCTGCCATACGAGTCTGGGAAAGACTTGCAGTCCGCGTTCGAGCCAAACATCTTTTGCAGATCCGGCAAGATCCTATCACAATGAGGCGCATAATCGCTACTGCCGCTTATCCCACTAGAATAGGGCGGGCTCAGAATAAGTTTGTTAATGTTCTTTGTATCGATGCCGCGCGCAAAGTTGGCAAATTGAATGACATCTGGAATTTCCATATCTGTCTTGAGATAATTGGCCAGGTCTTTGGCATACTCAGGCAACTTACCTGCTGTATCGGTGCTCTGAAGCTTCCCTTTCAGCGCAGTCAGAATCTGCTGCTGGCGCACCGAGCGGCCAAAGTCACCGTTAAGATCCGAGTGGCGCGTGCGCACATACTCAAGTGCCTGGATGCCGTTCATATGTTGGGGGCCGGGCGCGATATAGAGGCGCTTAAAGCCATAGATATCCTTGGTACTGACATCATTCGGATACACATCATCAACCATCGGGTGCATGGCATCAATGTCTACACCGCCCGCGGTCTCAATGACTTTAATAAAGCCATCCAGGCCGACCCAGGCGTAATGGTCAATGGTGATATTAAAATTTTCTTTGATTGTGGCAATCGCCAGCCCTGCCGCATCGGCATAAGGGTCCTTCGTGGTATGGCTCCGATAGCCATCAGAAAAGGCGGCATCCATCTTATCCATGCCAACACTGGGAATCAAGACACGCAGATCGCGTGGAATGGAGAGCATACCCACATAGTGTGTCGATGGATCGATGGTCACGACAATATCCGTCTGTGCCAAGGGCGAGCCACTGATACCATCATTGCCTTTGCCATCATTATCGCTACCCAGCAAGAGGATATTTACCCTTCCACCACTGAGGCTTGCACTATTGTTAGCGGAAGCGCTCTGTTGTGAGCTATCCTCCTTCCCTTTGCTAGTAAAGGTAGTTGCCTTGTGTCCAGTAATCTGGCTCACAGCACTCCCAAAGTTAACCTGGTACCACCAGTAAAAGCCACCCGTCGAGATCAACAGCACAGTCATAACCGCGACCAACACCCGCGCCCATATGGGGAAGCGCCGCTTTTGCGTGCTCCTGAAACCTCGTGGCGGCTGAGGCGGCATCGGCGTCCGGGGAAGATTGCCTGGACCTCGGGGCGGCGTTCCCTGTGGGATAAGGGGTGGCGCCTGGATACCAGACATACTGGGCATGTTCCCTGGCGCGCCCATAGAGGCCGGGCCAAGGCTCCCAGTCTGGGGGCGTGGCGTCTGCGGAGGCGCGCTCATCATTGGATTTGCAAATGGCGAACTATTGGGGCCAAAGGCATTATTACCCTGTCCAGGCAGAGGCGCCTGAGAAAATGGCGATGGCTGACCCATAGGGGGCTGTTGCATAGGGGCGCCATTGCCAGGATAGCGCAGAGTTGGTTCAGAAGCAGGGATAGCAGGATACTGAGGATTGGCGAATCGATCAGATATTGGGTCATTATTCGCGCCCGAATTGCGAAAAGGCGTTGAGTTTGGTTCTTTTTCCTGGAACAGGGGGGCGCCAATGCCCGACTGCTGAGGTGAAACGGGCACAGTGTCAAAGCTCGAACCCTGATTATTGCCGGCCAGGGGTCTGGTAGCACGAGGAGCGACACCAGGAAGGGAGAGTCCACGAGGAGGCATAAACTGCCCACTTTTAGGGCCAGCCTGTGGCTGTGACGCACCAGGCCCATTAGATATAATCTGACCAGGAGGAGACCCTGTATTGCGAGGAACAACGGGTTCAGTCCTCGGTCCCTCTGAACCTGGGCGCGGGGCAGTTGGGGGGAGTTGCCCGCTCGAAGGTTTCATATTAACAAATTGCCGTTTCACTGCGTTTACCTGCTTCCTTAACAATTGCTTTATCTAATTAGAACCTTACTCGCATGCCCTCTCTCGCTTTCTCTCACCCTAACAACGTCATACCACAGATGCTCCTTAAGAGGCCTCACACCACTTTCCGCCTTGTTTCTGGTTCATACACTTCTTTGATACATAAAGACACGCTCATTGATATCTACCAAGTATAACGTATTGTTGGGAAAAAACATCACGATTATGCCTACCTTTTTGCTTAGGATAGGACATTTTGGTACATCGATCTTAACTCCCTGTTAGTCAACACATTACACAACCGTAAACATCGCTTAACCCTCCACTAACCAGTATAGACTACGCTTGCAGTGGAAGGTTGCCCTCGGGATTTTCGCGAAGGCTGTCAACCTCCTGGATCATTGTCTGCCGCACTCTCCACGATAGGTGAATGGTGTCCTATGCGCATAGCGATTATTACAGAGAATTTCCTGCCCAAACTCGATGGTGTTACCCGCACGCTTGCCCGCCTTCTGGAACATGTGCAGGCAACGGGGCATCAAGCCCTCTTGCTAGGCCCTGAAAGCGGCATGGAACAATACGCTGGGGCCGAGGTTATCGGCACGGCGGGACTCCCGCTCCCCTTTTACCCGGAGCTCAAGTTTAATTTCTTTCGCCCCCTCTTCATACGCCGTCTCTATGAGTTTCAACCAGATATCGTGCATATCGTAGATCCCGTTGTCCTGGGAGCAACAGGCCTGGCAGCGGCCCGCCTCCTCAATAAGCCACTCGTCTCTTCCTACCATACCAACCTGGCCGCCTACTGTACCCACTTTGGCTTCTCGTTCTTTACACAGCCCATGTGGCACTACAATCGCTTTATCCATAACCAGTGCGAGTTAACCTTCTGTCCCTCACCCTCCACGGCACAGATGCTACGCCAGCAAGGCTTTGAGCACCTGCGCCTCTGGCCTCGCGGCGTCGATACAACCCTCTTCCGCCCCGAGCAACATGACGCGGAATTACGGGCGAGCTGGCTGCAAGGCCGTGAGCAGCCTGAACAGAAAGTAGTCTTGCTCTACGTAGGGCGTGTCTCCTGGGAAAAAAATCTACAACTGCTGATCCAGGCCTATCGCCAGATGGATCATACACGCAGCCACCTGGTCATCGTTGGTCATGGGCCGGCCCATGACGAAATTCGCCAGGAGTTGCAGGGCCTACCCGTGACGTTCACGGGCTACCTGCGTGGCGAAGAACTAGCGCGGGCCTATGCGACGGCGGACCTCTTCGCCTTTCCTTCGTATACGGAGACCTTTGGGCAGGTCGTACTGGAAGCCATGGCCTCAGGACTGCCCGTGGTAGGCTTACGCGCGGAGGGAGTGCGCGACCTGGTGCAGCATGAAAGCACAGGACTACTCCTGGAGGCGGAAACGCTATCAGCAGATGAGCGCGTCGCGACCTATCGCGACCACTTACAGCGCCTGGTCCAGCAGGAGGCGATGCGCCTGGAGATGGGCGAGGCCGCGCACCAGCAAGCCAATCGCTATAGCTGGTACGAGTCCATGGAATGCGTGATACGCGGCTATGAAGAGGTCATCGAGACCTCGCGCCCCCTGCTACTTACGCAGGCCAGCTAATTTCAATCCTCGGCAATTCCTAGGAACTGCCGCACATTTTGTGTGAGAATGTACTAAAAATCAGCACCCTCTCGCTGCTTCTCATCTTTGCGCGCCTGAAGCAGCGAGAGGATAAGAGAACCAACCAGCGTGCAGACCAGCACAATCTCCATGGTGCTGAAGGTTTTCTTCTTTTGTGGCATTATTTCTTCTCCTCTATCTTCAGCTCTTGAGCCAGAGTTCTTGCCCATTACTATATGTACGCGCGAGGGTGTAATGTTGTCGCACCCAGGTATGGAAACCGGCGACCTGCGAAGAATGGAGACGTCCAGTATAGAACAGCACGGTCTGGACCTCGGGACGGCTAGCTTCTTGAATCAACTGCTCTTCTGTAACATAGCCCGTCATAATACGCACACCCGAAGTATCAACCAGGGAGGCAGGTGTACTACGATCTGCCAGACCCGCCAGGAATTGCGCATCCGTTACAACGAGGCTACCAGGCTTCGTGAGCGTTCGCATATCTGCGACAACACGCTGGTCCTGCGCACGCGTGCCGGCTGGCAAGGCTCTGAAATTATGTCGCACCTGGAGGATGTTACTAGCGGTCGTGAAGAGCACAATAAGCAGAGTAAGCGCGACCGTCCAGCGAGCCAGGCGTGCTAATCCAACCTCGGTCCGTTGCAAACGATCTAACAGGGGAGCCAGGCCTACTGCTACCATGGCAATCATCGGGGGTACCAGGTACACCAGGTGATGGGCGAAGAGCGGCACCTGGCGCCAGAGCAACACAGCAGAGACAAGAAACCAGGCCAGGGGCGCGATAATACGCCAATCGCGGCGCACGCAGGCAAAGAAGGCGGCCGCGAGCGCGGCATAGAGCAGAGGATAGCTGCGGATGGTGAGCAACATATGGATATTCCCCTTCGCCGAAGACGCAAGCACCTTCCCCGCGACCAGGTGAAAGGTCACGACACCATCCCACAACTGCGCAAAGGCTCCAAGATAGGGCAGTATAATTACCAGGAAGGCCAGGATGGAGGCGCCTAGGGCCAATAAGAGGGGCATAAACAGAGGCCAGCGCTTCTCGCGTGGCTGACGCAGCCCCCGATAGAGATACATAAGTAGAAGAATACCAATTGGCACGAGAGCCGCCACAGCCAGCAGCTTGCACAGAACACCAAGCACAAGTACGATACCACAGAGCACAACCAGGGCATTTCCGCGTTTTCCGCCAGGATGCCGCCACCAGAGCCAGGCCAATCCGACCGCAAGAGTCATAAAGGCGACCGAAGGGGCCTCTGCCTGGAGTTTCTGTGATTGTGAGAGATAGAGCGGATCAAGGGTCATCAGGAGCGCGGCCACCAGCGCTCCCAGGCGTCCCGCGAGCGCATATCCAATACAATAGCAGCCTAGCACACCGAGCAGCGAGATAAGAACGACACCGAAACGCGCCGCCCACAAGCTCTGACCCAGAGCGAGATACGTCGGAAAAATAGAGAGAACAAAGAAGGGTGGTTGAGAGTAAAAGGTTTGCTGATAGAGGGCATGACCTGAGCTTAACGCGCGCAGCGTCTGCCAGTAGACGCCTTCATCATAACTATCCAGATCGATAGGAATATCGATGCGGTATAAGCGGAGCAGCAGAGCCAGAACAAAAATAGCCAGAGTGACCAGAGCAAAAATAAGGCGCGAAGAAACCAGAACCCCCGTATAGCGCTGAAGGCGTGAGGAGGACTGGCGCGCAGCAAGCAGGTTAGTATTCATCAGAAAAAGACCAGCACGATCTTGCTATACGTTGAACAACAATATCGAACGATGCCACTGTAACACTATCAAAAATGAACTGAATAATCAAGAAGTACTAAAGATGGTGTGGCCTAAACTGGTAGCCTCTGGGCTGCCAGTCTAGGCCACACCATCTGATTTATATAGTCTGCAGGGCGCCAGTGACCTCGGCCAGGACCTGGCTTGCGTCGGCCTCATCGATAATGGTCTTGATTTCATCGGCAAGAAGTTCATCACGCTCGCTGAGGGCCTCGGCGAGCGCAATCACAGCTTCGCTGTGCTCACGGAACAGCTGCAAAACCTCGCGATATTGCTGCTGCAACACCTCCTCAACGCGCTCCGCCAGGCGAGGCACAGCGATTTCCAAACTGTTCAGGTGCGAGAGAAAGGTCCCATCCATGCCATAGGCGCCAACATAGAGGCCCGCCAGCGTTGTGGCCTGAGACAGGTCTCCGCCTACCCCGTCCAAGTTCATATCCAGAAAAAGCTCCTCGGCTGCACGCGAGGCCAGGTAGACCTGCAACAGCGCCAGCACCTCCTGCTTGTTACGCGTTTTGACCGTCTCTTTATTGCGCCAGGCGGCGAAGGCCTCGGCCCCCTGTTCACCACCATGACGATGCAGGGTCACATATGAGGGAAACTCACGCTCCATCAAGTAGTAACAGGCAACGGTATGCCCGGCCTCGTGATACGCCAGGCGACGCCGCTCAATGGGCGTCAGGTCGCTCAACTGGCGGATGCCAAACTCATGCTTATCCTGAGCGGCGGCTATGTCCTTATACGTGACCAGGTCGCGACCGTCGAAGTGAGCCAGAATCACTGCTTCATTGATGATATGCTTGATCGCGACTGGCGTATACTCAAACATACGCTGTACCAGCGCAGGCAGAGAGATAGCGGGATCATGGCTCACCTTGTTGAGATAATATTCGATGACCTCGCCGCGATATCTATCCGTGGGCGGTAGCACGCGAATCTGGCGATCAAAGCGTCCCGGGCGCAGAAGGGCGGCGTCCAGCGCCTGTGGCACGTTGGTCGCGCCAATGGTAAGCACAGGTTCGACCTGGGCACGCCCCTGGAAGAGCCCCAGTACACGCAAGACCTTCTTGATCCAGCCATTATCAATGGGAGGCGGGTCCATCTGCATCAAGAGTTCATTCAGGCCGCCATTGCCACCACCAAACATGCCACCCATACCACCCATGCCCATATTCCGCGACTGGCCATTCTGCTCGCCGCCGCCCGTACGCGACATACCAATGGCATCGAACTCGTCAATAAAGATAACGCAGGCACCATACTCGCGCGCGTAGCGCCGCGCCTTGCGGTAGAGGTTCTTGACCATCAGCACATCCATGCCCCAGAACATGCCACGAAAACTGGCCGCACTGGCATAGGCGAAAGGGACGCCTGCCTCGGTACTGATACACTGGGCCAGGTAGCTCTTGCCCGTTCCGGGTGGTCCCGAGAGCAGGAGACCGCGTACAGGCTGCCCGCCCATCTCCTGGTAGGCCTTAATACCAGTCAGAATACGCACGATGCGCCGTGCCTCCTCCAGGACATCGGGATTGCCTTTATAGTCCTTAAAGCCCAGGCCAGTCTCGCCCGGCATCACCCAGTAGAGACGTGGCCGCCCCATAAACCAGAAAATAGCCACAAATTGTATGAGGACATAAAAGATGGCAAACATAATCTGGAGGGCATAGAGCAAGATCGAGCCAGGGCTGGGCGGCGTCAATTGCGGCAGAACGGTGGTCAGAAAATACCAACCGACCAGGGCCGCCAGCGCCAGCCAGAGCCAGCGATACTTTACAAAGCGTCCAAATTGGTCCAGCCCCACATCAATCGACCTGTCCAGGTCGCTCTCCAGCTTACGCTCAGCCACTTTCCGTCTATCCTTTGCTAACACGTTATCGCTCTCCCTTTCCAACTTCCCATACACCAGACAAGCCACGTATACCATAGATGCCCGATTTATCGCGCGTAAGGCGATTTATCGCAGCGATACGGCATAGCACATATTTATCTATAACGAGCGGTACCCCATAGCACGCTCCACCGTGATAATGTGATTAGCTGTCGTCCTATAGCACTGCGATAAATCGCCTTACGCGCGATAAATCGGGCGCCTATGTGAATTCACTGTACACCATCTAGCTCAGCGCGCGCATAAACAGGTAATCGGCGCGCAGGAGACGCTCGCCGCCCTGTCCCGGGGCCGTCACAAAATAGAAATAGGCCAGCGCCTTATGCTTCCCCTCGGGTCCATTCGTGACGATCTCGACCGAGAGAAAATAATCAAGCGAGGTATCCTCTCGGGGCTGCACGCTTAAGACCATGATCTCGCCCCACTGCCGCGTATCGGTCGCGCTCAGACTCTCGATATACTGTGAGAGCGTGCTGGCATCCGTAGGCGAGGAGAGCGTGGCGCTGCTGAGTTGCAAGGCCGTCGCATCGCCCTTACGCAAGGCGTAGAGCCAGCCTTTAATCTTGGCGCTGGCATCGCGCCCATCTCTGGGCTGCGTCTGTATATGAAAGGGATCGTTATCAATTCCCAGGGGCCACTCCTGGGTCGTAAGCCTTACTGTGGCTACCACACTGGCGATAAGCAGGAGCAGCGCCAGGCCCACAAACAATCGGTAGCGCTGGCAGAAACGCAACGCGTAGTAGCACCACTTCAAGGGCACACGTAGGATCGCCTTCACCAGGCGGCCGGGTCGACTGGCCCCTGCTCGCGGAGGCAAGCCAGCAACATCTTGCTTCTGAGGAGTTGCGCGAGAGGCTTCTCGCGCAGGCGGAGGAGTACTAATCGTCATACAAACGCTCCCATCACTAACCACCCAATATAACGCCATGACATACTCTGCACACAATCACCACTTCTTAGCAGATATGCATTTTATACTTCTCACATTACACCACGTACGATTATTTGGCAAGAGGGGATAGAAATTGTGATCTCGCTAATTGACACGTCTGTATGTGCATGCTATAGTCACTTCTGTATGCCTTAGCTGGTATAGCATGGTCTTTATAGTCTCTCTAGCCGAAAAGCAGGTGGTATCTTCGATGGCGCAAGAACCCTACGCCCTTTCAGGTCGAAAGTTTGGCAACTATCGTATCGAGAAAGAGATAGCACGTGGAGGCTTCGGTAGCGTCTATCTCGCGCAACATGAATACCTCACCGAGCGGCGCGCTGTTATTAAACTGTTGCAGGGCGTGTATCTCTCAGAGCCACAGGAACGCGAAGGCTTTATTCGCGAGGCCCAAATCCTGGAGCGGCTCAAACATCCTCACATTCTCCCCATCTATGATGTCGGCATTGAGAATGAGCAGCCTTATATCATTGCTGAATATGCCCCCAATGGCACGTTACGCGAGCGCATTGCGCGTCAGAACGGCAACCCCCTGAGCCTGGAGACAACACTGGCAATCCTTGCACAGATCGCGGCAGGGCTCCAGCATGCACACAATCAACATGTCATTCACCGTGACCTGAAGCCAGAGAATATTCTCTTTAACGCTAGAGACGAGGCCCTGCTGGCCGACTTTGGCATCTCAACAGTTCTTACCTCGGCAACGGTCAAGCAGACGCGCGAGATCGGGACACCCACTTATATGGCTCCTGAGCAATTTACAGGCATGGTGAGTGTCGAGACCGACCAGTATGCCCTGGCCTGTATCGCCTACGAGCTGCTCTCGGGCCGCAAAGCCTTCGCGGGCACGACCAACTATGTTGTCATGCAGATGCAGATGCAGCAATATCCGCAGCGCCTACGTGAACTGAATCCCGCCGTTCCTGAATATGTTGAAAACGTCATATTTCGCGCACTGGGCAAGGAGCGCACGCAGCGCTTCGCGGATGTCCGTACCTTCATGGAGGCGCTCAAGAATCCTAATGCGCGTCTGCAAGCCGCCCCAGCCATAAATAGCAGTGAGCCAGGCCTCGCTGGCATGCGCTATGAGCAGGGGGGCGCGCCCCAGGCTGGTCAAAACACGCCGCTGGCTACGCCGCCTCGTCCGCAGCTCACGCCACCATATAACGATGCATTCAATCCACACTCGGGACCAGCACCTGCCTATAACGCCTTCGACCAGAATAATCAGCACCAGCAACCCCAGGCACGTAATGCCTATATGCCACCGGTCGCGCCTCAGCGAGAGAACGAACTTGAGGCACGCCGCCCCTTGCAGACAGGTGACTACAACAATCAGGCTGGGAGCTATAGACCTGGCTATGCAGGCAACCCAAATAATCAACCAGGCAACATACGCAGAAACGACAACGCCTATCCCCAGACACCTGATAGAGGCTACAGGCCCGCTCCGCAGGAGACCTATTCCGCGCCAGGGCCAACCGAGCGCCGCCAGCCCGCAACCCCGAAGGCCCACGAGCCTTACGCTGCCACACCTCAGCTGCAACAGGCCTACCAGCAGCCCGCACCAGGGGCCAACATGCGACCCGTTCCCTCAGAGGGCCGGGGCCTGGCCGCACTGGCCTATGTGCCTTTTGTTTGCATTGCCGCCTGGATATATTATTTCTTTACCGAGCGTAGCAAGGCCTTGCCACGCTTCCACGTCGTACAAGGCTTCCAACTCTACGTCATCCTAATCGCCCTCACGCTGCTCAATGGCTGGCTTCAACAAGGTATGATAGATAACAAGTATAACAACACTGCGGTTTTTAATATCCTGGAATTTTTACATACAGTTACCGGTTGGGTCTTTCTGGCATTTATCGTCCTGGGCATCATCGCGATTATCAGTGCCCTCTTTGGCACCCGCTTTAGAATTCCCTTCATCGGGGGCCGCGCCCTACGCTACTCCAATCGTGGGTAATTTTGGGAATAGAGGGGAAAGAGGATGAGGTAGGTTGCTAGCAACCTACCTCATCCTCTTTCCCCTCTATTCCTAACTCAAAAGAGCTATATATCTGCCTGTTTAATTGCACCGATTTCCGCCCCTATGCTATACTGCCCTCGAAGCAGTATGTTTTGGAGGACGAAAAAATGGCAGACGAACTCTCACGAATGCAGAATCCATTCGTCATTGGCGAACGACTCTATCTCAGGCCACTGGAGCCTGCTCAGGATAATCACCTCTACTCTACCTGGCTCAACGACGCCGATGTGCGCCGCTGGTTCTCTATCTATCCAACCAGTGATGCACGGGCCAAAGAGCGCATCGAGAACCTCTACAAGACCTTTGGGCATATTATCTTTGGCGTGGCCCTCAAAAGTGATAACAGCCTGATCGGACTGGTCGGACTAAAAGATATCAATACACTGAACCAGTCCGCGGAGTTTTACATCATTCTGGATCGCTCGGCCTGGGGCAAGGGCTACGGCACCGAGGGCACCAAGATGATGCTGCGCTATGGTTTCCTTGAACTAAATCTGAACCGTATCCAGACGCAGGATATGGAGGAGAACATTGGTGGCTGGCGCGCGGACGAGAAGGCTGGCTTCAAGCACGAGGGCACGATGCGCCAGGTCATCTTCCGCTTCGGCAAGTACCATGATGTGCGTGTATATAGCCTGCTGAGAAGCGAGTTTCTGGAGAAGTACGAGCAGGAAGACGCTCAATAGTGAGCACGACGCCGTACCATTATTATGTAGACGCGTGCTTTAGTGGTAATTCACGTAGTTGTTAGATGTAGGGTCCATGCTGGCATGGACTCCCGAGGCCCTCAGGCCGATACCCAACTGTTGCGGAGGTCGCTTCGCTCGCAGTCCATGCCAGCATGGGCCCTACAGATGTTGTGAATTCACCATTTAGCAGCGTTGGTCCCACTATTCATCATAGGAAAAACTATGACTCTTACCATCCAGGAAATCAATGACCGGGAACAATGGAATAATTTTCTCACCAGCCAGCCTCGTGGACACCTCTTGCAGTCCTATGAGTGGGGTGAGCTAAATAAATACCTTGGTGGTCGCATCTATCGCCTGGGTGCCCTGGAGGATGGGCGTTTGACCGGAGTCATGCTGCTCACGGTCAATCCCGTTCCCCTGCCCGCGCGTATTCCCGGTCTTAAACTTAGCTGGCTCTACAGTGCGCGCGGTCCCACGGTAGAGAGTCCCGATTCACCTGCACTATCCGCGCTCCTTGAGCATGCCCACAAAGTCGCCCGTAAAGAGCGCGCGGTCATCCTGCGCATCGAACCCAATATCGCCGACGACGATCCCAATGAACACGCCTGGCTGGCCGCCTATAGCAAGATTGGCTTCCGCACCAACCCCATCGCGGTCCATGGTCGCCGAAGCTGGGTGCTGGATATTCGTCCAAGCGCCGAGGAGTTGCTGGCCAACTTTAAAATGACCTGGCGCCAGAATGTGCGCGCCGCGGGCCGTAAAGGTGTGATTATCCGTGAAGCCAGTAGCGACGCCGACTTTGAGGCCTACTATGAGCTTCTCAAGGTTACTAGCGAGCGCGACGCCTTCTTTATCCATAGCCTGGACTACCACAAGGAGATCTATCGCCACTTCGCTAGCAAGGGCGACGCGGTGCTCTATATCGCTGAACACGAGGGTACGGCTATCGCGGCCAAGATGCTTATCCGCTTCGGCGATTGGTGCTGGGATATGTTTGGTGCGACCTCCAACGAGAAGCGCAACCTGAAGCCAGCCTATCTCCTGCAATATACCTGCTTCCAGTGGGCGCAGGCACGTGGGTGCAGCTATTTTGACTTCCGCACTATTCCCGAGATACTTGAGCCGGGCGAAGAGATGTGGGGTGTCTATGAATATAAGAAAGGCTTTGGCGGCTTCTCGCGCCTGAACATGCCAACGCAGGACTACGTCTATCGCCCACTGATCTATACGCTCTGGAGCAGGCTAGTCGAGTACCGCCGCGCCAAACGCCACCAGGAACGCCAGAAGGTTGAGCTAGAGCGCTCCGCCCGGGGCCAGGTCCAGCGCAAGGGCGAAGAGGCCAAACCAGCAGAACAGATTCCAGCAACGCCCAAAGAGCAGCCTCAACCCGCGAAGGCAAAGCAGAAACAGCAGGCAGGCAAGAATGGGAAGAAGCCGCAAGAAGCAGGCAGCTCTCCCATCGCCGACACCCCAGAGGAAACCAGTTCTCCTGTATCATAAGTAAAGGCTCGCAAGCTCATCTTTCTGTTATGTATGTTGTGTGGTAGGGCGAGGCAAAGCCCCACCCTACCACACAACATACATAACAGAAAGATGAGCGCCGCAGGCGCGAGAAGGCATGTTGGATCCGTTAGAATATAAAAGGATATAATGACCCATGGAAGCCCGTATCATTACAGATCGCCAGCAGTGGAACGACTTTATTGCCTCGTCCCCCTGCTGCAACATCACTCAATCCTATGAGTGGGGAGAACTCCCCTTGCTCGGGGTACAGGAAGTCTTGCGTGTTGGCGTGCTTGATGACTCGGGCAAGTTATGCGCAGGGATGATGGTACTAGTATCGCGCGCGCCCGTGATCAGACAGGTCTATCTCTACTCCCCACGCGGTCCCGTCATCACTGATCCCCAGTCGCCCGCAATGACCGTCCTGCTCAACTTTGTGCGAGCCGAGGCACGCAAGCGTGGTGCCTTCATGCTCAAGGTCGAGCCAAGTGTGGATACAGATAACCGCGAATGGCAGACCGCCATGCAGCGTTTCGGTTTTCGCACCAATCCCCATCATATGCATATCCGCCATGAGTGGGTGCTCGACATCAGCCCCGATGAAAAGGGCATTCTCTCCGGTATGAAGGAGAAGTGGCGCTACAACATTCGCCTGGCTGGTCGCAAAGGCATTACCGTCCGCCGTGGCGAGACCGAGGCGGACCTGGAGAAGTTCTACAGCATCTACGAGGTCACCAGCGAGCGCGATAGCTTCTTCATCAACAGCAAGGAATTTTATCGCCAGTACCTTGACCTCTACAAAGAGGGAGACCGCGTGGCCCTCTTCCTGGCCGAGTACGAGGGCAAGCCCATCGCGGGCACCATCATCAGCGTCCTGGGCGAGTGGAGCTGGTACATGTACGGTGCCTCCTCCAACGAGCAGCGCAACCTGATGCCCAACCACCTGCTGCAGTGGACCAGCATGCAGTGGGCCAAATCAAAAGGTGCTAAGTACTACAATTTCCGGGGCATTCCAGATGTGCTTGAGGAGGGCCAGGAGCTGTGGGGCGTCTACCAGTTTAAGCGTGGCTTTGGCGGCTATCCTATCCGCTTCTTCCCCACGCAGGACCTTATCTACAATCCCATCGTCTACCAGGCCTACCGCGCACTGCTCGACTTCAAGCACTGGCGCGACGAGCGACAGTTCAAGAAGGCCGCCGCTGAGTCCGCTAAAGAGCGCGAACCCCAGAAGCCAGAAGAGAAAACACCCGTACAGGCATAAAAGAGAAAAAATGCTGAAGGCGAGGTCCACGGACCTCGCCTTCAGCATTTTCTGGAGATAAGCTACTATTTCACGGTCTGAAGAAAAGCGCGTAGAGCCTGGTTAAAGGCTTCGGGCTGTTCCATGGTGACCATGTGCGCACCACCCTCCAGGGTCAACGTCTGGACGTTTGGCATAGCCTCAGTCAACTGAGAGACAATGTCAAAGCGCGAAGGCAGATCCAGATCTCCCACGACGGCTAGCGTTGGAGCAGCAATTTCGCGCAGGCGCTCGCAGGCGGGGGAATCAAGATTAATCAAATCCGCTCCCTCGGGTATCTCGACGCCAAAGGCCTGATACTGCATCTCGTATACTCGCTGACGCACGGCGGGATCGACCTCCTGGGGCGAGCGTTTGGGACCATCCACCCACATCCGCATATTCAGCTCGGTCGCTCCTGCGACATCGCCTTTCTCCAGCAGAGCCTCCTCTTGCTCAGAGAAACGCTCAATCTCCTCATCTGACTTAAGGCCACCCACGCTTGGCGCGACTAGGGTCAGCGAGGCCACAGAGTCTGGATTGGTCAGGGCAAAGTCGATGGCGACCTTGCCACCAAAGGAGCAAGCCACCACGTGGGCTCTGGTGATATTCAGATAGCCCAGTAGCAGCGAGGGATCTTCGTGGTTCGCGAAACGCTTAGCAGGATAAGCGGACTTGCCAAAGCCACGCAGATCATAGCGAATAAGTTGATAATCGGGCGCGAAGGCTGCGAACTGCTCATCCCACATCTGGCAATTGGCGACCCCCGCATGCATAAATAATATGGGAATATCACTAACAGGGCGCTCTGGTCCCGCGAACTCATAGTAAAGTGGCGCGCCCTGCGCGTGCAGATAGCCCGTTTTTTGAAGAGTAAATTCTTTCATGTTGCAGTGTTCCTGTTCTATTTTTCTCAATTTTTACAGCATGCTGCTGTATATGTCGTGCTACAGACACAACATATCTTATACAGTTAAAAGAGGTGATCAACCTGATCGAAAAACGGGGCAGGACCTTGCACATACCGCTCCCGCGCAGCCATCACTAACGGCTCTATTGCGCGAGAAGGAAGAGATAGGAGTTACACAGCCCAGTCTCGATAGGCTTAGCAAACATTTGTTTCGCCTGATACATCGGCGTGCCTCCTTTCTGTCTAGAGTGGGGCGCAAACACACAAAAACCATATCGACGCTTGCGCGTATGCCGAGTATATCACAAAAGCACTATCCGATGTAAGAGAGGGGGCGTAGTAGAGATAGACCTGCGGCCTATCTCTACTACGCCCCCTACATATAAACTATGCGTCGGCGAAGAGGCTGCTGACCGATTCGCCATTGTGGATGCGGCGGATAGTCTCCGATAGCAGGGGCGCCATGGAGATGACGGTCATGTTGGGGAGACGCTTCTCCTCGGGAATGGGCACAGTGTTAGTCGCGACGATCTCATCGATGTCCTCCTGGCTCCCCAGGCGCTCGATAGCCTTGCCGCTAAAGACACCATGCGTACAGGCGACCGAGATGCGGCGTACGTTGCGCTCACGCAGGCGATCCAGGATCTCGATAATCGTACCGCCATTGGCGATCTCGTCGTCGATAACAATCACGTCTCGTCCCTCAACATCGCCCACGATGGTATCAATAATCACCTTGTTGTCATCAACGCGGCGCTTGCTACCTGCTGCGACAGGCACCTTTAACAGGCGCGCGAAATGCGAGGCTGCCTTGGCGTTGCCCAGATCGGGCGAAACGACGACCGTATTGCTCAGGTCGCGGTTGCGGAAGTGCTGAGCCAGGACATTCAAAGCATTGAGGTGATCTGTTGGTACACTAAAGAAGCCATGTACCTGGGACGCATGCAGTGTCATGACCAGCACCCGGTTGGCGCCAGCGGTCGCCAGCAGGTCCGCGACCAGGCGGCCAGCGATAGAGATACGCGAGGCGTCCTTCTTGTCGGAGCGCGCATAAGCATAATACGGGATAACCGCCGTTGTGCGAGCTGCGGACGCTCCTCGCGCCGCGTCGAGCATCAACAGCAGTTCCATCAGATGATCCTGCACCGGTGGCACAAGAGGCTGGATCAAAAATACATCGCTTTCACGGCAGTTCGCGTTCAGCTGGACATGCAAACAGTCATTACCAAAGCGCCGAATCGTCGTTGGCGATAGCGGCACCTCTAGATGATGACAAATCTCACGAGCCAGCTCGACATGAGCACTTCCACTGAAAATGGTGATTTCACGCATTTATATGTCCTCTTTGTCCCTCTGCTTTTATAGATACTTCTTTATCTTCACATCAAAGAAGCACTGTCAGTTTTGAAGTTGAATATATAGAGCCAGGGCAGCTGCCTTCACCTCACACGCCTCATAAAAAGTCTTGACACGATATATTCCACCGGGCATAGCATACAAACACCTTCCCTACTAACCTCCCACCAATAGATATCTGCCCCCAAGTATAAGAGTATACACACATTCTATCGGCAATGTGCCAGTGTCGGTACAGGGAGAATAGCGACAAGGCGCCAGGCAGCTTGCTAGTTGTTCAGCTAAGAATTATACCAAAAACTCCTATCGCCATGCCAATCGAGTGGTTGTCAGGTGGTATCTGCTTCGGCTCGCTACGCGAGCTTTTAAGAGTAAGGGGTGTGCGTGGAAAATTGGGCAAAGCCCAATTTTCCACGCACACCCCTTACTCTTTGAGAAAACGGCTACTCTTTTCTAGTTGGCGTCCGCCATGAGTTCTGGGACCGTGACGAGCTTAAAGCCGCGCTGCTGCAAGCCGGTGATAATGCGAGGGAGGGCCGCGATGGTCTGCGAGCGATCTCCGCCGCCATCGTGCATGAGGATAATGCTCCCATTGCCAGCATTATTCAATGCAGTGTTCACAATCGCATCCACGCCCGGCATTTGCCAGTCCTCGGTATCAATGGACCACAACACTGGTGTCATATGCAACGCATTGGCCTGCTGCTTTACTGTGTCATTAATAGCTCCATAGGGAGGGCGGAACAGTACTGGCGATGTACCAGTAGCGCTCTTTATCGCGTCAGAGGTCATATGCAATTGTGTATATATATCCTGCGCGGATAGGGTTGTGAGATCTGGATGGCTCCAGGTGTGATTTCCCACCACGTTACCGTTCTGCAACTCCTGATTTACCAGGTCTGGAGTCGCCTGCACCTGCTGACCAATACAGAAAAAGGTGGCTTTGACCCCATATTTTTGCAGAATATCGAGCACCTGCGCGGTATAGGCTGCGCTTGGACCATCGTCAAAGGTCAATGCGATTTCGTTGACCGTATCACTCCCCTGAGAGAAGACGCTCGCTTTCACCGCGGGCGGAATAGGCTTCGTCTCATCTTTGATAGGCGTTGGTGTCGGAGTGGTTGCCGCAGCCTGCGCCGAGGCCCTGTGTGCAGAGTTGGGATAGGTAATTATATAGGAGGCCCAGGCACCAAGCCCTACTATCAGCAGGAGGGTCGTCATGATCATCTTTTTCATAGCCGTTTTCTCACATATACTTTTTATTTTTTATATCGGCACATTTAAACTTATTCATTAACAGCAGATGTTGCGAGAGATCTTGTTGACAGGTTTCTCTTGTCTCTCTTGTCAAGAAGCATACCCGGAGAATGGATGGTTGAGTATGATACACATCACAATTTGCCTTGAGGTGAGGCATAGGAGAGGAAGTTCACAGATTTTGAGCGAGCCAACACACATTCTCCACTCGCTACGCTAGCCTTCAGGGGTAAGGGATATATGGTGGATGGCTGGCTACGCCAGCCATCCACCATATATCCCTTACCCCTGAGCGCCGCAGGCGCGAAGGGGCAGAAACAGCTTATTTCTACATGGCTATAATAAAGTAGAATATCAACTAGCGAGCGAAGGAGGCAGCCAGGTACTATGTCTTCACCTACAACATCCAGGACCCGTGTCATCCTCGATACAGATATTGGCAGCAATATTGATGATGCGGTGTGCCTCGCTTACCTCCTCGCGCAGCCAGCGTGTGATCTCCTGGGTATTACCACAGTCACAGGAGAACCGTATCTACGCGCCATGCTCGCCAGTAGCCTCTGCAATGCCGTGGATAAGGATATTCCCATCTATCCCGGGGTTGAGCAACCTTTGATGACACCACTACGACAAGCCCATGCTCCTCAGGCCATGGCGCTCGCCAACTGGAAACACGATGTCGACTTTCCTCATGGGCAGGCCATCGCCTTTCTCAATCATGCCATTCGCGCCTACCCAGGCGAGGTGATGCTGCTTGGAACCGGGCCATTGACGAATATCGCGCTCCTCTTCGCTACTCAACCCGATATCCCCCAACTCCTCAAGGGCCTTATTCTGGCATGTGGCCAATACACGCTTCCTGGGCGCGAATGGAATGTGCTCAATGATCCCTATGCCGCTGCCATTGTTTACCGGGCCAATGTGCCCATTCATCGTAGCGTTGGCTTTGACATCTCCGAACAGATCAGTACACCTGCTGGGGAGTTCCGTGCGCGTTGCCACCTACCTCACCTGCGCCCGGTTCTCGATTTCGCGGAGGTCTGGTTCCAGCATAAGGAAACGATTACGTTTTACAGTCCCCTGGCTGCGGCTACAATTTTTGATGAACAGGTCGCAACCTTCACGCCTGGCACGATTAATATAGAACTCAAAGACGAAGAGCTATTGGGCAAGACCTACTGGCAGCCTGACAGGCAGGAGGCACGTCATCAGCTTGCCACAAGTGTGAATACGCAACACTTCTTCGAGCACTTCTTTGAGGTCTTTGAAGCATAAAGAGTAATAGGGGATGAGCTGGGTCCTGGTAAGCTTGCGGCTTACCAGGACCCAGCTCATCCCCTATTACTCTAAACGTTGCTTGGTTCTTCGATCTGATCTGGCTGATACTCTTCCAGGAAACGAATCACGGCACGCGTGATCTGGCTAGGTGTCGAGGCACCCGCTGTTACCGCAATCTTATGCTTGCCCTTAAGTAAGCTGAGGTCGAGCTGGGAGAGATCCTCGATACGCACTGCGGGTACGCCGGCTTTCTCCTCAGAGACCTGGACCAAGCGATTGGTATTATTGCTGCGTGGATCACCCACAACCACGGTCAGGTCCGCGCCCCTGGCCTGATCAGCGACCGCTTCCTGGCGCGTCTGGGTCGCGCGACAGATATCGACATAGACCTCGGTCTGAGGATATTTGGTCTTAATATGCTGGATGACGCGATGGGTATCCCAGAGCGAGAGCGTGGTCTGGGTCGAGACGGCCAGCTTCTGTAGCTGCTCCTCGCTCAATGCCAGGGCATCCACATCGGCCTCGGTTTCCACCAGGCTAATATGGCCAGGAACTTCACCTATGACCCCTTCAGGCTCGGGATGGCCCTTCTTGCCGATATAGATCACATAATAGCCCTTGGCGACCAGGTCCTTGACCAGGTCATGTGTCACCGTGACATCAGGGCAGGTTGCGTCGATACAGTAGAGGCCACGCTCCTGGGCACGCCGCTTCACCTCAGGCGAAACGCCATGCGCGGTAAAGATCGCGGTCCCCTGCTGGATATTCTCCAGAATCGAGAGGCGATCAGGGCCATCAACCGTGATCACGCCCATGCTTGAAAGCTCTTCGATAGCATGACGGTTATGAATAATCTGTCCAATTATATGAATAGGCCGGGGAAGAGAGACATCCTTGGCCGCTTTACGCGCGATATTTAAGGCGTCTACAACACCATAGCAGTAGCCACGAGGCGATATTTTTATAACTTCCATTATTGTCCCTTTACCAAGAGTTCAAGCCGATCAAAACCTTCCATATATAAGACGACTTGAGTTTACCACATGGATCAAGACGCCTTCATTTCGTTTTTAATTATTATTCGGCGCAAATCTTCGGGAGTGTAGAGGCAGACCGCTGGCAATAGTCCAGCCATCTCTTCTACTGAAGGCGTGGGCGAGAGATCAAAGATAAAGAGAGGGCTGCGGCGCCCAGTGCAGGCTGTCGCCAGTTTCGCGGCACTCAGCTGAATAGCAGATCCTCCATTATCCAGGGTAGGCACACTGATCAAGAGATCAACGGCAGGGAGGAGAGACACAATATGCAGTGACGTATCTTCCTGATATACCTGTCTCATCCGGGCATCGCGCAAGAGATATGAATAGGGGTTTCGTCGCTCTTCGGGACCAATCAACAACGCGGATCGACCTTGTAACCCCCCCAGGCAAGCCTCAGCAATAGACACCACCTGTGGTGCGATATTAAACATAAAAATGGTGCTCCTCTACCCTGGTTACACAACCAGATCCCCATCTAGAAGATGCAATTATTGGCCAATTAAGGCCCTGTAGATGGAGGTCCTTTAGAAAAATACGTACGTTTATACTATAGCAAACCCGGTCCAACGACCATCAGGTACCCACCCTATTTGCTGTACATTTTCTACCTAAGTTTAGGAACAAAACCACTATCGTGCTTTCTTCCCTCTGAGTGCCGCAGGCGCGAAACCCTTACCTGTCTGGCAGGTTTGGGAAGAGCATATATACTTACAGTAGAAGTAACACAGGATGTAAGCCAGAAGCACAAGCAGCTATAGGCCTGTAACCTTAAACGTAGTTATACACGACAACCAGCCATGTGTACTAAACTGGCAAGAAGCTCAAACACGCCTGGCAAGCCCATGCGTCCAACCATACTCCATCTGGATAGGCACCATATAAAAACCTACAGATCTACAGTATAGTAGATGCTCGCCAGGTAAGGTAGATACCGCGCACCCTGATCCATACTACTGGCCTGAACCAACCAGCCCGATAGAACACTTCCCAGGCAAATCCCAAGCACAAAGCAAAGCGCGGACACCAGGAGCAAGCAACCAGGCACGAATAGCTCGGGCATGCAAGCTCGCCAGCAACGCTCATGGCCTTTTCCAGCAGAACAGGGCATTCGCTATGGACCAGCGAGAAGAGGGTGCATCGCAGCCTGGCGTACGGAATGCGAATGTAGTGCTGCAACATTTTTATGAGGACAATATCGGCTTAATTTACCGGTATATGTACAGTAAGGTAGGCAATCGAGAAGAGGCGGAGGACCTAACCTCACAAACATTTATGAAAGCCGTACATGGGCTGGATCAAGAACGCTCGCCTCAAAGCATGCAGAATTGGCTGTTTCGCATCGCGCAGACCACCCTGGCAGACTACTGGCGTATCCATTATCGCGTTCCTACCAGTTCACTAGAAGCATTGCTAGAGGCGGGCTGGGAGGGACCTATAGATGAGGATGAGGAGACGCAAACACCATCAGCCTCCTCCCTTCAGGCCACAGAGTACGTACGACGCATCTTACAGGCCCTTCCGGACCACTACCGTGATGTACTCATTTACCGTTTCCTCTTAAGTCTCTCGATTAAAGAGACAGCCACAAAGATGGATCTAACTGAAGCCAACGTGAAAGTGCTTCAGTTCCGCGCGCTCAGGCGCGCGGCCGAACTTGAAAAAATACTTGTAGAACAGTAGAACGACACCAGGAACAACGATTATGTCGGACGAGGACCAGGACCTGCTTGTAGAATACGCCGAGCTAGAACGCTATATCGAGGCTTTACGCATGGAATGCCCAGCACAGCCACCCCGGCTCCCTCCTGGGCAACTTCCTGTGCTACACATATATTCATGCTTACGCGCCGCCGCAGCCAAAGATATAACGCCCTGCCCCTTCTTTGTAGAGCGCTTGCAGCAAGAACTCCTCTCGTCCCTCACAACCCAAACGAAGCAGTCTGCATCTGATCGAAAAACTTTAGATTTAGACAAGGCCATCTCACCACGGCCCACGCCAACCGCAACCAGCGAAACGCCTCATTCATCTACGTCTCACCCTAAGCAGGGACTCTCACGCCGCTCGCTTCTGACGAATAGCGCGGTGGCTGCAGCCTCTCTTGCCGCAGGAGCCACATTCGGCTCCATACTTACCAGGCAAGCCAATAGTAATCCGCCGCCGCATCAAAAAGGTCAGGGATATGCCACCAAGATTGTCCCCGATAACATCCCCTCACACTGGGAATCCATCGCGCACCTCGACCAACTAAAAGAAGAAGCACTGCGCTTCCAAACTGAGGCCTTCGCGGGCTATATTGTGCGCTATGACCAGGACGATGGGCAGGAAGCAGGCAAGATTGTAGCCTTAATAGCGACTTGTTCCCATATGGGATGCCTGTTACAATGGGATAGCGATGGACGTTGCTTCGCCTGCCCCTGTCACGGCGGCCTCTTTAGCAAGTATGGGGACCCTATGCGAGGCCCCGTGCTCTACCTGGCGGCGCTCCCTCGCCTGGAAACTCGCATTCAAGATAACCAGGTGTACGTCAAAGTACCCGGCGCAGGTAAAAAAGCATGAAGCCATACTTACGCAGAAATATGCTGGTTCTCGCCGTGGGAATCGGCTTTCTCCTTCTCGTGGCCTGGTTTGGCGCGTTTGTCAGTAATGTTGAGTCTCAAAAGGCGCCCACCGCCCCTGTTCAGAGCAAACAGGTGGGGGCCTACACGATCACGCTCCAGGTCGATCCCAATCCCCCTGTAACGACCCATCCAGCCACCCTCGCGTTTCAGATCGTACATACAGGCAAGCAGCAACTCGTGACAAACGCGCATCTCTTCGTTAGCGGAGACATGGAGGAGATGAATATGCAGACGACACAAGCCGAGGCACAGCGCCAGAGCAATGGCGTCTATACCATGCGCCTGCAATTCTCCATGAGTGGGACATGGTTGCTACGCGTGCATCTTGAAGTACCCGGCTCTCCCGCGCAAGACACCAGCTTCGAAGTCACCGTTCAGTAGCACTGCGCCCTCTCACCCTGGCATACTCCGCTAACCCGTGCTATATATAATGAGAGAGCATATCTTTGCTGCCATAATGCACGCATCCGTAGAAGGCCGTAGATATATTAGATATCTATTGGGAGCACATCAATTATGAACCGCCATCGCTCTATACTCAGCCTACCTGTTGTCCTGCTGGTCATGCTAGCCCTGGCACTGAGCGCCTGTCAGCCAACCTCTACAGACGCTATGATCCATACAGGAACCTATCCTGGTATACGCAACCTGACTCTGACTGGCTCGCCGGGACAACAGCTGCTTGACCGCATTGCGCAGCGTCTCAATAGCGCAAAAACCCTGCATGGCAGATTCACCCTTACACTTCAGGGACGCGCAGCCACGGGTACAATCAAGCTGGAGCAGTGGAGCGCACAGGGAGGCAAGAGCCGGAATGAGACACTCACCTCAACGCTTCCACAGGCGGTCGCGGGGAGCCTCACGGTAAGTGATGGCAAAAAGATGTGGCAGTATGATCCCTCGCAGAAGGTGGTCTATGTAGGTCCCGCCCAGCAGAGTAGCTCGATTCTGGCTGTTCCTGGTCGCGGCCAGGTTCAGTTGCTGCTCAATACACTGCTCTCTGTATTTGGCAGCAGTACTGGCACGCTTGTCAGCGATAAAGCCAGCGTCGATGGCAAGGCGGCCTACCAGGTGCATGTGGTGCCCCAGGAGAGTGGTGATCAGGGTGGATCGAATACGGGGAGCTTAAGTTACCAGGGCGAGGTCTATCTCGATAAAAGCAGCGAGCAGCCGTTACGCATGGATCTAATGCTCGCCAGCCTGGGGCCGGTGAGCATGCATTTTGATGCCTTCGAGCTGAACGCCCCTGTCGATTCAGGAAAATTTACCTTTGTTGTCCCCGCGGGAGTCAAAGAGGAGGCGCTGCCCACGGCAAACAGTAGCAATAGTGACCTGCTCTCCCTGGCTCAGGCCCAGAAGAAGGCTGGCTATCGCCTGCTGGCCATCTCGGGGGACCATAGCGAGTACATTTTAAATGGTGTCACGACGCTTGGCACGCCGAAGAATGCCATTTACCTGCTCAACTACATGCAGGGCAGCCAGGTCTTCACCATAGCTGAAGGAGTGCCTCTGGCGAACCTGGAGGGGGCAACGGGGCAGAGCCTCAATCTTCGATCCACCAACGCGATCTTCGCGCAGATAAATAACCTGGCCAGCTTGGCCTGGACAGAAAAAGGGGTTGGCATCCGTGTCACCGGGCACCTCACCCAGGATCAAGCGACAACAATAGCTCGATTACTGATCTAATTCATTCCCCAAGGGTGGTCTGGCAGCATTGAGCACTGTCAATCAAGCGGGCGGGCTAATTATGCTGGCAAGCGGTAATGATTTGTAGCGCCTGCTCACGGGCTTGTAGGCGGGTCAGCGTCACGACCTGGTGAAAGATCGCATGCCGGAGCAGGTTGCAGCGAAACGCGAAGTCGGCGTCGCGCTCACTCTCAGCGACTGTAGCCTCTAGTTTGCGGAGCTTTAACACAAAAAACGCGAGCCGTAACAGCTCAAAGTTGCGCGCCTGCTCCTCAGTGGCCATCTCGCCCCCATGCCAGAACTGCGAAATAGTAATTGAAGAGAGCGCGGAATCACCCTCGTGATGGGGAAGTAACTTAGGTCGTATATACTTCGCCATGATATGGCCCGATTACCTTTCACACTAGGCTTGCGTGTCGCATTCATCATCAACAATCCGCCACTCCTCCCTGAATGGACTCTAGCATTACTCTCCGTTAAACACAAGAGTGTGAAGAAGTAAAGATGCCTCACACATCGGTTAAGGAATCGCTACAATACGAAGCAAGCATTTAAGAGGTCTCACCCCATGAAATCCCGCTTCGCTCTTATCGCATCAGCCAGGATAGAGGTTTACAATAAGTAGAGGCAACCTAGAAAATGCAGAGGCAGAAAGTACTAGTAGCAACTTTTGAAAAAAGTGAGATAGCATTCTTTAGTATGTTGAATGAATTCGAGAAGTGAGAGAGGCCAGGACGTCTCCGCGCCTTTTCGCGCTTTATAGTGCGCTGCCATAATTCACTGAGCTTCATAGTGTCCCACTTGGGGGATAAAGTGGCAATGATCGGCAAAATGGTTTACAATGCCCCTGAAACATGTGTCATACATCGATGTAGAATAAGTGGTGTGGTGCGCGGGCTGTCACCGCGCACCACACCACTTACCCGAAATAATTTGCACACGGGGATAGCTAGCATCAACCGAGGGAGAGGATTTTATGGCGGCAGAATGTTCATTTGATATAGTCTCAGAGTATGATGAGCAGGAGCTCGTAAACGCGATCGACCAGGCACGTCGTGAAGTGCAGACACGTTTCGATCTCAAAGACACGAAAACTGAGATTACACAGACGAAAGATACCATTGTCATCAACACCGAAAGCACACTCACGCTCAAGGGTGTGCGCGATATCCTCGAGTCAAAGGCGGTCCGTCGCGGCCTATCATTGAAGATCTTCAAGCCGGGTAAAGAGGAAGACGCGGCCTCGGGACGAGTACGCCAGGTTATTGAACTGCAACAGGGAATTGCGCAAGATCTCGCGAAAAGTATTACCAAAACCATTCGCGATAAATATCCCAAGGTCAAGCCACAGATTCAGGGCGAGGCTATTCGCGTTTCAGCCAAGAGCCGCGATGAGCTCCAGGCTGTCATAGCGCTCCTGAAAGAGAAAGATCTTCCCGTTCCCCTCCAGTTCATAAATTACCGCAGCTAATCTCTTAAGCTTCCGTATAGGCAGGAAGTCCCAGAAGCATGCCAACCGTCGAGGCAACCATGCAAAAGAGAGACACAAGCAACGTTTACTTCAATGAGCCAGGGAGGAGTGGCGTCTACAACAGAGGCTTCCTCCTCCCAGGTACGCGGTAAGTAAGAAGGCTTCGCGTCTCTAGCCAGGGGATAGGCAAACACGAGAGAGTTGTCGGAGGCATAGTCTCCTACCACATGGTAGAGCGCCAATATCTAAACGCGCTCTGATCCCCCTATAAGATGGTGTAGAACCGCCTACAGAGTCATTTTGGCCTTGTGAAGCATTCAAGCGAACGCACGTTTTCTTCCCTGGTTCTGTCTCAAGTACTTTAGTACCAAAACAAGTGTCCAGGTGGGATATTTGTAGTACGCTAACTTCTGACTAGGCTAAGCTAGACTCATTGAATCGCCTTCCTAGCCTCAGAGATGCATGCGCGATAGCCATTGATATGTAGTTCTCTCGATTGAGAAAGTTGATTTTATGCCTGGGAACCGACAAGTCTTTAGTACAGCCGTCAATGCTGCCGACCGCTATCGCTGGGATAGCCAGTGGGAGACAGCATTATATGAATATCAGCAGGCGCTCAAAGAGTTCCCAGAAGATGTGACCGCGCGTAGTGGGGCGGGTTTCTGTTATATGCAGATGAAGCAGTGGCAAAAGGCACTCGAAGAATACGCCTTCGCGCTCCAGCGCGATCCAAGCAATGTCATTGCTTTAAGCAAGACCGCGGAACTCTATGGCATACTCAATAGACGCCAGGATGCGTATCAAGCTTATTTACACCTGGCAGATCTCTATTCTCAAGCTGGCCAGGGCGCGCGCGCCGAAGCAGCCTGGCAAAAAGCGGTTCAGCTTTCTCCCAGAAGTCCCGAGCCTCACGAGCGCCTGGCAAGCTACTACTTTGAAAAAAAAGATATCGCGGCCATGCTTCAGCAACGCCTGGCTGCCGCGCAAGGCTATATAGAGCAGCAGGATCTGGCCGCCGCACGTACACAATGCGAAGAAGTCTTAAGAGCCGATGGGTCGAACCTTCAAGCGAAGCAGCTACTGGCCCAGATTACAAATACCATGACAAATATCATGAATGGACCGCCAGCGGCAGCAGGTCCCCCGGGGAACCAGGTCTTTCCAGAGATCCAGGCCGCTTCCCCTGGCTCTGCACAGACACAGCAAGCAGCACAAAAAGCTCAAACACCTTTTTCCGATAATTTTCTAGCCGATACTGTTTCATCGGATAATATCAGCGGAGGTAACACTGGCATCATGGGTAACATGGGTAGCATGGGCAACTTCGGTGGGGTGGGTCCAGACTCATCCCAGGTACTCAATAGACCTGTAGGCGCGCCTCGCAATCGTATTACAGCTAACCAGGTCACAGAGGTCTTGAAGCAGGCCCAGATTTTTCAAGACCAGGGTCGTTTCAATGATGCTATCGACCTCTGTGAGCAGATTCTGGAGAGCGGCTTCGATAGGCCAGACGCCCGCTATTTTCTTGGCTGGCTTTATCAAGAGCAACAGCGCTGGGATGACGCAATCAACCAGTTCCAGTTGCTCCTTAACGATCCAGATTATGCGCTCTCTTGCTATTACGCACTCGGTCAGTGTTACCGTGCGCGTGGCGATTTGCGTACAGCCACCATCCACTTTGACGAGGCAGTCGACCGCGTCAACCTCGATGCACTAACCGTTGAGGAGTCTGACCAGCTGGTTCAGCTCTGTCAAGAGGCAGCAGAAGCCCACCGTTTGCTGGGCGAGCAAGAACAGGCCATGACGGTCTATAACGCCTTGCTGGGTTTCTTACGCAGCCGGGGCTGGAACGACAAGGTCGCGCAGGTGGAGTTCATGCTCCAACAGGCCCAGAACGCGCCTTTGCCAACGCGGCCGGTCACGCCGCCACCCGCGCAGCAGCCACCACAGCAGCAACATGCACAGACCATCTCTGAAGCCTCGACGATGATGTTTAATACCGCGAATATCAATAACGCGCTTAACACACCGCAGGCCCCTCAGGCACCCCAACAGCCACAGGCTCCGCAGCCCGCGCCTCAGCCTCAAGGTCAGAGCGTGGTCGGCGAGCTTCCCGACTGGCTGACTGGTATCATTGGCGAGAACGAGCAGCCACCACAGCCGGCATCACAGCCGCTGCCACAGCAGCCGGTCGCACAAGCGCCAACCTCGACATCCTGGCTCACAGATGATCCTAAGCCGGCTCCCGCGGCTGACAACCTGGCCCAGCCTCAGCAGCAGCCCGCGTCACAACCGCTGGCCCAACTACAACAACAGCAGCCTGCATCGCAGCCGCTGGCACCCAGCCATGTTCAGCCCTCAGCCGCTGAACAATTGGCCGCGCTCCAGCAGGAACTATCGGCACCCATTCAGCCAGTGGCGCCGATTCCTGCTCCGGCATCGGCCTCACAGCCAATGCAAGCGGTTCCACCTGTCCAGCAGCCTGCCGCGCCCGCTATCCCTACCGCGCAACAGATGCTACAGGCGCTGGGAACGCCTCCGCTGACCACCAGTGGAGCACCCGTTCCTCTCGAGCAGATGAACCTGATGCTGCCCGGCAGCACTCCCTCACAGGAGTATCGCGCCGTCACACCCGAGCGCAAGCAGTCAACCGAAGAGTTGCTGAGCCAGATGGCGGGAAACCAGGGCAATATGCAGGCAGCCGAGGCGGTTCTTGCCAGCACGGCCACGCTTCCCGAGAGCGTACGCTCGCAGGTTGTGCGCTCCATGCGCGATATCCAAAACTACATCAACCACGGCTTACTAACGCCCGCGACTGAGGAGTGCCTGAAGGTCATCGATATGGCTCCCCAGTACCTGGATGTTCACCAGGTGCTCTGTGAGATCTACGTCCGCCAGAACAAGATTGAGCAGGCCATTACCAAGTATGCCATCCTGGTCGATACCTACATTGTAAACGGGCGCATTGAGGATGCTATCGCGACCTATCGCCGCATCCTCCAGCTTGAGCCAAATAACCTGACCTATCGCATGCGCCTGATCAATCTGCTCTCCTCTCAGGGCAATAAAGAGGATCTCTTGCGCGAGCGCACCCTCGCCGCGGAATCCTACCTGCGCCTGGGCTATATGGATCGTGCGCTGACCGAGCTTGAGCAGGCCCTCCAGGAGAGCCCAACCAGCGTGCCAACGCGCCTCAACTACGCCCTGGCCCTGCAAAAGCTAGGCCGTAGTCAGCAGGCGGTAGCGGAGTACCAGCGTGTCCTCCAGGTTGATCCACGCAATATCACTGCCCTGGTGCGCTGGCATGTCGCCCAGGTCACCAATATTGGTGCCATCCGCGCCAACACACTTGAGGTGCTAAATCGCATTCGCTGGCAGTTGCGCGGCGAGGGGCAGAAGCACGCGGACACGGTTATTCGTGAGTACACCCAGACCGCCGATATCTATCCCAATAACGCCGATGTGCATTACTCTCTCGGCCAGGTCTACCAGCAGTGCGGAAACTTTGACCAGGCGCTCGACTCCTATGCACTGGCGAGCCGCGATAGCGCGGTAGAGGTGCTGGCGCGCGTTGGTAGCGCTCACTGCTATCTGCGCCAGGGCAAACCAGAGGCAGCCATTCAGCAATTCGAGCAGGCGCTACAAGCTGTGCGTCGCGCTCCTGCCTTGCTGGACCCCAGCACATGGGCTGCCCGCCCACGCGAAGAGGGTGAAGAGCACAAGGCACCCGAGGTCGAAATCTCGCTCTTGCTGGCCCAGGCCTACAGACGTAGCGGGCGCCAGGACCAGGCCGAGAATATCTTGCGCCAGGTCAAGCAAGTGCGCGCCGGCAACGACGAGGTCGCTTCAACCCTGGCGGAGATCTCGGCACGCCGCCCAGATCCTTCGACCGCCGTTCGTGAGTATATGGATCTCGTTCGCCACTACCGCCAGAGTCGTCAGATCGACAATGCGCTCAAGGTGCTCAACGAACTAGTTCACCTCGCCCCCCAGGAGCCACAGGCCCACGAAGAGTTGGCCGACATCTACATCAATCGTGGCCTGCTCGATGAGGGCATCGCGGAATTGCGCCTGCTAGTTGATGCTAACCTGCGCCGCAATAACACCGCCGAGGCCGCCGCGACGCTTCAGCGCATCGGCAGTATCTATGACGAAACGGGTGATAGCGAGGAGGCCCTGGCCGCCTTCTGCCGCGCCGCGGAGCTGGACCCCAACTCGATGGATCTGCTGCGTGAGGTAGTTGGCTTCTGCTTCCGCGTCGGGCATCCTCAGGAAGCAGCCAGGTACCAGGCTGTTATCGCTCGCCACTACTTCGAGACCCAGCAGGTCAAAGAGGCTGTGGCCGCGCTACAGCAGTTGATTACGATTGATCGCAACAACTTCGACGCCTACGATATGCTTGGTCAGACCTACCAGGCCGTTGGCGAGTATGAACAGGCCAGCCGCGTTTACCGCAATCTGGCCAAGATCAATCCCGGCAGCTCAATCGCTCGCGAGCGCCTGGCAACCCTCCAGGAGCTTCGCGCAGGTTTATAAGTCACAAACATAAAGAAGCGGTGGCGTCGGCGACGCCACCGCTTCTTTATGTTTGTGACTTATAATGTTTCGCGTACTACCTGGGCCAGGGCTTTGATAAAGAGTGGCGAGGTGTTGAGCGACTCGATGCGCGCGAAGTGGATGTTATGCTCCTCAGCCTGCTCACGTGCACCCACCTCGATATCATACAGGATCTCCAGGTGATCGGCCAGGAACTGCACCGGCGCGATCAGCACATGCTTGCGACCAGCCGCCTCCAGTTCGGGCATAATGTCGGCAAAATCGGGCTTGAGCCACTCCTCGGGGGTATGGCCTGCACTCTGATAGCAGAACATCCAACGATCATCGGCCAGGCCAACTTCTTTCGCGACCGCGGCGGCGGTCTCCTTGAGGTTGTTGATGTAGTTGGGCTCATTCTCGATGACGCGCTTCGGCATGCTATGGGCTGTCAGTAGCACTGGCACCTGGTCACGCTCCTCGGGCGCGAACTTCTCGTCGAGGGCCTGGCGTACACGCTCGGCAAGCGCCTGGATAAATAGGGGCTGCAAGTGCCAATCGCCAGCTACGCGCACTGGCATCTCTGGTCGACCAAGTTGGGCCGCGGCCTCGTTGATAGTACGCACATAGCCACCCATAATAATGGGCGAGAACTGGGGCGACATCACGATGCCAACAAGTTCGTCGGCGTTGCTGGCAACCTCGGGCATAACCTCGGAGATAAATGGACGGGAAAAGCGCATTCCGGCATCCACACGATAGTGCGCATCGCCGCCATCCTTATTCAGCTCCCCTTGCAGGGCCGCGGCCTGCTCGCGCGTGATACGCACCAGGGGCGAGCCACCAATCAAATCATAGCGGCGGCGAAACTCCACCACCAGGTCCGGCTCAGGCTCGCGTCCACCACGCACATTGCGCATATATTCAGGCACCTCATCGAGCGTCGATGGGGAGCCATAGGTCATCAATAGAACGCCAATATGTTTCTCTGCCATGGTCTCTATCCTTTATCTTTCTCTCTATCTTTACCTCTGGGTTTGTTCGTGGACTGCTTCTACCAGGCGGCGCAGCAGGTCGGCTTGCGAGCCGATGGGCATGGCATGCCCAAAGTTGAAGATGTGTCCTGGGCGATTCGCCGCGCGGCGCAGGACATCGCGCATATGCTCTTCAATGACAGGCCAGGAGGTTAACATCAACGCGGGATCGAGGTTGCCTTGAATGCCGCGTTCATAGCCGATCCGCTCCCAGGCGGTATCCAGGTCCATGCGCCAGTCAATGCTCATCACATCGCCACCCGCCTCAGTCATAACATTGAGCAGGGAGGCCGTGCCTGTGCCAAAGTGAATGGCGGGCGCGCCAGTCGCTTTGACAGCCTGGAAGACACGCTGCGTATAGGGCAGGACAAAGGTGCGATACACACTGGGGCTAAGCGAGCCAACCCAGCTATCAAAGACCTGCACTACATTCGCGCCTGCCTGCACCTGCGCCACAAGGTAGTCGGCGATTACCGTAGAGATCTTCTCCATCAGCGCGTGCCATAGATCGGGGCGGCTATACATCATAGCCTTGGCATGGCGATAATCGCGCGAGGGGCGTCCCTCGATCAGGTAGCACGCCAGGGTAAAGGGGGCGCCCGCGATACCAATCACCGCCTGTTTGCCTTCGAGCTCACGGCGAATCAGGCGAATTCCATTCATGACGAAGGGCGTCACCTCGTCCCGGGCAGGCGTACGCAAGGCCTCGACGGCCTGTATATCGCGGATAGGATGGTGAATGATGGGGCCAACCTCCGGCTCCAGGTGCAGTTCAACGCCCATCTCTTCGATAGGTAGCATGATATCCGCGAAGAGTACGGCGGCATCTACACCCAACTCCTGGACGGGGAAGAGCGCGACCTGTGAGCTTAGTTCGGGCGTTTTGGCGATGGTGAGGACATCATATTTCTCCAGCATCTTGCGGTACGCGCCAAAGGTGCTGCCAGCCTGGCGCATAAACCAGACCGGGGTCGCATCGGGCTGGCGGCGCTCACAGGCGGCCATAAAGCGTGCCAGACCGGTATGTTCTGACACGGTTGAGAGGTTCTTCTTCTCTGCTGACATAATAGCTCTGCTCCTCCCTACTACCTCTGCGTCTCGGCGTGAACGGCCTCGACCAGCTGGCGCAAGAGATCTGGATTGGTGGGAGGCAATACGCCATGCCCCAGGTTAAAGATGTGCCCCGGACGATTGGCCGCGCGCTTCAAGACATCGCGCATGGCACTCTCAATCACCGGCCACTCAGTTAGAAGCAGGATGGAATCCAGGTTTCCCTGTACGCCGTGCTCAAAGCCGACGCGCTCCCAACCTTCATCAAGCTCCACATGCGAATCCAGGCCAATAATATCTCCGCCCGCCGCGGTCATCGACTCCAGCAAGGCACTTGTGCCAGTACCAAAGTGGATCGCGGGGATACCTGTCTGCTTGACACTGTCAAAGATACGGCGTACATACGGCTGTACATAGCGCTCGTAGGCGCTGGGGCTAAGCGCGCCAACCCAGCTATCGAAGAGCTGTACGACATCGACGCCCGCCTGCACCTGCTCACCAAGATAGCTCTGGGTGACCGTTGTTAATTTCTCCATCAGCGTGTGCCACAACTCAGGCTGGCTATACATCATGGCCTTGGCATTACGATAATCGCGCGAGGGGCGTCCCTCGATCAGGTAACATGCCAGGGTAAAAGGGGCGCCCGCGAAACCGATCACCGCCTGCTTTCCCTCAACCTCGCGGCGCACCATCTGGATCGCCTGCATCATATAGGGCGCGATCTCTGGTCCATTTGGGATGCGAATATTTTCAACATCCTGCTGGTTGCGAATAGGGTGGTGAATGAGCGGTCCAACTTCGTGGCGAATCTCAAATGAGACGCCCATCGCCTCAAGCGGCGTCATAATATCAGAATAGATAACCGCCGCATCCACGCCAAAGGTTTTGACCGGCATCAAGGTGACTTCCGCGCTCAACTCAGGAGTCTTGACCATCGTGAGCATATCATATTTCTGGCGTAGGGCGCGATATTCCGCGAGACAACGCCCCGCCTGGCGCATAAACCAGACCGGCGTCGCGTCGGGTTGACGATGATAACACGCGTCCAGAAAACGCGCCACGCCCGTGTGAGGAGGGGGCGTCTTCGCGGTAGAAGTAGCTGTATAATGCTGCATTGCTTCCATTAATCCTTGTATCGATCAGCCCGGTGGGCCTGATTCTGCGTCTTCTATTGCAGGGCCTGATGTCCTCTGCGAAATCTCTTCATATCATAGCGTGCTTTGCGTGTCCTGACAAGGATAAACCTACCAAAACCTGTTTGAGAATTACGTTTTTGTAGAGATTTTAATAGATTGATAATGTGATGCGCTTTGGCAGCCTCCGGCTGCCAAAGCGCATCACATTATCAATCTAAATTTCGTGGGGATATTGTTCGCGGGCGAGTTTTATGCGTGCCAGGTGCTGAGCATGGCGCTGGTCATGCTCAACCAGGAGTTGAACGAGCTGGGGAAAGTTGAGCTGGCCCTCGCGAGGGTGGCGATATACTCGCTCCCAGCCTGAAGGGGGAAGCTCCGCAAGGAACTGAAAGAGTTCTTCGCGACGCGCGGCCATACCAGCCATGATCGCTTCGAGGGTCGCTGGCAGCTCAGTATTTGCTCCAACCTGGGCTGGCCCCTCGATTTCAGCGAAGGAGAGAAGCGGGTTCTCCTCGCTCTGCACACGTTGCATCTGCTCCAGCGTTTCACCATCCGTTACATACAGGTGATAGGCGACCTGGATAGGAGACCACTCAACCTTACCGGGCGAGAGGGCCAGTTCCTCACGACTAAACTTTGCCAGTTGCCCGAGAAAAGCGATGCGCGCGGCAACTAACTGGCCGCGAAACGCCTCAAATAGATTCTGCTCATCTTCCACTATCTTCACCCCTCTAACAACTTAGAGTAGTGGTTGTATGCATGCAGGCAGCAGTAGATTGCCCGCATGCATACAACCACTACTCTGCATCTTCTTTCTTGACCAGGCGTGAATAAAGGCCCTCCAACTCATCCTGATCGTTAAAATGGAGCACAAGTGTGCCTTTGCCTTTGGCGTTACACTTAAGATCCACTTTGACCATCAGGGAATCGCGGAACTGCGATTCGAGCGACTCCAGTTCAGGTGTGCGACCCGATGTCGTCGTAATCTTCTTCACTGCGGCCTCGATATCTTGCGAGGCTTTGATGCGCGAAGCAAGCTCTTCGGTCTGGCGCACATTCAGGTGGAGTGCGATTACCTGGTTCATCGCGGTTACCTGGTCCTCCTCGCGCGTAATACCTGCTAAGGCGCGAGCATGGCCTTCTGTGAAGATATCTGGCTGATTGACCAGGGCCTCACGCAACTTGGGTGCCAGTTGCAGTAAACGCAAGGAGTTTGTGATCGTGGAGCGATCCTTCCCCACCTGGCGCGCCACCTGTTCTTGTGTCAGGCCAAAGGTCTGGACCAGCTCTTGATACGCCATCGCCTCTTCGATTGGATTGAGATCGGCGCGCTGGATATTTTCAATGAGAGCCAGTTCCAGCATCTGCTGTGGCGTTACCTCTTTGACGACGACAGGTACCTGCTTCAGGCCCGCCATCTTGGAGGCGCGCCAGCGACGCTCACCCGCGATGATCTGATAGCGCACGACCGCCTCATCGTTTGAGGCAGCCGCTGAAGTGGACTCGCCTGGCTCACCAAACCAGCTATCGCCCGTATCGGCGCGCTTTTCAACCTGGTCCAGACGTGCCACGACAATGGGTTGTAAGAGTCCATGCTCTTTAATGGAGGCACTCAGTTCGAGGAGTTTGGGATCATCATCGCGAAACACTTTACGAGGCTGCCGTGGATTGGGGATAATGCTTTCCAGAGAGACCAGGGGCAGAGCGCCAACATCGGCATTCGCGGCTGACGCCTGCTGTTGGGGCCCCATCACATCGGATGCGCCCGAGATCAGGGCATCCAGGCCGCGCCCCAGACCAAAACGTTGTTTAGCCACGAGCCATTACCTCCTCAGCGAGCGCACGATAAGCTAGCGCACCCGGAGACGTCGGATCGTAGTCCAGAATTGGCTGACCGAAGCTGGGAGCTTCACTCAAGCGGACATTGCGATTAATGATCGTTTGAAACGCCTCTTTGGGAAAGTGATTGCGTACCTCGCGCACGATGTCACCGGCCAAGCGGGTGCGTGGGTCAAACATGGTCAGCACCACCCCGGCAATAAAGAGCGATGGGTTCAACTTATTTTTGACAATATTCACGGTATTGAGCAATTGAGTAAGGCCTTCGAGCGCCAGGTACTCACATTGGATGGGAATCAAAATACCATCAGAGGCCACCAGGGCATTAATCGTCAGCAGACCAAGGGAGGGTGGGCAATCAATAATGATATAATCGCAGCGATCACGAATGGGCTGGATGGCGTCGCGCAAGCGATGCTCGCGCGCCAGTGCACCCACCAGTTCCACCTCGGCCGCGGCCAGGTCGACCGTGCAGGGGGCAACCACCAGTTCGCGTCGATCAGAAGGCACGATAACATCAAAAATAGTGATTGACTCATCCTCCTGCACCAGCAGGTCATAGAGCGTGTGTTGGCGTTTGCGATCCGTGACGCCAATCCCGCTGGTGGTATTGGCCTGAGGATCCATATCTAAGAGCAGCACCTTCCGGCCAGCGGCTGCCAGGTACGTGGCAAGATTAATCGCAGTTGTCGTCTTGCCCACGCCCCCTTTTTGGTTCGTGATTGCGTACACTTTTGACACGGATTACTTACCGTACCTTTCATCTCGCCATGCCAACGGAGACAAGCTAAGCATAACAGTTCAGAAACATTGTAACAAATGGGCCTGTCATAAGCAAGAATTCTGCCTTCTGTACTTTCTCACGCACGATATAGGCAGGCAACAGGAGTCGTTTGAAGACTAAGAAGATTAACAAAAAAGCGTTTACCGCATCTTATGCAGAACAATATACAGCATCAACGAAAGGCGAAAGACAAGATAGCGTGATATACGTTCCTAGAGGGTGACACGATTGCCGCCTGCAGGCATAGTAAAGCGCAGGAAGCCTCCGCCAGCCAGGCGAGTGCAGATGACAGCAATGGTATAGAAGGCTAATAAGGTGAGGGCAGTCTTCACTTCAGCCAGGGCAAAAGCACCAGGGGTCAGGTGATTTGGACCACCTTGCAGCATACGCAGCAACGCAGGTCCCTGTTGGATGCCCCCAAAGGGATTAACCGCCAGGCCAAGCCCAAGCGAGATCACCAGATCAATTCCCAGGCACCAGGCAGCCATCAGAGGTCCCAGGAACACAAAGCGCTTGCTCAAACGCTCACGCTTGGTAGAGGTCATGCGGCGAGCCGCCCAGATAGGCGGAACTATGTACTCTAAAAACATAAAGAACATAGGGGCCGCGACATAGGTCCAGTCTGGAAAGACAAGGGGGCTAATGAGTGCGCAAAGACGACCAAGAGTAAAGAGAATAATTCCTTCGATGAGACCACGCCGATAACTTACTTTGTTAAACAACATATGCCATAAACCTGTCTATAGATGCCTCGCGCGACCAGAAGAGCCAGTCCATGAGAGATCCTGCTACCAGGCGCCCCCCAGGCCGCCACCAGGACATACTGCCAAGTCCACTATACATAGGAAATGTCTACTGCGCCAAAATACTTAATGACATCCACAACTACCACCACCACACCCGCAGCCACCCATAGAGGGAGAATAGTCGTCTCCACCATCTTCCGCCCCACCACGCTGGGCAGCAAATACAGAAAGAAGGCGACGCACCTTTTCGCTATGACACTTCATACACACGACATCATCCGCGTGTTTATAGCTGACCAGCAACTCAAATTTGTTCTTGCAGTCTGGGCAGTAATATTCGTACAACGGCATGTAGAAAACACCTCCATGAAATATGGGGAAGACATTTTGATCCAAGAATATTGTAGTGCCTGCTCTACCCATCGTCAAGTGCGCAGGCATGGGATTATGCAGCAAAATCAGGTGTTCAAAACATCTCTGAATGTGATGAAGTTCTCTGCCAAATTGTGAAACACCTCATAACAAAATGCTACAATTCGCACTACCATACCTCCAGAAGTACCATTTACTCTTTGACTGGCGTGTAAAATGAGACATGGAGATCCGCTTCTCGTAGAAAAGCACTCTTAAAAGAAGTACTGTTAGTTAACATGCATACTATATTCTCTATGTTATGTTTCCTTTTAAGCTTGAAACACTTTTCTCGTGTTAAAATCACAGTTAAATGCTGAACAAAAAGGAGTGCCCAACATGAGTGGTAAATCGCAACGACGCCTTGTATCCACTAACTCTATGTGCTCTTCGCATCTCTTCACAATACTCACGCTTAGTCTGCTCTTCGTACTCGCAGCCTTCATTACCGCCTGCGCTAGCGATGGCGGCACCGGTCGCAACATCGCCAGCCAGACCAGCACAACGAGTAGCGCTACCCCAGCCAGTAGCGCTACAGGCTCCACCAATGGCAATGGCAGTACTGCCAATAATGGTGGTCAGCAGCCCACCAATACGGGAACCAGCCAGCCAGGCAAGGAGTATCATGTCAAGGTCTACTTCTCGAAGCATGGCCAGGATAGCATGACCCTGGTCTATCCCGTTAACCGGACCACTACAAGCCAGGCAGTTGCCACCGCCTCCCTGCAGTACCTGATCGCGGGTCCCGATGCCAGCGAGCAGGCACAGGGGTACTATACCGAGCTAACCTCTATGCTCAAGGGCGCCTCCACGTGTGGAGCGGATTTCACTATTAAGCTCAACACCAAAGGCAGTACTCCCGAGACAGGAACCGCCACCGTTCAGTTCTGCCGGGATCTCAGTTCAGCGGGAGTCGGCATGGATGCACGTGTGCAGTCACAGATCAATGCCACGCTGAAACAATTTCCCACGATCAGTAAAGTGATCATTCTCACGCGCAGTGGAAATTGCTTCGGTGATGAGAGTGGCGCGAATATGTGCCTCCGCTAGCTCTCACTGGGGATATGAGGAACGGGTGTGTGGCATAGGCGAATGCCCGTGCCACACACCCGTTCCTCATATCTTTGAACGCCGCAGGCGCGAAAAGTAAATGTACCATTCACATGCCAAAGATAGTACAATAGAGAGACACAAACGCGCGATTTTCCCATCTCCCCAAAGACTTCTTCAGGTGGCAGATGTAGCAGTAAAGAAGGATAATTTATGGCTCTCACAATTGGCATTATTGGTTTACCCCAAAGTGGCAAAACCACCCTATTTAACACCCTGACAAAAGCTGGGGCACCCGTCAGTGGTTACGCGACCAGCACCGTACAGGCGAACCTCGCCGTGGTCCAGGTGCCCGATACACGCGTAGATTCCCTCTCTGAGATCTTTCAACCTCGCAAGAAGACCTATACGACGGTCGAGTTTGTCGATGTGGCAGGCATGGGCCAGGCTACACAAGCAGCCAAAGAGAAGAAGGAAGGGCTGAGCGCGGAATTCCTCGGCCATATTCGTAACGCCGATGCGCTGGCAATCGTACTACGCACCTTCGCCAACGATAATGTGCCCCATGTGTACAACACGATCGATCCCATACGTGACCTGGATAGCCTGAACGCGGAACTGGTCATGACTGACCTCTCAACCGTCGAGCGCCGTATCGAGCGCACAAAGAAGGCCGCCAAGTCCGGTGATAAGAAATATCAGCAAGAGCTAGATCTCCTCCTGCGCTTGCAGGAAGCCCTCAATGAGCTGAAGCTCGCGAGAGAGGTTGAGATCTCTTCACAGGATAAGGTTGTCACCGACGAACTCTTCTTACTAACACTCAAGCCACGCATGTATGTGCTCAACACAAGCGAAGACATGCTTGGTTCGGCCAACGAGATCCTGGCAAAGATCGAGCAGGGCGAGGTCGTCGATCCCGAGGCAGTGCAGAAGGAGTTGAAGGGCATTGCGCAGGTGGCCCTACGCGCCAAAGAAGAGGGCGCGCAGGTCGTTGCCGTCTCGGCAAAGCTTGAGGCCGAGCTCTCTGAGCTCTCCGAGGAGGAGTCCAACGAGTACCTGGAGGCCCTGGGTCTGCCCCAGCTTGGCGCGGATCGCGTTATCCAGGTCGGCTACCGCCTGCTGAACCTGATTACCTTCCTGACCGCTGGCGAGGACGAAGTACGCGCCTGGACCGTGACACGGGGCGCGAAGGCACCCGAAGCAGCGGGCAAAATCCATACAGATATCGAGAAGGGCTTTATCCGCGCCGAGGTCACACACTTCAAAGACTTTATGGAGTGTGGCTCCTTCGCGGCGGCCACCAAAAAGGGCGTTCAGCGCCTGGAGGGTCGCGAGTACGAGATCCAGGACGGCGATATCGCTCACTTCCGCTTCAACAAGGGTAAGTAAACTAAAGAGTTGAGTAGCAGGCTGACCAGAGGGCACCTGCTACTCAACTCTTTACTCTAAACCTCTCTCTTATCTACGCTTGCGTAGTGAGACCAGGGCCACGCCTGTGAGAATAATCAGCATCGCAATGATGCCAACAGGCGTAATCTGTTCTCCAGCCATCAGGGCGCCCAGGCCAACCGCCACAATTGGATTGACATAGGCATAGCTCGTCGCCAGGGCGGGTCGGACCTTGCGCAGGAGATAGCCATACGCGGTATACCCTACCAGTGAGCCAATCAGGACCAGGTAGAGCATCGCCAGCCACGAACGAGTCGAAGGCCAGCCGCTTATGTGCTCGCCCAACCCCACACCTAACAGCAGAAGAGCCACGCCTCCACCCAGCATCTGGGTCGCACTAGCCATCAGACCTGAAGCCATAGAAAAACGTGAACTGAGCGCGGAACCCAGTGACCAGCAGAAAGGGGCAATCAAGAGCGCCAGGGCGCCCTGCGGATTGGTCCAGAATCCATGCTCCAGGTTCAGCATAATGACGCCGACAAAGCCCAGCCCCAACCCCAACCATTCGAAGCGTGAGGGCCAGCGCCCCAAAAAGCCAAAGATCAATGCCGAATAAAGTGGAACCGCCGCCAGGGCGATAGCCACGATTCCTGTCGCCACCCATTGTTCCGCGAATGAGACCATGCCATTGCTACATACCAGCATGAGCACGCCAATAATGGTCGCACCACCCCACTGTTTCCCGGTAGGCGCAGCATGCCCGCGCAAGCGCAGAAAAGCGTACAACAGGAGACCAGCACAGATAAAGCGTATACCTGCCATGAGAAAGGGCGGAAAGCTCTCAATAGCGATACGCATTCCAAGATAGGTCGAACCCCAGATAATATAGAGCGCGACCAGCGCCAGGCCCACCCCCAGTCGCTCACGCGAACTCAAGGCGGGCGCAGTGCTTTGCGCTGCAGGAGCAATAACCGGTTCAGAACGTGTCAATTGTACTTTGCTCATCAGATTTCCCAAATAGATACATAAACGTCTTTTTCATACAATAATCAGATATCACAGTCTTAAAACAGAAAATGCAAATACGTAACTTCTACTGTACCCGAGAAAGTGTTGCATTGCCACAGCCAATCCGCATCAAATCCCAACACATTGGCCTATATCTCCTGCCATCAGAGCACTGCCATACAGCCATCCCTAGACAGCGAAATACACATTACTCACTGGCGAAAATATTCATATCAAAGGCAAGCTTTCGAAGAAAGCGAACCCAGGGAAATACATCAATATGTGGTACTATGCTAGAGTAGTATGTGGCAGACAGCCAGATATCTCTTCCACTCATAACTCCAGCATGTTCTAGCGTCCTGTATAGCCAGCATTCAACAAGGAGGAAACATGTCCGTATCCCCCATTGATATGTTAAAAGCCGAAATTGATGAGTTGATCCCAGACCTGGTCGCGACACGCCGCGATCTGCATGAGCATCCCGAACTGGCCTTTGAGGAGGTACGCACTTCGAGCATTGTAGCGCAACGTCTGCAAGCTCTAGGCCTTGAGGTCCAGACTGGCATCGCAAAGACAGGTGTCGTCGGCCTGCTACGCGGAGAAGCGGCTCCTGCGAACGCTCGCACCATCGCCATTCGTGCTGATATCGACGCCCTCCCTATCCACGAGCTAAACGAGGTCGACTACCGTTCGCAGACTGATGGCAAGATGCACGCCTGCGGACATGATGGGCACACCGCCATCGCACTTGCCGTCGCCGATATCCTGACTAAGCGTCGCGCCGAATTGACGGGCAATGTCAAGTTTATTTTCCAGCCCGCCGAAGAGCGCATAGGTGGCGCGAAACCCATGGTCGATGAGGGGACAATGCAGGGCGTCGATGCCGTTATCGGCCTGCACCTCATTAGCAATATGCCCATTGGCAAAGTTGGCGTGCGTAGCGGCACCGTTTTTGCCAGCGCGGACACGCTGAATTTTACGGTCAAAGGCAAGGGTGGGCACGCGGCAATGCCTGAAAGCGCAATCGACCCCATCGTCATCTCTGCGCATATCATTACAGCCCTGCAAACCCTGATTAGCCGCGAGACCTCGCCCTTCAGTCCCGCGGTTATTACCATTGGCACGCTAAAAGCCGGGACAGCCTCTAATATCATCCCGGAATATGCCATTATGGAAGGCACTATGCGCTCCTATAGCAAGGAGCATCGCGACTACCTGCTCAAACGCATCAGCGAGCTTTCACAGGGAATTGCCAGCGCTATGGGCGGCTCTTGTGAGGTAACGCCCAACCAGGGCTGTCCACCCTGCACCAATAATCCCGAAATCACCAAGATTGTGCGCCAGGCGGCTATTGGCGCCGTGGGAAGCGAGAACGTCGACGAAAGCGAAGCGATCTTGATCGCTGGTAGCGACGACATGGCGCATTTCCTCGATGCCGTGCCTGGTTGCTACTTTATTGTGGGCTCCGGCAATATCCAGAAAGGCTCCGACTTTCCTCATCACCACCCACGCTTCAATCTCGACGAGGATGCGCTCCCCGTCGGCGTTGAGGTCCTGACACGCTCTGTCTTCGAGTTTTTCAACTCATAGATCTTTTGTGTAGAGCCTCTCTCCAGAAGGCTCACAAGCTCGTATCCGGTTAAGGGCATCTGATGGTGGGCTGACGAATCCAGCCCATCATCAGATGCCCTTAACCCTGAGCGCCGCAGGCGCGAAGGCTCTCCAGAGAAAGGGGGCGTTCATACAGCATAGCATTGAAGCTTTGATAAAAGCATGGAAATTCGCCATTTTGCATGGTATACTTGATATGCTGTTTGACCAACCATAGTAGCAAGACATGGAGGTCTATTTTTATGCGCGCGGATCGCTTACTCACGATCCTGATGCTGCTCCAAACGAAGGGGCGTATGACGGCGCGGGACCTGGCAGAGCGCCTGGAGGTCTCGGAACGCACCATCTATCGCGACCTGGAGGCGCTGGGCATCGCGGGCATCCCGGTGTATACCGAGCGCGGCCATGGTGGTGGCTGCGAACTGCTTGGCGGCTACCAGACCAACCTGACTGGCCTCACGCCCGCGGAAATCCAGGCCCTCTTTACCACTCTCGGTGGCAAGCCTGTCGCTGACCTGGGCCTGGAACAACCCCTCAATGAAGCCATGCTCAAACTACTCACCGCGCTCCCAGAATCCAGGCGCGAACAGGCCGAACAGGCACGCCAACGCATTCACCTGGATCATAAAGCCTGGTTTGCCAGCGAACGGCATGGCGAACAACATTTGCCCCTGATCCGAGAAGCCCTTTATCGCGAGCAGCAACTTTTTGTCTGCTACGGCATCGCCAACGGAACACATCGCGAACATGTCATGACCCCCTATGGCCTTGTCGCCAAGGCAGGCGCCTGGTTCCTGATCGGAGAGTTTGCGGACAGGCCAGAAGTGACAGTGTTAGGCGTAGCAAACCTTCAAGGTGTTGAGATACTGGATCTCCCTTTCACCTATCCCCAGGACTTCAATCTGGAAGACTACTGGCAGGCATACTGTCAGGGGATGGAAGAAGAGATGCCGCTTTATGCACGTTCACTGCACCTCGCACCTTATGAGGCACGTCATCTCCCGCATGTCCTGGGTGAATGGGGCTATACCCTGCTGAAGAACGACGAGGTAGCAACCAATCAAGCTCATACTGGCTCTGCTGAAAGCCTGCATGCCTCAGCGAAAACCCCTCGCCAAACAAAAAAAAGCGCCAGGGGCAGGCATATGCAACCTGCGTCTCGACTCTCGCTCCAGCATCATGATGGCTCATGGCTCCCGCTCCAACAAAAAAAAGCAATTCCGTCTCTTGACAGGGCGCGAAACGCTCAAAAAAAAGTCTCATTTTCTAATAATTCAACAAATAGCCAGAACCCAGAGCAGGCACAAGAAAAAAACGCTATAATTCACACATATATAAAGCCAGCCGAGAGGTCCAACAAAAAAAACGGTTTCGCCTCTCCCCTCTCTGCAAAAGAAAAAAAGATTTTTATTACGCAAGAAAAAAAAGCGGTTTCAAACTTACTTCTTCCCGCTACCCAGGCGGCCTGATCCTCTTCTCACTCGTCGACGTTGATCTCTTCCCTCTCCGTTCATCACCATCTGCAACGCCCGCAAAAAGAATAAGGCAAAAAGAATTAAGATATATACACTAGGAAGTAGAGAACTTTCCCTTTGGGAGAAAGAAAGAGGATACTTTATGTGTGGTCGTTTTACTCTAACAATTGATAGCAATGCCGTGGCGCGTGCGTTCAACGTGGCAGTGCCTAAATCTCTGCAAGCTGGTCCGCGTTATAATGTCGCGCCAACCCAGGATGTCGTGGCTGTCTTGAACGACGGCGAACCGCACCTGGACCTGCTACGCTGGGGGCTAATCCCTTCATGGGCGAAAGATGCGAGCATTGGTTCACGTATGATCAATGCCCGCGCCGAGACGCTGGCGGAGAAGCCAAGCTTTAAGCGCCTCCTCAACTCACGGCGCTGCCTTATTCCCGCCGATGGCTTCTATGAGTGGCAGAAGGTCGATGGGGGCAAGGTCCCAATGTACATCACACTCAAAGGGCATGAGCCATTCGCCTTCGCGGGCCTGTGGGATAGCTGGAAGACTGCTGATGGGGGAGTGTTGCGCACCTGTACGATTATCACCACGCATGCCAATGATCTAGTCGCGCCAATCCATGAACGCATGCCAGTGATTCTCCCGCCAGATGCACGCGAGATATGGCTCGATCCAGGCTTGCATGATGCAAATATCTTACTACCGCTTCTCAAGCCATGTGACCCCGAGGCGATGCAAGCACGCGAGGTCTCCCGGCGTGTCAATAGCCCCCAGTACGATAGCTCCGATCTGATAGCTTGAAGTCGTAAAGGCACGCAACACCATGCACCGCGCTAGCGCGGTGCATGATGTTGCGTGCCTTTACGACTTTATTTATTCCTCTATAAGCGAGATTGTAGGCGTACCAGTTGGCGGCCACGCGTCGCGGCGGGCAGACCAGCTAGCGTACGAATGGCCTCAATCGTCTCCTGGGCATTGCGCACAAATTCTACGCGTGTGGGCAATTGGGCTTTAAATTCCTCAACAGTGATATCGTCCAGGAAGCGCGTACCATCGTTGTCCAGCATGACGCGAGACAGCAAGACCAGGTCGCCGAGGTCATCCTGGGCCTTAAGCGTCTCCAGCACATCCTGGCCGCATAGCAGGCCAGCGACCGTTACCTGGGCGCCAAAGAATTGGTTGATGACGGGAACGACGTTTACCTCGATACCTTGTACCTGCTCACGAATATCCTGCGCGAAGCCCTCGATCACGGGCTGCGCCATCGTACCGGTTACAAGGGTAATACGCCTGGGACGTGGCTCGGGCATCTCAACGGGCAAGCGACGCCTGGTGCGGTTCCACTGCTCTATCAGGAAGCGGGTCATGCCAACGCCATTCTCAATCTGTGAGAAGAGGCCATAGTGCTCGCTGGGCGGGAACTCGCGGCCCGTGATGTAGTACCACTCATCCGAGAGAAAGACAAAGGGATCGCCATCGGGATTCTCCGCGGCAAAGCGCCGCTGATGCGCCTCCACCTGATCAATCACCACCTCCGCCTCCTCGCGCGTGTAGGGTCGCAACGCTGGTAGATCGCCGGTTGGCTGAATCATATTATTATATTTGGTCAGGCCCACCGGCACCGCTGAAATGGATTCCACAATTGGGCGCAGGGCGGTCAGCTCCTGAATGCTGCGCTCCAGCTCCTCGCCATCGTTGATGGGGGGACACAGCACGAGCTGAGTATGACAGGTCAGACCCATATCGCCCAAACGCTTGATATGCTCAATGATCTCACCCGCGCGCGGGCCGTCGACCATTTTGCGCCGTAGTTCGGGATTGGTGCAGTGCACCGAGACGTAGAGCGGTGTGAGCTTCTGCTCGTCCAGGCGCTGCCAGTCAAGCTCTTTCAGATTGGTGAGCGTGATGAAGTTTCCAAAGAGGAAGGAATAGCGGTAGTCGTCATCCTTGATATAGAGCGAAGAGCGCATTCCATGTTCGAGACCCGGTTGAGGCGCGAAACGCTCAGGCAGCCCCTTAATAAAACAAAATACACACTTATTGGCACACTGGCGAATAAAAGGGGCCGGCTCTTCACCGAAGAGAACACCCAGATTCTCATCCGCACGCTTAGCAACCGCTACTGAGCGCTCATCCTGCTGGCGCTCGTAACCAATGAGCAGCTCTTCCTCGGCCACATAGAAACGATAGTCGACGAGATCGCGAATAAGATGACCATTGATTGTTTTTATGAGATCGCCTGGCTGCAACCCTGCGTGGTCAGCCGGGCTCTCGGGCACTACCTCACGCACCCATCCATATAGTTTTGGCATTGTTTAACCTCGAAACCTGTGGGGGAAGAAAATTTACTACTCCTGCTACATCTTCGCTCGATTGGGAGAGAACCTGTGCTGGCTCTACGAAAAACGCTATAAAAGCTGTACGAATGGTAGAGAGCGTCGTACATAAGCTCACGCAAAGAAAAAGGAATGCTATCCGCAAGATTATAAACCGCGGGCCTTCTCACGTCAAATGCACAGGACACTCTATCACGCCATAGTACCGCGTCCCCCTCTCTCACAAACAATGCAGTTTGCCATTTTATTCGACATTGTAGAGGGCTACGATCTTGCGGGCGCATTCTAGCACCGCCTGGCGCATCTCTGGTGGGTCCAGAATCTCTATGCCTGGTACAAAGGTCGAGAAGCCAGGGGTTACCTCTTGCCGGTAGATAAAGCCCAGAATAAAGCTTACTGTCGTCTCTTTGGATTCGAAGCGCAGAGTCAGCGTGATGCGCCCCTCTTCATCGCCAGATCCCGCCTCACGAATCAATTGGCGCACCGACTCGCCCATGATCATAGGCAAAATTGGTAGAAACTCTGGCGCGACACGCACGATCACGCTATAAGTAGCGATACTCTCCTGGAAGTTTGCGCTCCACTCCGTCCAGTAGCGTTCCAGGTCAAAATCGAGCGGTCTCTCAAATGTCGCCTCCTGCACCACTACATCTCGCACACGCGAGAGGCGATAGACGCGCATCTGCTGCTTATTACGTCCCACCAGATACCATATCCCTGCCTTGGAGACAAGCCCCAGCGGCTCTACCAGGCGTTCGACAACCTCGGCACTGGGTTTATGATAAAAGAGGCGCACATAGCGATCGTGCCAGACCGCCTCACGTAGCAGAGGGAGAAATGGCGTAATGGCCTCGCCCACAAACCAGGGTCGTGGATCAAAGAAGAGCCGCTCACGTGCATGCTCGATGCTTCGTCGTTGCACAGCAGGCAAGGCAGCCAGCACCTTTAGCAGTGCGGCGTCTCGCGCCTTCTCGCCCTTCCCTTCTGGAAGTGCTGGACTAAAGCCAGGGACCAGCAGCGAGCGTAGTTCATTCTCATTGAGTCCTGTTAGATTGCTTCGATAGTCATCCGTCAATTTACAGCCGCCTCCTGGACCACGCTCGGTATAGATCGGGATACCAGCCGCGCTTAGAGCCTCAACATCGCGATAGACGGTACGCTCCGAGACCTCCAGGCGCTCTGCAAGCTCGCGTGCCGTTATATGCCGCCGCGTCTGCAACAACATCAAAATCGAGATCAAGCGCTCAGCACGCATACTACTCCTCCTTCAAACAAAGCCATCAGGCTTCGCCAAAACATTTGCTCATCTCTATATTACCCTATATTCCTGACAGAAGGTGGCAAGAATAAAGCCCGACGCGTGCTTCAGCAGCGTCGCCTACCATCTTACCAGTTTGAGGCACGACAAAAAGAAACAGGGGGAGAAAGAATAGGAGTATGCTGGCTTTATGAGGCACTCTATCAGAGGTATGACTTTCCTGACAGAAGATGGCAGGTTTTCCAGCTTATACTATGAAGGCAATGTGTTGAGAGAAACTGTCCAATAGGGCATAGACAAGCAAGCAGTGCTTCATGGTATACTCATCAGCGTATATCTGTGACCAGAAGAATGTATAGATAGAAGGAAGACATCCTTTGTAGGTTGTTTTGTGTGGAAGGGAGATGCCGCGTGTATTTATAGACATATACATGCCTATACCTCATTCTCATCTGTGTACTTCAATGTACGACCGCATAAGAAGCAAGATCTCATGCGGAAACCAACGCCAGACCGCCGTGCCCCCGAATGGGGATGGCTAGCGCTCCGCGCTCAGGTTTCCTAAGAGGCAGTATTTGTAGTCTGTTTTTATCCTAGCTCGTCGGAGGTACCCCTTGTCCAAACGCGAGTTTACCGTCTCTAATGAATATACATTTAACCGCGCCAGCCCTGCGCGCTGGATTATCTCGCATTTGTTCCGCTATAAATTTCGCGTCTTGCTGTATATGGTGCTGGCCCTAATCACCAACTTTGCCTTCTCGGGGACCCGTGTGCTGACCGGTAATGCCTTTGATGCTGTCCTCAAGGGAGATGGCGCACAGGTTGGCATTATCGCGCTCAAGATGCTGGCCCTGGTCATTTGCTGTGGCCTGATCGACTTTGGCGCACGCTTCATGATTGAGATCATTGCCAAGAGCCTCGCCCGCGATGCACGCGAGGAGCTCTATGTCAGTCTCTTAGGCAAGAGCCAGTCGTTCCATAATCGACAGCGCGTCGGTGATATCATGGCGCGTGCAACCAATGATATGTCGCAGATCAGCGACATGGTTTCGCCCGGCTTCGATATCATTTACGACTCCTTCTCAAGCCTGTTGGCAATCATGATCTTTATCGGCATCTTGAATATCCAGCTCTTGCTGGTGCCACTACTTTACCTGGTGGTCTTTCTGCTAACATTGCGTCTCTACTCACGGCGCCTCAACCCCGTCTCGCGAGAGATGCGCGAGCAGTTTGGCGTGACCAACGCGGTCCTAAACGAAGCGGTTACCGGCATCGAGGTCATCAAAGCTACCTCGCAGGAGGAGCAAGAGAAAGAGAAGTTCACAAAGAATGCCTCTCGCTATCGCGACTTCTTCGTCAAGAACGGCATCATCCAGGGTCAGTACCTGCCGACACTTCTGCTGGGTATCGCGTTGGCCTTCTGTTTCCTGCATGGCCTGTTCTTGCTCCTACAACATCAGATCACCATTGGTCAACTGGTCACGTTCATTGGCCTGGCCACGAACCTGCGCTTCGTCACAGATATGTCGACCTGGAGCTTTACCCTGGTCCAACTGGGGATCGCGGGATCGCGGCGTGTCCTCGATATGATGAAAGAGGAGACAGAGATCGACGAGAACGAGGATGGCTACAAGGCCGAGATCCAGGGCAATATCGTCTTCGAGAACGTCTCCTTCGGCTATGGCGAGACACCCATCCTGAAAAACGTCTCCTTCCAGGCCAAAGCCGGGCAGACCATCGCCATTGTGGGCCAGACCGGCTCGGGCAAAAGTACCATCACCAAGCTGGTCAACCGCATCTATGATGTCAGCAATGGACGTGTGCTCATTGATGGGCAGGATGTTCGCGATTGGAATATGGATGCGCTCCGCTCACAGATCTCGACCATTGAGCAAGACATCTTCCTCTTCTCGCGCTCTATCGCCGACAATATTGCCTATGGCATGGGCCAACAAGCCGATGCCAGCACTATCGAGCAGGCGGCCAGAGATGCCCAGGCCCATGACTTTATCATGAGCTTTAAAGAGGGATACGAGACCGTTATCGGCGAACGTGGCGTCATGCTCTCAGGCGGCCAGCGCCAGCGCCTGGCGATCGCGCGCGCCCTCCTCACGGATCCACGTATCCTCATCCTCGACGACTCAACCAGCGCCATCGATAGCGCCACTGAGGATGAGATTCAGAAGGCGATCAAGCGTGTACTTCAGAATCGCACCACCCTCCTTATCACCCATCGTATCTCACAGATTCGCTGGGCGGATAAAGTGCTCGTTGTGCGCAATGGCGAGGTCATCGATCAGGGTACACACGAGGAGTTGATGCAGCGCTGCCGCACCTACCAGCGCATCTTCTCACACTATGAGAACGTAGCGGCGCCGGAGGCTGTTCTGGCCAGTGGCGAATAGTTGAGTGCCTCTTCGGAAACCTGAGCGCGCTTGTCCCCGAATGGGGGAAGCGCTAGTCGCGTGAGCGACGTTGGTTTCCGCATAAGAAGTGAGAGGAAAGAGAGCGAACAATGGGTTTTCTTATGGATGGCCTGGACGCCGAGGCCTATGATCGAACATATACCGATGGTCAGCTTATCAAGCGCATCGCAGGCTACTTTAAACCAAAGTTGGGAGTGGTGGTCGTTGTCAGCATTCTGGTCGTGCTCAAGACGCTAATGGACACCGCCTTCCCCCTGCTCGTCTCCAATGGTATTGATACCCTGGTATCGAATAAGGCAATGCAAACAGCGATCTGGCTGGCGGCGCTGCTCCTGGTTTCGGGCGTCCTCTCCTGGGTCTTCAATATGCTGCGCCAATGGCTCACCGCCATCGCGGTTGGAGATGTCGTGCTGCAACTGCGCAAGGACGCCTTTAACGCGGTGATGGATCGCGATATGTCGTTCTTCGACGAGTTCTCGTCGGGCAAGATAGTCAGTCGTGTCACCTCGGATACCGATAAATTTGCCACAGTGGTGACCCTGACCGTCAACCTGCTCAGCCAGTTCTTGCTCTTCATCCTGATCGCGATCATCCTCTTCTTCCGCAGCTGGCAGCTTGCGTTGATCGCCTTTACGATTCTGCCCGCAATCATGTTGGTAGCGCTGGGCTTTCGCTACCTGGCGCGCACAGCGACCCAGCGCTCACAGCGCTCCATGGGACGCGTGAACTCGAATGTCCAGGAGGCGGTCAGCGGCATCATCGTCGCCAAGAACTTCCGCCAGGAGCAGAACATGTACAACGAGTTCAAGGAGGTCAACACCCAGGCCTTTCACGTCGATGTACGTTCTGGCATCCTCTATAACGGGGTCTTCCCCGTCCTGGTCGCTATCGCAAACCTGGGTTCAACCCTGGTGATCTACTTTGGTGGACATAACGTCCTCAACCACAGTATCACTGCTGGCGACTGGTTTCTCTTTGTACAGGGTATCGCCTCACTCTGGTTCCCGGTGACCAGCATCGCCTCTTTCTGGAGCCAGTTTCAGCTTGGCCTCTCCGCCAGTGAGCGTGTCTTCGCTCTGCTCGACGCTGAGCCTCGCGTACACCAGACGGGTAACGAAACGGTACCAGCCCTTAAGGGCGAGATCGAGTTCCAGGACATGTTCTTTAGCTATGATGACCGCCAGACGGTGCTGCCTGACTTTAACCTGAAGATCCAGGCTGGCGAGACGGTCGCCTTCGTCGGCCACACTGGCGCGGGCAAATCCAGCATCGCCAAGCTGGTGGCGCGCTTCTATGAGTACCAGGGTGGCAAGTTGCTTATCGATAAGCGTGATATTCGCAGCTTCGACCTACAGGATTATCGCCGCCGCCTGGGCATCGTGCCCCAGGTGCCCTTCCTTTTCTCAGGTACCGTCGCGGAGAACATTCGCTACGCGCGGCCTGAGGCCAGCGACGCCGAGGTGCTCCAGATAGCGCGCCAGATCGGCGATGGCGATTGGATCGAAGCGCTACCCGAGGGATTGGAGACACAGGTCGGCGAAGAGGGCAAGGCGCTCTCCATGGGCCAGCGTCAGCTTGTGGCCCTGGCACGCGTGCTCTTGCAAGATCCCGCCATCCTGATCCTCGACGAGGCCACCGCCAGCGTTGATCCCCTGACGGAGTCTCAGATTCAGGAGGGTCTGGATATCCTTCTTGAGGACCGCACCGCCATCCTGATCGCGCACCGTCTCTCGACCATCAAACAGGCCGACCGTATTATCGTACTCAACCGTGGTCGCATCGTTGAAGAGGGCAATCATGAGCACCTGATGCGCCAGGGGGGACACTACGCTCACCTGTACAATACCTACTTCCGCCACCAATCGCCGGACTATAAGCCAGGCGAGGGCTTTGTGGAGGTACATGCTTCAGTTCTGGATGAGATAGACCAGGCAACCACGCCTCAACCCGAAGAGGTGCGTTAAATGGCGCCGATCTTCACATCTACCTCTGGCACGCGCGAAGACCTCGTGCGTGCAATGGAGGCAAACGTTCAGGAGACCGCGGCCCTCTGGGGCCGCGTGCTCGGCTGCCAGATCCACTCAACACCAGAGGTTGACTGGTTTCTCTCTGGAACCCAGCTCTCTATGTTTAATGGCATCATCCGCGCCCAGCTCTCGCCCGAGGGTCTGAACGCCCAGATTGAACGTCTGCTGGCGCCTTTTCGCGAGCGAGATCTGCCGATGGCGTGGCTAACCTTTCCCTCAACAACGCCGGGCGATCTGGGAAAACACCTGCTCAAGCACGGACTGGCACTGGATGAACGCCTGCCTGGCATGGCCGTTGACCTACGGAACCTCCCTCTCGACGAAGCTCCACCAGTGGGGATCACGATCAAAGTGGTGGAAAATGCCGCTGAGATGGAGCAATGGATATATACCCTCTCGGAGGGAAGCAGTTTCCCACCCTTTGTCACAACCCTCTTGCTTGATATATTACAGCGCCAGGGCTATCGCCAATCGGAGCACTATCGCCCCTACAGTGCGCTATGCGAGGGGCGCGTGGTTGGTACCTCACTGCTTAGCCCGGGTGGGGGCCTGGCTGGAATCTATAACGTCTGCACTCTGCCCGCGGAACGGGGACGCGGTATCGGACGAGCTGTAACGCTGGCCGCCCTGCGTAGCGCCTACGCCAGGGGCTACCGCTACGCCACCCTGCAATCATCAAAGATGGGGCTTCCCATCTACGGTCGTCTCGGCTTTGAAGAGCTCTGCACCTTTGAATTCTACTTTCTGCCAGCAAGCACCTGGCAGGCAGGCTAACATTATAAGTGGTGTGGGCGCGGATGGGCAGCCTATGGCTGCCCATCCGCGCCCACACCACTTATAAAATACTGTTTTATTGACGCAGGCGTAAGCGCACCGCCAGCACAGGGGGAAACTCGTGGAAATCTGGCCAATGCACCCGCGCCTTTGGTTCCTCGATTCCGCCAAAGGCTGGCTCCTCGATGCCATCCATGGTAAAGCCCACGCGGAAGGCACTTCCAAGGAGTTTATGTAGCGGACGATGAAAATAGTACTGAGGGAGAGGTTGGCCCATGATACCCGTGCCCTTCTCAGGCTCCATATACAAATACTTTGTTTTCTTCAAGAAGCGCTCCGTGATGACCTCGCCACTCTCATCCCTGGTCTCAACCCCCATCGTTACATGTGATGAATTGAAACAGGGGTGCATAATCGTAAAGACGAAGCGCCCTCCAGGCTTGAGTACCTGCGCCAGGCCACGCATCAAGGGATCAATCTCCGCCATGTCCATGATACCCATATTGCAGACCGCGGCATCAAAACGCTGCTCGCCCAGGGCGACAATCTCTTCTTCATGCGTGGCATCCACCTGCGCAAACTGTACCTGCTCCTCGAACTCGGCGGCGCGCTCCCGCGCAAGCTCCAGAAAAACCGAGCTGAAGTCTGTGGCGACCACTCTGGCTCCCAGGCGTGCCATCTGTTTGACAAAAAGACCACCCCCGCAGGCAAGTTCCAATACCTCCTCCCCAGCTTGTAAAGCTAGCAATCGTTCAGCAGATGGGGCAACTAGTAAGCGATGAAAACTATTCCCCTCAGCGCCCATGTAGCTCGCCCAGAAGGGTGCGTTAGCGTCCCAAATCATACGCACCTCTTCGTTAAGCATCTCCAACGTCAGATCCGTTGAATCCCTGCCCATCATGGTGGGCCTCCTTTCAGGCACAAAGCCAGCAGATTGATAAGATAGCATTTATAGTACGCACAGCCATAGGCTTAAGGTTACACAAAGTTCCCCGTAATGATACGATTACTACATGTCCAGCATCTCTGTAAAAGAAGCTCGTAGACAACGTGTGAATCTAAGAACAATCTGATTCAATCAGGAACTTTTCTATTTTCTTACAGACAGAGGCATCACCGTGCAAACGACACAACCACCGACCCAACCCGAGCAGACGCCACCGCCAGAAGCGCAGGCGCGCCAGGAGCTTTTTGCCAATGGCTTCTTAGCGGGACTTGCAGCAGGTATTCTTGCCACCGGCATCATGCTCCTGCTCAATATCGAATTTCATGGCGTCTCGCTGCCCGAAGAGATGGGCAGTTGGATCACCCAACTTATGCCTGCGCCCCTCTTCGCCTTCCTGCACCAGTTGATTGGCGACGATGCCAAACATGTTCTCGTCGCCATCGTTGTGGTGGGGCAGTGCGCGGTCTTCGGTCTCGCAGGCGGCTTCTTTAACCAGCTAAGCGGGCATTCTAGTATCGCGCATCCCCGCCCGGATGGCAAGAGTACAACCATGAGATGGAGCGCTGGACTCCTCCTGGCATTTCTGCTCTGGCTGTTCAGCGGTTTACTTCTGCTCCCCCTCTTTGGCAGTGGGCTCTTTGGCGCGAACACAACCAGCGGCCTTAGCGGCAGCATGTGGAGTATGGGCGTGGTCGGCCTGGTCTATGGCCTGCTCTACGTCCTGCTCCGCAATCTGTTTAGCGTACGCGAGCAGGTCGCGAAAGAGGCGCTGGGCGCGCAGGCGGCTCGCGAGCGCTCTCGTCAGACGCGCCGCGATGTCCTGCGTAGCGGCGGCCTGGTACTGGGCGTAGGCGTCATGGGTTATCTGGCATGGCGCTTTATCTCCAATGGACTTGGAAGCGCGGGCACGAATGTTGCGCACATTACGCAGAACTTCAAGCGTAAAATCGTGCCACCACCTACACCCAACTATGGCACACTTCAGCCCGCGCAGAATCTCTCGCCAGAGCTTACCAGTAACGACCAGTTCTATACCGTCTCCAAAAACCTGGTCTCCGATCCCACAGTCGACGCCAGAGGCTGGCATATGGAGGTCAAGGGACAGGTACGCACCCCCTACACACTCAACTATGACGAGATTCTCCAGATGCCAACCAGGCAACAATATGAGTCGCTGATGTGCATCAGCAACGAGGTTGGTGGTCCCTATATGGGAAACGCCCTCTGGGAAGGCTTCCCACTCTCCACACTGCTGGAGCGTGCAGGCGTTAAAGAGGGCGCGACCAAGGTCGTCCTGCACGCGGCGGATGATTATAGTGACAGCATTCACCTGAGCAAGGCCCTGGAGCCGACAACCCTCGTCGCCGTGCGCATGAATGGGCAGACCCTTCCGCAGCAGCATGGCTTCCCGGCTCGCCTCCTGGTCCCTGGCATCTATGGCATGAAACACGTGAAGTGGATCACAGGCATTGAGGTCGTCAACTACGACTTTCAAGGTTACTGGCAAAATCGCGGCTGGGACGATGCCGCCCCCGTGCGTATGACCACGCGTATCGATACGCCACTGACCGGGGCGACCCTCACAGCCGGTCGAACCAGCTATATTGCCGGCGTCGCCTTCTCGGGAAATAAAGGCATCAGCCAGGTAGATGTGAGTCTGGATGGCGGTGCGAACTGGCAGCGAGCAACCCTGAAGAAACCATTCTCGCAGATCACCTGGATCTTATGGGAGCTTTCCTGGACCCCTAAAGCGGGACAGTACTCGGTTGTAGCGCGAGCGATCGATCTGGAGAGCAACGTCCAGGACCCGGCCATTGCCTCGCCCGCACCCGCAGGTTCATCCGGCTATCACACCATTTCCATTACAGTTCGTTAATGCAGGTGAAAGACGTATGAAGATGCATTACATTAAATTAATTGCAACTTTTTCGCCTGCCATTCGTTGTTTAAGATGTAGGAAAAAATAGGCAATCATCAATATCTTGCCTTGTCTTACCTTTGTCTTATTCCTTGGTGTCTGAGTGCTACGCACCCTGACAGTAGGTCAGAGGGCAACGACATGCGGGACACCTGCACTACATCTAAAAGACAAAATCGAGCAACCATTACAAAGAAAAGGTAGTGGTGGGTATGAAGGTATGTAGAAAAGGGGAGATAATATACGAAATGCCGCATATCTATATGTACAAATTCTCAGACAAAGGATGAAAATTACTTTCTGTGGAAGGTATTATAACAAGGAGGATGTTACACGGTAGTCAACGGATGACATTGACTGATTTTTGAAACCAGCAAGACGATACACAGAGGCGGATCTTCACCGGTCCTGTTCCCACCCAAGTACCAGAGACATACTATGTCGCTATGTATCGTTTGCACCGTGAGGGAAAGGATAGTGTGGATTTATGGTACGACAGTGTGCATGGTGCCTGCGCTTGATTGATAGCGCGGGCGAGCGGGTCTCCCTTTTACCGCTGCCAAAACTGTATAAGGCAAGCCATGGGATGTGCGGTGTTTGTGGCACGCTGTTAATGGAACAGGCAATGCAAACGCCAGGAACAGAGACAACACGAGAAACACGCAAGCCAGTCGCGTCCTCACAGGTCCGAGAGGCCGCTGTAAGCTTCCTCCCTTCCGCGACGAGTGAGCCGCGGGAAGCCGAGCACCAGCCAGCCAAATTGACCACAACCGCTACGGTGACACAGCTCGTCTTAGAACTGCAACAGCGCGAACACGAGGCCCCGAAGCCACGGCTTCGCACGCGCAACGAGTTGCGTATACGCTAACCATCCTATAAGTAGTAAAAGAAGAGGGGGAGCCCTGCCTGCCGCAGGGCTCCCCCTCTTCTTTTACGCCTCTAATCCTGCAAAGGATAGAAGTCGCGTTTGCCATCATGCAAGATCCAGAGACCCTCGACCCATTTATTCCCCGTAACCTGGCCCATGGAGAAGAAGTAGAGCTTGCCATCCTGCGAGGTGGGGTAACCTGGTCCCCAGGCTCCTTGCCCGTCAGGCGCCTTTTCCCCCAATGCCACTTAATTTTTCCTGTATTGGCATCCAGGGCGTAGAAGTAAGAACCAAATGCTTTACTGGCAGGCGCCAGAGGGTTCATTGTCTCGACAAAAAGCGTTTTCTGGCTGAAAGCCATGAGCAAAGTAGAAGTATAGCTCTGCCTCCAGAGCACCGCTGTGCCACGAAGAGCGACAAGCTGGTTTTCTGTAGAATAGTATACTACTCCATCTGCACCCAATAATCCATTTGCCTCCCCAGAGGTCGCCAACGCAGGCGCTTCCACCTGCTTACCATCAACGGCATTCAGCACATCGAGATGCAAACCAGCAATCGTATACAGGTACTTCCCAGAGATTACAACGTTCGGAGAACCTTTAGTGAGTATCTGCGAATTATGCCACAGCTGCTTGCCATTGCTGGCATCAAAGGCATAGAGGCCGTCGAAGAAACCATACACCTTCCCATTGGCAACTGCGCTCAAATCATGAGTGCAGGCAGGGTCTACTACACCGCTCTCAGACTGTGGCTTGCAGGGTTTCGCTATATGCCAGAGCAATTTCCCATCAAGAATACTTACGGCGTAAAAGCCATTGCCTGTGCTAAAGTAGACCGTGTTTCCATCGGCAATGGGCGAGTCGGGAACATTATTGCTCGAAGTATCCTTGAGCGTGTATTTCCAGAGGACTTTCCCTGTCCTCGCGCTCAGCGCATACAGATTACCATCCTCACCCGGCGCAAAGAGTGTATCCTTATATGGAACCAGTTCGTTTATCGACAGTTTGGTCTTGAACGTGGTTTTCCAATAAGTCGAGCCGTTCTGCGGGTTTACTGCATAGATGCTTGCCTTCTTCACCTGGCCAGGAATCTCTGGGCTGGTAGTATAGAGCACCCTGGCATTGAAAGGCACTTGCGAACCCATCACACTGCTATCGGGGCCAGAATGGTCCGAGAAGAGGAACAAGGCTCCTCCAGCCAGGACCGCCACTACCAGGACCGCTACGAGTGAGCTAATGATACGTACAGGGCGGCTCCTGTGTCGCTCAGGCCTAGTTGAGAGCACTGGCCTGGAACCGACTTTGCGTGCACGCTTCGCAAGCTGTTCATCCAGGTCAATCACTTCAAGATCACCGGTTACTCCTTTGATTGGGGTGTCATCCTTGAGCATTCTTGTTCCTCTCTGCTGTTTGTACACAGCTTCCGCCAGTTCCCTGGGAAGTTGAGACAGGGGAGCGACCGGCGGTAAACTACGAAGAGCGGCATCCATGGCCCGGTAGTCTGCCTGTGCCTGGGCGCAGACGGAGCACTCCTTAAGGTGAACCCTTAATGCCTCCCGTTCACGTGGCAGAAGATCATTCCTATGCAAGCTGGCCAGTTGCGCTTGCCACTGAACACAGGGCGTGGAAACAGGCCGCCTCTGCTGCTTCCTCATTCCATTGCTCCTTTCGTGGGCTGATAGAATCGGCGAAACTGCTCGCGTGCCCGCGAGACATTTGAGCCTACACTCTTCTCGCTGATATGCAGCATGCGTGCGATCTCGCGTTGCGAAAAGCCTTCAATCACCTGGAGCAACAAACATGCTCGGTATTGTGGCGAGATCTGACGCAAGGCATGCTGAATCACATCGACTTCGCTCACCCATTCCTCCGGCCCCTCAATGCTTGGGCTTTCATGCTCGCTCACCTGGATCCAGGGTAGCCAGCGTACGTGCCGTGTATGACGCAGGTGTGAGTAGGCTATGTTGGTTGCTATACGATAGAGCCAGGCACGGAACTGTAGCTCACCCTGTAGGCTTGGTAAGCCCTTCCAGGCCTTCAAGAAGGTATCCTGGGCCAGATCACGCCCCAGTTCATCATTTCCCACCAGGCGGGCTAGATAGGTGCAAATGGGCGCGTTAAAGGCTTCAAAGAGGCGGGCAAACGCGGTAGCCTCTCCCTGACGAGCCTGCGCCACTAACTGTTCAAGAGAGGCCTCTTCCCCTGAGCAGTCTGGAGGTCCTTCGCCAAAGACCTGGTACATCTATAGTTATCCTCTCCTTCATGTATCTTCTCGTTCTATTCCCTGTAACGCAGGTGAGTGTGCTTTTCCTGCGTGCCACCGGGGACTTCCTATTTTTCCCGGATAATTGGCTTGGTTACTTCCTATTTTGCCTATTGTCTTTTCCAGGTGATCGGCATACTCTTCTCCATAGAAGTAATTCGATGAGTTTACCTAAGGAGAGAGAGCATGCGCGAACGCGCCTATGACGACGAGCTACAGCCGCCTGTACGCGCGGAATATCACGCTACAGTACACGACCTTCCCCACGATGAACGACCACGGGAACGCCTGCAGAAGCAGGGTGCGGATTCGCTGTCGAACGCGGACCTGCTGGCGATCATCTTGCGCACCGGGACCCAGCGCGACAACGTGATGGAGATGGCCGGGAAGCTGCTAGCTAAGTACGGGGGGCTGGGGGGATTGATGAGCGCCAGCTTTCATCAATTGAGCGAAGAATATGGGCTTGGGCTGGCGAAAGCCGCGCAGCTCAAGGCAGCGCTTGAGCTTGGCAAGCGCCTCAGCATGCTTCAGCATGACCAAAAATATCAAATTCGCTCGGCGGATGACGTGGCTAACCTGGTGCGTATGGAACTTATGTTTTTAGAACATGAGGACTTCGCGCGATCGAGAATGTGGTATACATATGCTAGAACACATCAATGTTTGTTCTTCCATTGTTGTGATCATCCTCTTCATCTTCGACAAACGCCCAGTCACACAGTTACACAAGTGCCTGCCTCAATTGAGAGAGGTATTGCATGCGGATGATCAAGAAATAGGCAAGCTGTATCGTCAGAAAAAGCCCAATCGTTTCTACAAGCGCGAGCAGAACACGTGAACCAGCCTGTGGATTTATATTGTTCTTAAATGCGAGCATGGCAAACACAGTATTAAGCACCGCCATCAGAAATGGGGCGAAAAACAGGATGGCAACCTGAATTGTGACGCTTTTTTGCATCTCAGATTCAGTGAGGCCTACTTTCGCGATGGCTCGATATTGCTCTTTGTTCTCGGTCAGGATGGTATAGAGCCTGAAGTAGAGAAAACTCCCGGATGCGATCAGGAAAATCAGCGCGGTGAACAAGCCAATAAACTGGGCGACACGCGGTAATTGATAGCGATTAAAATACGTCCATGCATGCGATGTAAAGACAAATCTATCCAGGCCTAATGGTTTTCCGGATGGAATACTGGCGTTTAACGTATTTTGTACATTCCTTGCCAGGTCAGTGGTCATCCTCCAATCTGACAAATTATATCCAACGTAGAGACCTTGTTGTGTATGCTGGCTCAGTTCTTGAAATGCTAGATCTGTCACGATCAACGGGCTTCCATTCGTTGAAGAATCATTCAACGCTATTGGGGCCTTTGCAGCGACAAGATGAAGTCGTTTCTTGCTCTCTCTGAGAGAAAGTGTGTCAGTGGGTCTGATACTCTTCGGTGGATCGAGAGCGATAGCCTCTCCGGTATGAACTGACAACAGTGGTACATGAGCACACTCCGCCAGACGATTGTAACTTGTCATGCTCATCAGGACATATGCAGAAACACCTTCTTTTGCTTGCAGGGTAATGAAGGGGACCGAAACTGTGGTATAGGTAAAATGCTTGGCAGCCAGCGCATGATTCAACACATCTTGCGATGGCTGGGCAGATTGCGAGTTTCTTTGTCCAAATGCCAGAGTAAAAGTAAAGGGCGCATTGGCACTAGCTCTTTCTTCTGGTCTGAAAACCGCCAAAATACCCGTGGAGGAAAACGCAACACTTAAGATCATGGCAACGATAAAGAGCAGGCGGGCGTTGTCTTTCATGTTATACGCCAATTCCGAGAGCCAGAGCATGTTTGTCCCACGCCAGTAATAGCTCCGACGCTTCTTCAGTATCTGAATGAGAAAGACGTTTCCTTGTGAATAGAGCACGTAGGTTCCAATAGTACTCAAGATGACCACCAGGATTGGTTGCACTGGGTGTTGATTACCATTATTCTGGAACGTTAGGGCAATCACATAGCCCGTAACCAGAAGAGCAAAACCCAACAAGGCAAAGAGAATCGATATTTTGGGCTCACGTTTGGGTCGTTGGCTCCCTTTCAACAAAGCCAGCACCGTATTGTGGCGTATGAAGAAGATTGTTGCAATTGAGCCCAAGAAAAACAGAACAATAAACGCACTACAGGTAACCTGTAATGCCTGTATGGGCACGTAGAATGGTAAGGTTGGAGTGTCCAGGATCATTGATCCTAACATCAGAAAGAGTTGGGAAAAGAGAAGGCCAACTACGATGCTCACAAGAATGGTTGCGATGCCCAGCACTATGTTTTCGAGAAAGATCAGCCAGGTCAATTGCTGATTCGAGATACCCAGCAGTGTGAGAATGCCAAACTCCTTGTTTCGCCCACGCAAAAACGAGCTCATTGAGTACAGAATAAAGAAGAATGCAAACACAAAAATGATATATTCCGCACCCTGCATACCAGCGATCACCCGTGGATCGACATACCCTTTAGTGAGCAGGACCGGATGATTAGCCAGTGTGGCATACAGAAAGAACATGAGAATCGCAAAGACGCTGCTCAAGAAGTAGGCGGCATAGGCACGTCCGTTGCGCCTGACATTGTTACTGGCGAATTGGAAGAACGTCATCCGTATTCCCTCCTAATAAAGCAAGTACATCAACAATTTGCTGATAAAATATTTGTCGATTCGTGCCACGGCGAATCTCGTTGTAGAAACGTCCATCCTTGATAAAGATAATACGGTGACAATAGCTGGCAGCAAACGCATCGTGGGTTACCAGCAGTGTTGTGGTGCCCTGTGTCTGATTAATCCTTTCCAGGATTCCCATGATATCGCAGGTAGCTTTTGAATCCAGGTTGCCAGTGGGCTCATCAGCTAGGAGCAGCGAAGGAGTGTGGATAATGGCCCGTGCAATGGCAGCTCGCTGCGCCTGCCCACCTGAAACTTCGTATGTGCGCTTGTTGCATAGATCTTGAATGCCCAGTTGTTGTGTGACACACTCAAGCCGCTCATCCATCTCATTGACGCTCCGTTTATCCAAAGTGAGCGGCAGCACAATATTTTCTCCGATGGTGAGCGTATCGAGGAGATTGAAATCTTGAAAGACAAAGCCCAATTCATGGCGTCGAAAGAGCGCCAGCTGCCGTTTAGAGAGCGTGTAGGGATTTTTGCCATTGATCAGGACTTCCCCGGAGGTTGGGAGATCAATCGTAGAGACCATATTGAGTAGCGTCGTCTTCCCACTCCCAGACGGCCCCATGATACCAACAAATTCACCTTGCGCAATTACCATGGTGATATCTGAGAGTGCCTGATAAGTGACTTTCCCTGCATAGATTTTATTCAAATTGCGAATACGAAGCATAAAATATTCACCTCTCTCATATTGTTCTCTTGAGAGCATAGCAGGTGGCAGGATGGGAAACCATCGATTTTGCTTACAGCAATCTTACAGAACTGTAAGCTTGGGCGCACGGCGGAAAAAGGTAAGATGCAGCGTTGTCCCCTGACCCACGGAGGAGTCAACACGAATAGGATGTCCAAGTTGTTGACAGGCCTCATGTGCAAGGTAAAGGCCCATGCCCGTCGATTGGCGATGTGTTCGCCCATTTTCGCCAGTAAAATAGGCTTCAAAGATACGTGGCAGATCCTGTGGAGGAATTCCGATACCGTGATCGCGCACCTCGACTTCAACACGGTCATCATAGGTTTGCGCGCTCACACTGACTTTCGCCTGAGTATTAGCAGAATATTTGATGGCATTGACGATGATTTGATCAAAAATAAAGGCGAGCCATTTGGCATCAGAGAGTACAAGAATATCAGGGGCAATATGCACTTCAGGATACACATGGTTTCGAATAAAGAGCCTCTTGTTTTGTTGGATGACGTCATTGATGGTCTTACGCAGCGCAACCGCTTCAACACGAAAATCATGCTCAAACGTGTCTAGACGAGCAGCATAGAGCACCATGTCCAATCCCTTTTGTAGTCGCTCCGACTCTTCCCGAATACTGACAAAACGAGCGTCATCCTCATCCTGTGTGGTCAGCAAGATCACCGAGAGCGGCGTTTTCATCTGATGGACCCATTGATTAGTAAAGGTGATATGCATCTCCTGACGACGTTGATAACGCAAGAGGTTCTTCTGGTAGGCACGATATTGCGTTTGCAGCAGATTTTGCAAAGACTCGCCGAGCGGTGCCACGCCATAGTGCTGCATCGACTCGTCAAGCGATTCAAAGGCAGAACTGAGCCGTCGATAGAACGGACGCAATGTATAGTAACGATGGATAAGATAACATACGAGCAAAAACAGACAGAGCAGCAAGGCATAAAGCATCAGCTCCCAAGGAAGTAAACCGCCGAGCCAGCAGATCAAGAAGATAAGCCCCACTTGCAGGAAATTGAGCAGAAGCAAAGCGCGATGATCACGGAGAAAGAGTTTCATTCCTTCTGGCTCCACGTCACATTGAGCCGATAACCTGCGCCACGCACCGTCTCCAATGCGTCATTGAGGCCCAGTTCCTGCAACTTTTTGCGCACACGGGTAATATTCACATTCAATGTATTTTCTTCCACAAAGCTTGCTTCGTCCCACAATGCCTCAAGCAAGCGTTCACGGTTGACGACACGATTGACTCGTGTCAGTAAATATTCCAATAACAGTGCCTCTTTTTTGCTCAATTCGACGGTTTTCATGTTGAGTGTTGCTTGCAGGCGTTCAGGATAGAGCAAGAGTCCAGCATGTCCAATGACACGCTCACTGACCTGAACAGCGAACTCACCATAGGCCCGACGAAGCTGGCTGCCCACTTTCGCCACCACAACTTCAAAGGAAAAAGGCTTAGTAATATAGTCATCCGCGCCATTTTCCAGTGCCATCACCTGATCTATCGCACTTTCACGAGCTGAGATAAAGAGGATCGGACAGGTTGACGTCTTCCGGATCTGGCGACACCAGTAGAAACCATCAAAGCGTGGCAAATTAATGTCAAGTAAAACTAATGCAGGCCGGATACGCTCAAACTCATCCACTACAGACGAAAAATCGCGACTTGCGGCGACTGCATAACCATATTTCTCAAGATGAGCCTGCAGTAATTGCACAATCTTGGGATCGTCTTCAACAAGCAAAATAGTATGCATATCCATCTACTTTCGGTGGTGGGACTGCAAGAGATCTGGACCGAATGGAGCAACTCAAGGTTCTCTTGCCCTCTATCTTACGCAATTTTTCCAGTCCAGACAAGGATTTTTTCGCCACCGATAGTACACGTATTGGAGGTGGAGTTGCCCCAATTCAGTAGAAGCCAAGAACAGAAGGAACGTTTCCTTCGCCGAGAAATTGAAGCGTTCATCATGAGAGAACACAAAAGAGGCTGAAGTGAAACCGTATCGCTTCAGCCTCTTCCTCCTTATGCTCCAGAATCTGGTTAGACGGCGACAGCTAGTCCCTTGCCCTCCAACAACTCATGGATGTCGCTCAGTAAGTTTTCTAACCCGCGAGGTTCTACAAGCGCAACTTCATCAAGACGGACTTTCTCGAGTTATTGTTCAGATGTGACCACTTCCCACTACTACATCATTTGCAACGTTCGCGATAGTACCAAGGAGCAGCGGGAGGGAGCCGATTGCCTCCCTCCCGCTTTGGTTACACGGCCCTCCCGAGCAGTTCGGCTAGTTCATCTGTTGCTCGCATTAGGTATTGAGTAACTTCGGGCTGCATCAGACGAAATGCACATACTGGTTCTCGACACGAAGAACCGCGTGGTAGAACACGCCAAGCGCTACAAGGGTACAGTCAATAGCTCTGTACTGCGTTCCTCGGAGGTCTTTCGGCCTGCGGTAGTACGCAACTGCCCCCACATTATCGTTTGCCACAACCATCCAAGCGGCGATCCGACTCCCAGTCCCGAGGACATCGACGTCACTCGCCAGCTTGTTGAGGCGGGGCGTCTGCTCGAAATCGAGCTTCTTGATCACGTGGTCATTGGCAACCCGCGCTATGTGAGCCTCAAAGAACAGATGCGCTGGTAAAATATTAGATCTGGAGACCCCATATCACGAAAAGAGCTCACCACATGGTGAGCTCTTTTCGTGATATGGGGTCTCCAGAGAATTACGCTTTTTGGCCCGCAATGTTCACGAGCCACGGCACACCAAACTTGTCGGTCAATGAACCGAAGATGTCGCCCCATGGGGCTTGCTCAAGAGGCATGGTGATGTTACCACCAGCCGAAAGCTTCTCAAAATAGGTTCTTAGCTCAGTCTCATTGTCGCCGCTGAGCGACATAGTGTAGTTCGTTCCAGCGCGATATTCCATACTGTCTGGAGTGTCGGAAGCCATAAAAGTAATGCCATTATCCGCTTCCAGCACAGAGTGCATGATTTTGTTGGCTTCGCTCGGATCTTGAGATGCATGATATTCTTTGAAAGTACTCATCGTCAGGTTGCCGCCAAAGACGGTTTTGTAGAATGTCATGGCTTCGCGGGCATTGTCTTTAAAGCTAAGGTATGGGTTAAGTTTGGTCCGCATAGTCCCTCCTGATTTAACACTTACATGAGAAGCTACTTTTCGCCAAGTAGAAACTTTGTTCTATTAAGATGGATTAAGCATAACACGAAACAATATATACGTCAAGAAAAGCATAAAAGTATTGATAAATGTCAGTCACCAGCAAAAGAGGAGGCCCAGCGATGCCGGGCCTCCTCTTTTGCTGGTGACTGACTGTCTATTTATTCGTGAGCGTGGGCGACGACCTTCTCGCCCTTGTCGCTCTTACGCTTGCGCGTGCGCGCTGTGCCGTTTGCTTCGTGTTTATGATCGGCCCCGGCCTCCTCTGGCTCAAGCGCGATCTGCAACACTTCGTTGATATCGCTGACGAAGTGGAACTCCATTTCTTCGTGTAGCTCTTTGGGCAGATCTTCCATGAGATCGCTCTCGTTCTTCTTGGGCAGAAGCACGACGCGAATGCCTGAGCGGTAGGCCGCCAGAACCTTCTCTTTGACGCCGCCAATCGGTAGCACTTTGCCACGCAAGGTAATCTCACCTGTCATGGCGACATCGGAGCGAACCTTGCGCCCACTCGCCAGAGAGACCAGGACTGTCGTCATGGTGACGCCAGCCGAGGGGCCATCCTTGGGGATCGCGCCTGCGGGAACATGGATATGCACATTCTGGTTCTCAAAGACGTGGTTTGGCAGACCCAACGCCTGAGCGTTAGAGCGCACATAGCTCAAGGCGGCGGTCGCGGACTCCTTCATGACATCGCCAAGCTGGCCAGTAAGAATCAAGCGCTCCTCCTTGCCAGGCATAGTCGCGGCCTCGATGAAGATGATCTCGCCACCGACAGCGGTCCACACCAGGCCGGTCGCGATGCCGGGACGATCCAGGCGCTCGGCGGCCTCTTCAAAGAAGCGCCTGCGACCCAGGTAGTCGGTCAACTGGTTAGACTCGATATGAATGGGACCCTCTTTTCCCTCAGAGATCTGCTTGGCGACCTTGCGGCAGAGCGCTCCTATCTCGCGCTCCAGGTTACGCACGCCCGCCTCGCGGGTATAGTTGCGTACAACCAGGCGCAGGACATCGTCATCGAGGGTCAACTCCTCCGGCTTGAGGCCATTGGCTTCCAGTTGCTTGGGCAGCAGGTAGTTACGCGCGATATGTATCTTCTGGTCCTCGGTATAGCCGGAGAGCTCCAGAATCTCCATGCGATCACGCAGGGGGGCCGGAATAGGCTCCAGAGAGTTCGCCGTGGCAATAAACATTACCTTGGAGAGATCAAAGGGCAGGTCCAGGTAGTTGTCACGGAAGTTGTAGTTCTGCTCTGGATCAAGCACCTCCAGCAACGCCGAGGAGGGGTCTCCACGCCAGTCAGCGCCCACTTTATCGACCTCGTCGAGCATGATCACCGGGTCGTTGGAATCGACGCGGCGCAGGGTCTGGATGATACGGCCAGGCATCGCGCCGATATAGGTACGGCGGTGACCACGAACCTCCGCCTCGTCACGAATACCACCCAGGGAGATGCGCGCGAACTTACGACCGAGCGAGCGGGCGATTGAGTGGCCCAGCGAGGTCTTACCGACTCCAGGAGGGCCAACGAAGCAGAGGATTGGCTCACGGTTAATGACCCGCTTCTGCTCCTGCGTTAAGAGTGGCTGGGTGCGGCGTTTCTCACCTGTCTCCTCAAGCTCGATCTGGCTCTCAGCCTCCTCCTGCTCGCGCTCGCGCTGCTCCTCTTCCTGCTGGCGCTCTTCCTTCAGATGGCGTACCGCCAGGTATTCCAGGATGCGCTCTTTGATCTTTTGCAGGTCATAGTGATCCTCGTCCAGAACCTGGCGCGCATGCGAGACATCGATCTTCTCGCCCGTGCTCCGCCCCCACGGCAGGCTGACGAGCAGCTCCAGGTAGGTGCGAATGATGCTATATTCGGGCGAGGCCGAGGGCAGTTTCTCCAGGCGTGAGAGCTCGCGATTGGCTTCTTTGAGAGCCTCCTCGGGCATCTGCGCTTCGTCGATCTTGCGCCGAAGCTCGTTAACGGTGGCCTGCTCCTCGCTCTCCTCGCCCAGCTCGCGCTGAATGGCCTTGAGCTGCTCACGCAAGAGATACTCGCGCTGCATCTTGCCCATCTCTTCCTGAGCGCTGGTCTGAATTTTCTTGCCCAGCTCCAGGATCTCAAGCTCATGTGCGAGGAAAGAGCTTAACTGCACCAGCTTTTCGTGCACAGAGTCCAGCTCAAGTAGCTTCTGGCGAAGCTCCAGCTCCATCTGAACGAAGGTCGCGATTACATATACGACCTGGCGCGCCTCTTCGAGATTGAGGGTTGCGGCGGCAACCCCCTCGGGCATGTTCTGCACCAGGGCGACTAGGCGCTGGAAGTAACCGATGACGTTGCGCTTGAGGGCCTCGGTCTCGTTATCGCTCTCCTGCACATCTGGGCGAGCGGTAACATGTGCCATCAAGTAGGGCTTCTCCTGGGTAAATTCGCCGATCTCGACGCGCTCTAGTCCCTGCACAGCGATCTGGAGCGTTCCATCAGGCATGCGGAACATACGCCCCACACGCGAGACCGTGCCCATGCGGAAGATCTCATCGGGGCCAGCCTGCTCAATCTCGGCCGACTTCTGCGCGACGAGGACGACCAGGCGATCTCCGCGCATCACATCGTCAATCAAACGAATCGAGCGCTCCTGGCCTACGCCCAGTGGCTGTACCGAGTAGGGATAGACCACGACATCCTTTAGCGGCAGTACGGGCAGAATCTCAGGGATGTTGAAGGGTTCTTCCTCCCCCTCAGCCTTCACACCTTCTTCTATGAATTGGGCCAGGGACTCCTCGATCACTTCTTGCGCCTGCGGCTCTTCGCGTGGCGTCTCGCTCTCCTCCGGGTTCTCCTCCTCCTCACTTTCGGCGCTGGGAGACTCCTCATCCTGAGCAGAATCCTCGACCTCATCGGCAGGAGACTCCTCATGCTCCTGCGGCTGAGTCACCTCGGCAGCATCGGGCTCATTCTGGCCCGGGATGCTAGCAGATCGAGTTTCATCCTCTTGTGTCTCCTGCTGTACAAACTCTTGCTCACTATTATGCATTTTTATATAACTCCAAAATCTTCTCTACGACTTCTTACAGGGTGACTCACAATGGCGAGCGAAATGGCTGCGCACCTCTGGAAGAAACATCAATCTCACCTGGCTGATATGCCTCTATTAGAAGGGTAGAGAGAATGAGAATACATTGTCACATCTTCATCAGGCGTCTGTATCAGGACGCTGTATAGCTACACGTTCGGCTCCTGCCTGAGGTAGCCTGGGCAATTCGACCCATAAGAATCCATTCTCGTAGCGCGCGGTGACTGCGTCCCCTTGAATGGGATAGGGAATATACACCTCCAGGCGAAATGGGCCGTAGCGTACCTGGGCTTCATGATAATAGAGATTTGGCAAACCACCATGGATATCCTGGCGCGTTCCACTCACAATAAGAGCATCTTCGTACAGTGTTACCTCTATCTCTTCTTCTGTCATGCCAGCCAGCTCTACCTTGACGATCATCATCTCAGGCGATTCAAGGATGTCAGCAAGCGGACGCCAGGAGGAAGAGCGGTGCGATATAGACTGCTGTCCCTGGCGCAAGGCCTCATTAAGGAGACGACGATAATGCTGCTCCAACTGGTGTTGCGCCCCCGCTCCCACTGAGCGATAGGTTACCTGCCTGTAACGCATGCGCATACTAGTATCCCTCTTTATGAGACGGGGAACCAATCACCATAGGCATCTAGACATGAGCCATAGCCCTGGCTGATATGTTCCCTACGACTCTCTCTCCAAAATTGGCGATAAACGGCGATGCGAATGAAGAGCAAAAAGGCAAAAGTCCAAAGCTCACTACCTTTTGTAGTGTCACCTTGCCTTTTGCCTACAATATTTCTACAAGACGACACGCCTATACAATAGGCAGGTCTTTTTCGCCCGTTTCAAGTGCCTGCCAGCAATCGGGGCAAAGGTACTCGAACTCGGAAAGGGTTTCGTCCAGTACATCGCCTTCAATGATATGGGAGTCCTTTATAGGAGTTGCCTTACCACATCGTGCGCACAGCACAATATCTTCTGGGACGGCAGTTCGGCGGGTTCCAAGAACGTCTTCCTGCATAGCCGACACCTGGCTTTCTTGTACTATTTCAGCGATGACATGTCCTACAAACCTTAGCTATGATCTTATTCCGAAACCCAACGCCACTTACGTGACTAGCGCTTCCCCCATTCGGGGACAAGCGCGCTCAGGGTTTTCGGAGAAGAAGTATTCAGATCGCTTCGCCACAACGTCTTTTCACTATCCATAAGAACCATACAGAAGCTGCGACTATTCCCAACCGGGTCATGCTGACTGATATGCTCATTTACGTATCCAGCCACGCGCATATAACCGGTTTCATAGCACACAACGCTTCTCTCTGGAATAAGGCGATCTGACCTATTGATTATGGCACGCGCACCCTGAAATTGCAAGTACAATTGACTATAGGTAAGCTCAAGTCCCATGCGCATTCAGTGCGCCAACTTCAAGCTAACTTTTCGCGCCGCCAATCAATACCAGGGCTGTTGCAAAGTCGGGAATAAATGGAAAAAGAAGGAATAAAACAGAGCCTTTCGTGCATTAGGAATGGTTGAGAGGTCCAATTCCACACCACGAAAGGCTCGTTCATGAAGATGATAACACGTTCCCATCAGTTTTCTCTTCCCAATCAGGCACTCCTCTTTGATCTAGAGGCCTTGTATGAACAGTTACAGCATGTCAGAGATCATCGAGATCGGCGTGGCGTGCGCTACCCCTTGGCAGACATTCTGCTCATCGGAGTCCTAGCGAAACTGGCCGGACAAACCAGTAGCCGAGCGATGGCTCGACTTCACTCAGTTGCGCCAGCACGAATTGCGTTCGCTGTTTGGTTGGCGACATCAACGCATGCCACACTTCAGTACCTGGAGTCGTCTCTTGGCGTCAGCAACCGATCCAGATGAGCTTGAGCAAGTGATCGGTCGCTTCTTTGCTCGTCAGACCCCTCGTCGGTTAGCTCCAGGCCAAAGGCATCTGTGTTTGGACGGCAAAACCTTACGAGGGACGATTCCTCTTGGGAGCACGCAAGGCGTCCATCTGCTTGCAGCCTACCTTCCCAAAGAAGGCGTCGTCCTGGCTCAGGTTCAGGTGAGTACCTCAGGCAGTGAGGTGAGCGCCGCTCCCGAGCTCTTGGCAACCATCGATTTGCGTGGAACATTGGTCAGTGGCGATGCCATCTTTGCTTCTCGCCCTCTAAGTCACATGATCCTGCAAGCCAAAGGAGACTATCTCTGGATGATCAAGGAAAATCAAAAGCAGATGTATCAAGATCTGCAAACGCTCTTTGAGCCGCCATCGGTGCGGCCTGGCTGGTCAGCTCCTCCCACTGACTTTCGTTCGGCGTCCTCCGTGAACAAAGGGCATGGACGGCGAGAAAAACGACACATCACGGTCAGTAGCCTGTTGTCTCACTATGCTGAGTGGCCTGGTCTCTCTCAGGTCTTCAAATTGGAGCGGCAACGCATCAATGCCAAGGGGCAGATCGAGCAAGAGATTGCCTATGGGATCACGAGTTTGCCCACCTCCTATGCCACTCCCAAACGTCTTCTGGAGTTGGTTCGAGAACATTGGGGTATTGAGAATGGTTTGCACTATCGGCGAGACCGGACCTTGCAAGAAGATCATTCGCAGCTACGAATGGGTCATGCTCCTCATGTGCTTGCCTTGCTGAACAATACCGCCATTGGGTTGATGGCTCGTCGAGGCAAAACGAATCTTCCACATGCCCAACGGACCTTTAGCTATCAATTCGACAAAGCTTTATCAAAGGTCGCTGCTTGAGCGGGCTTGTCGACTTTGCAACAGCCCTGCAATCAATACAGTTAACGGTTGCAAAGGGGTGGGTTGATATGCTACTATGTTTCTATGTTTCTCAATATGAGTTACCTTATTTGAGACGCTAATCGCAAATCGTGCGTGATTGAAGGGTAATCAGTAATCGATTGTCCGCCGTAAATGAAGAGGTAGAGTTATGATCACGCAAACAATCCAGAGGTGGTTGCGCAACGTATTCGCATGGTGGCCATGGGGACGCCCCAAAGCGATGAGCAACCAGCAGGCAGCAAACTTGGGGAATGCCTCCATGCTCTCGAATCCCCCCAGGCTCCTCTCCTCAGAAGGCCCTATGCCTCAAACAGGCATGACCACTGTCGCTATTGAGCATGAGCATCCCTCCATTCTTGATACACCTTTTAGTCAAAAACCAGGCAGTTCCACTGACCAGACGGCGCTTCCCAAAACGCCATCCTCTAGTAACCAGGCCGCCGAAAATGCCCGAAAAGATGATGCCGTCGCCAATAAACCCGAGAAACCAGCATCCACCTTTGAACAGCAACTCGCCTACCTACGCTACCTCTATCAACATGGGCTCATCAATGAGGGCTTCGCGGATGACGCACTACCCAGACAATATCGCAAGAGACGCTTCCACGACTAAGGTCTTATTCCGAAACCCAACGCCACTGGCGTGTCTAGCGCTTCGCGCTCAGGGTGTTCGTAGAAGAAGTAAGACAAACAAAAAGAAAAGACGGGAGGAGAGTCCTCCCGTCTTTTCACCAAGAAAGCCGCCTGTTAAAATCACTTCACAAGCGGCTTGCATTTAGCACTACAAGCTGTAAAACCTGAGCTGACACCAATCCAGACACCAATTAGCTTTTCTCGTCATCTTCGACATCTGCAGGTTTACTCTTCTCAAAGAACTCATCTAAAAGTCTTGCAGGTTCCTCTTGCATCGCGAGATCGACATGCGTATAGACGTTCATCGTCAATCGATAATCACTATGGCCGAGTATCTCCTGCACAACCCTTCCATGTACCTTCATTGCAGCCATTAGTGTTGAATAACTATGACGAAGATCATGAATTCGAATATGAGGAAGGCCAGCCTTTTGCAGCAACTCATTGTACATCTTCAAGGTATATCCAGGGTTCAAACGTCCGCCTTTTAGGCCAGTGAAGACATACCCCATCTCAATCCAGCGACTACCACATTTTTCTCTCGCTTGACGCTGATCCTCTTGATGATTCACCAACATCTCCACAATAAAAACAGGGAGCAAAATCTCACGAATGCCATGTTCTGTTTTGGGCTCATTCTCCACATACCCATGCCCATAGACATAATCAAACGTACGACGAACACGGAGCACACGGTTTTCTAGATCTATCTCATCCCACTTCAGCGCCAGCAATTCACCCCGACGCATTCCAGTTGCCATGACCAGCATCAGAAATTTCTCTAAACGCTCACCTTCAGCCGCTCTCAACAATCTCAACAACTGATCCTCGTTTAGAGCAACCGACTTCTTAGAAACAACTTTTGGAGGCTTCACCCGATCACACACATTCCGAGCGACAAGATCAAGGTTCAAAGCTTCCTCTAAAACCAGATGAAGGAGACTATGTAACATATTCACTGACTTTGTAGAAAGCCCATCCTCTAGCTTCTCATTCAGGAAATCATGCACGATTTGAGGTGTAAGCTTCTTCAGCGTGAGACGACCCAATGCAGGAATGATATGCACTCTCATCAGTTGGTCATACTTCACACGCGAACTCACACGAAGATCTCGTTTATGTTTCAGCCAATCACGCATAAAAGATTCAAGCGTTGGGTCTGGTTTCTCAATAGCAACCCCTTGTTCCAGCTCTCGAAGTGCCTGCTTGACCTTCTTTTGAACCTCTGGCCTTGTCTTTCCATAAAATTGTTTCTTACGCCGTCCTGGGCCAAGAGACACAGCACCAACCCAACGTCCATCACTCCGCTGGAAAATCGTTCCTTCACCATTCCCACGCGCTTTCGATTTACCCATACTCTTCCTCATCCTTCACGGCTCTTCGCCCAGGCTTCTATCTGACGACGATCAAAACGGCGAGAACGACGACCAACCCGCATAGAAGGTAGACCAGCATAATACATCCAGTTATAGACCGTCGAACGATCCACTTGAAAGAGGTCGGCAACATCCTCCACTGTCAAAAACACCGACTCAACAACTGCTACTTTTCGCTTCAGTTTGGACACAACGAACCTCCCATCCACTAGCTCAGAGACTACAGCCGTGTGACCTCATTAAACCAGCGTTCCACCTCGGGAGGAATCGCCAGCTTGCACATAACCCCTAACCACTTTGTCATGCATCCCACGCAGAGCCAGTGCTCATCAAGACGATGCACGCAAGTGAAGCAGAAGCGATGTTCACACCCGATACAGGTGAACAAGCGCACCTCCCGCCTATCACAGACATGACACTGGCAACGGCAACGGCAATCCATCAAGTTCAGCATGTTTTCACCTCCCTATGAAAAAGAGAAAGCCACCGTTTCAACGATGACTTTCTCACCACACCTACACGTGATTTAGAAGAAAACGGCCTGAGCACCACCACGATCCACAACCCGCCAGCCTTGCGTATAGAGACACTGACAGCACCCCAGGCCGCTCAAGTCTGTACTAGCAGAGCCATCAACGACCGTGACACCAAGCCAGCTCCTCAGCTCAGGCACCCACACACTTCCCTCTCGACACGGACCGATGAGATAGGCATCCACAATCTCATTGCCAAGCAGGTGACGAGCACATGAAACGCAGTACCAACCCGTTCCTAAGCCCTCACGACCTACCTCAAAGACAACGTCACCAGCCACACCCTCACCTCACTCTCTTCTCACGACGACGCCACAGCATGACCCCGATGCGCCTGGCACCAGCAGAGCGCATATCCCTGTGGAGCATGACCGAGACACCCAGGACACACGGCGACCACACCACACTCAGCACGAGTACACTGGAACCACCCAGGAACCATTGTCGCTGTAAAGACGTGACCCGCCTTGCAAGGCTTATCCTTTTTGTAGACATCACGTGTTCCTTTCCGCATAGAACCACCTCCCTAGACGCGCAAGACACCAGTGCTAAAGAGGTATGCAGCTACCACCATCAGTGCCCCCAACGTCATCCAGGCACACCCATACACACACCCACGCAGCCGCATTGACCACACTGCTACAAACAGCCCCAGGAAAATCACTGCTACGAGTCCGATACCCATTCAACCTCCTCCGTTCGCTCGTTTTGTCTTACCAACCTTGCTACATTGCCAACCACAAAGCCATCGACACACACCGTCTCCTCAGCGGCAGTAAGAAGCGGCTCCTCTTCCAAAGGAACCGCTATTTTATGCGCCCGATAGATCAATGCATGATCCTCTGCATACACCGATGCATAATCCACCAGTGCCAAACGATACCGACGCATGGTATATTCCACCGCTGAGAAGGCATCCCAGGCCCACACTCTTGCCGTACAATCAGGAAACAGTGAAGGCCAGCGTCGCCATAACGCCACTTCAAACCACCTCATCAGCACTCCTCAGACAAAAAGAAAAGCCACTGTTGAAACAGTGACTTTCTTTGCGGATAGTGGCAACAAAGGAAATGATGCCCTTTTCCCTCCGCTCGATGTTTACGTATCAGTACAGATCAGCAAATTAACCACCGACGCTCTGTACCATTTGCATCAAATCATGATAAAATCAACAGGAAAACGAAGGAATTGGTAAAACCATGATCTCTCGTCGCATACACATAAAACATCTAGCCACGCTCTTTCTCGGGAGCACCTTCATAAGTGCTTGCTCAACAGAACAGTCTCTCCTAGATCCTAAGACTATTGCCCAAGAAGTTGCCAAGCATTATGGTGAATCTTCGCCTACCATTACTTCAGTCAAGAAGGATTCAACGGATAATCCTCCACATGATCCTATGTATACAATGAGAATCGCAGGACACTTCCAGAAGGGCAGCCTGATAGCTACCTCTCTCGGTTTCTCAGCCTTAGCCAACAGAATGTATGCCTGGGATATTCGCGGTTATAATGCATCTGAGCAGGAAGTCTGGTTTAACCCAGACCTCACACATGAACTCTTTCCTCACTCTAGTGCAACACCATAGAAGAAAGAGACATGACCAGGATAAATCCACATCGCACTACAAGGCTAGCCAGCCAAACGCAGTTGAGAGCGCTGATACTCCCACAGCGTCAGCACGCGCCTTGACACATACCGTCCATTCCCATCACGCTCACGTATTGCCTCAGTCAAGGCACGCCGCCGACGCTCACGATACACCTCTAATTCCCTCGTAAACTCCGCTACCTCTTCCAACTTCCACTCCGACACCTGTGGCTCTTCTGATACACCTCCATTCTCGTCACCACCCACACCATTCCCTTCTAACTCAGGCCAGAGCGTTCCATCCCCCTGCTCTTCCACCGCAGCATCCCCATTTTCCTCCGACCGAGTGAACAACCGCGCCCGTATGGCCCTGGTCGTCTCAGGAAAGAAGCCACGCGAATAACGAATCCGACGCGCCTTACTCTCCACCAACGCCTCTACCTGCTCACGATCCTCGACGAGCTGCCCATCTTCACCCACACGCAGGATAAGGCCCTCGCGCACAACCGTCTTCTGCCCCTTGCGTTCTCGCGTGACATCTTTGGTCAGGTACTTGGTGACATAGCCAATGGCACGCGTGTTATTAATCGCACTCACCCACACGACCGAGGCACGCCCTTTTGTCGCAGACTTCCAACAGGCCACCAGATGCTCATGTGGAATAAAATCGGCTCCCTTGACCAGCAAATGCCAGTGGAAGCCGTTTTCCTCAAAGTTTTTATGTTCCTCAGAGACACCCAGGTACTCAATATGGAAGGCAGGCCGAGCACCCACATGCCCACGCCCACGACCCTTTGACCCTCGACGCAACGCCTGAACCCACGTCGTGAGCGCACGCGCCGCCTCTTCCATTGTGTTTCCTGCCTTTGTCAAGACAATATGCAAAGTTGGTTCAGCCTCAGCAATCACTTGCCGCCACATATCCACCTTTCTTGGCCCACAATAGAGGCACGTCCAGCGATCACACCGCGCACGTCTCACTTCACCCGTTTCTCGATTGATGAACCGATGACGCAGCGCCCAGGCATCAGGGCAGACATACAACGTATCGGTTCCATCCTCTAGATGCCACTCCACCCGTTCCTCTAGTGTTGGAGTATATCCCGGTCGATACATCATCCAGCTCCTCTCACCCACTCATCAACAGAGACAGAAACAGCTCAAATAGTTATATACTTAGACTCAGCAGCACAGAAGGGGAATCTTCTCAAAGAAGGCTTTTCTCGGCTCTCCATCGATTGTATTTTGCTTTTCAGGAGAAACATATGTCTGAAGAAAAAGACCAGCAATGGGCAGTAAACGAGATGTCAAACTGGCTAGCCCATCCAATGGAATTCGGGGAAAAACCAATAGAAGCGCATGTCATTTATGAAAATGAGGTTAAATGGCCGAGTGTAGGTCTAACAAAAGTCTTTCTTGTTCAATACGAACTAAGTGAAGGAATAAAGGGCATTGGCTTTACAGGACCAATCACATGGAGCTTTATTGGAATCGATTGGGATAGCTGGAGCAGTTTCACACCCGAGGAATTGATTTATTGTTACGCAGGCTGGTACACCCAGTTCACACTCTCGCATCGGGAGAACTATTTGAGGGAATCAAGCCAGGAAGCCAAACAGGCTTTTTTTGAGCAACTCAAAACAGATGGCTATAAAGACTCCTCATTAAATGATCAATTCACTCTCAACAACGACGAAGGGGGAACAAGTTTTTATACTGCGGAGGTAAGTAAAGACGGTGTTAACTACTATGCAATAGGGACAATAGAGGAGTATAACCTCTATGGAAAAGACTTAGCTCCAATGAAACACCTTCCCCCATTCTACTATTATCTGGGGAAGGAATTAGATCCCTTCGCTCAAGAAGAGTAGTATTGCCAGGAGTAACATGCTTTCACACTTTTATTTGTGTGAATTATCCTTATTAGGGTCAAGTGAAGACCCTGGTGCGCGGGCTGTCGGCCACGCGGCTTCGCCGCCGCCGCACGCTTCGCTGCATCCCGCGCATACGAGGCCCCCCTCTCTTCCCTTTCGGGCGTGTCCGAGTGTATCGGATGTGACCCACCCCACCCGCACCACCACCCCTCTTGCTTGTCAAGGCACCCTAAAGGGAACCCGCCTTGACAAGCGCGTCACATCCGAGGGATTCCTTTTGCGCCCGAAAGGAAAAAGAGGGGGGAGTACCGCAGCATCGACGCGTTTAAACGGCGAGTTAGGAATCCGAGTATGATCCGACCGAAAAACAACGATAAGGACGGAAAACACGTCGCAGACAGGCATTTTTGACGCTTTTGAGCGTGAGAAGCAGACAGAAACGAAGTCTCTTATGGCCTCTCAAGCGCTCCAGAAGTGGGAACTACGAACAACGCTCCACTTTGAGCAGTCGCTATTCTGAAAAGAGAAACGATGAGCAACCAGCGATGCCCCGATGGACGAGGGAGAGCGCTCATCCGATGAAAGGCAAAGAAAACAGGAGCAATGTTTTATGACCAATCAGCAACAGCTTGATCGTCTCAAACAAGGAGCAGAGGCGTGGAATCAATGGAGAGAGCAGAAGCCAAACGTCAAGCCTGACCTCTCAGAAGCCAACCTCTCAGGAGCCAAACTCGCTGGAGCCAACCTCTCAGAAGCCAACCTTAAAGGGGCTATCCTCTCAGAAGCCAACCTCTCAGGAGCCAAACTCGCTGGAGCCAACCTCTCAGAAGCCAACCTTAAAGGAGCCGATCTCTCAGGAGCCATCCTCAAAGGAGCCAACCTCGCAAGAACCAACCTCGGTGGAGCCAACCTCCAAGGAGCCAAACTCTTCAAAGCCTTCCTCGAAGGAGCCTTCCTCGAAGGAGCCAACCTCTCAGGAGACCTCGAAGGAGCCATCCTCCTAGAAGCCATGCTCCCAAAAGCCAACCTCTCAGGAGCCAACCTCTCAGGAGCCAACCTCAAAGGAGCCATCCTCGAAGGAGCCAACCTCTCAGGAGCCAATCTCAAAGGAGCCATCCTCAAAGGAGCCATCCTCGAAAGAGCCAAACTCGCTGGAACCAATCTCGAAGGAACCAATCTCGAAGGAACCAACCTCGAAGGAGCCGACCTCTCAGGAGCCAACCTCAAAGGAGCCATCAGACTCCACTAAAGTATTTCCGAGGGATGTTCTCATCGGGCATCCCTCCTGCTCATCCAGGCCAACCATTGCTCTGTTCGCGAGCCAACTGCTCTCCACCATCCCACTTCCGCAAAGAGATACCTCTTGTTCTTCTGGGCATGCTCCAGGCCCTCAACGTTTGCCCCAAACAAAGCCTCTGAGACCATCAGAGGCTTTATCGTATCTGTCGAACCTCGGCGAATAAACTCGCGTGATTCAGGGCCTCATAGGGTATCTGGAACTCTTGCGCTGGTCCATTTCGGAGGCTCGCTTCATGGCCCATCATGTTTGCTCTGCTCCCTTCTCAGAAGTGCCACTCACGCTCAAAAATCCTTCACGTTGTTTTTCGGTAGGATCATACTCGGGCCCCAGTTATGCCGCTTGCTAGGTTTCCAGGGACGCTAGCGCATCAGCGACCACGCGACGGTGACAGTGGGATTCATCCATGCACGCGCATAGCAGCACCACACTGCGGCCCTGGCTCAGCAAATCCGTTACTGTCGCCAGCCCACCCAGCAGATCGCGTATCTTAATTGGTTGACTCCGATCTCGATAGTTGAGATTGCCGAGCCTTGACTCATGCACATACCGATCCCCCCACTGTCTCACTAACCACCCCTTATTCCACTGTCGCAACCAGCGAGAGCGCGCCGCCAAGCGAATATCCACCAGCACCACCGAGGCATCAGCCATCCACTGCTCTAATTGCTCAGCAGCATCAGGCGCAGCATAGCCAAGCAGGTACACTTGACCACCCATAGCTCACCCCCTTTCATCCATAAGCAAACCTGATCGATCAATCATCCAAGGACACCCTACAGCCCGCAAAGTAGCCATTTTTGACGCCAGAGCAAGAAAAATATGCCTCAGAACACACTGAGACGGTCATAGAGCGTCCTTCCCACCTTCTGAGACCAACACTCAGCCACTTTCCGCCAAAACCTCTCTTGACCGCCTCAACGATACGCCTTAGAACAGCCTACGAAGCCGCTTCACACGATTTACTACACGACAAAGCATAATCTTTTACTTATGTGTCTACATACAGACAACAGTACGTTTAAACGCTGACTTTTACCATCTGATGAACTGCGTTACAGGCAAGTAGCAAGATACCAACCTCCAAAGCCAGCACATCCACCCACCAGCAGGAGGCACCAACGCGCTTCTCCATCTCTGCGAGGAAACACCAAACCAAGACACACACCCGCAGCCATCGACCCCCCTGGCAAATGTTTCGCCGACACACCTATCAACAGAGACGTGCAAACCATCACGACACACCCGGCCAGAACCCCCAAGAAGAAGAGGAGTACCATATGCTTCATGCTTCTCACCCTCTCACCACATTCCCTCTCTCTGGTAGCGTGCCGTACTGGTTCCACTGCTCAGGATCGAGGTAACACGAACACCCCTCATCACAGAGAGGCACCCGACACGCGACAGCGCCACAATGCGTCGTATGTAAGCTCTCAGAGCCTCGCAATACCACTGTAAAAGGATTCCCCTCATGATCGGTGTATTGCTCGTATCCAGGCTCACCAGCAACGACCGCCTCTATCGGCTCTTCTCCATACAATACCTTTGCACAAGAAACACAATACATCTCCGCATCCGCAGCAATCGCGACCACCTCAGGCCACAACCCAAATGCTTGAGGCATCACCAACCCCCTTACCCTTCAGCCAGAGTAAATGGCTCTTCACAATCCAGACACACCACGCGCAGATCATCCCGGCCAGCTCGCAGCTTCACAGGTGGATCACACTGGCACTCAAACAACCGCAACCGACTCCCTGGCTTTTGCTTTGCAACCACCTGAATAGGAGCATGCGGATATGGCCCCATCTGATCGACATAGGTTTGTAACACCACTTGCAATTCAGGCCCAACCGTTGTAGCCGTGGGAGGGCCCACAAGACCAACGTTGCGCGCCGCCTGTGAAAATGGCTTTTTATGCCCAACTCGCCAGCCTAACGAGGCATGAAGCAATTCGTGCAGGAGCGTCCCAAGCACCTCAATGCTTTCATGAATGCGAGGAGACACAAAAATCTGTGGAACACCATCAGCACACATCTCCTGAGGAAAACATTGCCCAATCACATGCTTGCCCTGGCCCATACCACCACGCGAGGGCCACCCACACGACACGCGCACCGGCAACGCCTCTATGCCCTGCTCCACCACGAGCGTCAGCAGAAACTTTGTGGCCTCAAACAACCACCACTCACGAAGTTGCTTGACATCTGCATCAACTTCACTCATCTCAACCGACATCACTCATCCCCACCAAACCGCCTCAGGCTGGACCCATTCACCACTTGATAAGCAGCGAACCAGGAGCACACCCTTGACGGTTTTTGCACGATGAATACGCGCTACCTGCCCACCAGCCAGATCCGCATACACGGCCTTTCCACCGCGAAGCACATCGTTCATCTCGCGAATGGTCCTTACATACCGCCTCATGCCTTCACCGCCGTGTAAAAGATGCATGCAGCCGTGACAAACAAGATCAAGGCCGACACCCGCCACGCCCACGCCAGACTTCCACGCTCACGCGAAGATGCCAGCAGAGCCACGCACGCACCACAAAAGATGAACAAAGGAAGCATCAGAGAACCAATCATCGATATCACATGACCCATCATCTCACCTCTTCATCAAACAACCTGTTTAAACACACGCTTTCACCACTACAATCAAGCAACAAAAAAGGCGGCATACTACACATCACTTGCGCAGCACACCGCCCACCATCTCCATCACCCACCACACGCTACGGCTTCGGTTGTGGCCCGTTGCCGTTCATTCCCATCGCCGGGTGAGGCTGTTTCTTCCCTACATTTTTCCAGAAGTTGCCCAGGTTGTTCCCACCACCATTATTGCCCTGAGAAGGCTGTGGCATCTGAGGATAAACCGCCTGTGGCAGTTGAATCGTTGGCGCAGCGCCCATCGTCACATTCTTGACTGGTGTTGTTGGAGCCATCGCCCTCTTTTCGCGCATCAAATCCACATCGATACACGCCAGCGCGATATTAAAGAGAGGGATAATCGAGAGTACCAGAGGAGCCAGGACCGTGAACATACTCAACTGCCAGCCATGCAATTGTTGTATCCACAGCATATCGGGATAGCGCGCCACCGCCTCGCCGAAGTTACACACCACCTCGACGAAGACATAGAGCGTTCCCACCAGCAGGTACGACCAGATGGAATGCTTCTCAAGCATGCGATGCGCCAGGCCACGTGTCACAAAGTAGCCAAGCGCCACGAACCCGATTGAAATGGTTAACGTGACATATTGTTGTAAGGCATCCACTCCATTGAGCGCACTAAAAAACCAGTAAATGGCATGTGCCGTCACAAACGAGAAGAAGATGGAGACGACCCGAAACACGGTATGTCCCGCACTATGCACCACTTGATCGAACCGACTTGAGCGCTGAAAGCTCATTGACCTGCCTTGCGGCATCTGCTTCATGCATCACACCCTTTCATCCACTATGCGCCAGCTTGCGCGACCTCGCAGATCAGCGTCTTAAAGCCCTGCTTGCCCGTGATGTCGAGCACCGTGAGCGGAATCACTTGATCTTCCTGGGGAAGTGGAATGCCTTGCGCGAAGGTGGCGAGATCCTGTGCACTAGCGTTATTCTTGCGCAGTTCCTTCAGCTCATCGAGTCCCGGCCAGCCACGCACCACACGCACACTATATTGTGGGCGACCACCAGCAGGCTTAATCACAGCGCGATCCACCACTACCAACTCCAGGCCATTGAAGAAATCACTCATTTTCGCGGTTTGTACTTTTCCCTCAAGTTGCATATCGGTTGTTCCTCCTCAGAACCATCATCACTGTTACTCATGTAAACTGTCAACAGGACAAGAGGGCATACGACTAAGGAGAGCCAAAGGAGTACGCCCACACCAACTAGAAAACGCGATACAGAAAGTCGCCCACGAAGCCGAAACCCACCGTACTCCCAACCAGAATGAACATCACCAGGAGTCCGAGCAACCACAACAATTCTTTCTTTCCCATAGGAAATCCTTTCCATCCACACAACACATCGTTTAAACAGTCACTTTCCACAGACCCATCCTACAGAAACCGCACTACACGACCACCTGACCCACCATCGACGCCCAGGCAAACAACCCCAGCACACCCACACAGGCCACACCGACTAGCACCAGCCCGACACTCCGTTGCACGCCACGCCGCCGCATCAACACCAATCCACCCGCCAGCGCACCCACCACCGCCAATTGCATCGCCATATCCACCTCCTAGACCCCATAGGGACGCTCAGGAAGTTCTGTCTTCCCATACGTCAGGAGCCAATGACCCCTACAAAACCGCGCTCCGTTGCACTACTCAAAGCCATCACACCCACCATCGAACTGACACCGCCCACGAGATGCAGGAGCATCAAACCCCTCAGCCGCTTGAGATGACAGGTACAGTCGAAATGGACGCCGCCACGTTGAATACTTCTTCTGCTCTTCCACCAGTACCTCCCCTAGAAGCAGTAACGCACCCCGGCATACATCCCATCTGGCTTTTTGTCGTTGGCAGGCACCACCCACGTCGTATGCGCAAAGGTCAGGCCATACCGCCGCATCACCTTCCACATGGCCTCGTGATGGTTCCAGGCTCGCACCTGTTCCACCACATCCGCCTCACCCGACTCAACGGCGATCCACACATACACTGTATGCAGCCACATCCAACAATCCCTCCTCAATGCCTCAACAAACAACCACACACCCGAGAAGAAGGCCTAGACCCCTGACCACGTACCCACCCAAGACCACCAGCACCACCCTCGCCACATGCTTTACCAGACCCTACCATCACAGCCACACGCCGACCACCGCACAAACCCCACGTTTAAACGCCCACTTCCCACCATCCCAACATGCAGACCGCACACCACACCGACCACGACCACACCCTCAAACCACACTCCCAACCACCGCAGCGATCCACACTCAAAATAAAAGGTTCCTGGCAGGCGTTAGCAACTCCTCATAGACTGTGAGTCATCCAAGCAGCTCTTCACCGCCTCACCAGGCCCTCATAGCTCAGCTCCTCATTTCTCGCACATCACGGACACGTCAACATGATGTGAAGTCCAGACCGCCCCCAAACTGTTCTCCACAGTTCAAGCCACGCCCAGGCCGCTCAAGACGACCCGTAGCCTGACCTACTGACAGCTCACGCCGCCTCTCAGTCAAAGCCTGCACACTTTGCATTCTCCTCTAGACCGTCCTAGTGCATCATTGCACTGTCCAACCATCGTCTAGCCCGTAGTCAACATCAGAGCAAAAGCTACAAGGTATTCTGTTGTTAATGAACCATTTTCCTAATATCTTTTTCCAATTTCCAATTTCCAATTTCCAATTTCCAATTAAATAGTAACATGTACAGAAATCATTGTTAATACCCAATTGCCAATTTCCAAATCATTTGCCAAATACCAAGAACTCTTTACTATTTACCATTTGTCAAGTACAATATCTTATAGAAACTCCTAGAATACAGGGAACAAAGGGGAAAAAATGGCAACAAATTTCTACAATGCCAAAGAAGCAATGGCAGTACTTAATATACCTACTACTACCTTTTACCGAAAGGTGAGAGAGGGCGAAATACCGTCTAAAGGCAAAAGACCTAATATACAATTCCCCAAGGAAGCAATAGACGCCCTCGCAGAGCTGGAAAGAGAAAACCAGGAGGACAAAAATAAACTCACCTTTTCCGTCTCTACTATTGCCGATGCTTGGACAAAGCAAGAAATAACCAAACAGCCTTACGCAGAAGATGATGCTGTACCATTCAAGACAGTGCTAGCTTGGAGGAAAAGAAACGACGAGATATCGATGAATGTCAAGCAAGGTGACAAAATACTTGGCTGGACTACATTTTTGCCTTTGGATGAGAGTATTATCATTGAGTTGCTACACGACAGAATCAGAGAAAAAGACATCCCATTGCAGGCCATCAGAAAATGGGATGATCCACAGCTATCGGTATATGTTCCGATCATTGAAGTAGTATCAACTGAAGATTCAGAGAGGGACAAGGAGGTGGGTGCTTTCCTTCTTAGAAAAACAATCAAGTGGGCTGCTACATTAATGCTCCAGCATGATATTAAAAACTGGTACGCAATAGGAACAACACCCGATGGGCAGAGAATCTTGAAAGCTCTAGGTTTCAAATTGTTGACCGACCTAGACGGAGGAGAACGCCAAGGCTTTATGCTCGAAGCCGCTGCACAACCAGTTAAACTGATTAGCCAGTTCCTTAAGTCAACAGAAGGCCAGCAAGTTCTATCATCTGAAAACAAGTAGCAGCACAGTAAGCAACCAGCAAAAAGCCCCGGTAGTTTATAGCTACCAGGGCTATTGTTATTCTTGCAAAAACCACTTAAGAAAAGAACTGCTCCACAGTCATAGGTAACCCAGGCAACACCTGAGAAGGCAGCACATCATCAGCAATGAAAAGCCCCAAAGACCGATACGTCCCGCGATCCAGAATCAACACCTCTACCACATGAGCATCGGGAGTCACCACCCAATATTCAGGAACACCAGCTGCGCCATACGCCTGAAGCTTCTCACTCAAATCATGACGTGCCGTACTCGGAGAGGCCACCTCTACCACGAGATCAGGAGCACCTACAATACGAGAACCAATATCTTGATCAAGATGCTCGTTCAGAAGCACAAAGACATCAGGTTGTACAATATTCCCATAGCTCAATTCCACATCTAGAGGAGCCACGTACGCCTTCCCTAAGCCTGTACTCTTCACATAAAACCGCAAGTAAGACGCTATTGCGAGAACAATATCCTGATGATTCGAGCTTGGAGAGGGTGCCATATACAAGACTCCATTCACCACTTCATAACGATGCCCATCCTCTGGTATCGCTGCATATTCCTGATATGTCCACCGCCCTTGACCTGGACCTGGAACCCAATCAGCAGGTGTCACTGAAAACAGTTTTGCTCTTGTCGTCATATAGATCCTGCCTCTCTCAAGAACCTACTCTTAACAGTAAGCATACCATAATAGGAAGAATAAGAACATAAGTCGTAGAACATTCTGATGGACACCATACGAAGTACTAGGGTATTATTAACTCATGTATTTTTGCACTCCTTCAGGGAGAAAAAGGAGCGAACATGGCCGCAATGACCTTCTTCCTTGCCACATCAAAAACCGACAAAAGGCTTACGAAAGAAGAACTCATAGCCTTAACCTTGGATTTGCTACATACACAGCTAGTGCAGTTACCAGCAGCCATATGTGCTGGTCAAGCCTATAATGAACCACGAACAGATGATAATGGCGATTATCCACCGGACTATGATGAGCGCTACGAAGAAAAATATATTCTTCCAAATGCCCCAGATACCATGGTTAGGCTTATGAAACAGCGAAAAATTCCCGAAGCAACATACTGGTATTATGGAGATAACGAGGAAGAGTTCATCAACGCCTTAAAAAACGTTCCTCTTGAAGAAAAGGATGTTTGTATCTGTTTTGAAAATCTTCACGCAGACCTTACAGAGAGCGATTGGGATGGAGCTGTTATTTACGCATTGCGGCATCCTTTTCCCAATACGTTTATAGATGTCTTCGATTCATGCGCTCTCCCACTTGTAGGTTTTGATGTGGCTCATTTCTTTACGCTTTTCTCCTACAGAAATGGGGCATTTAAACGACTAGATAATAATCCTCTTTTCTTTTTGCTGAAACGCTACTTTGGCCCAAATGATGTCATGAGACAAACGGCTTCTCTCGAAGAAGAGCAGTGAAAGATATCAACAAATATTGAGCACGTACAATTCGACTAGACACCAATTTAGACACCAAAGACGATCAATAATACAAGAAATCATTCGACAAACTTCAACAAACAAAATCTCCTAAAGAGGCTTATAGAGCCTTTAAAGGGAAATATAGAGCCACCCAAAAATAAGTGTAGACGGGAGGAGAGTCCTCCCGTCTTTTAACTGTGCTTCTGACAGGCTATTCCGCGGGTGTATATCCCTCGGCCTGTGCCTGTGCCTCTGACTCAAAGTAGACGATATCCAGGGGTGAGGTAGACTCAGATGTGAGTTGCTGGGGTGTACCAATAGGATAGTAACGCTTTGAACTTGCCACACCAACCAGTTTTGGCGTCTCCTGGTCGGCTGTCGACTGCTCTTCGGTTACAATCGGTAGGGCGGCCTCTGCTGGTTGCGCATCCTCCTCACGAGGCAGGTTAATGGCGTGAATAGTTCCTCGCGCGGTTTCAACGGTTTTCTCGCGCAGATTTCCATTCTGTTTGAGCAGGACATGCTCTTCCTCTGTCAATTCAGGCTGTTGCATACGCTTACGTATGACAAAGATCATGGCAATCGTTGTGGCAACCAAGCCAATACCGAAACCGATAAGCGCCCAGAAGCGCCCATCCTGCTCGCTGATCCCCTGGAATACACGCTGGCCATACTCGTTCAGACCTTTATTGATCTTCCGGCTCTTCTTTGTCACAGAACGAGCAGCCTTCTCGCTCTTCTTTGAGAGTCGCTTCGCGGTCCGATCACTAAAACGAGCCAGTTCACGCACAGCCTGCTCGCGTCTCTTCGCGAATTTATGCGCGGCCTGCTCGCTATATTCGCCCAGATCATGGCGTAAGTGCCCGCTGTGCTTCGCCAATTGCTGGCTCTGCTTACGACCTCGATGACGCACAGTGGAGGCCACGCGCTCTCCCCGTGTCCGTAGTTCGTCGGCTAGTACTTCCCCTCGCTGTATTATATTCTGCGCGTAGGGCGAGTTTGTCAAATCCCAGAGAGACTCACTTAACGAAGGTTTCGTTGTGGAGAACTCCTGGACCTCTTGTTCTTGTCTCACCTTTGGCATATGTACTCTCCTCGCTCAACTTGGTACAACCTAATACTCTGTACACGAATAGTATAGTATTTCAGTTGGAAAGCTCGAAAGTCAAGCAAGGGAGTTACTTGCAAGATCTAACAATCGCAGACCTGGCGCACCTGGCATATAACCAAAAGGAGAAACCTTGTTTAGGGCAAAAATATTGTTTCATGAGGAGAGGGGGGTGCTAATCGTGTTCCGTGGCCTGCTCACTAAGTTGCAGGACCAGACGACAGAAGTGTAGCATGGCAGTAGCGGACTCCAGGTAGCTCGCTTCATCATTCGATGTCAACTGGTGCTGCTGGAGGGCGCGCCGACGCAGGGCACGCAACACAACCATAATATCTTCTTTAATTGAGCTATCAAGCCCACCGCGTTGCATCAAGAGGACTACCTGGTTGACGATAGCGTCGACCTCCTGACGCATGGAGTTCAGGTCGTTTACCCACGCTTCTTCAATCTCATCGTCAATATCCGCTGCATCCTCTCCTGTCGTCTGCTCTAAACGCCAGGAAAGCACGTCGGCAATGTGATCTTGTTTTCTGTTGTCATCAGGTTGGGGATAGGGCCTGCCTCGTTGCCATAAAGGTGTTTGAGGTTCTTCCTGTTTGACACCCAGTTCGTGCAACAGTATAGCCAGTTCTTCTTCCCAGCCAGCCATAGAGCACCTCCTTGTGAAACAACCGCAAACAGTGATCTGAGTCGGGCCATTAAGATCTTATTCCGAAACCCAACGTCACTTGCGTGACTAGCGCTTCGCGCTCAGGGTTTTCGGAGAAGAAGTAAGCGGACCAGGCGGTGACACCATGCGTACAAACAAAGCATATGCTACCATGGGGAAGTCACGGGAACAGAAAAGATCGTTGAGGGCAAGCACTGAGGGATGTCTTCGCTATGGCCTTTTCTGTCTCTGTCTACCTTACGCCCTAATGCAAAACCATCTGACATGCCCGGATTTCCCTTGTTAGGCTCTTCGCGCCAGTATGAGCTGAATGTGGTAAATGGCTGCTGAGCTTTGGGTTATTTCCGTGATCCGTCTGAGGATCCTGCACTAAGCGAAGTGTAACACAGTGTTTTAGCCTTGTAAATGGCCCGAATGGTTACAGTTAGCACGCTTATAGTAGGAATTTTGTTGTAGTACATTTAAGGCCCAGAAGCTACTTTTTCTCGCGCCTGCGGCGTTCTTTTGGGTAATATAATGAGCACTGTGGCAACTGCAAGTTGCCACAGTGCTCATTATATTACCCAAAAGAACGTGTTTGCAATTGCAAGTATTTAACGCATCAGGTGCGTTGGCACCAGTGATATGGCCGAGACCAGGGTGGAGACAATCAAGCCTATAAGAAGCAGTACACCGAACCAGGCATTCTGCCTGAGCATGTCCCGAAAGACGAGATGCAGGCTGTTCGGGCTGCTGGCACGTAATATCCCAGTCACAATATTAACCAGTAACGGCAGCGTCAAAAAGGCCAGGAGCAGCCAGTGTGGCGTATGCGATGGCACGGCCAGGAAAGCCGCAAAGCCATAGGCAGCCAGTAGCAAAACGAGGAAGATGGCACGGCTCCATGTCAGTCCCAGACGATTGGCCAGGGTAAACTTGCGCGCCTGCTCGTCTCCCTCCAGGTCACGCATGTCGTTTACCAGGATCGTTGCCGCCGCCGTCAGGCCAAGCGGAAGGCTATAGAGCAAGGCTTTGTGCAGATCACCACCCCCCTGGACTATGTATGCTCCTATCGTTACCAAGGGACCAAAGATCCCTAGAGCCACGAGCGGACCCAGGCATAGAGCAGCGAGAGACTTCCCGCTACCACTATAAAAATAGGCGAAAAGCAGGCCCACCAGGCCAAACAAAGCCAGCATCCAGTTCATTGAGATGAGCACAGTAGCCAGGCCAGATAGTGCGCTAGCACCCAGGAAAATCAGGCCCAGCACAAGCACGCGTGTAGGCTTGATCAACCCCTGCTGGATCAAACCACCAGGTCCAAGAGGATTGCTGGTATCGACCCCACGGATATAGTCATAGTAGTCGTTGATAAGATTAGCGCCCATATGCACCAGAAGCAGTGCCACCAGGGAAAGCACGAAGGAGAGGAGGCGGAAATGGCCCAGCACATGGGCTGAACTGACCTGCTGACTCCATGCTAAAACCGTTCCAAAGAGAAATGGGAAAAGCGATAGGCTCAAATAGGATGGGCGTATGCCATCCCAGAAGATACGCATCCATTCACCAGTGGAACGATGATACTCCGCTGGCTGCACAACCAGAGGAGTAGGCACACTAAAGGTGCGCGTTGATTCTACCGAATGAACGGAGACCACGGGTGGCTCCAGTTCACCTATAGCCTTGAGCGAATCTAGCGGAACCGTTGGTAAACGCTCCGCTTTCTCACCATCAGCCTCAATAATTGGTGCCGTGGTACCCGCTATCGAACTCTTGCTCTCCTTTTCAGGCCGTTCGATAGCCTGCTTCTTCTGCTCTTCTTTTTCCATACGCTTCCCTCTCGGCATAGACCCATGAAATAGCAAATAAGTGCATTTTTGCTAACGTCATCTTGACCTCTCGCGCCTGCGGCGCTCGTCCTGATAGATGGTGTGATGTACCCTGGCAGCCTGCGGCTGCCAGGGTACATCACACCATCTATCAGAAATAGTGTGCATCTGGCGTTAACTAGCTAAGCGATATGTTTATTATGTTTTGACTGTTCATTAAGAAAGACGATGTGGATGGCTAGAACGCAGCATTCAGGAAAAGAATAAGAATATTGCGCCCCTGGCTCAATATAAGTGGATCGCTACCCAGGTGGTCATGATAAGCGCAGCGTTTCGCGCTCCCATAACCTTCAGGAGCGTTATTACTGTTCTTAGTATACAGAGGCAAGGAAACACCCTCTTATAAGAATATGCATCTCACTATCTATAAACTATATACGCTTCCATAGAGGGCGTCAAGTTGCCTGGGACGCTGGTCAATACCTCTCGCGTCTACGGCGATGCCACCAACCGGGAAGCCATCTCACGAGGTGGCTTCTCACACTCGGTAGGGACCAGCTTTAGCGCGTCCGAATGCCATTCATGGCAGTGCGGCGTAAGCCTGAAGCGTTATCCCAGCAGAGGAGTATCTCATCGTTTTTGGCTCGCGCCGAGGTGCGATGAATCGCCTTCGGACACGCTAGCCTCCCGATTCATCGTGGAGGCCCCTACCGGGTTTTGGTGCGTTCCCAATTTCCCAGGAAAGTCATTATTTGGTATCCGTGGTGCCAGCCTGTCCTAGCGCTTGGTAAAGTTCCTGAATAGAGTGTTGAAGTTGCGCCTGGACGACGGAGGTTGTGAGGTCTCCACGTGTCTTCTCTAGAATACCACGCGTCACATCGGTGGTACGACGTAAGCCAGAGGTAATAGCATCGGGGAAATCAACGGAGATGAGCAGGGAATAAATATCATCCATCTGGCGCAGGTACGCCTCGCAATCGCGGAGATTTCCGCGCCGCAACTGGTCGAGCAGGTAGCGCCGTAACTCACCCGCGGCCTCGGCTAGCCCATTCAGGTAGGCGGCCCAGCCAATACCCAGTTCCTCGGCATCTGGTAGCTCCTGGTACTGGGTAAGCGCCGCCAGGCACCGCGCCTCAGCATACTCTTTCTGCGCATCCTGCGCGAAGCCCGCATAGTAGATATCTTGGTGATCCAGCAGATCATCTTTCATTTCTTGCAATAGCTGTGCCGCCTGGACCATAAGCTCATTGGCCCGCTCGCGCTCATGGCGATGCGTCGCGCGAATACTGTTTGCACAATGGCGAATCACGGTACGTGACTTGGGCAGAGCCTTTTCGCGCGCGGCATGTTTAAGGGAGAGATGCTCTATCGCTTGCTGTCCAATCTGCTCTAATTTGTCGGGCATACGATTTGCTTCCTTTCTGTACTATAGACAGTGTATCATAGCCAGAAGGACACAGCAGAAAACACCCGCATAGGTACTGTTGTCTAGAGCGATGTGCAGGAGCCATGGTTAGCACGCCATCTGCTTCCATCCTCATCCCCTATCCCTGCAACTTCAACTGGTCCTGCTGTAACAGGGCATGTACTTCAATCTCTGGTGGAAAGGTCTGGGATTCCAGGTCTCCGGCCCAGAACAACTGCTTCATCATCTCGGCGGTCGCATAGAGGAGATGCTGAAGGGTGGCCTCGCGCCCGTGCTCATAGGCATCACTCCCCTCATACACATCCATATCCTCGAAGCAGGCGGCTATGGGCATCATGTCGCTTAAACGCACCAGGTAAATGTTCATCTTCGTCTCGCCACGCTCCGTCGGGACCATGATGCGCAGTTCGGGTCGCTGCTCCACAATGTCCAGGCGGTAGAACACGCCATAATGATCGCGCGAGGCCTGGAAGATTGAAACCTCCGGTAGCGCCTCGCCGTTGTAGCGCTCTTTTTTAAAAGGCTGCTCCTCTGGTCGCTCCATCTCCACCCCCAGCTTTGCCAGAAACTCTTCAAATTGCTCGTGAATATTCATGCTCGCCGCCTCTTCTGTACACCATACCTTGCAGTATCGAAACTAGTATTTGAAAATCTAGCGTTTTATAGCGATTCATAGCGTTTGATGACACTTTTTTCCCAGAGGATTGTCTGCCCACGTTCGAGGAGTTGGCAGTCTCTGGGACGAGCCTGAAAGGGTTCACCTTTGACCCGTTTGAACGCCAGATAACCATTGGAATAAATTGAGTTAATCTGTTTGACAAAATGGCCCTTCACGCGTACTATATCGCCCTTACGGAAGCCTGCCAGCTCCTCGTTCACTTGATATTTCACTCGACCCTGACCGATTCTAGGCAGGTCATGATACTGCCTGCGGGTTCGTCGTGGACGAAACGAGATCTGGTAGAAATACTCCTGATGATAGGGAATCTGTTCGCCTGTCTGATACGTAGCAATGCAGAGCGCATCTACATCATGCTCTTTGGGCAACCCTCTAGCCTTGCGCAGCGTTGCCGTCTGGTAGCCAAAGATTGTAGAGAGGGAGGTTTGTGCACCAAGTGTGGCATACAAATAACTCTTTCCCTGCATGGTGCGCTGTGCGATCTGATCGAGATGCCCATGCGTGCCTGTAACCTTGAGGGTGATTTTTCCCTGATGGAGATGGTGATGACACCTCTCACACAACGTCAACAGATTCGAGAGCGTATCTTTTCCGCCATTCTCCCGAAAGATAATGTGATGCGCTTCGAGTCGCACACTGCGTTTCCCACAGTGCTGGCACATGTAGTCATCACGCATCAGACAGGCGATGCGCAGGTTCTCATCTAATCGCGTTGGATCTTGATACCGGCTTCCTTTGAGGGTGGGATCGTTCAGGCGTGCTATATCGACCTGTACATCTTCGATCACGATGGCGCTGATCGGGAGTGGAATATGCTGAAAAACGCGTATTACTTCCTCCACGTTAGTCTTAATCGATGGTGAAAGTCGCCCACAGCGCAGGCTATTGGCACGATTCTGGAAGCGGGCCGGTCGGTACCATTTGCGCCTGCGTCGACTTTGTCGATGGGCACGCCTGCCATCCATCTTTTCCTTAAGATCCAAGCGATGATGGATCTCCCCGGACAAGAGGATTTCGCCCTTACCAACACACGATAGTCCAGTGACGTGGCTGCCCTTATCAATACCCACAACAACCTCCTGCACATGCTCCTCACAGTTCCAGAGCAACTGAATGGTAAACGGGCTGCGATTGACCACTCTGGCGCGCCCATCACGTAGCAACTTGCGGGCCTTGGATGGTCGACAAGGCATAAGTGGATTGCTATTCTGGTTCACAACATACACAACAGTAAACATGCTTTAAGCTCTCCTTTCAGAGTAAATGCCCCTCGCGACTGTTCAATAAGCTTGTCTCGATCTGCACACCTTCAGTTTTCACTTACCCTTAATGCAGACCCACAGAGCTTGGAACTGGAACAATATCCCAAGGTGTGATCACCTATCAAACTGCTGCTCGAACTAGTCAAGCCCGCTGGTAGTTCCATGAAGCCAGTGCCATAAAACGCTAGATTTTTAGGAACTATGTGTTGGAGAACATCTGTATCTGCCGCATCTTCTCTCTCACACCTTGCTATTCTCTCTATACATCCCAAAAGCGGAAAAGCGGAAATACATAACGATGCCAGTAAAGATTCGCGCGTTTGCACGAATCTTTACTGGCATCGTACCTGCTGAGGACTATATGCTGATATGCTTAAAATTATCCGCCGACGCGCTTGACTTTAAAGCCCTGGGCGATGAGTTTGGCCTCTACCTTTTCCAGGTGGTCGCCTTGAATTTCGATGTTCCCGTCTTTGACCGTTCCGCCGGAGCCACATAATTTTTTGAGCTGCTGCCCCAGTTCAACCAGGTTTTCCGTGGGAATTCCAGCAATTACTGTGACCGTCTTCCCGCCACGTTGCTTGCGATCACGCATGATGCGGACAAAGCCATCGCTTTTCTTGGCGGGCGCGCTCGCTCCTGCCTGCTCACAACGACATTTTTTATACGACTGGCCACAGCGCGGACAGGTTGAGACGCGGCCACTATCGGTCGAATAGACGATTCGGTCTGGCATACAACAGGCTCCTTTCATGCTTCCACTACGCCCCTTATCTTACCATAGGAGCCTATCCTTCGCGATCACTAACAGTGTATGATAGAGAGCAAAGTTGTAGGGTCCATGCTAAGCATGGACTTAGAGCTAGAGAGGATTGAGCCGTGCTTATCATTGATGCTCACCAGGACATTGCCTACAATGCGCTCGAATGGGGCCGCGACATTCGACGCTCAGTCTACGAGACACGCCAGCGTGAAGAACGCTATACTGGAGATCCCGAATCGCACCCTACCAAAGGCGCGGGCGGCATTGCCATGTCGGGACTGCCAGAACTACGCCGCGCTGGCATTGCCGTGGTGTGTGCCACTATTTTTTGTGAACCATGCTCCTCACAACATATTCCCGCGTGCAGCAAACAGCTTACACAGTCCTACCACACCGCCGAGGAGGCGTACCAGGTTGGACAAGCCCAGTTCGCCTACTACCACGAGCTGGCACGTGAACCAGGCATCTCGCTGATTCTTAACCAGGCCGATCTACAACGGCATCTGCAAGCCTGGGAGGCTAGCTCCCCCGAAGATCCACAGCGCCCCTTTGGCATCATTCCCCTCATGGAGGGGGCTGATCCCATTCGTACTCCTGAGGAGGCCGAGCAATGGTACGCCCAGGGGCTGCGCATTATGGGCCTGGCCTGGCAGGGAACGCGCTACTCTGGCGGAACAAGGGCGCCCGGACCACTTCCGCAACTGGGGCGTGACCTTTTACGTGTCATGGAGCGCGTAGGCATTATTCTGGATATGTCGCATAGCGCGGAAGAGAGCTTCTGGCAAGCCCTGGAGAACTACTCTGGCCCGGTCATGGCCAGCCACAGTAATTGTCGTATCTATACCCCAACCGACCGCCATCTGAGCGATAAGATGATTCGCGCCCTTATTGAACGCGACGCGGTGATTGGTATGGTTCCCGGCAATTTCTTCCTAAATGGCGAGTGGCGGCGCAACCACCGCTTTCCGGTGACGCTCGAACAGGTCGTGCGCCATATTGATCATATCTGTCAGCTCAGCGGTGACGCCCTACACGTTGGCCTGGGCAGCGATATAGACGGCGGCTTTGGCCGCGATGAGACGCCCGAAGAACTGGATACGGCCCTGGACTTTGTAAAGATTGCCGACGTCTTGCGCCAGAACGGTTATACAGAAGCCGATATCCTCAACATCATGGGAGGCAACTGGCAACGTTTTCTGAGTCATGCGTTACCTGCAAGCTAGCTATCCTTGTTCCCCCACGCCAGCCGCGAACATTTGCGGCTGGCAGGCCTCTCTGCGTTTATCCCATCATTGATACGCCCTATATTAAACCTGTGTAATTTTTTCTTTTCCTTCAATAAGGTATTATTGGCTGTGCCCCCGTCTGGAGCTGTGTTTTCGCATTATGCTTACCATAAGAGTGGTGAGACTAATTCCCACCGGCATGCGTGTACTTGGTAGTAATTATTCTTTCGCTTAAGTTAGGAAGTGCGGGAAAAATATGCGTGACATAGAAAACACGATTATCGCACACTATGCCATCCAACACTATCTAGCCAAAGGCGGCATGTCCGAAATTTATCTGGCACGTGATCTCCAAACACAGCAGGATGTCGCAATTAAAATGGTGCATAGCAGCAATGAGGAGTATTGCCGACGCTTCCAACGCGAGGCGCGCGCGATTGCCTCTCTTCAGCATGAGCACATACTCCCCGCCCTCGATTATGGAGAGTATGGCCCCTGGTGCTATTTAGTGACACCCTATATCGCCAATGGCACCCTGCGCGACTATATGCAGCGCGAACCCTTCTCCCTGGATGAGGCTGGAGACTATCTTGCGCAGATCGCCTCTGCCTTGCAGCATGCTCATGAGCACGGTATTATTCATCGCGATATCAAGGCCTCTAATATCTTGATGCGCGACAAAAATTTTGCTTACCTGGCTGACTTTGGTCTTGTCAAAAGCTTAAATGACACAGCAGAGAGCCTGACCGAGAGCGGCTACTTAATCGGAACCGCGGAATACATGGCACCTGAGTTGGCGGAAGAAGACGCCTCTCCCGCAAGCGATATCTATTCCCTGGGCATCCTGCTTTACCAGATGCTGACTGGAGATGTGCCCTTTAAGGGTGCGACTCCCGTAAGCACCTTTATGAAGCATCTCTCTGAGCGTCCACCACTGCCTTCGCGGCGTAATCGTAATGTGCCCAAAGAGATTGAGAAGGTCGTGCTCCGTGCCCTGGCGAAAGAGCCGGGCTTACGCTACCCTTCGGCTCGCGCCTTTGCCGAGGCCTATCAGCAGGCACTTGCCGCCTATAAAGAGCGCATCGCAAACGATGAGAAAACTACAGTTCATGTGGTCACGCTGAAAGCAGAAGCTACGGAGCAAGGGTTGACACCTGGCCGGACTAGAAGGCCTACACCTGCACTGCCCGCGCTGGCTCTGGCTTTATTGATTCCCTTTCTCTTTGGCTTCTCAATCTATATGCTCAAAACCACCGATGCGAAATCTACACATCCAATCATTAATGGAACGATTTCGTCCACGCCTAAAGCGAGGGCAGCGAGCAGCACCCCAACGGCCGGGACCTCCCCCTCTCCCACGGTTGGGCATAACAAGGGAGGGAATCCACAGAACGTGGCCCCCGTCGCACCTGCTCGGACGAATCACGGCAATCCTGTGCCAGCCAGTAGCAGTAATGGTGGTAGTGGCAAATCTGGCCAGAAAGATGGAAAAAATGGCAAAAACGGGAACAATGGCAACGGAAATGGAGGAAGTCACCGTGGTGGCTCCTCCAGTGGGAAAGGGCATAACAAGTAAACAATGATACTGTTCGATGAGCGGGCCTGGTCACCTGATGCGTTCTGATTGGACCTGGTCATTGGTCAGTAGAGCAAACGCAGGGGAACAAGAATAAGAGATACAGGCAACATTGACATCAGCGAGGCAAGACTCTATACTGGTAAAATGCGCAGTTTAGCACTTTTGATTAGTGCTTTTTGATCAGCGCTTTTGACAAAATATTTTCCGGCCCTGTAGTCATTAGGCGCTACTGGCCCGGTTGACTATATAAACTTTCAAGCACAAGCATCAAGCGTTTTCGCCTGCAAGGGAACACCTACCCACCGGCTCCCCCATGACCCGGTAGATGAGGAAACACACAACAACGATGTCTGAATTAGAGGGAACAACACTTGGCCCCTACACCATCATACGCCTGCTCGGTAGAGGTGGCATGGCTCGCGTCTACCTGGCTCACGACGCCGCACAAGAACGCGAAGTCGCCATCAAAGTCGTGCACGCGGACAATGAGGAATATCTTGAGCGTTTCTGGCGCGAGATCAGTGCGATTGAGCAGTTAGAGCATGAGCACATTCTGCCCGCGTATGACTATGGCACCGAGGAACACTGGCATTACCTGGTCATGCCCCATATCGAAGGGGGAACGCTCCGCCAGTTGATCAAACAAGGTCCCCTGCGACCGGCACATGTTGGTGAAATACTCTATCAGTTAGCGGACGCCTTGCAGTTTGCGCATGACCGCGGCATTATTCATCGCGATATCAAGCCCTCGAATATATTGATGCGTGATGACCATTACAGCTACCTGGCCGATTTTGGCCTCGCCAAATCCCTGGAGAACTCGCACGAAATGACGCTCACGCAGAGTGGCACCCTGCTAGGGACCCCAGAATATATGGCCCCCGACCTGGCCGAGGGGCCTGCCACCGCCAGCAGCGATATCTATGCCATGGGAGTCGTACTGTACCAGATGCTCACCGGGCGTCTCCCATTTACCGCCGAGACCCCCATTGCCGTCTACTGGAAACAGCTCCGTGAGCGTCCACATCCCCCCTCGCACCTGAAGCCAGATCTCTCGCCCGCGATTGATCACGTTGTCATGCGCGCCCTCGCCAAACACCCGGCGCAACGCTACCAGTCCCCCAGAGAGCTAGCCGATGAGTTTCAGATCGCGCTCATCTCTCCTGAAATACTTCTGTCCGCAGACGACGATGACCTCTACGAGGGGGCGAACTATGCATCGGGAGAGCTAGATGACCCGTCGGCCCGGCTTGAGGACGGTGATGCCCCCGTCCAGGTGGCTGAACACTCCTCCCATCATACGCCGTATACGACCCGCGAACGCCTGGTGCTTCCTGATAATCCTATGCTCGCACCCACGACGGTGACGAAGACGCGTGACGACAGGCGCACACCTTTCTTTGGCACAAACGCCCCTTCTGGAGAGCACTTCTCAGGAGACAGTGCCATCCGAGCCGTACGCACCAATACCACTCGGGCGGCACAGCAAAAACGCCTGGAGCATGCACGCAAGCGTAGGAACCGCGTCCTGGCAATCATCCTGATCGGGCTGCTCCTTACAGTCGTGCTGCCCATGGCCTTTATCTACTATATCTTTGTCACGCACCAGGGGGGAACACACACACCTGGGACCAATGAGATCGCCACTCCCAGCGTTGCCAGAACCTCACAGGCCAGCAGCCTGGATATAAGCGCGACAGCCACAGCCGCGCCCATCGCCACAGTTACCAGCGCCACACCGCTGCTCAACACTTCTCTGGCCAGCAATGATAGCGGCAATTGGAGCGAGGGCGCGGGGCGTTGCGTTTTCACAAATGGTGGCTACCACGTGCTGGTGCAACAGGCAGACTATTTGCAACCATGTCCATTGCGCAACACCAGCTTTAGTGATGGCGCGCTCCAGGTCGACAGTACCCTGCTGAGTGGCAACAACGCTGGCATTCTGGTGCGTGTCCAGGGCGAACAGTTTTACGATTTTGAGATCAGCTCTCAGGGCACCTACTTCTTCCGCCGTCATGATGTTGGCTTAGGGGCCAGTTATGTCTACCTGCTTCAGCCAACCAGTAGCGCGGCCATCAAAGTAGGCCAGTCCAATACGCTGCTGGTAATCGCGCAAGGTGCGACCTTCAAGTTTTACATCAATGGCAGCTTTGTGGCCGAGACTCGCGATAGCTTCTATAGCAGTGGTCAGATTGCCCTTGTCACCGGCACACTCGCGCCACAGCATATCGGTGAAGGGATCTTTAACAACTTCAAGCTCTATAAGCTCTAGCCCCTTCTGTAGGGTCCATGCTGGCATGAACTAAAGGCCCAAGGGGCTAGAACAACTCCAATTCTTTGCGAAATTCATCGAGATACTGCTCCATAAACTGAGTGCGCCTCCAGGCCAGGGCGCGACCAGTCTCCGTCTGCATAGTCTCCATCAATTGAAGCAACTTCTTGTAAAAATGATCCAGCATATAGTGTTTATCATCCAGTTCATGCCGCTGGCCAAAGGGATCAGTTGGGTGATAGGCAACGGTCTCGCCTTCCCTGCCATGACGGACCGCGCCAGTAACAGCCCAGCGCATGACGCCAATCGCTCCCAGCCCATCCAGGCGGTCGGCATCGCGTACGATCTTTGCCTCTAGCGTCTGCGGCTCAACTTTGCGGCTAAAACTATGCGCGATGATAGCATGCTCAATGGCCTGCTGGCGTTCCTCAGCGAGGGCCTGGCGCTGCATCACATCGCGTGCCATCGACACAGAGAGATCGGCATGGTGCCCACTGATGTCATGTGGCGCAGCACGCCCCAGATCATGCATCAGCGCCGCCATCTCGACCACAAACAGGTCGCATGGCTCGCGCCGCACCTCGCGCTCGCCAATATAGCGCGCCAGCTTATAGACGCGCTCGATATGGTCCCAACCATGAGCCAGGTCGTGAACCTGCGTGAAGTGCTCTTTGACCTCAGCGTATACCGCCTCTACAATCGCCTGCTCTGCCAAATCTAAATTCATAAAACTTCTCCGAAACAAAAATCCCTCAAATGAGTGATGCCGTATTTCGCTTGCTTGGTATACTACAGAAAGAATTATCCGCATTGTAGCCAATCAACCCAAACAACCATCTCGCCAAAGAAAGCTTCTGCATGTAATATAGTGTGCCTCTTAGGATAGAGACGCTAGGAAGTATACCATAGCCATGACTGAGCGACCCTCGCCATTACCCCGTGAATCCCCAGAAGATCATATCGATAGTCCCTATCTCCCAAAGCAGGGAGGGGGTGAGGGGGAGAGACATGAGCAGAGAGGAGCAAGCACTATTACGGTCTTGCTGGTGGATGATCATGCTCTTTTCCGCGAGGGTGTGCATCACCTGCTAGGGCTGGAAGAGGATATCCAGGTAGTGGGAGAGGCCGGAGATGGCCTTGAGGCCCTGCAAAAGATTCGCCAGCTTCAGCCTGATATCGTGCTTATGGACATCCTGATGCCTATAGTTGATGGTGTCACCCTGACGCGCCAGGTTGTACAGGAGTTTCCGACAGTGGGCGTCATTATGCTCACCATGTATCGCCAGAGCCAGCAAATGCTCCAGGCCATGAAGAATGGTGCTCGCGGCTACATCCTCAAGTCGGCCTCTGCGCACGAGGTAGCTGAAACCATTCGTACCGTCTATAACGAGGGGCTTTCCATCCAACCAGAGATGACGCGTGCCATCGTAGGCGAGTTTCGCCGCCTGGCCGATACTACCAGCAGTAACCAGGGCACGGACCTGCTCACGGAGAAAGAGCTGGAGATTATCCGCTATGTCGCCGCGGGCTTGAGCAACAAGGAGATCGCTGAACGGCTCTCCTACTCAGAGAAGACAGTGAAAAACTATCTCTCAATTATCTTCCAGAAGCTCCACTTGCGCGACCGCACCCAGGTCGCTATTTTTGCCCTGCGTCAGGGGCTGCTAACAGATGAAGAGATGGCACCCCGAGCCTTGCGCGAGCAATCCTAGAGTGGGGCACGACGCTGCTAAAGCACGCGTCGGTCCATCGACTAGATCAGGCCATACTTTATGGCAAGCGCGACCGCCTGGGTGCGATCTCTGGCCTGGAGCTTCTGCATGATGTGGTGAATATGCGTTTTGACGGTCTCAATGCTGATCAGTAGATGGCTAGCAATTGCACGATTTGTCAGGCCCTCGCTCATCAGGCGTAGAACCTCCCGCTCGCGCTCAGTAAGTTCCAGGCGAAGTGTGAATATAAAGCTCTGCTGCTCTAGCTGCATGGGTAGCTCGGTGGTGATGGTGTGCCGTAGGTCCTCCACACACTCGCGCAAGACCGCGCCTACGCGATCCAAATCCTCGGATAGGGTGTGCCAGAACGCGCTCTCGACATACTCCGGGGACTTCAATAGACGCCTCTGTGCATACTCTAATTTGAGCAGAGCTAGCGTCAATTGCTGCGCGGGGCCATCATGAATATCGCGCGCGAGGCGGTTGCGCTCTTCTAGCATACTCTCACGCTGAATGGTCGCATGCGCCTCGCGGTCACACAGGAGCAGTACCGCGACTCGCGCCATGTATGACAGTACAAGCCGGGTCTCGAGAGGGGGCATGGAGTGAGAGAGCCTGAAGAGAGCGACCCCGGCCAGCCCTGGCTCATGGCTCAGCGGCAGGATCAGTAGAACGCCATCTTCGATATGAAGTGCGATCATTGTCTCTCCTGGCTCGCGCTGAGCCAGTTCTTCCAGCATTCCGGGCTCAGGAAGGCGTCGCAATAGCTCCTCAGCATCACCCGCTTCCTGTTTTCCCGCCAGGGAGAAACGTTGTTGTTCCGCCTGGTAGAGAAAGAGCCAGGCTTGCTTGGCGCCAATGAGATCGCTCATCTGCTCCATCAGCAACGAATATAAGGCATCATCCTCAACCTTGTACTCACCTATCAGCATTACCTCGTAGAGCCTGCTGAGACTGGTTGCGAGGGCGGGAGTGTTCCCCTGATGCAACCCCGCATCAATAGACCTCGCCAGGGAGTTCTCAGCGGGTACTGTGCGTGGGTTTGTCTGGGTTTTCTGGTCCTTTGTCGCGGACGTATCCACTCCGGCGCGCTGCTCCATCTCTTGCAATGCAACTGTCTCCTGGCGCCCACCCTCGCCAGTGTCAATCAATGATAACTCATCCATCACACTCTCCTCCTCCTGTGCGAGCGAGAGATAAGCCGGTAGCAACGAGACATAGACGTCTAGTGCCTCCATCCCTTCACGACCTTGCGGACCTGTATCTCTGGGGGCCAGTAATATAACCCCTTGATCCGCCTCACTACGCTTACTTGAGCGTAAACTATGCAGGCGAATAGACGCGTCTCTTTCAATCCATGCCAGTTCCTGTGAGTTCAGGTACTGCCTGCTTTCCTGGGTGGGGAGCAGGAGCCATCCCTGCTGGGCCTGGGCCATGCTTAGTCCCCCACCACCTGGAATGAGGGGGGGCGCTCCTGGTGGGTACGCGCCACTATACCCACGCAATACAAAAGCATGTGCGCCAGGTACATAGAGAAATAAGGCAGCCAGGAGCGCCCCGCTACACTGGCGGACTTCGTCTAGCAGTAACTGGCGCCTTTCAGCTGGTTTTTTCTCATTCTGTAGCTGCATGATAAAGCGCACGAGACGCTCAGAGGTCACCGCTTTGTCCCTTCGACATATGGTGTACACGGCCATGCCCCTGTCTCTATCATACCCGCCACCGCCAATGCCCAGGCAACGCTATAATAGGCCCCTTAGCCCTGGCTAAAGATATTATTTTACCGGCAACAGTAATGCCACGGGCTGAATCGCCCCCTGGTTCAAAAGCATGCCCGTTCATCCACGATGTGGTAGTACCTCTTTGCTGGAGGGCGTAGTACCTTCGCCTCCTCATGCTCCAGGTTCTGAACCCAGGCTTGTCCTGGCCGCGTGTAGGTGATAAGACATTCTATTGTGGCCTTCGGTATCGCGGTCTTTTTAGGGCCAAGAACAGCCAGAGAAGCGCTTATAGCCCTTCCGGTAGAAGATTTGTATGGCAAAGCTTAGAGTATGAGGTCGTCCCTGGCGAGAAAACCACTATATGTTGTTTCTGAGCGTGCACCTCGACACAACATGTTGAGAATTCGGTCCCATACGGTCTTGACTTCTCCCAAGCCTTATGGTAGTGTAATACCACGCGGAAATAAAAGATACAGAACCCAACACGCCGCGAGCTAGCCAATAAAAGCGATAAAAAGACTGTATATAAGAAAAACGGTTAACACGGGTTGGCTGGCACAGACACAATCTATTGGGAACAATTACCATTTTCATACAAGTGAAAACACTTTCACCCTGGCGTTTTAACTGGTGAGACTGAGAACGTATATTTAGAGTTTTCTAGAGCTTTCCGCCTTTCGCGAGGCATTGCTAGCAGTCAGAACACACGCGTCTGACTGTTCTCTATGTCGTTCCTCTTTCTCAAGCCTGATCCGGCTGTGGACAGGCTTTTTTGATTGTATTTTATAAGAGGTATTAGTCCATGTCTCAAGTATCAGATACATTTGAATTAAATACGGCAAGCAATTCCGAGCAGGGTAGCACCTCTACCGGGGCGACCAGTCCCTCCGACTCTCAAGCAGTACGACGTATTCTCGAAGAAGTTTGTCAGGGCTTTGGACCCGAGGTCAATGTTGATCAATTATTCCAATCTGTAAATGCTACCACGTATGCTGGTATCTCTGATGCGGAGCTGTGGCAGGCACTGATTATGGCGACCCGCACGAATATCGAGTTCGAGCCAGCCTACACTTTTGTCGCTGCCCGTCTCCTGTTGATCAGCCTCTACAATGAGGCCCTCTCTACGACTCAGGCCACACGTGTTGGACTCAATGACGCGGCCAGTATCTATAAAAACTATCTCTCAGACTATGTTGAATTTGGTGTGAGCAAGGGCTATCTCGACCCACGCTTTCAAGAGTATGACCTGGTTGAACTGGCCTCGGCCATCCATCCTGAGCGCGACCAACTCTTCGCTTACCAGGGTTTGCAGATCCTTTATGATCGCTACTTCCTCCAGGACAACAATCGCCGCTTCGAGCTGCCACAGCTGCTCTGGATGCGCGTCGCGATGGGCCTGGCCTTTAACGAAGAGCATAAAGAAGCTCGTGCCATCGAGTTCTACGAACTGCTCTCCCAGTTCTACTTCACCTCGGCGACGCCAACCCTCTTTAACGCTGGTACGGCCCATCCACAGCTCTCATCCTGCTACCTGACGACGGTAGACGATGACCTGTTCCATATCTTCAAGTGCATCCAGGATAACGCCCTGCTCTCCAAGTGGGCTGGTGGCCTGGGTAACGACTGGACGCGCGTTCGCGCTCTGGGCGCACACATCAAGGGTACCAATGGCATCAGCCAGGGCATCATCCCCTTCCTCAAGGTCGTCAATGATACCGCGGTGGCCGTCAACCAGGGCGGCAAGCGCAAAGGCGCGGTCTGTGCCTACATTGAGAACTGGCACCTGGACATCGAGGAGTTCCTCGACCTGCGCAAGAACACGGGCGATGATCGCCGCCGCACACATGATATGCATACCGCGTGCTGGATCTCCGATCTCTTCATGAAGCGCGTCGAGCGCAACGAGCAATGGACGCTCTTTAGTCCGGACGTGGTCTCCGATCTGCATGACCTCTATGGCAAGGCCTTCGAGCAGCGCTACGAGGAGTACGAGCGCATGGTTGAGGCAGGCCAGATCACACACTACCGCCGCGTCTCGGCTCTCGACCTCTGGCGCAAGATGCTGACCCGCCTCTTCGAGACCGGTCATCCCTGGATCACGTTTAAGGATCCTTCCAACGTACGCTCGCCCCAGGATCACGCCGGCGTCGTGCATAGCAGCAACCTCTGCACCGAAATTCTGCTCAACACCTCGAACGACGAGACCGCCGTGTGTAACCTGGGTTCGATTAACCTGGCAGCGCACATCATCGATGGCAAGCTCAATCATGAGCGCTTGCAGAAGACCGTCCGTACAGCGGTTCGCATGCTCGATGACGTGATCAATATTAATTACTATCCAACCGATGAGGCGCGCAATGCCAATCTGCGTCACCGCCCCGTTGGCCTGGGCCTGATGGCCTTCCAGGACGCGCTCTACAAACTGGGCGTGAGCTATGCCAGCGAGGCCGCCGTCGAGTTCGCCGACCGCAGCATGGAGGCCATCTCCTACTACGCCATCCTGGCCTCAAGCGAGCTGGCCGCCGAGCGTGGCACCTATGGCAGCTATCAGGGTTCGAAGTGGGATCGCGGCATCCTGCCTATCGATAGCATTGCCATCCTGGAGGAGGAACGCGGTCAGAAGGTCGACATGGACCGCAGCATGACCCTGAATTGGGATAAAGTGCGCACGGCTGTAAAGCAGAATGGTATGCGCAATAGCAATGTCATGGCGATTGCTCCGACCGCAACCATCTCTTCCATCGTTGGCGTCAGCCAGTCGATTGAGCCTAGCTACAAGAACCTCTACGTCAAGAGCAACCTCTCGGGCGAGTTCACGATCATCAATTCCTTCCTGGTTGACGATCTCAAGCGCCTGGAGATCTGGGATCGCAATACGCTGGAAGCCCTCAAGTACTACGACGGCTCCTTACAAGAGATGACCTTCCTGCCGGAGGAGATTCGCCAGCGCTACCTGACCGCCTTTGATATCGAGCCACGCTGGCTCATCGCGTGCGCCAGCCGCCGACAGAAGTGGATCGACATGGGGCAGTCGATTGACCTCTACCTCTACAATCCCAGCGGCAAGAAGCTCAGTGATATGTACCAGCTAGCCTGGAACAGTGGCCTCAAGACCACGTACTACCTGCGTACCCTGGCCGCGACCCAGGTTGAGAAGTCGACCGTCGATATTAACCGCTTCGGCATTCAGCCTCGCTGGATGAAGAACAGCAGCCCATCGAGCAATATCCAGGTCGAGCGCGAGAATCAGGCCCAGCAGCCTAAGTCCACTCCTATTCCCCTGGAACTGAGCGGCGAGGGCGCGGTCTGCAATCTCGGCGATGACTGCGAAGCCTGCCAGTAACACTCACACAAATTGTAGGGTCCATGCAAGCATGGACTCTAACGCAACCCAAGCGAGATATCCACTAGATGAGTTACGTCTCGCAGGGCGACGCTTTGAGTCCATGCTTGCATAGACCCTACAGATCTCCGCACCATTTAGCGGTTAAACCGATTATATATAACATAAGGAGCTTCGTAGAGAACATGAGCATATCCTTTGACGATACCCCTATCACACCTACCAATACCACCCCCGCCAGCGAGCAGCAGGCCCAGAAGAAACGCCTAATCAATGGCTGGCACGTTGATGTCAACCAGCTCATGCCCCTCAAGTATCGCTGGGCCTGGGAACACTATCTCAACGGCTGCGCCAATCACTGGATGCCCACCGAAGTTCCCATGACCAAGGATATCGAGACCTGGCGCTCCAATAAGCTGACCTCCGGCGAGCGCCTCGTCATCATGCGCAACCTGGGCTTCTTCGCCACCGCCGAGAGCCTGGTCGGCAATAATCTCGTGCTCGCGATCTTCAAACACATTACGAACGCCGAGTGCCGTCAGTATCTGCTACGCCAGGCCTTCGAGGAGGCGATCCACACGCATACCTTCCTCTACATTGTGGAGAGCCTGGGCCTGAGCGAGCGCGAAGTCTTCAATATGTACCACGAAATCCCCTCGATCAAGGAGAAGGACGAGTTTGAGATGCAGCTGACTTCAGCGGTGCTCGATCCCGATTTCTCGACCGAGACCTTTGAGGGCATGCAGAAGTTCCTGCAAAACTTGATCGGCTACTATATCATCATGGAGGGTATCTTCTTCTACAGTGGCTTCGTGATGATGCTCTCGTTCCATCGCCGCAACCTTATGACTGGCGTGGGCGAGCAATTCCAGTATATTCTGCGCGATGAGACTATCCACCTCAACTTCGGCATCGACCTGATCAATGGCATCAAGGCTGAGAATCCCGAACTGTGGACTGCCGAGTTCCAGGCGCATATCTATGACCTGATCAAGCGTGCCGTGGAGCTGGAGATCGCCTATGCCTATGACTGCTTGCCCAATGGCATCCTCGGCCTGAACGCCGAGTCCTTCCGCAGCTATGTTCAGCACGTCGCCGACCGCCGCCTTGAGCGCATCGGCCTCGCGCCCATCTTCCATTCGTCTCACCCCTTCCCCTGGATGAGCGAGACCATGGACCTGAGCAAAGAGAAGAATTTCTTCGAGACCCGCGTCACCGAGTACCAGGCCGCCTCAACACTCGAGTGGGAATAGACGCGGCATAGCCAGAGAGGACAACCTGGAACGGCTCTCGTTCCAGGTTGTCCTCTTTTATCTACCAGTAACGTTTATCTATGGATGACGCTTTCCAGGGCGTTTCGTAAGCTCGTCCTACGCCTGCTCAGCGACCTGCACATCCTCATCCCAGCGCATCAGCCTCACCACTTTCCCCTTGAGGAAGGTCAGCGCGCCCCCCGCCAGAACCAGCACCACACCCAGAACCAACACGACCATCTGCGCCAGGTCCAGGCTCGTATTTCCCACATGCACTGTTGGGCGGAGCATATTCGCGCCCAGTGCCACAGCCGCAATCAACATACCAAACACAAACGACGACAGGCCGAGAGCGGACAGGACATTCTTTGGCTGCTGGTTCTTCATTGCTGTTTCTCCTCGCACATACTTTCGATGACCAACACATCGCTACAGGTACAACTATACCGTCCCATTCCCCCAGGCACATGGGACATTTGCACCATTTCTCCGCCTCCTCCATCCACACACTCATCTATTCTTTCTGTCGCGCTTAAAAACGGTAAAGCTGAGGCATCCAATTTTCCTCTCTCACTCTTTTAGACGCTTTCTACACCCATTTTTAGGACAAGAATTATGTAAGTGTAAAAATTGAACACAATATTTCATACAAAGCGTAATGTGGTAGGATAAGAGCGTGTGCTTGAATACTTGTGGTAGTGGCAATGGTGCCCTATCGTGTCTCCCTGCATTAGCTTCGATGGAGAACAAGCGTATGAGCAAACGTCTCTCAATGGCCGAAGCCGTAGCGCGCTACATTCCCGATGGAGCTTCCGTAGCTCTCGGTCTGGCCCTCGAACCCCTCATTCCCTTTGCCGTCGGACACGAGATCATTCGCCAGCGTCGCCAGAACCTGGCACTCATTGGCCCCATCTCCGATATCCTCTTTGACCAGTTAATCGGCGCAGGCTGCGTCAGCACAATCCAGGCTGCCTGGGTCGGTAATGTGAGCGAGGGCCTGGGCCACTGCTATCGCCGCGCTGTAGAGAAACAGCTTCCCCATTCCATCCATGTTGAAGAATATAGCAATCATACCATCGCTCTGGCCCTCCTGGCCGCCAGCGTCGGCTCGCCCTACATACCCACGCGCACCCTACTGGGAAGCGATATTCCCCGCCAGAACCCGCGCCTGCGCGTTGAACGCTCACCCCTGGATGAGGCCCCCATCCTGCTTGTACCTGCGCTCCAGCCAGATGTGGCCGTCGTACATGTGCAACGCAGCGACGAGGAGGGCAATGCCCACGCCTGGGGAAATCTCGGTATCTGTGCAAGCGCCTTTCTGGCCGCACACGATGTAATTATCGTCGCCGATGACCTCGTCTCACGCGAGACTATTTTGAGCGATCCCAACCGCGTGCTTGGCCCATCCTACAAGGTTCGCGCCGTGGTGCATGAACCTTGGGGAGCACATCCCTCCTCGGTCCAGGGCTGCTACAATCGCGATCACGCCTTCTATCATGAGTATCACCAGCGCACCCGCACCCAGGAGGGCTTCCAGCAATGGTTGGAGGAATGGGTCCTGAACGTCCCTAACCGCGCTACCTACCTCGCACGCCTGGGAGAAGACCGCATGCGTACCCTGAAAATCAGAGAACATCGCTACGCCTCCCCCGTCGACTATGGTTATTAAATACTTGGTAGGGTCCATGCTTAAGGCCCACTTTCGAGTGCAGAAAGGCAATCCATATGGCAAGAGAATATAGCGAGCGCGAACTGATGGTCGTATGCGCGGCACGCCAGATCCGCGATCATGAACTGGTCTTCGTCGGGATGCGCCTCCCTCTATTGGCCTTTGCCCTGGCGAAACGCACGCATGCCCCCAACTGCATTGGCCTCTTTGAGTGTGGCATCGTGCGCGATACGCCCGCGCCCGAACTGCTCTACACCATGGGCGATGCCCCTAACATCACTGGTGCGCTCTGGACGACGGATATGGTCAATGTCCTGGGTTCGCTGGCGGCAGGCGACGTTCAGCTTGGCTTCATTGGCGGGGCGGAGATTGACCGCTATGGGAATCTCAACACCTCGCTCATTGGCGACTGGCAGCAGCCACGCGTGCGCCTCCCTGGCAGCGGGGGCGGAGCCGATATCGCCTCGCTCGCCCACCGCCTGGCGATCATCATGCCCCATGAACGCCATCGCCTGCGTGAGCGCGTCGATTTTGTGACCAGCCCCGGCTATGGCTATCCCGATGCAGAGGGCCCCGCGGGTAGCGCCTGGCGACGCAGGGTCGGCCTGCCCCGTGGAGGCCCCGCCGCGCTCATCACCACCCTGGGGCTCTTCACCTTCGATCCAGATAACGGCGAGGCCTTGCTACAATCCTACCATCCAGGCACCTCTATTGAGGAAGTACAGGAACAGACCGGCTGGCCGCTGCGCCTCGCGCCCGACTGCCGCGAGACGCCACCACCCAGCCCCGAGGAACTACACATCATCCGCGAATGCGATCCCCAGGGCGTCTGGACCCGTTAGAGCCACGTGCTGTAGCAGCGTCGCGTCCCTCATGGATGATATACTACAAGCAGAATATTTCTGGCACATAGACCCTTTTTGAGGGGCATATGAGGGCCATGCAGCGTCCCCCGCCCCTCGTTCTCTAGCAAGCATCTAAGGAGAGTTATGACAGAATATCAGTATATCCTCATTGAACGTGACGAGCGCGTCGGGATTGTGACCCTGAACCGTCCTAAAGAATTGAATGCGCTCAATTTCCAGCTTGTAAATGAATTGGCTGACGCGTTGGAGGAGTTTGATCGCGACGAGGCGATTCGCTGTATCGTCATTACGGGCTCGGGCGAGAAGGCCTTCGCCGCGGGCGCCGATATCAAGGAGATGTCCGACAAGTCGCCCATCGATATGATGCTGAGCGCCTTCGACGGCTGGCAGCGTATCAAGCGCGTGCATACGCCGCTCATCGCCGCCGTTGGTGGCTACGCCCTGGGCGGCGGCTGCGAGCTGGCAATGCTCTGCGATATGATCATCGCCTCGGAGAACGCGCGCTTTGGCCAGCCTGAGATCCTCATTGGCGTTATCCCCGGCGCGGGTGGCACACAGCGCCTGGCGCGTACTCTCGGCAAGTACCGCGCCATGGAGATGGTGCTGACAGGCGCGCAGATTCCCGCGCAAGAACTGGCCGACCTGGGCCTGGTCAACCGCATCGTGCCCAAGGGCGAACACCTGAAAGCCGCTCTTGAGCTGGCGAAGAAGGTGGCTCAGCAGGCTCCTGTTGCCGCACGCCTGGCGAAGGAGTCGGTGCTCTTCGCCTTTGAGACGCCGCTGGAAGATGGGCTGGAGATCGAGCGCAAAAACTTCTTCTTGCTCTTCGCGACCGAGGATATGCGTGAGGGCATGCACGCCTTTATTGAGAAGCGCCAGGCCGAGTTCAAAGGCAGGTAGTGCCTCTCGAAAACCTGAGCGCGTGAGCGCTAGCCGCGTGAGCGGGCGCTGCGCCCCCGAATGGGGCTTGGTTTTCGTCTAAGGAGATAACACATGGAAGACGCGGTTATTCTCTCGGCAGTTCGTACGCCCATCGGGCGCTATGGTGGTATCCTCAAAGATGTACGCCCAGATGATCTGGGCGCCCTGGTCATTCAGGAGGCGCTCAGGCGAGCGCAGGTTGATCCAGCCAGCGTGGAAGATGTGATCTTTGGCTGCGCAAACCAGGCTGGCGAGGATAACCGCAACGTCGCTCGCATGTCGCTGCTCCTGGCGGGCCTCCCTATCACAGTGGCTGGTCAGACGGTAAACCGCCTCTGCGGCTCGGGACTCCAGGCGCTAAATAGCGCCGCCCAGGCCATTCAAACCGGGGCGGGCGATACCTTTATAGCTGGCGGGGTGGAGAGCATGACGCGCGCCCCCTTCGTCATGGGCAAGAGCGACAACGCCTTTGGTCGTGCTCAGAAGCTTGAGGATACAACGCTCGGCTGGCGCTTTGTCAACCCCAAACTGTCCAAGTTGTATCATCCCTATAGCATGGGCGAGACCGCCGAGAACGTTGCCGAGCGCTACCAGATCAGCCGCGAGGCGCAGGACGCCTATGCCCTACGCAGTCACCAGCGCGCCGTCGCCGCTCAGCAGTCAGGAAAGTTTGCCCAGGAGATCGTCGCGGTCGCGATCCCACAAAAGAAGGGCGAGGAGCTCAGCGTCTCCCAGGACGAGCATCCGCGCCCCGATACCTCGCTAGAGAAACTGGCGCGCCTGAAGCCAGTCTTCCGCCAGGGAGGCAGCGTGACAGCCGGAAACTCGGCTGGCATCAATGATGGGGCCGCGGCTCTGGTCGTGACCTCCGCCTCCCGTGCCAGGGAACTGGACCTGCGTCCACGGGCGCGCATCGTGGCGACAGCCGTCGCTGGCGTCGACCCGGCCTATATGGGCCTGGGACCCATTCCCGCAACCCGCAAAGCCCTGCAACGCGCAGGACTAACCATGCAGGACATCGACCAGGTCGAGCTGAACGAGGCCTTTGCCTGCCAGGTGCTACAATGCAGCCATGAGCTAGAGATCGACCAGGAGAGGCTCAACGTCAATGGCGGAGCCATCGCCCTCGGCCATCCACTAGGCTGTAGCGGCGCCCGCCTGGTCGTTACCCTGCTCCACGAGTTAGAGCGCAGTGGGGGACGCTATGGCCTCGCGACCATGTGTATCGGCGTTGGCCAGGGCATCGCAACCATTATTGAGCGCCTCTAAGCGCCTCTAAAAATAGGCTTCAAACACCAAGGAGGCACATCCCAAATTAACGGATGTGCCTCCTTTCTTGCTCCAGCGCAAATACGTTTCTGCTCATCCAGAGAAGCAAACAAAAGGAGCGTTTATTCAGCTTGGACCTCTTCGCCACGCAAAGCCGCCTCATAGGCCTCACGCAATTTGGGTACGGTCTCAAAATTACGCATGGTATCTGGATCGACCCAGCGCATATCTGTCGCCTCCCAGTCCGTCGTAATACTTTCGTCCTCGTTAACGGTAAAGAGGAAGGGATGCACATAGAAGTGACGCCCCAAATCCTGGTCGACATGTTCGACAATCCCACCGCGCCGCAACATATGCACCTGCTCACGTGCGAGTCCCGTCTCTTCAAGAATCTCGGTATATGCCTGCTGCTCAGGTGAGATCCCTACCTCGACAAATCCACTGATACCAGCCCAGCGACCATGATAGCTCCCCACCTGCTGACTTCTTCTCACCAGCAATAAGCGAGTATGCTCTTCATCACCCCTTTGGAGGAAACAGGTCACGACATGTGTTGGACGCAGTACCGAGCGTGGTACCGCCTTTTTTGAGCTCTGAACATTCATAGAACTTTGCACCTCATTGCGATATTCAGGTTACTTCTTCTCCGAAAATCTGAGCGCGAAGCGCTAGTCACGAAAGTGACGCCGCCTCCCCCGGATGGGGTTAGTTTTCGGAATAAAGGGTTAGGACGGTGACAGCTACAATTATTTTCCGCTATACTAACCACGTTACATACATCAACAAAATTTTTCTCGCGTGGAACTTTACAGATACTCCATCGCTGGATCGCTATATAGTTCCGCCACTACACCGAACGCATACAATTTTTAGCCGTGAGAGCAGGTATTCTACAAATGAGCATACAGCATACACCTTCAGCTATCACGACCGATAGCTCAGCCCCGGTCACGCGTAGTCCCCGCCAGGCATGGAACGAATTTCTCTCCCCCTGGTGGCAGGCGACGCGTAACATTCTCTTCTTATACATTATCACACGCCTGATTTTTCTACTACTCACCTATTTTGGGGGCGTCCTCTTCAATATCCCGAACTATTCGTACGATCATCTCTCTTTTAATACTATGCTTCATACCTGGTATCGCTGGGACGCCATTCGCTTTATCACCATCGCTACCAGTGGCTACACCAAGGTGCAGAACGCAGCCTTCTTTCCGCTCTATCCCGCACTTGTGGCCCTTACCAGTAAGATCATTCCGACCCATAGCATACTTGTCGCCAGCATGCTGGTCTCAAATGTAGCCACGCTCGGCATGATGGTTATGCTCTACCGCTTTGTGGAGATGGAGTTTAGTAGAGAGCTTGCGCAACGCACCGTCTTCTACCAGGCCATCTTCCCCACGGCGTTCTTCTTTTTTGCTGGCTATAACGAGTCGCTTTTTATCTTTTTGATGCTCGGCTGCTTTTATGCCCTGCGTCGGGGAGCCTGGTGGTTCGCGGGCGTCTTCGGCTTCCTGGCTGCAATGAGCCGCTCTATCGCGATCCTACTCTTTGTTATCTTCTTCTGTGAGTATGTGCGCCAGCGCTGGCCGGAGCTGCGCCCCAATCTGCGCCCAGTGCGTCCCGTGGCCCTGCTGAAACACATTCCACACCTATTGCCAGCACTCCTCATTCCACTGGGGCTTATTGTCTACATGCTTGGTCTGTATGTACGCCTGGGTGATCCTCTGGCCTTCTCGCATGCCCAGGTAGACTGGCGTACGGGCGCGGTCATTCCTGGAATGGCAATCTACCAATCCCTGCAACAGCTTGTCGTGCATAGTCCCTTGAGCTTCTCTACACCACATATCTTGATTGACCTGGGTACGTTTATAGCCTTCCTGGTCCTCTTCCTCCTGGCGATCTTTGGACGAGATCGCCTCCCACGCGATCAATGGCCGCTGCTAGTCTTCTGGGGCTGCGCCCTGCTTTACGCCATCCTCTGGCCAGGCGTTCCTGGCGCTCCTGGACAGGGCTACGATCCAATGCCTTCCACACAGCGCTTTGTGCTGGAACTCTTTATGGCCTTTATCATCCTTGCCCGCCTGGGAGAGCGCTCTCCTAAATTCCATCAAGCCTATCTGCTGCTCTCACTCCCTTTCCTCACCTTCCTGACCCTGCAATTTATGACAGGACATTGGACGGTATAATACAATCATCACGCATTGGCAGGATATTTGGTTACCTACAAAATCAGCCAGATATCCTGCTTGCTTGCCCGCTCCCCCCTTGCTCTCCGCCATATCCCCCATTTTTCAGCCTTGACGTAGCCTTCCCACTCTTATATAGTAGGCTAGGCGCATAATATACCTTCTGATATGGCCTGAGCGTGTGCATAGCCGCACGCTTAGTCGTATGGTTTGATGAACGCTTTCCCGCGCAAGCAGGCAAAAATAGAGTAGGATGCATTTGCGCTTTTTGCGCACTCTCCTCTCGCGAGGACATATACAGAATACCCTTGTTATCTTTTTTTAATGTATAATTCGGTTGTACGTTCCATCCGTTTGCAGAATGCCTTGAAAGCCCATCATTGAAGAACATCATATTAAGCGCTGCACCATTCCATATTGCATAGTGTTATGTTTCTTTTCATATGAGTGAACATGTTTAAGACACCTCGCCACTTCATGGCTCGGGGTTATGGGTGTGATGGTGGGCTGGCAGAGCTAGCCCACCATCACACCCATAACCCCGAGCGAAGTACCGCAGGTGCTGAGAACTGTTATGAAGGGAAGCTGACAGACAGTCCAAGCATGAATTACAAAGGGAATGGAACACTTATACTGCTATTCCAAGCCTATAATGGCCTGTTTACCACGACCGGGAGGTAGGCCGTCGTGTCACCACAAATAAGTTTGTTATTAGTAGCATTTTTGCTCATCATTGGCGTACTCATGGCCCTGTACTCTGGTTATCAATATGGGATAACTAAAAGTAAAGGACGCCATGAAACGAATCTACGCGAGCTTCGCGAGACCAGTGAACAGAAATTATTGGAAGTCCAAACCGAACAGCGGGAGGCGTTGCGGGAAGCACGCGAGGAGACCGCACGCTTTCGGGCGACCATAGAGAAAGAGAATGCGGAGCGCCGCTCTGAACTGCAACGCCAGGAGCGCCGTATTCTAACTAAAGAAGAGAACCTGGAGCGCAAGCTGGACAACCTGGAACTACGCGAGCGTAAACTCAATACGAAGGAGCGCGACCTGGAGCAGGCCCGCGACAAGATTGAGGAGCTCAAGCGCCAGCACCTGCTTGAACTTGAACGCCTGGCACAGATGACAGAGGAGGAGGCTCAGCAACTGCTCCTCTCGCGCATCGAGGCCCAGGTGCGTGTCCAGGCCGCCCAGCGCACGCGTCTGATCGAAGAGCAGGCGCGTGAGGAGGCCGAGTCCCGCGCACGCGAGATCATCACCCTGGCAATCCAGCGTTGTGCCTCCGACCAGGTAGCAGAGGCCGTTGTCTCCGTTGTGCCGCTTCCTAATGATGAGATGAAAGGGCGTATCATCGGACGTGAGGGCCGCAATATCCGCGCCCTGGAAGCCGCCACCGGGGTTGACCTGATCATTGATGATACCCCCGAGGCAGTCATTCTCTCGGGATTTGATCCCGTCAGGCGTGAAGTGGCCCGCCTCGCCCTGACCAAGCTCATCATTGATGGGCGTATTCACCCGGCACGCATTGAAGATGTCGTGGCCAAGGCCCGTCAGGAGGTGGATATCATCATCCGCGAGGCGGGTGAGAATGCCGCGCTGGAGGCCAATGTTCATGGCCTGCAACCAGAACTGCTCAAGATTCTGGGGCGCCTGCACTTCCGCACGAGCTATGGGCAGAACGTGCTGGCCCACTCGGTCGAGGTCTCGATTCTGGCTGCGACCATCGCGCATGAACTGGGCGCCGACGTCAATGTGTGTAAGGCTGCAGCCCTACTGCATGACATGGGCAAGGCCATTGACCAGGAGGTCGAGGGGCCACACGCCATCATCAGTGGCGAGGTCGCGCGGCGCTTCGGCAAGTCGCCGCGCATCGTGCATGCCATCGTTGCCCACCACGCCAGCGAGACCGAGCCTCAGACCCTCGAAGCAGCTATCGTGCAGGCCGCGGACGCCATCTCGGCGGCTCGCCCTGGCGCGCGCCGTGAGACGGTTGATCTCTACATCAAACGCCTGGAGGCACTTGAGCATATCGCCAATTCATTTACCGGAGTTGAGAAATCCTTCGCCATTCAGGCCGGGCGCGAGGTGCGCATTATCGTGAAACCTGAAGAGGTGGACGAGTACAGCGCCTCCCAGCTCGCCAGCGAGATCGCTCACAAAATTGAAGAGAGCCTTGATTATCCAGGCCAGATTAAAATCTGCGTCGTCCGCGAAACACGCGCGGTCGACTACGCCCGCTAAAGAAACATCTGGAGGTATGGGTGTGGGACAGAGGGTGTACTCGCACCCTCTGTCCCACACCCATACCTCCGTAAAGCATAGAAGAGGTACAAAGATCACTCATGAAAAATCTTGTCGATCTTCACACCCATTCCACGGCATCTGATGGCATCTATTCTCCCACGGAACTCCTGAGCCATGCTCACGAGGCTGGACTCAAGGTCATGGCCCTCACCGATCACGACAGCACCAATGGCTTGGACGAGGCACTGGAGGCCGCGCGCTCGTATGACATTGATTTGCTGCCTGGTATCGAGTTAAACACCGATTTCAGCGGGGGAGAGGTCCATGTCCTGGGATATTTCCTTGAGTACAAACGGCCAGCCTTTCAGCACATCTTGCAGAGCCTACGCAACGCGCGTGAGCATCGTGGGCAACGCATGGTTGAACAGTTGAATGAGGCTGGCATCCATATCACCTGGGAGCAGGTGCGCGAAATTGCCCGGGGATCGGTCGGGCGCCCCCACGTCGCGCGAGCCTTGCTTGAAGCAGGCTATGTCCAGAGCATCCCTGAGGCCTTCGAGAAATATATTGGCAACGGTCAGGTCGGCTACGTACCGCGCTATAAGCTGGCACCAATAGACGCCGTTCGCCTGATTGCCAGCGCCAACGGCCTGCCCGTCGTGGCGCATCCCTATGATCATCCAGGGGTCGTTCGCCTGCAAGAATGGCTGCCAGATCTCTGCAAGGCAGGACTCGTGGGGCTGGAGACCTACTACGGCTACTACTCCACAGAACAGGAGACAACCCTGCTCCAGTTAGCGAAAATCTATGGCCTCATCCCAACCGGAGGCTCAGATTTTCATGGGCCTGGCATCCATCCCACCCCTCTGGGTGGTCGCTATGTCCCCTATGAGGCCGTCGAACGCCTCAAGGCTGCCGCCGCCGCACGCCAGGGCCAGGAGCCTCCCACCTTTGAACTTCCCCATCCCGTCGAAGAATAAAAAATATATTGGGCTGGAATCAATGATTTCAACCCAATATATCTACCTATACACGCCAGACGGCTTCTCTCCAGCCTCGCTCGCGCCAGCGGCTATGTCCGCCTGCTCCATCTTCCTGGGGCTGCGTCCGAAGCTGCTTTTCCTTGATACTCGCATCCATTAGCAGGCTGGCGGCAAGCGCGGCGACCTGCTCAAGCGATGGCTCTTCCTGAGCATCCTGCTCCTCGAAAGTCTGCGCCTTATGCCCATCCCACTCTTGGGCGATAAAGTCTGTCGACATATCGCCTGCGAGAAAACGCGGTTGCTCCATCAGCCAGCGCGCAAAGGGCAACGTAGTGCGCACTCCCACCACCTGGTATTCAGCCAGGGCGCGGCGCATACGCGCGATGGCCTGCTCTCGATCCTTGCCCCAGACAACCAGCTTGGAAAGCAGCGGATCATAATACAGTGGCACCTGCAAGCCCGCATAGAGGCTACTCTCAACCCGCACACCCGGTCCGCCTGGCTCCTGCAACGCGCTTACAGTTCCAGTGGCAGGCAGGAAGCGGTTCTCGGGATCTTCCGCCGAGATGCGACACTCAATCGCAGACCCCCGCAAGACGATATCCTCCTGGGTAAAGGAGAGGGGTAGGCCCGCGGCCACGCGGAACTGTTCCTGGACAAGGTCAACTCCTGTGCACCATTCTGTGACAGGATGCTCGACCTGGATACGCGCATTGACCTCCAGGAAATAGAAATTACCATCTGGTCCAACCAGGAACTCCGCCGTGCCAGCGTTAACATAGCCAATAGAGCGAATCAAATTTAGCGCCGCCGAGGTCATACGCTCGCGCAATTCTTCATCGACAATAGGCGAGGGGCACTCTTCAATCAGCTTCTGGTGGCGACGCTGAATACTACACTCGCGCTCTCCCAGGTGAACCGCATTACCATGCGTATCAACGATAAACTGCACCTCGATATGGCGCGCGGGCGTAATAGCCTTCTCAAGGTAGACGCGTCCATCGCCAAAGGCGCTCTGAGCCTCGCTGCGTGCCGTCCGTAACGAGGATGAGAGATCCCTGGCCTCACGTACCAGGCGAATACCCTTGCCACCACCACCCGCCGCGGCTTTCAGCAGAATAGGATATCCCAGTTCCTCGGCAATCTCCAGCGCCACCTGGTCATCCTCTACATCTGCCATCGCGCCAGGAACAATGGGAACTCCCGCTGCCTGGGCAGTGCGGCGAGCCGCGGTCTTCTCACCCATCGCAAGCTGTGCCTCAACGGGAGGGCCCACAAAAATCAGTCCTGCCTGCTGGCAGGCACGCACGAACTCGGCGTTCTCCGCCAGAAAGCCATAACCGGGATGAACCGCCTGGGCGCCTGATTGCTTCGCGACTTCTAACAACGTTGGAATATGTAGATAGCTCTGTGACGCCTGGGCAGGTCCTATATGATACGCCTCGTCGGCCATACGTACGTGCAGGGCATCGCGATCCGCATCACTGTAGACAGCAACACTGCGCAAGCCTAGCTCGCGACAAGCACGAATGATGCGCAGCGCTATCTCCCCGCGGTTCACGATCAAAACTTTACGAAATGGCCAGAGATCAAGAGAGTTGGCATGCATATGAAGGCTCCTTCGACTTCAGGTATTTTTCCTTGACACAGTATAACATGCCATAAACATCGACGACTAGGAAAAAAAGGCCATTCTTTTGGAAGAGTATTTCTTTTCACTATAAAGTACGCTACACTCCAATGTAGCCCTTTCAAATCTGAAACTCACCACTCAGCAATGTGCCTTGTAGTCCACAATTCATAAAATCATCACCCTGCCGCCTGCGGAGGACACGCGTACAATGTTTAAGTCTATTGCGAATATTCCAATCTTTCGCCGCCTCTTCTACGCCTTTCTTTTGGCGGCAGTCGTTCCTGGCCTTATCATCATCATCCTTGGATTTGTCTTCACAAATACGATCAACGGTCGTAGTGCCCAACTGCGCTACGCGACAAACATGATCGAGGATAGCGCGTATATCAAATCGGAGATTCGCCTCTTGCGCGATCAGCCAGACTTGATTCGGTCTAACCTCTCCAATGGTGATCGCCTGACGAACTTTGTCCAGAACCTCGATGCCCAGGCCAGTGAGATTGATCGCAACCTCAGCCAATTTAAGGACAAGTATTCGCTTCAAGATTCCCCTAAGATGAAGGGTATTCTCGACGCCGTCACCGCTGATTCAGCCGACACCAATATTCCACATGTTCAGACGCAGACCCTTAACCTGCTAACAAGCACCACCTGGCGTCAATACTACGCGGCAGAACAGAGGCTGGATAACCACGATATGCCAAATGGCGACAAAACTGCTATCCTGAACGATCTCCAAACGTTAGATAGCAAATATAAAGAGCTCTCCGACCGCTGGGGCTTCGTTGATGTCTACGCGACCGAGATAAGCAACATTGTGGCCGATCCCGGAGCGTCCCTGAACAATACCCTTATCAGCGCGACCACCATCTCCTTCCTGTTTACTATCACCATCATCATCGTTATCGGTTACGTCGTCAACCGCACCATTACTGATCCCCTGCGCGACCTCGCTAACCTGACTAAGCGTATCGCCCGCGGCGAGACAAACGCACGCGCTAATATCGATGGACGCGACGAGATCTACACCGTCGCCACCTCCATGAATAATATGCTCGATAACATCGTTCGCCTGATTCAAGAGACACAATCGCAGCGCGACGTTCTACAAGGACAAGTTGAAAAGCTGGTGAGTGAGGTCAGTGGTGTTGGTGAAGGTGACCTGCGCGTTCAGGCTGAGGTCACCGCGGACGCTCTGGGTGTGCTGGCCGACTCCTTCAACTATATGGTTGAAGAGCTAGGTAGTCTGGTCGTACGCGTCAAGATGGTGGCAGGCGAGGTTGAAAAATCGGCTACCTCTACCCTCGACCGTATGACGCAGTTGGTAGAGACCGGCGACATTCAGATCGGCCAGATCGGTGAAGCCGAGGCCGTGGTCGAACAACTCGCATCCTCCAGCCGCCAGGTCGCCAGCCGTTCTCAAGTACTCCTGGAAGTAGCGAATCAGGCGCGTACCGATGCCCGCGCCGGTCGTAACTCGGTGTATCAAGCCATCGAAGGCATGGGACGCATCAACGAAAACGTACAGACCACTGCGAGTAAAGTCCAGAACCTGGGTGACCGCTCACGCGAAATCAATGAAATTGCTGAAGTTATCTCCAGCATCGCCCACCAGACAAATCGACTCGCGCTCGACGCCGCCATCCAGGCCGCCATGGCTGGTGAGAACGGTAAGGGCTTTGGCGCCGTTGCCGCCGACATCCGCCGCCTGGCCGAACGCTCAAAGGAGCAGGCAGGCTTTATTAACCGCCTGGTACGCAGCATTCGTGAAGACATTGGCGCGGTAGCAGTCTCCATGCAAGATACGCAGCGCGAGACGGCTGGTGGAGCACAATTGACGCAGCAGGCCGGTATCTCCCTGGGTTCGATCTTCGCCGCCATTGAAAACCAGGCCCGTGAAATTGATGGCATCAACCAGCTAGCCGTTGAACAGCTCACATCAACTGGCTCCGTCGTAAATCTGATGCATGCCGTCTCGGAGTCGACGCATCAGAGCAACGCGAGCACACGCGATGCCTCCGAGAACATGGAGCGCCTGGCACGCCTGGTTGAACAGCTACGCGCCTCGGTGGAAGCCTTTAAGCTACGCGAAAATGAAGGCTATCTCGCCCCTAATAGCAACGCTCGCATCTCGGTCGACGATGGAAACAATCCTGGAGTCCCCATGACAAACACGTTCCGCACTGTCTCATCAACCGCCATGCCAGCCTATTCGCCAAATTCAGATAATCACGGCTTCGATAATGGCTACGGTGATTTTAATCAGTTCTCGCCCCAGTTCCCGATCGAAGCTCAGGCCAACAGCAGAAGGTGGAATGCAGGGCGGCCACCAACCAGCAATAATCCACCTCGCTTGAATGCTCCCCAGCAAAACGGGCAGCCGTACAATAACGGTGGCGACTACAATGGCAATAACAATAGCAATGGCAGCCGAGGCTATCCACAGAAGCCGCAAAATTCGAACTGGTAATCAACAAGCGAAAAAGAGGACGCTGTCACAAATGACAGCGTCCTCTTTTTCGTCTACCAGCTGTAGGATCCAAGCTCGCTTGGACTATCTGCAAGCTACAGAACGTTGGCGTACCGCCTCATAGAGCAGAATGCCCGCAGCCATTGCGGCGTTGAGCGACTCAATGCCAGCCGCCTGGGGGATAGCTACAGGGATGGTTGCCAGGGCACGCGCGGCCTGCGAAGGACCATGCGCCTCGTTTCCGATGATGAGCGCAAAAGGCGCCACGAGATCGAGGTCGAAGTACACATTGGGGCTGTGTGCCTCTGCCATCAATACCCGCTCCTGGCAATGTGCCCGCACGCGCTCCTGAATCTCATCCCAGTTGACATTGCTCTCAACAGGCAAGAAGAGATGAGCGCCAGCAGCAGAACGAATCACCTTGGGGTTAAAACAATCGACACAGTTGGGTGTCAGAAGCACACGCTCAACATCAGCGGCCAGGGCGGTACGCATAATGGTCCCCATATTGCCTGGATCAGCCAGGTCGTCCAGAATCAGGAGCGCGGGACGCGATGCGGGTGCACGTCGCCGGGTCACGGTCGCGGCCTCAAAGGCCGCCAGGTCCATGACACACACAATTCCCTGAGAGGTCTGCACGTCGCTAATGGCTTCCATTACCCGCTCACTGACGTCAAAGAGCCGCTGCTCGCCCAATTCGGCGTTTTTCACCCGCTCAAGTAAGAGTCGCGTCTCAGCCTGGCGCTGCATGACCTCCGGCTGGTAGTATATCTCCAGCGGAATCATCCCCGCGTCCAGCAGCGCCAGCAAGAGGTGTGGTCCCTCTAAAAGGCACTGGCCACTCTTTTTACGCCCACGCGTGGTATGCAAACGCTGTAGCTTACTCACACGCGGATTAGCTGTACTACTAATCAATGTTATGTTTTTCCCTCTGTAGCAGGAGCGCAAAAGAATGCGCCGGAACCAGCATGCTGGTTCCGGCGCATTCTTTTGCGCTCCTGCTACAATCTTACTTGGCGGCTTCAACAGCCGCGAGCGCGGCCTTCACCACAGCGCTAAAGGCGTCCATGTCATTGACGGCCATCTCAGCAAGAATCTTGCGGTCAACGTCGATGTTGGCAACATGAATGGCGTGCATCAAAGTGCTATAAGAAATTCCATGCATACGCGCGGCGGCGTTGATACGTGTGATCCAGAGGCTACGCATATCGCGCTTGCGGTTACGGCGGTCGCGATACATGTAAGCCATTGAACGCATGACTGATTCATGCGCCGGGCGGAATAAGCGCTTGCGTGTACCACGGTGGCCTTCCGCAAATTGTAAAAGTTTTTTATGCTTCTTGTGGGCAGGTACGCCACGTTTTACTCTTGGCATAGTTCTTTAGAATCCTCCGTTTCGAATCTTAACAACTAGAAGGCGTAAGGCAGCAAGCGCTTCAGACGACGTGTATCGGCTGTCGCGAGCTGGAACTTCTTGTCGGCCGATTGGGTGAAATGGGAGGACTTGTTGGTGCGCAGGTGGTTGATGGCCACTTTACGACGCATGAACTTGCCAGAGCCGGTCACCTGGACCCGCTTGGCCATGGCTTTGTGTGTCTTCAGTTTCTGCTTCATGACTCTTCTTTCCATTTCTGGCGGGGTAGACAATAAATGAGAGCAACTGCTTTCTATGCAGCCATACCTCTTCACAATCCTCATGGCTGCCTGTGTTTCCCACACAAAAACAGCCGCTCAATTGCTAACGCAGCGCATCAATCTTTTCTCTCTGTAGTCTCATGCTCTCATATCAAGAACAGCCAACAGCGTGAGGATCGAAGGCACCTACATCAGAAGAGGGCGGTACTATAACGTATCCCGCAATGCTTGAATGCTAAATTTTTCAGCCCTTTCAAGCAATAAGCACTCCATCAAAGGCGCAGAGAAGCCTTTTTCAAGAGATATTCCCCGCTTGCGTGAACGATTATAGCATAACTGGCTCTCTCTTCGCAATATGCAGCCTTCCCTTTAAGGTATATTTCTTTTGAAGCCGCGCAGAGAGGGCCTGGAGAGCCAGCCAGGGCGCGAAAGGCGGCTGCTAAAGCGGCTTAGCCCACGCCGAGGCTTGACCGGCTCCTCGGGAACACTACGCGCGCGTGCCATACGCCAGGCTGCACATATACAGAGTCCCCATCCCCAGAGCAGAAACGGGAGGCAGATACCCAGCAAGCCAGCCAGTTCCCAACCGGGCTGCTGTAGCCCATAGTCATACGTGGCAAGCGCGCCAATCTGGAGCAGGAAGAGTAAGGCCAGGCTACGCCAACTCCCAGTACACAGCAATAACGCCAGAGGCAGCAACAAACTTGCTGGTCGATATACTGGATGCAGATAAGCCAGCAATAATAGCAACCAGGCCGCACAAAAAGCGAGTAGTTCTAGCGTCTGAGCCAGCCAGAGGCTAAAGCCAAGAAAGCACGCCATTACTACTAGCTCACCCACCACCCACCACGAAGGTTGCCACATATCTGTAACCCAGCCAGGATGGCCCCTGATAAGTGCAAGCAGGCCCGCCTCCAATGAAGCACGCGCCTCTGGCGACCAGAAGATCATCTGCCCCTGCTGGAGCAGACCCCCTCCTCCCCAACCTTGCCAATACGGCAGATAGGTAAGCCCCAGCGCAAAAAAGCTCAGCACACACAACAGAGTCCACTGCCCAAGACGTCGCCAGCGCGAGGCATGCCGTAGCGCGTTCTCCCGGATAAAGAAGCCTGCACAGAGCGGGAGCAGTACGACACAGGGAGGATACATCAGCATTGCCAGCAGTAGAAAGAGCCAGCCAACCAGCAAAGCCCCGCGCAACCAGCACCAGAGCACGACGCATAGCAGGCAAATTACCACGGTCTCCACATGCATCTGCGCGATACCCAGTGCCAGTACCAGGGGATTCCAGGCATATAGTAGCACGGCCGAAATCCGCCATTCTGGCTTCTGGTGCTTCGTCAACTGCCAGAGCAGAGCTATCGTCAAGAAGTAAGCCACGCTCCCAAGCAAGCGCAAACCCAGCACCTGCCATCCCACATGCTCCCGCGCCACCAGTGTGAGTAGTAAGTTTATATCTAGCCATGCCGGGCCATATGCTGCGGCAGGGGTGAGATGCCCCCCTAGCGCCATGACAGCCACATCTTGAGGAAACATCTGTGGGCTCACAAGGTAAGGATTTACCGCGTAAAGAACTATCAAGCGCCCATATAAACTTGAATGTAAGATATCGCTGGCCAGGAGGCTACTGCCCAGCGGTGCAAAGAGCATCAGCACGACAAAGAGGGCAGCCCAACCAACGATGCTACCAAGCAGAATACCTTGAGCAGCACGATCCTGGTAGCGTGCCGCTCGCACGCCCCAACGCCAGAGCAGCGCCTGTACCAGCAGTGCGAGCAAGAACATCAGCCCCTGCCACCAGCCAGCATCTAGTGGGAGCTTCTCCTCCAAAAGGTGATAGATGCCAGACAGCCAGGGCCAGAGCGTAGCCAGGCTAGCCTGCATAGGCGCAAAGCCCAGACGAAGCCAGGATGGGTAGAGCGCGACCAGGCAGAGGCCCAATCCAGCACCCAGGCCATACAAGCTCAAAAGCCAGCGCCCAAAGCCAGGAGGACGCTCCCCCTTTAGCAGAGCCTGAGCATACCTGCGCATACGCGTTATACCAGGAGTAGTAGGCAACGACTCAATAAACTCACGCTCTTGTGTATAAGTTGAAGTCATCCCTCTATGGGGCGCTCGCTGTGACATAGCCAATCCTTACCATATAAAAAGTACTGATCAGAGCACACAAACCCAAAACATGAATTTGGCGTACATTGGAAATAAACGCCAAAAACTCCCCACTTTTCTTTCCGCTTTGCCAGATTTAGGGTGTATAAAAAGAATAGGTAGATACAAAGAGTCACTTGCCCGACTCTATTGTCAGTTAGAATGAACAATGTTATAATAGCGTGGTACTGATGCCCACAATAGCCGCTGCTGGTACCTGTTACCTACAGATACCCGTCGTGATGGCAGTGGATGTCGCTCCCACGCTTGAGCGTGGGACAATTTGTTATAAGCCGCCAATTCGTGCGCGGCATCTGTCACTTGCATCGTTCAACTGGAATTGATGCTCCACCTAGCCCTGGCAGAAAAAATACCTGACCAGGGTCGAACCCACAGGAAGGAGGGGGCTTCGTGAGAAGAGATTATGAACTGGCTTTCATTCTCAACCCCGAAGTCAGCGAAGAGGAGACACGCGCCATTCTGGATCGTGTCGAACAGATCGTCGCAAATTATGGCGGTCAGATTGTAAAGGTGAATAATTGGGGACGTCGGCGTCTCGCTTATCCTATCGAGCGACACCGCGACGGCATTTATGTATTCATTGATATGATCCTGACCCCGGAGACGGTAGCCGAAATCGAGCGTACGCTCAAGGTTTCGGAGTCTGTCCTTCGTTATATGACCAAGAAACGTGACCCCAAAGCAGTGCAGAAGGAGCGCGAGGATCGTGAGGCCCGCGAGGCACGTGCAGCCGAAGCTGCCGCCGCCGCTGCTGCTCCCGCCAGCGAGGGTGAGGCGCCGACCAGCGAGCAGGAAGAGACCCCCGAGGTCGCTACTGCCGAGGCCAGCACTGAGAGCAGCCCCGCTACTGCATCCGAGGAGGGACCCGTCCCCCCCAGCTCTGAGGAGTCTGTTGAGGCTTAGTTGTCACATGTCAGGGCATGTTCGTTCTAACTCTCAATCATAGGTCAGGGCAGTTTTACGGGCGAAAGGATTTGTTTGAGACATGAACAAAATTTTGTTGATTGGAAACCTGGGTCGCGACCCGGAGATGAGCTACCTTCAAGATGGCACCGCTATCACCAAGTTCAGCCTGGCGGTCAGTCGTCCCGCACGCAGTAGCGGCGGTGAACGTGAGCGCGAAACTGACTGGTATAATGTTACTGCTTGGCGTCAACTCGCTGAACGTTGTAGTCAATACCTTCATAAAGGCTCTAAAGTCTATGTTGAGGGTCGTCTTGTCCAGCGTAAATACATGGACAAGTCCGGCGTTGAACGAGTGTCTATCGATGTTACGTTAACAGACATGGAAATGCTCACACCCAAAAATCAACAGCCCGAGGGTGCCCCTGCTGGTGTTGGCGGAGGAAACTTCGACGACGACCTGGGAGACTTAGGCGATCATCCCTTCTAGTCAGATAGAAGGAGACTATCAGTGCAGAGACGTACTGATTCTACCTCCGCCCCTCGCCCACGACGCGAGGGCGGACGCGGAGAGCGTGGCTCTCGCCGCAAAATTTGCCAGTTCTGCCACGATCATGTTCGTGAGATCGACTATAAAGATGCCAGCCGCTTCATGAAGCGCTACATCTCGGATCGTGGTAAGATCGAGCCGCGCCGCAAAACCGGCACCTGCGCCAAGCATCAGCGCGGTTTGAGCACAGCGATCAAGCAAGCCCGCTATATGGCCTTGCTTCCTTATACCGCCGAGCACATTCGCGGAATGTAAACAGTGGTAACCATTTGGGCCTTTCCTCTTACGGGAGAGGCCCATGTGTAAATTTCCAACTTCATCCCTTACTCCCAGTTCTCCCTCGTAGTTCAGTTCTGGATATCCGCTGGATTTCCTCACTGGAGGTTTTGATGAACAGTCAAACAGCGCGTCGCCCCGAGAAAACAAAAAACACGCGCCCTGCAAGAAGCCGCAAATACGCGAAACAGACAGCTCATGTCGAGGCCCGGCGCGATAGAACACCCTTAATTTTTGGTTGGGGAGGCCACCTTTCTCGCACCGAAAAAACACGCCTACAACGTCGTGCTATTTGGGTCCTTGCCGCTCTCATCGCCCTCACCATCGTGGGCACAGTCGTCTTTTCATGGGTCAATATCAACGTTATCATTCCTAATCACACCATCACCTCCGTTAATGGTGAGAATATCCCGCTGGCGAACTTCCGCAAGATGGCCGCACTTCAGGCCCAGATGCGCCTGAATAGCATCAATAATCTCACCAAACAGGGCGATTCCCTCACCAAGCAATCATCAGATCTGCAAAAGACCATCGACTCGACCAATAAACAGATCGATGACCTTAATAAGCAGATCAAGGCCCTGCCCGCCGACCAGAAGGACCAGCATGATGCCTTGACCAAGCAGGTCACCGACGCTCAGGCCAAGGTGAAGGATACACAGACGAAAAAAGATACTCTGGATGCCCAGTCCAACGATATCCTGCAAAACCAGATCCCCAACGCGAAGCAGCTCTATACCCAGTCGCAGGTCGCCAATGATAGCTCCGACTGGCTCCAGCAAGACGCCATGATTCGCCAATGGGAGGCCAATCAGGGCGCGAATGTACGCACCCAGATCGATCCAGCACCCAACACCATTACTCAGGCTTTCAATGCCTTCAAGGCCGATACTGCGTCTTCCAATGGCGGCTACTCGCAATTCCTGAGCAGCGACAATGTCAGCGATCAGGATATCCACGATATGATCACCATCAAGGTCCGCCGCGATAATATGCAGAAATACCTGGCCGGACAGTACACCACTCCCGCCTACCAGGTCCAGGCACGCGGTATGACCCTGGATACCCAGGCCGATGCTCAGAAGGCCCTCGATCGCCTGCATAAGGGCGATGATTTCGCAAAAGTGGCGAAAGATATGTCCAAGGACGTCAACACCAATACCAAGGGTGGCGACTTCGGCTGGCTGGTCAACGGCCAGTACTCACTAGACTACGCACAAAAAGTCGGGGGCGTCGTCGATAACTGGCTCTTCGCTTCACAGCGCAAAGTCAATGAGCTCAGTCCTATCATCTCCGATGCGGGCACCTTCCACATCGTGCAGATTACAGGGATCCAGCAGTCACGTGCCGTCGATAGCGCCAAGCTGCAATCGCTCAAGGGCAGCGCCTTAGACCTCTGGCTTGTGAAGCAGAAAGCGCTTCTCGGCTCGAAGATTACGGCCACCGATATCGATACGATTCTCGATGCGTCAAATCTGCCCTCTAGCGTTCCTGTTTCGCCGCCTGCACAGCAGAACCAGGATGGTTCAGGCACTGGCCTGCCCAGCGGCCTGCCTGGGCAGGATCCCACAAGCGGCCAATAGTTTTATACACTGTTCTCGCGCTCGTGCAGGCGCTCATAGCGTACCCGCACGAGCCTGGGTCGACCAGACACCATGGATGGTCGACCCTTCGCGCTATCTAAGCCAGTTGAGGATGAGCTTTTCACTATGACCAGCTTTGCACCCGCTACAACCCAACAGAGAGATCCCCTCCCCCAGGAGCTTCTACGGACCGAACCCATTGAAGATCTCCTGGAGACAGCCTCGCTCTATCTTCATATCCCCTTTTGCCATACACGCTGCTACTACTGCGACTTTAATACCTACGCCGGTATCCTCCCCCTGCGCGAACCCTATGTGCGGGCACTCCTGCACGAAATAGAACTGACGGGTCTGCAAGCAAGACATCCTGATGGCACTCCACGTCGCTCACGCACCATCTTCTTTGGCGGAGGCACCCCCAGCTTATTAACTGTCGCTCAGATTACGCGCCTGCTCGACACCTGCCGCCAGGCTTTCGCGCTTGACCCAGAGGCAGAGATCACACTGGAGGCCAATCCAGGTACCCTCTCCCAGGAGCAACTTGCCGGCATCCGCGAGGCAGGCATCAATCGCCTGAGCATGGGCGCCCAGAGCTATGACGCCGCGCTCTTGCAGAAGCTGGGACGCATCCATAATCCAGACGAGATTACCCAGGCTGTCCAGTTCGCGCGCGCCGCGGGCTTTACCTCCATCAACCTGGACTTTATGTTCGGCCTGCCCGACCAGACCATGCAACACTGGCGCGAAACGCTTGACCGCGCCCTCGACCTGCATCCAGAGCATTTCTCCCTCTACTCGCTTATCATCGAAGAGGGCACCCCCTTCCACCAGTGGGTCGCGGAGAAACGCATCACCCCGGGCGACGAAGACCTGTGCGCGGACATGTATGAATACGCCGACGAGCGCCTGCGCGCCGCGGGCTATATCAACTACGAAATCTCTAACTGGGCGCTCCCTGGTCACCATAGCCGCCATAACCTGACCTACTGGCAGAATCTGCCCTACATCGGCATGGGCGCTGGCGCCTCTTCCTTCTTTGGCAAGAAACGCTATACCGACGAGCGCGATCCGCAGGCATATATCAAAAGGCTCAAGCGCGATGAGATCCCCGTCATAGAGAGCGAGAGCGAGGAGGTAGATCAGGCTCAGGCGATGTCTGAAACAGCTTTCCTGGGACTGCGGACCGCGATGGGTCTGCACCTGCCTACCTTTGAACGCCGCTTCGCCCAGCCTTTCGCCCAGTTCGTGGGGGATCGCCTGCACATCGTTGACGAAGCGGGACTACTGGAACAGGTAGGCGACTGGCTGCGCCTGAGCCAGCGCGGACGCCTCCTTGGCAACGAGGTCTTTCTCCGCCTGCTGCCAGACTAACTGAAAGGGAGGCGACACTATGGCATCATCGGCAAATTTTTCCTCTTCCACCTGGGATGTCTTTCCCCAGCTAAGCGCAGAACAATTTAAACAACTCGGCACACGTACACAATATGAACGTATTCGCGCTCAACTGCTCTATAATCGCGGCATAGAAGAAACATCCAGAATGCGCTCCTTCCTGGAGGCACGCTATGAGAACCTGCTCGATCCTAGCAAGCTGATCAACATGGACCGAGCTGTAACACGTATTCAGCAGGCCCTGGCGGAGCGCGAGCATATCACGGTCTATGGCGACTACGACGCCGATGGCGTAACCTCCTCAGCGCTCCTCTACCGCGCGCTGCGCACTCTCAAACATCCTGAGGCGCCACTCAGCTTTCATATTCCTCACCGCCTCAATGATGGCTGTGGACTCAACCTCCACGCCCTGGATATGCTTAAAGCACGCGGCACCATGCTTATCATTACTACCGATTGCGCTAGCTCGGATGTAGAGCAAGTGGAGTATGCGCGTACGCTGGGCATCGATGTCATTATTACCGATCACCACCGCCCACCCGAAGAATTGCCTCGCGCCTATGCCATGGTCAATCCCTGGCGCCCAGACTGCGAATACGGCGAGCGTTACCTCTGCGGGGCTGGGATAGCCTTCAAACTGGTACAGGCCCTCTACCGGGCATATAGGCACCCTGTAGAGGATGCGCAAGACCTGCTTGACCTGGTCGCGATTGGTACCGTCGCCGACATCGCTCCCTTGCTCGGTGAGAATCATACCCTCACGCGCCTGGGCCTGCACAAACTCAATCGTACTCAGAAGCCCGGCCTGCTCGAACTGGTTCGGCGCTCTACCCTCCAGATGGGTCATATTCGCGAACGCGATATTGCCTTCGCCATCGCGCCACGCATCAACGCCGCCGGGCGCATGAAAGAGGCCAGCATCGCCTTTGATCTCCTCACGACCGACGACACACACGAGGCCACACGCATCGCTGCTGAACTGGACAGTCTGAATCAAGGGCGCCAACAAGAGACCGAGGAGCTGATGCGAAACGTGCGTACCCAGGCCCAGACCCAGTCCGAGCTTCCCGTGATCCTGGTGCGAGGTGAGGACTGGCACGAAGGCATCATTGGCCTGGTGGCAGGCAAACTCGCCGAAGAGGTACAGAAACCCGTCCTGGTCTTGAGCGATAATCACGCGACCAGTCTCAGCCGTGGCTCAGCCCGCAGCCCTAAAGATTTCAATATCATCGAGGCCCTGCGCGGCTTCGATGGCACCTTTGAGCGCTATGGCGGCCATGCCCAGGCCGCGGGCTTCACCCTCCAGCAGGCTTCTATTGAGAAGCTACACCAGCACCTGATCGCCTGGAAGGAGAATGGTGGAGCAAGCGTTCCCGCGCAGATTGAGGGCACTCAACTCCCCGATCAAACTGGCCTGGTTGTCGAGAGTACCCAGGAGAGCGAGGAGATTCCGCTCCCACCCCGTATGATCGACCTGGAGTTCAACCACCTGCATCTCCAGGACCTCAATCACGAGTTGTATAAAGAGATTCATCAACTGGCCCCCTTCGGCGCGGGCAATCCCGAGCCAGTCTTCAAGATGAAGCACCTGACCATTAAAAGCAAGTGGCTCTCGGGACGCGAGAAGCAGAATTTGAGCCTGCGCCTGGAGCAAAAAGGCGCTCGCACACAACTGCAAGGCACCTTTGTACGCGGTGCCGCGCATTTCGAGAGCCTGCGCGAGGTCACTCAGGTCAACATCATCTTCCACCTGGAAGTCTACGAGGACAGCATTGGTCCCAGCACACGCCTCAAATTACTCGACATCGAACCCCTGTAGAGGCAAAAGAAAAGAGGGCGGCGGAACTTGCTCCGCCACCCTCTTTTCTTTTGCCTTTAACCTCTGAGATCAGGGATAAACGCCGCGAATCTCGGTCGCTTCGGCGACACGCGCAACAGCCAGTAGATAGGCCCCCATACGCATATTCACCTCTTGCTCATCGGCTTTAGCTTTGACCGCCTTGTACGAGCGCTTCATAATCATCTCCAGGCGATTGTTGATCTCGTCCTCCGCCCAGAAGAAACGCTGCAAGTCCTGTACCCATTCAAAGTAACTAACCGTCACACCGCCCGCGTTCGCCAGAATATCAGGGATGAGCGTGACTCCCATATCATTGAGGATCGCATCCGCCTCATTGGTGGTAGGACCATTGGCGGCCTCAACGATCAGGCGCGCCTTAATGCGAGGAGCGTTGCGCTCAGTAAGCTGGTTCTCTAGTGCCGCGGGAATAAGGATGTCGCAGGGCAGCTCCAGCAACTCAGTATTGCTTACGGCGTCGGCCTCGGCATAGCCCTTCAAGCTGCCATTGCGGCGTGAGTGGCGCATCGCCGCCGGAACATTAATGCCATTGGGGTTATACAGTCCACCAGAGATATCGCTGATACCAACCACCTTACAGCCCATTTCATGCAACAGGCGCGCGGCGATACCACCAACGTTACCAAAGCCCTGCACGACGACTGAGCAATTTTCTGGCTGCCAACCTTTATCACGAATGGCCTCGCGTGTCACCACCTGTACACCACGCGCCGTGGCCTCCAGGCGTCCCTCGCTCCCGCCAATCGCCAGGGGCTTACCAGTCGTTACCGCTGGAACCGAGTAGCCACGGTGCATGGAATAGGTGTCCATAATCCAGCCCATAATCTGGGGATTAGTATTCATATCTGGCGCGGGAATATCGCTATCGGGGCCTATCAGGAGAGAGATCTCAGTTGTATAGCGTCGTGTCATGCGCTCAAGTTCGGCGCTCGACATCAAGTGGGGGTCGCAGATGACTCCACCCTTCGCACCACCAAAGGGAATATCGACGACCGCGCACTTCCAGGTCATCCACATAGCCAGGGCACGCACCTCGTCGAGGGAGACCGCCGGGCTATAGCGAATACCGCCTTTGGCTGGTCCACGGTTAATATTATGCTGAACGCGATAACCGGTAAACATCTCAACATCACCGTTATCCATGCGTACAGGAAAATTTACAATCAGTTCACGCTTGGGCTTGCGTAAAATAGCGCGCATAGCCTGCGAAAGTCCCAGACGCTCCGCCGCCTCATCAAACTGATGAACTGCTACATCGTATGGATTGACCATCTCAATAACCATAACGTTTAGATCCTCCTTGGTATGAGTCGATCATTCGACTGTGTTGCGTCATCGCATGTGAAGCATCTTTGCTTCGAAAAGAGAAAAGATACCTGACACACATTGTAATAAATCATAGAAGTGAAACCTATGAATATTTAAGCCTTTATCTCTTTAAAGGGTTATTAGAAAAGTCCGCCCATTGCTGGCCGGGAAAATGTGCATGTGAATATGCCCTCAGTATAGCACCAGTCAATGCGACCTTCAAGAAAAAAGGCCATCAATCCTACAATATATTGCAGAGTTCGCCTGGCCTCTAGCGAGCTTCCAAGCCCACTTTAGAAATAGAGAAGAGAGTTATGGGTGTGGTGGGCGCAGGTCGCCTGCACCCACCACACCCATAACTCTCTTCTCTATTTCTGTATCAGGTAGACATTGGACCAGTTACCAAAGTACAGGCCGTTCGCATTCAGGGTTACGCCGTGCAAGGTTGGTGGGATAATCGCGGCCAGCGAGGCATGATCCAGGGGCAGCCAGCCAACATCGGTAATCGCGATCTGCTCCGCTTTGTTGTAGAGAGAGATACGCTCATCCCCCGTCTTGGTCTCAGCGGTCTGCACCGTGGCGTCAAATTCAGTGTTCTTCCACTGGCCATTGTTATTGGCCGCCGACGACAACAGGTTCAGATACAGCCAGTCATAAGGATCGGGGAAATCTGCGCCCCACTGGGTAAAGCCAAACTGGATCTGCTTCTTCGCCGTCTCATCATTATAGGCAGTGACCTCGACCGAGCGCAGTTTTACCTGGATGCCAAGCGCGCTCTGCCACATATTTTGCAGCGCCGCAGCCTCAGCCGAAGACACCTGCGAATTGGGGTAAGAGAACGTAATCGTCGGAACCTTCGTAATATCAGGATACACCGACTGGATCAGGGATTTAGCCTTATTTGGATCGAAGGGAATGCCCGCATAATCCGGCTGGTAGCTAGGCATCCCAGGAGGGATAATGGTTGGCGCAGCTAGCGCTGCATTTTTGAGTACGTTATTAACCAGTTTCGTCTTATCAATCGCATATGCAAAGGCCTGGCGCACCTCGGGACGATCAAACGGCGGCTTGGTATTATCAAAGAAGAGCAGGTCAGTCTGTAAACGCGACTGACTGCGGAAACCAGAGATACCGCGCGCAGTTATCTGATCCTGTGGCGACACTTTCCAGATAAAGCTATACTGCCCAGCTCGATAGGCTTTAAAAGCGGTCGAGGCGTCATTGACAAAATACATCTCGACCTGCTGCAGACGCGTCTTCTTGCCATAGTAATACTTGTTTGGCACAAAGACCATTTTGACATTGTGATCCCAGCTCTGCGCGATGAAGGGACCCGCGCCTATTCCCTCGCCCAGGGCTTTCTGCGGCCAGCTTTTCTCACCATACTTCTCAATCACCTTCTGGTTAAGCGGAGCAAAGAGGGAATTAGTAAGTGCCGAGAGAAAATAGGGCGAGGCCGTCTTTAGTGAAACCTGTAGGGTATGATCATCCAGCGCCTTCAGGCCGCTAAGCGTCTTCGTCTTACCACTGGCCACTTCATCAGAGCCAATGATCTGGTCTTCAAAGGTACTGGCAATGGGAGAGGCAATCTCTGGTAGCAGCGCACGCGTCCAGGTATAGATATAGGACTGCGCGGTTACAGGCGTACCATCGGAGAAACGAATGCCATCGTGAATCTTGAATGTATAGGTCTTCCCATCATCGGACGCCTGCCAGGTTGCCTGGTCTGGCACCACATTCAAATTCGCGTCCAGAGCCACCAGGCCACTAAAGATCATCGAAATGACCTGGCCCGTATTCTCATCTGGACCCTGCGCTGGATCGAGCGAGGCAGCATCCTCTGTACCAACATTAGGGAATTTAAGAACCTGTGCCACAGACTGGCTCGGCGTACCATTTCCCGGTGATTTTGATGAATTTCCATTGCTGCATGCAACGAGAATAAGTAGTAAAGTGCAAAGCAGCAGCAAGAGGGTTCCGACTCTCTGCCTCCCCCTTCGTGACGCCACCTGATTATGGGCACCAGGAGAAAGGCTCATTTGAGAGAGCGTGCGATGATGCATCCAGGCTCCTCACTTTCTTAAGCCACAAAATGTACTCGCCTTCGCGAGCCTACGTCTATTACAACATTACAGGTAATGATTGTTCTTCGCCATAAAGCAAAATACTACTTCTCCGAAACCCTGAGCGCGAAGCGCTAGGCACGCCAGTGACGTTGGGTTTCGGAATAAGAATAACTGAGCATACTCCAACCCCCATAGTATAGCGAACTAAACCCAAATCCAAAAGCCCCATCTGTAATCAAAAGTCACGCTCCATACCACCTATCCACGTAGTTGAGTATATATGTGGGTGTGTTTGGCAGGCGGATGCCTGCCAAACACACCCACATATATACTCAACTACCCCTCATAGACAAACCTCAAGTGGGGGTCTATAATGAACATAGGAACGTGGAAAGAGTTAGCGTTCAGCGTTGAACAAGAGGTTTTTCTATGCATATTCGTGTTATAGGCGCGCCAATCGATCTTGGCGCAGACCGTCGTGGTGTTGATATCGGCCCCAGCGCCATCCGCTATGCGGGACTTCACGACCACCTACGCGCACTTGGACATACAGTCTCTGACTTTGGAAATATACATGTTCCCCAGCCTGAAAGCAGGCCCATTGGGAGCCCCAAACTCAAATACCTCGACCCCATCGTCGAAGTCTCTGAGGAACTGGCAAACGTTGTCACTGACGCCCTCCAATCCGACCAGTTTCCGCTCATCCTGGGCGGTGATCATAGTATGGCCCTGGGTTCAATCAGCGGCGTAGCCAATGTACACAAAAACCTGGGCATCATCTGGGTGGATGCACACGGCGACTTTAATATTGAAGAGACAAGCCCATCCGGCAATATCCATGGCATGATCCTCGCGGCCCTGGTTGGCCAGGGAAACTCCAGGCTCACCCATATCGGTGGCTGGGCGCCCAAGCTCAATCCAGAGAACATTGTAATCGTAGGCGCTCGTGACCTCGATCCAGGCGAACAAGATCTCCTGCGCAAGCATCGCGTCCATGTCTACACCATGTCAGATGTCGACCGCTATGGCATGTCCAATATTATGAGCCAGGCCATCGAAATTGCGGGCCGCCAGGATCAACCCATTCACTTGAGCCTGGATATGGATTCGCTTGACCCACGCGAGGCTCCAGGCGTTGGGACTCCGGTCCGTGGTGGTCTCAGCTATCGCGAGGCTCACCTGGCAATGGAAATGGTCTCAGACTCCAAACACATGGTCTCTATGGACGTCGTAGAAGTCAACTCCATTCTCGACCGGGAGAACGCGACGGCCCGCCTGGCCGTTGAGCTTATCCTCTCGGCCCTGGGCAAAAAGATCCTATAATTCTGGGACAATGTTGTCCAAAGCCTTGTTTCTGGAGTATCGTATAACTACTACAATTCATCTCACCAATCATTCCAGAAAAGGAGGGAAGATAGGGAGCAACGAGGCTTCTTATCAGTACCACGCCATGAACGCCAAAGAATTGTTTATGAATGGGGAATTTATCCCCGCCGACAAAGGCATTATCTCCGTACGTACTCATGGCTTCGCGTATGGCACCGGGTGCTTTGAAGGCATCCGTGGCTACTGGAACGAAGAGGAGCAGCAGCTCTATCTCTTCCGCCTGCGCGAGCACTATGAGCGCCTGCTCCGCTCCTGCAAGATCTTAAGCATGTCTCTCCCCTATAGTGTTGAGCAATTGATCGAGCAGAGCACGGAACTGGTACGCCGCAATGGCCAGCATGAGGACGTCTATCTACGCCCCGTCGCCTATAAGGGTGATGAAATCATCGGCGTCAAGCTGCATGATCTGCGCGACGACTACATCCTCACATCCGAGCCTCTGGGCAACTACGTCGAGATCACGGGTCTGCGCTGTGGAGTCTCCTCCTGGCGCCGTATCGATGACAACGCCATGCCCGCGCGCGCCAAAATCTGCGGCAGCTACGTCAACGCGGCCTTCGCCAAGACCGAGGCCCTGCAAAACGGCTTCGATGAAGCTATCATGCTCACACATGAGGGCAACGTCTCTGAGGGCAGCGCCGAGAACATCTTCCTCTACACTAATGGCGAGCTCGTCACCCCAGCCCCAACCGAGAACATTCTCCTGGGCATCACCCGCGACACCGTTATCAAGATCGCGGAGCGCGAGCTTGGCATTCCCACACGCGAGCGCCCGGTGGACCGCACAGAACTCTACCTCGCCGACGAAATCCTCCTCTGTGGCACAGGCGCGCAGATCGCCCCCGTCATCGCGGTCGACCGCCGCCCGGTTGGCAGCGGCAAAGTAGGCCCTGTTGTACGCAGATTGCAGGAACTCTACTTCGATATCGTGCGCGGCAAACACCCTGAATATAGCGCGCAGTGGTGTACCCCCGTCTACAAAAAATAAAGCCTCTTACGGCCCTTAAAAGGCCATTAGTTCAAGAGAGAAGCGGGGAAGTTGTAGGTTAGCCTACAACTTCCCCGCTTCTCTCTTGAACTAATGGCCCCTCACTACTATCCCCTTTATTAAGGCTGCACACAAAGAACCACGAAAACAGATAAAAAAAGACCCCTGCCAGAAGAGTTCCGGCAGGGGTTGAAATCTTGGGTTCCAACAGGACCACCAAAGACGCTTGTTTCGCGGGGAAACTAACGCTTTGTGTACTGTGGGGCCTTGCGGGCGCGCTTGAGGCCTGGCTTTTTGCGCTCTTTCATGCGTGGATCGCGGGTCAAGAAACCAGCTTTACGCATGGCGGGCTTATTCTCGCCATCCTGGCGAACCAGGGCGCGAGCCAGGGCATGGCGGATCGCGCCAGCCTGACCAGCTGTGCCACCGCCGACTACACGCACGGTAATGGTGTAGTTGCCAATGTTCAGCTCGCGGACGGGCGAGATGATCGTTGAGACATGTGTCTCACGCTTGCCAAAGTAGTCAAAAGCAGGTTTGCCGTTGATTGTAATGCTACCATCACCGTTGGGATAGAGGCGCACGCGAGCAACCGCCGTCTTGCGCCGACCCATGCCGTAATAGTACTCACCTTTAGGTGTTTCAGCCAAGGTAGGATCTCCTCTTCTTTACTTCTCAGCGGCGGGCTGCTTCAACAGAGCTTCCGCCCCCGCCCAGATCACGGGTTTCTGGGCCTCATGTGGATGTGTTGAGCCAGCATAAATCTTCAGGTTCTTCATCACCTTCGCACCGAGGCGGTTGTGCATAACCATACCACGGATCGCGTGCTCAAGAGCGCGCTCGGGATGTTTGCCCTCGACTACCTGGCGCAGCGTCTGCTGCTTCAAGCCACCAGGATACTGTGAGTGGCGATAGTAGACCTTCTGATCCAGGCGCTTGCCCGTGACCGCGATCTTATCGGCATTGATGACGATAACACAGTCGCCAGTGTTAAGATTCGGTGTGAAGGTAGGTTTATGCTTACCGCGCAAGATCTGCGCGATCTGCGATGCCAGACGACCCAATACCTGTCCCTCGGCATCGATAACATACCATGTGGGTTGCAGATCAGCGGCCTTGGCGCTATATGTCTTATTCATTGTCCATTAACTCCAAATTTTTCAGGATACTCAACCCGTACCAGACACAGCCCAAGCGATGGGGCCGCTGAACCAGGGTGCGTTTTCTCCGCCCGCTGCACAATCTCGGCAAACTCCGCAACACTTAGGCGTTGCTGTCCTACCAATAGGAGTGTGCCAACCATCCTGCGTACCTGCCCCGTGAGAAAGGCATCAGCAGTAAAGTCACAATAGATGAGTTCTGCTTGCTGATGATCACGCAAACAGCGGGCCTCTAACATTGTACGAATACAGTGATGTGGTCCTGGCTTGAGTGGATTGGAGTCGTCGGGACTATGTCCAAACGCTCCAAAATCCTTCCGACCCAGTAAATAGCGACACGCATCATCCATCAGGGTCACGTCTAACTCACGTGAACAGTGATAGGCATAGCGCGCGCGTAGGGCCGTGGGAAAGCGCTCATTCCAGATCGTATAGCGATACGAACGGCTCTGCGCGCTAAAGCGAGCATGAAAGCCTTCCGGCATCTCTTTCGCCCAGCGGACCACGACAGTACTAGGTAAAACGGCATTCAGTGCTCGCCGCCAGACCTCAACGGTCAGACGCGACTCCGTACGGAAGTGGATAACCTGACCGCTGGCATGAACGCCAGCATCGGTCCGACCCGCTCCCATTACCGTGGTTTGTACGCCACTGATCTGCGTTACCGCAGCTTCCAGTGTTCCTTGCACCGTCGGACCATGGCTCGCGCGTTGCCGCTGAAAACCATGGTAGTCAGTGCCATCATACTCAATACCGCACGCAATAATCATACATTTTCAAAAGTACAGCTTTTCGTACATTCCGTACGCTTCTTGAATAGAGTGAAAGCGACTTTCTCCGCACCCGGTACGCCCTTGCTGATCGAGCCTGCGCCGGCGACCCATCATGAATAATCTCATGAAAAAGCTACGAACGTTCTGTCGTAGCGCTGTCGCCCCTACGCTGTGTGTAGGCTCTCCGGGTTATACCAGGGCAATCTGCGCAATCTCCGCTGCATCACCCTTACGCCGTCCCAGCTTGGTAATGCGCGTGTAGCCACCCGGGCGTCCGACATAGCGAGGAGCAAGCTCGTCGAACATCTTCTTCACGACCAGCTCATCAGGGAGCGCGCTCAGGATCTGGCGGCGAGCGTGAAGCTCGATCACCATTGCCTCGTAGGCAGCCGCCAGAGCCTTCTCCGCCTCAGACTCATTCGAGAAGATCTTCAGCAGTTCTTCGCGGCGAGCCTTGTGCTTATCCTCCAGGAATTTGCGGCCCTTATCGGTCAGAGGAGCCTTCTGCTGCTTGGCGCGCTCTTCGTTGCTCCCGATAGTCGCCTTCAGTGAGAAGCGACCTCGACGCGCAAACGCCAGGATCTGCTCAGCCTTCTCGGTATCGCTGACCACCTTAGCCAGGTGCTCACGAGCAGCCAGGCGGCCCTTGACGGCCGTGCTAATCAGCTTCTCTGCTTCGCCGCGAATAGCTTCTACACGCGAGGTAGTTGTATTAATACGGTCATACCGGATCAGGCCTGCCATCAGGTTACGGCGCGCAGAACGACGGCGCGGCTCAGGCATGTTCATCCGGTTTCCGGCAATTCGGTGCCTCAACTCATTCCTCCATTTCGTGGTCGCCGTCTACGTCGGCTCCGACCGCGCTTGTGCGCGGATTAGGCAAGAAGTTACGCGCTAGCAAGCGCTCACGCAGCTCTTGCAGGCTCTTCTCACCAAAGTTGCGTACGCCAAGAAGATCTTCCTCATTCATCGAGAGCACCTGACCTACCTTCGTAATATTGCTACGCTTCAGGCAGTTATAGGCACGTACCGAGAGATCGAGTTCCTCAATCGGCGTATCGTAGATCTTTTGTGGGATGGGCAGGCTGCTCAGCGGAGCCTTTTCTGGCTCGGGCAGAGAGGCACGATAGTTGGCAAGCAACGTAAAGTGCCTTACCAGGACATCAGCGCTCTGGCGCAAGGCCTCATCCGGTGTAATAGTTCCGTCGGTCGTGACCTCAAGAACGATCTTATCGTAGTTTGTCATCTGGCCAACACGAGTGTGCTCAACCGTGTAATTGACCTTTTGTACTGGTGTGTAGATGGCATCGACGGGGATCACACCAATGGGTTGATCCTCCTTCGAGTCAGCAGGCACGTAGCTGCGACCAGTCTCCACCACCAGTTCCATGTCTAGATGAGCATTATCGTTATCCAGAGATGCGATATGCAACTCCGGGTTCACGATCTCCACCGTGCTCGGTGCGACGATATCCGCCGCCGTGACCTCGCGCTCGCCATTGACCTCCAGGCGCATCGTAACGGGATGCTCGGAGAAACTGCGCAGGCGCAACTTCTTGATATTCAAGACAATATCGGTCACGTCCTCCAACACACCGGGGACATCCTGAAACTCATGCTGCACGCCCTCGATCCGAATAGAGGTCACGGCTGCACCAGGCAGCGATGACAGCAATACACGCCGAAGCGCGTTGCCCAGGGTCTGGCCGTACCCCGCCTCTAACGGCTCAATGTCGTAACTCGCATAATTCCCTTGTGTCTTGGTGTTCTTTATACGAGGCAGAGTAATATCTAGCAAGGTTCAAACCTGCCTTTCTTTTTCTACCACTATCCATCCGCAAGCGTGCTCTCTCTCCCAGGTTTGCTGCATTACCGCAGCCTTAGGAGCACGCACTGGAAGAGGGAGACGCCACGAATGGCGGTAGTCCAAGAGTGCTATGCCCCCAAGCGGCTCCATATAAGGAGCTACGCCCAGGGATCGACCCACCGCAACTCAACGTGTTATCGCTGATAGTACTCGACGACCATCTGCTCATCGAAGGGCAGCTCGAGATCTGTTCGTGAAGGTAACGTCAGAACACGACCAGACATCGCATCCACATCCAGGCGCAGCCAGGTTGGAATACCCTTCTGAGACAACAGCAGCGCGCGGCTCTTGAAGTACTCAAGGCTCTTGTTGGAATCACGCACCGCGATCACGTCGTTTGGCTTGGCGATGAAGGACGGAATGTCCGTTTTGCGGCCATTGACAACGAAGTGACCATGATTGACCAGCTGGCGAGCCTGCGCGCGCGAATCGGCAAAGCCCAGGCGGTAGACCAGATTGTCGAGCCTCATCTCAAGGATCTGCAACAGGTTCTCGCTGGTCTTACCAGGGCGGCGGGCCGCGGCGACGAAGTGTTTGCTGAACTGGCGCTCCAACACTCCATATGTACGACGCACGCGCTGCTTCTCGCGCAACTGCTTCGCATAACCCGACTCCTTACGCGCACGGCTCGTGCCATGCTGTCCAGGGCGAGTATTGCGACCATGGCGCTCAAGTGTGCACTTCTGGATACACTTGTCGCCCTTTAAGAATAGTTTTACCCCCTCACGTCTGCATAATTTGCAGACCGGGCCGGTATAACGCGCCATCTATATATCCTCCTCAAAACCCAGGCTATACACGACGCCGTTTGGGCGGGCGGCAGCCATTGTGCGGAATAGGTGTTACGTCGGTAATCGATGTGACATTGAGACCTGAAGCCTGCAATGAGCGGATGGCCGCCTCACGACCGGAGCCGGGTCCCTTCACAAACACATCGATCTGCTTAAGCCCATGATCCATGGCGCGGCGCGCCGCCGTCTCGGCAGTCACCTGCGCGGCATATGGCGTGCTCTTGCGCGAGCCTTTAAAGCCCTGCGCTCCCGCGCTACCCCAGGAGATGACATTCCCGTTGGGATCAGTGAGCGTCACAATCGTGTTGTTAAACGTAGCCTGAATATGAGCTTGTCCACGCGGTATGGATTTTCTTTCACGCCGCCTGACTTTGCCAGTAGTAGCTTTCTTCTTGTCTGCCATGCTTTCTATCTCTCCCGGCGTTACTTCTTACCGGCCTTCTTCTTACCGGCAACGGTTCTCTTTGGTCCACGGCGCGTGCGCGCATTCGTACGAGTACGCTGACCATGTACAGGAAGGTTACGACGATGACGCAAGCCACGATAGCAGCCGATATCAATCAAACGCTTGATATTCGTCTGAACTTCGCGGCGCAGGTCACCCTCAACCTTGTGTTCACGGTCGATGACCTCGCGCAACCGGTTTACCTCTTCTTCAGTCAGGTCCTTAACGCGGGTGTCCGGATTGATTCTTGTCTTCTCCAGGATCTTCTGGCTTGTAGTAAGCCCGATACCATAGATATAGCACAGCGAGATCTCCACGCGCTTCTCGCGTGGAATGTCAACGCCAGCAATTCTAGCCATCTTTTCCTCCAGCTTCGAGTTCCCCCTTCCACTCACCCGCCACAACAAGGAACTCTCTGGACGGGAACGGAATGGAAACTCGCAACGCCATTTTAGCCTTGCTTCTGTTTATGCTTTGGATCTTTACTACAGATCACCATTACCACACGGTGACGGCGGATAATCTTACATCCGTCACAACGTGGCTTTACCGAGGCACTCACTTTCATGACTTGCTCTCCTCAAGATAGTTGAGTCTCTACTAACCTTCCAGGCACACAAAAGTACAACAGCACGCTTGTGAGCATGCCTCGACTTCCTAGACGGTGCCTGTCGCTTTCTCATACACCTGTCTGGGTCACAGGTAGCAACGGGAACAAAGAAGGATGCCTACTCCACCATCAACCCTTAACTCGCCATGTGATACGGCCTCGCTTCAGGTCATATGGGGATAGCACTACTCGTACCTTATCACCTGGAACGATACGCACGAAGTTCATTCTGATACGCCCTGAGAGGACTGCCAGGACTTCATGTTGCTCGTCTATTCTCACCTTGAACATGGCATTGGGGAGGGCCTCTAGTACAGTACCCTCGACAGCTATTTCATCTTTTGGCATAGCATCCTTTCCCTGATCATCGGGACATCTTTCTCTCCTGCTCTCGGCTCATCACAAGGATCGTCTACGCGTGGCAGCCAGCACGCGGCAGCTCTTCTCTATAAAATGCATCTGAGAGAGAGGACGGCTATCCGCGATTACTACCTATTAGGAAACCTGAGCGCGAAGCGCTAGTCACGAGAATGACGTTGGTTTCCGCATAAGAACTATCTGGCGGACAACGACAGATACATTTTGCTCAAGCCTCTCTACAGGTACACAAAACGGCTCCCCTTGAGGCAGCACACCTCAGTACCGCTTGTGACTCTTATCCCATTTGAGTGTATTTGCTCAGCTAAAGCTTTGTTACTCTTACAAGTACAAAAGGGCAGCAGTATGTACTGCTGCAGCCAACTACGAATTATAGCATACATTCTCCAGGAAGTCGAGAGGGCAATTCTCTGATGCCAGAATAGACCTCTCGACTTCGCCATTAGAACATTCGTAGTCGCCCGTGTCCCCCACAACTCTCTTGTACCCCACTCTTCGTGTACCGACGTACAACGACGCGCGGAGTAACCAGGATAGCCCTTTGTGGGTTATCAGGCAGTACACTTTCTGCCCCCAGTCCTTCTTCCAGTAAAGAGCCGCCTTCGCAGTGAAGGCCTCACCCCTCAGGGAGAGGCTTCCTCTGTTGAGCGGCTTTCAGCTCTTCTGCCTGCATACTCGTTTATCCGGTTTCCACCTGGCTGGCTCTAAACCGAGAGCACCACCTGGCGGCGGCGAGCACCTACCTAATATGATCCCAGTTTAGCGCTGACCGGCGCGTTCGCTAATCACGTTGACCAGCTCCTGCTGTACACGATCAATGCTTTGATTCCCATTCACCCGAATCAACTTCTGCTGACCATCGTAGTAATCGATCAGGTGAATCGTATCATTAAAGAAGATATCCAGGCGCTTCTGTATCGCCTCTCCACGGTCGTCGGAGCGCTGGTACAGCTCGCTACCATCGATATCACAGATCCCCGCAACCTGCGGGGGGTTGGTTTCAATGTTATAGACATGCTGGTGAGCTTTGCAGATATATCTGCCCGAGAGACGCTTGAGCAACTCGGCTCGCGGCACCTCCAGGTAGAGTGCGCAGTCAACCCGCTTGCCTACATTTGCCAATCCTTTATCTAGTGCCTGGGACTGGGCAATAGTGCGAGGGAAGCCATCCAGAATCACGCCATTCGCACAGTCCGGGGCTTGCAGGCGATCCAGCACCATGGCGATGGTCAGGTCATCGGGGACCAGGTGACCATCATCCATGTACTTTTTCGCCTTCAGCCCCAACTCCGTCTGCTGGCTTATAGCGCTGCGAAACAAATCGCCACTAGCCACGTGACGAATATCGAGCGACTGCGATAGCTTCTCGGCCTGTGTTCCTTTGCCAGACCCTTGAGCACCGATCAGGATAATGTTCACGTTTTTCCTCCAGCGGAAAAATGACAGGGAGTGCGCCGCTGCACTCCCATACACACATGATAGACATTCTCCAGCACAGACCGCTCTACCGCTGCCATGTCCCTCAGTACCCCTATGGAAGTGCAGTGAAAACAGCCACTGCGGGGCGGCACAACTCCCTTATTAAGACAGGAAACCCGAATAGTTACGCATTACCATCTGGGCCTCAAGCTGTCTCACGGTATCCAGAACGACGCCGACTACAATCAGTAGCGAAGCACTTCCAAGCAGCTGATTGCCACCAACGCTTGCAAAGAAGGGTAGAACAGCTATAATGCCCAGGAACAACGCACCTGCCAATGTAATGCGATTGAGAATCGCGAACAGGTAGTCGCTCGTAGGCTGACCGGGCCGGTAGCCCGGGATGAATGCGCCCTGCTTTTGCAGGTTCTCCGGTATATTTTGCTGCTGCCACATAACGTAGGCATAGAAGTAGGTGAACGCGACGACTAGCACAAAGTAGATCGCCCAGTACCACCATAACTTCGGGTTGACCAGGTAGGTCGAAACCCATACAGCACTATCGCGCAACCAGGGTGTGGTGCTCGAGGTCAAGTACTGCGAGATGACCGACGGGAAGAGCATCATTGACTGCGCGAAGATCAGCGGGATCATACCCGCGCTATTGACCTGCATCGGAATGTAGGTTGTCTGCGCGGAACCAACCAGCATATTACGCCCGACCATACGCTTGGTTGGATACTGCACGGGTACGCGACGCTGTCCCAGATAAATGTAGACAATGCCGACAATGGTAATCAGGCCGATCAGCAGGAACACGCCGATGCTGACGATACCACTACCATTACCACCACCAGAGGTCGCGGAGACATAGCCTTGCTGGACTGTCTGACCCAGGCGGCTCACAATATTACCAAAGATGACCAGCGAAATACCATTACCGATACCGTTCTCAGTGATCAGCTCACCAATCCAGACCAGGATCATAACACCGGCGGTCAGGGTGATGAGGATGGCGAACGATTCGAGGGCGTATTTTGGATCGACCAGGCTGAAATTTGTCAATACGTGCTGATTCTGGTACAGAGCGCACTGGCCGAACGCCTGCAAGAAGGCAAGAGGAACAGCGATCATGCGAGTAATCTGGCTGGTGCGCAGGCGACCTGCCTCACCCTGCATGGCCAGGTTCTGCAAGGCCGGAATGATGGGTTGCAGCAACTGCATGACGATGGTAGCGGTGATATACGGGTAGACGCTCAGAGCCACAATGGAGAACGTCTGCAACGAACCACCAGAGAACACATCGAGTAGACCCAGGAGCTGGCCGACGTTTTTGCCGCTGTTGAAGAGACTAACCAGGGCTTTATGTTCGTCGCCTGTAAGAGGAATGGTGATGTGGGCCAGGATGCGGACCACGACCAACATTGCCAACGTAAAGAGTATTTTATTGCGTAAATCGGGAACAGTCCAAATGCTACGCAGCTTTTCCCACATGGGAGCCTCCTTCCGGCTTTCAATCCTCCCGCATTGCTATGCAAAGCTCCAAGACTCTATCTCGACTCTATCTCTAAAGTCTCAATATATTCTCTATATATCGGGAGTCTTGCATAGATGGAGAGGAATGAAGGACAGACTCTCAAGTAACCGCTGCCACGGGGCAGGGTCGTGGGGGATTACTCCCCCGCGCCCTGCTCTGTTGCAGACTTCTCATCTTTACGACGCTTCGTCTTCTCGTACACTTTGCGCTCGATAATCTCGATACGACCACCGGCCGCCTCGATCTTCTCTTTCGCGCTCGCCGAGAATTTGTGCGCGCGGACGGTCAGCGCGCGGTCGATCTCGCCATCGCCCAGCACCTTGATCAGACCGCGAGCCTGCGCAGGGATGAGCAGCCCCTTCTCAACCATGGCCTCAGGAGTAACCTGAGTGTCGGCATTGAAGTGAGCGAGATCAATAACATTAATTATAGTATAGTCGTCGCGGAAAAGGGGATTCTGATTCCCCAGACCACGAAGGAAAGGTAAGCGCTTTGAAAGGCGAGTCTGACCGCCGTTAAATGCGCGATGGACGCGCCCGCCAGTGCGAGCTTTCTGACCCTTAGTACCACGACCAGCGGTCTTACCACGACCGGAGCCGTGACCGCGGCCGAGGCGCTTCTCAGTCTTATGCGAACCTGGAGCAGGCTGCAAATTGGAAAGGTTAATTAGACTCACTCTGCAATCTCCTCAACCTGCACTAGATGATTGACTTTGCGAATCATGCCACGCACCGCAGGCTGGTCGTTATGCTCAACGATCTGGTGCAGCTTGCGCAGCCCCAGAGCGCGGATGGTATCTTTCTGATCCTGCGCGTAACCGATTGAACTCTTTACCCATTTTACGCGTAATTTTTTTGATCCTGTTATTCCCGTTGTTGCCATTGCTTACTCCTATCGACGGCGCTCACCGCCACCACCGCGGCGCTCACCGCCACCACCGCGACGATCACCGCCGCCACGACGATCACCGCCGCCACGACGACCTGCTGCTGCGGCGCGACTCTCACGCGCCTCTTCCTCACGTGCCGCACGAGCGGCCGCAGCCTGCTCAGCCGCGGCTGCTGTCGCGGCTGCCATCTGCTCGGCGCGCTTCTTGCCAAGCAACTCAACCACGGTCTTCCCACGGCGTGCCGCCTCGGCATCGGGGGAGCGCAGTTCGCGTAGCGCCTTGACACATGCCTGTACGGTGTTTGCCTTGTTGGTGCTTCCCAGCGTCTTGGTCAGGATATCGCGAACGCCCGCGGCCTCCATGACAGCACGGACCGCACCACCAGCGATAACACCCGTACCAGGGGCCGCCGGTTTGAGCAGCACCTCAGATGCACCAAAGTTCGTCTTCACCAGGTAAGGAATGGTTGTGCCAGAGAGAGGCACCTCAACCAGGTGCTTCTTCGCGTCTTCCACTGCCTTACGAATCGCCTCAGTGTACTCAGCTGCCTTACCGAAACCATACCCAACAAAACCATTGCGATCACCGACAACCACCAGGGCACGAATGCTGAAGCGTCGGCCACCCTTCACCACCTTGGAGACGCGGCTGACCTCAACCACGGTCTCTTCAAGGTTCAGTTTTGAAGCATCAATTCTTGCCATAATACTCCTCATGCCTCTTTGAAAGGCTCATTGGCTCTCTCGTGGCCCTAGAAATCCAGTCCCGCTTCACGAGCGCCTTCAGCAAGCGCCGCGACTCTGCCGTGATAGGCATAGCCACCGCGATCGAAGACAACCTGCTTAACACCTTTTTCCTGCGCTCGCTGAGCCACCAGCTTCCCAACCTCGTGCGCCAGGGAGACCTTGCGATTGCTCAAGATGCCCGCCAGCTTCTCGGTCTGGCTCTTCTTTTCTTTTTTCGGAGCTTCGGCCACAGCGGCGGCACGACCACCTTTAGCGGCTTTCTTCCCTTTGGCGGGGGCGGCTTCTTCCACAACCTCTTCTACTGCGACGGGCGCGCTCTCAGTCTTCGCAGCCTGCTTGTGCTGCTCAGCGACCGGTTTAAAATCCCGCAGGCTCTCGTCCAGAGTAGAAGCCGAGACCAGGGTCTTGCCCGTGGTATCGTCAATAATCTGCGCGTAGATATGCTGCCCACTACGGAATACGTTCAAACGTGGGCGCAGTTCTGAGCCTTCAAGGTGGCGTCGAATTCGCTGGTGCCGCCGCAGCCTTGCTTGATTTGCATGAAATTGTTTAATCATTGTCTGTGAACAGAAGATCCATGTTCTCTGCTCTCCCATTACCGGGAGGACACAGGAAAACTTCCTCTGCTCATCCCCTTTCTGCAAAATGCGCGATTGAGGGACTTGGAATACGTGGTCGGCACTACGTCTCCCGGGTTCAGCCCTCGCGTCGCGTCTTTCTGTCTTGCCATACAATCGTGTGAGCGAAAGCTAGCCGCTGCGAAGCGGCATTCACGATTGCTTTTTCATGACGTGATAAGAGACCATCGAAAGATAGTATAAAGCAGTCGTAAACACTATGCCAGTCACCAGGACCAGGTATGCTGGCCCTGCCGTAACAGGCCGTATGCAACAGGTACCGGGAGGACTCTCGAAGACTCCTCCCGGACGCCTACAGCAGAATGTGTTTGCCGTTATTTACTTCTTCTTACCGCCGACTTTACCGGCCTTACCAGCCTTGCGGCGCACGGCCTCGCCAGCATAGCGGATGCCTTTGCCTTTATAAGGCTCGGGCTTGCGGATGTGGCGAATGTTGGCCGCCAACTGACCAACCGCGTGCTTGTCGATGCCAGTAACGCTGATGCGAGTCGCCTTGCTGGCGGGATCAGGCGCTTCAAGCTTCAACTCGATACCCTGAGGGGCCTGAACCTCCACCGGGTGCGAGTAACCGACCAGGATGATCAGGTTCTTCCCCTGCTGGACGGCGCGATAACCCACACCATGGATCTCAAGCATCTTGGTATAACCAGTGGTCACACCCACAACCATGTTGTTAATCAACGTGCGATACAAGCCATGCTTTGAGCGATGCTCTTTGCTATCCGAAGGGCGGGTCACCGTCAGCGTGCCGTCCTCCAACTTCAGTTGAAGCTGAGGGTCGACCTGCTCAGACAGCGTGCCCTTGGGGCCTTTAACCGTCACGAGATTGTCTTCGGTCCAGTTCACCTGCACCGCTTGCGGGACAGTGATAGGAGCACGTCCAATACGCGACATTCTAACCTCCCTTTACCAAACGTAGCAGATGACTTCGCCACCCACGCCCTGTTTGTAGGCGCTAGCGCCAGTCATCAGGCCCCTGGATGTCGATACAATCGAGATACCGAGGCCACCACGCACGCGGGGAATGTCGGTCTGTTTGCTATAGACGCGCAGACCAGGCTTGCTCACGCGTTTGAGCTGCGTCAGGACAGGCTTCTTCTCCACATAGCGCAGCGTCAGGCGCAGCGTTCCCTGTGGATTATCCTTCAGGATCTCGATATCTTTAATGTAACCTTCTTCTTTCAGCACGCGCGCAATCGCCAGCTTCATTTTCGACGCTGGAATGAGTACGCGAGTATGTCGTGCTGTAGCCGCATTACGGATGCGCGTCAGCATATCCGCAATGGGATCAGTCATGTTCATGGAACATCCTCCACTAAGTTTCCCAGGCAACTTGACGCTCAGATACAGCGACGCTGCTCTGTAGTCATCAAAGCCAACTGGAACAATTCGCGACTACAATCTACCAGCTCGATTTTGTGACGCCAGGTAGCTCACCGCGCAACGCCCGTTCGCGGAAGCAAATGCGGCACAGGCCAAACTTTCTCATATATGCGCGGGGTCGCCCGCAAACCTGACAGCGATTGTGATGCCGCACCTCAAACTTGGGCTTGCGCTGCGACTTAATGATCATTGATATTTTTGCCATCGCGCCCTCCAGCGTTACTTCTTAAAGGGCATGCCCATTAGTGCGAGCAATCTGCGCCCCTCTTCATCTGTGCGAGCCGTAGTGACGATACTCACTTCCATGCCGCGCAGCTTGTCTACTTTATCGTAGTCGATCTCTGGGAAGACCAGCTGTTCGCGCAGTCCCAGAGTATAGTTGCCGCGGCCATCGAAGGCATCAGCCGAGATGCCCTGGAAGTCACGGATACGTGGCAGCGCGACGTTGATCAGCTTGTCGAGGAAGTGGAACATGCGCGTACCGCGCAGTGTCACCATACAGCCAATCGGCATCCCTTCGCGTAGTTTAAACGCGGCCACCGAGCGCTTGGCACGTGTCACGACCGGGCGCTGACCAGTAACGGTCGCCAGGTCGGCAACGGCGGCATCCATAGCCTTGGCGTTCTGGATGACTTCGCCCATGCCAATATTAACAACAACCTTGTGAATGCCAGGAACCTGCATCGGATTAGCGTAGTTAAACTCCTTATGCAGGGCCGGCACAACCTCTTGACGATATTTTTCTTTCAAGCGTGATGCCAACATAATGCTTAACTACTCCTCGTCCGGTCCTGAATGACTTTGCCACACTTTTTGCAGACGCGAACCGAGCGTTCTTTGTCGCCCATGACGCGACGGTCATGACCAACGCGTGTAGGCTCGCCGCACTCTGTGCACTTCAACATAACATTCGAGACATGCAATGGCATTGCCTTCTCGATGATACCACCCTGGCGGGTCTGTCCCTGCGGTTTAACGTGCTTCTTCACGACGTTCAAGCCCTCAACAATTACCTTGCTGTCCTGGGGCAACGCTCGCGAAACCGTTCCTTCTTTATCCTTATCCTTGCCCGTGATGATCAAAACGGTGTCACCCTTTTTGATGTTCATCTTCGCAAGGTGCAGGGGTTTCTTCTCTTTCTTTTTTACTGACATCTTTCCCCTCGTTATAGCACTTCTGGCGCGAGTGAGACTAGTCTCATAAAGTTCTTCTCACGCAGTTCGCGAGCTACAGGGCCAAAGATGCGGGTGCCCCTGGGATTGTTACCGGGAGCCAGGATAACTGCGGCGTTCTCATCGAAACGGATATGCGAGCCATCACGGCGGACATATTCCTTCGTCACACGCACGACCACAGCATTCACTACTTCGCCCTTTTTTACCTGTCCGTTCGGAGTCGCGACTTTCACTGAGGCTTTGATAATATCGCCAACCTCAGCGTAGCGCTTGGCCGAACCGCTCATCACGCGGATACACATGATCTCTTTAGCGCCGGTGTTATCGGCGACTTTCAAGCGTGTCTGCGGCTGAATCATCTGTTCGTCCCTCTCTTAACTCTATTCGGCAGACTTTTCAGCTTCCGCGGATGATTCGCTCTGCGTCAGGTTGGGATCAACCTCAGCCAGAACTTCTGCAACCGGGACGATACCACTTCCGCTCTTTACGATCTCGACCAGGCGCCAGCGCTTAAGCTTGCTCATGGGGCGAGTCTCCTCGATGCGCACAACGTCGTCAATCTGACACTGGTTGTTCTCATCATGGACATGGAAGTGTTTCGTCTGCTTGTATGTTCGCTTGTAGATACGATGCTTCTTCAAGGACTCGACCGATACAACAATGGTCTTGTCCATTTTATTGCTAATTACTCGCCCGACCTTCTGGACGCGGCGCACTGAAGGCGCCGCGGTCGAGCTAGTAGTGGCTACTCGCTCTGTCATGATTATTCACTCTCCAACATCGTCAGGCGATGCAACAAGCGTGCAATATCTTTCTTGGTGTTCGCGAAGACGCGGTTGTCTTTGACTTCACCGCGCTGCTGCTGCAAGCGGAGGTTAAAGAGCTTCATACGAAGTTCCTGAATCTCTTTGCGCGCCTCGCCCTCGCCCATCTCGCTAATTTGCTTGCGACGTTCGTTAAGCTTCGACACTCTCCGCCTCCCCTTTAGTAATAAAGCGGCACTTGACAGGCAGCTTGTGGATAGCAAGGCGGATGGCTTCCTTCGCGATCTCTTCGCTGACGCCACCGATCTCGAAGATGATGCGTCCAGGCTTCACCACGGCAACCCAGTGATCGACCGCACCTTTACCGCTACCCATACGGGTTTCGGCAGGCTTGGCGGTAATAGGTTTGTCGGGGAAGACGCGGATCCAGACTTTACCACCACGCTTCATATAACGCGTCATCGCGATACGAGCGGACTCGATCTGACGCGCCTCCATCCAACATGGCTCCAGAGCCTGGAGGCCAAAATCGCCGAAGGCAAGCGTTGCGCCGCGAGTGGCTTCGCCCCTCATACGCCCACGATGTTGGCGACGGTACTTTGTTCTTGATGGTGCCAATAACATGGCTTCGCTCTCCTCTTATTCGCCCTGAGTGGACTCGGTAGGCCCAGCCGGTGGCTGCTGCGGCTGCTGTTGCTCGGCCGCTGGCTGCTGACGCTCGCTCTGTGGACGTGGTGCGCGCTCGCCCTGTGGGCGCGGGGCGCGCTCACCCTGCGGACGAGGCCCGCGTGGCGGTCGATCACCCTGCGGACGAGGTCCACGCTCACCCTGCGGACGAGGTCCGCGCTGGGGGCGCTCACCACCACGTGGTCGGTCTCCCTGAGGACGCTGACCGCGGGGGCCGCCCTCGCCTCTACGGCGATCAGGACGGCGTTCGCCAGCTTCACGCGGGGCGGTAGGTGCAAACAGATCCACGGCCTCCGCGCTTTCGCGACGGCGGCTTGGCAGAATGTCCCCGCGATAGATCCACACTTTTACGCCAATCACACCAAAGGTGGTGTGTGCCTCGGCCAGGCCATAATCGATGTCGGCACGCAGGGTATGCAGAGGAACCTTGCCCTCAACCTCTTTCTCGGTGCGAGCAATTTCCGCGCCACCCAGGCGACCACCAGCGATTACCTTGATGCCCTTCGCGCCAGCACGCATCGACTTCTGAACCGCCTGCTTCATCGCACGACGGAAAGAGACGCGCTTCTCAAGCTGATCGCAGATGCTGCGACCAACCAGGTACGCGTCCAGCTCAGGCTGGCGGATCTCGACGATCTCAACGCGCACACGCTTCTGCGTTTTGGCCTCAAGGTGAGCCTTCAGTCTCTCTACCTTTTCACCACTCTTACCGATAACAATACCGGGTTTGGCGGTGTTGATCTTTACCAGCACCTGTTTGGGGGCTGCGCGCTCGATCTCGATTTTTGAAACGCCCGCGTCAACCTTGGCCCCATGGGCGCTGGAAAGCTCTTTGTTGATCATACGGCGGATCTGGAAATCCTCCGCCAGGATATCTTTGTAGTTGTTCTCAGCGTACCAGCGTGACTGCCATGATTCCCAGCCTTTGATGACGCCAAGCCGGAACCCTATTGGGTGTACCTTGTGTCCCAACTGTGTCCTCCTTAATTAACGGCCCGCGTCAGCAGGATCGTCAGAAACAATCACTGTCACATGGCAGAAGCGGCGCAAAATACGAGCCGCGCGGCCATGAGAGCGTGGCTTTACACGCTTAATGCGGAATGAATCGTCCGCGACAATGTTCAAAATGTATAGATCATCGGCATTGAGACTGTAGTTATTCTCCGCGTTCGCCGCAGCCGAGGCGACAACCTTGCGTACAGGTGTCGCACCAGCGTTGGGCAAATACTGGAGAATAGCCAGAGCCTCATTTACGCGAAGCCCCTTCACCGCATTCGTCACCAGACGCATTTTGCGCGGCGAAATTCCGATGTCTTTTGCAATAGCTCTGACTTGCATCTCTACCTCACCGAAGTGGTCTTCTCACTTTTGCCGCCCGCATGACCACGATAATGCCTTGTCGGGGCAAATTCACCAAGTTTATGACCAACCATGTTCTCAGTAATATAAATCGGCACATGGGTCTTCCCGTTATGCACACCGATGGTCATACCAACCATCTCGGGGAAGATCATCGAAGCGCGTGACCAGGTCTTGATCAAGCGGCGGTCGCCGCTTTTGCGCATGACAAGCACCTTTTTCCTGAGAGACTCGTGTATATATGGTCCCTTTTTTCTTGAGCGCGACATTCCTTACTTCCTCCTGCCCGCATTGCGACGGCGAACAATGAAGCGATTGGTTCGCTTGTTCCGACGAGTCTTGAAGCCCATTGCAGGCTTGCCCCAGGGCGTCTGTGGCTTACCACCAATGGGTGCACGGCCCTCACCACCACCATGAGGATGGTCTCGTGGGTTCATTACCGAACCGCGGACGGTCGGGCGGCGCCCCAGGTGACGCGAACGACCGGCCTTACCGATGCTAATGTTCTCGTGATCAAGGTTACCAACCTGGCCAATGGTCGCCATGCACAGAATATGCACATTGCGCAGCTCTCCAGAGGGGAGGCGCAACAAGGCGTAATCGCCCTCTTTCGCCATCAACTGGATGCCGACACCAGCCCCGCGTGCAAGCTGACCACCACGGCCACGCTCCATCTCCACGTTGTGAACCGTGGTACCAGTCGGGATGTTCTTGAGTGGCAGGGCGTTACCAACGCGGATATCCGCGTCAGGGCCAGCCTCTACACGATCCCCAACCTTAAGGCCCAGAGGAGCAATGATGTAGCGCTTCTCACCATCTAGATAATGCAACAGAGCAATATTGGCAGAGCGGTTTGGATCATATTCGATCGCCGCGACCCGGGCTGGGACACCAAACTTGTTGCGCTTGAAATCGATGATACGATACGCACGCTTTGCACCACCGCCACGATGGCGGGTCGTAATTTTACCCTGATTGTTGCGACCAGAATGCTTCTTCAGCGAAACAGTCAGCGACTTCTCAGGCTTTGTCTTTGTAATCTCCTCGAATGTCGAGACGGACATGCCACGACGCCCAGGAGACGTTGGTCGATACTGTCTGATTGGCATCTCTTATATCCCTTACGCCTTCATTGCGTCGATTGTCTGTCCTTCTTTGAGGGTGACAATCGCCTTTTTCCATTCGCGAGCCTCGACTGGACGCGGGGCCGCTCCACGCCGACGGATCGAGCGCGGCTTACCAGGCATACGCATCGTGTTGACATGCGTCACGTTGACTTTGAAAAGCGTCTCGACCGCGCGGCGTATGTCAACTTTGGTTGCAGTTTTCGCCACTTCAAAGGTATACTGATTCTGCTCTTGCAGCTTCACCGTTTTCTCGGTGATGATACCTCGGCGTAGTATCTCTGTGATTTCCACAGTCTGTTCCTCCTCGCCTACGCTTCGCTACTGGTCTCCGCTGCTGTAGCTTCGTCGGCAATCTTAAGGGTGGCTTCTTCAGCGCTCAACCCCTCACCAAAGACCAGCTCAATCCAGCGCACAGTCTTGGGTGTCATGACGATATAATCATGCTTCAGCAGTTCAACAACGTTGATCGAGGAGACATGTTGGACTTTCGCCGAAGGAATGTTACGCGTAGATAATACGACGTTCTCATCGCGCTTCGGCAACATCATTAGGACCTTTTTCCCCTCGCTTGATGGAAGCTTATTCAGCAACTCAAGCATGTCCTTTGTGCGGGGGGTCTCCATTTCAAGCTTGTTCACAATGATCAAGCTCTGGTTCGCCACTTTGTCCGAGAGCACCGAGCGGATTGCCAAGCGGCGCATCTTCTTGGGCACATCGTGGTGATATGGATGGGGCTTCGGACCAAAGACGGTACCGCCGCCACGAAACTGAGGTGCGCGGGTGCTACCCTGACGAGCACGACCCGTACCCTTCTGTCTGTAAGGCTTTTTATTGCCGCCCGAGACTTCGGCGCGAGTCTTGGTTGAAGCATTGCCTTGACGGCGATTGACCAGTTGTGCGGTAACGACCTGGTGCAAAACCGCCATGTTGGGAGTGACCCCGAACACCTGCTCGCTCAGCTCGAGCTGTTCTACGGCCTCTCCGGCCATGTTATACACTGTAGTCGAGGGCATTTCGGTTACCTCATCACATGCTTCTTAATCGTGAGCAAGCCGCCATTGGCGCCAGGTACCGAACCCTTTACCACCAGCAGATTGCGCTCAGGATCAGATTGAACTATTTGCAGTTTCTTTACTGTTACGCGCGCATTTCCCATGCGACCAGCCATGCGTGTGCCCTTCAAGACACGGCCCGGAGTCGTACCAGAACCGATGGAACCCGGGGCTCTCAAGCGATCTGACTGACCATGCGTGCGAGGACCACCGCGGAAGCCATGACGCTTGACACCACCCTGGAAGCCCTTACCTTTGGTAATGCCCACGATGTCAACGATCTCGCCATCGGTGAACAGGCTAGCATTAAAGCTATGTCCCAGCTCAATGCTCCCCAGGTCCACACCTTCCTGCAATCCTACTTCGCGCAACACTTTGAAAGGGCCAAGTTCTGGTCCTGGGCGGCGCTGGCGGTTCTCTCTGATCTTGAGCAACTTGCGTACTTGCTTGCTCTGCTTCTCTTCTTCTTTGTTCTCTTCGCTCTTTGCCTGCTGGTCATGCGTCTGCAATGCCTTGCGCTGTCCCTTCAGCAATGGCAGGCTATGACCAAGATGTCCCAACTCAGGACGGGTTGAGTGCTTAAGGGTGGTCTCTTCAAAACCAATCTGCACTGCCTCATACCCATCACGGGACACCGTTTTGACCTGTGTTACGATGCAGGGGCCGACTTCAATTACAGTGACCGGAATGACGGTGCCGTTTTGGCCAAACACCTGGGTCATGCCGACCTTCCTGCCCAACAATGCATCTAGCATATTCTTTTACCTCTTCATACTGTAGGCATCTGAATACTCAGTCCACCAGCGTCTCTCGTGTTAAGAGATCGAGCATTAACGCTCTTTTTCCACCCTCTATGTCTCACAAAAAGACACACAAAATGGTTCCCATCCCTGCAACGATGGCTTTCTCGCGCTTCTTCAGATGACCTCGCTGCTCACACAGCCTCCGGCAAGCCTTAAAGATCTTACACGGAAACCACCCCCCATTCGGGGGCGCGGCGCCACTTTCGTGGCTAGCGCTTCCCCCATTCGGGGACAAGCGCGCTCAGGTTTCCGATAGGTAGTAAGATGAGTGCTTCGCTTGCCAGAATGCTCATAAGCTAGAGCTTGATCTCAATGTCTACACCTGCGGGCAGATTCAAATGAGTCAGGGCCTCGACAGTCTTGTTAGTATGATCGACGATGTCAATCAAACGCTTATGCGTGCGAATCTCGAACTGGTCGCGTGCATCCTTATCAATGAAGGGTGAGCGCATAACCGTGTACTTGTCGATTTTCGTAGGCAGTGGCACTGGCCCCGAAACACGTGCGCCAGTGCGCTGGGCAGCATCCACAATCTGCATCGCAGACTGGTCGAGAATGCGGTGGTCAAACGCCTTCAGGCGAATGCGGATGCGCTGTTTTGATCCCGTAGCCATGAATACTTTTCTCCTGACAGGTTCCCGACAGCCAGAGAGGCTGTTACCAGCCTCTCTTTTGCTATAGGGTTTCCCCTGATCTTATGCAAGAACCTTGGTGCAGATACCAGCACCGACGGTACGACCGCCTTCGCGGATGGCGAACTTCACGCCCTCTTCCATCGCGACCGGCTGGATCAACTCGACCGTCATCTCAATGTTGTCGCCAGGCATTACCATCTCCACGCCTTCAGGCAGCTTGATCGATCCCGTCACGTCCGTGGTACGGACGTAGAACTGAGGGCGATAGCCGTTGAAGAATGGCGTATGGCGGCCACCCTCTTCTTTCGAGAGGACGTAAACCTGCGCCAGGAAGTTCTTATGGGGCTTGATCGAACCCGGCTTGGCCAGCACCTGGCCGCGCTCGATGTCCGCACGCTCAATACCACGCAGCAGACAACCAACGTTGTCGCCCGCCTGGCCCTCATCCAGCGTCTTCTGGAACATCTCCACACCCGTGACAACCACGGTGCGGGTCTCTTCCTTCATGCCGATGATCTCGATGTTCTCGCCAACTTTGACGATACCACGCTCGATACGACCCGTGGCCACGGTACCGCGACCCTTAATGCCAAAGACATCTTCCACTGGCATCAGGAACGGCTTGTCGGTCGCGCGAGGAGGCGTAGGAATGTAGGAGTCCACCGCATCCATCAGCTCCCAGATGCACTTGGCTGCTTCGTCGTTGCGCGAGAGGTCGCCTTTGCTCTCCAGGGCTTTGAGCGCTGAACCGCGGATGATAGGAACATCATCGCCAGGGAACTGGTACTTCGAGAGCAACTCCCGAACTTCCAGCTCGACCAGCTCGAGCAGCTCCTCGTCTTCCATCATGTCGACTTTGTTGAGGAAAACCACCATCGCGGGAACCTCAACCTGCTGCGCCAGCAGGACGTGCTCGCGCGTCTGAGGCATAGGACCATCAGGAGCACTCACGACCAGGATCGCGCCATCCATCTGGGCGGCACCGGTGATCATGTTCTTGATGTAGTCAGCGTGACCGGGGCAGTCCACGTGAGCGTAGTGGCGCTTCTCGGTCTGGTACTCCAAGTGCGCGATCGAGATGGTAATACCACGCTCGCGCTCCTCGGGGGCCTTGTCGATCTGGTCGAAGGCGGTATATTTCGCAAGCTGAGCGGAGGCCAGGGTATGGGTGATGGCCGCGGTTAGGGTCGTCTTGCCGTGGTCGATGTGACCAATTGTACCCACGTTAACGTGGGGCTTTGTGCGCTCGAACTTCTGTTTTGCCATGTTTTATCCTCTTAATTTTTCCATCCCCTACTTTACCGTAGGATTTTATCTTCTCAGTGCAGACTCATGCCCTGGCCCGGTAGGCCTGTCCCTGAGCTCGGCACCGGGCAGGTCCTTCTACATCCTACCTTTTCCAATCAGGTAGTCTCTCCTTATGCGGAAACCAACATCACTTCCGTGCCTAGCGCTTCCCCCATTCGGAGACAAGCGCGTTCAGGTTTCCGATAGGTAGTAAGCCAAAACACGCAAAGAAGATTGTACTCTTTTCGAGTCCTTGCTGACAAGTAGATAGGGAGGTTTGGGGGATCATCCCTGACTTTTCCACCACTTATACACCATAAGCCGCGTATGTTCAGTATACGCTGGCAGCTATATGGTCAGAACCACGAAGCTACCAACCCCACCCAAAACCTTTTTTCTCAGCCACCCGCCGTTTGCGGCGCATTGCCACCACAAACGGCGGGCACTTAAACAAATTTGACTACGATCTGCTCAGATTAGCGGCTCGATTTGGCGATAATCTCGTCGGCAATGTTCTTTGGAACGGGATCGTAGTGGGAGAATTCCATTGAGTAGCTGGCACGACCACTGGACATCGAACGCAGCTCGTTCACGTAGCCGAACATCTCGGACAGGGGAACATTAGCTTTGACGACATTCGAGTCAGCACGGGTCTCCATACCAAGAATGGTGCCACGGCGGCGATTGAGGTCGCCGATGACATCGCCATAGAAGTCCTCAGGTGTGGTAACCTCTACAACCATGATCGGCTCCAAAAGCACAGGACCAGCTTTGCGGACACCCTCTTTGACGCCCAACGAACCGGCGATTTTAAAGGCCGCCTCACTGGAGTCAACGTCGTGGTAAGAACCATCATACAGAGCAACTTTGACATCGACGACGGGGAAGCCGGCGATAATACCGTTCTCCAGCGCCTCGCGCACACCCTGCTCGGTCGGCTTGATGTATTCCCTGGGGACGGTACCGCCAACGACCTCGCTGACGAACTCGATACCCTTACCGCGCTCATTTGGCTCAACACGCAGCCAGACGTCACCGTACTGACCGCTACCACCTGTCTGACGGACGTGGCGACCCTGGGCCTGCGCGGTACGCGTAATCGTCTCGCGATAGGCCACCTGTGGGCGACCAACATTCGCCTCAACTTTGAACTCGCGGAAGAGGCGATCCTGAATGATTTCCAGGTGCAGCTCACCCATACCCTTAATAATGGTCTGGCCAGACTCCTGGTCAGTATTGACGCGGAAGGTGGGATCCTCTTCAGCCAGTTTGCCCAGAGCAACACCCATCTTTTCCTGATCGGCACGCGTCTTAGGCTCGATAGCAATCTCGATAACCGGTGTGGGGAAGGAGATCGACTCTAGGATGATCGGCTTGGACGAGTCGGAGAGCGTATCACCTGTGAAGGTGTTGCGCAAACCAACGGCGGCACAGATGTCGCCCGCCCGAATCTCATCGATATCCTCGCGGTGGTTGGCATGCATACGCAACAGGCGACCAACACGCTCGGTCTTGTCCTTGGTCGTATTCTCGACCGAGGCGCCCTTCTTCAAGGTGCCAGAGTAGACACGAATATAGGAGAGGCGACCAACAAAGGGGTCCGACACGATCTTGAAGACCAGGGCGCTCAGGGGAGCGTTGTCATCAACCTCGCGGGTCTCTTCCTGCTCGGTATCTGGATTGATACCTACAGGTGGCGCGATATCAATTGGCGATGGCAGATAATGCACGACAGCGTCGAGCATGGCCTGCACGCCTTTATTCTTGTAGGAGCTACCACACAGAACAGGCACCAGGGCGTTGGAGATGGTCGCCTTACGCAGCGCGGTATTCAGCTCCTCTTCGGAGATCTCTTCGCCCTCAAGGAACTTCAGCGTCAGTTCCTCGTCGGTCTCGGCAACGCGCTCAACCATGGTATCACGATGCTGCTGCGCCTCGTCCCTCAACGCCTCGGGAATCTCGCTAATCATTGGCGAAGCGCCCTTCTCGTCGGTGAAGGTTACGGATTTCATCGTGATCAGGTCGATAAAGCCCTTGAAGTTGCTCTCGCTGCCGAGAGGAACCTGAATGGGCACAGGAACGGCACTCAGGCGCGTTCTGATCATATCAACCGTGCGCCAGAAATCGGCACCCGTGCGGTCCATCTTGTTGACGTAGCAGATACGAGGCACGTTATACTTGTTCGCCTGGCGCCACACAGTCTCGGACTGAGGCTCAACACCCGCGACAGCATCGAAGACCACCACGCCGCCGTCGAGTACGCGCAAGTTGCGCTCAACCTCAGCCGTGAAGTCTACGTGTCCAGGGGTGTCAATGATGTTGAACTGATAATCATTCCAGAAGCACATAGTGGCCGCTGAAGTGATGGTGATACCACGCTCCTGCTCCTGCGGCATCCAGTCCATGGTCGCGCCGCCCTCGTGCACCTCACCAATGCGATGGATACGCCCGGTGTAGTAGAGGATACGCTCTGTGGTGGTCGTCTTACCCGCGTCAATGTGAGCGATGATACCAATATTGCGAATTTTATCGAGTGGGAATTCTCTAGCCATGATGTCTTTTTACCAGCGATAATGAGCGAAAGCCTTGTTGGACTCCGCCATCTTGTGAGTTTCCTCACGCTTTTTAATAGTGGACCCTTGTCCCGCCGCCGCATCCATCAACTCGCTAGCCAGCTTATCCGACATCGACCTGCCGTTTCTTGTGCGAGCAGCACGAATCAACCAGCGCATTGCCAACGCGTTACCACGATCCTTGCGGACTTCCACAGGGACCTGATAGGTGGAACCACCAACACGACGGGGCTTAACCTCAATACTGGGTGTCGCATTCTTCAATGCCTGATCAAACACCTCAATAGATGGGCGCTTCTGCTTTACTTCAATGGCTTCCAGCGCATCGTAGAGAATACGCTCAGCCAGGCTGCGCTTTCCATCAACCATCATTTTGTTAATGAAGCGAGCCACGTTACGGCTTCTGTATTTTGCATCCGGCACATCGGGCCGTCGCACCACTCTTTTGCGTCTTGGCAATTTCTGCCTCCCTTTCAGCCATTCAGATACGAAGCAACCACATTCTAGAATTACTTCGGCTGCGGTGGATAGTTTTCACATCCCACTAACCCAAATTCCCTACTGTTGCTGCATCTCTTCGCTCTGAATGCGATGTTGTCCTCTCGTCAAGCCATAGAACCGACGCTCGCGCGTCTAGTGCAAGATATACTACCTATTAGGAAACCTGAGCGCGCTTGTCCCCGAATGGGGGGTGGTTTCCGCATAAGATGAGACTTGTGTCTCACAAGAACTCCCCCGCTCCGCATTAGCCAGAAGGAGTTTACAGACACCAGAAAAGGCGTCGAGCCTAATGATTAAGGCTATTTCTTGCGTTTCGCCTTAATCTCTCTCTGACGCCTACACGCGGGCGCCTTTCCCTTTTTCCCTCACGTCCTTGAGAGGAGACGTTCTGAGAATCATAGCCACGACGAGATAACTCATGCGTCGCACTGGCTATGTACCAGGAGGACACCCGACTATCACCGTAAGTCGCCCCACGGTGACCGTGATAACCACCCCGCTTACGCTATAGCAGGGAGTTGGCGCGAAACTTGATGGCCACTCCAGTTTACCCTGGCCTTCCCATCAAGCCGCGGCTTGCGGGCAATACTGACGCAGCCAGACCAGCTTAGCGTTTCCCCTTCGCTGGTGCTGCTGCCTGTCCGGGCTTCGGACGCTTCGCCCCATACTTTGAGCGACCCTGACGGCGCTTGGAGACGCCATCGCTGTCAAGTGTACCACGAACGATATGGTAACGCACACTCGGCAGGTCCTTCACGCGACCACCGCGGATCAGGACAACAGAGTGCTCCTGTAGGTTGTGGCCTTCACCAGGAATGTATGCGGTGACTTCCATCTGGTTCGAGAGACGAACACGAGCAATCTTACGCATCGCCGAGTTCGGCTTCTTCGGGGTCATGGTACGCACCTGGGTGCATACTCCACGCTTCTGTGGAGATCCGCGCAGACGCGACGTTTTATTCTTTAGCGCGTTGTAGGAATACAGCAGCGCTGGGGCCTTCACTTTTTTCTGCTTTTGTTTGCGGCCCTTTCGGATTAACTGATTGATTGTCGGCAAGGAAAGGTCCTCCCTGTCCCTATAAAAGAATGACTGCAAGCGCGGATAGCAAAGTTGCTACCCGCGACTTTTTATCACATATACGCGGTTGCATATAATATCACTCATTGTCCCCGCTGTCAAGTGTCAGCCCAAGGGTACCACTGGCAAAACCATCCCCCAGGCTCTCACTCGCGCTGCCAGCCACGACTCCAGCAACCACGGGAGTCTGCTGCGCCGCGATGCGTGCGGCCGCCGCCTGCTGGCGTGCGATCTGCTCCTTACGGCGCTGGGCAATGCCTGAACCCGCCGGAATGAGCTTACCAATGATGACGTTCTCTTTCAAACCAACGAGGTGATCGGTCTGGGCCTCAATCGCCGCCTCTGTCAGCACCCTTGTGGTCTCCTGGAAGGAGGCCGCAGCCAGGAAGCTGTCAGTATTGAGCGAGGCCTTAGTGACACCCAACAACACGGTCGTAGCGGTGGCGGGTTCTCCACCCTCGGCCAGGACGCGCGCGTTGGTCTCATCATAATGGAAGCGATCAACCAGGTCGTTTGGCAACATATCGGTGTCGCCAGAATCCTCTACTTTGATGCGGCGAAGCATCTGGCGGACGATAACTTCAATGTGCTTGTCGTTATTGTACACACCAGTGTTACGGTACACACGCTGCACCTCTTTGACCAGGTACAACTGCACTGCCTCACGTCCCTGGATACGCAGAACATCCTGTGGATCGCGCTGGCCAGAAGTGATGGGTGTGCCCGCCTGAATCTTCTGTCCATGCTCCACGGCGATGCTACGTGCCGCTGGCACTGCATAAGTGCGCTCATCATGCTCCTCAAAGCGAATCGAGAGCAGCCCATTCGCGCCAATGTTGATCGTGCCATCCGTGCGTGCCATGACCGGAACCGGCTCACCGCCCTTTTCCGCAGGCATCAACGCGATCACCTGGTCCTTGACGACCTGGTCCTGGTCGTTGACCAGTACCTTGGTTTTCGCGGGCATGATGTACTCATCAAAGAAGACATTACTGGCAACCACGCGTACGGTACGCTGGTTTGTGTTCTCGTCTTTAATGATCTCGGCAACGCCGTCGATCTCACTGATCTCGGCTTTGTCCTTCGGTACACGCGCCTCGAACAGCTCTTCAACGCGTGGCAGACCCAGCGTGATGTCACCCTGCGCACCTGCGATACCACCAGTGTGGAAGGTACGCATGGTGAGCTGCGTTCCCGGCTCACCAATCGATTGAGCGGCGATGATACCGACCGCTGCACCGATGTTGGCCAGCGCGTTCGCTGCCAGGTCGCGACCATAACACTTGCGGCAGATGCCCCGGCGTGCCAGGCAGTTCAAGACGGAGCGGACACGCACCTTCTTGACGCCCGCGGCCACGATCTCTTCGACCATTTCCTCGGTTATCTCATCACCAGCTTCCATGTGCTCCAGGCCAGGAATTGACTCGGACAGCACACGACCCAGCAGGCGCGTCCCCAGGTTGTCGAGACCCATTTCCTTGGAGTCCTCATCGGTGATGAGAATACCCTCGGTCGAGCCACAATCTTCCTCGGTGACGATGACATCCTGCGCGACGTCGATCAGGCGACGGGTGAGGTAACCAGATTCCGCGGTACGTAGCGCGGTATCAGCCAGACCCTTACGCGCGCCGTGACTACTGATAAAGTACTCCAACACGCTCAGGCCTTCGCGGAAGTTACCACGAATTGGCACCGGGATAATACGGCCCGACGGGCTGGCCATCAGACCACGCATACCGGAAAGCTGACGGATCTGCTGGAACTTCGCTTTGGTCGCGCCAGACTTCGCGATGGTGAAGATTGAGCCGTAGGGGTCCAGCGTCGCTTCGACCATCTTGGTGACTTTATCGGTCACCTCGTTCCAGGTCTCAATCGTCTGCTGGTACTTCTCGTTCTCGGTGATCAGACCGTCGCGATACTGCTCTTCCAGCTCAGCAATCTTGAGATCGGCCTTCGCCATCTCTTCCTGCTTCTCAATCGGCACTTTGACGTCGCTAATGGCGACAGTTGCACCGGCTTTGGTAGCGTAGGAGAAGCCAAGGCGCTTGACCTCGTCGGCCAGCTCGGTGGTTTTCACGCGACCATAGTACTTGAAGCAGTCTGCGATCACCTGGCGCAGATTCTCTTTCTTCATCGCGTAGTTGCGGTAGCGCAAGCGCTCAGGCAACGCCTCGTTGAAGATGAGACGGCCAACCGTGGTCTCAACAAGCTTACCAGCCGCACTCATCGATGGCTTGGCGGGCGGAGGATTGTCATAGACCTCGACATCGCCAATGCGCACTTTGATACGCGCCTGTAGCTCTACAATGCCTTGAGAGTAGGCCAGCAAGGCCTCGGTGGCGTCAGTAAAGCGTCGTCCCTCGCCCTTCTTGCCAGGGCGATCCTGCGTCAGGTAGAAGCAGCCAAGCACCATATCCTGGCTGGCACCAATCGAAGGCTCGCCATGGGCCGGTGAGAGCAGGTTGCGCGTTGACATCATGAAGCGACGCGCCTCGTCCTGCGCCTTATCGGACAGGGGCACGTGCACAGCCATCTGGTCACCATCAAAGTCCGCATTAAAGGCTGAACAGACGAGCGGGTGCAATTGGATCGCGCTACCCTCAACCAGGACGGCTTCAAAGGCCTGAATACCCAGGCGGTGCAGCGTTGGCGCGCGGTTGAGCAGGACGGGATGATTCTTAATCACCTCTTCCAGAACGTCCCAAACCTCAGGCTTGACACGCTCAACAAAGCGCTTGGCACTCTTGATGTTGTGGGCAAAGTTCTGCTCCACAAGCTTACGCATGACGAACGGCTTGAAGAGCTCCAGCGCCATGCGCTTGGGCAGGCCACACTGGTGCAGCTTCAGGTCAGGACCAACCACGATAACTGAGCGACCAGAGTAGTCAACGCGCTTACCGAGCAGGTTCTGGCGGAAGCGACCCTGCTTACCCTTGAGCATATCAGAGAGACTCTTGAGCTTGTGGTTACCCGAGCCCGCCACGGCACGACCACGACGTCCATTATCAATCAGGGCGTCGCAGGCCTCTTGCAGCATGCGCTTCTCATTGCGAATAATGATCTCAGGCGCGCCCAGTTCCAGCAGACGCTTGAGACGATTATTGCGGTTGATCACGCGGCGATAGAGATCGTTCAAGTCGGATGTCGCGAAGCGACCACCATCTAGCTGCACCATCGGGCGCAGATCAGGCGGCAGCACTGGCAACACTGTCAGGATCATCCACTCAGGCGAGGTGCCCGACTTGCGGAAAGCCTCAACAACCTTCAGGCGCTTGGTAGCCTTCTTGCGACGCTGGCCAACCGTCGAAATGATCTCGTGCCGCAGGTCATTAGAGAGCTTCTCCAGGTCGATGGCTGCGATCAGCTCGCGCACTGCCTCCGCACCCATACCGGCACGGAAGACGCTGCCAAAGGACTCCCTGAGTTCGCGATAGCGATTCTCCTGCAATAGGTCAAGCTTTTTGAGACCTTCCAGATCGCGGCGCATGTTGTCCAGGCGTGTGCGGGACTCGCTACGCTCGCGCTCCAGCGTCAACTGTGCGGTATCGATCTGGCCCTGGTACTCAAGGCCAAGGCGGTCGGCCTCGCGCTTGCTCTCAGAGAGAGCGGCCTCAATCTCGCGACGCGCCTGCTCGGCGATAGCGTTACGCGACGACTCGGCAACCCGCTCCAGCGTATCCAGGTGCTTGGGCGAAACGGTCTCACCCGAGCGGACGATGACGGAATCGGTGGGCATGTAGATGATATCGTTGTCAGTCGCCTGGTTCATCAGGTCGCGCAGTTCAGAGAGCGTCTCGCTCTCGGCCCGGCGCGCGTTATCCAGGTCCTGCTCACGTTTCTCTTCGATGCTCTTACGGTCAAGCGTAGAGAATTGCTGCTCACTATCGCGAATGGCGGTGTCGCGCTTCGACTTGAGGCTATTGACGCGATCAACGACCTTCGTATCAAGGTCCTGGTCGAGCTGCTGCAACTCTTCGTCGATGCGCATCAGCTCGCGCTGACGCCCCTCTTCGTCGATATGTGTGACGACATACAAAGCAAAGTAGAGAATGCGCTCCAGGTTACGTGGTGACAAATCAAGCAGCAGGCCAATGCGGCTTGGCGTGCCCTTGAAGTACCAGATATGGCTGACGGGCGAAGCGAGTTCGATGTGGCCCATGCGCTCGCGGCGAACCTTTGAGCGCGCGACTTCTACACCACACTTATCGCAAACGATGCCCTTGAAGCGAACTCTTTTATATTTACCACAGTAGCACTCCCAGTCCTTGGTGGGGCCAAAAATGCGTTCGCAGAAAAGGCCATCCTTCTCGGGCTTGAGTGTACGATAGTTGATGGTTTCCGGTTTCGTGACCTCACCATAGCTCCAGCCACGAATCTGCTCAGGGCTGGCAAGGCTGATACGGATAGCGTTAAAATCGTTGACTTCGAGCATGCTACCTCCTGGGGTAAGGGCAGTGTATGCGCGTGAGCATCCTCTGGGCGCGGCTACAGACACGCATACACGGTCGCACTCCCTACTATTGGTCTCCTTCGAAACCGGACAGATTAATACCCAGTTCCGGCATCACATCATTCGAGGTGTCTTCCACAAATTGTATCTTCTGCTCGTCCTCGTTCAGCACCTCAACGTTGATACCGAGGCTTTGCAATTCTTTGACCAACACCTTAAAGGATTCAGGCACGCCAGGCTCCATAATGTTTTCGCCCTTGACGATGGCCTCATACGTTTTCACGCGACCCACAACGTCATCCGACTTGACGGTCAGGATCTCTTGCAGGATATTAGCCGCGCCGTAGGCCTCAAGCGCCCATACCTCCATCTCACCGAAGCGCTGTCCACCGAACTGCGCCTTACCACCTAGCGGCTGCTGCGTGATCAAGCTGTATGGTCCAGTTGAACGGGCGTGTACCTTGTCTTCGACGAGGTGGGCCAGTTTGAGCATATAGGTATAGCCAACAGTGATCGGGTGATCGAATGGCTCACCGGTACGCCCATCATAGAGCTGAACCTTACCTGACTCAGGCAGGCCCGCACGCCGCAACATCTCTTCGATATCTTCCTCAGTCGCGCCGTCAAAGACCGGGGTCGCGATCTTGAAGCCAAGAACGCTGGCAGCCCAGCCCAGGTGCGTCTCCATGATCTGGCCGATATTCATACGGTGAGGCACACCCAGCGGGTTCAGGATGATATCCACTGGTGAACCATCGGGAAGGAAAGGCATATCCTCAATTGGCAGCACGCGCGAGATAACGCCCTTATTTCCGTGACGTCCAGCCATCTTGTCGCCAGCACCGATCTTACGCTTCTGCGCGATACTGACGCGGACCAGCTGGTTGACGCCTGGCGAGAGTTCATCGCCCGCCTCGCGGGAGAAGACCTTGACCTCGACAACCTTACCGCGCTCACCATGAGGCACACGCAGTGAGGTATCTTTGACTTCACGAGCCTTTTCACCGAAGATAGCGCGCAGCAGTTTCTCTTCAGCGGTCAGCTCCGTCTCGCCCTTCGGCGTGATCTTACCGACCAGGATATCCTGTGGACCAACCTCGGCGCCCACATAGATGATGCCACGCTCATCCAGGTTGCGCAGACCTTCTTCACCCACGTTCGGAATGTCACGTGTGATCTCTTCGGGACCAAGCTTGGTATCGCGGGCATCCACCTCGTACTTCTCGATGTGGATCGAGGTGAAGAGATCCTCACGCACGATACGCTCACTAATCAGGATGGCGTCCTCGAAGTTGCCACCCTCCCAGCTCATAAAGGCCACCAGAATGTTCTGACCTAGAGCCAGTTCCCCCAGCTCTGTTGAGGAGCTATCGGCAACCACCTGGCCCTTGGTGACATAGTCGCCCTTCTTAACAATGGGGCGCTGGTTAATGCAGGTACCATTGTTGGAGCGCACAAACTTACGTAAGGCGTGCGAGTAGAGCTGACCATGCTGGTCCATGATCTCGATCTTGCGCGAGGTAGAGGAGACAACCTCACCGGTCGCCTGAGCCACAATAACCTGGCCCGAGTCGACGGCCACCTGGCGCTCAATGCCCGTACCACAAATGGGCGACTGCGGTCGCAGCAGAGGCACGGCCTGGCGCTGCATGTTCGCGCCCATCAGTGCGCGGTTCACGTCGTCATGCTCCAGGAAGGGAATCAGCGCGGTCGCGACACTCACCGTCTGACGCGGCGAGACATCCATGTAGTCAATGCTCTCCGAGGGAACCTCGGTAAACTCACCCTGATAGCGAGCCAGCACGCGTGCGTCAGCAAACTCGTTGTTATCAGTCAGCACAGCGTTCGCCTGGGCGATATAGAAGTTCTCTTCGTCATCGGCGGTCTGATAATCGACCTCATCGGTGACAAATGGCTTGATGCTCAAAGGCGTATCGCCCAGGAAGGCCAGCTTCTCAAAGAGCTCCTCATCCACGCGCACAGGATTGTTGCGCTTGAGCAGCACCTCGCCGTCCTCTGTAACAATATCTTCGCGACGACCGTAATAGCCACGCAACTCACGACCAAGCAGGCGCCCGTCAGTTGCCGCCAGGCGCTTAATCACATGCCGATAGGGCGTCTCAATGAAGCCATAGGGGTTAATCTGGCCATAGGTCGCCAGGTTACCAATCAGACCAATGTTTGGACCTTCAGGGGTCTCAATCGGGCAGATGCGGCCATAGTGCGACTCGTGTACGTCACGTACGTCAAAGCCTGCGCGGTCACGAGAAAGACCACCGGGACCCAGGGCCGAGAGACGACGCTTGTGACCGATCTCCGCCAGGGCATTGACCTGGTCCATAAACTGCGACAGCTGGCTGCCACCGAAGAACTCTTTCATCGCGGCCACGACTGGGCGGATGTTGATAAGCGCGTTCGGGGTGGCCTGTCCAGGCTCCTGAATGCTCATGCGCTCTTTCACCACGCGCTCCATACGCAGCAGACCAACGCGGAACTGGCTCTGAATCAGCTCACCCACGCAACGCACGCGGCGGTTGCCCAGGTGGTCGATGTCATCCTTGCGTCCACGCCCATTGTTGAGCGAGACCAGGCGCCGGATAATAGCCACCAGGTCGTCCTGCGTTAGGATACGCTGGCTCTGCGGAATCGAGAGGTCCAGCTTGCGGTTTAACTTATAGCGACCAACGTTGCCCAGATCGTAACGGCGTGGATTGAAGAAGAGGTTCTTAACCAGAGAGCGTGCGTTGTCCAGAGTGGCGGGATCGCCAGGACGCAGCTTCTTGTACAGCTCCAGGAGGGCTTCCTCCTCCTTCTTCACGGGATCGCGGTCCAGGGTCGCCTGAATATAGCGGATGACTGGGTCGTTATCTACCCCAGCGAAGGCATCCAGAATGCCCTGGTCGGTCGAGAGGTCCAGGTCCTCCACATGCCAGTGCTCTTTGGCCAGGCGCGAAATGGCACGCAACAGGGTCGTTACAGGTAGCTTACGTTTGCGGTCAATCTTGACTGTGAGCAGGTTTTTATTGCTGGTCTCAAACTCCAGCCAGGCACCACGTCCAGGAATCAACTTTGCGGCAAAGAGTTTTTTACCAGTCGTCGCATCCTCGTCCACTGTGAAGTAGACGCCGGGGGAACGCACCAACTGACTCACCACAACGCGCTCGGCACCATTGATAATGAAGGTACCAGCCTTTGTCATCAACGGGAAGTCACCCATAAAGATGTCTTTCTCGATGATTTCACCTGTCTCTTTATTAATCAAGCGAGCCTTCACATTGAGGGGTGCGGCATAGGTCGCGTCACGGTCGCGGCACTCATCCTCGTCATACTTTGGCTTGCCAAAGGGTTCAGGAGGGACAATAAATTCCAGGCTGAGGTTTTTGCCGGTAAAGTCTTCAATAGGAGAAATTTCTTCGAAAAGTTCGCGGAGACCTTCCTTCTTGAACCATTCAAAGGAGTCGAGCTGAATCTGAATTAGGCCAGGCATAGGCCGTATGTCCGGGATACGCCCAAAAGAGACGCGCTCTGGGAGTGCAACGGCCTTCGTGCTTACTGCCATATGTGGTATTCTCCTCTCACCTAGTTCGCCCATAGAGGATCATGAGGGACACGCGGGGGCATGCCACTCACAGAATGCACCAGAGGCCCACACCACTCGCCGCATACACAACCGTTTGTCAACGTTGTATAATACATAAGCGTATTACATGTATGCATAGCGTAGAGGCACGGGATGGAGACATTCTCAAAGAGTAACGGGAAACAGAAAAAATTTCTAGATAATTGCGAAATGTTATCTATTAGTACCTAGAGTGACTGTGTTGTGAAACGGTCAACGACAAGAAAAGTAACCGCTCACCAATTCAATAAGCGGTTACTCCTACTCGCATTGAAACTTAACAATCTCTCCTGCCTTGCGCCCACACATCATCACCCCCAACAGGATATACTCTTGGCATGCTTTACAAACTCTGTTTACTACTTCTCCGAAAACCTGAGCGCCGAGCGCTAGTCGCGTAAGCGACGTTGGGTTTCGGAACAAGAGTTTACTGCCTATAAGGAAACCTGAGCGCTTCGCCCCCATTCGGGGACAAGCGCTAGTCACGCCAGTGACATTGGTTTCCGCATAAGATCTTACAACTAAGAGCCTGGAACAGCAGAAAACTCACACCACCCCCCGCTCAACACAATCAAACACAAATCCATGCTGCATACTGACATCGGTGTCGGTCTTCTGCTGTGGATAAAAGTATTGTTTGTGGTATCTACGCTCACTCTGCGCACTTGGGGAGATGATGTGTTTGTCCGTTCTTTGCTCGCTTGTTAGTCAATCTTGTTAGCCTATTATGTATCTTCTCATCAGCAGCTATTGGAAATATCGCTGCTTTTAGTATACTACACTGGCAAGAGGTAAGTATACTACTTCCACCTACATATGTCAATACTCTGGTCTGTATTTTCTTCGCCTGCCAGTAAAGTGACTAACCAGCACGTTTTCCCATCATTATATCTACCATAGGAAACATCGGCCAGCCATCATTTATTCCACAGTCGGGAGATTGTCCCACGCCACTCTACGCTAAAACGGCGCGGCGCTCTTCAGACTCGCGTAGGGCCTGCTCAATCTCCTCGCCCAGCGTGGGATTCCACACCTGTTGCGCGTTATTCCAGCGCTCACGTAGCAAGTCCAGCAAGAAGCAGCGATCTTCCTTGTCCAATAAACGCAGATCCACGAGCGATTCCTGAGCGCCTGGATAGATGATGGTCAACTGACAAGCATCTATGCGTACCATAGTTCGATTGCTCAACTCATAGGTCTGGGGCGCGCCGAGGCTTTTAGTGAACGAGATGGCACCAACACAGCCAATCAGGATAAATGAGAATGCGACGATGCTGACTACCAGGCCCGCCAGACTCAACAAGAGCGCAGACCCGGTCGCCAGTACCAGTAAGAGCGGCTGTGTAATATGCAGGGTCCAGCCCACAAGAATGGCTGGCACCAGGCCCACCAGCACGGCCACAAAGCACCAGAACTCGCTGTTCATCATCCAGAAAATGCTGGAAAGGTTCAGTGGAGAGAGATCACGTGCCTCGAGCGAATGCTCGCTGACGAGAAACGTTCCCTTGCGATAGCCCTGGTGAAGCGCGAAGAGGAAGCGCGCAATTAAAATATCCCCTTTGAGCATCGCGAAGGTCAGGAAACCCAGCAGGCCGACCAGCGCATCCTGCCACTTCAGATAAAAAGTAAAATCATGACGATAAGTGCCCCACATCCAGCCACACGCCCAGGCCGACCCAAGTGCGCCCAGAAACAGCGCGACCGCCATCAACACACCCAGCAGGCGCGTCCTCTGATAGGCTGTACGCCCCAGGTGAAAGATATAGGTATCACTAGCAGGTTGTTTCATATTATCCCCTTATGGATCTTATTCCGAAACCCAACGTCACTGGCGTGCCTAGCGCTCCGCGCTCAGGTTTTCGGAGAAGAAGATTCAGGATCTACAGATTGCGTTTGCTTCTCAGCACTTAACGTATGCCTAGCCATTATCTCCTATGTCTTTAAACGATTCCCCTGGCGCTGAGGTTACATTATTTGGCTGCTAATTATAACACGTTGTATCTTCGTTTTTCGTATTGATTCCCTACGAGGGGATAAAGAATGAAGACAGGGAGGCGGACCTGGCGGTCCGCCTCCCTGTCTTCATTCTTGACTCGGAATTGGCTTGATTATGTAAACGGGGTCCAGGAGCAGCGCCTTCGGAGCGGACTTGATACGCTCTCTCGCAAAACGGGTCCAGGTACGCTGCCCCTGGCGGGGTTTGGGGTGTCCCCAAATTCCTTTCTCCCCTCGCCACCGCAGGCGGCAGAAAAAAGTGTAGAGTGGCAAAAACACGCTAAGTTAGCGTGTTTTGCCGCGGAGATCATCGAAGAGGACGGTGTGTAGATAGCGTTCGGCTGCGCTGGGGAAGAGCGTCACTATGATTTTGCCCCGATTCTCTTCTTTGCGCGCCTCCTGCAAGGCGGCCCAGGCCACGGCTCCACTACTAATACCAATCGAGAGCCCTTCGTCCTGCATCAGCTGGATGGCGGTCGCGACCGCGTCTTGATCGCTGACAGGAATGACCCGGTCAATCAGGTCCACGCGCAACGTATCGGGGATAAAACCCGGACCCAGGCCCTCCAGGCGATGTGGGCCCGGACGTCCACCTGAAAGGACGGCACAGGAGGCGGGCTCGACGGCAACGACTTCGACCTCGGGCTTGCGCTCACGCAGCCCCTCGGCGATACCTGTTAGTGTGCCACCCGTCCCTACACCTAAGATCACCATATCCACAGCACCACCCGTCTCCTCCCAGATCTCGACCGCGGTCTCCTCGCGATGTGCGCGTGGATTGGCTTGGTTATAAAATTGCTGGGGATACCAGGCGTACGGAAGGGTTGTGCGCAGCTCAATCACTTTATTGATAGCACCCCGCATCCCCTGGCGCGCGGGCGTGAGCATGACTTCAGCCCCCAGACGCTGCAACAGGAGACGCCGCTCCAGGCCTACGGTATCTGGCATGGTCAATATGCAGCGATACCCCCGTGCAGCCGCGATCATCGCCAGCGAGACGCCCATATTACCGCTTGTAGGCTCGATAACTGTGCTTCCCGTGCGGAGCAGGCCCTGGCTCTCCGCCTCACAGATCATGCGCTTCGCCACGCGATCTTTGACGCTCCCACCTGGGCTAAACATCTCTAATTTGGCCAGTATCGTCGCTGCCGCGCCTCCAGCCCTAGCGGGAAAACGCGTCAGCTCGACCAGGGGAGTGCGACCAACGAGTTCAGAAGCGTCGTGCGCCCAACCGGTCATAATATCCTGTTCTTCCTTTTGCTATACTTCTCTGCCTGCCCTTAACTCTGGGGTTCAGCGGGCAGCAAAGCTGTAATAATATTGATGAGCTCCTCAATCTTAAAGGGCTTGCGTAACAGCAAGCCAGATTGTAAGCCCATGCGATGTAGCTCCCACTCATGACTCCCTGTAATCATAATAATAGGGATGTTTTTCGTCTTGTTGTGCCCCTTGAGAATCTTGTAGAGCGAGGCACCATCCAGATTGGGGAGGCCGACATCCAGGAGAATCAGGTGCGCATCCAGTTCAGGCAAACGATCCTTGGCCTCTTGCCCATCTATAAAAAAGCTTAATTGCCAATCCCCAAAACAGTCCAGGGTATCACTAAAAAGCGTTCTCAGGAGTGGATCATCCTCAATGATAGCGATACGCTTGCTCGCTCCTGGCCGCGTTGCATCCATTGCTTCAGCCACGTGCTTCCAAACCCCCTTATCGGCTAACGTCCTCGTTCCTGGCTTAATACCCTCCACGCCCCTGGCGCCTCTCCGCCCACCCCTCCTCAATTGGATTATTATTTATGGATATAAAAACGCGCTTTTTTGAGTAGGGACCAGCTTTAGCGTGCCCGAAGGCGATTGATCGCCTGTGGGCAGAACCCAAAATGTTCCATTTCATGATATCGCGCAACAAGATTTATTGCCCACCAAAGACTTCGGCTTGTGCTGGCATGCCATTCATGACATTTGGACGCGGTAAACCGGGTCCCTACCAGATGGAAAGCCGTCTCGCGTTTCGTGTGTGAGCTAGATATAGTACATGGTCTCGGTGGTGCCTGTACGATGCCGCTGCGCCAGTTCCTCAATTGTGGTCGAGTTAAGTATCTCCTGGGTCGCAGCGTCGATCTTCTGCCAGACCTCGCGTAGCGCACATCCTGGGGAGAGTTTGCAAAAGTCGGGATTTGGGAGACACTCCATCGGTGGTACATAGCCTTCCAGGGCTTGCATCACCTGAGCCATTGTAATCTGACCCGGCGCTTTCGCTAGCATATGACCACCCTTGGGACCACGCACACTCTTTACCAGACCCTCTTTCCTCAAGACCATCAAGATCTGATCTAAGTATTGTTCAGGGATATACTGGCGACTGGCAATATCTGAGCTCTCAATTGGCCCCTGTCCATAATAAGCGGCCATATCAAGCATTGCTCTCAGGCCGTAGTCTCCCTTCATTGTAAGCTTCATATATGGGACCTTTCTTTCGGGCGATGTGACTGATCTAGCTTCCACTCATCGATTATTAATACATGCCAAATTACGGTAATCTTATGTGGACGTTGAAGTGCGCGTGACGCCTCCCTTTGCCAGTCACTGCCAACCCGTTTTTCCAGGTGAGGAAAGAGTGATGGATACTAAGTAAAGTTGATATTAGAATATATCAGTAAAGCATGCATGTCAATGGGTAGCATCGCTCCTCAACCCCGCTATTACCGCTTTCCCGTTTTGTTACACACCTCATCTTTGCCACCGCTTCTGCCACCTCCATTGATTAATTTCTGCTGAGAATATGGCGCATATGCTCGTACAAGCTTGCAGCCCTGCATAAGGACATCTATAATGAGATTGTCATTCTAAACATTTTAAGGCACTCGATTCATGCATGCCATGGCCACGTTTTCTGGGTTCAAGGGGGTCCTGTACTTATGCAGCAAGGCAATTCATGGCAATCAGGACAGGAGAAACAGCCGCTCTTAAGAGTCCTGGTCGTCGACGATGAAGAGAATATTATTGAATTTATTCGCCTCGGCCTCCGCTATGAAGGGTTTCAGGTTGAGTCGGCTAACGATGGCGAGACTGGTATCGCTACGGCACTGCGCATCAATCCAGACATCATTATTCTGGATGTCATGATGCCCCCCGGCATAGATGGCCTGGAAGTCTGTCGCCGCTTACGCGAGAATCCAACAACACGCGAGATTCCTATTCTAATGCTTACAGCGCGAGACGAGGTACGCGACCGTATCGCGGGCTTGCGTACGGGTGCGGATGACTATTTAACCAAGCCCTTCGATTTCGATGAATTGCTTGAGCGTATTCGCGCCATCTTACGCCGTCAGGGACGCACGAAGAGTCCCCAGGGCGCGGCAGGAGCCGAGAATGGCAACATACTCGAGTTTGAAGATCTGCGTATGAATACCGCTACCCGCGAGGTCACTCGCGCTGGTCGCCTGATTGAGCTGACCGCGACCGAATATAATCTGCTTCACCTCTTTATGAGCCATCCGCGCCAGGTGCTCGACCGACAGACTATTCTTCAACGCGTCTGGGGCTATGAGTTTCTCGGCGAAACGAACATCATTGAGGTCTACGTACGATACTTGCGCGAGAAGATTGAGGATTCACCCAGTACTCCAAGGCTCATCCAAACCGTTCGTAGTGTTGGATACGTGTTGAAAGGGTAAAGCGCAACACATTGTTCCTGTCTATAGCGGAGTCCAAAGGTAATGCCTGATCCATATTCAAAGCAATCACAAGAGACCTCACGGCGGAAGATAACGGCCGCAAGCGAGCACGCCAACACTGAAAGCCCCTCGGCTCCAGTGCCATCTCAGCCTGTCTCGCCTCTGACCTCTTCCACTACTACATCGCCTCTGACGGGCATGATCATGCCTGCACGCACATTCACGGCTCAGACTCCACGCTGGCTCCGCCCCTTTCTTAGCCTGCCCGTACAGCTCTCGACTATCTTCAGCCTGATCCTGCTCATGGTGCTGATGGTCGCGGCGATACTCTTGCGTGATGCGTCGAGCAGCAATGCCCTGCTCTATCCAACGGTGGCCCTGCTGGCTCTGGGTGGTATTGTCCTCAGCGCGACCTTTACGACGCTCCTCCTGCGCCCACTGGTACGTTTGACCGATGCAGCACAAGCCATTGCTCTGGGCGATCTGAAGCAGCGCAGTCGCCTCCCGCCTCTTCACCTGCCACCACAGGACGAGATCGACCGCCTGTGTGGCAGCATCGATGAGATGGTGACGCGCCTGGAACGCGCCGAAGAGTTACAGCATGCAGCCGAGGAGCGTTTCCGTCGCTTCTTCTCCGACGCCTCCCATCAGTTACGCACGCCTCTGACCTCGATTCGGGGCTTTACCGAGGTTCTCTTGCGCGGCGCCAAAGACGATCCCGAGACCGCGCTGCGCGTTCTGACATTGATGCGCAACGAGGGCGAGCGTATGACAGCTTTGATCAACAATCTGCTCACACTCTCGCGTCTCAGTGAACATCAACCACTAAAAATGCAGTATATAGATCTACTCGACCTCGTCAAAGAGAGCATCGAACAGGCACGCACCCAGGCAACCGATGATCGCAGAATGCAAATCTCACTGCGTGGGGAGGCTCCCTTCGGCCTGCAAGCCAATAAAGAGCGCATCAAACAACTGCTCTATATCCTGCTGGACAACGCGGTAAAACATGGCCTGCCCGCGCCTGAAGGCTCGATTACCGTTCAGTTGACCAAGCGCGAGCAACAGATCGAGGTACATGTAATCGATAATGGACCTGGCATTGCAGAAGATGAACTGAAACATATCTTCGAGGCTTTCTATCATGGGCAGCACCAGCGAACCCCTGGAGCCGGCCTGGGCCTGGCCATTGCCGCGGCTATCGTCGATGCTCACCAGGGCCATATTACCGTTCAGCGCACCCCGGACGCGGGCAGCGATTTTACATTTATGCTACCCTACACCAAGTAATATATTATGAAAAGGTGGGTGCGGTGGCGGCTGGCTGCGCTAGCCGCCACCGCACCCACCTTTTCATAATAAAACCGCAATCCTTCCTATGCTTATTGACCGTCTCGCTGGCAGCGTGTTACACTGCCATCATTAAAAATAAGTACTGCTACTATTATTGTTAGCTACAAATTTTGTCCAAAGCGGTAGTTTCGCCAAAGAGAGACAGAAATATGTGGACCTCAACGCTTGATCTCGACCCGAAACGCGTTCTTCTCACACGAGTGCTGAGCCGCTTCTGGCATGGCGCGTACTTCTCTTCTTATGCTCCTCTCCGTGTTGAAAACCTGCCTCGCCCTACCCTCCCCGCCGCCTCCTGGGTACGCGTCCGCAACCGACTCGCTGGCATCTGTGGTAGCGATCTGCATCTCGTGAGTGCCGACGGTGATTTGCGCATCTCTCTGGCGGCCCTGCCCGGTCATCAACAGCACTATCCCGGGCACGAGGTCGTGGGCGAAGTCGTCGAAATTGGCGATGAGGTAACGCACCTGCGCGTAGGGGATCGCGTTGTGCTCCAGCACGAGGCGAACTGCCTCTCGCAGGGAGTCCAGCCCATCTGCCGCTTCTGCGCCGAGGGCTTCTACAATTTGTGTGAACACGGCGAGCTGCCCGGCCCGCACGCCATCGGCGGCGGCTGGAGCGAGGAGATGCTCTTGCCGGAGCAACAGCTCTTCCGCGTTCCCTCCTGGATGAGTGATGAGCAGGCAGTCCTGCTAGAACCCACAGCCGTGGCCCTGCACGCGGTCCTGCGCGCCCTACCCCGGCCCGACAGCCAGGTGCTTATCATTGGCGCGGGCGTCATTGGCCTGCTGACACTCCAGGTCTTGCGCGCCCTAGCTCCTGAGGCTGAGATCAGCGTTCTGGCACGCCACCCTTTCCAGATAGAACAGGCCACGCGCCTGGGCGCCAGCCATATTATTTATACGCATGATAGCTATCTCGGCGTCCAGACCGTCACAAATGCCAGGAGCTATCGGGGCTGGCTGGGCAATCATATGCTGGTCGGCGGCTATGAGACAATTTTTGATACTATTGGCAGCAACCGCACGCTCCCCCACGCCCTGCGCTGGGCCAGTGCGCGTGCAAACGTGGTTCTCGTGGGCGTCCACCTCCACCCGATGCATATCGACCTGACGCCCATCTGGAACCAGGAAATTAAGCTCATTGGCACCATGAGCCATGGACAGGAGCACTGGCCACAGCGCAGCGGGCGCATGCACTCTACCTTCGAGGTCGCCGCCGATATGATGCGCGAGCAACGTATTGCGCCCGAGCAGTTCCTGACCCATCGCTTCGCGCTGACCGACTATCGCCAGGCGCTCGAAACTGCCATGGGCAAGGACAAGAGCCGGGCCATCAAGGTCGTTTTTGACTACTCGCTTGTCCCTCAATCCGTCGTGCCTAACGTGCGCGCCTCCGCGCGTCCAAGGCGCTCGGCTTCGCTGCTCCCGCTACGCGAGAAGGTGCTCAAAACCAGCTCTGCCACGACACCAAACATAGAGCCTGTCACGCCAGCGACCCCGGCGCCCGAGGAGGAGTCAACTGCTAAGTTTGTAGCTCCCGCCCCTCCTGCTACATCCGGCGTCGAGAAGATGGATGCGATGCCCAACCCCAGGCATAAAGCCAGAGTAGAGGCCAGGGCTCAAGCCAGTGAGACACATGTCAAGGAGCAGAAAAGCGAGCCTCTCCTGGATATTCCCTCGACGTCAGACTTGCCATCACTCCCCGCGAACGCGGAGGGCGAACCACTGCCAGCGCTATCCACGAGCGGCGCCGAGATTCAACCCGGCGAGCCACCAGTGCTAGAAACACCTGGCGAGCCAGAGGCCCTCTCAGTTGAGCCTCTACCAGCCACACCTGAACAGCAGGCCGAGGAGCTGCCAACCGACTTCTCCGTCGAAGCCGAGGAGCCAGCCGAGACAGAAGTGACCCCCATCGCCACACCCGAGCAGCCTGAGGAACCATTCGAGCCAATGCTTGACGCGCCTATTGAGCACTCCAATGAGTCCGCGCTCCAACACGAAGAGGAGATGCCAGTGACTGAAGACAGCGCCCAGGAGTCAGACAGCCAGGAGCAGCCAGTTATACCCCCTCCAGCCATTGAACAGGAGCGACCTTCGCGAACACGTAATCGCCGCAAGAAGTAGACTGTTTGTAGGGTCCATGCTGGCATGGACTCATCCGGCCCGCAGGCCGACACCCTGACGCTAGGGAGGTCGCTTCGCTCGCAGTCCATGCCAGCATGGACCCTACAAAATAGAGAAGAGAAATCATTAATTTCCGGGAAAAACTGCATGTCAACCGATAAACAGGAGCCTCGCCTGGATACGACCGAGGGACATTCCCCGGCAGCGCCCGGCACACAATCATATAGCACACCTACCTCCCTCCCTGACGGGTCTAATCCTGCTCCTAAGCAGGAAAGCCCCCTCCAGGAGGAGGACAACACCCCTACCCAACCACGTCTGCGCACCCAGCGGAAACAGACCACAGGCAAACGAGGCAAGATAGAGCCACCAGCCGTCTCGCCAGGTTCACAGGTCTGGATCGATAACCAGCTCCCTACAGGCCTGCTGGACGAGGATGAGGCCCCGCCCTCGCGCTGGTTTAAGCTCTCTCGCCCTATGCCCGCACTTAAATATAAGAAGGAGCAGGGCAGCGACAAATTGCCCGCGACGCCAGAGAAGAATGTCGCGCCAACCTCCCCACAGCCCGAGGAAACGCTGGCTCCCGCGCCTATGCCGATATTAGGCGGGCTGGAGCTACCACCACCCGACCATACACCCGTGGCTACCCCGAAAAAACTGGAGGTCACACCTCAAGTCTTTGCTAAACGCCCTCGGGGACACAGTCGGCCACAACACTTGCGCCTGCTGATCTCGGTCATACTGCTGGCCCTCATCGTGTTGACTGGCGGCTCCTTTACGCTTATGCATTTACTGGCTGGTAGCGCGACGAATCCACTGGACACCACCAACGATCCCAGTACCTTTGCGCAAACCTCGCTCAATGCCCAGCAGATAGATGAGCTACATCATCTCTCGACACGTATGAGTGATAAACAACTGGCTGGTCTCTATGTCGCCCGCATGTCGCTGGACGAGGAGATCGGGCAGATTATCATGGTCGAGTACGATGACACCTACTACTCCGACGATCTGAACCGCATGCTCACCGAGCTGCACGCCGGGGGCGTCATCATGTACGAATTTCAGATGCTGACAGCGGCTCAGACCAAAGGTGATATTAGCAGCATGCAGCAACACGCGAAGCTCCCGCTGCTCATCTCCACCGATGAGGAGGGTGGCATCGTTCACCGACTCACCAACATCTATCCACCACGCCCCTCGGCGCTGGATATCTACAATACTGGCGATCCACAGGTCGCGGCGCAGCAGGGGCATAAAGTTGCGCAAGACCTTCTCGCGCTGGGCATCAATACCAATCTTGCTCCCAGCGTGGATGTGGCCCTGGTCCAGGGTCCCGGCCAGGCCACACGCACCTTTGGCTATACCGCGGACTCAGTGATCAATTTCGCTGGCCCCTATATCAAGTCTATGCAGCAAGATGGTGTTATCGCCTGCATCAAGCATTTTCCCGGTATGGGCGCTGCCGAGATTGATCCTCATAAAGGCCTGCCTGTAGTAAATCGCACCAAAGAGCAGCTCTACCAGACGGAGCTTGCTCCCTTTAAGCACTTCATCCAGACTAAGGATAAGCTAGAGAATCCTGGCATGGTTATGCCAACAGATATCCTGATGCCCGCCATCGACCCGGTCTATCCCGCCGAACTTTCGCACACCTTTATGACTGATATCCTGCGCAAAGAGCTTGGCTATGATGGTATGACGCTAACGGACGCGCTCTATATGCAGGGTGTTACCATCAACGGCCAGCCCATCAGCATGGCCCAGGCGGGCGTGATGGCCCTCCAGGCTGGCAACGACATGCTGCTTGGCCCCACCGGCTACGTCCAAACCCTGGACATGGTCAATGCCATCAAAGCCGCCCTCCAGGATGGCACGCTCTCCAAGGCACGCCTGGACGAGGCCGCCACACGCATAATCGCGCTCAAGATGCAGCGTCACCTGATGCCCGCCATCCCACCCCAAAATTAAAAAGAAAGAGAGGTGGAAATCCCTGCGGGATTTCCACCTCTCTTTCTCTCTGGCTACTCTACTCGCCTTCCTCGGGAGAGAAGACATCGGGCGTGCCTTGTAGCCGCTCAATGATCTCTTTGAGGCGCCGGGTCTCATTGGCGTGCTGGATACGCATCTCCTCCAACTGGTGCTTCATCTCTTCCTGCATCTGCTCCATATGATCTTTCATACGCAGGATGGCCTCGACGCCTGCCAGGTTCACCCCCAGGTCACGCATCAAGCGCCGGATATGTAGCACGCGCTCGATGTCTTTATCCGAGTAGAGCCGGGGGCTATGAGGGCTCTCGCCCTTGCGCGCGGGCGCTATCAAGCCCAGGCGCTCATAGTGCCGCAGCGTCTGCTCGTGTACCTCAGCCTTTTGTGCGGCAATACTGATGATATACCAGGCGCCATCACGCATCTCTGGCATGCGTACATCCCTCCTTTCAGCGAGCTATGGATGCGCTTCAACCCCACGGGCGCGCGCTAGCTGCTCAAATAGGCCACGCTCTTCTGGCGAGAGACGCATTGGCAGCACAACCTTAGCGCGGGCGTAGAAGCTCCCTCGCCCCTCGCTCTTGAGATGTGGCATGCCCTTCCCAGCCAGGCGAAACAGACTGCCATTCTGCGTCTCGGCGGGAATCGTCAGACTCAGGCGCTTCCCATCGGGGAGCGCCACTGGCACTGATCCCCCCAGCATAGCTGTGAAGAGGTCAACATCCACATCCATATACAGATCATCGCCCTTGCGCTCATAAGCAGAATCCGTCTTGATGCTTATGACCAGAAAGAGGTCGCCACGCGGCCCTCCACCGGCGCCGGGGTGACCCTCACCCGCCACACGGATCTTTGAGCCGTTATCTACACCGGGCGGAATTTTAACTTGCAGGCGCTTGCCCTGTCCATTCAGGCTGCCCCGGCCACCACATTTCGCGCATAGGCGTCCACCAATCTGCCCCATGCCCCTACAGGCGGAACAGGTCTCAGGAGCCTGAATGGTAAACGTACGCTGGCTACCAAGATAGGCCTCCTCAATCGTCACCTCGACAGTCTGCTCCAGGTTTTCGCCCGCGCGGCTACGCATGCCCGCGGTAGAGGTTCGCCCGTTCGCGCCAGGGGGAAATCCCTGCCCGCCGCTACGACCAAAGAGTACTTCGAAGAAATCAGAGAAGCCTGAGCCGCTAGGATCATAGTTAGGATAGCTACCCGCACTCCGCCTGGCTCCCGAAAAGCCGTTAAATTGATCGCGCCAGTTTGGTCCAAGCGTATCATAGCGCTTGCGCTTATCGGGGTCAGATAAGACCTCGTAGGCTTCGTTAATCTCTTTGAACTTCGCTTCCGCCTTCTTATCACCTGGATTGACATCGGGATGATGAGTGCGCGCCAGTTTGCGAAAGGCTTTCTTGATGTCATCGGCGCTGGCAGTGCGCGATACCCCTAAAATTTTATAGTAGTCCTTATAATCCATCGGCCCGGCCTCACTCTTTTACCATGCTATGCTCTAACCAGAAGTCATCACGCGAGATGGCTCTCAAACTCGGTAGGGACCAGCTTTAGCGCGTCCCTACCGAGAGGGAACGCATTTCCCAGCAGAATCCACAGTGAAACAAATCAGTTAGTTATTGGCTCCGTTGTTGCCATTCTTTCCCAGGGGAACACTAACTTTGACGTGGGCAGGGCGTAGCGTCTCCTCACCAAGGGTGTAGCCTTTGCGCGTCTCCTCCAGAATCGTGCCCTCTGGCTTATCGGCGCTTTCGACCGCCTCAATGGCCTCGTGCATATAGGGGTTAAAGGGCTCGCCCACCGTGGGGACAGGGTTCAGACCCTCACCACGGAGAATTTCATTCATCTGCCAGTGGAACATACGTAGTGTCTGCTGCAAGTTCTGCTTATCCATGCTCTCCTGGTACATCAGGGCGCGCTCCACGTTATCCATGACATCAAGCAGTTTGTGAAAGAGAGATTTCTTGTGAGCAAGAACACGCGTCTCTAACTGGCGCTCCTGGCGCTTGCGAAAATTATCCCACTCCGCGCGCTCGCGCAGATACTTATTCCAATTCTCTGTGGCCTCCTTGCGTGCCTGCTCTAGCTGAGCCTCCAGTTCGGCGACGCGCGCCTCGGCACCAGAGGTTTGCTGCTCATTCTGCTGCTGGTTGGTCTGCTCCTGAAACTCTTCCTTCACGGTGTTTCAATCTCCTCATATCTATTTATCTTTACGACGACGGACGCTACATATCGCTATGCCAAAGGCGGTAAACTCCTGCAAGCTATTATGCATTCGAGTATAGAACTTGAGTCGACTACTGTCAAGTTTCCTGCTAGAAGTCACATAGAGTTTTTAATGAATTGAGAGAAAAACGAGAGGATCGGTGCGCGACTAGCCGCGCACCGATCCTCTCGTTTTTCTCTCAATTCATTAATCTTCCACGTCGTCGTGCTCAGTTGAGGACCAGCGCTCACCGCGCTCTAACACAATGGCGCCGAAAAGCTCTTCCTGAGCCACATTCACGCGGCGCCACTTCCAGAGTTCAAGGACGGCGATAAAGGTGACCACAATCACGAAGCGTGAGGACTCATTTTCTAGAACCTCTTCGAGTAAGATTGTCTCGCGCTCCTGCAAGCGTTCAACAATCTCGGCGATTTGGTCGCTCACCCGTACGCGTGCGACGGGCATCAGGTGCTCGCCCTGGGCCTCCTCCTTGACCTTCATCTCCAGTAGGCGCTGAAAGGCCCGGCTGAGCGATTGGGCCTCCATGCCTGTGAGCGTGGGCGGCGTCCAGGCAAGCTGGGCCTCGATACCTGCTAACAGGCTCGAACGCCCATGCGTCTGCAAACCCTCTTCCTCACGCTGCTTTAACGTCGAGGCGATTTCTTTAGCCAGCCGATACTCTAAGAGGTGATGCTGTAGCTCCTCAGCCAGGCTGCTGGCACTCTCGGCCTCGCTATTGCCCTCCTCGCGCGGGATCTGAGGAAGCAGGCTCTGCGATTTGATATACAACAAACGCGCGGCAATGGAGACAAAGGCCGCCATATTCGCCAGGGGCAAAGCCTCCGACTCACACTGCGCTAAATATTCCAGATACTGATCCGTTACCGCGACCAGCGAAACGGTGGTAATCTCCATTTGCCGCTTCTCAATTAAATGCAGCAGCAGATCCAGGGGACCTTCAAAAATGGGAAGATGCACGACATAGCGTGCCTGCTCGCGCGTGCTCTGCTCTGCCGCCTCCTGCGGCGAGAGTTCCGAGGCAAGTTGCACGGTGGCACGTGGGTCAAACTGCTCAGCTTGTTCAGTCTTTTTAACTTTTTCAGCTTTTTTTAACATGGGGGGCTATGATACCTCGTCAATGCGGTATAAGATGGCGGCGGGCCCATTTGCCTGGTGATGAGTTTTGATATAGAGGACCGCGCGCTCCGAGAGGCCCGCGGCCTGGGCCAGTTCTGCTCCTACCTCTGCGTGCCACCAGGCATAGCCAAGCGTCAGCCGCCAGCGTGTTACGCGACTCTTCTCAGCATCCAGGGGAGAGACGGCGATTTTCGAGAGCAGGGCTGGGGCCAGTAATTTCCCTAGTACAATCACAGGTCGAGTCCAGAAAGGTACACGTCCTTCAGCCTTCCCCACATCATGCAAGAGTGCCGCCGCGAGCATATCCTCTTCCTGGCAACCGCTCTCCTGCAACCCCTGACACACACGTACGCTATGTCTCTGGTCCGCTGGCGTCATTGTATAAAACAACGAGAGCGCCGACTGTGGAAGCCAGCGCGTGACCTCTCGATGCTCATCCAGCGTGAGCGGCTGCACAAAACCCATCTGCTGCCGCACCTGTCCCAGTCGATAGTGAACCTTCTGTAATATCATGTCGTCTTACCACTACCCTTACAACTATCGGTGATCCTTTTCAGAACCACCTTTACACATCCACATAATCATCCTCGGCAGGAACCCTCGATTGATCGGGGGCTAGCACATCCAAAGGCCATTCCTCAAGATTAAAAGGTATACATGCCTAACAGAATTTGGACGGGAATACCAGTCAGCATTGCGATCACTGCCGCAGCTCCCCACCAGACATAAAAGGCCAGATTAAAGAGGAAGAAGTCGCCAATACCCAGCAGTCTCCCTATAAAGGGTAAAACAAGAAAGATAACTAAGATAATCACTGGCCCATATGGGGCAGCCCAGCGCGCAAACTTCACAGCCTGTTTACTCGGAAGCAGCGTGTACAGCACCTGGTAGCCATCCAGGGGATAGAGTGGTAGGATATTGAGAAGCACCAGGGAGAAGTTGACAATAGCAAAGACGACGAAGAGCTGTAACACGCGAATGGTTACTGGATTATACATATACAACGAGACAGGCGAAGACGTTAGAACTCGCACTATCAGAGCGCTGAGGATACCCAATGCCAAGTTCATCAGCGGGCCAGCCACGGCGACCATCAAAACGCCACGATTGGGACCGTTACGTAGCTTCCATGGGTCAGGCTTCACAGCCGCACCCCATCCCAGGCCCATAGGTAGGGCCACTATGGGCTGAAACGCCAGGAAGAGGCACATGATCAATCCAAGCGGCTCAATATGCGCACGCAGACGGAGAGATTGGCGTCCCTCGCGACGCGGAGTCGAATCACCCAGCCAGTTCGCCACGGCGGCATGCGCCCACTCGTGCAACACAATGGCCACGAGAAATGACAGGATGATTATCAGCGCTAGAAGCACGTTTATTTTCATAACGTTTTCTCTCTTCTCTGTTCTTTCTGCGTCTCTGCCAAAAGATCGATCTCCATCCCCTCGCAGGCGGAGCGTGTATGCGCGAATTGCGCGCGTGCCTCAGCCTCCATCAGGTCAAGCTGGTTATCGTCGTAGGTCGGCTCATGATGGAAGAGCACCAGTTCACGAACCTGCGCCAGGCGGGCCGCCTCAGTCGCCATGGCAATGGTGCTATGCCCAAAGCCATGCTTCTCCTGTTGGTAATCGGTCACGGTATACTGTGCATCATGAATCAAGAGGTCCGCCCCCTCTATAAATTGCACAAACCCGGCATCACTCCCCTCCTTCCACTCAACATCCGTCGCATACACAATACGCTTCCCCGCGTACTCGATCCGATAAATACAGGCTCCATTCTGTGGGTGACATTGCGTCAATTTCGCGACGACCCTCAATTCGCCCTCGACTCCCACGTTGTCCTCAGCGCTCTCCTCCAAAGCAGGACCGCCAGCATGCCAGGTGACACATTGCGTATCATAGAGCGTGTGGAAGGTACGTTGGGAGGGAAGTTGGCGCATATCTACCGGGAAATATGGGGGCGACATAAGTGGTGTTACAAGCTGTTCTATATTCTGGCCCGCCAGGTCCGGGCCGAAGAGGTGTAACTTCGTACGAGCCTCGAAGAGAGGAGCAAAGAATGGAAAACCCACGAGGTGGTCTCCATGCCCATGAGTGATAAACAACGCCAGGTCCAGGCTCTCCTGCTTCGTCGTATCCTGAGCCAGGCGCCGCATCAACGCGTCGCCCAGGCGAATAATGCCGCTGCCAGCGTCGAAAATCAGGGTATGCTCGCCTGCCTGCACCTCAATACAGGAGGTATTGCCACCATGACGGAGCGTATGTGCTCCCGGCGTTGGATAGCTGCCACGTACACCCCAAAAGTGTACTAGCAAACGCTGCTTACCAGCCATCTTAAAATTGCTCCTACTCGCAGCTTAACGTATGAGATAATCTTCCCTATTATAACGTGCAGTCAGGGGATTGAAAAGGTTTTGTGATATGGATGATGGATGTGGCTGGTGGGCTTTGCCCACCAGCCACATCCATCATCCATATGCTTATGACACGAAAAAGGGATATAAAACTGCTGCAAATTCGGCCTGCGTAACGTATGATAGGTGTAACATATATACGACAGGGAAAGCGAGAGAGAGTATGGACCAGGGAACCCCACGCGGCAATCAGGGACGGTATCCCGATGGGCGCAACAGGCGCAGAGCACAGGACCAGGGGCGCTACTACACCAACCGCCAGCGGCCCTATATACAGCGCACACGGCCCATTAATGACGAGGATTACCTTGAAGAAGAGCAGCCAGTTGAAGAGTATGACGCATATGACGCGTGGGAAGACTCAGTAAACACTGGCGAGGCCGACGAGGAGACCTATCCCGAATACATCCCCCGGCGCAGGCGCTCCAGCGCGTATTCATCTACACCTCCACGCCGCTCGCCTGGCCCCAGAGAACCAGCTCGCTCGCGCCCGGTGGCACGCAAGCGTCCCCGCCGCCGCAAGAGTTCTCTCCCCTCAATGCTCCTTGGCTGTGGGCTGGGGATGCTTGTGGCCGTGGGTCTCGCTATCGCGGTGGTGCTCTACTTCGTCGTCCCTTCGCTCAAAAACGGTGGCACGCCCGTCAATCCCTTTAATCCACTACACCAGTACACAAAAGAAGAGAGCGTGACCACGCCTATCACCTCGCTGGGCACAATTGAGGTCTGCACTAAAATCGGCAATGTCTCGCTGCTCGTCGATCCTAGCAGCGCCACCACGACTATCACCAGCAAGAAGATGGTCCAGGCCACTTCACAGGGCGAAGCGCAACAGAAGTTCGCCCAGATGAAGGTTGAGGTCCAGCCGCCTGCCACTGTTACCCAGCCTCTGACCTGTACCCGCCTTCCCAATCCCACCAATCAGCAGGGCACCACCACCAGCGGTGAGGCGCTGATTGTCAACGTGGTCTTTCCCACTACTGGTGGACTGGCACAGGACACGACGGCCTCGACCGATATTACCATTCATATCCCGCCCGGTATTCTCCCTCAGACGCCCTCGCTCCAGATAGGGGTCGAGGCCCCCGTGGGCAACATCACCGTTCAGGGCTTAAGCGGTGTATATAGCCTTCACGGCAATACAGGGGCCATCAAGGTGACCCAGGCCATCCTCGCCTCCGGCTCGCGCCTCGAAACGGGTCAGAAGGGCGTAACCTTCAATGGCCTGCTCCTGATTCCCCCACGGCGACCGCCACTGCTCCCGCACGCTACTACATTCGTAGCGAGCAGGGCGATGTCGATGTGACCCTGCCCGCCAACCTGAACATTCAGGTCAACCTCACCACTAATATTGGCAAAATCGAAAGCGATTTCCCTATTCAGCCTCAAAAAGATCCCAAAGACGAGAACTCCATGAGCTATAACGGCCCACTCAATCCCCAGGCTGGCACGCCCGCGCCCGCCTCCCTCAACCTTGATGTGAGTATCGGCAACATCAACCTCCACAAAGCCCCCCGCGTGTGAATAGCCCTCCCTATTTGTGAAGATGATGTGCCTGAACAGCCTACGGTTGCCCAGGCACATCATCTTCACAAACAAAATCTATCCTCGAGAGAAGGACTGCTTCATCGTTCTCTATAATAAGCGAGTGGTTGCATAGGCAATGCTTATTCTCTATAATGGGCATATTACATACTCAATATCCGCATTTATCATATTTGTAACGCAATCTTTTACCTTACCTCTCGCGGAAAGGAGACGTCGCTGGCGCGTCGTGCATGCTATGCGCGTCCGCTCGCGACAACACTACATGAACGTGGCTCAACCACCGTCCCCAAATCTCGCTTCGCTTGAGTTTCTCTCAGGTCCAAGCGCGGGCTCGGTTCTGCCAGTTGGCAAGCCAGTCCTGCAAATTGGACGCGAGCCGGGCAATGATATTGTTATTTCCGATCCTTCAATCTCTCGTCGCCATGTCCAGCTCTCGCTGGTCAACGGCACCTGGAAGATCGAGAAACTGGCTCCCCAGAACACACTAACCGTCAATCAGCAGGAGGCCCAACAGGCCTTCCTCAAAGCAGGCGATATTGTCTGCATAGGAGGTCGGGTAACCTTCCGCCTGGGCATCCCTACGGCGGCCCCTGCAGCGGTAGGCAAGGCACCATACGCAGCTTCACCCCAATTGCCACCTATGCCGCCACAGACACCGCCTCAGGCCAGCTATCAACAGGCGGGGTACCAGGCCATGCCGCCACAGACACCATCTCAGGCTGGATACCAGCCCACTATTCAGGCTAATGGACCCATGGGCCCGGATAGCTTCAAGGCTGGCGCGCCCGAGATCAAGGGCATTCCCACCCTTGAAGTGACCAACTATACCGGGCAGGATCGCCGCGTCTTCCAGCTCGCGCCGGAGAAGCAGGGCTTTAGCATTGGGCGCGCGCCCGACAACGATATCGTGATTGACCGGCCCACTGTCTCGGCCTATCACGCCATTATTCAGCGCCAGGGACAGAGCCTGGTCTTGGTCCATCCGCATCCTAAAACCGGGCGTTCCAGCAATGGTGTGGAGTTCCAGGGACATGTGGTACGCGGCAGCGAGTCCTTCCAGCATGCCCTGGCCAATGGTGATACCTTCCGTATCAGTGATGAGCATGGCACCTTTACGACCCTGCTCTTTAAAGATGGTAGTGGCAACTCAAGTGACGCCATTCCCGAGATTCGCCCGATTCAGCTTGGGATGCCTGTCATCACACTGGGTCGCGTCGCTGAGAATACTGTGGTGCTGGACCACCTGCAAATCTCCAAGTTCCATGCCCGCCTGGAACAGGTTCAAGGTGGCTATCGCATCGTTGACCTGAACAGCAAGAATGGACTGTATGTCAATGGCGCACGCATCTCGCGTGGTGCACGCAACCTGGCACCCAATGACGAGATTCGCATCGGTCCATTCCGCTTCATCTATACCGGGCAGATGCTCATCCAGCAGGACGAGAGCAATACAATTCGTATTGATGCCATCAACCTCGTCAAAGAGGGCCAGGCCCATCGTATCCTGCTTAATGACATTTCAATCGCCATCCCACCGCGCAAGTTTGTAGCCCTGGTCGGTGGCTCGGGCGCCGGTAAATCAACGCTGATGGATTCACTCAACGGTCTGCGCCCGGCGACGAAGGGGACCGTGCTCTACAACGGACAGGACTACTATCATAACCTGGCGGCCTTCAGCACTCAGCTTGGTTATGTGCCCCAGGACGATATTATTCACCGCGAACTGACCGTTGAGCATGCCCTCTACTACGCCGCTCGCCTGCGCCTCCCCGATGACGTGACCAAAGAACAGATTCACCAGCGCATCGAAGAGGTCCTGGCCGATGTCGATCTGACGGCACGTCGCCATCTGCTCATCAGCAAGCTCTCGGGTGGTCAGCGCAAACGCGTCTCTATCGCGCTTGAGCTCCTGGCAAACCCCAGCGCCTTCTTCCTGGATGAGCCTACTTCAGGCCTCGATCCAGGTCTGGACCGCAGGATGATGACCCTCATGCGCCGCCTGGCCGACCGCGGACGCACGATTGTGCTCGTCACTCACGCGACCAACAATATCAATGCCTGTGACTATGTCTGTTTCCTCGCCGCAGGTGGACACCTGACCTACTTCGGACCGCCCGATGAAGCCAAGGCCTACTTTGGCAAGGCAGATTTCGCTGAGATCTATAGCGCACTTGAACCGACCGACGAGAATCCAAATATTCCCGCCGAGGCTGGGGCACGCTTCCGCCAGTCGCCTGACTACCAGCGCTATGTCGCGCAGCCCCTGGCGCAAAACGCCGCCAAGAGCGCTCAACTTATGGCGCAGCCAGCGACTATCAAGCCACCCAAACGCGGCAATCCCTGGAAGCAGTTCCAGATTCTCTCGCGCCGCTATCTTGAACTCTTGCGTAACGACGTGGGGAACCTGGCCATCCTGCTCTTACAGGCTCCCATTATTGGCCTGATCCTCTTCTTTATGACGCAGGCCAACGTCTTCAACAATACTAGCATCGTCACCTGCCCGCACCAGCAGAATCTACTGACGGGCACGGGAAGAATGAGCTATAACTGTCAGGATGCCTACGAACAGATTGATGGTCCGCAGGGCAAGCTGATTATCAGTAATATCCAGAGCCAGAACCCCCAGCGCTACAAGGACCTGCAAGGCGATGCACTCAAGAACAAGATCAAAGACGACCTGGTCGAGCAGGGCTCAGGCGGGGACGCGCAAAAGATTCTCTTTATCATGGCCTTCGCCGCCGTTATGTTTGGCTGTATCAATGGCGCACGCGAGATCGTCAAAGAGGCACCCATCTACCGGCGTGAGCGAACGGTGAACCTGGGTATCGCGCCCTATATGTTCTCCAAGATCATCGTCCTGGGCCTGCTCTGCCTGGTCCAGAGCCTGGTCCTGGTCGCCTTTGTGGCCCTGAAGACGCCCTTTAAAACGAGCGTCATCCTGCCACCGTTCCTGGAGATCTATATCACGATGTGTCTGACCTCCCTGGCGGGCCTCATGCTGGGCCTGATGATCTCGGCCCTGGTGCCCACCAATGACCGCGCCATGAGTATGGTTCCCATCGCGCTCATTCCGCAGGTCATCTTCGCGGGCGTCATCTTCTCGCTGGACAGTCCCAAGGCGCTCCAGATCCCCGCTGCCTTCTTCCCGGCTCGCTGGGCCATGGCCGCGATGGGCACTACGATTGGCCTGCGTGGCGATAAACTTGGCGCGGACGATTTCTCGTATGTCAGCACGCTCTTTGGGCACGCAACGAAGGGAGAGGCAACCTCGCATCTGCTCCTCACCTGGTTCGCCTTGCTGGCGATGACTCTCATCTTTGGTCTGATCATCGCCTTCTGCCTCAAGCGCAAAGATATCCGTCGCTAGAATTTGTAGTATGTATGTTGTTGCGTGTATGGTGCGCTCCGCCCGCCATACACGCAACAACATTATCAAGTATGTACGTCTTCCCCTTTTATATGGTCTTAAATATGGCAATACCTGATTTCTATACGTTCCTTTAAATGTAGTACGTGATTCATGATATATGGTACTTATTGGCAAGGCCCTTGCCCCTTACAATCGGCGTATGCTATTGTAATGGTGTTCTCATTAGGACTGTCCAACACAAGGGAACGAGATCACCTACATGTTACTCAATAGGCATATTGTCCTCGGCGTCTGTGGGGGGATCGCCTGCTATAAAGCAGTCGATCTGGCCAGTAAGCTACAGCAAGCTGGCGCGAAGGTAGACGTCATTATGACGGAGCACGCCGAAGAATTCGTTCGCCCACTAACCTTTTCAACGATGAGCCACCGCCCGGTCTATAGCGATCTGTGGGAGCCCTCAGGGGAGGCCGCGGAGACACATATTAAGCTGGCGGAGGAGGCTGATATCCTGGCGATTGTACCAGCGACCGCACAGACAATCGCGAAACTGGTTCATGGTTTCACCGATAATATGCTCACCACAGTAGCATTGGCGACGCAAGCACCCTTACTCCTGGCTCCTGCCATGTATAAAGATATGTATACTCATCCTGCGACACAGGCCAATCTGGAGGTGTTGCGGCAACGAGGGGCATATGTTGTCGAGCCAGCGGTGGGACGCCTGGCATCAGGGGCGATTGGACCTGGCCGCCTACCAGATACAGACCTCCTTATGGGGGCCATACGCCTGACCCTGGGTCGCCGCAGTGGAGACCTGGCGGGGAGGCGCGTCATCGTGACGGCTGGCGGGACACAGGAGCCAATTGATCCTGTTCGCTATGTGGGGAATCATTCTTCGGGAAAGATGGGCTACGCCATTGCGACAGAGGCGCGTGATCGTGGGGCTGATGTCGTCCTGGTGACAGGGCCGGTCTCGCTTCCCGCTCCTTATGGGGTAGACCTGATTCGGGTAGAAACGGCCTCACAGATGCGTGATGCCGTCATGGCCACCGTACATGATGCTGATGCCCTGGTTATGAGCGCTGCCGTCGCCGATTTTCGGCCCGCTCATCCCTCTCCTCAGAAAATCAAGAAACACGCGGGAGAGCACCTAGCCATAACCCCTCCTGGGCAGCAGGGGCAGGCGACACCAGACGCTGACACTTCTGGTGGCGGGTTTTCAATACACCTGGTCCGCAATCCAGATATCCTGGCTGAATTGGCCTCTCTTCAGGCAGCGCAGCCACGAAGCAGCGCTGGAGAGCAGCCGCGACCGCGGCGACTCGTTCGCGTTGGCTTCGCAGCGGAAACTGAGAACGTCATCTTGAATGCACGCGATAAGCTCGTGCGTAAGCAGCTCGATCTTCTCGTGGCAAACGATGTGATGCGCTCAGATAGCGGTTTTGGGGCGGATACTAACAAGGTCTACTTCTTCCATGCCGATGGGTCAATGGAAGACTTGCCCGTTATGCCCAAAGCAGGCGTTGCGGCGGCGATTTGGGATAGAGTTATATCCCTTTTGGCGTAGGGTAGCTGGGGGGACGTGGCGCTGTGATGGGAGCTTTTGTTCTAGATATATTGGGTACGAAAAGTACGCAGGAGGAGAATCCCCGATGGATCGCACTGCTAGCGCTGGTTTTGAAGGCATCGCTCAGATGCTGCTCGAGCAGAAAAAATTAATGGATGCGTTGGAAGCGGAGAACCGCGAACTTCGCCGTCAACTGGCTGATCTACGCCGTGGCGTCGGCATCGCCGTCGTTATCGAAGGCAAGACAATTCAGCTGGCAACCGATGGCGGTAGCGCCACCAACCCACAGTCGCAGGCCGCACTGCAGAGCCTGCAATCACTTCAGGGCACCCCTCAACCAACAGGGCAGAACACCTACAATCAGCCGGCACGCTCCAACAATGGGCAGAGCACCGTCAACCTGAATGGCGACAAGCGGGAGAGCAATAACAACGCTCGCAGCCCACTCGCCGATAGCTTCGTGCTCTAAGTCTCTTAAACTATCTATCACGAATCGTATACTCTGTCGCATCCAAATTGGGAACCCCTTTCGGGTTCCCTCTTTTTGATATAAGGGTCCCGTTTACGTCTTTCCTGATAGAACCGTCCGCCCGCGAAAGTCATTACTGGGCGCACGTTGAAGGAGGATTCTTCATGATTTGCCCCCGTTGCCATAACCAGGTTGCCGACCATGTCAAGTTTTGCGGCACCTGCGGGCAGGATATGCGCGCGGCACAAGCGGCGCCTCAGCACCCCTCCGGGGCCTATAGCGATCCGCAGCCAGCACCAGCTCAAGCCTATGTTCCCCCTAACCAGTTTGAGGAGTATAGCAACAGCGTCTTTGGCAATGTCGTTCCTCGCTCCGAGTTGCATAACCCCAAGGGTCCCCTGCATATCGCGGACATGACCATTACTATCGATGGTGAACTGGTCCCGGTCGTCGATATCATGCTGGGCAACCAGATGCCTATCTATTTCGAGCATCACATCCTGCTCTGGAAGCACCCTGGGGTACAACTGGGCTTTAAGTCGATGCGGGGAGCGGCGCGGCGCTTCTTCGCGGGCCTACAGATCTTCATTGGCGAGGCACAGGGTCCCGGCAACATCGCCTTCTCACGCGATTCAGTGGGGCAGATCGTGGCGCTACGCCTGCAGCCCGGCCAGATGGTCGAGGTCCGTGAACACCAGTTCCTGGTCGCCACGGGCAATATAGATTACAACTTCACCTTTGTCCAGGGCGTCTCCAACATCCTCTTCAGCCGCACCGGCCTCTTTGTCGACCAGTTTACTGCGATGGGCGGCGAGGGCATGCTACTGCTCCATGGCTATGGCAATGTCTTCGAGAAGATGCTTGCTCCCGGCGAGGTCCTCGATATCGAGCCTGGAGCCTGGCTCTGGAAGGATCCCTCGGTCCGCATGGAGATGACCACAGTGGCTGGATCCCAGCGCGGCGGCGGTGGCATCCTGGGCGCGATCAGCAACTTTATGGCTGGCTCCTCTATCACGCTGAACCGCTTTATCGGCCCCGGTCGCGTGGGTATCCAGTCCATGACCTATCATCCACCCACGGCCGAAGGCGCCTCCCAGGCAGGCGGCCAGAACAACATGAATATGAACATCGGCGGCCTGGGCGACCTCTTCTAGCATTTATACCTCGTCAGCAATGAAAGGGGGGTGATGGCAGGCTTTACCTGCCATCACCCCCCTTTCATTGCTGACGAGGTAACACTACCTTATGCGCTAGCAGATGAGCCACCGTTCCCGTTCTTGTCTTTGTTGATACGCAAGATCTTGAGCATATATTGCTCAGAGTTGAGGTAGTAGGGGTTGCGCTTGATATATTTGCCAACCACCGAAATAGGATGCAGTTTGAGCATCTCTACCACCAGGCTGGGCAAGAGCTTGCTGTGATCATAATGGATAAGCGCGATGATTGGTGCATTTTGGAAGGTGAAGACCGCGTCCGAGGCCGCTTCATACTTCAAGACCTGCTCAGGGGTGGCAATATCTTTTGAGAGCCAGGTCATATCAATAGAGATGCGTACCGCCTTCCAGCCCTCGCGCAGGGCCTGGGCAATGAATGTCTGGTGCGATGAGAGCAGGTAATAGGGGTCAAAACGCTTCCCCGCCGCCAAGAAAGCCTCGCGCTCTTCAAACAAAACAAGCTGACCCGAGGCCTCAAGTTGCTCTACATCAATCTGCAATTTTTGTAGCTCGTCGCGAAACTCCTTCACCTGGGCGGGTGCGGCCGCGAACATACACTTCTCTTGTGAGAGCAGGCCGACTTTCATCAAACGCGCCGTGACACCTGGTATCTCTGTCACCTTACTATAAAGTTGGCAGATATGTGAGCCAGGGGGAATGCGCTCAGATTTGCCTTCAACACTAAGATCCATACCTACCTCCACTGGTGCTATTTATTGGCCTGTTCCTTGCGTTGCTCTCGCAGACGCACAGAGCGGTTAATACTGCTCACGGCGAAGGCCGCGGTCGCTCCAAATATAATGATACCTGCCAGAAACACAATCGTCAGCAACGTGATTAACTTCCCGGTGCTTGATTTGGCCGCGAGCCCCACAAGCAGAGTACATAGTACCATGGGAAGCGTAAACACCAGCCCCCACACAAGCATGACTCTCCACCTCTGCCCGGGCGTGATGGTCTCATTCCCACTAAAGGGCAAGAGTATGCGACGAATGAGCGAATAATCCTGCGGCTGGCTCATAAAGCTATGGTTGCCTCTCTTTACGTTGATACTGTAACCAGCGCGAGAGCATTTCCTCCGCCTGGTACAGAATATGTACTTCATTTTGATAGGTCAGACGACGACAAGCTTCATGCAAGGGGAACCACTCCACCATATCATATTCACAATCATGGAAAGAGGTATCCCCACCAACTGCTTCCAGCAGGAAATGACGCACTTGTTTATGGTATCGTACCTGGTCTCGCACAAAAGAGTATGAGATACTGCCCACATAAGTGATCAATCGTACCTCAAGCCCTGTCTCCTCGCGCACCTCACGAACCGCGACTTGCTCAGCTGTCTCGCCAGGTTGAGGTGTTCCCTTGGGCAAAGCCCATATTCCCGCATGGCTACGCCCAACCAGCACTACCTCCATGCTGCCCGCTCCCTCCGCTTGCTCATGCTCTCCAGCATATGCCTCGTGCTGCAATAACAATTGCTCCGAGGCCCGCATCGGAACCAGGCGAAACACGACGCCCCCTGCCGAGTACGCTCGCATTGTGCGGTATCGCTCCATTTCTCGCGCTTCAACCCCCCTCTAATTGTACTGAATAGGTCTATAGATGAATGAATTACTACCATGTTACCAGATTGGCAGACTGGTAGCACACTCTATCTTCCTATTCAGTTCGTCATCATTGACTATTTCGCGCTATACACGCCCATACCTCATGACAACCCAGGCGTATCTCGCTAGCTTCTCTATCGTAGACGAATATCGAATACACTATACAACATTTTTTCCATCCTGCCCCGTCCTTAGCCATCCTTGGCGATTAGAGCGGATCACGCAAGAGCGCTACTCACGTACGCGCCTACAAAGGCGGCTCTCCCATCAGTAGGAACCCGCTTTAGCGCCTACAAAGGCGATTAATCGCCTGTAGGCCCAGCCCAAAAACGCCTCTGTCTGCACCATCGTGAGGCAAACACGCCTCCTCAAAAAGCAGGCTTACGCCGCACTGCCATAAATGGCATTTGGATGCGCTAAAGCGGGTCCCTACCGAAATGGAGTGCATCCATTTTGCGGTTAAAATTATGTGTGAGTATAGCGAATGCGCTTCAGAGTGTCAAGCAGGATAACTCAAGATAACACGCGGCGTAATGCATTGAGGCTCTTCGTCGGCACGTCGGGGGTGAGAGAACCTCCGGGCGCGAGCAGTAGATGCTTTCCGCCCGTGGCTTCAAGCGCACTACCAACCTCGTCCTGCACCTGGCTGGGGCTGGCGCCCTTCTGGAAGGCTCTCTGGCTCAAGCCACCCATGACAACTTTCCCTGAGCGGCGCTGCCCATCGCGCAAGTCGGGATTCCCACTCGCCTCGCTGGCCCAGTTGATGGCATGAATGGGATAGCTCACCAGCAGGTCAAAATGGATGTTCGCGCCACTATTATGGAGCGCCGTACACTTGCTGCGACTCTTCAGTGCGTCGAGAATCTCCTGGTCATACTGCTCGCCAAATTCACGATACTTGTCGGCGGTCAACTGCTCGGTGCTGGCCCAGCCATTGGTTTCATAATAAATACCATGCGCGCCCTGCTCCAGGCAGGCAATCGCAAACGAGGTAATCGTTTCAGAGATAACACGGAGCGCGGCATGCATGGCATTTCGATCCTCGCGCATCGTCAGAAGCACCTGTTCGCTCCCACCCACCAGAATCTGCGCCACCGCCAGGGGCGAGAAGACAGTCTCCAGAAAGTAGGCTTCAAAGCCCAACGCGTGGTTGATCAGTTGTAGTGCTAAAAGTTGCTCACCCAGCGCGCCCTGGTCAGGCTCGATGTGCCGTAGGCGCTTCCAATCGGAGGAGCCACGAATGGGCGTGGCCTCCAACACAGGCGGCATATACTTCTCCGTGGACGGCTTATAGCGCGCTTTCCAGCCTTCCACAATATAGCTCGATCGTGGCGTGACCTTGACATAATCCCAGTCATAGCGGCTATAGCTCTCCAGAGTGGCCTCGGCCAACGTCTGGGCGCTGCCTTCACGCTGGTAATCATGCCACCAGGCGCTCACCGGAACCCGGTCAACCGCCTCACCGCGTAGCACGGCTTCAACACGTTCCTTCTTATTCATGCTAGCTTCTTGATCCTTTCTCTGATGCGAGATCTACTGATTGTCTAGCTCTTTGAAGCGGTATCCAATACCACGTTCCGTGAGTATATATTTAGGATGGGCTGGATCTTCCTCTAGTTTCTGGCGCAAATAGGTGATGTAGAGACGTAAATAGTGGGCCTCGTCGCGATACTCTCGCCCCCAGACCTTTGAGAGCAGGGTCTCGTGCGTCATCAGCCGCCCCGCATTGCTCACCAGGTGATAGAGAAGACGGTACTCCGTTGGCCGCAAGACGACCTTCTTGCCGCGCACCATGACCTCGCGACGCGCGAAGTCTATTTGCAGGTCTTCGTCGACCACGATCTCGGTCTTGCGCGCCGGGGGGGACATGAGCGAGCGGCGCAGCAGGGCGCGAATACGCGAGAGTAGTTCGGGTGGGCTGAAGGGCTTGGCGATATAGTCATCGGCTCCCAGGTCCAGCCCGCGAATCTTATCTTGCTCGCTCTGGCGCACCGTCAGCATCACCACAGGCACGGTCGAGACCTCGCGAATGGCTTTTAAGGTCTCGAAGCCGTCCATCTCTGGCATCATGACATCCAGGACTACCAGGTCAGGCAGGTGCTCGCGTAGCTGATCAAGCGCCTCCAAGCCATTACTGGCCTCGATAACGCGGTAGTGCTCCATTTCCAGGTTCATACGCACAAAGTCGCGGATGCGTGGCTCGTCATCCACAATTAAAATGGTCATATCACGCTGGTCGAAAACTTCATTCTCCATCAAAACACCACCATCGGTAACTGTGCCTGCTTCTCGCGCGGCAGGCTAAACGAAAACGTTGACCCCTGACGCAGGGTACTCTCTACCCAGATCCGGCCCCCGTGAGCCTCCACGATGGCACGGCAGATGTAGAGGCCTAGACCCGTGCCTGGAGTGGACTGCGCCAGGGGATTGCCAATGCGGCGAAAACGCTTAAAAATCTGCTCCTGGTCGCGTAGTGAGATCCCCATGCCCATATCGCGTACGCTCACAATGACCTCGTTGCTGGTAGCACGCGCGGAAATGGTAATCTTAAGCTGGCCCGACGAATATTTGATCGCGTTATCCAGCAAATTTTGTAACACTTCTTCAATACGCTCGCGATCCGCCATGACACTCGGCAGGTCAGGCGATATCTCAAGCGTGGCCTGCAAGTCGGCGTAGCGAATCTGCAAGCGCCTGACGACTGTCTCGATCAGTGGCTCCAGATCCAGGGGCGCAATCTCCATCTGGAGGCCATTGGCCTGGATACGCGAGGCATACAGCAGGTTCCCCACCAGCTTATTTAAGCGGTCGGCCTCCTCTTCAATCGCAACCAACCGCGTCTGCAAGGCCTGGGGCGCGAGACGACTCCCAATACGCGCCAGGGTCGAGGCATAGCCCTTGATGATGGCAATGGGCGTCTGTAGCTCATGCGAGACCACGGAGATAAAGGTCGAGCGCTGCTCCTCCTGCTCGCGCTCCAGCGTGATATCATGCACCGTGAGAAAGCCATTGAGCAATTCCCCACGCGCTGAACGAACACAGGAGGCAGTTACACGCACATCGACGGGCAGGCCATCACGCGTGGTAAAAATCATCTCGCGGTTGACGACACGCTGGCCCGCGAAGGCTTGCAAGATTGGCGATTCCTGCAAGCTTAGTTCATTGCCCTGCCGGTCGCGAGGACGCAGTGCCGAGAAATATAATTCCCCCAATACCTCGCTTTCGCGCCACCCGGTCAACTTCTCCATGGCGGGATTAAAATCAATGATCCTTAGCGCGCTATCGACGGTCAGGAGGCCCTCGGTGCTATAGCGAAAGATGGAAGCCAGGCGCTCCTGCTCGCTCACCAGGGCCTGTGCCTTAAAGGCACAACGCAGGGACGCGGCCAGTTGCACAATAAACATGTGCAGAGTGGCGTTCTCCTCGCCTCCCTCTTCCGCGTCGGAGTCATACGTACGCTTCCCCTGGCGCGCCCCAATCTTCTCTTCATGCACTTCAAAGCATGAGCGGGTACCGGTGGGGCGAAGAAAGTGCAGTGTCCCCAGCGGGCCTGCCGCATCAAAGACGGCGAGTGAGCAAACCTCTAGCTCGTGCCAGGACGCGTCCCTCTCCGGGCCTGGTGAAGGTGCTGCCTCAGACTCATGCGACTCACCGCTGGCGTCATGCGTGCCGTTACTCTCCACCTGCTCCTCACCATACACCCTCCTGGCCCAGGCAGGCTCCAGAATCTCTATCACCATGGGGTGGCGCGAGGTAGGCTGCAAACCCTCCTGAACGCGCTGTAATAGATCAGGAGGCACCTCCGGGCGCAGATGATAGGCGATATACTCAACGTTTCGCTGTGGATCAAAGGCCTCATTGGAGATGACAAAGACACCAGCATCGCTTCCTAGCAGTTGTATAGCGCTTCCAACCAGAAGAGTTACTTGGTCGTGCAGATCTTCGGACTGATGCGATTGAGACCAGGACATAGGAATAATAGACTCCACTCGACGTTTGATCTGGCAGATGTACGGGCTGGCCGGTTGAAAACCAGGAGTTCGTTAGAAGGTTAAAATTGCTTCTGTCAGTGTAGCACACCTCCTGGCAGAAAGAAAGATACTCTTTATGCGCACCTCCTGCTTTCTTGTCTTTTTTCCCCTCACTTGATATACTTTTCTCTCAATACAGATCACCACTGCGTGGCTCACTGGGGTATTAGGATGTGTTGGTGGGCTGGCGGAGCCAGCCCACCAACACATCCTAATACCCCCTGGAGACATACTGCTTCATTAACGACCGGAATATTATCATGCATTTTGATATTTTTACCCTCTTCCCTGGCATGTTTCAGGGGCCATTAACTGAGAGCATTCTCAAGCGCGCCCAGGACCGTGAGCTGCTGAGCGTGGCGCTCCACAACATTCGTAATGCCACAACGGATAAGCATCATGTCGTGGATGATTATCCCTATGGTGGTGGCGCTGGCATGGTCATGAAGCCAGATCCCATCTTTAACGCCATTGAGGCGGTCCACCAGGGCGGTCCCATCATCTACCTGACGCCCCAGGGGCGCCTCTTTAACCAGCAGATCGCGCAGGACCTGGCACAGGAGTCGCGCATCACATTGCTGTGTGGGCACTACGAGGGCATCGATGAGCGCGTGATCCAGCACCTTGTCACCGATGAAATCTCGATTGGCGATTATGTGCTCACAGGGGGCGAACTTGCGGCCATGATCGTTGTTGACGCGGTGAGTCGCCTCTTGCCCGGCGTTCTTGCCGAAGGCTCAACCACTGAGGAGTCGCACTCCAGCCATATGCTGGAATATCCTCACTACACACGCCCGCCCGAGTTCCGTGGCTGGCGCGTGCCCGATGTCCTGCTCTCGGGACACCACGAGCAGATCGCGCGCTGGCGCCGCAAGGAGGCCCTGAAGAAGACGCGCCTGCGCCGCCCCGACCTTTACGCCCAACTCGACCTCACTAGCAAGCAAGATAAAAAACTGCTCAGGGAAATGGACGAAGAGGAGCGCGACAACCAATCCGGTAGGGACCAGCTTTAGCGCGTCCGAACGCCATTTATGGCAGTTCGGCGTAAGCCAAATTTTTGTTGTGGAACGAAGCGACTCATCAAGCGAGATATGGAAGGGAACAATTTGGGCTGCGCCCACAGGCGATGAATCGCCTTCGGACGCGCTAAAGTTGGTCCCTACCGAGTATTTGACGCCTTTTCGCACAATAGACAGTCTCATTCCACCACGCATTACTCTTCTTGGCGCCCTGCTGCTATATTACGTTTTGCGGCCTGCTGGCGGAGGAAGTCGTTACGGGCACGCTCTTCGGCGGCGATATCCTCTGCGACATCGGCCAGTGAGTCGCCAGACTCATCGGCGTGATGATGCGATCCACCACCATTGCTGCTATCCAGAATCTCTCGTGCACGCCCTCCTGGCTCGAACTGGCCGATAATGCCTCTATCCTCCAGCAGGTCGATCAGGCGGGCCGCGCGTGAATAGCCGATGCGCAGGCGGCGCTGGAGCAGCGAGATGGAGGCACGTCCATACTCACGCACAATCTCCTCGGCGCGGTCAAGCAGCTCGTCATCCAGTTCCACGTCATCGGAGTTTGGCTCATCCTTGATCTCCCAGCCCGGCTCAACCACCTGGTGCGCAGGTGCGGCAACTGGATCCTCAGCGCCCTCATTAGCGATAGCCTGGGCCTGCTTGCTCCAGTATTCCACCAGGCGCTCCACTTCCTCATCAGCCAGGAAGGCCCCCTGAATGCGCTCAGGGCGTCCTGCATCCGCCGGAAGATAGAGCATATCGCCGCGTCCCAGCAGGCGCTCAGCACCGCCCATATCGATAATCGTGCGCGAGTCCACGGCGGAGCTGACCATGAAGGAGATACGCGTGGGAATATTCGCCTTGATCAGGCCGGTGATGACATCCACCGAGGGGCGCTGCGTCGCGATAACCAGGTGAATACCGGTCGCGCGCGCTAGCTGCGCCAGGCGACATATCATGGACTCCACCTCTTCGGGGGCGGCCATCATCAGGTCGGCCAGCTCATCGATAATGATCACGATTGCCGGGAGATTATTCAGCGAGGTGTCGCCATTGGCGATGCGCTCGCGGCGCATCTTGCGGTAACCGTCCAGGTTACGCACGCCCAGTTGAGAGAAGAGGCGATAGCGCCGCTCCATCTCATTGATGGCGTTCTTTAAGAGCGGCACCACCTTATCGACATCAATAACCACGGGCGAGAGCAGGTGCGGAATCCCATTGTACAGGCTCAGCTCAACCATTTTGGGGTCAACCATCAGCATGCGTACATCATCGGGCGTGGCCTGCGTCAGGATGCTGGCGATAATCGTATTGATACAGACGCTCTTGCCAGCTCCAGTCGCGCCCGCGATCAGCAGGTGCGGCATACGCGCCAGGTCACCCAGGCGCACCTGACCGGCAACGTCCTTGCCCAGGCCAATAGAGAGCTTGGACTTCCCCTTCGCGGCGAGATACTCTTTGCTCTCCAGCACCTCGCGCAGGGTCACCATGCGACTGTTCTTGTTAGGGACCTCCACACCGACGTAGGGGCGGCCAGGGACGGGTGCCTCCATACGAATCGTTTTGGCTTCGAGCACCAGGGCCAGGTCGTTTTGCAGGGCCATAATGCGGCTCACACGCGTGCGCGTCTCATAAACGATATTCCCGGCGGCATCGAGCGCGGGAATCATCCTGCCGGTTTTGTCGTCCTTGATCATCGAGGCCTTGCCGGTGGGCCGAATACCGAAACGAATCACGGTAGGCCCAATGCTGATATCCTCCGGGCGCACCTCGGCATTGACATGGAAGCTGTGCAGGGTTTCCTGAATCAGGCGCGCCAGTTCAGCCGTGTCGTCGCCATAGGCCTGGAGCTTGGTCTCTTCGGCATTATTGAGCAGTGTGTTCTCTGGCAGTTTCCAGCGCGAGATCACGTTCGGCATGACCTGGGATGGAACATTCTTCGCGCCCTTAGGAATTTTGGGGACGGCCTCTGCCCCTGGCAGATTTATCGCCTGCTGCTCCTGGCGCTTGCCCAAGCGGGGATTGGGCGCGAGCGGCTCCATACGGCTGTTCGCGATCTCTTCGCCACGTTTTGCGCCTGCGCGCCGCGCCTGGCTTTCATTGAAGGGCAGTTCCTGCTGGTTAGCGCCGCGCACCGAGTTGGCATAGCCCCTGGCGTCGAGCGCCGGGGGAACCTTGAGGTCCCGGCGTGGCACGGAGCCAACGTGGTGCTTATGAATATTGATATCGTTGCGCGGGTCATCGTCTTCGTCATCAAAGCCGAAGTCCTGCTCAAACTCAACATTCTCATCATCCTCTTCGTCCTCATATTGCTGAGGAGGAGCGGAGCGCCTCTTGGCGGCCATCACGATCTGCTGTACTGCCTCGCGGTCATTGGGGATCGTTGGCGTCTCGTCGATCTCCTCCTCTTCCTCCTCATCATCCTGAGGCCCAATCTTAATACCGGCGCTGCGGCCAAAGCGACTGAAGCGCGGGCGCTGTCCCAGGAAGGCGGAGATCCGCCGCCTCTCGCTCAGCTCCATCTCATCAGACTCACCTGCACGCGGTAGGGGATCAGCGACCAGGCGCTGGAAGAAACCCACGACAAGCAGAACATGGCCAAAGGTGATACGGAAGGTAAGGATAATAGCTAAGATAAGCAGGCCAATTAGTCCTACGTGTGCGACCGCAGTCGGCCAGCCCAGGAGCGGCAACGCCAGCAGGTCGGCCAGCACGCCCGCCTTGCCATAGCCCAGCAGCAAGCGACTCTCCACGAGGAGCAAGAGCCAGATAACGACCAGTCCCCAGACCATAGAGAGGCGCACCAAGCGTTCATTGCGCAAGCCTTCCATTAAGTGAGCGGCGGCGAAGAGCACCAGCCCGATGGAGAGCGGATAGGCCGACCAGCCAAAGAAGACGAGAAAGAACTGGTTAATATTGCGCAGAACGGGAACCTTACTAAAGAAGGTCAGCGAGCCAAAGAGGAGCAGAGAAAGCACCAACAGCACACTACTAAATACCCGCTGGCGCTGGTGTGCCTCCAACGAGGCCCATTTCTGCTGCGCCCACTGAAGAAAGCGCGTATCGCTAGTGGCAGGAGGGGGAGCGGCAGAGCGAGGAGACGCGCCCGGACGACTAGAGGCCGCGCCCTTCTTGCGCGCCCCCGACACGGATGCTCCACGACCCGAACGTGAAGGCGAAGACGAAGCGCTGGCACGCGTACGCGGAGTCTGCCCCTGGCGCGAAGAGGGAAGGTTCGTGCGCTGCTCCATTTGAGCCTTCTGTACGCTTTGCGAACCAACCGCGCCCGCGGCGCTACTCACGCGCGAAGTGCCGCTTACCTGGCTCTTCGCCTCTTTTTTCGAGCTACTACCAGCCATAATGAGGTTCCCTCCTGAGTGCATAACGTCGGAGACACCCGTTATGATAGCGCAGATGTTCAAAAGAAGCAAGTAGCAGAACAGGAGTTTTTCCCGCCTGATGAGGTTGTGGTGCTGCATGCAGCACCACAACCTCATCAGGCGGGAAGGACACTTCCCTGCCAGAGCTGCATGGAACCGGTGCGCAGGGCCAGGAAGAGTGTCTTGCCATCGGGGGTCCATTGCAGCACGCTGGAGGCGATCAGGTCCGCCGCCTCATCGTTATGATCACTCACGGAGACACCATACACACGCCAGAGCGCGCCCGTATTGGCATTATAGAGCGAGAGACGCTCTCCTTGATGATCATACACTGCCAGCACCTGGCCATCGGACCGCCAGGCAAACGTCTTCGTCTCCAGACCTTTAGATTGGGAACGCAGAAGCATCTCGAGAGCTTTATCATGCACCGGCAGGACCGGCAATTGATCCAGTGAGGCTCCCTTCAACACATCCGGCGCTAAGGGCGCTTGCCCGGGTAGGCTTATACGCGCTTGCCAGTAGAGGATAGCCATGTAGCGCCCATCACTCGACCAGCTCACGCAGGAGGCATTCCAGACATACTGCCTCTCCGGCGTCGTATCCAAGACCTGGACCTTTCCAGGCTGCCAGAAAGTAAAGGGCTCTCCACTATGCACACTTCCCACATCTATACCAGAGAGCGTACCTGCTGGCGGATGTACCAGGTGCCCTTGCCTATCCCATTGTAAGCCAGTATTGGCGCTGGTCTCCAGCACGCGCTCAGCTTGCGGAACCTGGATGCCCTTCAGCACATCCCAGACCAGGCCCAGTTCCATAAAGCTCGAAGGAGATGCGGCACTGGACTCGTCAGTGGCGAGGTAGATATGCGTTTGTTTCGGCAGATCGAGCACATACAGGCCCGCCAGCGTCCTGAGCGTCCCTACAAACATCGAGTTCCTGGGTGTCAGAGCCAGTTGGAAGGCGCAAATCACCTTCTTGCTATCAGGTGACCAGCTCACAGTAAGGTAGTAGATATCGCTCACATCCTCCGTCCTCAATTGCTGCTTATGAACGATATCGAGAATCGCGTTAGCGAGGGCAAACTGGCCCAGGAGACGCTTCGAGTGTGCGTCAAAGAGTTTGAGTCTGGCATTACCAGTGCGCCCCTCGATACGAGAGAGCGAGGGCAGATAACAATAATCACGCTCCATGACCGCGATCACCTCTTTATTGGGGGCCAGTTCGGCATCATTGATGCATGACTCACCCATATCCAGGGTATTTGCGGAAGTGATGGGTGGCTGAGGCACGAATTTGCTAGCGAACCAGGACCAGCTTCCGCTGGTCAGGAGCAACGCCACCAGCCCCACACAGAAGACCGCCGTTACAAAAGGCACTTGCACGCGCCGCCTCCGCCACAGTGGAAGAGGCTCGCGCGACTCCGGCGAGGCGGTCTTCTCCCGCGATGGCAGTGAACTCTTCCAGACATCTTCCGGATCATTCTCGAAATCGCCCAGGTCGACGACCTCCAACTCCATATCATCATCGTCTTCGTACGGCTTCATGCCCCATTGCCTTTCACTGCGCGCCGCGCTATTTTCCTACTTACTACTATAACACGCAAAACAGCGCCAAACCGTACAAAGCCTGTGCACAAAAACGCACATAAAAATGGGTCTGGGCGAATGCCTAGACCCATTTTTATGTGCGTTTTTTAAACTTCCATGACGACCGGCAAGATCATGGGACGGCGGCGCGTCTTCTCATAGAGATATTCGCTCAACGTGCTCTTGATCTTGTCCTTCACAAAGGACCAGTCGGAGCTATGGCCGTTCAGGCCACTGAGAGAGTCAATCACACGCTCGCGAGCGCTCGTCAGTAACTCCTCGGCATCGCGCATGTAGACAAAGCCACGCGTCACGATGTCGGGGCCCGCGATAGGCTGACCAGTCTCCTTATCGACGGTGAGCACCGCCATCAGGATACCATCCTGCGACAGCACCTTGCGGTCACGCAAGACAATCTGACCCACGTCACCCACGCTCAAGCCATCAACATAGACATTCCCTGAGGTGGTATGTCCAACCATCTCGATGCGCTCCTGCGTCAGCTCAATGATATCGCCATCCTCAGCAACCACGATGTGCTCCTCAGGAGTACCCAGCGAATAGGCCAGCTTCGCGTGCAGGATCAACTGGCGATACTCGCCGTGAACGGGGAGGAAGAACTTCGGACGCAGCAGACTCAGCATCAGCTTCAACTCTTCCTGCGCGGCGTGTCCGGAGACATGCACATTGGAGAGGCCCTGGTAGAAGACCTCGGCCCCCTGGCGGAAGAGGCTATTAATTGTGCGATGCACCATCTTCTCATTGCCCGGCACCGGAGTCGCGGAGAGAATGACCGTGTCCGCTTCCTGAATGCGCACCAAGCGATGATCCTCGTTCGCGATACGTGTCAGAGCCGATGTTGGCTCACCCTGGCTTCCTGTACAGATGATCACCACCTGCCCGGGATTGAACTTATTGATGTCCTCGGCGCGAATCAACATACCCTTCGGCACACGCAGGTAGCCAAGCTCAATGGCCATCTGCACATTGTTGACCATGCTGCGCCCAACCAGGGCCACAAAGCGCTCATAGCGCTCCGCCGTATCCACCACCTGCTGCACACGCGAGATCAGCGAGGCAAAGGTTGCCACGATCACGCGCCCAGGCGCATTGGCGAAAATCTTGTCCAGCGAGTCATTGATGACGCGCTCGGAGGGCGTATAACCGGGAGACTCAACGCGCGTGCTATCGCCCATCATGAGCAGCACACCCTGATTGCCCAGTTCTCCCAATTTACCAAGATCGGCGGGCTTGCCATCAACGGGGGTATAGTCGAACTTATAGTCGCCCGTATGCACAACAGTACCGATGGGCGTGCGAATGACAATGCCAATCGCATCGGGAATGCTATGGTTGACGCGGAAGAACTCAATCCCACAACTTCCCAGTTCCAGCTTATCCTCAGGGGAGATCACGTTAATGATCGTCTTCTCAAGCAGCCTATGCTCTTTCAGCTTCACCTGAATCAACCCCTGCGTCAGGCGGGTCGCGTAAATGGGGGGAAAGTCAAGCATTGGCAAGACGTAGGGGAGGCTACCAACATGGTCTTCATGTCCGTGCGTAATGAGTATTCCACGTATACGGTGCTTCTTATCAGCCAGATAGCTCGTATCAGGGATCACCAGATCCACGCCAAACATCTCGTCATCTGGAAACATCACCCCCACATCTACGATCAGGATGTCATCACCATACTCGATGACCATCATGTTCTTACCAATCTCGCCCAAGCCACCCAGGGGCACCACTCGAATTTTATCCTTCGTCAATGTATAAAGGACCTCCTAATGAACTATATGTGTATCACGATGTGACAAACGTATCTCTTTTGTGTTGTATATATCTTCACTCCTGCATCCGCCACAGGAGGTAAAGGCAAAATAAGTTATATTATTCCATTTGACAGTGTAGCATAGCAGGTCATAAAACACAAGCAAGGGGTAAGGGCCTAGAACCGTGCCGCCCCACATCGCCCCCCAACCATAAAATGATGTTATGTTTCACTATCGGCAAATCTATAGCTTTTCTCTACTTACTATAACAAACGAAAGAGGTAAAAGCATCCCCAGGCAACCCAAAAGGGCAGATATACGTGTCATCATCCGCAAAGGGAGGCGCGCTCCACCGCAAGCGAACCAATTTTTGCGCGCCGCCAAAAAAAGTCGCCAAAGGGGCTTGACGGTTCGCAAGAGACATGCTATATTATGTCCTGCGCCAAGGTAGCTCAGTCGGTAGAGCACAGCACTGAAAATGCTGGTGTCGCCGGTTCGATCCCGGCCCTTGGCACTCTTAAAGAAGAGGCCCGCGTGCAAGAGCTTGCACGCGGGCCTCTTCTTTGTTCTCATATGCTCGTGACAGCAAAACTGACAGCAACCAGCATCCCCAACCACTACCCATGCCGGTTTATGCGCCTATTTATGCCGATCCGCCCCTTTATTTCGTCGTTGCTCCACCAACCAGATAGATAGGAAGGCTAACAACACAAACGGGCTTCACTTTTCTCTACTTGATACGTTTAGCTAGAGAGAGTTATTAAGATAAAGGAGTCAAGCCACGTATGCAGCAATTCATGATACGCCCCTGTCCTGAGTGTGGGGGCCAACGTATTCCAACGGCCATCGAGTATGGTTTTCACTCATATCCTTTTCGTGTGTTTCCAATGGTACAAAATTCTAAAAACGGCAAATGGTCCGCAGATCAAGCCATAAACACGCCTCTGTCCGCTCTTACTTGTATCAACTGCGGCTATACAGCCTGGTATGCCTCCGAACCAAAGGATCTTATACCACAAAAGTAAGTTTACAAAAAAATTAGGGGCACAGTCACTTATCCTGCGCCCCGGGAGCAGACATTGACAGAATTACGCAGAGAACAAGAACGCATCAAGCAAAGAAACAAAGAAATACAAGAGCTATGCTTTGTTCGCGACACGGGGGAAAGGATATAGTCTGATTTTCGCTCCCAGAAGAGAGGGAGTGCAATATAGATGCCCATGTTGCTACTATAAAACACTGGATAGCAGGGGAGGCTATGATATTTGCCCTGTCTGCTTTTGGGAAGATGATGGACAAGATGATCATGGAGCAGACATGATTTTTGGTGGACCCAATTGGCTAAGTTTGACGGAGGCGCGAGATAATTTCTGGAAGATTGGCGCTTGCAAAGAAGAAGCTTTCAAATTTACTCGTCCTCCACTTCCAGAAGAAGAGTAAGCTTTCATAGCTTGATACAAGAGAATACCTATGAAGAAGAGGCGCGATACACATAACCCTCTGCCTAACCAATGGCTCTTTACCTGCCCTATTAAGATGCCAACAAGCACCATTGCTGTTATATTGGGCATGACTCAGAGTGGTATCACAGAAGTCGACGCGCACACGTGGCAGGGTGAATGGGATATGGCCAACGCCTTTGTGCGCGAATATGGTTATGATGAGCCCATCCTCTCTGAATTTCGTGAAGGGCACAAAGTAAACTGGGATGCCCCGGAAGACTGGATGTTTACCCGTGCATACATCAATAACTCAACACCACTAGCGCCTAATAGCAACTTTGTGGGCGAGCTTCTGGTTATTCGTCGGGTTCGACCAGGGCAAGAAAAAATACTGGCGTTTGTTGCCAGTATGGTCGCGGCTCACGTGAAATGGGAAAGCAAACGCCATCATCCTGATCCTGTGCTAGCCATACGCCCCCTGGCCCTGGTACTGGAAGGTTGGGAAACATCACTCCTGACCTATAGCAAAACTGAAACCTGGGTAGTCAATGCGTGGGCAGAACAATAAGGGAATAAAATCATGAGAGCAGGTTGGAGATGGCCCAGCGGCCCCGCTGCTCCTTCGGCACATGAAACTGATTGACCGACGTAAATGACATAAAGGAGCGCTCGAAGGGGTTTTCAGAGGTCATAGTTTTTTCTCCTCCCAACACATCAACCACACTGCCTATCAGGAGCTTGAAAAACAATGTGTACAGGGGTTCTTTAACTTGACGAGGCTGTAATTGCAGGTCGTAATTTCTACAAAGACAATACGAAGGAATAACAATAGATGATAACTTTAAAATGATTATATGTCCACTATTTATAAATAAAAGCGCTTTTTTTCAAGTTAAAATGCGCATATAGAAAAAATTGAAAGTGGGCACGTGTTTCTGCTATGCTATGTCAGGTAGAGTTATTGTTTGCCAACTTTATAAAGCAGACGTGCGATAAGACCCGACGCTGCGTTGGGCAGCAACCAAAGACCAATCTTTTACATACAAATCCAGTATTTTTCTGAGCAAGGACTTTAGCGTGAAAACGACCAGAACAGAACGCCTCGCCCTTCTTCAACATCAGATTGAGCGCCTCGAAGCTCGTCGCGCCAGACGTGAACTAAAATCAAACTACTTCGCCTGGCAGCAGGTCATGGCGCTGTTGCTTGGCTTTGTGATTAGCTTCGTGCTGCTCGCGATCTTTCGCCCGCTGGGTGTGCTAGCCATCCTGGGCGCCATAGCGTACTTCTACTATTCTCGCAAGCAACAGGTGGCCTACAGCGATAGCGCGCTCAAACTAAAAAACCTGGTACAGTTCTATGAGACGCAGGTGGCCCGCGCTACGCTGGACTGGGAGCATATTCCCGCTGTGCCAGCCAGGAGCGAGCAATCAGATCATCCCTTTGAGAACGACCTGGATATCTCGGGCGAGTATTCGCTGCACCAGTTGCTTAATACAGCTTTCTCTCATGAGGGTTCGCTGCATCTGCGCAAGTGGCTTTTGCAGCGCGAGCCAGACCTGGAGACCATTCAGCAGCGCCAGGCCCTGGTGCGCGAACTGACCACACAGACGCGCTTTCGCCACAAGCTGGCCTTTCACTCGCTCTACACAACGCGCTACATGAGCGAACTCTTTGATGCCAAACGCATCCTGCTCTGGCTGGCCCAGGATGACGCGCCGCGTCCGCCACGCTATAAGTTACTCGTCCCCTGCGTCTTGACGGTGATCCTACTCGCATCGCTCCTGCTCTACGCGCTGGGAATACTTCCCGTGATGGTCCCTCTGGTCTCGCTGCTGGTAAGTGTGTCCTGGTCGCTCTTTACTATGCGCGACCGCCTGGCTCTCTTCGCGGACGCCTCTTTTATCAGCCAGAGCTTCGCGCAATTGGGGGATATCTTTGGCTACCTGGAGCACTATCCCTATCAGGAGGGTTCGCGCCTGCAAGAGCTATGCGCGCCCTTCGCGCAGGAGAAAGCCCAGGGTCCTACACACCTCCTGACACGCCTACGTCGCCTGGCACGCATGGCCTCGTTCTCACAGGACCAGGTGGGGGCGCTCTTCCTGAATGCCATCCTGCCGTGGGACGCTTATATCGCGGACCAGCTGGCCCTCTCCAAACAAGTCGCCATTACTAACCTGCCTCAGTGGCTCTCGGCCTGGTTTGAGCTGGAGGCGCTCTGCTCATTGGCAAATTTCGCTTATCTCAACCCTGAATACACCCTGCCAGAGGTAGTCGCCCAGGAGAAGCGGGGAGACGCGCCCTTGCTCCAGGGTACGGCACTTGGGCACCCGCTACTAGAGCCAGAGGGCAAGGTGACCAATGATGTCAGCTTCGCACGTCAGGGCGATGTGATGCTGATTACAGGCTCTAATATGGCGGGGAAAAGCACCTTCCTGCGTACTGTAGGACTCAATCTCTGTCTGGCCTACGCGGGTGGACCAGTCAATGCGGCCTCGCTGCGTACCACGCTCTTTGAGCTCTGCTGCTGTATCCGCGTCGTGGATTCGGTGACAGATGGCTACTCATACTTCTACGCCGAGGTGCGACGCCTACGCCAGATTCTCTCGCGCTTGCAGGGCCAGCCACGCTACCCGCTCTTCTTCTTGATTGACGAGATTTTCAAAGGCACCAATAACCGCGAGCGACTGATCGGCAGCCACGCCTATATCTATGCCCTGGCGGGCCAGCACTGCCTGGGAGCAATCTCGACGCATGACCTGGAACTGGTCGCACTCTCTGACGAACTTCCGCAAATCTACAACTATCATTTCCGCGAGCACGTCATCAAAGGCAAAATGAGCTTTGATTACTGCCTGCGTACGGGTCCCTGCCCCACGTCTAACGCGCTCAAGATCATGCGCCTTGAGGGCCTGCCCATTAGCTGGCCCGGCGCGCCAGCCGTCCCCGCCCAGCTAGAAGAGGTGTAAGTGTGAAAGGAAGTGCAATGGCGGGCTGGCTTTGCTAGCTGGTCATTACACTTCCTTTCACACTTGGTCCTATGGTAGTTGCGTTTGCTATTCTTTGTCCGTTTGTACATAGAGCGACCAGGGTCAGAAGTACAACAATCGTAGAGGATTTTCGATGCAGGCACAGAAAGAGTTAGAATCACGTACGATACCATTCTGGAAACGTATTTTTCCGTATATCAGTTATCTTCTAGAGGGGAAACAGGCCGACCATAAGCAGAATACCATTGCCGCGCTGGACGGGGTACGCGCCATTGCCTGTTTGATTGTCGTGGCCTTCCATCTCTCATTGATTACGACGCGAGATGTGCCTTTATGGACAGCTTCGCAATTCAATCCCCTCTTTTCGGCTGTGGCTTTCGCGGGAGATACAGGGGTCAATCTCTTCTTTGTCCTCTCAGGTTTTCTGCTCTTTATGCCCTTCGCAAGTGCCATTCTCTGGCGCAAACCCCGCCCCTCATGGAAGCGCTTCTACCTGCGGCGTATCTTCCGTATCCTGCCCGCTTACTATGTCTCGCTGCTCTTGATGATCCTGCTCTTTCGCCCGGATTATCTTAGCATCCATCATTGGCAGGGCCTGCTATCTTTTCTGTTTCTCTTTATTGACTCCTCGGCCGATGCCTATAAGCAGATCAATGGTCCCTTCTGGACATTGGCGGTGGAATGGCAATTCTACCTGGCCTTGCCCTTCATCGCGCTAGGGATTGCCTTTCTGGTAGAGCGCTGCTCACAGCGCTCAAGCAATCCCCGTATCCGCCTGGGATGGATCATAGGTAGTCTGTTTGTACTGGCTGCCTGGGGCGTCTTTTCACGCTGGCTGGGCATCTACCTGGTTGCCAATCCACAGCTCGCCACCACGCGCCTCACGAGCTGGTTGATTAACCTTTTTCTCTTCTTTGGTTTTGGCGCACCTGTGGCTGGACTCCATGGCAAATTTATGGAGGATTTCGCCATGGGCATGCTGGTAAGTACGCTCTATATCTACACTCAAAGCATGCCTGGAAAGGGGGGGGCCCACTCTTCCAGTATATTAGCAAGCTGGCTGAGCTGCTTGAGCCCTGTGCTTTTCGTGTTCGCGCTCCTGTGGCAGTTAGCGATGTTCGCCTGGAAATTTGCGCAATCAGCGCCCCAGGCCTTTCCATTCTTCACGCAATCTGTGTTCACACCAGCGAATTACGCGACCTATGCTGAACTGGGATATGGCATTGGCTATGGCCTGCTCATTCTGGCGATTCTCTTTGGTCGAAGCTGGCTAAAACGTCCCTTTGAGTGGACGCCGCTCCGCTGGCTTGGCCTGCTTTCGTATGGCCTCTATATGTGGCACTTGAATCTGGTGCGCCTTCCCACTAGCTTTGTGGCTCGGCATCCCGAGTGGCCAGCCTTGTTGCGCTACGCTGTCTACTGGGGCTGGTTCGCCATCTTTATTATTCCCCTGGTCTTCCTGCTCTTCGTCGCCGTTGAGCGCCCCTTTATTCAGTTTGGCGCTCGCCTGACAAAGGCCACAAAAAAGCAGGCGGCTCCTCATCAAGAGGAACCACCTGCTACTATGTCATCCACAGTTACAGTCGAAGACACCCATTCGCCTGGGCTTAGTGAGCCAGGTCCAGCACATATCCATTAGCGACGAGAATTTGATAGGTAAAACCTCTCCTTGGCGCATACTCATCGACGATGGGGAGAGTATATTGATTGTCGCTTTTCACTACATAATCACTATAAATGGGGAAGACATAGGCTGCCTTGCGATCCGCACTTACTATGTCATAATAGTGATGATAACGATTATGGCTATCCTGGAGTTGCCCATTCACCACTGAGCAGATGACACGCTCATTGCTCAAAAGCATAATTTTGTTGCATGTCCAGTAGTCACTATAGAAGTGGGTAACATGATGACTCAACAGCGTATCGATGAGGGCCATGTCGCGAGCATTATTCGCGCTAATCCTTGGCACCTCCGTATAGGCCTTCACGGACCCCACAACTAGTAGGGCGCCAACCAGTGCCAGCAGGGCGCCACAGACAACGCGCCGGACCTGCACCAGCATACGTAACCGTGCCTGAACAGAGATAAAACCCTGCCAGAGAGGCCAGAAGATGGCGGGAGTCGCCACCAGAAAACCGATCAGATAGCGGGCATGAATACCTGGCCAACCAACGGGGGCATAACTAAAGGCATAGAGGTAAAAAGTAAGAACCGCGCTGATGAGCAATGCCAGGTGAATGGCCTGGCGGCGTAGCCAGTGTGTAGATTCCAGCGTAGCCGCTTCTAGCTCGACCTGGCGATTACCACGCCATTCTCTCCAGGCTCCCCACAGGCCCCAGAGCGCCAGAAGAATCGCAATCCCCAGGAGCAGCATATAGCTATAGCCCCAGGTTTCACGAATCAGGTTACAGCTTTGCGAATACGAGGTGGTTGGTCCCAGCAAGGCCAGTTCATTGGCCTGGCAGAAAGGCTCACCCGTCATCATAGGGACGCTGATATCGATAGCATGTTTGAGCGCCAGGATTTTTAGATGCGTCGTCATTCCACCGCTGTTACGCAAGTCATTGAGCACAGAGAGCGAGTCCTCGCCAGGGGCAGCGTGCAGGTTGTAGTAGAGCATGGGGAATGCCCCTACCAGCAAACCAATGAGCGCAGCCAGGGGCGTAATCAATTGCAGCAGCTCGCGCCAGCAGAAGACCATGAGGAGCAAGCCCGTCATCAAGACGAAGGGAGCACCAAGCATATCATCCCAGAGGCCTGTGCCCGCGATTAATCCCCATGCCAGGTAGACGACAATACGCCAACGACACTCACGCAAGCGTTGATATGGACGATAAGAAATAACGAGCCAGCTCGCCAGCAAGAAGAGGAGTGAGCCAAAGAGCAGCGTCTCTGTATAGCCACCGATAGCCGATAATTCCCGTGCCATTACAAATGACGAGCCAGTTCCCAGGAGAAACAGGCAGAACAGCGCCCAGCCCTTGCTATAGATGAGGCGTGTCAGTAAGTAGGTACTAAGCAGAAAGAGGGTAAAAATCAGCAGCAGACCGAAACGCAGCATAAAAAGCGAGGAACCAAAGAGGCGAAAGAGTAAGGCGGCAACATAGGCCTGGTGTGGTCCCATATAATACTGACCATAATAAAAAGTGGGATGCTCACCGTTAAACGCGATGTGCAAGCCCATCAAACCAATCGTACCTTCATCGCTATTTGTCGCCGGCCATCCCTGACTGATTAAACCCAGGCGTATCACAAATGCCAGCACCAGCAATCCCACAAACAATAATTCGTGAGTGCCGATTTTCCTATTTTTTAGCAACTTCATACAAATAACACCTTAAAACTTTATGTCTCTACTATGTGCGCATAAATGGCTCAACGATGCGCAAAACATCATCAACGGAGAAGGGTTTGGGCATCGTCGCGTCCACTTGCAAGGGAATGGTATCTAAGAGATTGTCCAGGGCGGACATTAAGACGATGGCGTGACGCATGCGTATATCTGGCTGGCGCGCCAGTTCCAGGCATACCTCACGTCCATCCATAATGGGCATGAGCATATCAAGAAATACGAGATAAGCATGTCCCTGAAGCATCTTCTCCAGGGCCTCACGCCCATTGCGCGCAATCACAATAGGATAGCCTTCAAAACTGAGAATATCCACCATCATATCGCGAATAATAGGGTCGTCGTCTACAATCAGGATCTCCTGCGGCTTCTTCTGCACCTGCATGTTATTCTCCTGCTTCGGCTGGCGGCTCTACCTGTAGTAGATAAAAAGCGAAAACAGAACCTTCATTGAGCCCACTACTCTCCAACCAGAGCTTGCCCCCCATGGCCTCAACATAGCGCCGGGAGATATACAAGCCTAAGCCCGAACCGCGCACCGGGGTTGTCAACGAGCGCGGCGCACGCACAAATTTATCAAAAATGCGCTGCTGATCTTCTGGCAAGATGCCTTCTCCCTGGTCACGCACCTGGATGACGATGACGGAAGCGTTCCCCTGCTCGACAATGGTCATATGGTCAATTGAACCCTCGGGAAGCTTCTCCGCGACATGTGAGAGAATATCTTCTTCCGCTGTTACGACAATCTCACTCTTCGCTGGCGAGTACTTTGACGCATTATCTAGGAGATTTTGGACTACCTGGCGCAGATGGACCGCATCGGCCCTGACCCACAGACGCTCATCAATAGGGAGCTTAATGCGTTGTTCAATGCTCAAGAGCAGCGTGCTCGCCGCCATCTCAGCCACGGAGCGCACCTGTACCACCTCGGGTTTCAGCTCGAGCTTCTTATCGACAGCGCCCATCTTCGCCGCCTCGGTCATATTCTCAACCAGATCATGCAATTGCTGCGCGGCGGTACTGATCTTAGTCGCGAAGCGCAGAATATCCGAAGGGCCAATGCGTGAACTCTGACGCTTGAGCAGGCTGGAATACCCAATGATAGCGCTCATCGGGGTACGTAACTCATGCGAGGCGGTGACCAGAAATTCGTCCTTCAGCTTATCCATGCGCTGTAGCTCGGCATAGGCCTCTTCGCGCTCAGAGAACAACTGGGCATTGCGAATGGCACTCGCGGCCTGAGCACAGATCGCTAGCAACATTCCAACATCTTTCGGCTTAAAGGTTCGTCCCTCTTTGGGCAACGAGACTGAGAGTAAGCCGATAAAGTCCTCCTGGTAGAACATGGGGATCATCAGGAGCTGTTGCGCCGGGATGGCGTGCAGGAAAAAGATGCCCCCTTCGTTACTATGCTGGGCCAGTTCTTCAATACGCTCTGAGTTGAGATAGAAGAAAGCCTCATCGCGTATCTGCGGCTCCAGAAAGGTCTCCCGGAAGGGGAGGCGGATCATACGTGTCAGGGCCTCATGCTCTTCCTTATTGTGCGGCGGCTCAATGGCGGGCCGCCCACTTCCATCGTCAAGCAGACTGACACTCGGGCGGCCATACATAGCCTCGGCGACCAGCTCTTCATGCGTGGGTGAGAGCTGGAAGAAGACGCATAACTCGACATCGACCAGGCTCGCGACCTTCTCCACAAAGCCATTCAAGAGTTCGTTGATATCCAGCACCGAGGTAATGGTCTGCAAGGTACTATTAATGGCGGCCAGCTGTGCCTCGCGCTGCTTGGCATCTCGCAAGAGGTGACGATCCCGCTCATAGAGCTTGGCATTCTCGATGCTCACGGTCACGATCTGGATCATGGTCTCCAGAACCTGAACTTCCTGCGAAGGGTAGGCGCCCGTCCGGGGACTCGCCAGACTTAAAGAACCCGTAACGCGATTAAACATCTTCATCGGGAGAAAGACGAAAGATTCGGCCTGGCTCTGATCGCCCCAGGCTCCCCGCAAGAGCTCGCCATAACGCTCAACCAAGGCTGGCTCTTGCGCGGGCGAGAATTGCAGGCTCTCCTTCTGTACCTGGGCGACATCCCACCATATGGGGCGCGCCTCTTTGGTCGAGACCGTAGGATTTGTCAGCAGTTCTTCGCACCGCTGTCCATTCTCAATGGCAAAGACATCATAGAGGCAGACGGTATCGCGATCATAGAGAGTCAACTGGAGCGACGAGACATCTACCATCCGCGAGGCAAAGCGATAAATATCTTCAATAAGATCATAAAGCTTAACATTCGTGGGGAAAGCGGTACTGATATCCTGCAAGCGCTGCAAGTACTCACCAGTCCGCCTCTGCGCGCGCTGCAAACGGTCATTCTGGAGATACAACGCTACACGTTCAGCGTATTGCAACGCTTCATGGCGCTGGCGTACCTGAAAGACTGCGCCGCCAGTGTGTTCTAGCTGGTAGAGCACGATGATACCCAGCGTCTGCGGCTGTGGATTCTGGCTCTCAGGAAGCTCAATAGTGTTCACTTCCTGTACGGGCACGACAAGGTAGGCGCTGGGCGTTACATCTACCTGGGGAGTATGACCATAGCTGCGATGAAAGATCGAGAGGTACTCATCATGGGTCATGAGGAAGGCTTCATTGCGCTGCCACACCCGTCCAATGGCATCCTGCCCTCGTGTATAACACTCGCCTACGGCAAAAAGCTCGCTCTGTTGAGGCGTAACATCTTCTACCTCGGGAAGATCAAACTCCTCACCCCGATGCAGCTCCTCGGATTCATCACGCTGAAGCTGGAGCGTCACACGCCGTCTGGGAACGCGCATATTGGCCACACCAGGCTCCAGTAGCTGGCCCGAAGCCAGGGATGCGACGTTGCGCACGCGTATATGACATGTAATGCACATCTGGTTCTCGCTCTCGTCATACAGGGCCATGCAAGCTCCATGCGCATTAAACTGCACCATCATCTGCTGCAACAGTTTTCGTATGAGGGATGCAGAAAAGGTCGTTTCACTATGAAATTCGGAGTTTCCCCAGGTCGAGGCTGAAGTCATTACTTTCCCCTCGGTTCCTCTCTAAACCGCTAGCTGTTTAGTCTTTCGTGTGGAAATGGCGACTATACTACCAAAATAAACGCTACTATCCGTCTTTGCGTAGCATATCATACCACCTTAGTGGATTCAACGCCATTAGTATTAGCGTATCATCACACCTATATCCCTCCCCTCTATCTATTATCCTATACTTGATCTAACGAATTCGATGTGCAGTTTTTTCTGCCGCCTGCGGCGGCAAAGGGGGTAAAAAAGGCATTGAGGACACCCCAAACCCCGCAAGGGGCGCTGTCCCTTGACCCCGTTCCCTCTTTCACCGAATAGCGGCTTGGGAGATCTCTCACTTCCCGCAAAGGGCAGAGCGCCTTGACCCGTTCTCCCCCTTTAGGCAGGCATTGTGCGAAAAGAAGGCGAGCTTTCTCACATGCTCATCAGACTATCCGGTCAAGTTCTTGTAGAGACAGAGAAGCGGTAAGCTGAAAGCTTACCGCTTCTCTGTCTCTACAAGAACTATTTAATTTAGTAGACGAAGGCGATGCCCGCGCCAGGAGTGAGGGTGGTGTAGGCCACCGAATAAGGGTTGGCACCCCAGTTCATGTTGCTGGCGGTGATGGTACCATTGGCGTTGATGCTCTCAACGATGGCCACGTGGCCCAGGCTACCCGCACCCTGCACATAAGGCTGCATGACAACAACCGCACCCTTTACAGGGGTATAGGAGACGCGCCAGCCGAACTGATGAGCGCGGTCAACCCACTGGTAGGCATTCGCGTTGGTGGTCCAGGGCACATAAATACCATGAAGCTGATGATAGCGCTCAGTCGCCCACCATGTGCACTGAGGATAGGCAAAATAGTTGCCAGTTCCCTTACTCAAAGGAGCTGTGTAACCTGTGGTGCTGGTCTGAACCGTTGTGGTTGAGCCATTATCCGAGGTCGTGGTTGTGGACCCGTTTTTGGGAACACAAATATGCTGGTTAACATAAATTACATTTGGATTTGTCAATTTGTTGTAGTCAGCAAGTTTGCTAAAGTTAGTACCATACTGATTCGCAATCTGAGTGAGAGTGTCACCTGATTTGACAATGTATGTCTGGTCATTGCTTCCACAGTAGGAAGCAGCGAACGCGCTAGACATAGAGCCGATGAAGCCCGTCGTAAGCAGCGCTATCGTAAGTACGGTCAGGATAACAACATGTCCTGCAAGGATACTTGTTGTCTGGTGCTGTTTACAGTATTGCCAAGCCTTTTGGTAATACTTCTGCATGTGCGTTTGCCTCCATATACTACATTGCTAATGCGCGGGCCCGTCACCCGCGAGCACCGTATTGGTGTTTACAGTCAATGTGCTGTTCATTGATGTGTATATTAGCATATGCATATCCTGGTACAGCTTGAAACACCTTGAAGCATAGGCCAAAAGGACTATACAAACCAAAACGCCTTAACCCCGCTCTAGATGCTCCCGTACACGATATGGCCCCCTAAGATCGTGGCTGCGACGCCGTTCTCAGGCATTTTTTGTTGCGGTACTGCGAGTATATCGTCGCGCAGGACAATGGCATCTCCCAACTTGCCTCTTGTTAACGATCCTTTCACTTGCTCCTCACCCGCAGCATAGGCTGCGCCTAAGGTATAGGCCCAGAGCGCATCTCGTATGTCAAGCGCCTGGTCTGGCAACCAGGATGGTCGCTGACTAAAGGGATCGCTTCTAACAGTCGCCGCGTAGAGAATACTCAGCGGATCATATGTCTCTACAGGCGCGTCAGAGCCCAAGGCAATGGGAATTCCCATAGCACGCATAGTACGATAGGCATAGGCACGCTTGTGACGCTTGCCCCAGTAGCGTACCGCCAGGTCTCGGTCGGCGACGGCGTGATAGGGTTGAATGGAGGCAACCACGCCCAGGCGTTTCATCCGCTCCAGGTCCTCGGGCGCGATCAACTGCACATGCTCAAGGCGATAGCGGAGCGCCGATGCCTGGGGCGAGAGACCCTCGCGCTGCGCCCACTTCTGAGCATATTCAATCGAGTTGAGCGCGACACGCGCCGCCCGGTCGCCAATAGCATGAATAGCGACTGTCAAGCCCATAGCCGTTGCGTCACGCACGACATCCTGCATCTCTTGCTCGGGAATTGAGAGGATGCCTCGATTGTTGGGATTGCCTTCAAAGCCTTCTAGCATGGCTGCGGTCTGCGAACCCAGCGTTCCATCGGCGAAAATCTTGATGCCACTGACCCCTACCAGGTCATTCTTCTCCATGCTGATGCCATACTCGCGCAGTTGTGGCAACATCTGGCGTGGAAGAATCATCTGCACACGCACACCAAGTTTATTCTCGCTACGCAACTGCTGGAAGAGTTGCAAGGTATTCTCGCCTTCGATATTATGCACGGTAGTGATACCATAGCGCTGGGCCTGGCTCAAGGCGCGCTCTATCAGCAGGCGATCCAGTTCGGGGTCCGAGTGCTCAACTACGCGATATACCAGTTCCGTGGCTCCCTCCTCCTGCAAGACACCCGTTGGCTCGCCTGATCCGTCGCGCAAGATGGCGCCTGTCTCAGGCTCTGGTGTCTCGGCGGTAATGCCTGCGCGCTGGAGGGCCAGAGAGTTGACCCAGAGCAGGTGTCCATCCTTGCTCCAGAGCACGACAGGATGATGGGGGGCTACCGCGTCAAGCGAAGCCTTTGTGGGGAAGCGGCCCGCGCTGTTGCCCGTCCAGGTATTTTTATCCCAGCGCCCGCCCTGAATCCAGCGTCCAGGTGGGGTCTGTTGCGCGCGCTGGCACACGAGTTCGGCGACCTCGTCTTCGCTGGTACACATTTCCGCATCGATATGATGCGCGCGATAGGCGGCGCTCATGAGGTGAATATGCGCATCGATAAAGCCTGGCAAAACGGTCTTGCCACGCAGGTCAACCATTTCGCTCTGCATATCAGCCAGGCGACGGACCTCGTCATCGCTGCCCACAGCGAGAATGCGCCCACTGGCCAGGTCAATCGCCATAGCCTGCGCGCGCGGTTGCGCCGCATCCATCGTATATATGTTTCCATTGAGATAAATAACTCTCGCCATAACCAGACCTACCTTTTCTACCAGTGTATTTTCGCAAGAGGAAGTGCGATGAGCATGGCGGATGCCATGCTCATCGCACTTCCTCTTGCGAAAAATAAACTACTCAGCCATAAAGTCGATGATCGCCTGTGAGAGAATATCTGGCCGATGCAGTTGAATATCGTGCGCGGTGTGCGGCATCCAGAGCACCGAGCAGCGCGAGATGACGCGTGCCACCTGAGAGGCCATATAGCCCTTGGCAGCGGCGAATTCGTTCGCACTTTCCAGGCGCTCGGGCGGATCCTCACCCTGCCGAGGCTGGGCCGCCGCGGGTATCAACAGGACCGGGCAAGTCAGCTTGCCATAGTAGTCCAGGGCGCGATCATCCCAGAGCGAGGCGCGAATTTGCCGCTGCTGCTCAAGTCCCAGGCGCTCTTCAACACTGCCATCCGGATTCTCGCGCACATAGGTATGCACAATGGCCTCAATGTCTGGCGTCCAGAAATCATCCATCTCCTCACGCATCTCGCGCACAAAATCGTTCCAGGAGAGCGAGCGTTCCTGGTCACCTCGCCCACGTAAAAAGCGCTCCCGCGTCATTCCAGGCCAATAGCGCGGTTCGACATGCGGGCAATCGACGAGCACAAGATGGCTGATGAGCGCGGGATGGCGCGCGGCCAGGGCCAGGGCCACACGTCCCCCCCAGCCATGCCCAACCAGAGCGACCTGCCCCAGGCCCAAGGCCGCCATACCATGTACCACATCCTCGGCGATATTCACCAGGTCATAACCCGTCTCCGACTGCTCACTTAAGCCATGGCCCCGCAGGTCAAAGGCGATGACCGGAGAGTGCTTGTAGAGCCGTTCAGCTACCAGGTGCCAGGTATCGGCAGTCGCGCCCAACCCATGCAGCAGTATCAGGGGAATATTATCGTTATCCCATTCCAGGCTCTGCTCCTGAGCCGTGTTCAGTTGTGCCGGATCCCATTCCAGGTAGTGTAGGCGAATAATATCGGTGTCAACAAAAGAACTGCGCGGCTTGATCATCTCTATCCTCATTCTCTAAAGGTAATGAGCAGCAAGCTCCAAAGCCGAACTGCACAAAGACGCTCACCATCAACAGACTTTCCGCGCTCAACTCCAGTGTTAAGCTTATCTCACCTTCCACCCACACTCCTCTTGGACCCTGGCCCCACCACTTCTCAGCACCTGCGGCGCTTCTTTTGGTGTGGGTGGTGTGGTTCTGGCTTGCCTTCGGCAAGCCAGAACCACACCACCCACATCTATGAGCCACTGACGTTGCGTTTGCATAATATGTTATTATATTGTACCTCATCGAAAAGAATATTTTTAGTATACGCGCGTTCGTCTTTGCGAGGCATCTTCACAGCCCTGGTAGCACTCGCTTAGCGCGTGCGTAAGCCATGCGCATACAGCACCTTGAATTTGGTATTACCGCCAACCTCCTCGAAGGCGTGAAAATGTGCGTGTAGCACAGGCTCATATTTCAAAAAGCGATTGGCAACCAGGTAGAGGCGTCCCGTTGGACGCAAAATATGCGCGGACTCGCGGATAAAGCGCTCGGCAATCTCGGTTGTTTGCAGGCCCCCCTGATGAAAAGGGGGATTCGTTGCCACGAGATCGAACTGCTCTGTATAGACGGCGAGCGCCCCATCACTGGGCAGGATACGGACATTGGTTAAGCCCTGCTCAGCGGCCTGTTGCCGAGAGGTCGCCACAGCCGCCAGGCTAACGTCCACCATTGTGACCCGGCCCCTAGTTGCAAGACGCGCGATATGCAGGCCAATAAAACCCGCGCCACACCCCAGGTCAATAGCCTGGTCAGTGGGCTTCACCTCTAGCGCATCCAGCAGCAGGCGCGTCCCCTCATCTAGTTGATTCTCCGCGAAGACCTTCAACACCTCAGAAGCCTTCTCACTGGTGAGTGGATTGTCCTCCTTCACCGAACAGAGCACACGTTGCCCCTTGCTAATTTCCAGGGTCTCACAGTTGCCAAAGATCGCCTGCATATGCTTGCCAATGGTCAGAATTCCTCGCTCCTTCGCGCCAGCCACGTAGAGCCTGCCGCCTTTGCGTAGCGCGTGGGCCGCGACGCGCAAGCCATATATCATCCAGGCGTTAGATGGCTGGTAGAGAAGATTCATCAGCGCAACCTCTACCTCACCCGCATCGTGGGATAAGATATAATCATGAAAAGCCACATGCTGCACGCGCTCAGGAGCGATATGCATGCTGGCCTCAGCATTGGCAATCGAATCTTCAGCGAGAACCAAGCGCACATCCTGGATCTGCTGTGTTTGGCGCCCCTCTACTAGGCGGCGTACATAAGGATCGAGCGCGGAATTAAGGACAAGTACAGACTCATGCCCCGCGAGGCGAACGGTTGCATCAAGTAAAGAAGATTGGAGTTTCATAGCTATGGCCCTTTACATTGATAGTGCTTTTCTCGATGATATTATAGCCGTTGCGCGAGTCGTCCCCATAGCGGGAGTGACGACTAACCCAACGTTGATGCTCACCGCACGCCAACGCGGTCAAACCCTGAGCCCCCAGGCTCTCCTGGAAGAACTTCTGCGCCAGCTATCCAGCGAGACTATTTTTATCCAGCCAGGAGCAAGCGTGGCTGAAGAGGTGCTACGTGAGGCGCTTACGTATATCAACGCCGCCCCCGAGCGAGTCGTTCCGAAGATTCCGCTGACACAGAGCGGAATGCGTGTTGCCCGGCAGCTTAAGCAGCAGGGACGACGCATCGCCTTTACCGCCGTCACCTCGCTGGCCCAGACCTACAGTGCCGCCATGGTTCCCGCAGATTATATCATCCCCTACTATAATCGTTTAACGCGCGCTGGGGTTGACGCCAGCCAGCGTATCCATTGCATGGCGCAACTTCTTACGCAGTCCGCTCTCCCCTCACGCATCCTCGCGGCCAGCATCAAAACACCGTTAGAGGCTGCATCCGCGCTCCTGGCCGGTGCGCACGACCTGACCGTGGCACCCGAGGTATTACTGGAGATGGTCACAGACCCGGAGTCCGAGGCCGCCGTCGAGCGTTTCTCCCAGGATTGGCAGAAGATGAAAAAACTGTAATTATTCTTTTCGTTGCTTTTGCCAATACTATGAAATACTATTCATCATACACGTTTATCAATTCATTGCTTCGTCATCACTTCATGTTATAGTATTGTCGTAACGGAAAAGAGGAAACCCCTGGTCAGGAACCCCATAGCGAAAGTAAGGGTCTTTTCTCCTAGTTTTCGCTAAGACGTGTCTCTGTTCCTCCTTTTTGGGGAGGTTAGGCACATTCACTATCCTGAGCAGACTCAGCCAGGGCAAACTTGATGGATAGAATCATCAAGGCTATCGGGCTACGATATCGGTAAGCGTTTACGTTCCTACCTGCGGGTGCGAGGCCAGCTCGCTGCTCTAGAACTCTTGAGTTAACCAGCGATAGCGGGGTTAAAGCAGTGCTCAAGAGATAGTACCGACCGATATCTTTGTCGAGGCCAACCTTACCTCCAAGGCGCAAGCTGAGGAGAGGGGTTTGGAGTCGTTCCGACAAAAACGACTCCCCTGCAAGGGGAAATCTGCTGCGTAGGCGGCGCTTCCTCCCCAGACATCAACGTTGGGGCTTTAGCGTCGCATCAGGTAAAATATCTGACCAATAGGTGGGATAATCGGAGAACGGCCGGGGAGACAGCGCCAAGGTGGAGCGTGGGGATATGTAGATGAGATAGGCGTTGCTTAAGGTGGTGGATCGCATTATATGCACTTTTGATGATGCAGTGGGGAGCCTGGAAGTGGGAGACCATGTGGTTGCGGAAGATGTCAGGCGTCAGGGTAGGCGATATGGTGCGATGCAGGTGGTCAGTCATAGGACATAGTCGAACTCTGTAAGTGGTAAGAGAGGGATAATTGGTCTCGTGGTGGTCTTCTTGTCTACGACCTATCCGGAAACCTAAGCGCGGAGCGCTCGCCACAATAATGGCATTGGTTTGTGGATAAGAAGTAGTGGTGCTTACGTGGTAAGGGTGTTTTGCTCAGGTACCTGGGGGTGGGGATTGATGAGGGGTCGCAAAGGTACCGGCACCAGGGGTGCGAATGGGTATGCCACTATCTATCTGAGCCAAATAGATGGATATTGGGGAAAGTGGGAAGTGGAAGAGCCAGGCATGCACATTCTTCTTAATAGAAACCGGAACGGGTGGTGATGAGAGGTGGTGGTGAGAAGCCTGTGGAGTGTTCTCCACAGGCTTCTTCTTGTTTTAAGAAACAGGTGTGCCCAGCTCCAACAGTAAAAACCTCCCACTACTATCATAGCTAGAAATATCATGGTAAACTTATGCCTGAAAGGCTACTTGCTAAGAAAGAAAAAGGCCTAAAGGTACGAGGAGAAAAACGTACAATGGTTGTCCAACAAGAAGAAAGTTCAACTACACCACCTACCACCCAACTAACGTATTCAATTGTTGCTCCGGTCTTTAACGAGGAAGAGACCATTCCCCACTTTTACGCTCGGGTTGTAGCTGTTATGGAACAGTTACAGGAACCATTCGAGCTAGTTTTGATCAATGATGGTAGTCGCGATAACTCTTACCAGATTTTGCAGTCACTTCATCGGCAAGACACTCGCGTGCGCGTAGTTGATTTCTCGCGCAACTTTGGGCACCAGGTTGCGATCTCAGCGGGACTCGACTACGCTCAGGGACAGGCTGTGGTTATTATTGACTCCGATCTACAAGATCCACCCGAAGTCATTCTACAGCTGATTGAACGTTGGAAGGCGGGAGCCGAGGTCGTATATGCTCAACGCGCCAAACGCGATGGCGAGACAAAATTCAAGCTTATCACCGCCTCGCTTTTTTACCGCCTCATTAGCCGCATCACCTCTGTCGAGATTCCACGCAATGTAGGTGATTTTCGCCTGCTGGATCGTCACGTTGTGGATGCCCTGATCTCCATGCGTGAGCATCATCGCTTTATGCGCGGCCTCTCAGCCTGGGTTGGTTTTCGCCAGGAGGCCGTTCTTTATGACCGCCATGAGCGCTTCGCCGGAACAACCAAATATCCATTCCAGAAAATGCTCCGCTTCTCAATGGATGCAATTACCAGCTTCAGTCACCTACCCTTGCAAATCGCGACTACCTTCGGCATGATCCTGGCTTTCTTAAGCCTGATAGGCATTATTATTGCGATTGCGCTACGTCTCTTCACGGATGCAATTGTAGGACAGGCTTCGACCCTGATTATGGTGCTCTTTATGGGAGGCATACAGCTCATTTTTCTCGGCATCATCGGAGAATACCTGGGACGTATCTACGATGAGGTACGCGCACGCCCCCTCTATATTGTGCATCATCTCCTTGGACTCGAGGAGGAAGAAAAAGTGACTCGTGCGAGGCAGGGAATACGCTCTCCCAGGCGAACAGTAAAATAAGCAAACCTTGTTTAGCGTATACTCACGCGCCACTCTTTGAGCCAACGCCGGGAGTGGTGCTCACGCGCACGGATCAGCGCCTCTTCCCCTCTTATCTGAAAGGCGAAACTCACCACTACATCCGGCTCATCGGGGACATAGGTCACGGTTTGCAGCTCCTTATCAATACGGACCGCGCCTTGATTCCCTGTATACCAGGGCGACATGAGGTTGACAAAGGTCACCGTGTTCTGCCCCAACTGCTCGCTCTTGACGAGACCCGGAGCCTCCCAGCCAGTATGGGTATGCCCGCTGAGAAAGAGGCAGGTCCGGTCGTGGCGCGCCAGGATATCACGCACGGCCTGCGAGTTCTCGGGCGAGAAGAAGTTCTGCATAGAGTTATAGTCACGACCGACATGTGGGTCGCGGTCCAGGACGGTGTTGCGCAGCGGGGCATGAAAGAAGATAGCGGCTGGTTTCCCGCGAGAAGCCATCAAGGTCTCGTCCAGGAACGCCAACGTCTCACGTGAGACATAGACATAGGCCGGGTCCTGAAGCATATGTGGATCTGGGTAGTCGAGCATAATGCAGGTGACGCCTCCCACCTGCCAGCTATAGCGCGGGGGCCGCTGCCAGAAGTGATGAAAAGTCTCTAGCATAGTGGCTGGATCTTCGCCATCGGGGCCATGAAATTCATGATTGCCCACACCCGGATAGAAAGGAATATCGCCCAGCTCTCGAGTAAGGCAGGTCCGGGCAAGCTCATAGTTAGCGGGCGCGCAGGTCTCCACCAGATCACCCGGGGCGGCACAGAAGGCAGGCTCCCCCTCCTCCTGCCAGAGCGCGCGCAGATCAACAAACATTAACTGCAAACGCTGCTCGTGCACCTCGTGCCAGGCCGGCATGGCACGGTAGTGCATATCTCCAATCGCCCAGAAATAGAGGGCCGCCTCATGCGTTCCTTCACTCATATTCACCTCTCTGTATGCATTTCTAACTCTGTACTATTGTAAACTATACATATTAAGGCGGGGTAATTAGAGTATAGAGTATATGACGTGACCGGGCCATTAGCCCGGTCACGTCATATACTCTATTAAAGCACAGGCACATAAGTCAATAACATAATTCATAGTAAACTTTATTTTTGCACAATAACACACCCTGCCAGCCCCTGAAAAAACCTGGCATCCCAAAGGGGGTGTCAGGTTATAAAAAGAAGAAATTAATCAGTGCTGTTGGTGAAAAGTAGATCCATCATTGAGAAAAATGAATTGCTGATCAAGCACATGCACGATTAAGTCGGGTTTTCCATCGCCGTTCACGTCTTTGTCGGCCTCACCCCAGGCGGGTGTGAGATCCTGACCAGCCCCCACGAGCGAGGGGCCAGTAAACATACGTGACTTTGAGGGATCGCCACCAGGAATCTCGATAATCTGGATGCGACGATTTAGATTGATAATGACGAAATGAGTTTTATTTTGTGCGCTATCATTGTGGCCAACCACGGCGTCAAACTGAGATGTTCGCGGGCGACCATAGTGCAGATCATCCTGGTAAACATGCCACCAGGAAGCCAGCGTGCTCATCCCGAGAATCAATAACACGGTACAGGCCATGCCAATGACCATAATCAAAAGGGCGGGATTGCCCTTTTTTGCCTTTGGACGCTCACGCTTCAGGTCGCGTGACTCACGGACGGGAACCTCAACCATAGGCATCTCTCGTGTCTGACCCGAGCGCCTGCGCTGGGGAACAGCCTTGCGATCAATCATGACATCGTCGCGCGTATTGCGCTCACGTGTCGGCGGGTTTGAGCGATACCTCCGTGTACTTGTCCTCGACCGGGTTTCGTAGATAGCGTCATCTTCTTCTGCTGGATCATACATCAGCGGACGTGGCTCCCTTCTTGTCTGCATAGTATCCAATGACCCTTCCTCCTTTCTAGCAGAGTTCTAGAACATATTTTCCTAAGTATACCAGAAGATAGGTTCTAGTCAAGCAATATCAATCCAGAAGGGCCTTTATAGCAAAAAATGGCTATGGGAGCCTGAAGCAAGAAAGATTCCATACAAACATATAGAGGCAAGCCGAGGAGAGTTTCCTCGGCTTGCCCGGTGATGCGAGGCGGGTTGGGTTAGAAAATAGTCTCTTCGCCGTAGCTATGTGATAGCTTAATAAACTACTAAGCTTAAAACAATAAGCGCCTGGGCGCTTTTATACAGCTTGCGCCTCTCGGGTTAATTTTAAGCTTGCGTTGACGGCTTCGCGAATCGTCTGGGTCGTAAATGGCTTCGATAGGTACGTCTGAACACCAGCCAGGCGCGCCTTCAAGCGGTCTACAACGCCATTATGCCGCGACAGCATAATAATCGGCGTATTGCTCCAGGCAGACTTCGATCTTAAATACCGTGCAATTTCATAGCCATTCATCTTGGGCAAATCAATGTCCAGGATGACCAGATCTGGAATGCGCTCCAATTCACGATTCGTCACTGCCTGCAATGCCTCGACGCCATCATTGAATGCTGCAACACGAAAACCTTCGCGGCGCAAACTTATCTCGACGATCTTCCGTACCGTAGGAGAGTCATCAATGATCATCACGAGTTTACTCATGTTTGACTTCCTTTTACTCTCTTTACCCCATTTGTACGTAAACCTTTTTACCTATGTCTCCCCTACCTAATTATGCATATACAGTATTATCTGGTACAATGACAACTACTAGACAACTACATAACAACTTTGCGACGTTCCTTATAAGGATGTGCTTGATTTACAAACTCTCGCACGTTGCCTGCATTATTTTATAAATCCCAATAAGCAGAGTATTTGCACCCATGGGGCCTGCGTTTTGACATACTCTTATCCGAAAACCCTGAGCGCGCGTGTCCCCGAATGGGCGAAGCGCTAGTCACGGCAGTGACGTTGGGGTTCGGAATAAGATCTTAGGGGTGACAGGCATGAAACCAAATCAGCGCTTACGGCGCGAGCGCGAGCTACGTGGCTGGTCACAATCCAGGGTAGCACAAGAACTTGGCACCGATCCCGCGACGGTCAGTCGCTGGGAACGAGGGCTTTCTTTCCCTTACCCATTTTTCCGCGAACGTCTCTGTGAACTCTTTGGTAAAAATGCTGAGGAACTAGGACTGGTTCAGGAGACGCCCACGACCTTGCCTGTGGAAGAGAGCCTGGCTCTGCCTGCCATTGATAGCGAACCATCACCCGTCCTTCCTATCTCACCAGATCCCATTCTCGACCCCACCATCCCTCTTCTATCCGCCATTGATGGCTCACTCATTGGGCGTGATGATCTTTTGCAGCATATTCGTGACCAGCTGAGCGACACGACGCGTGGTCCGGCGTTTGTCGCGCTCAACGGCCTTCCTGGTGTGGGCAAAACCTCCCTGGCCGTCGCCCTGGCGCATGATCCCTCTCTACAGCAAACCTTTAGCGATGGCATTCTCTGGGCCGGGCTTGGTCCTCATCCCGAGGTCCTGGAACATCTCAGCCGCTGGGGTACATTCCTGCATGTCGATGAGGCCTCCCTCTCTAATAAGGAGAGTTGTGAGTCCTGGGCACAGGCCATCCGCTTCGCCATTGGGCAGCGCCGCATATTGATTGTTATCGATGATGTCTGGCAGATCGAAGATGCCCTGAGCTGCCAGATTGGCGGCCCCAACTGCGCGTTTCTGCTGACCACTCGCTTTCCCCATATCGCGCTCCATTTTGCCGCTGGTAACACCACCCCGGTTCACGAGCTGGCCGAAAATGATGGCCTGGCCCTGCTGGCTCGGCTCGCGCCACACGTAGTCCAGGACGAGACCGAGAGCGCGCTGGAACTGGTCCGCTCCGTTGGCGGCCTCCCTCTTGCTCTGACCCTGATAGGCAAATACTTACGCATTCAGTCGTATGGCCGCCAGCCTCGCCGCATCAACGCGGCTCTCACGCGCTTGCGCGACGCGCGAGAACGCCTGCAAATCAGTGAGCCCCGCTCACTCATTAACCGGCATACCAGCCTTACGCCCGAGAGCCGTGTCTCACTCCAGGCCATCATTGAGGTCAGCGACGCCCTGCTCGATCTACCTGCACGCACCGGCTTACGCGCTCTCTCTGTCTTCCCGGCTAAACCGAATAGCTTCTCCGAGGAGGCCGCGCTGGCGGCCATGGCTCTCTCACAGGAGGTACTCGATACGCTTTCGGATGCTGGACTGCTAGAGAGCAATGGCCCCAATCGCTATACCCTGCATCAGACTATCGCCGATTACGCCCGCGTCCTGCTTGAGGATAGCGAGGTCTATACGCGCTTTGTGCAGTATTTTATCTCCTACCTGGAGGAGCATACCCAGGACTATTCTCTGCTAGACCAGGAGAGCCGTAACACTCATATCGCGCTGGAACTGGCGCATACCCGCCAGATGCACGATGCCTTTCTGCGCGGCGTCAAGGCCAGCAGCCCCTATCTCTTCGTGCGTGGTCGCTATTCAGAGGCCGAAAAGTATTTTTCGACCGCGCTAGAACTGGCGCTCTCGCTGCAACGTTTGTCGGATGCCACTGTTTTTCTGCGCGACCTGGGACGCATCGCCCATACGCGCGGCAATTATCTCCAGGCTGAGACGTACTATCAGCGCGGCCTCCAACTGGCACGCCAACAACAAGATGAGTTAGCCATCAGCAGACTCCTCACACACCTGGGAACGATTATGCATCGTCGGGGCCTCTTCAGCGAATCCATCGCCTATTTAGAAGATGGAATGCTTCACGCACGTCACACGGGCGACCAGGAACAGCTCTCCTATATTCTGCTGGGCTGGCCCAGGCTCATGGTAGTTTGGATCATCATAAGCAGGCCGAGGAGTATGCCTGGGAGAGCCTGGAGATCGCGCACTCCCTCGGCAATGGCGAGCATCTCGCGGACGTCCTTCATCGTCTGGGAACACTGATCTATGAACGGGGCGATTATGAACAAGCCCTGGGACTGCTCTTTGAGAGCCTCGATCAGGCCAGCCTGATCGCTCACCGGGAGAAGATGTGTCATATCCTCAACAATATTGGCTGTGTTCTGGGTGAGCTGGGAGACTTTCCCCAGGCCGAGCGCTATTTCCAGGAGGCTCAGGAACTGGCACAGCAGATCAACGCCCAGGAGATCCTCTGCACTATCCTAGGCAACCTGGGCTACGTTGCCAATGAGTGTGGAGAATATGAGAAGGCGGAGCCATTTCTGCGTGAAGGCCTGGCTCTAGCCAGCAAAATAGGTCATTCCGTCTCAATTTGCGAATGCCTGGAAAGTCTGGGCACACTTGCGCGCAACCGTCGCGACTATACTCAGGCCGAGAAATACTACCAGGAAGGCCTGGTACGCGCGCGCCTGATGAATAATAAACGCTCTATCATTAGCATGCTCACAGGCCTGGGCGCAACTATGACGGCCTGCCTGCGCTTCGAGGACGCCGAACACTACCTGGAAGAGGGTCTGGCCCTGGCGCGCGATATTCATCGCCCACACCAGCTCTGCAACCTGCTCTATGAGTATGGCAAGTTAGAGGGCTGTCGCCAGCAACCACTGCGCGCACGCGTCTATTTTCAGGAGATGCTCACAATGCCCGCCATCGGCGAGGAGGTTATGGCACGCGCACGCTATGGCCTGGCACGTACCGCGGCCCTTGAGGGAGATTACGCGACCGCTCACCAGTTGGGCAATATCAGTGCGACCTTCTTCGCTCAACAGCACCATCGATTAAGCAAGGAAGCGCGGCTCTGGTTGGACAGCTTACCTCTCTCGCAGGAGGAGAAAGCCTCAGAATATTAACGTGCCAAATATGTCTTCGCTATGGGTCCAGAGAAAAACCTATGCGCTAAACCTCTTTTAAGTCACTATCCGAACATGATACAATAATCCCATTGCAAAACTGGGTTGGACTTCCTTATTTTCAAATCGTAGAGTTTTACTGCTTTGACCTGGCCACGGATCACTTCGCCGGGGAATCGGGCAGGCTCCATTAAGAAGAAATAAAGCATAGATGTTAGCATGCTAGATATTATTATCAGGCTGGCTCAAGATTTTCGTGCTCAGCACAAACAACTGTATATGGTAGGTGGGACGGTACGCGACGTGCTTCTTCAACGTGGCGAGTCCGCCGACGCCGACCTGGCCACTGATGCTCTTCCAGAAGAAATCAAACGCCTGGTGGCTCCCACGCGGCCGAGTGCAGTCGTCCTGGTAGGCGAGCGCTTTGGGACGGTACGTCTCATTTACGAGAGCAACAACATTATCGAAATTACGACCTTTCGCAGCGAACGCTATAATCCAGAGTCGCGTAAGCCAGAGGTGTGCTTTGGAACCGATCTGGCGGAAGATCTGCAACGGCGTGACTTCACCATTAATGCTCTTGCACGCGATCCCCTCAATGGCTCCATTATTGATCTCTTTGCGGGACGCCAGGACCTTGAGGAGCATATTATACGCGCCGTTGGTAACGAGCCGGATAAACGCTTCGATGAAGATCCTCTACGCCTCTTGCGCGCCATTCGTTTCGCCGCGCAACTGGACTTCGAAATCGAGTCTTCGACCTGGCAGTCAATCAAACGCCAGGCCAACAAATTGCAGAAGATCAGTCGCGAGCGTATCCGTGACGAGATGAACAAGCTCCTGGTCTCGGCGCATCCTGCTAAGGGACTGGACCTCCTGGTAGAGGCCGGGCTGATGGAGTATATCATGCCCGAGGTCATGGAGTTGCGTGGCGTCAGCCAGCAGCCTACTCCGCGCGCGGCCTCCTCCAAGGATGTATACGCCCATGTGCTGCGCGTCGTCGAGCGCACTCAGCCAAAGCTGAAGAATCGCTGGTGTGGCTTACTGCACGATATCGCCAAGCCCCGCACCAAGAGCGTTGAAGATCACAAGGTTCACTTCTTTGGCCACGAGGATGTCGGCGCGCACATGGCCCGCGATATACTCAAGCGCCTGCACTTTGACCGCGAGTTTATCGACTCGGTCTCCCGCGTGGTGCGCCTGCACATGCGCGCTAATGCCTATACTATCGATTGGACCGATGGCGCAGTACGCCGTCTGATGCTCGACGCCGATCACGATCTGCCAACACTGCTCGATCTCTCGAGCGCCGATATTACAAGCTATCGCGTTGACAAGGTCGCGCGGGCAACCGCACGCGTCGCGGAGCTTACCGAGCGCTGCCAGCGCTTGCGCGAGGAGGCCGAACGTGTTCCCATCAAGAGCCCACTGGATGGCAATGAGCTGATGCAGCTCTTTGAGCGCGGACCCGGCCCCTGGCTCCGCCCATTAAAAGAGTACCTGCTGAGCCTGGTCATTGATGGCGCACTGGCCTCTGATGACAAGGAGCGTGCGGTCAGCCTGGCTAAAGAGTTCGTTGAGCGCGAAAAGCTTTAACATCTTATGCAATTCCTAAGAAAAACAGGAAGCGAGAACGTTCGATGAGTGCCCTCCGCGATGACGTTGTGCAGTTTCTCAATACGCATCTCAATATCAGCGCCTTCCGTGATTACTGCCCAAATGGCATGCAGGTCATCGGCAAGCCAGAGGTCAGACGCGTGGCCCTGGGAGTGAGCGCAAATCTTGAGTGCTTTCGCATGGCCGCCGCCGCGGGTGCCGACATGCTGATTACCCATCATGGCCTCTTCTGGGAGAATATGCCCCGCGAAATCGGCGTCATGATGAAGGGACGTCTCAAGCTCCTCTTTGAGCACGATATCACCCTGCTTGGCTATCACCTCCCCCTCAATGCCCATCCTGAGATAGGTAATAACGTGCTCTGGCTACAACCCTTGAGGGAGTCAACTTTGCCAGCTCTCGCGGTAAGGCCATTGGCGCGATAGGGACCGCGCCTCAACGCACGGTCCTGCGCGAACTGGTCGAGGAGATCGCCAAAGCGGCTGGCACTCAACCCCTGGTCTATGAATATGGACGCCAGACGGTACGCCGCCTGGGAGTGGTGACTGGTGGTGGACCCGGCTACCTGCTTGAGGCCATAGTCGCTGGCTGTGACACCTTCCTGACAGGCGAGGCCGACGAGCCGACTGAGGCATACGCGCGCGAGGAGGGCGTCAATTTTATCTCGATTGGACACTACAATTCTGAGAAGATCGGTATCCAAGCACTGGGACCACTACTAGAGCGCCAGTTTGAGGTCGAAACCCTCTTCTGCGACGTCCCCAACGCAATCTAAGCTTGTAGTGTCGTGGTGCGGGGGCTGGCTATGCCCTTCCCCTGCACCACGACACTACAAGCTTTTGGGCACTACAAGCTTTTGCAAATACATATTAGGTAGTGAAATATATTGGCGAAAATATACGTATGAATACAACCAGTATGCCATCACAGGATGAGCAAGAAGCCGGGCAACAGGAGCGCTGGGCCACCAGCGATTTCTCTCCCAGCACAGCATATCGCGCCGCCTTTCTCATTGATGGGCGTATGACAATGCTTGAGATGTGTATCCACTTTCTACGCGCGAAAAATTCTATCTATATCGCCGCCTGGGGCCTGACCCCCAACCTCCCTATCATTCGTGGCAAGCACCACCGCGCCGGTCCTGATGGCTCCCCCGAACAAGAAGAGCTACTTATCTGGCTGCGCAAGAAGGGCCTCTCCGAAAGTGCCATCACCTTCTGGCAGGAAAGCGAGGCCCTGACCGTCACCAGTGTACTCGGCTATGTGACCAGGCAGGGCGTCGATGTCTGCGTCTTGCTCTGGGACTTCTTCTCGGCACCCTTACAGGTTGGTCCCCAGCAGGTAAAAGAAGAGCTTGAGAGCTACGGTATTCGCTGCCTCACCGACAATGGCAACCGCGACCTGCTCAACCATCCCATTCAATCGTTGCACCAGAAGACGGTGGTCATCGATAATCGCTACGCCTTCGTTGGCGGCATCGACCTGATGACCGAGCGCAATGGAGACTTTGACCGTTGGGACACCAAGGGCCACATTTACTATAATCTCTTGCGTCAGGGCCTGGACGGGCAGATGCCTCACTCCTGGCATGATGTACATTTCCGCTTCGAGGGGCCAGCCGTCGGGGATGTCGCCTATAACTTCTACCAACGCTGGAACGCTGTCGTGGATCGCCAGCAGCTTGATGAGGCCCTGCTCCTGCCAGCCCCCTCGAAGGATGTGCCACCCACCGATAGGCGCAAGCACGAAGCCATTCCCATTCAGGTGACGCGTACCATCCCTACCCAAACCTATGACTTTGCTCCCGATGGTATTGCCAGTATTTTCGAGGCCTATCTCCACGCCATTGGGCAGGCTCAATGCTTCATCTATCTGGAAAACCAGTACTTATGGCGGCGAACCTTTCTCGGCCTGGATAACCCAACCTTTGGCCCGCCACACGAGGACATGGAACGGCTCTTGCAGGCCCTGGCGGACGCCCTAGAACGTGGTGTCCATATCGTGCTCGTCCTGCCAGACCACCCAAATGTGGGACGCCACTTTACCGATGACGGCCTGAGCTATTTACAAGAGCTGGCTCCCGGCGCCATTGGCGCGGGCCGACTCCAGGTCTATACCCTGGCCACAGATCACCAGGAGGAGGAAGAGGCGGGGCGCTACTATCGTCCAATCTATGTCCATGCCAAGGTCGCCATTATCGATGACTACTGGGCGACCGTTGGCTCGGCCAATCTCAATGACCGGGGCATGCGTCATGATGCCGAACTCAATATCGCCATGCAACATGAGACCATCGCGCATGCCCTGCGCGTACTCCTGATGGCCGAACACCTGGGTGTGGTTGACGAAGATATGCTTTTTGCTATGATTGAAATTATGGGACGCCTCGAACCCAGTGATGAGATGCACAGGGTCAGCGGCGAACTGGGGGCGCTCTGGGCCAGCCTGCAAGCCCTGCTCACCGATCCCTACGCCGCTATGGCGGCATTCGCCAAGCAGGCTCGAACAAATCTGGAAGCTATCAGAAATGGCCATGCACTGACTGGGCATTTAGTCCCATATATCCGCCAGAATCTGGCTGACGATTATGAGCTAGCAGTTGACGCGACCAAAGGCTGGCTCTATCAGTTCTCCAAACCCTGATCTCTTACCCTCTTGAACAAGGAGCCATGAATGAGAGATAATCAGGGCCGACATTATACTATAGATCATTTATGGGTCATCAAAAAGCAAACATCGAGGCTTAACTGAAGGAGTTACATCGCCATGGCGAAAGAGAACAAAGCCCCAAAGCAGGAGAGCGTGTCCGCCCAACCTGCGACCACGCCCACCCCACCAACCGCTACCAGCGGCAAGAAATCCAGGAAGACGACCAGGAGCGCGCAGATCGGCGGAACCGCTGTACAGGGAGCCAAATCAACACAGCCACGCCAGCCAATCGACAACAAGGCTTCCAAACAACAACAGGAATATGAGAGCTATAACCGCACCATGCGCCGACGTATGGAGCAGATGGGTACAGGACCTGAGAGCGAAGATGACCGCCTGAAAAAGATGCGCCAGAAGCGCCAGGATCGTGTCGACCGTCGCAAAGAGCGCCTGGAAGCCGAGCGCGCCAGGTTGAAGTCCGCCGCGCCCATTGGCGGCGTCAAGCTCGGGCGCCAGACCCTCTTCTTCGTGCTGGGCACACTGGCCATCGTGGTGCTGATCATCGTGATCTTCATCATCATCCGCCACCCCTTCTAGCGACTACTCTTGTAAAAGAAATAGAGAACACATTGTGAACAGAGCCGAAGACTCTGTTCACAATGTGTTCTCTATTTCTTTTACAATACTTTTGCTTCGTAGTGGCTGACCAGGCTTGAGCGCTCACCCTGGCCGCTACCTGTGCTCCCGCCACCATGATGCTCTTTGAACATCGGATGATTGGTATATTCCTCCATCGCCTCTTTCGATTCCCAGCGGGAAACGGCGAGCACGGTGTTATCTTCGCCTTTCCACAGCTCCATGCCCAGATACCCCTTAAAGTGCTTCATTCTGGGTGCCTCACGTTCAAAAGCCTCCATCATGGCCTGCATACGCTCGGCGGGAACGGCAATCTTATTGACAGCTACAAACATTTGTATCTCTCCTAATTTTATTGTGCTATCCTCTAATGCTATTATAGTCTCTCAAGAGAGGTTTTTTCACGCATACACCCTTACCCTAAAGGCTCGCTACGCGAGCCAGGGCAGGCATCCCCAACGCAATAAAGCTGCTAAAGTGATATAGTAGAATAGAAATCTTATACTATGGAATAGGGACATTCGCTATGCACTTAACATTACTTGACATCATCGTTCTGTTTGTCTCCGCTGTTATAGGTGGTACACTCAATTCGGTCGCGGGCGGCGGCAGTTTCTTCTGTTTTCCCGCGCTGCTCTTTACTGGTCTTCCTCCCATTCAGGCTAACGCGACAAACACGCTTGCGCTCTGGCCAGGCTCTATTGCCAGTACCAGTGCCTATTGGCAGGAGATTCGGCGCCAACGGCCCGCGATCCTGATTATCCTGCTCATCAGTAGCCTGGTTGGCGGCATTATTGGCGCGCTGGTACTACTTGGAACACCTCAGAATACCTTTGTGCAACTGCTTCCCTTTCTCCTCCTGCTGGCAACAGTGCTCTTCGCCGCCAGCCCCTACTTTACCGCACGCCTACGGGCTCGCATGGTAGCGAGCTCTGCCATCACTATCCCCACTCTCATAGGAATCGCCATTGCTCAGTTCGTTATCGCCGTCTATGGTGGCTTCTTTGGCGGTGGCATTGGCATTCTGATGCTGGCAACGCTAGCCCTGATGGGCATGGACAATATCCACGAGATGAACGGCGTCAAGACACTGCTGACAGTCATCATCAACGGGGCTGCGGCCTTCCTCTTTATTTTCAAGGGAGCGGTGCTCTGGCCACAGGCACTTTTGATGATTGTGGGCACCATCCTGGGCGGCTACGGAGGCGCGTACTATGCGCGCAAGATCGATCCACGCTATGTGCGCATTTTTGTGATTGTGGTTGGCGTTCTCCTCACCATCTACTTCTTCATTCGCACTTATCTATGAGCGCGTGCATAGAGTCTGCGATAAGGACGCTACAACGAGTTATCCTGTATACCCTCTGCCCACTCCAACAATTCATGGGTAATAACCCGATTCTCTAAAGGTTTAGAGAATACAAGAGAGGTAGAGGCTGTGCTAAAGCGGGAGAGTTGCTCAATGACTTGCTCCAGGTGAGGCATCGAGGTAACGGCCACTTTAACGACGACACAGTCAGCTCCTGTCACTTTATAACATTCCAGAACCTCAGGAATCTCGCTGGCCTGGGCAGCAACACGTACGCAACTCTCTCCCACAAATCTTCCCAGGCGAATTATAGCGAGGATTGGCAAACCTAATTTGGTCAGATTAACCTCTGCATGATAACCGGTAATAATGCCCGCTTCCTCCATCTTCCGCACTCGCTCAGCGACCGATGGAAGAGAAAGTCCAACGCGCTGGCCCAGTTCTTTGTAAGAGAGGCGCGCATTCTGCTGCAATTCATAGAGCAAGCGCCAACCTGTTTCATCCAATATCTTTTCAAATTCTAAAGACATTATGATGTTTTCCCTTCTTAAATTAGGCCAAACAAAAGAAATGGCTTCCTTTATTTCTGTATTCTCGCACAAGAGAAGTATATACTAGGCGCACCAAATTGATGTATCCATCCACTATTAGCGAGAGGGCAAAGGGCATATGCACAAATCAAGACCACTAAGCTTCGGTATTAAAACGGCACAACGACATGCAACCCATGATGCATTACTGGACGTTTGGCAAGCGGCAGATAACATTTCCATTTTTGAGCATGCCTGGATCAATGATCATTTCATGGGCCTGGGCAGTACTCCAACAGGCCCTTATCTGGAGTCATGGACTCTACTTGCAGCACTTGCAGCTCAGACACGGCATTTACGGATTGGAGTCATGGTCACTGATAACACCTATCGTCATCCCGCACTTCTGGCGAAGATGGCCGCGACAGTTGATGTCATTTCCCACGGTCGGCTGAATTTCGGTATTGGGACAGGATGGTCAGAGCAGCAACATCACGCCTATGGCATTCCCCTTCCCCCACCTGGAGAACGCATTCGCCGTTTAGGCGAGGCATGTGAACTGATCCGGCGACTATGGTCAGAGCCTCTAGTAACCTTTGAGGGTCGCTACTACCAGTTGAGCGAGGCGCCTTGCGATCCCAAGCCTCTTCAAAAACCATCGCCCCCCCTTGTCATTGGCGGTGAAGGTGAGCAAACCTTGAAAGTTATTGCTCAGCATGCAGACATCTGGGATTGTAGTGTTGAATCTCCTGAGATCTATCAGCAGAAGAGTATTCTACTGGAGAATTATTGTGTGGCCATTGGTCGCGATCCGGCAAGCATTGAACATTCCAGGCATATCTCTGTTGACCCTTCTGATCTGAAGGCAGCATTTCAGGAGACCCGCTCATTTATAGAGGTTGGAGTAACACATATTATCTATCATGTGCCTGTGCCCGATTCTCAAAATCTCCTCCATCGCCTGGCAGAGGAAGTGGCTTTGCCTCTGCAAGCTGCATATAAGTAGTTATTGCCAGTTTAAAGACCAATTTCTCTCTTCAGAGGTGCCAGTCCAGGTGGCTCATCTCTTCGAGGAGAGAAATGTCTACCTGATATCCTATGGACGGCGTTTCGTCACGCCAGTATTTTTCCGCCTCGTCAATCTCATCTGTGGCCTCGCCCTTGGCTTCTTTGCGCTCAAATTATTGTGGAGTATGCTCACATTACCGAATGGTTGATCCTGGCTGTTAACCAACGCTGCTAACGCACGCATCTACATATGATGCGCATATGTAGATGCGTGCGTTAGCAGCGTTGGCCCCCGTATAGCCCAATGGTGCCACACAATGCTCTAAGCGGAGGAAGCGTCATTCTTGCAACAAGCGTGGCTGTTCCATCGTGTTACGCACAGGAAAGGTCCAGTGGGATTGAGCGTGACTTTGCATTCTTACATGGCAATGTGCCATGCTATTAGTGCTGACCTTCCGTGTAGTCGCAATCACGTATTTAAAGAGAAGACCACTGGGAGAGGCCTCTCTCCTCAGATGGAGGAGTGTCTTTCACCCCTCCCTTGCATGCATGAAATGATAGATACACACTATGAAACAGCAACACTCGCTTTCACCAACCGAGCACAATGACTCTGAGTCCGTCACGGCGATCCCCTCAAGTGCCTCTAACCCGGAGGGCGCGAATAAATGGGCGGTCCTCGCAATCGTAGGGGTAGGGGTCTTTATGGCGACCCTCGACTCTTCGATTGTCAATATCAGCCTGCCTACCATCGCTCAGTACTTCCATGTTCCGCTCAATGGTGCCGTTGAATGGATTATTATCGCCTACCTGGTCGCGACTGCCGCGATTCTGCTGACTGCTGGCCGCCTGGCGGACATGATGGGACGAAAGATAGTTTGGATCATTGGGCTGATCGTCTTTACTCTTGGCTCGACGATCTGTGGCGCCGCGCCCAACCTGACTACGCTCATCATCGCACGCGCTTTTCAGGGCCTGGGCGGCGCGCTGATCATGGCCGTCAGTCCCGCCCTGCTGACGAGCGCCTTTCCCGCCAGTGAGCGCGGGCGCGCCCTGGGCTTTAACGCCGTGACGGTCTCCTTAGGGGTCAGCGTTGGTCCGACCCTGGGCGGCCTGATTACCTCAACCCTGAGCTGGCGCTGGATCTTTTACGTCAATGTGCCTATTGGCATCATCGGGATTATCGCAACCCTGCGCATTTTGAAAGAGGCAAATAAGCGCAATCCCGGGCGCTTTGATCCGCTGGGCGCGCTTCTACTCGCCATCGGTATGGCCTCGCTAACTGGAAGCCTCTCCTTTGGAGGTGAAATTGGCTGGACCTCGCCCTGGATCCTGGCACTCATAGGCATTGGTGTGCTCGCACTCGCGGTCCTCCCTTTTGTCGAGCAGCGCGTCTCAAGCCCGATTATCGATTTCTCGCTCTTCCGCAACCGCGTCTTCTTGTCGGCCAATCTTAGCCTGGTACTTAACTTCCTGGCTCTGTTCGCGGTCAGCTTTATGCTGCCCTTCTACTTTGAGGAGCTACGCAAATTTCCAACCGAGCTGGCGGGCGTACTCCTGACACCCCTCCCATTGACCATCGCGGTCATCGCGCCCATCAGCGGCTCGCTTGCCGACCGCTTTGGCTCGCGCTGGCTCGCCGCTACTGGTATGACCATTGCCTGTCTGGGATTGGTGCTCATCAGCCAGCTCAATACCCAAAGCTCAATCTTTGATATCGTCTGGCGCCTGATCGTGGTCGGTATCGGGCAGGCTATTTTCCAGTCACCCAATAATAGCGCTCTGCTGGGGGCGGCTCCCCGCCATCGCCAGGGTCTCGCGTCGGGCTTCCTGGCCACAGGACGCACGATGGGACAGAGCTTTAGTGTCGCTCTCGCCGGTGCCATCTTCGGCGCGCTGGGTGGCTCCGCAGCAGGTCAACTGCTCAGCACAAGCCATCCGCGGGACGCGCAGTTGACGATCCTGCAACAGACCTTTGTACACAGCTTCCAGTGGACCTTTATCATCTGCGCCTGTATCGCGGCGCTCGGCATCTTCGCCTCCCTGGTACGAGGCAAAGAAGACCGCTCCGCCAAACGCGCGTAGAAAGACGGATGCATATGTTATAATTCGCCTCATGAATAGAACTGACCGCCTCCTGGCCATCGTCTTAGAGTTACAGGGCAAAGGCCGTCAACGGGCCGAGGATCTCGCCAGGACCTTCGAGACAAGTAAGCGCACGATTTACCGTGATATTCAGGCACTGTGTGAATCCGGTGTGCCAGTTGTCTCGATTCCGGGCCTGGGCTACTCGTTGATGGAGGGCTATTTTCTGCCTCCACTCAGTTTCTCCACCTCGGAGGCGACGATGCTCCTGCTCGGTAGCGATCTTATGGCACAATACTTCGATGCGCAGTATCGCGAGGCCGCGAGCGCCGCCGCGCGCAAGATCAGCAGCGTCCTGCCGCAGGAGCTACGTGCGGAGGTAGGTTATCTACAAGACAATATTATTTTTGTGACACCCAATGCCCACGGCTCCCTGGAGGAGCAGGGTAAGCTGCAGTTGCTGCGCCGCGCTATCCTCGACCGCCGACGCGTCAGTTTCACCTATCACCAACGCACAAACCCTGAAAGTGGACAGAATGTCGTAACGCCGCGTCAGGCCGATCCCTATCGCCTGGTCTCGCTCTACGGTATCTGGAACCTGATCGCTTACTGCCACCTGCGCCAGGATAGACGTCACTTCCGCCTGGATCGCATGGAAGAGCTACAATTGTGTCCCAACACATTTGAACGCCCCGCCGAGCTTGCCAACCCGCCTGCACCTAGTGAGGCCCCACGCTCTATCGCCGTCCGCGTGCTCTTCCCGGCCGAGGTCGCACGCTGGCTGCGTGAGACGCCCAATTACTATATGACCTCCAGCGAGGAGACCGCTGAAGGTCTGCTCGTCACCCTCCACGTGCGCCATGAGCGCGATATCCTGCAATGGCTATTGAGCTGGGGTCGCCAGGTACGTGTTCTCGAACCGGCATCCTTGCGCCAGCGCCTCGCGGAAGAAGCACGGGCTATGCTCTGCAACGCCGAGTGATGTATGGTGGCGATATGGCTGCGCCACATCACCACCATACATCACTCACAAATGGTATCTTTTATCCTTACAAAAGATTGACAAAAAGCAATACAAAACAATATCATATATTTATACTCCCTTTCCTATTCTACATCAACACATCTCTCTCTTCATGCCAGGAAGGCCTGCGATATGAATATTTTTGTCTTAAATATAGTGTTTGTGTTGCTTTTCCTCCTGCTGGGTCTGTATTTCGTGTTCTTCCTCTTGCTTCACTACCTCGCGAAACGCCGCCATACCGCCGCGCTTATTGCTCTGACATCCTGGCTCCTGCACCTGCCTTTATTTCGCTCACAGCTCTATGGAATACGCGCCAGGGCCTATGGACAGCAGGGGGATTGCCGCCTCGCGATCCTGGACCTGGATCACGTCCTTGAAGGCCATCCCCACCTTGCCTGGGCCTACTATGAGCGGGGCACGCAGTATGCAAGTCTCAAAGATCACAGAGAGGCCATCGAGGACTTTAGCGAGGCGCTCGACCTGCATCCACGCCTGGTGCCAGCTTATTATGCACGTGGACTCGTCTATAGTGCTGTGCGCGAGGAAGAGAATGCCTTAAATGATTTCGGTGCCGCCCTCGCGCTCAATCCACGCGTGACGGCCATCTACTTTCACCGGGCGCTGCTCCACCTGCGCAGCCGCGACTATAAGCTAGCGCTCCAGGATATCGATATGCTGATTCGCCTGCAACCCGACGAGGCCTCGACGTATAAATATCAAGGGATCTTCTATTATCAGCTAAAAGATTTTGAGCAGGCCCTCTCCTGCTTTAACTACGCGCTCCAACTCAATCCAGGTGATGCCGCAACCAGCCACCAGCGCGCCCTGGTACACATGGCCCTGCACCAGTTGCCACAGGCACAGAACGATCTCAGCCAGGCGCTCGCACTCGATTCACTGAGCCTCTGCTTTCACTATTCGCTGACGGCCCTTCAGTTCTGCCTTGAGCTACCAGCACTCAATACCGAGGCCATGGCCGACCGCCTGGAGCAGATCGCCACCCTCAACTCAGCCCCGGAACTCTCGCTTCTCTGCTGCGCAATCGCCCTCTATCTGCGCCAGCAGCCAGAGGAAGCGCTCGCATCCCTCCAACAGGCGCTAGTTCTCGACCCCAATAACAGCAGTATTCATCTCTGGCTCTGCATCGTCTACGCCTCTCTCCAGCACGACCAGGAGGCGCGCTCGGCACTGGATATCGCCCTGGAAAGCTCTCTGCCTCTGATACTTTTTACCCCCCTTCAACTTGTCGCGCCCCTGAACCCTGGCTTTTACCAGCAGGATGTGCTCCCGATCCTCTCCTCTCTCCTCTCGCTACCAGCTCCCACTACCAATTAAATACAAACACACCAATATTAAAAATGCATAAAATAAATAGCAATATTTTCACAAAGTAGCGGTATAAGGCAATAGAGGTTGACATTAAGTATATAATCACCTATGATAAAACTTAAGCATTACCGCATGAGGTAGGTTCTGATGGACTCAGACAATACGCTTGAGTACCAGAAACGCGGAACAGTATACGCGCTGGCTGGCGATTATCAAAGCGCCCTAACCGAATTTACGCAGGCCATCGAGCTTCAACCCTCTGAGGCGGCGAACTATCATAGTCGCGCGCTCATCTATCGTGGTCTCAACGATCCCCAACATGCCCTGGCTGATCTTACTCAGGCTATCTCACTGCAACCCGAGTATCCCTCAGCCTACTATCAACGTGGGCTAATCTACTATGTATTAAAGGATTATCACAAGGCAATCCATGATTTTAGCATGGCCCTCTCGTTTGAGCATAACGATTTACAGGCCTTGCTCGGGCGCGCGATTAGCTACTATGCCTTAGAAGCCTTTCCCCAGGCTATTCTCAACCTGGATCGCGCCATCGCCTTTGATCCCGAGGAGGCGGGACGCCTGGGAGCCTACTCCAATCGCGCCCAGGCGCATGCAGCCCAACAACAATACGATAAGGCACTGGAAAACTTTCAACGGGCCCTGCATTTCGCCCCAGATGATGTGCTCCTGCTCAATCGTATTGGCGCGACCTGCACCGATAGTGGTCACCCTGAACAGGCCTTTCCCTATTATGATCGCGCCTTGAAGCTCTCCACGTCTACGCCCTTTACCTACAATAATCGCGGCGAAGCCTATCGCCTACAGCGACGTTACCAGGAAGCTATTGCGGACTTCAACCGCGCCCTGGCCTTAGATCCAACCCTGGCCACAGTCTACTATAATCGTGGGCTAACCCTGGCCGCGCTCAATGAACATACGCGGGCACTGCAAGACTTCCAGCACGCCTTAGAGCTTAATCCTGACCTCGATATTGTGTACGCCGACCGGGCGGCATCCTATGCCGCCCTGGGCATGTATAACGAGGCGCTACAGGACTTCCAGCGCAGCATAACGCATGATGAGGAAAATGTGCTCGCCATCTTCCAGCGCGGCACAACCTATCTACACCTCAATGAGGCTCACAAGGCCTTGCAAGACTTTAATTACGTCCTCGCCCATGAGCCAAATCTCGCCCGCGCATACGCTCAGCGGGCCGAGGCCCACCTGCGCCTGGGCAACCTGGTGCAGGCACGCGTAGACTATCGCCAGAGCTGGGAACTGGATAGCACGCACATCGAACCCGCCTGGATGGGAGCCTGGCTCGATATGTGCCTGGATGACTACCCTGGAGCGATTTCACCCGAAACGCTAGAGGAGATCGCCAGCCGCAATCCAGCCGATTATCATGCCTGCCTGTGCCGCGCCGTGGCACACCTGTTACGCGAGCAACCCGAACGCGCGCTCAGCGAACTGGCTGGAGCCTATAATCTCGATAGTCAGCACTGGGGCGCGCTCTTCTGGTTCACCATGGCCTGGGGAGCGATGCACCTGGATGAGGAGGCTTTCTCCGCGTTGGATCACGCGATCCTTGATGCCCGCCTCCCCCTGCCACTCCTCGCACCCCTGCGCTGGTTCCGCTACTCACGCCCCGAGTTCTATAACGGGCGCCTCTTACCCCTACTCAAGCAGTGGTAAATTTTGCACTTAGCAAAAATATACCCCTTGACTTATTCGCTTTCTCTGCGCTAACATGAATATGTATTCAAATTCATGGAGGAGAAAGAATATTATGGTTGCTTCACTGCATACGAATGGCGAGGTATCTCTACCGCAAGGTATTGTACGGTATCGAGATGAGGGGACAGGGCCAACGCTTGTCTTCATTCATGGCTTACTGGTCAATAGTGCTCTCTGGCGCGATGTAATTGCTGCTCTTTCGGGCCAGTTTCGCTGTATTGCCCTGGATTTGCCTTTTGGAGCGCAGACGGTTCCCCTACATGCCGATGCTGATCTTAGTCCATCAGGAATTGCTCAACTCATTGCTGATTTCTTAGTGGCATTAGATTTACACGATGTCACACTCGTCGGAAATGATACTGGTGGCGCCATGTGCCAATTGACGATTGTCAATCATCCTGAGCGTATCACGCGGCTGATTTTGACGAACTGCGATGCCTTTGAGGATTTTTTTCCGCCACTTCTTAAGCCTTTTGCTTCTGGAGCGCAGCTCTTCGGAACCCGTTTCGCGGACTTTCTCACGTGGGCTTTGCAGACGAAACGCGCACAGCGGGTTCTTATGGCGACTGTTTCTCTTCGGCACGCAGATGATGAGACGCTTGACGCCTATTTTTCGGCTCTCCGGAGTGGAAATAGAGAGATCAGGCGCGACCTTATCCAGTTCCTAAAGCAGGTCTCGAACCGTTATACAATAGAAGCCGCGAAATCTTTTCAGCATTTCCAGCATCCTGTGTTGATTCTATGGGGCAAGAACGATCTTTTTTTCTCGGCACACAACGCCAGGCGGCTTCAACAGGCATTTCCTCATGCCAGGCTGGAATTTGTCTCGCGATCACGTGCGTTTGTACCAGAAGATCAACCTGTTCTCCTTGCTCAAAAAATTGTTGAATTTGTAGGTGAGTCAAGTGCATTCGGATCCAACAGAGAAGAGCGAGGCGAATCTGCGTCCGAATTTGTTGACGGGTCAGCAGTTTCCACCACTCCCACAACAAAAGAGGAGTAAGCAAAAACGAGATGCGTTGTTGCAGGCAGCTCTGAGTCTCTTCGCGGAACGAGGATATGAAGCCACAACTATTGAAGAGATTGCCCATCAAGCACGAGTAGCTGTAGGAGGCTTCTATCAACATTTTGCCTCCAAGCAGCAACTCCTCCTTGTGCTTATGGACAGCTTTCTCAATGGGGTAGAAGATCTTTCTCAGCAGTGTACAGCAGACAATACCCTTGAGGCCCGTAGCGCTATCGAACAGGCTGTTCGTCAAAGACTGCTCATTGACTGGGCCTATGTTGGAGCATATCGAGCATGGCGAGAGGCGACAGCACTCAATGGAGAATTGCGGGCACTGCATGCACAGCTTGAACAGTGGACAGCGCAACAAATCGAGCACATGCTACATACGTTGCTTCAAACTCCAGGAGCGAGAAAGGACGTAGATGTCACGGCACTTGCCTGGGTAGTAAGTTTGTTGTTCTGGCGACTGGCAGAAGTTTCACTCCAAGAGCCCGATACCGTCGTCTCCACAATTACATATATGCTCTATCATGCTTTGTTTATTGATGGGATAGCGTATTGATATGCTCTCTCATTGGGAGAGATTGTCCCAATGAGAGAGCATATGTGAGTATATAGCAAGGAGATTAACTCCTCTCCGGCCGCTAAGGCAGGCTAGGACTGGTCTCACTTGGCGAACTCACCCGGTCGGCCAGGAACTCCTCCCAGGTCCGGGTACCATCGGCGTGGTCGAGAGTCAGGTTAGCGCCAGCCCGGTGTGCGCGGGCAGCCTGACCCGGCAGCCAGATCGGTATGATCAGCCGACGTTGGTGATTGGCGTGCAGGTAAGAGCGCAGCAGATCGGCGAAGGTATACACCCGCGGCCCACCAAGATCAGGCACCAGACCAGCAGGCTCGCTCAGGGTAAGCTGTACAAGCCGGGCTGCTACGTCGTCGGCATCGACGGGCTGGTACCGGAAGCCCGCAAAAGCCGGCACGACGGGCAGCTTCGCCAGAGCCTGCGCGAATGTGAGGAGCAAGTCATGGAACTGGGTGGCCCGTAGGATTGTCCAGGGTATGCCGGAGTCGATCACGAGGTGCTCGGCGGCCCGCTTGGACGCGAAATAGCCGAACATGGCGCGGTCAATGCCACTTTTGACTGGGACCAGGTCGGCGCCAACGACTGAAATGTACACCAGGTGGCGCACTCTGGCTTTCGTCGCTGCCCGGACCAGGTTCAGGGCCTTCTCCTCGTCTCCCTTGCTGCTGCCCGCGCAATGCACGATGGTCTCGGTCCCCTCCACGGCGGCTTCGACCCCCTCGCCCGTGGCAAGGTCACCGGTCACGAATTCGATGCCCTCCCTGTTCTCGTGGCTGCTGCGGCTTAACACTCGTACCTTGCAGCCGGCGTCCTGTAGTCGGGGGATGAGGTGGCGACCGAGCGTACCGGTGCCGCCTGTGACCAGAATATGTTGCATATCTTTATTTCCTCTTTTGGTTTCTCTGTACTTTGAATATCTCTCAGAGACTCGTACAGGAGACGAGAGAGCACGGGCAGATGTGACACCCCTCGTTTGTTCTCTGTCCTGATATGGGCTTATAATACGAGGGGAGAAGGAGAAATATGAGCGATGGACGAATCCATGAACCAGGGAGAAGAGTTCGAGCACTACCGCGTGCTGCTCTTTTCCATTGCCTACCGGATGACTGGTAGCGCGAGTGACGCGGAGGATCTTGTGCAGGAGACCTATCTGCGCTATCAGGCGAGTGAAAGCTCGGAGATAGTTTCCTTGAAGGCGTATTTGACCACCATTATTACCCGTCTAGCGCTGGATTATCTGAAATCGGCTCGGGTCGCCCGCGAACAGTATATTGGAGACTGGCTGCCCGAACCGATCCTTACATTGGAGGACGAAGGGTTCCCACTAGCAGGCCTTGAGCAACAAGAAGCACTTTCGCTGGCCTTTTTACGCCTGCTAGAAGCTCTCAGCCCGCCAGAACGCGCCGTTTTTCTCTTGCATGAAGTCTTTGACTACCCCTTTAGCGAAATCGGCAGCATGCTGGAGAAAAGTCCGGCCAATTGCCGCCAGATCTTTCATCGGGCCAGGCAAGCTTTGCAGGACAAGCGCGCGCGTTTCGAGCCGGAGCGCCAGCGGCAGCGCCAGCTTCTGCATAGTTTTCTTTCCGCCAGTCAGGCCGGGGACATGGCGGCTCTGACCAGCCTTCTGGCTCAGGATGCCGTCTCCTGGGCGGATGGTGGCGGCAAAGTACAGTCAATTCTCAAGCCTATCCAAGGCCAGCAAGCCGTGGCGCGTTTCTGGTGTTTCTGGCTAAGTCGAGAGCGCAAAAATCAGCGGTCTCTGACCGTGACGCTGGCCGAGATCAATGGCAGCCCGGCCATCGTGTTCTGGGAAGAGGGCAGCCTGGCTGTAGTCATCAGCCTGGCCCTGAGCGCTGTGGGTATTCAGGAGATCTATGCACTGCTGAACCCGGAAAAACTGGCCTATCTGCAAAAACAGCTCTCCAACGACAGCAAGATGAAGCTGCTTTGAGTATCGCCAGTTGCAATGATCCTCTTTCTATATATTATGAGGCATAGCACGACTACAGGAAAACAGAAGACTGTGGGGCGGACAAATCCATGCCAGCATGGGTTCTACAAGTGGTTGGGGCAACCACTTAGATTTCGCTGGCTGGCTGAAGCGACTCACGTTTGAGCGCGCGGCGCGCGAGGAAGGCCGCGCCTGTCGCGATACAGCCAAAGGCTACGATTAAACCATAGGCATAGAGAAAGCTGCCCGTGCGATCAAAGATCAAGCCGATCAAGGGCGGCCCCACGATAACTGGCGGCGTGGAAACCATGCTAACAAAGCCTTGCGCCAGGCCCTTCTTCACGCTACGCAGGTTGGCTGCGCTATTAAAAACAGAGGCATAGGGGACCGTCGAACCAATGCCAATCAAGCCCAGGCCTACAGCAGCCAGCCAGGGCCAGTGAAAAGGACAGGCCAGGAGCGCGACTCCCAGGCAACCCATGGCCGTCCCCAGGCGTAACAGCGTGATCGAGCGCAGCATATGACGCGCCAGGAGCCAGCCTCCCAGAGGGCGAAAAAGCGTCCCAATAATGGGCGTAAGCGAACCAATCACGCCCGCTTCCACCAGGGAGAGGCCATAGACGTGCGTCAGGTAGAGTGTGATCGTGGCCGCAATCGCGTTTCCCAGGCTAAATGTTCCCATGTGTGAGAGACCCAGTAGCCAGAGTGAGGGCGAGCGCAGGGCCGTTCCCACCTGGAGCGCTCCCACCTGCTGCGTCTCGCGCTTCTCCCGTACAAGAAACCATGCCAGCGTCCCAGCTATACTGAGCACACCCCAGAAAAAGAAGCAGCCACGCCAGCCCAAATAAGGCAAGAGCAATGGCGTAGCCAGCAGGCCAATACCCGCCCCAAACTGGACGGAGCCACCATACAGACCCTGCCCCAGCGTCGCGTACCTGCCCAGGCCCGCAATCACATTCGCGCCAGCCAGAAAGGCGCAACCAGCGGCAAAACCAATTACGATTTGCCAGCCCAGCATCCAGAGTAAATTCGGCACCAGGGGCTGCGCGAGACTCCCCATCGTCAAGACAGCACAGGATGCCAGCAACACGGGCTTCGCGCCAAAGCGATCTGCCAGCACACCTCCCACCATATAAGTCAAAGCCATGCCCGTAAAGAGCAGCGTTGAGAAGAGTCCTACCTCGCCACTATTGATGTGGAGATCCGTCTTCATAGAAGATGCCAGGGGACTATAGTTCGTGTAGTGGATCGAGATCAAAATACCCATGCTTACAGCGACCAGGATGCGCAACCAGACGCTACTAACGTCTGCCTGCTTCTTATTATCCAGGGCAACTGTAGCCACAGCTTGCGCACTCTGCGAGGACAACGGAGAGGTTTCAAAATGTGACACCAGGGCACTCCTTAGCGTGTTAAGAGGTACAAATAATTCCTACTTGTATATGTATCACATTTTGACATGAGTGAGTCATAAGCGCTATACAGCCCGTGTATATACCAGTATCTTCGCGCCTGCGACCCTCAGGGTAAGAGATGTCTGGGCGGGACTGGCGGAGCCAGTCCCGCCCAGACATCTCTTACTAAACAGGAGCGCCCACACCCCTTACCCCGAGCCGAGGCAAGAGCTAGAGGAGAAGTGAAAGCCCTGGGCCAGATATCCTTTTCGCTGTACATGTCGCTTATGCTATGCTACCATGTATGTAGTAGCGGCAATATGTATTCTCCTGGCGTGTATCCATGTACATCTAGTGCGTACCTAGGTGTCCCCAGGTCTATATGTTCTTTATCTAGGATGGACGCGCTTTTTTTATTGTTGCGGGGAAACCAATATATGCACACTGAAGATCGATCAGACTTAAATGCAGAAACAACTAAAGCATGCATAAGCGAGCCACACACCAGCCAGGCACGTCCCACATTAGACCTGGTGGCCTTCCAGCAGCGCCAGCAACAGACAGGGCAATATATTGCGCAGCTCCTCGATAACATGTCCGACTGCTTTTTCCATCTGGATAGTCAATGGCGCTACACCTATATCAATACCAAAACCGAAAATTTCAGTGGGCGCACCCGTGAGGAATTGCTGGGGCGCTGCGTCTGGGATGAGTATCCGCGTATGCGCGACTCAGTCTTAGAACAGCGCTACCGCGAGGCCGTCGCGACCCAGCAGCCTATGCATTTTGAGACCGATGGACTCTATAGCGGCAAATACTACGAGATCCACGTCTATCCGATGAGAGAGCATGGAATCTCCGTCTATTACCACGATATTACCGAGCAGAAACGCGCCAAGGAACTGGCAGCTCGTGAACGTAAGCACCTCGAACTCCTCCTCAACTCCAATATCATTGGCCTCTTCATCGCCGATGATACCTACATACTTCATGGCAATACTGCTTTCCTTGAATTACTCGGCTATACAGAAGCAGAGCCACCCCCACAGCCACTGGCCTGGGCCGAGATTACACCACCAGAGTATGCTGCCTTGGATCAAGCCATGCTCCACGAGATGCTTGAACATATTTCCTGCGCGCCTTACGAAAAGGAATACATTCGCAAGGATGGCTCGCGTATCCCCGTTCTGCTGGGCACGGTCCTCTACCAGCGTGAACCATATCAATGGATTGGCTTCGTGATCGATAACAGTGAGCGCAAAGAGCTGGAACGCCGCAAAGATGACTTTATCGGCATGGCAGGCCATGAGTTACGCAATCCTATCACTGCTATTTATGGAAACCTACAACTGGCCGAGCGGCGCTTTAAACGCCTGCTGGAGGAGCGCGACAATCTGCCAACAGACCTGCACAGCGTCATCGATGATGTCCATACGCATGTCGGGCGCTCGCTAGGCAAACTCAAACAACTCAACCGTCTGGTTGGCGACCTGCTGGATACGACTCGCATCCAGGCCAATAAACTGGTACTCAATCCCGATACCTGCGATCTGCTGGCAATTGTACATGATACAGTGTTAGATCAGCGGCGCTCCTTCCCAGGCCGTAAATTTTTGCTCAAGATACCCATGGATCTCGGCGATATGCGGATCCATGCCGACAAAGATCGCATCGAGCAGGTACTATGCAATTTGCTCAATAATGCCATCAAGTATGCCGACCCTGTAGAGCCTATCAGCATCGGCATTGAGCAGCAGGCAAGCCAGGCGCGCGTCTGGGTCGAGGATCATGGGCCAGGTCTGAGCCAGGAACAGAAAGCGAGTATCTGGAAGCGCTACTATCAGATTGAACACAATGATCATCACCAACCCACTACGACAGAGCAACATGTGGGAGGCGGCCTGGCCTCGGCTTGTATATCAGCCAGACCATCATTGGACTCCATAACGGCCTTATCGGTGTCGAGAGCGAGCAAGGGCAAGGCTCTACATTCTGGTTCTCCCTGCCACTGCTCACTCAACAATAGATGTGGAGGACGAAGAGACTGTGAAACGCCTTCTTGCCCAAAAACCGGTCGAGTCGCTACGCTGGCTCGGTAGCGAGGCCATGTATCTGGATACCCCTAATGTCACGACCTGCGGCCATGTCACCATTGGCCGCTATGGAGGTAGGACATCTTCTGGCGCGCACAAAAATGAGGATGGGGCCTTTCTCTGCTGCGCGGGCAATTCCTCCTGGGAGTTCGCTGCATTGATCGATGGACATACAACCGCCCAGAGCACCGAGCTGCTCGTCAATCTCTTTGCCGACATGCAAGAGACCGTCAACTCCCTTATGCGACAACCGGTCGCGACCGCCTTCCCCGCGCTACAGCAACAGATTCACCAGGCATTGAGCGCTCCTGCGTTCGTAAAGCGCTGCCGCAGCCTCCAGGGAGAGGCCTCCTGCCTGGTATGCGCACGCAAAGAGCAATTTCTCTGGTGGCTCTGCATCGGCGATTGCGTTGTCTACTTGCTGCATCCTGACCTGGCCAGGCTGGGTCAATTCGCCCTCAACCGGCGCAGTTTCTTTGAATGGGTTGGTCACGTCAACACTTTTGATCTTCCCATCCCCTGTTATGCCACAGGCACGCGCCAGCTACGCCCCGGTCGTAATCGCATCCTGATGCTCACCGATGGCCTGCTCGAATTCGGCCAGCATCCCTTCGAAAACCCCTGGTATCTCTACGACCACTTCACCCAGAAACGTCAGGTAGGCCCTCTAGACCTGCGCCCCCTGGCACGCGACTCCCTCACCCGCGTCCACGAGGAAGGCGGGCTTGACAGCGCTACCCTCCTCCTCTGGGACTGCGAAACCCCACAGGCTACCTCGTAGGGTCCATGCTGGCATGGACTCTGCTGGGCAAGCAAGTCCATGCCAGCATGGACCCTACAAATCTTCCAATGCGCGTTTACGTGCCTGGGCGTGGTAAGATGAAGCAGATAGCTGGATTTGTGTATGCGAGAGGGAATTTATGGAAGAGATAGAGACACCACCGAAACAACCCGTACGCTCACGAAATGTCTCCTGGGCCGATCCACAGGCCAGTGCAGAGCTTGGCAAGCAGTTGAGCGGGCTAGCATATTTACAGGCCCTACACAACGGAGAGATCCCGCCTCCACCCATCGCGGAATTGATGAACATGCGCCTCGCCGAGGTTGAGGAGGGGCGCGTCGTCTTTACCCTGGAGCCAGCGGAGTTCCACTATAATCCTATTGGCTCGGTACATGGTGGCGTCGCCGCGACCCTACTTGATTCCTGCATGGGCTGCGCCGTCCAATCCGTGCTTCCCCTGGGCACGGGCTACACCACCATTGAACTCAAGGTCAATTATCTGCGTGCGCTCAGTAGCCAGACTGGCCTCGTGTACGCTGAAGGCAAGATTATCCATAGAGGGGGGCGCATCGCCACCGCCGAGGGGCGCATCACGGATGCAAGCGGCAAGCTTTACGCCCACGGTACCACCACCTGCATCCTCCTGCGATAACACCCTATGGCAGGATCTGCCCATTGCGCCAGGCCAGGACATTGTCCTGGATAAACTGGATGTAGAGCCGCTCATTGTTGTGATCGGCCTGGGGTGCGTAGACTGGGATAATCTGGGCGACCGTGTAGAGGTGTCCCTGGTCCAGGTACGCCTCGCGCATCAGGCGATACCAATCCTCGATGCCCTCGGCCCAGGAGCTATACTTGCGAAAGCTGCCGTTGCCCTGCGTCTGCTCGCAGGCGTAGCCAGCCGAGCAACGGATATTACCCAGGCTATGCGTCACTGGAGCGACACCATACAGGCCATAGGTGCTTTCATGGCCGAAAAAGGCCAGGGCAAAGGCAGGATCAATTCCGTAGCGCACACCATTATCATAGATCGTCTGCCCCATTCCCCGCGCGGGCGAGTTGTAGTAGGCTAGCACGCTATCGATAAAGCCTGGATCAACGCTTGGCACCTGGTCCAGGCCAAAGATACCGTGAGCGCTACTATTGGAACTAAGATTGGTGGGACTGGTCGCGGGAGGACTGGTGTGCGCTGGCGGCGTGGTTGAACCAATGTGCAGACGCCCTGGCTCGTTCTTCTTCTCCCCGGCGGCTGTCGCGGCCAGGAGATACTGCCAGGTGCGTACCCCCGCCACGCCATCGACGCTAAGGCCCACCTGCTTTTGATAGGCACGCACCGCCTTCTCCGTGTCGCTACCAAAGACGCCATCTACGTTCAGGTGGAATCCGGCCTGATTGAGCTGGCGCTGCAAGGCCATCACCGTATAGCCCTGGGAGCCGCTACTGGTGGCCTTAATAAGCTTTGGCCAGGTCAATGCGCCCACCAGCCCATTCTCGCTCAGGCTCTCTTTATGCTGTAAGTTCTTTACCGCGTCGGCTGTCTCCTGGCTATAGTTTCCATCGACATCGACTCCATACCCCTGGTCCTTCAGCAAATACTGAATGGCTCGTACATTCTCACCGCTCCTCCCCAGGGTATAGAGAGGCCATGAGACACTTTTCGTATTGGACGCCCAGGCCACGTTACCCATGGGCGCACATACCGCGATCAAGGCAATGAGAAGCAACCATGCTCCTCCCAGCCCTGCGAGCACTCGTCTCTGCATACGAATATACATCCTTGTGTTGAAATAAATGTAGGGTCCATGCTGGCATGGACTCGCCTGGCCCGCAGGCCGATACTCTAACGCTGGAAGGTCGCTACGCTCGCAGTCCATGTCAGCATGGACCCTACAAGCACTCCAGCTTATTCAGTGAAGAGATATGGTTGCACGAAACGCGCCAGGGCCGCGACCACGCCATCAGCATAGCCACTTGTGCGTGTGAGGGCGTTGCGCGTCATCAGGCCGAAATGACCCTCAGCCTGTTTACTGTTCTGCCGCTCAAAGACGATATCAATGACCTCACCCAGTTCCAGCCCCTCATGAATCATCCTGACCATGCGCTCCGGTACGACCATCTTCACGGTAGAACCCAGGCCCATGTGCCCCTGACGATCCACGACCGCGATCCAGCCGCAGTCCAGCCACTGGTCGCCCGTGTGCTGCATTCCGCCTTCGAGGCCCACGCCATAATCCGCGTCCAGGGCAGAAATAGCCCCACTCGCACGATTACGCGCGCCCTGAATACTCTCTTCGTCACTCATAGGCTGATTGCTAACGCCAGATGGCACCTCTACTCCCTGCACCTCCCACGCCTGTTCGGGCCATACCCGTTCAAAGGCCTGGCGCACAGCCTCTACCTTCACCGGGTTGCGCGAGCCAACCGCGACGCGTATGACCGGGTGCATCTCTTGCATGGGCTTTATCTCCTCCAACTACCATAATACATTTCTGCATCTTTTTCAATATGCCAGAAAGCCATTTTCGCGCCTGCGGCGCTTTTCAGATAGGAGATATTGGTGTGGTGCTCGGGCTGGCGCCCGAGCACCACACCAATATCTCCTATCTGAAAAGCAGAATATCTCCTACTTTGAAAGAGGCTTGTATAGGCTATCTAATGGGCTATGCACGAAGCCAGCGGTCATACCAGGCGCGCACGCGGCGGAGCAGGTCAAGCTGGTGGGCGCGCTCGCGAATGCCGTGAGGCTCGCGGGGGTATACGACCATTTCTACAGGCGTTTGATAATGGCGCAGCGCGCGCTGGAAGCCAATAGCCTGGCTTAAGGGGACACGTGCATCGCGCTCACCATGCAGGATCAACACAGGCGTCTGCACCTGTTGCGCGAACGAGATAGGGCTGAGCTGTGCATGCCGGTGCGGGCCAACACCATCCCAGGGCGAGGTCTCGCCCAGCGCCTGCTCAAAGGCTGGCAGATCGCTGGTAACGACCATCATCCCCCAATCGCTGACGCCCGCGCCCATGATCGCGGCCTTGAAGCGAGAGCTCTGTGTTACGGCCCAGGCACTCATAAAACCGCCCTGGCTCCAGCCGCCAATACCCAGGCGCTCTGGATCGGCGATGCCACGCTCAATCGCGGCGTCCAGGGCCGACATGATATCCTGGAAATCGGCGCCTCCGACATCGCCTCGGGCCGCGGCGGCGAACTCCTCGCCATGACCCAGGCCGCCACGTGGATTGGGCATCAGGATGGCGTAGCCCGCCGTTGCCAGCCATTGCGCCCAGTTGCCCCAGCTCAAATGCAGCCCATGATCCCAGCGGCCATAGGGACCACCATGGACCAGCACAATCATTGGTAGAGGCTGATCCATAGAGGCCTCTGGCGGACGAATGAGGATGCCATCCATCTTCCAGCCATCGGGCGCGGTCCAGTAAAAGGCCTCCTGCTCACCTAGTGCAAAACCGGTGAAATGCTCCTGGTGATGCGTGACCTGGCGTAGCTCCTGAGCCGCTTTCCCCACTTCGGCGACGCCACTCCAGATCTCAAAGGCTTCTTGCGCGGATGAACGCGTCAGGGCCACGACGGTACGGCCATCCGCCAGTACGCACGCGTGAGCGCTGCTTATATCGCTTTCACGTACGTCCTTGCTGTCAGGAAGGAGCGAGATCAATTCGCCGCTCTGTGGTTGCAAACTACAAAGCTTCGTCTCCAGCTCCTCGGCAACTATTACCAGCACATCCTCGCGTAAATGTTGCAGTTCGAAGATGCAGTTGGTCTCTCCGCCTGCGAGGCGTTTTGGCTCGCCTCCACTGGCAGGAACGGCGTAGACCGCTGAGGAAGATTGATCTCGCTGTGCAGTAGCAGAGGTAAAGAGCAAGGTCTCGCCATCAGCAGACCACGTTAGATTCGACGCGCCATAGGCAAAATGGCAGACCACCTGCGGCTCTCCACCCGCGAGGGGAATGCGTTCAATAATGGTCTCCTGCATAGACGAGTTCAGCTCTGGCGTCTTCCAGGTCGTATAGGCCAGTTCCCTCCCCTGAGGATGCCAGGCGAAGTTCGCCACGTGCCGCTCACCCGTGACCAGTGTACTGACCTCCCTGGATGCCAGCGAGAGCAGGCGCAGGCGCGCATAGGGCCACTTTTCTCCATATACCTGGGCGTCGTCCCGCTCCTTCTCGCGGCGCTCATCCTCCTCATCTGGCTCATCAACACTGATAAAGGCGATCTGGCCGCCTCCAGGAGACCAGGTGAACCGCTCTACGCCGCGCTTGTTCTCCCTGGATGTCAAAGCCTGCGCTTCACCACCATTGGCGGAGATAAGGTAAAGTTGAGCGGTTCCACGCTCCGCGCGATCCGAGAGGAAGGCCAGCGCGTTACCATCGGGCGCCCATTGCGGGCTTTTATCCTGCACACCGCCCGCGGTAAATTGCCGGGGCGTCTCCGCGCCATCTGTTGTGGCAAGCCAGATCGCGCTCTCTGCGTGCTCATCACGTTTACATAGTGCGCCCAGGGTATACGCGATACGCTTGCCATCGGGGGAGATCTGAATATCCTGGGGAATTTGCAAGTCAACAATCAGCTCAGGGGTCAATTCACTCATGCCTGCTCCTTTACTTCTCTCGCAACAACTTTTTTTTGGCTTCTTCGCGTTTACCCACCACCCCTCTCCAAATGATATACGTCCCTTCGCCTGCTTCTCTCTCCCTAAATCTTCTACATAAGGACCGATAGGAAAGCAGGAAGAAGGGCCTCCCACGCGCGTGGGAAGCCCTTCTTCCTGCTTTTTTCTAGAGAATGAGCATAGCGTCGCCGAAGCTAAAGAAGCGGTAGCGTTCGGTGATGGCCTCCTGGTAGGCTCGCTCCATTAGCGGCTTAGTCATGAAGGCGCTGACCAGTAACAGTAGGGTCGAGCGCGGCAGGTGAAAATTGGTGATGAGCGCATCGACGGCCTGATAACGATAGCCGGGAGTAATAAAGAGGCGGGTATGACCCTTATAGGGCACGATACGCCCCTCATGCAGGCTGGCAACACTCTCCAGCACGCGTACCGAGGTTGTGCCTACGGCAACTACACGCCCTCCGCGCGCCCGCGTCTCGTTGATCAGCGCGGCCGTGGCCTCGTCGAGTTCGATCTCTTCGCTGTGCATCTTATGCTCGCGTACATCCTCGCTCTCAACGGGGCGGAAGGTGTCCAAACCCACATGCAGGGTTACAAAGCCAGTACGCACACCCCTGGCGCGCAGGCGCTCCAGCAGTTGGGGCGTAAAGTGTAGGCCCGCCGTGGGAGCCGCCGCCGAACCACGAATGCGCGCGTATACCGTCTGGTAACGCTCGGGATCGTCCAGGGTCTCATGGATGTAGGGCGGAAGCGGCATCTTCCCAATCTCGTCGATGGCCTGGCGCACATCGAGCAGGGCATAGGGATCGTTTTGTCGCACCTGGGAACGACCTGGCACATGGAAACGTACAACGCGCCCTCCGGCCTCGGTGCGCTCAAGGATCTCGCCAATCAAGCGCGCCTGTTCCTCTGTCTCAGCGCCAAAGAAGATGCATGCGCCCTCGCGCAGGCGCCTTCCGGGCCTTACCAGGGCCTCCCAGGTATCCTGTCCCAGGTCTGGGCGCTCGGCCAGGAGCAGGACCTCAACGGCCCCACCACTCTCAGCACGCTTGCCTAGTAGACGAGCCGGGATAACCCGGCTCTGGTTGGCGATCAGGAGATCCCCGGGTTGAAGATACCCCTCAATGTCGCGGAAGTGCTGGTGCGCCAGCGTCTCATCCTGGCGCTTCACGACGAGTAGCCGCGAGGAGTCTCGCGGCTCAATCGGCGTCTGTGCGATTAGTTCGTTTGGTAGATGATAATCAAAATCGCTGATCTTGAGATCAGGTAGGCTCTGTTGTGTTCTCTGTTCTACGGTGTTGCTGTCCACAAATTTGGTCCACTTTCTCCACCCGGCGGGGTCAACCCAAGATGCTCATAGGCCGCGCGCATGGCGACACGCCCTCGCGGCGTGCGCGCAATAAAGCCTAGCTGGAGCAGGTAAGGCTCATAGACATCTTCAATCGTCTCCGAATCCTCACTCGTGCTCGCCGCCAGGGTATCCAGGCCCACAGGTCCCCCATTGAACTTTTGAATGATCGTCGTGAGCATATTGCGGTCGGTCTGATCCAGGCCAATCTCGTCTACTTCGAGAGCATCAAGCGCTCTATTGGCCACCTCGCGTGTAATAAAACCATCGGCGCGTACCTGCGCATAGTCGCGTACACGCTTGAGCAGGCGGTTGACGATACGGGGAGTGCCACGTGCACGCCCGGCGATCTCCTTGATGCCTCCTTCGTCGGCAGGTACTTTTAAGATGCCCGCTGACCGGTGCACAATCATCTCTAGTGAAGTATTATCGTAATATTCCATACGATAAATAGCCCCAAAACGGTCACGCAAGGGAGCCGTCAATGATCCTACGCGCGTGGTCGCTCCCACCACTGTAAAGGGAGGCAGCGAGAGGCGTAGGGAGCGCGCGCTGGGTCCTTTGCCAATGACGACGTCCAGGGCGAAATCTTCCATGGCGGAGTAGAGCCGCTCTTCCACGGCACGCGCCAGGCGATGCACCTCATCGATAAAGAGCACCTCGCCTGGTTGCAGCGAGGTCAGAATCGAAGCCAGGTCGCCCGCGTGCTCAATCGCGGGGCCAGCGGTGGTCTTCAAATTCACGCCCATCTCGGCCGCAATGATGTTACAGAGCGTTGTCTTGCCCAATCCCGGCGGCCCATAGAGCAGGACATGGTCCACAGGCTCATTGCGCCGGCGTGCAGCCTCCAATAATATCCCCAGGTTCTCCTTGATCTTCTCCTGACCAATGTACTCAGCAAGACGGCGCGGTCGCAAGCTGCCTTCCAGTATCTGTTCCTCATCGCTGATATTTGGCGAGACGAGGCGGTCGCTCATGGCGTACTCCTGCTATGAAACTAGTGTTCTACAACGCTACCGCTTCATTATACCAAATCCCACTTCTCCCGTCGAGATTGTTGTAAGTAAGATGTGTTTGCGTGCGATCTAGGCGGATGCCCAAATCGCACGCAAACACGTCTTACTTATAAACTTATTGTAGCATGTGCACATAGAAACACAATGAAATCACATGGTACATTACGCCCGGTTAGGAGGTTGTTGATAGCTTTTCCCAATTGCGTGAGTACAATGTATACCATACAGAATCGCATAGAATAGGCAGAGCGACAACTCACGCATATTTGGATACGTACATAGAGATGTGCTGTCATCAGGAGCGTACATATGGTATTGCTTTCGCGTTTTAGTCTCGCCAATAAAGGGCTGATGGCGCTTGTCACCATCGTCTTGCTCCTCATTGGTGGCTTACTTATCCCGCAGCTCAAACAGGAGTTATACCCCTCAATTGACCTGCCAGTCGTTACCATTGTGACCACCTATGCCGGGGCCTCGCCCTCGGCTGTTGAGAAAGAGGTGACCAATCCGCTAGAGCAGAGCATTCAAGGCACACCAGGGCTGCAACAATATACCTCGCTTTCAAACGAGGGAAGTTCGATTATTAGCGTCACGTACGATTATGGAACTAATATCGCCCAGGCGCGCCAGGACCTCTCTCAGCGTCTCAGCGCTATTCAGGCCCAATTGCCCAAAGGTGCGACGCCAACTTTACAGTCGTATAGTACGTCGGATATTCCCATTATTTCGCTTGGTGTCTCCTCATCCCAGGCACCACAGGACCTGGCTCAGGCCCTTAAACAGATCGTTGTGCCAGATCTACAGGGCATTCCCAACGTCGCCCGAGTTGACCTGACGGGGGCCAGGGCAACTATTGTCACGATTACCCTGGATCCACAGAAGATGCAGGGCGCGGGCGTGACCTTTGAGCAGGTCCAGACCGCCCTACAAGCCGATAATGTCACGCTACCCGCGGGTAGCCTGATCGATCAGGACCTCTCACGCCCCATTCGCGTGGGCAATACCTTCAACTCTCTGCAAGATCTCAAAGACCTGGTGATTGGTGCCTCGCGAGCCACAAGCAGCGCGGCCTCGTCCGACAGTAGTCTCGCGACCGCTAGCCAGGCAACCAGGCTCAGTGATATCGCCGATATACAACAGGGACTCGAGCCCGAGACTTCGCTCTCGCACATCAATGGCGCGCCCAGTGTCGGCATCTCGCTCACGAAGACGAGCGCAGGCAATAGCCTAACGATCTCACACACCGTCCACAATCACCTGGCCGATCTTGAGAAGAGGCTTGGGCACAATACAAAGATCCTGACCGTCTTTGACCAGGCTCCCTTTATTGAGTTGTCAATGACTGGCCTGATACATGAAGGCTTGCTTGGAGCACTCTTCGCCATTGTGGTGATCCTGGTCTCGCTGTTCTCACTACGCTCGACGCTGGTGGCAGCGGTCTCGATTCCGCTCTCGGTTGTCGTGGCCCTGATTGCCCTCTGGATCGGGAACTATACCCTGAATATCCTGACCCTGGGCGGTCTAACCATCGCAGTTGGGCGCGTCATTGACGACTCGATTGTGGTACTGGAGAATATTTATCGTCACTTGCAACTGGGGGAAGAGAAGAGGAGCGCGGTCTACGCGGGTGTGCGCGAGGTCTCCTCGGCCATTACCGCTTCGACCTTAACCACGGTCGCGGTTTTCCTCCCGCTTGGCTTCGTCAATGGCGAGGTCGGCGTGCTCTTCCGCCCCTTCTCCATCACGGTAGCCGTAGCGCTTCTGGCCTCGTTGCTAATCGCGCTCACTATCGTACCTGTGCTGGCCTACTGGTTCCTGCGCGTCCCTAAGCCTGAGTTTGTTCCCGCTTCGCGGCCTCAGGGCTCTTCGGTTGAGCGCTGCTATATTCCCATCGCGGCCTGGATCACAAAGAAGCGCAATAGCGGCCTGACCATCCTGGCAGCTATCGTTCTCCTGGATGCCACCTTTGTGCTCATCCCTACGCTGCATACGACCTTCCTGGATGGCTCAAGTCAGAATAACTTCCGCCTCAACCAGGAATTGCCGATTGGCACCAGTATCCAGAAGGCCCAGGGCGAGGTCAAGAAGGTCGAGGATATCCTGGCACGCTTCCCAGAAATTCAGACCTACCAGGTCACAGTTGCCCAGAGTAGCTTCTTCTCCTCCAGCGCCCCCAACAGCGCGATCTACAACGTTGTCACCGATAAGGACACGGACCAGAATGATTTGCAGCAGCGAGTCATCAATAGCCTGCATCTGGTCGACAGCAAAATAACCCTCAGCAGCAGCGATAGTACCAGTGACACAACCCTGTTGATCAATATCCAGGCTCCCAATGAGCAGGCCCTGGAAGAGACCAACCGGCAAATTTTCGACACAGTCTTGCATACCCCCAACCTGGCTAATGTGAAGAGTAATCTCTCTGCGGCCTCGCCCCTGGTCGATGTCCATATTGATCCAGACAAGGCGGGAAGATATGGCCTGACCCCGTCACAGGTTGGTCAGTACCTGCGCTCCACCTTTACTGGCACGAGCACCACACGCATTACCCTGGGCGATAGCCAGCAGGATGTACAGATTCACTTTGGTGCGCCCGCCACCAGCATGGATCAGCTACAAAATCAGCTGGTACCCACCTCTGGCGGAAACGTCGTCAGGCTCAGCGATGTGGCCGATATCACCACTACGCTGGGGCCTGTCCAGGTTACGCACCTGGATGGGACGCGTACCGCGACCATCAGTGCACAGGTGACCAGCAATGATATCGGCGCGACCGGAGCGGATGTCCAGAGCCGTATCGCTAAACTAAAGCTCCCTGGAGGAGCCTCTTATAACTTTGGTGGCGTCAAACAACGCCAGGACGATTCTTTCCTAAAGCTAGGCATCGCTATGCTTGCGGCCATCTGCATTGTCTACTTTATTATGGCTATCACACTACGCAGCCTGCTCCAGCCCTTGATCCTGCTGGTCTCTATTCCCTTCGCGGGCACTGGCTCGGTGTTGCTCATGCTGCTTACCAATACGACGCTCAGCGTGACCTCACTGATTGGTCTGCTGATGCTTATCGGCATAGTGGTCACCAATGCCATCGTCTTGATCGACCGCGTAAATCAGTATCGCGAGCGCGGCCTGGACGCGCGTAGCGCGGTCATTCGTGGCGGTAGCGAGCGAGCGCGCCCCATTTTGATGACCGCCAGCGCGACGATTCTTGCCCTGCTCCCCATGGCCCTGGGTCTCAGTGATTCCAGCGCCGTCATGTCGAAGTCGCTCTCCATCGTGGTCATTGGCGGCCTGACCTCTTCGACGGTGCTGACCCTGCTCCTGGTGCCCGCGCTCTACATGGTCGCCGAAGGCATACGCGAGCGCAAGAAGCCTGTACCGCAGCCCCAGATGCAGCCGATCCTGGCTCCGCCACGTATGCAGGCGCTTCCTCCTCCACAGTGGATCATGGGCCAGCAACCACCCAGCCATCCCTTAAGGGCCAATTAGCAATAGGTTTGTGCCAGGACAAGAAAAATCTACTGGTTAGTATGGGGAGGTTGGCAGCCACGGGCTGCGAACCTCCCCATTTCTGTTGCTAACAGAACATTTCCTGTTATTCCTCTTTTTAGAATGTGATATCTGATGTACCAGAAACCATATATGTAAAAGCAGACGTCATTGACCTATAACGTCCCAAACAAGCACAGTTCCATCATCAGAACCAGAAGCAATGGTAGGACCGGATACTTCTGGACCGCTGACTCCGTAGCCAACAGGCCAGGCAACAGTATTTACCGCTGCGGTATGTCTCTTATATGTATATACAAGCTTGCCATTTGTGGCACTCCAAACCTGTACCGTTGTATCAGCAGAACCCGAGGCCAGGAGCGCTCCATAAGGAGACCAGGCAACGACTTGCACTGGCCCTTTATGACCAGAATAGGTAAGTATCCTGCTTCCATTGGTTGCATCCCAGATATGTACCGTACCATCAGTAGAGGCAGATGCTAGATGGGCTCCATCAGGAGACCAAGCCACACATGTCACTTCTCTAACATGTTCTCGATACATCACAGTCGTCTTGCCGTTAGTTGCATCCCAGATATGTACCGTACCATCGGTAGAGGCAGACGCCAGGTGAGCTCCATCAGGAGACCAGGCCACACATGTGACTACATTTCTGTGTTCCCGGTATCTTACAACGGTCTTACCATTGGTCGCATCCCAAACCTGAGCTGTTATATCGGCGGATGCAGAAGCCAGATATCTCCCATTGGGAGACCAGGCCACGGTATGTACTGATTCTTTATGACCTGTATATGTGAGAACATCGTCGTCGCCGATCACAGAAAACTCAGAATAGCTCGTTATCTTGCTGGGACCCTCTACCATTTTCGTAATTCGCACAAGACCATCCCTGGAAGCAGTGGCCAAATGTGTGCCATCAGGAGACCAGGCCACACTGTTAACCGAGTCTTTATGTCCCCGATAGATATAGGAGGCAGGAGGAGAACTACCATATACATCGGGATCATATTCCATATCGATCACTTGTACAGTTTGATCGGCGCTGGCGGAGGCCAGATACGTGGTAGTATCTTTTGTAGTATTTTTTGTGAACCGGCAACGCTATATACAGGGCCATCATGCCTTATATGGGTAAACACATTGTCTGGAGGGAGATTGGCTAAATAATTTACAGCGGAATTCGCAACACATAATGAGCCACCATAAATGAGGCCTATGGAAATTACTCCAGCTCCAACCAGCGTGAGAAGCTTGCGGCGGCTCATTCGTGTTGGAGGCTTCGGAGGCAAAACTGGGATAGGCTGGACCTGCAGGCCACCTGGTAGCAAATACTCCTGTGGCTGAGAGGATAGCCAGATGTGTTCAGCATCAGGTGTGGTAACATCTTGCACATCTATCTTCTCTTTCTCACTTGCCAGAGGAGCTCCACAAGCGGCACAACGAGTATATGCAGGTTCGTTCGTTGCGCCGCATGTCTGACAGAAAAGGGGAGAATGCATCATGCGTATCATCCTCGTTAATAAAATTGCTCGTTTGCTTAAGTTCTTACTCAGATTATAGGACTTGCAGGTGTACTAGCAGCAAGATCTGCGGATATATTTCTACTGTTTTTTTCCCCAAAAAAAAGCTCCATAATCCCTCATTATTACGATGAGGGATTATGGAGCTTTTCTGTATCTAGCAAGATGGTGCTTTATCTTGGTTAAAAACAAAGAAACCGCTCATATGAGCGGGCGAAACGGCGGTGTCCAGCTTGATAATAAAAAAGACCGCCCATGTGAGCAGGTGAAACGGCGGTGTCCTATTTTCCCGTGGGGCTGCCCCCAAAGTATCGTTGGAGCTGAAGAGCTTAACTACCGTGTTCGGGATGGGAACGGGTGTACCCTCTTCGCAATAACCACCGGTTCGCCTGCGCATACAAGCGGTTCCGATTGACATGATGTATAATACCATCCTCTTGGCGATTTGTCAACGCTTTTTTTGCGACTTTTCAAAAGTCATCAAAAAGTCATTGGCTTTCGCGCCTGCGGCGCTCAAGGAGTAGAGTGAAGTGGCTGTGTGGTGGGCGGATGCCCACCACACAGCCACTTCACTCTCTCAGAGAAGATAACGAGCCGAGGAATGCAGGTCTATTGGGCATGAGGGTCGTGAAGGATGGACGGGGGCTGCAAGGCCTCGCCAACCTGGTCTTTGCTGACTGTTTGTGAGGGATAGGTCTTGCCCTCTAGCAGGTGCTGCAAAGGCAGGAAGAGTGGCTCCGGCAGTGCATTCCAGGTGAACCAGCCTACCTCTGATTCTTCATGGGCGTCTCCCACGTGTGGCTCTCCAGAAACATACTTTGCCTCCATCCAGATGGTCGCGTAGTGCTTATGCTCCTTCTCGAAGACATCGTTGGTGACGACACGGAATTTGACATCGCTGATCGTCACGCCAGCCTCTTCTTTTGTTTCGCGTATGGCACAATCTTCAAATGATTCGCCAAACTCAGGGTGCCCCACTATCGGCGCCCAGGTTTCAGCTCCATGAACATTGACCCGCTTATTCAATAGAATACTGTCGCCCTTGTGTATCAGCACGGCGATGCTGGCCAGCGTCTTTGTCTCTCCCTGTTGCTGTTGTTGCCCCTGATTCTGTGGCGTCTCGCCTTGAGGGATCGTAGGTCTCTCCATATAGTTACCTCCTTCTTTTATTCCACTTATATGCATTAATATAAGCACGAAGCATAGGCAATGGAGGTAGCACATATTCTATGAATACCCTGATGATTTAGTATTATCCTATTGTATCGACGCTGGCAAGCCTTAAAGCGAGTATGATCCCAGAGAATATTTCTCCTCCGGTCAGCATCCTACTTCGATCTTTATCAATTCGATGCAACTCTGCTAAAAAATCATGGTTTTGAGCACAAAGACCCCTTGCCAGATTGAGAAAAATACGCTACAATAGCCATGTCTTCGAAATGAGCGTGTAACTCAGTGGTAGAGTATCCGACTTTTAATCGGGTTGCCGTGGGTTCGATCCCCACCACGCTCATTCTTTTTTTTTATTTTTCGCGGTTTGCACTCCCTAATACAACTTCATTCTGCATCTCAACGCACAAACAAACGGACATACAACAAGGTACATCTCACCAATGTAGGCGTGGGCGTAATTTTTCCCCTATTACAGCGATTACTAACCATCTTCTTTATGGTTAAGTAACAATATTACCCATTCAGCTGAGCCTAACCAGTATCTATCTGACATGGTTCTGACGTATGATATGTAATAGGAGAGCCTGAGCGCTCGCATAGCGAGCCAAGGCAAGGGTTGGAAGTCTCTAGTGGTCAGCCTTGCGGCCTTGTTGAGATAAGAGAAACATGGTACACTACAATACAAGCAGAATGCTATGGCACAACAATAAGACGCAAAACCGTGCCTCACAGACACACGAAGTGGATTAGGGGTGCGTTCGCGCTAGCAGGAGGCGGTGTCTTGAGCGGGCCTGGCTCGTGTATGGCACTGAAGAGATGTGACGAAACGGATATTAGTTGTTGATGACAGAAATGAGCTGCTACACCTGATGCGCCGCGTCCTGGAGGACGAGCAGTACCAGGTCTCGATCCTGCAAGAAGGCCGAGACGCAGTCGCACGCGTCAAAAGCCAGTTGCCCGATCTTCTCATCCTTGATCTCAAATTGGGCGATATCTCCGGACAGGATATTCTCAAGCAGCTCAAAAGTGACTCCGTCACTGGCGATATTCCCATTATCGTATATACAGCGGCTGTGCTAGAGGCCGATGAGGTCTCCCGGCTCATCGAGAGTGACACTCAACTCTACAACGGCGTCTACCTGTTGCGCAAACCCTTTGAGCTACAGGTCCTGCTCGACAAAGTAGAAGAGCTGCTCGAAAAAGCCGGTCAGGGGCGCTAACCATTCATATCGATCAGGTCTGACACCTTGACCAGATCTAACACCTTTCTATAGAGGTGAGGCAGGCGAGCGACATACACCTGAGTAGTGCGCGGCTGCTTACGGGTTCGGTCACTGCCAGGTCCCCTTTACATGCTTCCAAGCCATGTTTTTACTGTAGCCAGGATTGGTGTAGCAGCCTGGCTATGATACTATCCATATCCGCGAGACTCAATAGGTATTCTGGGTAGTATATGCGTCTCAATCCATTCATGCAACGCATATACTATGTATACTATAGGCGCGAGTAAGCATTCCGCTCATACTCGCAAACCTATATCGTCATCAAACAGGCTTTTATATAACTCAGAATTTTCTCTATTCAGGCGTTGGAAGACGCATCACTTGCTGGCATATGCCAATCGCAGGGAAGAAAGGAAAGAGGCGATGAAGTTTATCTTAGGACTCTTGCTTGGACTCGGAATCGGTGTTGGTATTGGTCTCCTCATCGCACCACAATCTGGCGAGGCGACACGCGCGCAGCTCAACGAGCAGGGCGTCTTGCTCCGCTCGGGGAACTTTAGTGAGGAAATTCGCGCACGCGCACAGGAAGCTCTCACCCAGGGTCGTCAGCTCTACAGCCGCACCAAAGACGACCTGACCGACCGCTACACCCAGGCCCGCTCCGGTAACCTGTAACATTTGCCAAACAAACAAGTAGCCGCGTACGCCAGTAGCGGACCCGCTACTGGCGTACGCGGCTACTTACTGGCGCTCGTAGAGTTTGAGCAACTGGTCAACTTTGTTGCCGATTTCGTGCCAGATATGGTGCTGGTAATCCAGCATACGCGACTGATTAAGGTCAAAGTCGCGATTGCCTGGATCTTTCTGTGCATTGGCCGAAAACTGTTGTGAGAGCGCCAGCGTTTTATCGCCGCGTCCATGCAAATAGACTGCCAGCTCTTGCAGATCTTTCAAAAGCGCCTGGTATTTCTCTTCTATATTCGCCATAACTCTTATTTCCCTTATGTTGGTGGTGGATTAATCTTCAATGCATCCGCGAAACGATTAAAAAAGTTGAAGAGACCGACAACAGTCGTAATCTCAACAATCTCCCCATCGTCAAAGTACTCTTGCAGCTCATCCCATAACTCTTCGCTCACATCGCGCGCACTCGTCGTCACGACCTCCGCATAGTGTAGCGCAACCAGCTCGCGCTCCGTAAAGAGGTGGCGATGGCGATCAATATGGTAGAGCGCATCGAGCAACTCTTCCTTCACACCCAGCTGCCTTGCCAAGGCAGTATGAGCAGCCATTCAATATGAACAGTGATTGACCTGGGAGACGCGAATCGCCACCAGCTCTTTTAGCTGCGGCTCTACGGTGCCACTGCGCATCGCGGCTTCGACCAGTTGCAGTGCTGGCTGCATAAGCTCTGGCCGATGTGCCATGACGCGAAAGAGTGACTCCATTGTCGCGCCACCAGGAGTATTCTCCATGGAGATGGCTATTTTATTATCAGGAGGAATACGCGACATCCTCAACAAGTCCTTTTCTTTTCTTGGAATATACAACTAACGCTGTGCATTCTATCACATCTACCTCACACATACTCTATTTGACATGTTATCCTATGGTTGCTTAGAATGAACATATCCTCTTAGAATATACCTGGCAAGGTGTGATGGAGAGTGTAGCACAAGCTAAGCAGCAAAAGACTGGCCTCGCCGCGTCCATATGAGGCGAAGCCAAAGGAGATTCTGGCGAGTGAACGTACAATTGAATCCTACAGAGGCCGAGATCGTTGCCTCTACACATATTGGCATTATCGGTGGTGGTCAACTCGGGCTGATGATCAGTGAAGCTGGACGGGCCATGGGCTATCAAGCCTTGACGGTACTTGATCCTACACCCAACGCACCAGCAGCGGTAGTAGCCGAGCAGATCGAGGGAGAATTGAAAGATCCCCAGGCGCTACGCAAGCTGGCCGAGCGCAGCGATATCCTCACCTACGAAATCGAGCATATCAACACTGAGGCCCTTGAACAACTCCAGAACGAAGGGCATACCATTCATCCCTCACCCCAGATTCTGGCCGTAATTCAGGATAAATTCCGTCAGAAGGAGTTCCTGGCCGCGCACGGTATCCCCGTTGCCCCTTTCCGCTCCGTAGCCTCGCGAAGCGATATTGAGGAGCTGGCCCAGACATGGGGCTATCCCCTGGTGCTCAAGGCGAAGAAAGATGCCTATGATGGACGCGGCAACGCGCGCATCAATAACGCAGAGGATATTGATAGCGCCCTGGCCCACCTGGCGGGACGCGAACTCTACGTTGAGCAACGCATTGATCTGGAGAAAGAACTGGGCCTGATGATCTCGCGCAATGCACGCGGAGAGATCGCCGCGCATCCGGTCGTTGAGATGATCCATGAACGCGATATCTGCCAGGCTGTCCTGGCGCCCGCTCCCATTGATGCCACCCTGCTCAAGGAGGCCGAGACCATCGCGCACCAGGCCATTGACCAGCTACACGGCATTGGTATCTTCGGCGTCGAGCTATTCCTGGACAAGGCTGGCAAGCTCTGGCTAAACGAGATCGCACCCCGCCCTCATAACTCAGGGCACTATACCATCGAGGCCTGCCTCACTTCCCAGTTTGAGCAGCATCTGCGCGCCATCACCAACCTCTCGCTCGGCACAACCACCATGCGCTATCCGGCGTCAGTCATGATTAACATCCTGGGCGAGCGCAATGGGCCAGCAGAAGTTCACTGGAGCCAGGAGTTTGATCCCCAGCACGTCTTCGTCCATCTCTACGGCAAGCGCGAGACTCGTATTGACCGCAAAATGGGGCATATCACAGTCGTTGGCGACAACCTCGAAGATGTCTATCAGCTAGCCCTCAAAGTCAGAGCCGCCCTCACCATTTAAAAACATAATCTGAGAAAAGCGAGAAACAATATATGCAACAAGAGCAACCTGGCGAGAACGTGCGCGCAGCACTGAATTTGGGCCACGAGCACGGTGTGCTGGTCTCAACCGAGGGGGTAGGAGAAGCCGCCCGGGGCGAGCCAAAAGTCCTCGTCACCATGGGTAGCGACTCCGATCTGCCCTTGATGATGAAGGCCGTCGATATCCTGCGCTACGAGTTTGGCATCCCCTGCCTGGTACAGATCAACTCTGTCCACCGTGACCTGCGCGCCGCCGTGCAACATATTGAGAATCTCCCAGCCTCCATCCAGGTCGTCATCGCCTGTGCGGGCGGCGCAGCCCACCTGCCAGGCAACATCGCTGACCTGCGCGCCGACCTGCCAGTCATCGGCGTCCCACGCGACCTGGGAGCACTCAAAGGCATAGACGCCCTGCTCTCCATGGTCCAGATGCCAGAGGGCGCCCCCGTCGCTGTCATGGCCATCGGCGATGCCGGCGCGGTCAACGCCGGCATCCACGCCGCCAAAGAAGTAGCCATCGGCGACCCCGCCATTCGCGAACGTCTCCAGGCCTACGCCGAGAAACGCAAAGGCAAAGTCCGCCGCCAAAACGAAACCCTCGAAGAGAAAATAAAAGGGTAAATTGATGTGAAAATGAAGGGCGGTGCTGACGCACCGCCCTTCATTTTCACATCAATTTACCCACTTTTTGAAAAGTCGTAAAAAAGGTGTTGACAAATCGCCAAGAGGATGGTATTATACATCATGTCAATCGGAACCGCTTGTATGCGCAGGCGAACCGGTGGTTATTGCGAAGAGGGTACACCCGTTCCCATCCCGAACACGGTAGTTAAGCTCTTCAGCTCCAACGATACTTTGGGGGCAGCCCCACGGGAAAATAGGACACCGCCGTTTCGCCCGCTCACACAAGCGGTTTCTTTATATCTGGTAGAGAGATGCTCCTGGCAACCTGCAGTTGCCAGGAGCATCTCTCTACCAGATATATTGCCTAAAAAACAGAAAGGGAGGGGCAACATGACGCTGCCCCTCCCTCTTGCTCTTTTCTGAATGGATTTCTAGAATGAGCCAGTGTTAACATACTTCTCAGCGAGATCGCCAATCACAGGTAGCTTGAAGGTTTTACCTTGGAAGGCATTGATCAAAGTGATCAGCCAGCCCACGAAGAAGGCAATCCAGAGGATACTACTCGCGCATCCCAGCGCCAACGCAATCCCAGATGGTAGAGTACCCGTGGCGATACTAAGGATGATGTTGATGACGAAAATCGCGCCAGAGAACAAGATTGACTGCATCGCATAGAAACGGACAAAGCGGTTCTGCTTCTCAATAAGGAAGAAAACCAGGCCACTGATCCAACCGAAGATAACGGCCAGGCCCGCCGCGACGTTCGGCTGCATGTTGATCGACATGGGCTCGCCGGCGCCGGGCTGACCATAGCCCGGCTGACCATATCCAGGCTGCTGGCCATAAGGCGGCTGGTAACCCTGCGGGCCTGGCTGCTGATAGCCCTGACCCGGCTGCTGATAGTTCTGCTGCTCATACTGCTGGGGGTTAGGCTGCCCCTGCTGCCCGCTGTATGGATCGCCTCCCTGCTGAGGAGGATACCCGCTGCCATATTGAGGGTTCTGCTGCTGGTTTGGATCGTAGTAACTCATGTACGACACATCCTCTCTTTGAGTATCTTTATAAATCCATTCAGGGGTAGCATCACTTTCTAGTAGCACATCCCTGACTGTTCTAACTATACCATCTACAGGGCATAAATGACTATTCTTTTTGGAGCAAACTGTTTGCCCGCTACAGAATTAAACGTCTCCCCGCCAAATTTATCAAATCGTTCCCTTGCTTTCATTTCTCTCTACCACATAAACGCTTCTATGTTTACTTATTTGCTGTTGTTTTTATAGACCACAAAAAAGAGGCCGATGCAATCGGCCTCTTTTTTGTGGTCTATATTACCCCTTTATTGCTTTTCTTGCTCTTTGTGGGAGCGTGCCTGGGGATAGAGAGGCGAGGGGGTCTCGCGGGGCACGATAAACGGCTCACGCTCCTCTGGCTCTTCGGCATCACGTTTCTCTTGCTCCATGGCCGCGCTTTTATTCATGCGTGGGCGCTTCTGACTCTCGGAAACGAGCGGGCCATCGCGCTCTTCCAGGCGCAGGGGTACAATCTCGCCTCCATTTGCTGGTCGCTCTTCTACCTCCTCCTCAGGTGGTAGCAGGGCAATCTCAATTACCTCGTCCATATTCTCGACCAGGGTAAACTGGAGTCGCTGACGAATACGGGAGGGGATTTCGATGAGATCTTTTTTGTTTTCAGCGGGAGCAATGATATGGGTAATGCCTGCTTGCTGGGCCGCCAGGACCTTCTCTTTCAGGCCTCCAATAGGCAGGACATCACCCAGCAAGGTGATTTCACCAGTCATGGCGATATCACCACGTACGGCGCGCCTGGTCAATGCCGACACCAGGGTTGTGGCGATGGTGATGCCTGCTGAGGGTCCATCTTTGGGCATTGCGTTCTCTGGCATGTGGATATGCAGGTCGGTGGCATCCTGAAAATTGGGATCGATCTTCAACATATCGGCGCGCGTGCGGATATAGGAGAGCGCCGCCATGGCCGATTCCCGCATTACGTCTCCAAGCTGACCAGTCACCATCAGGTCGCCCTTACCAACCATGGTCACAACCTCAACGGGTAGCATAACGCCGCCGTTCTCGGTCACGCCCAGGCCCATTGCTGAGCCGACGCGTGGCTTATGCGTCAACTGCATATCCGCGTAGCGCGGCAGGCCCAGGTATTGCCCCAGGTTATGCGTCGTCAGACGAATACGTGTATTCGGCTTCTCCAGCACACGCCGGGCGGCTTTACGACAGATTGTGGCCAGTTGGCGCTCCAGATTACGCACACCTGCCTCGCGCGTGTAATCCGTCACGATATGCTGCATAACAGGCTGAGGAATGCGTACCTGCTCAAGACCCAGGCCATGCTCGTTCAATACCTTGGGCCAAAGGTGCCTTGTGCCGATATTCACCTTCTCGTCAAGCATATAGCCTGGCAGGTCGATGATATCCATACGGTCGGCCAGGGGCCGGGGAATCTGGTATTTTACGTTCCCGGTACAGATGAAGAAGACCTCGGAGAGATCAAAGGGGATCTCCAGGTAGTGGTCGACGAAGGCCTTGTTCTGAGCAGGGTCCAGTACCTCCAACAGGGCCGCGCTTGGATCTCCACGCTGCTCCGCCGAGAGCTTATCGATCTCGTCAAGCAGGAAGACCGGATTACGCACACCCACCGTCTTCATACTCTGAATGATGCGACCAGGCAGAGCGCCGACGTAGGTGCGGCGATGACCGCGAATCTCCGCCTCATCGTGGACGCCACCAAGCGAGATACGCGCAAACTTGCGCCCCAGAGCCTTAGCAATGGAGTAACCCAGCGAGGTCTTGCCCACGCCTGGCGGGCCAATCAGACAGAGAATCTGCCCCTGGCTCTCGCTCTTGGGAAGCCCTTCGCGACTGGCCTGCTGCTGCCGTAGCTGGCGTACAGCCAGGAACTCGATGATGCGCTCTTTAATACCCTCCAGGCCGTAGTGGTCATCTTCGAGGATACGTCGCGTGGCCTCGATATCAAAGGTCTCCTGGCTCCGCTCGTTCCAGGGAAGCGCCAGCAACCAATCGATATAGGCACGAATCACGCTGATCTCAGCCGACTGTTGGGGCATACGCTCCAGGCGGTCGATCTCCTTGCGCACCCTGGTCGTGACCTCGTCTGGTAGCTTCTTCTCAGCCAGGCGCTTGCGCAGTTCATCCGACTCGGAAGTGGTATCCATCCCCAGTTCTTCCTGGATGGCGCGCAATTGCTCGCGCAGGTAGAACTCCTTCTGGGTGCGATCCACCTGCGAGCGCACACGACTGCGAATAGTCGTCTCCAGTTCCAGGATCTCAATCTCGTTGCCAATCAGGACACAGATCTTCTCCAGGCGCTCCATGGGATCTAACGTCTCCAGGAGGTCCTGCTGGTGCTGGCTATCGGTGACAATATGAGCCGCCAGGGTATCAGAGAGGCGACTGGCCGTCTTGAGCGCCACAATCGAATTGATATCCTCGACTGAGAAGCGCCGGCTTAGCTGCGCATACTGTTCAAAGAGACCTATGGCGTGGCGGACCATAGCATCGGCCTGCGAGCCAGTGGCCTGGACATCGTCGTGCACCTCAACCTGCACACGCATAAAAGGCTCGGTCTCAGTAAACTCTTTCACGCTGACCCGGTTTATGCCACGGATGACCACCTGCATACTGCCATCCTGCTGGCGATGCATAGTGGAGACCTCAGCCAGGGTACCGATGGGGTAAATATCTTTGAACTCGGGGTCGTCTATATCTGCATCACGCTGCGTCACTGCGACCAGCATGCGGTCTGGTCGCATCATAGTTTCTTCAACGGCACGAACTGTCTTCTCGCGGGCAATGACCAACGCATGCCGATTATGGGGGAAGGCCACTATATTCTTCAACGCCACAAGCGGATAACTTTCCAACATCTCCTCTACATGTTCCTGGCGTTCCTGTTCACTCATTGGTTTCCCACCTGTCTAGCCTGACCGGTCACCTACCTACAAAAACCTACTGCATCAAATCCAATGAACGATCGCTGGGCATCGCACCGCTTTATTTCTGCCCTCATGCTAGGCTACAAAAGTTGATGAGTCTGCCCTAGGCAGACTCATTCTCAGAATAGGCATTGGTGCGATCCGTCCTCGTCACAAGCAAGGGCTTATGGCGGGAAGAAATCACCTCTCCGTTTATGATCACCTTCTTCACGTCGGCGCGAGAAGGAATTTCGTACATTACGTCCAGCAGGACGTCCTCGATAATCGAGCGCAGACCGCGCGCACCTGTCTTCTGCTTCAGCGCTCGCTCGGCTGCCGCCTCTAGCGCATCACTGGTGAAGACAAGGTCCACATGATCGAGCTGTAAGAACTTCTGATACTGCTTTACAATCGCGTTCTTAGGCTCAGTCAGGATGCGCACCAGGGCCTCCTGATCCAATGGATCAAGCGAAACACTTACGGGGAGACGTCCCACAAACTCGGGAATCAGGCCGAATTTGAGCAGGTCATCGGGATTGAGCTTGGTGAGAATCGGCTGATCCTTCTCTTGCTCCGCAGTCTCGCCAGCCGGTTTGATACCACTAAAGCCCATCATCTTATTGCTACCAAGGCGCTGCTCCACAATTTTATCCAGGCCCTCAAAGGCACCTCCACAGATAAAGAGGATGTTTGAAGTATTGATCTGGATGAAATCCTGGTGCGGGTGCTTGCGTCCACCCTGAGGAGGCACATTGGCCACCGTACCCTCGATAATCTTCAGTAACGCCTGCTGCACACCCTCGCCCGAGACATCACGCGTAATCGAGGGGTTGTCCGATTTGCGCGCGATCTTATCGATCTCGTCAATGTACACAATGCCGCGTTCAGCGCGTGCGATATCGAAGTCAGCCGTCTGGATCAAACGGAGGAGGATATTCTCCACATCCTCACCGACGTAACCGGCCTCCGTCAACGCGGTCGCGTCCGCGATACAGAAGGGAACGTCGAGGACTTTTGCCAGCGTCTGAGCCAGCAGGGTCTTACCACTACCAGTTGGACCTATCAGCAGGATGTTACTCTTGCCCAGTTCGACATCATCGATCTGCATGCCGACGCCGATGCGCTTGTAGTGGTTGTAGACCGCTACCGCCAGGGCACGCTTGGCACGTTCCTGACCAATGACATAATTGCTAAGCTGCTCATAGATCTTCTTGGGCGCGGGCATCTTCCCTGTCTGCGTACCACGAGGCTTGGCAACAGTGGCTTGCTCCTCTTCGATGATTTCTCGACACAGGTCGATACACTCATCGCAGATGTAGACCCCGCCAGGCCCAGCGATTAAACGCTGAACCTGGTCCTGACTCTTGCCACAAAATGAACAACGGTATGTTGTGCGCATGTTTTTCGAGTTTGCCACGTCTGTTACCTTTCCTACTAGTGCTTTCTCCGCACCTGGTAGCGATATGCTTACTCTACGGTCTGATCCTTGGTGTCCTCGGGTAGAGATGTTTCTGTTGCAGACGCCTCACTCTTGCTACTCTCATTATCAGTCTCGGCCGCAATCTCCTCAGCAGCAGCCGCGGCCGCAATAGCACTCTCTTCGCTCTCTGTGCCTTCCGCCGCGTCTGGATCGGGTCCGGCAACGATATCAACCAGGCGACCAGTTGTCTTCTCGCGCAGGAAGCTGCGGGCTAGCGCATCCGCCTGCTCTTTGCTGCGCTGAAGTGGCTGTCCACTCTGATCATAGAGATCGAAGAGCATCTTAATCTCGTCTGGCGAAACCGTAATGTCCTCGGCCTTGGCAATCGCATCCAGTACCAACTGGCGCTTCACGCTCTTCTCGGCGTCGGGGCGCAGCTCTTTGAGATACTCTTCACGCGATTTGCGCATCATCATCAGGTACTGGTCTAGCGAGAGCTTCTGCTGCTCCAGAAGATGCGAGAACTGGTGGAGCATCTCTTCTGCCTGCTCGTCAATCAACAGCGGATGCAGGGTAAAGCTTGACTGCTCAATGACGGCATCCAGGGCCTTGTCTCTCAGTTCCTCACGAATGCGACGCTTCTTATTTTCCAGAATGTTATCGCTCAAGAACTTGCGCAGGTCTTCCAGGCTGGTATACTGGCCATCACTGACCTTTTCAGCAAACTCGTCATTTAGTTCAGGAAGCTCTTTCTCTTCAACCTTATGCAGCTTGACTTCAAACTGCGCCTCCTGACCAGCAAGTTTTTCGTTGCCATAGTCAGCGGGGATGGTTGTGGTAAAGCTCTTCTCTTCTCCGGCGTTCATGCCTACGATATGCTCATCCATGCCCGAGAAGAGACCAACGCGCTCGTGGGTCAACTCAAAGGGATTATCTTTCAGGTCAGAGACTTTCTGCTCACCGCTGGTCACTTTGAGGTCCATCGTCACGCGGTTATCATACTCAGCGGCGTGCTCAACCTCTTTCCAGGTGGTCAAACGCTGGCGCAGAGTGTCCAGCTCTTGCTCGACCTCCTCAGAGGTAACATCAGCCTCCTCGCGCTCCATCTGGACGGACTTGTAATCGCCCAGTTCAACGGGAGTAACGATGGGAACAGTAATCTTGAAGTGGTAGGGTTCTCCCATTTCGATAGAGGGCGCATCCAGCGTCGGCTGCGTAATGGGAACAATCTCGTGCTCAACAAGGGTGTCACGATAGGCCTCGGAAATCAGCTCATCAAGGCCCTCCTGGTAAATGTATTCCTTGCCCAGTCTGCGCTCAATCATTGAGCGAGGGGCTTTCCCTCGACGGAACCCCTGTATATCTACCTGCTTTACAATCTTTTTATATGCCTTATCCGAGGCTTTTTCCATCTCATCCCAGGTAACATCTACTTCCAGTACTGCCTCGCTGGTTGGCAACTTTTCAACAGAGACCTTCACAGTTCCTCCAACAGGTTTTCTTTATCATAAATCGCGTACGTAGTCTTTGTTCGGAAATAAAATTCAAAGCTACAGTGTCTTATTATATCGCGGGTAAGTAGGCTGTGGGAAGTACCTATCCTGGGAGAATACATAGGATTGTTGGTATATTCGAGGCACAATATCGAAGGTGACCCACATGATTGCAGCGCGAATAGGCCATGCCCCGTACTCTCTCAGCTGTCTCCCACCTCTAGACCACCCCACAACAGAGTATCTCGTCTCGCTTATCGCATCCTTCAAAACAGATGTTATGATGGTATGTCTTGTGTGGGTTTTGTCTGCACTTGCCCACAGAGGGCTAACCGTGTTACCAGTCGCCCTCTGCTTCAAGAATTTGGAGCGGGAGACGGGATTCGAACCCGCGACATTCACCTTGGCAAGGTGACGCTCTACCACTGAGCCACTCCCGCATATTCGGTTGTCATGGTAGCTACCAGCGTGCATCATAGCGATGCTTACTCCAACCACCACAGTTCAGCGTGGCCACTGCGATACATATCGTTTTTCCTTCCTGTCCAGTATAACAAACGAAAGCTTTTTTTTCTTCCACTTGTCACACCGTCAGCCTTCGCACCTCTTAGCTAACAAACAAGGTAGACAAGAGAGCGCTACGATACTCTAGTGCAAGACCACCTGGAGCGGGAGACGGGATTCGAACCCGCGACATTCACCTTGGCAAGGTGACGCTCTACCACTGAGCCACTCCCGCAAGTGCCATTTAAAAGGACACTAAAGGACATCAAAGGACACGTTTAGCTGTATTCTTAACAGGGTATCCAGCTTTTCGGCAACCTTTCGGTTTCCGGTGGGCGGTGAGAGACTCGAACTCTCACGGTTCATCACCAACAGATCCTAAGTCTGTCCTGTCTACCAATTTCAGCAACCGCCCGCTACTGATACGCATGTCTAGCCAGGGCTGATACTCTCAGACAATGCTTTCGTCCAGCACAACGCTAGTCATCTCACTTGAGAGATAATACATCAGTGAGATACCTGCTGTCAAGATAATTTCCAGATTTTATACCTTCAGGCCACATAAAGCGATAAACTTGAGAGCCTCAATGTTGATAAAGTCAGTGATATGGTGTCCCCCTGGCAGCCTGCGCTACCAGGGGGACACCATATCACTTACTCTTTCCTTTTTGCATCGTGCTTACCTGGATGATACAATGAAGATAAAGAAACGCTGTACGATAATGCTGGGACCTATTACGTATGAGTCAAATAACTTCATCGACTTCTAGCTTACCTGACACCATACAGCCCGATCTTTATATCAACCGCGAATTAAGCTGGATCGAGTTTAATCGCCGTGTCTTTGAGGAAGCTAAAAACCCACGTCACCCGCTGCTTGAGCGCGTCAAATTTGTATCCATTTTTGAGACAAATCTGGATGAGTTTATTATGATTCGCCTGGCTGGTCTAAAAGATCAGATTGCTTCGCGCGCAGCGCCACGCAGTCCAGACGGTCGTACAGCCGCGCAACAGTTAGAAGCGGTGCGCAGGCAACTGGCCCCCCTGGTACAGGAGGTCCGCCAGTACTGGCGACATGATCTCCTTCCACTCCTGGCAGACCAGCATATTCATATTCTCGATTATGAACAACTCGATGCGCTCCAACGCAACGAACTACGGGACTACTTTGAACGTGAAGTCTTTCCGGTTCTAACCCCCCTCGCAGTCGACTCTGTACACCCTTTCCCACATATCTCAAACCTGAGCTTGAACCTGGCCGTGGTCCTGACAGATGTCCTGCATAATAAGGAACTCTTCGCGCGTGTAAAAATCCCGCCATCTCTGCCACGCCTGGTCCCCGTCGCACGCTCCATGGAAAATGACAACGAGCAGACACAACAGGTCTTTGTCTGGATAGAGCAGCTCATCGCCGCACATCTGAGCACACTCTTCCCCGGTTTCGATATCTGGGAGTCCTATCCCTTCCGCGTGGTACGCGATGCAGACCTTGAACTACAAGAGGATGACGCCTCCGACCTGCTTGAAACAATCGAGCAAGAGGTGCGTGATCGCCGCTTTGGCGTCGTCGTCGACCTGGCCGTCAATCCCTCTATGCCTCAGCGCATTCGTCAATTGTTGATCGATAATCTTGAGATTACGCATGATGATTTGACGGTCATTGACGGGCAGCTGGGAATGGGAGATGTCATAGAGCTACAAAACCTGGATTGTCCTGAACTGAAGGATCCTCCCTTTACTCCGCGTGTTCCCCGCTTTGTGCGGCGTGGATACGACCTCTTTACTACCATTAAGAATCACGATGTCTTGCTACATCATCCCTTTGACAGCTTTAGCACCATCGTCGACTTTATTAATGCCGCCGCCGATGATCCCGATGTGCTCACAATTAAACAGACCCTCTATCGCGTTGGACCCAACTCACCTGTTGTGCAGGCCCTGCTGCGCGCGGCGGAGAATGGGAAACAGGTCGCAGTGCTGGTCGAACTAAAAGCACGCTTCGACGAGGAGAACAACATTGTCTGGGCACGTAAGCTGGAGCTGGCAGGGGTACATGTAGTCTATGGACTCAAAGGCTTAAAAACCCACTCCAAGCTTGCCCTGGTGGTGCGCAAGGAGGGCAAGAGCCTGCGACGCTATGTCCATCTGGGAACAGGCAACTACAATGCCGCTACGGCCCGCATTTATGAAGACCTGGGCCTGCTCACCAGCAACCAGGAGATCTGTGATGATGTGACGTTGCTCTTCAACTCACTGACAGGCTATTCGCGCCAGGCGCACTACCGTCAGTTACTTGTTGCTCCCATCGGGCTGCGACGTGGCCTCAACGAACACATTGAACGCGAGATCAGGCTACATGAGGAGCATGGCAATGGACGCCTGATCTTCAAATTTAATTCGCTGACCGATCCTGAAATCATCTCACTGCTCTATAAAGCCTCGCGGGCCGGAGTTGAGATCGATCTTGTGATTCGTGGCATCTGCTGCCTACGCCCGGGCATCCCCGGTATCAGCGAAAATATTCGTGTGCGCAGCCTCGTCGGACGTTTTCTTGAGCATAGCCGCGTCTACTACTTTGGCAATAACGGCAACCCCGAGATTCTGCTTGGAAGCGCGGACCTGATGCAACGCAATCTCAACAATCGTGTAGAAGTACTCTTCCCGATTGAGCATCGCTATATACGCGACGCGCTCTATGAGAACATGCTGCGCCCGGTCCTGGCCGACAATGTCAACGCGCACGAGCTTAACGCGGATGGCTGCTATCACCGTGTGCAAAACGATGATCCTGATGTACCAGTGATGGATAGCCAGAGCTGGTTTATCGCCCACCCTCTCTTCGAGGTCACGGATGAGAAAGAAGGTCCTGATACGACCATCAGCGCCATCCCCTCTTCAGCTTAAAATAAAGTGTAAGTAAGAAAAAAGAAGTTGGGGTGAGGCCGGGCGAATGCCCCGGCCTCACCCCAACTTCTTTTTTCTTACCAACGAAACACGTAGCCGACGCCGCGCACCGTCTGGATGAGCTTGGGATTGGCGGGATCCTCTTCGAGTTTCTCGCGTAGCCAGCGCACATGCACATCTACGGTACGTGTGTCACCAACATAGTCGTAGCCCCAGACATTATGAAGCAACTGGTCGCGTGTCAGGACCGTACCGCGATTGCGCACCAGGTAGGCCAGCAACTCAAACTGCTTGGGTTGAAGCTCGATATCCTGCCCTCGGCAATTGACGCGCCGACCCGCCAGGTCGATGCGTAAGGGACCCACAACCAGCTCGCGATTGGCAGGGCGCCGTTCCTGCTCAGGCTCTTCCCCGTTCTCACCCTCACCCCCCGGTACATAATCAGAGCGCCTGATCAAAGCCCGCACCCGAGCTAGTAATTCACGCCGCCCAAAGGGTTTGGTTACATAGTCGTCGGCGCCAACCTCCAGGCCCACGACCTTGTCGATCTCGTCGCCCCTGGCAGTAAGCATGAGGATAGGAGTCGTTGCGGTCTTATTTTCGCGTCGCAACTGGCGGCACACTTCCAGACCATCCATGCCAGGCAACATAATATCCAGCACAATCAGGTCTGGGCGTTCACTGCGCGCCGCGTCCAACGCGCTGTTACCATCAGCGGCGGTGATGACGTGATAACCGGCCTGTTCCAGATTATACGCGATAGTCTCGGCCAGGACCGCTTCGTCATCCACCACCAGGATTTTGCGTGCCACGCAGTACCTCCAACGGCTTTTTATGCGTAAGCGCTCACGCGCTCAAATTTCCTAAAACACCTATTTTTGCGCTACAGATACATCGTATGCGGAAAACATCCAGGTATCAACCAAAGCGACCACTAATGTAATCTTCAGTCTCTTTCTGGGTTGGTCGCTCAAAAATGTCTTTTGTCGGCGCTTGCTCTATCAGCTTACCACTCAGGAAGAAGCCCGTAAAGTGAGAGACACGCGCCGCCTGCTGCATATTATGGGTGACGATTACAATGGTGTAATCCTTCACCAGTTCGGTGATAAGCTCCTCAATCTTAAGGGTCGCGATGGGGTCCAGCGCTGAACAGGGTTCGTCCATCAAGAGTACCTCTGGCTGGACGGCGAGGGCACGCGCGATACAGAGGCGCTGCTGCTGCCCACCGGAGAGTCCCAAGGCCGAAGCATTCAGGCGGTCCTTCACTTCATCCCACAAGGCCGCGCCGCGCAGGCTCTTCTCTACCATCTCTTTGATATGGTGATTGGATTTGCCCTGAATGCGCAGGCCGTAGGCTACGTTTTCAAAGATGGATTTGGGAAAGGGATTGGCCTTCTGGAAAACCATGCCGATGCGCTGACGTAACAGTACCACATCTGTTTTTGCGTTGTAGATGTTGTTGCTATCGAAGAGGGCCTGTCCCTCAGTCCGTGTGCCAGGAATCAGGTCATTCATACGATTGAGTGTGCGCAGGAAGGTCGACTTACCACAACCAGAGGGGCCAATCAAGGCCGTCACCTGGCGGTTACGCAGTGGCAGCGAGACATCAAACAGGGCCTGCTTCTTGCCATAGTAGAAATTGAGATGCTCTACATTGATAGCAAAGTCTGCGTTTGGATTCAGAGTACGCTCGCGGCGGATCTCCGTGACTTTGCCAGGGTCTTGCTGGTCCTCTGGTATACTTTCAATTGTCATATTATTCTCATTCCAGGCATGATCATATGTTTGCTGCCTCGTCCTTGTGCCTCCCTGCCGCCCTTGATCATAGTTTACCTGCTGTTCCTCTGGTGTCATAACGTTCACATCTCTCCTTCTCGATGCTTCAGCTCTTCACTATTGCGCTACTATGCTTAAGGGATACGTTCCTCAATCGCATCGATCTTCTGATTCTGGCTCATGGCTTCTGAAAAAAGAAACAGTTTTTGGGCACGCGATGCGTGCCCAAACAGGAAGCCTTGCTCAGGATAATTCATATTCCTTATGCAGGGGAATAGACTCATCGACAATCAGGCGATCCTCAATAACGACCAATCGAATGTAGCGGCCAGCCAGGGCTTTGCTGATAAAGTATGGACGCCCCTCATATGAGATGTGGCCACTGCGTGCTACTTTGCGTGAGAAAATGCTCGCCCCCTTGGGCAGAGTCACATTCTCTGTGATAAGAGAAGAGTTTGCTGCTATCGAGTTCATAGATCGCTTCACCCTTGTTCTTCAAGAGGCACTCCATAGTGGATTGCCATGCTTGTTACTGTAATCGCTCTACATGCATCAAACTGCCATGACCCGGCGTTGGATCAGACGTCCGATCCCTCGGGCAAGCAGGTTGATTACCAACAGGACGATAATCAGGAGTGCCGCCGATCCGGCCGAGATAGCCGAGGCGCCTGCCGCCGACAAGCCAGAAATCGAGCCAGCACCCTGGGTCTTGATGTACCACAGGTGAATGGTTAGTGTGTCGCTAGGAATAAAGGGATCAGCCGAGAAGGTACTCGCTGGGGTAACACCCATGGTAAAGACCAGGGCCGCAGTCTCGCCGATGATTTTGCCCGCGCTCAAGATCAAGCCTGTGATCAGTCCAGGCATCGCGGACGGCAAGACTACCTTGCGAATCGTCGTCCATTTCGTCGTACCCAGGGCCAGGCTTCCCTCGCGCAACTCGCGTGGCACCGAGAGTAGTGCATCCTCAAAGAGACGTAGTGCCAGGGGGAAGTTTAAGCACAGCAGCGTCAAAGCACCACTTATACGGCTGATATGGAATCCCAGAAACGCGCTGAAGAAGACAAAGCCGAACAGGCCCAGCACAATCGATGGCACACCCGCCAGCGTTTCGGCTGCGAAGCGGATCGTCGCCACCAGTTTTCCCTGCGGGGCATACTCAACCGTGTAGATCGCCGCGCCCAGCGCAATGGGAAAGAGTAGTATCTCGGTAAGGATAAGGATATAGAAGGTACTGAAGAGCTGCATTCCCACCCCGGTCACCGAGGTCGAGTAGAAAGCAGGATCAATCAGGTAGTTAAAGCCTTGAATAAACAGCAGGACGATAATGACGATAAACAGGAGCGCGATCAAGGCGGCGACAACCCAGAGTATGCTCAGAGCAACTCGGTTGCCTGCATGTAGCCTGCGCGCAATTCGCGTCAGTTCCGCGACTCGTCCAGATGCTTGCTTTTCTTGCTTGCCCGCCATTGCTTGCATACTCATTTGTAGACACTCCTACTCGCCAGGTAACGGCTCACACAGATAAAGGCCAGAGAGATGACCAGGAGCAGGAAGGCCAGGGTCCAGTAAGCGTCCTGAGCGATACCAGAGGTTTCGCCAAAGTCACTAAGAATGGCCTGCGTAATATTAGTTGTTGGCGTAAAGAAAAGTGCCTTCAGGTTGTACAATTTGTCAGGCAGCGATTGGCCACCCAGGACCATTGCCACCGCCAGCGTCTCACCAATCGCACGCGCCATGCCCAGCACAACCGCTGTCGCCAGGCCCGTGGAGGCCGCTGGAATAATCGCCTTCGACATGGTCTGCCACTTAGACGACCCCAGAGCCAGGCTCGCCTCGCGCACGCTGGATGGAACAGCTCGAATGGCATCTATCGACACGCTGACGATGGTCGGAATGATCATCACCACCAGGACGATGATTGCCGCGCTGTAGCCATAGCCCAACGTCTGCGAGATGGTTCCAAGCCAGGGTACCAGAACCGTCAGGCCCAGAAAGCCAATGACCACCGAGGGCATACCAGTAAAAACCTCCAGCAAAGGCTGGAGTATGCGTGAAAGCCAGCGGGGAGTTACTTCCGCCATGAAGAGTGCCATCCCAAACGAGAGGGGGGTCGCGATCAGTACGGAGGCCAGGGTAATAATAATCGAACCGAGAATCAATCCCCAGGCACCGTATGCCGGATTATCGCTATTACCCGCTGTCGGATCCCAGTGCGTACTTGTGAAAAACTCTTGAACGCTTGACCCACCAGGCAGGTAAAAGACCTTGAATGCCTTGGAGCCAATAAAGTAGAACACACTGATAATGATAGCGACAACCAAAATGGCACAGATGAGGAAGACAATCCGCGCGACCTGGTCTGATATACGCATCATTCGCGCTCTCTGCACACCTATCCTCCTAAGCTCTTATTCCGAAACCCAACGGCACTAGCGTGCCTAGCGCTTCGCGCTCAGAGTGTTCGGAGAGGCAGTACTGAAACAGTGTCAAACATGGCCGACAAGCCAGATCGTCCTCGCCCAACTCGGGGAGAGGACGATCATCAGGCTAAAGCTTATTTATTGTGGGTGTCGCGGATGTCCTGGGGGACATCTTTGATCTTCACGAAGGCCAGGCCCTCAGCAATCGTGTCGGCATCGGAGCTGAACATGTAATCCAGGAAGGCTTTGCTCAGGCCAGTGGCCTCGCCCTTGGTGTACATGTGCTCGATGTTCCAGAACTTGTAGGCATTGCTCTTCACGTTGTCGGCGTTCGCCTCTTTACCGTCGATGGTCAGGATATTGACCTGGCCACTCTTCTGAGCGGTCTGCGAGGCACCAAGGGCGGCATAACCAATCGCACCTTTGTTCTGCTGAATGGTCTGGACAACGGTGCCGGTGCTATCGGAGGTCAGGGCCTTCGCCTGAGCAGGGCTCTCGTTCTGACCATTGAGGACGAACTTCTTGAAGGTCGCGCGGGTACCAGAAGAGGTGGGGCGGCTCACAACCACGATGGGCTCGTCGGCGCCACCAACTTGTTTCCAGTTGGTCACTTTACCAGTGTAGATGTCGGTCAGCTGTTGAGTGGTAAGGTCTTTCGCGGTGACGTCAGGGCTGACGATCATCGTGAAGATGACGATCGCAACCTGATGGTCGACGAGATCGCCCTGGGTGCTATCAGCAAAAACGTCCGAGTTACCGATCTGCGAGGTACCAGCCTCGGCGTCCGAGAGACCCTTCTTACTGCCACCAGGCTGAACAGCAATCTGAGCGCCAGAGCATTTCGCCGTATACTTCTTCGAAACCGCGTCGACGTAAGGCTGCAGAGCCGTCGAGCCACTGGCAATGATGGAGCCGGAAACACAAGAGAAAGCACTATCGCTGGAAGTCTGAGGGGTCGAAGTCGTCTTAGTAGCGCTACTGCCGGCATCACCGGTATCACCACCGCAAGCCGCGATAATCATTGAGAGCGCCACGATGGCCAGAAGCACGAGGGCAACGCGCCATTTCTTCAACATAGTATCTCCTACAAATAAAGTTGATATAACTTAACCTATTTTTTGGAAAAAGATGAAGAACTTCAATCTATTATCTTCACCCATTCCTAAAATCCTATTTTCTGTCGCACTCATAAGTTATCATTGCAGAATTAACTATGCTTTATGGCATAGTTAAATGAGTGTTAAACTTTCCCCAGGGATAGGTTAACACCCGCTTAACACAAACAGGTAAATACCAGTTACATCCTCTCCACAGGCTATTTTAAGCAAACGAGCAATAAAAATAGCTCTACCTTCCCATATCAGAAAGGTAGAGCTAAAAAGCCCAAAAATCAGCATTGCCTTGCTTTAAGTCGCGAAAGGTTGCCTACTCAGAACTTCTCACTCATCCACAACCCATATAAAAATAGTTTATTCAACGGGGGTCTCCAAGCTCGGCTCCTGAATCGCCTTCCATTCCTCATAGTCTTGAAATATGCCCTTGTCAATGATATAGATACCCGGTAGCGTTACAGTTGGCAAGCCAGCGGGCTTAATCTTTAAGCGATATAGTGCCAGGTCGTGTTCCTCGCGACCCGTATAGCCAATGCGTCGCGCCTCACCACATGCTTGATCAGGTTTAGATGCCATAGCAACCGGTAGACGGCTCCAGGAATGCTTCTGGGTCGCTCTCTCTATCGCAATCAGGGGGATATAGATACGTTGTTCGGGTGACAGTACATGCTTCTTTGCCATGCCTTCTGTGTTTCCTTCATCACTCGCTACTAATAATTGACCCGTGCCAGAATTGCCCCTCACCCCCCACCCTATTTCTCGCCCCACTTTGCCCTCCACACCACCGTTAGTAACTATACGTGTCATATGAAAAAATAGAGTCAAAGTCTGAGCATTCAAAACCAGAAGAGGGGGCGCAATCCCGCAGGGACGCGCCCCTTCTTCTCTCTATATTGCTATTGAAAAACGCTGGCTTAGCGCTCTCCCTTGTTTTCCATGGGAGGCTCTTCTCCCATTTTTTTCTCGCCCTGATCATACCCACCGCTATCGCGGAGAATATGCTCGGCCTCGCCCTCGCGCCCATCTGGTCGCACCGAGACTACGATATGGCCAGAATTGAACTCGCTCTCGTAGTACGAAGCCTTCTGCTGAGGCACGCCCAATTTCATGAAATCTTGTGACAGGCTATCTACCTGGCTCTTCTCAGGAATGGCCACCCCAATTTGATCATGGGCGAAATTGTGCTTGCGCAATTCATCCACGGCCACCTTGGCCTGGTTCTCGCTCTGGAAGACACCAGCCACAATCGGCGTCTGCTGCGGATTAGGATTTTGATAGGTACTCACGTTATATCCTCCTTCCGTATCACTCGCGCCATGCTATAAGCGCTCGCAAGCCTATATATCAGTTTAGCAACGTATGCTTTTCTTTACTTGTACACGGATGAGCAACAAAAAGGGAGACACATAAACTCTACCTTTTGTGAATAACTCTGCTGCAAAATATCTCTCGCACTGATACAATAAGTCACCTTGCGAGGCAATTTTTTTATTGCGCAATAAAAAAATTGCCTCGCAAAACTGTTGACAATATTTAGAGACCATGATATTATGCACCATGTCAATCGGAACCGCTTGTATGCGCAGGCGAACCGGTGGTTATTGCGAAGAGGGTACACCCGTTCCCATCCCGAACACGGTAGTTAAGCTCTTCAGCTCCAACGATACTTTGGGGGCAGCCCCACGGGAAAATAGGACACCGCCGTTTCGCCCGCTCACACAAGTGGTTCTTTGTTTTGAGAAATGGTAGGTTTAGCAACGGTGAATAGGTCAGGCAAGCCTGACCTATTCACCGTTGCTAAACCTACCATTTAGTTATCCACAAGTTATCCACAAGTTATCCACCATACTATGCTGCGGCACGCAAAAAGGCCTTGATTAAAGGGTGCATCTCGTTGCGAACTTCATGGAGTTCTGGCTGATACTGGGTGGCAAAGAAGAAGGGATGCCCATGAAGCTCTACAGCCTGCGCCGCACCACTTCTATCCAGCCCACAGATGGCTAAATCATCATAGGTAAGCAGGTCGCGACAACGAGGATCCAGGCCAAAATCATAATTTCCATACTGCTCAATGGTTTCGTATGCCCCATATATCCGACTGATAGATGAACCAGGCTGAAATAGAATACGCCCATCCATATGTGAACGGGCGAGCGGAGCGATGAGGGGCAGGCCCGCATCAGGCTTGATAGCAGCGTGATCTGCTTCGGGAAGGCTCAGGACATGACGGGCATACTCGATAAGTGTGTAGTGGAAACCCAGGCAGGTACCTAGAAAGGGGAGCCAGCGCTCTCGCGCCAGGCGAATCGCGCGCAACACTCCCTCAGGCTGCGCATAGGCTGTGCCAGGAACACACCAGAGTCCATCGAATTTAGCTAGGTCCTCCCAACGCATATGCTGTACCTGGGAGGTCGCCAGCCAGCGTATCTCAAGGCATAGCGACAACGGGCGCGCCGCCCGCTCTAGGGCCTGGGGAATCACCTGATGCGCAATCATGTCTTCCCGGTAATCACCTATCAACGCGATACGCACAATATCTTCCATGCTCTCTGCCTCTCCTACGCTCACCTATCAATCCGATATATTCGTGGCATCTTTCCCACGATTCTTATTGTATGCTAAATTTTCTATTTTGTGCAGCTTTTACATATATTTGTGGAGCTTAAAGCTGGATATACCTGACCATCACAACATGTAGACCAATGGGAGGAACGTCGAAGATATCGCCTTCACGCTGGAAGCCATAGCGCTGGTAGAAGCCTTCTACATTCACGCGACCATTACACCAGATCTCGAATGCTTCTCCCTGGGGGCTATGCTTCTCAGCGTGCGCGAGCAGTGCCTCTAGAACGGAGCCGCCACAGCCGGAGCCTCGCGCTTCTGGACTTACCGCCATGCCGCGCACACGCCAGCCGCTTGGAGCCTCGCTGCCCTCCCGCTTCTCGCGGAAAATTGTTCCCACGCCTACTAGCTGACCATCGCGATAACAGCCTGCATGCAGCGTTTCCGGCTCGTGATCTTCAGGATAGGCGCACTCGGCCAGGGATTGCATGGGACGCAGGACGCTCTGACGCAACACATATGTGTCTTCCGCGGCAATGGTGTGCACTTCAAATACGGTCTGGTTCTGTGTCATGGTGATGTGCTCCTTGAAAATAAATTAAAATCGCTGGGAGAGTATGGATCCTGACAACCAGAGGCTGCCAGGGTCCATACTCTCCCAGCGATAGTTTACAGGCTATGCGAGGGCTGGGGCAAGGTGGTGACAAAATTTGCGATGATGACCTGCACCTCTTCTAACCTGCCCTGGAAGAAGTGGTCGGCATCCTGCACGGTAACGATGCGTTTGGGCGCTGGCACCTGCTCAAACCACTGCATCGCAGCCTCATAAGGCGCCTGGTCATCCCTGGTCCCATGGATAAACAGCTTGGGTTTATGGCAACCGGCCAGGGGATTGGTAGCGCCGAACCAGCGCGCGGGCACGCCCAGGCCCATCATAGCCTGGACACGGTCGTCAATGGCTGCGACCTTGAGTCCAACAAATGCACCAAACGAGAAACCAGCCAGGATCACTGGCACCCCAGGATACTTGCGGCTCATAAAATCGAGAGCATAGCGCACATCATCCATCTCGCCGCGCCCCTCGTCATATGTCCCACTGCTATGGCCAACGCCACGGAAATTGAAACGGAGTGAAGGGATGTTGTTGGCCTGCATGACTTGTGCTACTTTGAAAACGACTTTATTATGCATCGTGCCGCCAAATAGAGGATGAGGATGGCAGACAATGCCGACATAAGCTGGCTTCTGGCTATCATCTACGGGCTTGAGTATGCTTTCAAGATACCCACTGGGTGTCTGTATATTGATATGCAAAATCTGGTTTACCATAGACATTATCCTTTTAAGGCTATGTATATCGCTTCATCTTTTCTGGCTTATCAGCTGCATAGACACTGTCTATATGTAGGAATACGTTTCGTCACAGGGCAATGCATTACTCTATTGCTCTTCAACATGTTTTACTGCACTGCATCGTACCACAAAAGTTTTCGCCTCACCAGAGCTTCGGCTTTTCGCGCCCGCTCCATATACCCATACCTCCTGCTATACATGGTATACTATTTCTACCATACTCCTGGCTTAGACGTTTCATATCATACATCGGTGTTGACAGATATACCTTTCTCATTTTGTGTCTATAATGCCTTTGTATACGTGTTTATACATACATAACAAACCCAACATACAAGCGTATATAAAAGGTCGGCTTCTCTATTCGTGACACTAATCTCAAGGGATATGTCATCGCATATGATCGATATCTATGCATTGTTACGCAAAAAGGACTTTATATGGAAACCTACGGGTCACATCAGTTTCCTGGTAAGCTCTTCGTTGTTGAGGGAATCGATGGCTCCGGTAAGAGCACCCAGATTGCGCTACTCCGCCAGTGGCTGATCAGCCAGGGGTATAGTGTCTTCTTTAGCGAGTGGAACTCCTCACCGCTCGTCAAACAAACGACCTCGCGCGGTAAGAAAAAGCAAATTCTCACGCCGACCACGTTTAGCCTGATTCATGCCACGGATTTTGCGGATCGCACCGAACATGACATTATCCCGCCACTGAAGGCTGGCGCGATTGTGCTTGCGGACCGCTATATTTATACAGCTTTTGCACGCGACGCGGCTCGTGGAGTGAACCGCACCTGGGTACGGGAACTCTATCGCTTCGCGGTCCAACCTACCCTGGCGTTCTACTACCGCGTGCCCCTCTCGCTCTCATTACGCCGGATTATGAATGGGAGACCACATCTGAAGTACTATGAGGCGGGCATGGATCTTGGACTGAGCACCGATCCCTATGAGAGCTTCAAAATCTTTCAGCATCGCGTGGTCCAGGAATATGAGGCAATGGTCAAGGAGTTTGGCCTCACCGTGATGGATGCCACGCTCTCCATTCAAGAGCAGCAGCGACATATGCGCGAGCTCGTCCTTCCTCACCTTGAAGGTGTGCGCCGCATCAGTATGCCGCTACCTCCTTTAGGATCAACCTCACTAGAGTCAACGACACCTGGAGAGTTATCCTGGAAACAGACTTCACAGTCTACTGGACGTTCCGAGATTATTGTCAAGTAAGGAGTCACTTCTATCCATGAGTGTCGTCATTGAACCAATCATCCGCGACACGAAAGGGATTTCAGCTTCAACCACGCTGGTGGATCTGTTTAAGGAGGAACACATACTTATGACCCGCCCTGATTGTTATGGTATTGATACCCTGGGTATTCAGGTTGGCGAAGAAATTTTGCCAGGACGCTTGATTGTTATTGAAGGTACCGATGGTGTAGGTCGCACAACACAGCTTCGGCTCTTACGTCCCTGGCTGGAGAGCCTGGGCTACGCAGTAGCAGATACCGAGTTCACGCGCTCGGCACTCGCAGGCGATGGTATCAGGCAGGCCAAGGCCGGGCATACTCTTGGCCCGATCACGATGCATCTCTTCTACGCCACCGATTTCGTAGATCGCCTGGAGAACCAGGTTCTCCCCGCGCTACGAGCTGGCTTTATTGTTCTGATTGACCGGTATATCTATACACTGATGGCTCGTGCAATGGTGCGTGGCGCCAATCCTCATTGGCTACGCTCTATTTACAGCCTGGCCCTCAAGCCTGATGCCATTTTCTATCTCAACATTGGTATTGATGATCTGATTCCACGCGTGCTCCAGCGCGGTGGTTTCAATTACTGGGAATCAGGGATGGATATGCGCCTGGGTCCCGATCTCTATGAAAGCTTTATAACCTACCAGGCCCGGCTCCTCACCCAGTTCGAGCACATGGTCAAGCCCTACGAGTTTCGGATCATCGACGCCAAACAACCAGTGGAAGATATCTGTGCCCAACTGAAGAATGCAATCTATCCTCTCCTACCGCAGGGATAAAATCAGCCACCCAACCAGAGGCTACGCGCAATGGCACGCCAGGAGATATTATTAACCTGCTTATTACAACCAGACAGTGAAACCCTGTGCACCCTTCTCCCGTGTACAAGAAGACGCATAACACATTCTAAGCCACATTGAATCATTGTGATACTTCTCGTTATGTGCATATTGTGCAACATGCACATATGTACTATGTACACTAAGTAACTTGTCACCTCTTTAAGGACATGTTATACTCAGTGAAGAGAGAAAAATCTCACAATTTCCAAAATTTTTTTCGTACACCCACAATCAACGCGATTGCTCCGCTTCGTTACCGATCTAGCGCCAGTAGTGGCGCCCCGGAGTAAATACGCCTGATTGCCTGGGCAAAGGAGGTGAGGGATATGGACGCTGGCCCTAGTTCTAGTCATAGTACTAGCGGCAGGCCTGATTGTGCCTGCCAATGGGAGAGTTCTACTCCTCATCGAGTAGCCAGGTGTGGTTGCGATGGCTCACTTTCCAATACCTCGCTTGCCTGACCTATAACCACCATACCCTTACTCGATGAGCTGACATCCACCAGTTTCCCCCTATGATATAGCATTATAGTCAGACCCAAGAGATGTCGAGTAAGGACGATCCCGCCTTTGCCAGCAAGTCCTTGTGCTGCTCAGCAGCATCCCCCTTATGGATTTTCTGCTCTGTCTATGAGCGCGTCTCTGACGATGTTCTCTTACAAAAGAGGCATCGCTAGTCCTACCTGTCCGCGCGACAGGCTTATACCGCTCCCGACAGGCCAACCTGTGCTCGGCTTTGCTATCCGAAGAATATTACACAGTCTCCAGTGACCCTCCTGCCCACAGGAGAACTAGGAGCACTGTACGCCTTGCTCCTTTAACAGGGCATCTACCACCGCAAACGAGCAACTGCAAAGGACATTCAAACTACTTATACACATATGTGCACAGAATGTGGATAAGTGGATACGCACTACTGAGTCTTGAAAAAGGCGGTGATTTCATGATTTTCTTGAGCGATCTGCTCCGCCGGAGCATTGTCGATAACGACCATCGCCGCGTGGGTAGCGTGCGCGATGTCTGCGTCTCCCTTGATGAGACCTTTCCCGTGGTGACCGCGCTCGTCGTCCATCGCAGCGGCAACGGAGAAACGATGATTCCCTGGTCCCAGGTAGCCACTGTAGAGGGACCAGAAGTACGCTTAAATGTTAATAAAGATGGTATTACACCTTATATCCCGCATACTGAAGAGCTTTTATTAAAAAGAGATATCCTTGATAAGCAGATTGTAGATACTCAGGGCTTCCGCGTTGTTAAAGTCAATGATCTTAAACTGGCTCAGATTAAGCGCACCGCGCGCCTGGTTGGTGTGGATATTAGCCTGAGTGGCCTGCTGCGTCGCCTTGGCTTGCAAGCCACGATTGACCGCATCGGGCGCGTCGTTCCATTGCAGTTACCAGAGCGAACCATTACCTGGAATTATGTTGAACCCATTCAGGTGGTGGGCGCACACACCGGTCAGCTCGCCCTGGCAGGTACCACCGCTGCAACCGTGGGGGCGGTTGGCGTTATCCCCAAGCTCCAGCTCAACGTAAGTCATAACAAACTGATCGATCTCCATCCCGCCGATATCGCCGATATCCTGGAGCAGCTCGATGTCGAAGAGGCCGGGGCCATGCTGGAGCGCCTGGACATGGAGACCGCCGCCGATACCCTCAACGAGGTCGAGTATCCCTTGCAGAGCGAGCTGATCAGCGAGCTGGATCCCGAGCGCGCCTCTGATCTCCTGGAGCGCCTCGCACCCGATGATGCCGCCGATATCCTGGCCGAGATGGCTCCGGCTGAGGCCGAGCACCTGCTTAACCTCATGCCCACTGAGGAGTCGCGCCCCATTCGCGATCTCCTGCGCTATGACGCCGAGACGGCTGGCGGTATTATGACGCCTGAGTACCTGGCGCTCTCCGAGACATCGGCGGTCGAAGATGCGCTGACCTACCTGCGCCAGCACTCAGAGCACCTGGAGATGGTTTACTATCTCTATGTCATTGATGAGCAGCACCATCTAAAGGGCGTGGTCTCGTTGCGGCAACTGGTTGTCGCCGAACCCACGACACGCATCGCCGATCTGAAGGACCCCGACGTCATCAAAGTGCATGTGGATACCGACCAGGAAGAGGTGGCGCGGATCATCGCCAAGTACGACCTGCTCGGCGTGCCCGTCGTTGATGAGGAAGATCACCTTGTGGGACTGGTCACGGTCGACGATGTCATCGACGTTATCCACGAGGAGCAAGCTGAAGACCTCTCCGATATCGTGGGCGCGGATGTGGAGGAGTCTGAAGAAGAGGAGAATTTCTCCTGGTCAACCGCCGCTCGGCGCACAATCTGGCCTATTGTCAATGTGATTGCAGGCTTTGTTCTGGCCCTGGTCCTGGCTCAGGCCTTCGCCCCCCTGCTCGCACATACCACCGCACTCGTTAGCCTCGTAGGAAGTGTAAGCGATAATCGGCTCTCACTGGCGCTTGGAGGTCTTTTCTGCCTGGTTCCGATGCTGCTGCTCACAAGCGGGAGTGCCAGCTCACAGGCCCTGGGCATCGCAGGCTGGAACCTGCGCAGCACAAGCGGGCGTGATCTGTGGAAAACGATTCTGCGTGAGTTACTGATCGGCACCTTTAGCGGCATTGTCGTGAGCATCCTGGCTGGAATCGCGGCCTTCGTGCTCTTCCATACCATTGCCTTAAGCCTGGTGACGGCGCTGGGTTTTGGCTTTACACAGTTGATCGCCTACTTCTGCGGCCTGGGTCTGCCCAATCTCTTGCAGCGCCTGCGCCTGCGTGGCAGTTTAATCACAGCGCCTCTACTTGATCCTGTTATCTCCGTGATCAGCCTGGGGGTCTTCCTGACCGTAACCATTATGCTAATCGAGCGCGTCGCGCTATAGCTCTTTTCCTTTTTATAAGAGGTACAGGATGTTAGGAAGGACATGCCTGCGGCATATCCTTCCTAACATCCTGTACCTCTTATTTCTTATTGCTCGCTGGCAGGTTCATCAGGCTGGTCGACCTGGTAGCGCTTTCTCTTTGGCAGGGGAAGCTGCTCCCAGGGGATGAGGGTATCCGTCTCTAGACCACGCACATGCATGTTGTCGTTATAGCGTATCAAGCGCCAGAAACTGGTTCCCTTATGTTCATCCTCTCGCCACTGAGTAATGGAGGTATTCTGGGTAAAGAAATGGGCAGGGGGCATGGCAAAGGAGCTATAGCGGAAGAAGTACGCAAAAGAGTTATCGATCACGCCGCCATGACAGACGATAACAATACTCTTGCCCGCATGCTCCTGAGTAATGCGCTCTAAAGCTGTGGCAACACGCAGGGCGAAGGAGGGCCAGCTCTCGCCACCCGGCGCTATCGGTTTAAATGGCTGGTGCAGAAAGTCCGGGCCGGGACCATAGCGCTCGTGATATTCATCATAGGTCAGGCCATGGGCTTCGCCTTCTAGCATTTCCTGCACCTCATCATCAAAGATAATTGGTAGCTCAAAGGCCGGGGCGATAATCTCGGCGGTCTGCCTGGCTCGTGGCAGGGTACTGGCGATCACAACGTCTGCCTGAATCTCGCGTGTAGCAATCAATCTATCGCGCAGGCGCTCGGCCTGCCTGACGCCTAATTCGGTAAGTCCATCATCGCGAAGAAACTGGTGTATCTGGCTTGTGGCTTCACCATGACGAATCAGATAGAGCTGGGTGGTCATAAAAGAAGTTTTCTCCTCTTTCTTTAGCGCAGCTTCGCGAGAACTATCCCTCGAGCCTACACCATAGCTACAATATTGATTATATTGGCATTGTAGCATATGCACTCTTTATCCTGCCTGCTTTCTTCGCGCCTACGGCGCTCAGGGGGAAGATGTGCATGTGGAAAACGGCAGAGCCGTTTTCCACATGCACATCTTCCCCCTGAGGTTCGCGTAGCGAGCCGAAGCAAGAGCCAGAGGAGAATCCTTTGTCACTGGCGCAGGAGGATCAACAGGCCCATGACCAGGGCGTAGATGACAATCGTTTCAGAGAAAACCAGGCCCAGGATGAAGTTTGTGCGTACGGTGCTTCCCGACTCAGGGTTGCGCCCTAACGCCTCATAAGCGCGCCCATTAGCTAAACCCATGGCGATACCCGCGCCAATTGCTCCCAGGCCAATCGCCAGGGCGGCGGCTATTGCTTGCCACATCATGTCTCCTACCTCCTTATAGATGAGTTGTATGTATCTCTTTTCTCTTTACACCTCAATTGTAGCGGCTTCACCGGACAGGCAACATCGTACGAATGGATGATTACTTCTCGGCCAAACGGATCTCATCCATCTATCCTGGTTTTCATACCATATTTTTTGCTATTCTATGCAAAAGAAGTAATAAAGCTAAATACACACCTGAGGAAGAACGATGAACGACGCCTCCAAACCATTGCGCCTGCTCATCGCCAGCGCACACCCGATTGTCTGCGAAGGCCTGCGCACTATGCTTGCCGGTAGCCCGGATATTCAACTGCTTGCCATCGCCACATCGCTCCCTGAGACGATGCGCCTTGTAGGCGAACTCCAACCCCAGGTCCTGCTCATTGATACGCATATTCACCAGGGCGCGACGCACAAAGCCCTCAGCATGATGCACGGCGAGTGGCCAGCCCTGGCGATAGTGGGGCTCGCCATGAATGCCGATGACCCAGAGTTCCTCCTGGCCTGTCTGCAAACGGGCATGGCAACGTGCCTGCCGCTACATGTCAGTCGCACGATCCTCCACCAGGCCTTGACTGCGAGCGTTCACAAGGAGACACTCCTCCAGCACGCCCTGGTGCGGAGTTTGCTTGAGCGAATAGAAGGAGCGACACCTGTAGAGGAGAGATCGTCTGCGCAGGCGCAGTGGGTGGATCTAACGGAGCGCGAGCTAGAGGTGCTGACCTGTGTCGCACATGGCCAGCGCAACAAGGAGATTGCCATCTATCTGAGTATCAGTGAGCCAACCGTCAAGACACACCTGGCAAACATCTACTTTAAATTGCAGGTCGACTCACGCGCCTCAGCCGTCGCCGTCGCCATGAAGCGAGGCCTTCTGTCGGGGGTCACTCTCTCCTAACACATGAGAAGACTTTCCAAACCCGGCAGGGCGTTTCCATCGTGCCTTGATTATCTCTCTGCTATTGGCAGTTTGCCAGTACGCAATCGATGCATTCTTCGAGGGTGGTACAGCTGCATCCGCCGCCCTGCACCAGCAGGTGCTGCATGGTCTGAGCCTGATTGATAACGTTTTGTACCTCGATGAGTTTACGCTGCACCAGGCCCTGCCAGTGCGCCCCAAGGGGAACTTCGCCCTGTCGCTTCTCTAATAGAGATTGAATTTCTGTAAGAGAGAAGCCAATACGCCTGGCGGTTTGCACGAACTCCAGTGTTTGCACCGTCTCTGGCGCATAACGTCTCTGACCGCTCACCCTGCGCGGCGGCGGCAGAAGGTTAATGCTTTCGTAGTAACGAATCGCCGAGGTGCGCAGGCCAGTGCGCCGGGCGACTTCACCAATACTGAGTTCTTCCATGCGTTTGCTCGTGTTCGATATAAACAAAGAACCGCCCGTGTGAGCGGGCGAAACGGCGGTGTCCAGATTGATAATAAAAAGACCGCTTGTGTGAGCGGGCGAAACGGCGGTGTCCTATTTTCCCGTGGGGCTGCCCCCAAAGTATCGTTGGAGCTGAAGAGCTTAACTACCGTGTTCGGGATGGGAACGGGTGTACCCTCTTCGCAATAACCACCGGTTCGCCTGCGCATACAAGCGGTTCCGATTGACATGGTGCATGATACCATCCTCTTCGCGATTTGTCAACACTTTTTTTGCGACTTTTCAAAAATCATCAAATTCGTTGGCTTTCGCGCTTGCGGCGCTCAACCAGCGCTAATCAGTAGTTGATGAAGTGGTGCCCCTGGCTGCCAGGGGCACCACTTCATCAACTACTGATTAACTAAATTTTGCGCTATCGATCTTCCAGCTTCCATCGCTCTGCTGGACAATGATCCCCGTCCAGTTTTGCTCATGCGTCTGGACAACACCCTGATCATTCTCCTCTTGAACCACCAAGTGAACGGCTTCCGTCACGGTCCCATCACCATTGGGTGTCTCGCTCAGGAAGGTGATGTCCTGGTGATGCACCTTAGAGTAGCCGCTGGAGAAGCGATCATAAGATAAACTGTTTTGAAAATTGGGCGACAATTGATTATAAGCACCTTGATAACCACGCCGGTTTAACTGATCATAGTATGACTGCACAACGGCGTGCGCTTTCTGTACCGGGGTCTGTGTAGGAATCGGCGTTGGAGTTGAGGTTCGGGCAATCGTAGGGGTAGCAGTGGGCGCGATTGTAGGGACCATAGTGGCCTGACTGGCTGGTGTGGTGGTAGCGACCAGGACATTTCCCTGCTGTTGGTTCCCCGATTGCCCCGTGTTGCCCTGGGGCTTTTGCGCGAAGGCGCCCATGACCTGCAAGCTGATAAAGATAATAGCGGCCAACAGGGCGAGGCTCGGCAGAGCCTTCAGAACCAGTGGCCAGGCACGCTCTTGCTTCTGCTGCGGATAGACAGGCTGCTGGGGCCAGCCTCCCTGCACAGGTATGCCATCCTGAGGAGTCGCCTGCCAGTAGGCCTGACTCGCAGGCGTTGGATAGGGTGGTTGGGCAGTGACGCCCTGAGGGGTTGGATAAGGCTGCTGAGGCGTCTGAAGATAACCGGCAGGGGCAGGCATGGCGTAGGGAGCGGAACGCTGCACCAGTTCAATGCCCGCAAAGCTTGCGGGCAGCGTTGGCAGTACGCCGCTTGCTACAGCCTTCATCTCTGTCACTGCCTCAGAGGTATAGATAGCATCTTGTAGCGCTTTGACGAAGGCTCCAGCCGTCTCATAGCGCTCCTCACGGCTCTTAGCAGTTGCCCTGGCCAATACAGCATCCACCGCCAGCGGGACCTCGGGATTGACACCATAGAGCGCAGGGAAGGGTTCATGCAGGTGCTTATCAACGACTGTGTAGTGATTGTCACCTTTAAAAGGCACGGACCCGCTAAGCATCTGGTAAAAAATCACGCCCAGCGCGTAGATATCGACACGCGCGTCAATCTCCTCACCGCGCAAAAGCTCTGGCGCCATATAGGCTGGCGTTCCCAGAATAGTTCCCTGGGAGGTCAGGGTTGAGTTATGCTCATCTTCTGCCCTGTCTACCAGGCGCGCGATGCCAAAGTCGGCGAGCAAGAGTCTGCCATCGGGGTAGAGTAAGAAGTTGCTTGGCTTGAGATCGCGGTGAATCACATGCTGCTGATGGGCATAGTCCAGGGCGGAGGCGGCCTGCATCACAAAACCCAGCGCCTGATGCATTTCCAGCTTTCCCTGTCTTGCCAGCAGACCACTTAAGCTGCCACCACTCACATACGGCATCACCAGGTAGGCATAACCTTCGCCTTCGCCATAGGCATAAATAGGGATGATATGTACATGCTCAAGCCGGGCAATGATATCCGCTTCGCGCTGGAATCTCGCCAGAAAGTCCGCAGCCTCCTCTCCCTCAGCCTCTGAGCGCAAGATTTTAATTGCTACCGATCTCGCGGGCCGTTGCTGTTGCGCCAGGTACACGGTACTCATGCCACCCCGCCCAATGACCTTTTCGATGGTGCAATTACCTACTGTTTTGCCTAAAAAAGCGCTTTCATTCTCCTTCATCGCACCCACCTTTATCATTCTTCCAAACGAACAATGAAAATTCCGCTTGCTAAAAGCAATGGAGCCATATTTGCATATATCTCCAACCAATGTCCATTATAAAGTCAAATACATGATAAAGCAATTTTACGCAATTCCCTATGAGGTATCTCACAGTGGATAAAGAGAATTACCAAGGGGAGCGACAAAGTGTATAATAGGTCAGAACACAGTAGGTTAGCGTCCCGCTATAATTATATTGATCAATCCTATCAAGGAGTACCCAATACATATGGAAACTACAAGTAGCAGAAAATGGTCTGAGTTACTGGGCCTTCCGGTCTATGTACCCAAACTGGGAAAGTCTCTCGGGACCGTCGTGGACTTTTTCTTTAAAGAGGGATCAAACTCTATCGATGCCCTGCGCGTCCATACACGCGTCAATGGCGATTTTGCACTGCCAGTGCGCGGCATCAAGGCCGTTGAAGTTGACAGAGTGACTATCGATAACGAGAACATGCTTATAAAGGCACTTCCCCCACTGCCACAGAGCAAAGATCTGATCGGCATGCCCGTTGTCAGCGAGAAGGACGAGACCCTGGGCGAGGTGAGCGAGATCAGCATCGCCCTGTATCCTCTTAACGCGATGCGCTTGAATGCTTTGGGTATCTCCACTAATGGACACAAAGCCAGGGGCATCTCCGCCGATAGCATATTGTCCTTCACCAATGAAAAGGTGGTGGTCGAGAATCATATCGCGCGTAAGCTAAAGTAACCTTCAGAAAAGGGAGGAGAGGAATGGTCAGGACGCGGACAGGTCCGCGTCCTGACCATTCCTCTCCTCCCTTCTTTTTATACCCCTCGCAGGCGCTCGGCTTCGGCCTCGGCGGCGCGGGCATCTCTCTTGCGGTAGAGCTTGCGCAGAGCCTCTGCCTTGCGCAACCAATTATCCGGATCGTTGGGCGCGAGGCGAATGGCCGACTCGGCCGCTGCCAGAGCCTCGTTATACCGGCCCAATAGCTTGAGGATCAGGGACTTGTTATGTAGCGCGGAGACCATACGTGGATTGACCTTGAGTGCGTTATCGTAGGCGCTCAGGGCCGCGCTATAGTTCCCGAGGCGATAGAGGGCATTCCCTTTGCCATTGAGGGCTGCGGGCAGGCTGGGATTGCGGCGCAGGGCTTCTTCATATGCATTCAACGCCATGTCATAGCGCTCCATACGACTCAAGACGGTCGCCTTACCGAGCCAGGCGGGGGCAAAGCTGGGATCAATCTGCGTCGCACGCTCAAAGGATTCCAGCGAGCGGCGATAGTTGCCCAACTCTTGCAGGAGCTGGCCCCTTCTCTCCCAGACCTTCACATAGTTTGGATCGAACTGGAGCGCCCGGTCATAGTTGTCAAGCGCGCTTTTAAACTTCTGCTGCGCGTAGAGCACATTGCCCATGCCATAGAGAGCAGGCGCGAAGCGTGAATCGCGCTTGAGCGCCTCTTGATAGGCCTGGTAGGCTTCGCGTAAGCGCCCCATTTCGAGCAGAATCAAGCCCTTGCTGTTCCAGTTGAGCGCGGAATTAGGCTCATAGCTCAGAGCCTGCTCTGATGCTTGCAAAGCCTCTTCATACTTGCGCATCTGGCGCAGGACCAGGCTCTTATTGCTCCAGGCCAGGGCCATCCTGGGATCGAAGCTCAGGGCGGTATCAAAGGCATTGAGAGCCTGCTCGGGAAGGCCAAGCGCGCTCAGGGCCGCGCCCTTCCCATTCCAGGCAACGGCATTACCAGGTTCAAGCAGGATGGCACGATCAAACGACTGCAACGCCTCGCGGTTCTGGCGCAAGCGATTGAGCGCGACCCCCTTCCCATTTAAGGATGTTACCAGATCGGGATCAAGCTGGAGCGCACGCGTAAACGACTGCAACGCCTCGCGATGCTGACCATTTAAGGCCTGCGTCAAGCCACGTCCCTGCCAGGCCTGGGCATTGAGCGAGTCCGTTCTGATTACCTGGTCATAGAGCTTGAGGGCCTCAGGGACACGCCGCTGTGCATAGAAGGTATAGGCATCCTGTAAGAGCTGGCTCGTCTCAGGCGAGGAGGCCGTCATTGTGGACGCGAACCCTGAGGCATACGGTGTGGAGGTTGGCCCCGACATAGTCGCGATGGGTTGGCTCAAGGTGCCGCTGATGCGCTGTTGATCTACATGGCGCAAGACATCCAATACCTCTTGCGCGCTCGCCGGGCGCTTCTCCGCGCTCATATCAAGCATGCGTATTAACAAAGCCTCAAGTTCGTGGGGAACCATGGGATTGAGCTGCGATGCCGGGCGGAAGAAGAAAGGTTGCTCGCTGGGATCAACGCCTGTCAGCAGGCAGTGCATTAAGGCACCCAGGCTATAGATATCGGAGCGTGGCGTGCTTTGTGCCTTCCCATACTGCTCAGGGGCGGCGAAGCCCGGCGAGCCAAGCGCAACGGTATCATGCGATTGACCAGGTTTAAAGACGCGCGCGATACCGAAGTCAATCAAGTAGATATGATTGCCATTGACCATCACATTCGATGGCTTTAAATCGCGAAAGATGATGGGTGGTTGATGGTTGTGAAGATAGTTCAATACATCACAGAGCTGTTTGCCCCAATCCAGCACCTGGTCGAGTGGCAGCGGCTTACCTCCCGCCTGCTCCAAATAGTCCTCGACCGTGCGGCCCTCGATAAAGTCCATAACCAGATAGGAGCGCTCATTCTCGCTAAAGTGGTCATAGATGCGCGGTAGATTGGGATGCAGCAGGTCCGCCAGGAGAAGAGCCTCGCGCTCAAAGGCGTCTTCCGCCTCCTGAGCAGTCGTCGAGGAGAGTCCCGCTTTACTCATCTCTTTAATCGCGATTGGACGGTTATTAAAGCGCGTATCTAATGCTTTATAGACCGCGCCCATTCCTCCCTGACCAATCAGCGCTTCAAGCTGATAACGGCCATCGAGTAGGGTTTGTTCGGGTAAAGCTCCTGTGGTGTGTCGAAATGGTAGCGCGGTGGCGCAATATTGACAGAAGCGCGCCGTCGCCGCATTCGCCGCCCCACAGTTCTCGCAGAACTGCTCCAGTGTCGACATAAATCTCGCTACTTCTTCATTTCAGAATAGGCTACACGCTAAATGTTCTCAATAATTTTATTTCTGGTGCCCCCAGAAATTATGGAGGGGGATTTTTATGGGGACACCCCATTCCCCGGCAGGAGGGATCTCCCTCCTGCACCTCCCCTTTTTATCGGATGTATCAACACCTGGTTACTCAGCAGGAGTGGTGCGCAGGGCTTCGAAGGCGCGCCAGAGTTGCATCCACTCTTCAATGCTGAGCATCTCTGCACGCCTGTTGGCTTCGATACCTGCCTGGCTGAGACAGGCACGCACTACCTCATTTTTATAGTGTAAGGCATGCGTCAGCGAATTGTGAAGCTGTTTGCGTTTCTCCGCAAAACCCGCCTGGACCACGCGGAAGAAGCGGTCACGCTCATCCAGCGTCAGGGGCGCCTCGTCATTGATATCAATACGCAAGATGGCCGAGTCAACTTTGGGCGCGGGATAAAAGGCCTGGGCTGGCACCTTGCTTACAATACGTGGCTTACCATAAAACTGGATACTGACCCCCAGGACGCTTAAATCGCCAGGAGCCGCGGCAATCCGCTGTGCCACCTCCAGCTGGACCATGACGACAAGTAGTCTGGGTGGGTTCTGGCTCTCCAGAAAGTGCCGAAAGGTGGGCGCAGTAATATAATAAGGCAAGTTCGCCACTAGTTTGTAGGGTCTGTGCTCAAAATGGTCCTGGGGATTGATAAAGAGCAGGTTACGCTCCACCAGTTCAACATTGGGCCTCTCTCCTACCGTCTTCTCTAGTAGGGTGAGCATATCACGCTCTAGCTCAACCGCTACGACGCGCCGAGCCTCCTGCGCAAGCTCGCGCGTCAGGACGCCCGTTCCAGATCCCACCTCCAACACTTCGTCATTCGCGTTAATCTCAGCCGCCTCGACAATCCGCTGCAACACGTTCCGGTCAATCAGAAAATTTTGTCCAAAGGCCTTATTTGGACGCATCCCATGCGCGTAGAGAAGATTTCTCAGGTCCCGCATATTCGTCAGGTCGATGGCGTCATAATTTATATTTGGCACCGCCATGGGCTGGTGTAGCTCTCTCTCTTTTCCCAATGCTTTCTTTCGTCCGTTCTTACCACGTATGCCTGATTTTTGTACAGGTATTGCCAGTCGCTAGCAGACCCTTTCTTTGCACCACCATTATATACTATCGGGTCTATCCTGCACTCAGGCTGAGATACTCTCACATTTTCTACGTCGGACCACCTCTTGAGTTGCAATATACGCACGAGATAAGTGATTTTCAGCTAGCACGCTGGTTTCTTTTCCGCTCAATATCCACATATATACATATATATCTACAAATAGAAGTACCAATATCCCCGAATTCCTACGCAAATACTCCTGATTGCGCTTTCGTTCGTTTCGTAATATGAATAGTGAGCGAATTGTGCATATAAGTCAGAAGAATTCAGATAAAGCATGTGGACAGAGGTGGGGCCGCTTGCGAGGAAATAATAAAAAGATCTTAACGCAGGAAGGATTTATAACTTTATGCCAACTAATCATTCTCAAACGAATTCTAGCTCCGATTCCTCTCCTTCACGCTCCTCTCCACAGGAACGCCCGGCATGGCAACAGGAGAACGAACACGCGGAGGCCTATGGCGAGCAGTCAACACTTCCTCGCCCTCCTCTCACGCGTCAGCCTACTTATCAGCAAAGCCTGGGACAAACAGGCATTCCCCATCCCAATGCCTCCACGGCTCCCGCGCCAATAGTAAAGCCCCCTGTGCCTCTCAATCGCACCAGCCAGTTTGTCTCTCAGCAAGCAGGGATAAGCAGTCAAGCAGACAGCAAACAAGCTCGTAGTCAGTTTGTCCAGCCAGGGAGCCTAATGCAACCAGCAGTGCCACCCCCTGTAGCCGCGTACGCCAGTAGCGGGTCTGTCAGTCCCCCTGTAGCCGCGTACGCCAGTAGTGGATCCAGGCCTCTTTCCCAGCCATTGCCAGACGCATCGCAACGCCAGAGGCACGCCCGTGTGCTACGCAAAAAGCGGGTACGCCTGAAGCAGCCCAGGCCAGATATGGTGGCACGTCTGCTTATGGGTGGTTCCCTGCTCTTCCTGGTGGCTCTCCTTTTCACATTTGGCGGGACCGGTATAGCATATGGTTACTATCAGATGCAGCTTTCGTCGATCAATGGTATCGCCCAGCATTCGCTTTTCCAGAACACGCATATTTATGATCGGCATGGGAAGCTGCTCTACGAGCTATACGATAAACAGCTTGGGAAGGGACGCCGTACCTATGTCAGTTATCAGGATATCTCGCCCCTGCTCATCAACGCCACCGTCGCCGCGGAGGATCATACCTTTTGGAGCAATGGCGGCGTCGATCTCCAAGGCATTGGGCGCGCGCTCCTCTCCAATGCTCGCAGTGGTGGCGTACGCGAGGGCGGCAGCACCATTACGCAGCAACTTATCAAGAATCAGTTTTTTAGTGGCAAAGAGCGCACGGTAGGCATCAAGTTTCAGGAAGCCATTCTCGCCGCCGGGATCACCCAGCAGTATCCCAAGTGGAAGATCATGGAGATGTACCTGAACACCGTCTACTATGGAAATATCAACTATGGCGTCGAGGCGGCCGCGCGCGACTACTTTGGTCTTAAGCCAGATTGCCAGGGAAATCACTGCAAGCCAGCCGTCTCGCGCCTTACGCTGGGTCAAGCCTCGCTGCTGGCAGGTTTACCACAGAGTCCAACCTACTACAACCCGGTCATCAACAAGGACGTCGCGCTTGAGCGTCAGCAGATAGTCCTCAACGCCATGGTCGCGATGAAGATGATCACACCCCAACAGGCCCGCCAGGCTCGCCAGGAGACACAGCAGAGCGATATCCAATCCTATTCTACTGACCAGGAGATGAAGGCTCCCCACTTTGTACAATATGTCATCAACCAGCTTGAGGAGGTGTTGGGCGGCCCGGAGCAGCTTCGGGATGGAGGCTTTGACGTTTACACTACTCTGGACTATGACCTGGAGCAGAAAGTTGAAGAGATCACTTATAACAACCTCTATACAACAACATATGATCGTGGGTTGGGAACCTATAACGTCTTAAGCCGCGATAAAAACGTCAATAACGCCTCGGTCGTCGTGATGAATCCCAAAACCGGCGAGATCCTTGCCATGAACGGGAGCGCCTCCTACGAGGCGAATTATCCCCAAGTGCGCGGCCAGTTCAATGGTGCGACGACACCACGCCAGCCAGGCTCCTCTTTTAAGCCGATTGTGTACGCGACGGCCTTTGAAATGGGTTGGTATCCCGCGATGATCGTTTCTGACCACCGCACGATCTACCCGGTCGATCCGCCGGATTACTACCATCCCCAGAACTACGATGGCAGCTTCCATAGCGATTATCCGATGACGGTACGCACGGCGCTGGCCAACTCTTTCAACATTCCCGCCATCGACGCGATTATGTTTACAGGTGTACACAACGTCCAGAACATGGCAGCGCGCCTGGGCATCTCAGAGGTGGCAAACCTGCCTGACTCACAGACGGGTCCCTCTATGGCCCTGGGTTCAAAAGAGGTCTCACTGCTGCATATGACCGATGCCTATGCGACTTTTGCCAATCAAGGACTACGCATGCCCCCAGTCTCGATCCTCTCGGTCAAGAGTAACCAGGGGCGCGAGCTTTATAGCTTCCATCCACGCGGCATTCGCGCGCTGCGCCCCGACGTTGCCTTTCTCATGAATGACATTCTCTCGGATCGAGTCGCCCGCTATAAAGAGTTCTATCCAGGTAATCCCCTGGAACTGAGCAGACCAGCCGCCGCCAAAACTGGCACCACGGATAGCTTCCGCGATAACTGGACGATTGGCTATACGCCCTATCTGACGGTAGGAGTCTGGGCGGGCAATAGCGACAATGAGCAGATGTACGATGTCATTGGTATCACGGGAGCAGGTCCGATCTGGCACGATGTCATGGAGTACGCCTCGCAGCACTATAACTTTCCGCCAGACGACTTCCCTCGTCCCGATAATGTGCATCGAGGTGCAGTCTCCGCCAACACCGGCCTGGCATATACGGCTGGCGAGGGCGCGGTAAGCGACTGGTTTATCGATGGAACGCAGCCAACTATCCAGGGCGCCAACTACTATGTTCCCCCCCTGGTATGCCCAAAACCCAAAGATGATGAAGAAGGCGACAGCACCAGCAACGAGGATATACCAGAGGCATGCCTGAAAGACAGTAGCAAGGACGGCAAAGATGGAGATACCGGGAAGAACTCGTCCGGCAGCCCGAGCACTGGTGGAGGAAATAGCCCCAACGGCAGCCAGGCGACGCCTTCCACCAGTACCGGCGGGAATAGCCCTACCAACAACCCGCAAATCATCGATGTGACCCCGGGTCCGTAAGTGAAACAGTAACATTGAATGGACAGGCGCGCCTGTCCATTCAATGTTATTATCCCCTTACTTGTGGATGATAAAATACTATAATACTGACGAAGCTATTCAGCCATTAAACGATACTACTTCCCGGAGGTCTACATTCTCTATGTCAGATAGATCGAACCAGGGCCAGGGCGGCGAGGAGCAGTTGCCACCTCTGGACCCAAACTTTCGTCCCCTTACGCGCACCGAGCGGCGCAACCTATGGCTCAAAGAGTATGGCAAACAGGATATCGCGCTCCAATTCTGGGTAAAACTTGCAGAGCAGACAGACCAGGAGTTTCCCGTGATGTTTCAGATGCATGGGCAGCTCGTCTTTGGGCAGATGATCAGCACGCTCGCCTACGCTCGCTTCCATGTCGAGCTTTATGAGGGGATGTATCGCCAGGAAGATCCCGATACTGCAGACTTCCTGCGTGAGTTCTACACCAACCTGGTTCCACCCGCCGACCAGCCTGAGATCGGACCAGCAGGACTGCCCGTGCTCTATGAGTATGTACACCTGCGCGATATCACCATCATCAGCGGGGGCCATAAGACTAAGCTACCATACTGGCGTGGGCGCGTCAGCGCCGTTGAAGCCTTCGTTCTGGGCGCCACCACCGAATAACAAGGGTGTGTGATTTGCGGGCAATGCCCGCAAATCACACATAAACTCATTATTCAATCTGTACAGTTGTTCCCACGGGTGCCCAGTTGTAAAGCCATTTCGCGGAATCCAGATTCATGCTTACACAGCCATGTGAACCCTGATTATCATCGGTCGTGCCGGGGCCAAAGGCGGAGCGCCAGGTCGCGTCATGTAAGAAGTAGCCACCTTCCTTGAACGCGAGGGCGTAGTTAATATAGGTTGGAGCGTAGTAGTATGGTGAGTTCTTTGGCCAGGGGGAATGAAACCAGGTTGGGCTGAGCTTTTGTATCACATGAAAGGTGCCGGTTGGGGTCGGAAGTTGGCTTCGACCCGTCGTTACCAGCGTATCAAAGACCTCTTTATCGCCCTCGTAAGCAGTCAACTCCTGTTGTGAGATGCTTACGACGATGCGCTTACCTTGCGTGATCTGGTCAGTATAGCCTTGGGCATAAACACGGTGTAGCGCCTGGGGTGCGAGTATGAGACTGAGCAGACAGAATAAAGCAAGTCCCCCTAGTAAAAGGGAACGTTGAAAGCTTGTTTGCATAGTATTATCTCCCTTTCCCATTGTGAAAGCAAATCTTTATCCACACATCCACTTCGTGCACAGCGATCAGCGCTATGCAACCCACCACTCCATTGCAACAAGGGACAGGCTCATCTCTCAACGCAGATGACCTTCTCAGACTATTTTGCACAGGTAAACCAATCTCAACAACAGAGATAGCCCTGGTCATCAGTAGTCATACTGTGCGCACCTTCAGATTCATAGCCTCTGGTGCGCACGAGGTCAGTTCCTACACACCTTGCCACTACCCTTGCTTGCTCTCACCTCCATGACTTGCTGGTCGGGAGATGTAGAGGAGATTATTAGAACAGAGATAACTGCTGAGGTGGTTCCTCATTTTTCTTGGGTGCTACGGCAACTTTGGGAGCCGCCGCGGCCATGCGTTCCGCCTCCGCCATCACCAGGGGAATCTTCTTGAAATCTTCACGAATCACGTCTTTCAGACTGGCCTGGTGCAGACCTGCCGCCGGGTGATACATAGCAATACAGATATACCCTGCATCCTTTTTGCGCGCCCGTCCATGAATAACACTGATCTTCTCATTGCCAAAGAACTTGGCCATTGAGAAACGTCCGAGAGTCACGATGACCCGCGGTTTCAGTGCCTCAATCTGGCGATCTAAATAATTATTACAGGCCGCAATCTCATCGGGTTGGGGATCGCGATTCTGCGGAGGGCGACATTTCACGACATTGGTAATAAAAACATCGGAGCGTTTGAGATTTATGCTTGCCAGGAGTTCATCGAGGAATTGTCCCGCGGGACCCACGAATGGACGTCCTTGCTGATCTTCGTGGTAACCAGGGCCTTCACCAATAAAAAGGATCTTAGCACTTGTGCTACCTTCGCCTGGTACAGCCCTCGTTCTACCCTTACAGAGATTACATTTCGAACAGGTAGAAACCTCTACGGCTACCTCTCTCAGTATCTCCTCTGACGACATGGCATATTACCCCTTTTTTAATCGTTACTAGCGTTGAGGTCCTAAGATGTCTCTATATTGTACAGATCTTTTGTGTATTACACAACTATATTGTGCATAATAGGGTCAAGAACCAAGTTAAGAACACTATAGGCGACACGAGGTCGCCTATAGTGTTGCTGCTTATTTGAGGTTTTACCAGCGGCGATCCGTCGAACGCGGACCAAAGCCACCGTTATCGCGGCGTGGTGGACCACCTGGGCCGCTTGGGCGACTGCCACCAGGGCCCCCCATGGGACGGCGCTGGCCAAAGCCACGATCTCCGCCGCCACCGCCACCGCTGTAGCCACCACGGTCTCGATCTCCATAGCCGCGACCACCGCCACCGCCGTAGCCACCACGGTCTCGATCTCCATAGCCGCCACCCATGCGACCGCCAGAAGGCGGGCCTTCACGACGATCTCCATAGCCACCACGGCCCATGCCACCGCGACCTGGGCCACCGCGACCACCGCGCTCACTCTCAATCTCGGCCTGACTGGGCATCTCGCCACTCAGGGCTGCGCGACGCGAGAGGTTGACGCGTCCCTGACCATCGACCTCGATTACCATGACGGTAATCTCATCACCGAGTGAAACGACATCTTCAGGGCGCATCACCTGGTAGTCAGCAAGCTGCGATGTGCGGACCAGGCCCTCTTTCCCGGGGAGGATCTCGACGAAGCAACCAAAGTCGACCAGGCGGCGAACTGTACCGGTATAAATGCGACCAACCTCGACCTCTTCGGTCAGGGCGCGAACCGCATCCATCGCACGCTGCATCGCCTCACCAGAGGTGGCAGCAATGTTGACGGTCCCATCGTCCTCGATATCGATCTTGGCGCCACTCTCATCCTGGATCTTACGAATCATCTTGCCGCCCGGCCCGATAACTGCACCAATCTTATCAGAGTTAATCTTAATACTCTGAATACGCGGTGCGTAGATCGAGAGTTCCTCGCGTGGAGCGTCGATTGCGTCCAGCATCTTCTCCATGATGAACATACGGCCTTCATGTGCCTGTTCAAGCGCCTTGGCCATCACATCATAGGTGATACCTTTGACCTTGATATCCATCTGAAGGGCGGTCACACCATCGGCGGTACCCGCAACCTTAAAGTCCATATCGCCCAGAGCATCCTCGATGCCCTGAATATCGCTGAGGACGGCCCACTTGCCTTCGCGCTCACCCTCACCAGTAATCAGACCCATGGCCACGCCAGCCACAGGCGCGTGAATGGGAACACCCGCTTCCATCAAGGCAAGGGTTGTGCCACATACCGAACCCATCGAGGTTGAACCATTGGAGGAGAGAATATCCGAGACCGCGCGAATGGTATAGGGGAACTCTTCCTGTGTTGGAATGACAGGCGAGACCGCGCGCTCAGCCAGGGCACCATGGCCAATCTCACGACGACCAGGGCCACGGAGTGGCTTGCTCTCACCAGTGGAATAAGGCGGGAAGTTGTAGTGGTGCATGAAGCGCTTATTATCATTGGTCCCCAGTCCATCGAGCACCTGCTCTTCTCCGGGTGAGCCAAGTGTTATCACGCTGAGCACCTGCGTCTGACCACGAGTGAAGAGCGCCGAGCCATGCGTGCGGGGCAGGAGACCAACCTCGCAGGTAATGTTACGGATGGTCTTGGTATCGCGACCATCGGGACGTATACCTGAATCCAGAATGGTATTGCGAACGTAGGCCTTCAGCTCCTTCTCATAGAAGCCGATGATCTCCTTCAGGCGATCAGGATACTGCGTTCCCAGCTCGGTCACCAGATCGTCCTGCACCTGGCTGAGCGAGGCTGAGCGAGCCGTTTTATCGGGATTGCTGACCGCGGCCTCGAAGCGTGGGCGAACGAACTCCGCCACCTTGCCCTGAAGCTCAGCATCGGGCACGGGGGCCGCGAAGGTGCGCTTGGGCTTCCCACAGACCTGGACCAGCTTCTCCTGCATCTTCACCAGATCTTGCAGGGCCTCGTGACCAACACGCAGAGCCTCCAGCATCATATCTTCGGGCAGTTCTTTGGCGCCGGCCTCAACCATCATAATCGCGTCAGCGGTACCGGCAATTGCCAGGTCAAGCTTGCTGCGCGACATCGCGGAAGCCGGAGGATTGATCACAAACTGGTCATCGACGTAGCCGACGCGTACGGCCCCAACCGGGCCAGCGAAGGGGACATCCGAGATGGAGAGAGCGGCAGAAGCGCCAACAATACCCATAATATCGGGGTCATTTTCCTGGTCGACGGAGAGGACAGTAATCACGATCTGGACGTCGTTGCGATAACCTTTGGGGAAGAGAGGGCGAAGAGGGCGATCAGTAAGGCGGCTGGCGAGAATAGCATGCTCAGTCGCGCGACCTTCACGCTTGATAAAGCCACCGGGAATTTTACCAGCAGCATACATGCGTTCTTCAACATCTACAGTTAACGGGAAAAAGTCAATGCCTTCACGGGGTTCATCGCTGCCAACCGCGGTTGCCAGGATCACGGTGTCGCCGTATCGCACAAGTACAGCGCCACTACTCTGTTCCGCTACGCGACCGGTCTCTATACTCATGACGCGGCCACCGATAACGGCTTCTTGACGGTGAATCATATTTCCTCCGACTAATGCACCCTAATACCTAAAACGCGAAAGTGTGTTAAAGCTCCTCAGGAGGGGTCTGAAGTCTTGCCGGCCCATCTCTCGTTATAACCTGGGTGCGGATCACTGCTCTTTGAAATGTCCTTTTTTTCGCAAACATAGCTGCAACTGGCTTCAAAACATCGTCTTCGCTCTAGCAGTGCGTTGCGTGCTGATTTATTACTTGCTGTGTGGAGAATAAAACCCTCTTCTGCCTATCGTCTTCGCTCGTTCCTTCGTCTCTAGCTTCCTTCGTAAACACCAATGACACACGAACAACCTTGAGGAGCAATACTTAGTAATACTTGCGACCTCGCAAACACAACTGGGAGTTTTTTATACGATGCCTGCTTATCCAGTGGAAATAGCAACATCTGTGGGACACTCCCTATCCCTGTGAACTCTTGGAAAAGGTGCAGCGGTCGGGCGAACGCAAAGGCGTACGCCAGGATTGCGCCGACCGCATTAATTGTAGCCCAACGGCTTTCGCGATACCGTTTTAGCGGCGTAGGCCCAATTTTTGGATCAGGGCGCGATAGCGCTCTGGACTTTTCTTGCTCAGATATGCAAGCAGGCGCCGACGCTGACCAACCATAATTCTCAGGCCGCGGCGTGAATGGACATCATGCTTATGCACCTTGAGATGCTCAGTCAAGCTCAGAATGCGGGAAGTCAGGATAGTTACCTGAACTTCGGGCGAACCAGTATCGGTCTCATGGACGCGGGAATCAGCAATAATTTGTGATTTCTCTTCAACTGTCAAAGCCACGCTTCTAACTCACCTCCTACTAGGAAAAGTTGGGAAAGACGTAAGATCTTTCAGCATTATAACATGGATCACCGGAGGGCGCAACGAAAGGCGTCCCCCAGATCAGCTTTTGGGTTGTGTCGTTGTTGTTCGTGTTGTGTATAGGTGTATTGTATCGAAAGCTGTTCAGGAAGATCGTGTGTAGACATACAAGCTAGAGGGTTTTTCCAGCAAGATGGGGCCAGAACCTCCCTACCGGGAGGGTGGGAAAGATTAAGAGCACGCCTTCAAAGTCGGAGAGGAGACAGGGAAACGTAGAAGCTTCCCTGTCTCGCTTCGGTATCGAAGGGGACAGTCACTTAAGTTACTTACTTAAAAGCTACTTAATGGTGACTTTCGCGCCAACCTCGGCAAGCTTCGCGGCGATGCGCTCGGCCTCTTCCTTGGAGACAGCCTCTTTAACGGGCTTAGGAGCCTCGTCGACGACAGCCTTCGCCTCTTTGAGACCCAGGCCGGTCAGTTCGCGAACAACCTTAATGACGTTGATCTTGTTGGCGCCAACCTCGGTCAGGACGGCGTCGAACTCGGTCTTCTCTTCAATAACAGGAGCAGCGGTGGCCTCGGTAGGAGCAGCGGCAACAGCCACGGCGGCGGGAGCAGCGCTGACGCCCCACTTATCCTGAAGGGTCTTGCTCAGCTCGACGAGCTCAAGGACGTTCAACTTTTCGATATCAGCAATGATTGTCTCAACGGACATGATCGTTCCTCCTAGATATGCACATAGATATGCATTGAATACACAGTTTTATTCGGCGGAAGCTCCACCGAGTTGATCAGCACGACCCTGTAGGACATAGCACAGTTCGCGCATGGGAGCGCTAATTAAGCCATACACATTGGACAGCGGACCCTGAATAGTGCCCACTACCTCAGCCTTGGTCTGGTTTTTGCCACCCCTGATCTTGCCGATGCCTTCAACTTGCTCGGAAGACAGCGTGCGGCCACCCAGGATGCCAGACTTAAGGACGACAACCTTGGAGTTGCCGGTATAATCAACGACGGCCTTAGCGGCTGCTACCTCGTCGTCGAAACCGAAAGCGACGGCGGTCTGACCATTGAAGATGCTCGTGTCGAGCTCATTCATGTTGTTGCGCTCGCTCGCGATACGCAGCAGGGTATTCTTCGCGATCTGGAACTCGACATTGGCGGCGCGCATCTTTTTGCGCAGGTCGTTCATGTCTTTGACCGAGAGACCCTGAGTTTGAACCAGGATAGCAATCGTCGCCCGACCCAGCTTATCGGTTAAATCCTCGATCATCTGAGCCTTTGCTTGCGTTGGCATGTTGCTCTCCCTCCTTTCCTAAAAAATGTTTTATCTTTTAAACGCCTTGCGAGATATTCGCGCGAGGCATGAAAAAAGCCTTCGGGATGCAACCGAAGGCTTGAGGAGAGCTGCGTATTTCTCGGCATGAGATTCAGGCGCACACGTAGCGAGTACGCATGGAGAATCTTCATGGAGACGCGCAATCCTCGGCAAGCCGATGCCAGGAGCATCATTTCAACACAGCACGTGTGCTTGCGGTCTTCGGTTGCGAAGTATCTTTTTTGTCTGTTAAGGTTTGAGCGCCAGGGCGGTCGGGATGTCCAGGCGAATGCTGGGCGACATCGTCGACGTAAGCACTACGCTCTTCACATAGGTGCCTTTCGCGCCAGATGGGCGGGCACGTACGACCGCGTCAATCACCGATGTAATGTTCGACATCAGCGCATCTTCGCTGAACGACAGCTTACCAGCAGGGATGTGCAGGAGTGCGGTCTTGTCGACTTTGAACTCTACGCGGCCAGCTTTGACTTCGCGGATCGTCTTAGCGAGGTCAAAAGTGATTGTACCAGCTTTTGGGCTGGGCATCAAGCCACGGGGACCAAGTTTCTTACCGAGACGGCCAACTTTACCCATGACATCGGGGGTAGCGATAGCGACGTCAAAGCCGAGCCAATCGCCCTCGATCTGCTTGATCAGGTCATCGAGGCCAACAAAATCCGCGCCAGCGGTCTCGGCCTCACTGACTTTTTCGCCCTGGGCGAAAACCAGCACCTTGACTTCTTTACCGGTGCCAGCGGGAAGCATCGCGACGCCGCGAACCATCTGATCAGCGTGGCGGGGATCGACGCCAAGCTTCATATGGACCTCGACGGTCGGATCGAATTTAACGTAATTTAGTTTCTTGAGGAGTTCGACAGCTTCCTTGGGCTCGTACAGCTTCTCCACTTCCAGGAGCTTGCTGACCTCCAAGTACTTCTTGCCATGCTTTTTGATTGCCATATTCTTTTAAGCCCTCCTTGAGGCTACAACCGCAGTGACTTTCGGGCCAATGCTTAGTCTACGATGGGTAATGAATCGTGAACTAACCGATGGTGATACCCATGCTGCGGGCGGTACCTTCAATGGTGCGCTCGGCCGCCTCGACACTGTTTACGTTAAGGTCTACCATCTTCAACTCGGCGATCTCGCGGAGCTTCTCACGCGTAATCGAGCCGTTTTTGGTCTTATTGGGAACCGCGGAACCTTTCTCGATGCCTGCTGCACTCTTCAGCAGATAGGAGACAGGCGGAGTCTTGATTACAAATGTAAACGAGCGGTCCTCGTAAATGGTGATTTCAGCTGGGATAATCATGCCAGCCTTATCCTGGGTACGCGCGTTGTACTCCTTACAGAACATCATAATATTGACGCCGTGAGGACCGAGCGCTGTACCAATTGGGGGCGCCGGGTTTGCCTTGCCCGCCGGAATCTGTAGGCGAACGACAGCTTTAATACGCTTTGCCATAACCTATGTCAACTCCTCAAGAATTACCTATGAATGAACGGCCTGCTGGATTTAGCTGCCCACAAGGGGCTGCCTCCTTATACGAAAACCAACGCCGCTCTCGCGGCTAGCGCTAGCGCGCTCAGGTTTTCGAGAGGCACCTAAATCTTCTCGACCTGTAAAAAGTCCAAAATTACAGGCGTTTCGCGACCGAAGAAAGAGACCAGTACAGTGACCTTATTACGATCCATATTGAGATCACTGACCGTACCGATGAAATCCGCAAAGGGTCCATCGACAACGCGAACACTCTGACCTTTGGAAAAACTGATTTTGGCCTTGGGCTTCTCAGTCTCTTTTGTGACCTGCTTCAAGATCGTTTTGACCTCATGCTCTTGCAGGGGCACAGGCTTATTACCAGAACCGACAAAGCTCGTGACGCCGGGTGTATTTCTCACCACATACCAGGCCTCGTCGCTCATGATCATTTCCACGAGCACATAGCCAGGGAAGACCTTGCGCTGCACCGTACGGCGCTGGCCCTGCTTGATTTCAACTTCTTCCTCCATGGGCACAATGACGCGGAAAATCTTTCCACGCATATCCATGGAAGCAATACGAGCTTCAAGGTGGCTACGCACCTTGTTTTCGTAGCCGGAATAAGTATGAATCGCAAACCAGGCACGATCTTCGGTAGTAGCACCTGCATTAGTATCTGGCTGGTCATTCTCGCTGGTATGTTCAGTAAACACGGCTCTCCCCTTCTGGTCGCCAGGTGACGAAGCTATTTACCGTTAATAAGCACAAAAATTTGATTCAAACCCAGGTCAACCAACCCCAGAAACAACCCAACCGCTAAAGAAATGACGATAACAGCGATAGTCATGTTGCGAGCTTGCTCAAAGGTGGGCCATGTCACCTTGTGGCGGAGTTCGTAATAAGAGTCAACAACAAAACCACCAAAGGCAGTATTACGGAAGCGGGCCCACGTAGAATTGCCTCTCTGCTCGCGACGCGTGGTTTTGCCACGATCACGAGTAGCTGCCTTTGTTGTCACGGGTGTTTTGTTACTCTTAACTGGCTGTTCTTTCTCCCTACCGCTCACCTTCGCCTCAGCCATCTGACTCCGGCTAGTATTTCTCTTTTTCTCGGCCATATTGTTTGCCACGTTCAGCCTTTCTCGATCAGTAGCTACTGTACATGCGCGCTAGCACAGGTGCTAACTTACACATACTCTACTATCTTACTTGGTCTCGCGGTGGGGCACATGTTCCCGGCAAGTCGTGCAGAACTTGCGCAGTTCCATACGGTCGGGATTGTTTTTCTTGTTTTTCTCGGTGGTATAGTTGCGGCTCTTGCAGGTCGTGCAAGCCAACGTGACCACAATGCGATTTTCTTTGCCTTTAGCCATGATTTTCTCCGTTTTGTTGCCTGGCTTGCAGAGGATGCATTAAATCTGCTTTGTTTGCGAAAGAACATGGGCGCAACATGCATTGCTGCTGGAGCGCCCATGCGTTTACAACCAATTGATCTTATGCAAGAACCTTCGTGCAGATACCAGCACCGACGGTACGACCGCCTTCGCGGATGGCGAACTTCACGCCCTCTTCCATCGCGACCGGCTGGATCAACTCGACCGTCATCTCAATGTTGTCGCCAGGCATTACCATCTCCACGCCTTCAGGCAGCTTGATCGATCCCGTCACGTCCGTGGTACGGACGTAGAACTGAGGGCGATAGCCGTTGAAGAATGGCGTATGGCGGCCACCCTCTTCTTTCGAGAGGACGTAAACCTGCGCCAGGAAGTTCTTATGGGGCTTGATCGAACCCGGCTTGGCCAGCACCTGGCCGCGCTCGATGTCCGCACGCTCAATACCACGCAGCAGACAACCAACGTTGTCGCCCGCCTGGCCCTCATCCAGCGTCTTCTGGAACATCTCCACACCCGTGACAACCACGGTGCGGGTCTCTTCCTTCATACCAATGATCTCGATGTTCTCGCCAACTTTGACGATACCACGCTCGATACGACCCGTGGCCACGGTACCGCGACCCTTAATGCCAAAGACATCTTCCACTGGCATCAGGAACGGCTTGTCGGTCGCGCGAGGAGGCGTAGGAATGTAGGAGTCCACCGCATCCATCAGCTCCCAGATGCACTTGGCTGCTTCGTCGTTGCGCGAGAGGTCGCCTTTGCTCTCCAGGGCTTTGAGCGCTGAACCGCGGATGATAGGAACATCATCGCCAGGGAACTGGTACTTCGAGAGCAACTCCCGAACTTCCAGCTCGACCAGCTCGAGCAGCTCCTCGTCTTCCATCATGTCGACTTTGTTGAGGAAAACCACCATCGCGGGAACCTCAACCTGCTGCGCCAGCAGGACGTGCTCGCGCGTCTGAGGCATAGGACCATCAGGAGCACTCACGACCAGGATCGCGCCATCCATCTGGGCGGCACCGGTGATCATGTTCTTGATGTAGTCAGCGTGACCGGGGCAGTCCACGTGAGCGTAGTGGCGCTTCTCGGTCTGGTACTCCAAGTGCGCGATCGAGATGGTAATACCACGCTCGCGCTCCTCGGGGGCCTTGTCGATCTGGTCGAAGGCCGTGTACTTAGCAAGCTGAGCGGCAGCCAGGGTCTTGGTGATGGCCGCGGTCAGGGTCGTCTTGCCGTGGTCGATGTGACCAATCGTACCCACGTTAACGTGGGGCTTTGTACGCTCGAACTTCTGCTTTGCCATTTCCTAATGAGGCTCCTTTGCAATCCTCTTGCGATCAGATAGCAATGGGTGTAAACATGCAGCAGCCGCCCCCTGATATTTGATCGCATTCCTTGGAAAATATCTTCCTATTTATTCTACCAACGGGAAGGGAATGGTTGATCAATTCAGAAGACGGCAGCAAAAGCTTTTAGTACGTTCACGCGGAATCTTATAAAGATGAAAGCGCTGCGGAAGTGCCCGGCGGTTTCATCTAGAAACCACGGAGCCCGTGATGGGATTTGAACCCATGGCCTCATTCTTACCAAGAATGTGCGCTACCCCTGCGCCACACGGGCTAGACAGACCAGGAGAGGTCTGACTTGGTGGGCAGTGGAGGATTCGAACCTCCGAAGCTTTCGCAACTGATTTACAGTCAGTCCCAGTTGGCCACTTTGGTAACTGCCCAGGTGGTGTCGCTCTCTATTAGGAATTATCCCTAGAAATCACACCGTTTTGTCGCCGTCATTCTGAACCGGTCGACGTGACGTATTATAGCCGACCCTCATAGCGATGTCAAGCACTTTTTTATCAGTTCTACCAAGATTTAAAAAATTCGTTATGAGGCCGGAGTTATAAACAAAGTAGGGGAGAATACCGCCACGAAAAAAGAGAAGAGTGGGTGTGAAAGCACGCTCAGCGCTACTTGCAATAAGGTCACCTCTTCCTCTTATAGCGAACGTTCTTCGATCTATGTAGGAAGAACGGGTGAGAGGAGGGACATACACGATCCGGCCTATCTCCGGCTCCTTTTGGAGCCAATGTGTGTCAGGAAAGGGAGAGAATGAGCACAAAAACGTAAGGAATTTGTAAAGTATTTCTAAGCAAATTTTAAAAAATAAGAGGCAAAAGCATTGCTTCTTGCTCAATTTGCTGGTATAATTCCCAACGTTGGAGAAAATTCTTTTATTCCTTCCGCAGTTATCCTTAGTCATCCACTAACCAGTAGTAACACAGCCGGTTAGTTCGTCGTTGGCTGGTTTCGACTGGCATTATGACTTGGAATTATGAGGTAAAGTGCTATGGCAACGAATTGTGACTTCAGTCGTTCTTCCTTTCTCATGGAACAGTATCAAAAGGAAATGGAACTCATAGCTCTTGCCCTGCAAGAAGAGAGTCAGGACGAACGCGAGGAGCGCTTAGGTCTTGTAGCACGTTCCTGGTCCCTCACCGCCGCCTGCTTTCAGAGCCAGCTGGAGCCCAATGAAGCAGTAACGTTTGCACCCGTCGCTTTAGCTCGCCCATAGTACTTCTGATCTGAAAACCCTGAGCGCGAAGCGCTAGACACGCAAGTGGCGTTGGGTTTCGGAAGAAGATTTTATCATTGTTTGTCGAGAATGTTCGTTTAGCTAGAAAAAGTACAAGTAGAATAAGCTATGCCCCATCCACCTGACCTTGCACCGGAAGAGTTGACCTATCAAACGCCTGTGCAGTTTGGCATGGTCTATTGGGTGAACTTTGGTTATCCCTCGCTGCCTCCCGGCATTGAGGAGAAGCGTATTCTCGATTGGCATCCCGCACTTGTGGTATCCGCTGAACCTTTTTGTCGTCACGCCGGGGCGATCAACGTTGTTGCCTTGACTTCATATCGTGGCAAGTTGCGCCCCTACCACCATCTTCTTCTCAAGCGTGACTATCCCCTCCTTGATACCGATAGCCTGGTGAAGACTGAGCTGATGTATCCTGTCTTGCGCAGTCTCATGGCGGACCAGTATGCCATCTGCCGTCTGCATGACGCCGATATGCGTGCCATTATGGCCAAGGTCGCCAATAGCCTGGCAATTACCTACTACTATTCGCTCCATTAACTCGTGCCTTCTCTTCGTTTACTCATTACTCCTAAGTTATATTTTATAGCGTGACACCTCGCGCCTGCGGCGCTCGTCTGGTAGGTGGTGTGATGCATCTGGGCAGTCTGCGGTTGCCCAGGTGCACCACACCACCTACCAGACCTCTTTACAGACCTTCTCTTGCTGACGTATACCTTATATAGAGCATAGAACAAAGCGCCAAGCCGAGCCATATGAACGCTCTAAAGCTTGAACCGTATGGGAGCAGAGCCGATCATGTCACTATATCAGAGCCAGCTGCGTCTCTTGCCCTCTGTGGATGAATTGTTGCACACGCAGAGCGGGCAGGACCTGGTCGCACGCTATTCACATTCCCTGGCTGTCCAGGCTATTCGTGAGAGTATCACCCTGGCACGCCAGTCGATTCTACGTGGGGAGGACTGTCCCTCACACACAACTTTGCTTGTGCAGGCCACGCACTACCTCCAGGAGCGAGAGCTACCGCACCTGCGTCCCCTGATCAATGCGACCGGCGTGATTATCAATACAAATCTTGGGCGCGCGCCGATGAGTGCCGCCTCTCTGGAGGCGGTACGCCAGGTCGCAAGTGGCTACTCCAATTTAGAATACGATCTCGCTGCGGGAGAGCGTGGTTCGCGGCATAGCCACGTCAGCCAGCTCTTGAGAGAGATTACAGGGGCCGAGGCAGCGCTGGTCACCAATAACAATGCCGCGGCTGTCCTGCTGGGGCTGAGCGCCCTTGCCCAGGGACACGAGGTTATTATTTCTCGTGGGCAATTAGTGGAGATCGGTGGCGGCTTCCGCGTACCAGATGTAATGCGCCAGAGTGGCTGCCAACTGGTTGAGGTCGGCACGACTAATCGTACACGTATCACCGACTATAAGCACGCCATCAGCGGCGAGACAGCCTTGCTTCTCTCAGTACATCCAAGTAATTTCTTGATCAGCGGCTTTACCGAAGCGACTCCCGAGCATGAGCTGGTCTCCCTCGCCCATGAGCATAAACTCCTGGTCATGCACGACCTGGGAAGCGGCTGCCTCTTGCCGAGCGAGCGCTATGGCCTGGCGCACGAGCCAACTCCCCAGGAGAGCATCAAAACGGGCGTTGACCTGGTCTGTTTCTCGGGCGATAAGCTGCTGGGTGGACCGCAGGCAGGCATCCTGGTGGGGAAGGCGAGCGTCATGCAACGCCTGGCGAAGCACCCCCTGATGCGCGCCGTACGTATTGACAAGATGACCCTCGCCGCACTGGAGGCCACGCTCCAGCACTACCAGCGCGGCGAGGCTGAGCGCCACATCCCCATCTGGCGCATGATCGCGGCTCGCCCGGAGCAGTTAGGGGTTCGCGTCGATCACTGGATCAAGCAGCTCAAGGCCCAAGGCATCAACGCCCGGCGCCAGGCTGGACAATCAACGGTTGGTGGCGGCTCGCTCCCCACCGAGACCCTACCAACCGTCCTCCTGACCCTGGAACAGCGCCACTGCGCCAGGCCCCTGGAAGAGATAGCCAGCGACCTGCGCGCCCAGCGCCTACCTGTCATCGCCCGCATCTCGCGCGATACCCTGCTCTTTGACCCGCGCACCGTCCTCGAAGAACAGGATCAGGCTCTCGTCCAGGCCATCCTAGTACAGGCTGGTGAATAAATTTAATCACTTACCTCCTCCTCATTGCTCACATCAAATTCTCTAAAAGCGTCAAACATGGTTAAGATGTGTTTTACAGGATAAGACATTTAGCCCAATTTAGAGCATGTCTACTGAATTGCATCTCTTCTTTGGGGTACAATACAACCAGGGTATGCATAGATATATTTTAAAGTAAAGATTTACTTCCTGGCGCATTGCACATTTTAAAGAAACGCCTTGAGGTATGTATAAAGCCACCTGGGAAATATGTGCTGCCACTTTATGGGGAAGGAGCCAGCTGACATGAATTGGTTAAATCGCGGGAAGGCGGCACTATGCATCTTATTGCTCGTAGGAATAGCGGCTGTGCTGGTACTAGGGATAACACAGGTCGCAAGCGCACAGATGACGGCTGGGGCGACGCAACATGCGCAGGGAAAAATTGTTAGTCTGACCGGTTCCGAGAAAGATTTCCTCCTGCGTGTAAGTGATGGCCATGTGCTTCATTTTCGCTGTGGTACCGGGTGTAAGGCTTCACTGGCCCACATACGCAGGCATATTACCGAGAAAGCCACGACCGACGTCTACTATCAGGCTCTGCCAGGGCACCAGGGAGGAACGCAGCAGCTCCTGGCACTTTATGTAGATTGAAGCCACCACCATGCAGATGGAAGGACAGCACACTAATTTGAGCCACAGCGCAAGGACAGAGGTAGGAAGAGGGTAGCCAGAGATGGATCGAGCAGATATCGTGATTGTCGGCAATGGCATTGCTGGCCTGACCGCCGCAGTAGAGGCGCGAAAGCACGCGCCAGAGAAGCAGATTGTAATGATCACCGAGCAAGTCCATCCGACGATCAACACGCCCGCGCTTAAGCAATACGCGACCGGGCGCCTGACGCGCGAGCAATTGCTGGCTTATCCCGTGGGGACCGAGCGCCAGGAGCATATCCGCATCGTTACCACGCGGGTAGAGGAGATCCATGCCAATAGCAAGTACCTTGCCCTGGCGGATAAACGTGCCTTTGGCTACGACAAGCTCTTGATTGCAACTGGTAGCTCCCCCCTCGGTCTGCCTGAGAACATGCCCGGGCGCCACTTCGATGGCGTTCTGACGCTCCACCGCTTACAGGATTATCTCGATCTGCGCAGGCGCTTGCCAGAGGTGCGCGAGGCGGTCGTTGTTGGGGGAGGAGTGCACGCCATAGAAACCGTTATGGGGCTCCTCCACTGGGGGATTCGTGTCCACTGGCTCATTCGCGGCTCCACGTTTATGGGGCGCACCCTGGACCAGGAGGCCTCGGACCTTATTTTGGAAGGCATGCGGCGCTCTGGTGCCTCGGTGCATACCGAGACCGAGGTCATTGGTGTTGTGGGTCGTGTGGGAGCAGTTGTAGGAGTGATTACCAATCAGCAGCAGATGCTCTCCTGCCAGATGGTCCTTATCTGTACGGGCACAAAGCCTGCGGAGACACTGGCCAGGCGCAGCACCATCCCGATTGAATTTCAGAATGGGATTGTTGTAGACGATATTATGCAAACCAATGTGGCGAATATCTTCGCGGCAGGCGATGTCGCCGCACTCCCCAATCCCCAGACGGGCCAGCATGCTCCCCGGGCGCAATGGTACGCGGCAGTACTCCAGGGTCGCCTGGCAGGGGCGATGTTAGCGGGACGCGAAGACCTGGCAAAACAGCCGCTCGGCATCGCCTGGCATGCCACGCATGTTGGCGATCTCTCCATGCTAACCGTTGGTGACCCATTGGCGGAAGGCAGCGGCATAGAGATCCTCAAAGATAAGAGCCAGGGCGGCTATCGCAGGCTTGCCATCGCGGGCGAACGGCTCGTTGGCTACCTCTCGCTGGGTCAGAGCCAGCCAGATAGCCTGGCCGTCAAACGCATCATTGAGGAGGGCCATCCCGTTCAAGGCATCACACGCGCGCTTTTGAAGGGCAACTTTGACGCCAGACGCTACCTCTCACAGGTAGAAACTAAGACAGCCCGCAGTATGCTTACCAGCAAACAGCCGCTCGTCAAGGCGAGAAAACAAGAAGCCATTAGCATGCCTCAACCGGGGCAGAGTGGTCCACTGATTCCGCCAGCGCGCACAACGGGTCCCTTACAACGGATCCAGCCCGTCGCCAGAGATAAAGCACGAGAAACCAATCCTCTCGCGCCATTGACAAGAGGGGAGCATGATCCACGCATATCTGGCCAGACAATGCAAAAAAATACAGGTGAGGTAGCGCCCGTAGTGATCTCCCAGCATGGAACGCGGTCAACACGCCCTGGGCAAACGCCAGATGCTCACAAGCATATACAGACACCCGATCCCTCATCATGGCTGGTGGGTGGTCAGAGCGAGATTGATCCCTTCCGCGGCAATCTGCCAGCCCTACCTCCCTCGTTGGTTGGCCTGCCTGAGGAGATCAATGCCTTCAGCGGGAACCTGCCTCAATCACGTCCATCTATGGCCTGGGATGAGGAGCTAGATGCCTTCAGTGGCAAACTTCCCAGCCTGGAAACTTCGTCGTCTGCACAGAAGGATAGCAAAAAAGCCAAAGGAGAAAACCTTCAGCAGGGGGAGACCTCCCGGAATCCTGTCCCCCTGTTAGGAATTACGCAGAGTAGATTACCCAGCTTTCGTTCCCATATAGAGGGAAATAAACAGCCAAAAACGCCGGAGACGAAGCATTCAAGTGGACAAACAGGCGCTACACGTACACTCTGGTCATATGCGAAATCAGATAACCACAAGAAGGGACGGTAACGGTTGAGTAAGATCTTTAAGCAAGAACCAGTCCTACTCCATAAGACAGGGCCACAAGTCATGCAAGAGATTAACGCCTGCATCGGCTGCAATGAGTGTCTCCTCGCCTGCCCCGCGTTGGCTGAGCCCATCACCATAGATCGCTTAAACCACGAGACTGTAGCGGGAACCATCTCGCCTGCCGTTGCCCGCTTTGCCAGGACATGCTACCAGTGTGGAGCCTGTGTCTCACCCTGTCCGGTGGGATTGCATCGTGACGCAATGATGATGTGGCTCAAAGTGCGGCTAATACGCGACGATTGGAGAGGTTAACCTATGCGTATGCCGATGCAATCAAACAAGCCAGGGGCGCATGGCTATCCCTTGCTTTTCTTCTATATGAACAGTTCATGGGTGGGCAGTTTCTTTTTCGCGCTTTTTGTGCTGGGTGGTGGCCTCGGACTTTACCTCTGGTGGGGACGCTTCAGCACGGATAACTCGCCAGACAGTCTCCTGGGCTATGCCTTAGCCTTCGGTGGCATCGCCTGTTTTCTGCTTGCTGCCATTAGCTATAGCCTGACGCGCCGGACACGCCGCAAAGCTATAGGAAAGCTTAACGCGGCCCTCAACTGGCATATCGGCTTTGGCCTGATGGGGTTGGGGCTCCTTATCCTGCATAGTTTCGGCAATTTTAATCCTCGCTCGGGTACATATGCCTTATACGGCATGCTCGCCCTGGTCATGTGTGGCATAGTCGGCAAAGTCCTGGATCGCATCATTCCCCGGCTCATTGCACGCGAGGTACGCAATGCCCTAACAGATTCAGGCGAGGATAGAATTGAGAGAATCTCACAGAAACTACAAGCCCTGACGGAAGAGCGCGATCCCAGGCAGCAGGCTCACAAGAGTCCGGACAACCTCAGCCTGTCTGGGCTGCTCTTTGGCGAAGGCCGTCCAGGAGAAAGCATGCATGGCGCGCCCGTAGGGGCCATTCGCGAGCGCTCGCTTGCAGGCATATCACTTCCTCCCTCGTGGGACCTGGCATATATCACCCTTGAAGAGACGCCACACGAGTTACAGCCACGCTCAGGCACAACAGGACAACAGGCTCCCAACCTCAAGAGACAGATGCGCGAGTTACAAGTTGTGCAACTGGCACTACAAAAAGAGCAGTTCTACCGCTATGTATTGCGCTACTGGCGCGCGCTCCATATCTTCCTGGCCCTGGTCACGCTAGGTCTGACGATCTGGCACATCGTCTACGCCTTGCAGCTCCTCATTCCAACCTGGATGGGACATTAATAAGAAGATATGAAAATTTGTGGCGCGGGCGAATGCCCGCGCCACAAATTTTCATATCTTCTTACCTTTTCCATAAACGAAGTGGCGAGTTGGAACGTATTATATAGAAGGGAATTGCTGGAGCTGCCCAGATGGAAAAACAGCAGGTGCGCCAAGAAGGAGAGCAAGGCATGACGCAACAACAAGGCAGTTACCGGGAGCAGGCAAAAAAGCACGCCGTACACCTATTACGCCATCCCAAACGGTTTGAGATCCTTTTCCACTTCGTAAAAACAGGGAAGCTGATCAAGCGCCTGATGGCGGATAGGCGCGTGCCAGTGTTCCGCAAATTCGCGTTTGGTGGGACCGTGGCGCTCCTGCTTGCGCTCCTCCTCATCCCCGACACGGAGGTCATCCTGGCGGGAACCATCCTGCCAGTCATTGGCAATATTCTGGGCATTCCCCTGGACGCCGGGCTGGACTGGGGTGTCTTCGCCCTCTTCGCGACAAATATGCTGCGCTTCTTTCCCCAGGAACGCGTCTCTGAGCACTATGAAGACATCTTCCACGGAGGCCGACACCAATATATCGAGAGTGACTTCTAATATGGTCTACGATATGTAGACGCGTACTTTAGTAGCGTTGGCCCCTCCAGCGAGACGGCTGTGTTTCACGTGAAACACAGCCGTCGCCTTTTGTCTGCTCACTTCAGCGTCAGACTGACCGACTCGGGATTAAAAGTCTCTAAAGCGACGACCGATGCCCCAGACAGAGGCAAAACCGACCAGCGGAAAGAGAATCGAGCACAAAAGCACATAGAGCGAGAGCGCGCTCTGCGTGCTGGCAACGGTCCCGCCGTAGTGGGAGCGATTAGCCTGGCTTAGGCGATCAACTGCATTACTGAAGGTGTTAAAAGTATCGTTGGACTGGCCAGTGCTCAGCATTTCAGCGTCCGCGATACGCTGGTCATCGTTCTGGTCTTTGGCTGTAGTACGAATCCGCGTATCGATATCGGTGTAGCTCTTCCAGTATTGGCTCATATCGGCCAGAGGCTGGTCCTCCTCAGGCCAGGTGCGATTCTGCTGAGCATGACTGATCAATGTATTCACCTGGCGGATGTTCAGCTCCCAATCGTTCTGCCAGTGCCGTGCCTGCTCCTGATCGTTGAATTTAAGCGAGATCAGCCAGCGCGACTCATCGCCGTTGGCCATCGTGCCATAACGCTTCAACTGCGCGGCATAGTAGACGCTGTCATAATCATCCTTCACGGCCTGACCAAAGGAGCCGTGCTGGCCCATCATGGTACCAAAGAGCGAGAGCAGGTTCGCACTCAAGACCAGGCCCACCAGGAAAGCCGGTACCAGACCAAGATTAAACACACGATGCGTTGTCACGGCCATATAGATCGAGCCACAAAGCAAGAGCAACGTGAGCAGGCCACACAATAGCACCAGAAGGGCAAAGGTTCCACTCAAAAAATTCTGCGTATCCACATAGGCATTATCCAGAGAGGTCTTATTGATGTTATTCAAGCAGGTAATATTATCTTCGATACTGCCAGCGGCCCACTGCTCCGCCGGAACACTGTCGCCCTGACTCGTCAGTGTACAAACAGGTGGGTTCGCCTCGGGAAAGATGATATGCCCATCGCTATCTTGCGGTAACTGCCAACCAATCTTCGTATGCAACACCTGGCTGGCATCCAGGTAAGCCTTCCAGGCATTTTGCAGGTGTGGCTCACTGGCATCACCTTTATCTTTCGCCTGGATGTACTCGGTACGCATGCGCTCGATGGCAGCCATATACTCCTGGGAGCCTGCCATAATCCGCTCAATCGCGGTGCGCTCGCCCGGATAGGTCACATTATGCGCCGCCAGGTAGAGCTGCTGGTTGAAAAGCAGCATCTCGGAACTGATGGTCTGATCATCACAGTCATGTACTGTCAAGGAGTAGGTCGTACGTGGCTGTTCTGGCAGGACACAGCTCGCATACTGCGTCAGCTCAGCGGTCACCAGGTAGTCGGCGGCCTTGGCATCGATATCTTCAATATACTGTGACATGGATTGTGCGGCATCTACGCTCGGCACACTTCCTTGAGCAATGGTCATCAGATCATCAGAGGAGCGCGAAATTGCCTGCGCGGATACAAGGGTCAGGATGACAGCCAGTAATAACAGGCAACTGGCAAGGGTCGAAAACTTTCCTTTGTATGTGCCACCTAGCCATTGCCAGAAACGCGCCCAGTCTACACCCAGAAAGCGGCTACTGGCTGGCGCAGGTGCCGCCTTTGAATAGGGGGTCATTATCTGCCCCATCTGCTTCGCCATGATCTATTTTTCCTTCAAGCATGGGCCTCATGTTCGACCCATACACGTTCTCCTATAGAGCGTTTCCCAATTGCGTAAAGCAATAGTCTACTTGAGCTTGGAGGTGCGTCCTGTATTGATGGCCAGCGTCTTACGCGCCACGGCATCGACATGAGGGTTGAGACGAATTGTTCCCTTATCGTCGCGCAAGACCAGGTTGGAAAGCAGATGCGTAATCTTTTCGTTTCCGCTCTGCTCGCTCATAAGCAAGGCCTCGCCCAGCAGTTTGGTCGCACGCACGACATCGCCAGCGACCAGCGCGGCCTGTCCCTGCTTGATTGTATCGGAGAGCTCTTCCTCGTGCGTATAGTGGGCGATATGCTCCTCGACCTGGGCCGCCAGGTTGAGATCCTCGGTCCACTCGACAAAGACCCAGCCATCCTGAGTACTTTTCTGCACCTGCTCGGTCCCACCTCCTACCAGGTAGCGAACGCTGGGGCGCACCATCAGGAAAGGCTGACCTGGATCATGCACTGGGATCTCCAGATTGAGCAGATAATCGCGCTGCTCGCCCCTCGAGAGAGAGCCAAGCGAGGCATGCACCTGGCGTGGGTTCGCGCCATCGCCCTCAAGCTGGCACTCAGCCAGGGAAGGATAGACTTGCTGCATACGCGTGATCTTCACGCCAGCGGGCGACCATAGGTCAAGCGTGGCATGCGTGATCGCCGTTCGGCGCATCTCGTTAAAGGCCAGGGTAAAAGCCGGAATAATCTGCTGGGGCTGGGGGATAATGTCCGCGCTACCATGGGTGCTATCGGCCATATGGCGCAGTTCGTTAGCATCCCAATCCGTACCCACGCCCCAGGCGCTAATACTGATATTCGCCACGCGACAGCGCTCCACCGCCTCATTGAGACGGAAACGCGTCTCGCCCTCGTTACGCCCATCAGTTAAGAACAATACCTTGCGCGCCCGTGACTGATCGCGTCCCAGATGCTCAACAATCATATTGAGCGCGGTACTCATGCGCGTTCCATTCGTCGCCGTAATACGCTGGATGGTGGCGACGGCGCTACGCTTATTGGCACTCGTCCCCATGGCAGGGCCAAAGAGCAGACGTGAAGCGTCATTAAAGGAGACCAGCATAAATTGCATCGTCTCGTCGAGGGCCTGCACAACCTGGATCGCACCTTCGCGCGCGGCCTGCATCTTCGCTCCATGCATCGAGGCCGATTGATCGATAGCCAGGGCCAGCGAGAGGGGAGCAGGTGTGAACTGGGCATTATCGTCGACATGCAGGGAGATAACGACCTGGATTGTATTCTGGCCCACTTGCAGGTAGGGGTTTTGATATGCACGTAAGCTAAACATAGCGGATGTCCTTCTCTTCTTTCGTTGCGTCTCTTACCACCAACGCCAGGGCGCAACCTGGAGACGATACTTCACAACCTGCTCACGGTCGGCGGGATGTGAGGCGCGGCGCAGGTACTCTTTGTAACCATGCTCAGCGGCGCTTCCCAGAACACGCGGTGAACAAGCGCTAACGCCGGGAAGGCTGGCGCCTTTCGCGAGTGCGCCACGCTTCGCCAGTTCCCAGGCCGTACGATAGACGTGTCCCCGAACCAGAAAGTAGCGCGAGTCCTCGGTGCGCCCCTCCAGGGCAGTCACAACGGTCGTGGCCTTCTGCACGTTCTTCTCATCTACAGGCTGCATATGCTGGATGTAGATGTTGATAAGCAAGAGCTGGGAATCGATATAGCGGGCCGCAGCCTCGTTCACTCCACCCAGAAGCGTCGCGGCATCACTCCAGCGCTGTAATTTCATCAGTGAGTCGGTTGCGCCGAGGACCGCCTCGGTATTGGCAGGATCAGCCTTCAACACAGCACTATAGAGATCAACTGCCGCCTGGTGCTGCTGCAAGCGATTGTTTACACGCGCCAGGGCCAGTTGAGGCGGTAGCTCGCCGGGCAGTTCGGCGAGCAATTCGCGATACTGGGCAGCGGCCTCGTTATACCGTTCCTGAGCCTCCAGCAGGCGCCCGGTATACCAGGAGATCTTCCAGTGACTGGGGGAGAGGCGCTGGGCCAGTGTGACTTCGGAGAGAGCCAGGCTATACTCGCCCTGGTCGATATACACCTCGGCCAGGCGCAAATGAGCATCGAGGCTGCGCTGGTTGTTGCGCGTGGCCTGATTGTAGAAACCTCGTGCACCGACATAGTTGCCAGCCCGTAATGCCTGGTCACCATAACGCAGTGTATCAATCACGGGGTCACGCTCATCGAGGGCAGCTTCGCCACGAAACCCAAGCTTACCTGTCGTCGTCAGAATGCCGGGAGCGAAGAGTTTAGAGGCAATAGGCTCGCTGGCCTTGCCACCTACAATCTGGCGCAAGACGCCGCGCAACTGGTCTGCCAGTTCATCGGCACTCTGGAAACGCTGCTCTGGCTTGCTGTGCGTTCCTTTGACAAGCAAGCGATAGAGCGCAGGGTAGTCGCGAAAGATGCGATAGTTTTCAACAATAGGCATGCCAAACATGGGATTGGCCAGGTCCATCAAGGAGACCTGGTAGGCCAGCGTGCGACAGATAGAGTAGAGATCGGTCTGGGACGAAGGGTGCTTGACCGCCTCGGGGGCATAGAAGCCATGCGTTCCATACACATCCTTCGGCCGTGGCTCATACTTAATAACCGTACCCATATCGATCAATTTCACGATCTGGTTACCATCTTTTAATAGCTCGACCATCATGTTCTGGGGCTTAAAATCGCAATAGACCAGGTCCAGCTTCGCCAGGTAGGTAAAGGCGGGGAGGATGTCCAGAATATAGCCAATGGCCTCGGCCACAGGTAGAGGCTTGCCACGCGCCAGCAGCAAGTCTTCCAGCGTCTGGCCATGGACATATTCCATGACGATATAACCCTTGCGATTCATCGTGATGAAATCGTAGATCGATACGATATTCGCATGCTTGATCGCGGCCAGGAACTCGCGCTCCTTGACGCTCTGCTCCACCATATCCGAATCGTCTTCGCTCAGCAGAGCTTTGATCACGACCTGGCGCTTCAGCACAGTATCCTCAGCCAGGAAGACCGCTCCCATTCCGCCCGCGCCAATCTCTTTGACAATTTTATACTTTGAGTTAAGGACCTGGCCCACACTCAGGCGCGAGAGCGGATCGGTCTGAGGAGCGCTCACCATACTGGCAAGGGTTGCGGGTGCAGACACTGGATCAGGAAAGTGGTAGCCACAGCCATTGCAGAAACGAGCATTGCTCTTATACGCCTTATGGCAACGAGGGCACAGGTTGCTCGTCTGGGTGGTAGTACTGGAGACAGGTCGAGAGGTGCTAGCTAACAAGACGCCACTCACAACTAGTCCGCAGTTTTCGCAGACATCATCACCAGGCTGGAGTGCAGACTTACAATTTGGACAAATCGTAGGGGTTACAGTTGCCACAGGCGCTGAATGCAGCGACGCGGCTGTGGGCTGAGAAGTTGTGGCCAGGCGTGGCGCAACCGTAATCTGCGTGAGAATCGCACCACAATTCTCGCAGGCATCATCGCTCATAGACACCGTTTGCCGACAACTGGGGCAGGTTCGCATATGATTTCCTTCTAAAAATCAGCGTTACCTTCTTCATCTTGGAAGAGCAAAAAATAGCGACATCAATATCAGATGTGACTACAAAGAGTATTACCTCAAGAGTCACATCCTACCTGGATAAACGCGAGGCCAGAAAAAATATCAAAAGGAGATCAGGGGTATGGGTCAGGATATGTGATGGGAGGTGGGAGGCTGGCAAAGCCAGCCTCCCACCTCCCATCACATATCCTGACCCAGCGAGCCACGCAGTGGCGAGAAGTCCTGTATATGTAGGCGCGTGCTTTAGCAGCGTCATTCGGGAAGGGAGTGAGAAGCTGGATTGGCAATACCACGAAAGTAGATCAAGCTGACATACTCCACAAGCTCCTCTGGCTTTATCGCCTCGCTGAGCAGCAAACGTTTAAAAGAATACGAGGCGAGCATACTGGTAAAGGTGTGGAGCACGATGGGATTGGGTAGAGAGGGATCAAACTCGCCACTGGTCTTCCCCTCTTCGATAAGTCCCATAAGTATGGACGCGAGCTGATCAAACATTGAGCGATGATGTTCTTTGAGAATAGAGCGTAGCTCAACGGCGCCAAAGAGTGCATAGAGCAGGCGCCCCCTCTGGCCACGCAGGCTCATAAAGACTGACTTGAGAATCATTTCCAGGCGCACCTGAGCCGAACCAGGAGTAGCAACAATACTCTGCAACATCTGAATGATGCCCTGGAGCTGCTCCTCCAGAATGGCCAGAACCAGGTCCTCTTTACGAGCAAAGTGGAGGTAGAGTGTGCCTTTGGCGATACCTACACGAGCAGCGATTTCATCCATTGATAATTCATAGTAGTCCTTTTCCAGCAAAACTTCTTCGGTTGCTTGGAGTATAAGTGCTTTACGCTGCTGACGCTGACGTTCTTTAAGCGAGAGCGCAGGTATAGGCTCATGCATGTGGCTCCCTCCAGTGTAGAGCAAAAATGAAGCATGAAAGCAGTACCCCTATTGTTCATGGGGGCTGATCGTACGTAATGTAGCAGTCTATACAAAGACGTACTTCAATATTACATTTCACGCCGTTGTGAAGATAAGGGCTATAGATGAGAATGCTCCCTAAATGGATGGCTAGTGCGATGGGTAGGAGAACTGGCTCACCAGGTATGGGAAACTAGTTCTCCGGTGTGCCCCTATCTCTCGATAGGGGCACGAGCTTTGGCGCTATAAGGTTAGTAGGTATGGCCCTCAGAGAAAGAGTTTCGTGAATCCAATGCGCTGTTGGCCGTCTCTTCCTGCTCACCTGGAGGCAGCATCTCATGCACATGACTCAGGCGCTGCTCAATTTCACGAGCATGCTGATTGAGTACCTGGAGATGCTCTGAAAGCTGGTAGACCTGTGCCTGAAGCATATGGACTTCCTGGCGCAGAGCAAAGACCGGGAAAGAAACATTGAGATACTCACCTGACTGCGCACCCGCGAAATCAGTAGCAGGATCGGTATACGCGGCCCTGGGCGTTGGATAGGGATGCGAAGCGCTCAGATCGCCTGTCTGCGCGTCCTGGTAGACCGTAGGCGCATCTGCGACCGAAGCGGCTTCTTGCTGCGGCGTTGCCGCTGGCGCTGGAGTCGCAGGCTGCTCCGCGACGGGTGCGGGAACAGGTGTAGTTGCCCCCGTCTCCTGACCGGCGCCACGTGCCAGGAGAAAAGCTCCCACAACCGCCAGCACGGCGACGACGATCAGGCCTCCAATAATTAACATGCGAACTTCCTTTCCAGGTTATAAGGAGACACCTTAGTGCAGATGGATCTTGACCTCGGCGCTCAGGCCAGGAACCAGGTTATGCCCACCATTGGTGTCAAGGGTAACGACCACGGGAACACGCTGACCAACCTTGGTGAAGTTGCCGCTGGACATATCCGTTGAGGGCAACAGGGAGAACTGGCCCGCGGTCGCCTGAACGATGTGATCAATATGGCCGGTGAACGAATCGCCATTGTAGGCATCAACGGTGATGTCCACATCCTGACCATTTTTGATGTTGTTGAGCTGACCCTCGTCGACATAAGCCACAACATTTAGCTTGCTCAGATCAACCACCTGAGCCAGTGACGCACCCGGGGTGACACTCTGACCGACGACTCCGCTCTCCTGCACAATTGTACCATCAATAGGGCTGGTCAGATTCACGGTTACCTTCTGACCGGTCTGAGAAAGGGTCGAGATCGTGCCAACGGTTTCTCCGGCGGTCACTTTATCGCCCTGCTTAACGCTCATGTCAACCAGCTGACCCGCCTGGGGGCTGCTGATATTGAGAATCTGCCCGTTGATCTGCGCATCATCGGTAGAGTAGAAGTAGTAGCTATTGTAGACCCAGTAACCTGCGGCGCCCGCGATAGCCAGGAGCGCAACGAAAACAAGAACGGGAACAAGAATGAGACGACGCACGTGCGTATCCTCCTTAGGTATATAAATGCTGATGAATAAATGTGCTGTTTTGTGCTAAAGAACAAGTGTATGAGATTAAACGGCGAGTGAAGCCTCTTCGCGAGCTTTTTCAGCCTCAGCGCGCTCCTCCTCGCTCATTGAAGCCTCTTCTTGAGCGGTCTTTTTCTTCTTCGCACCACTAACGAAGAGTGTCGCGATGATAGCTATGATTCCCAGGTAGAAGCTCAAACGGAAACCATCCTGCATAGCAAGCATGTAAGACTGCCTTTGCAGCAAACCACCGATCGTTTTCAGCGCGTAGGCATAAGCCGCGGTTGCCGAGAGGCCCTTGCCCATCAAAGCGCCCTGGAGCATCACAACCAGCTTCCCAAGTGGAGAGGTTGCTGTGACACGCTCGGCGAGGTGAGCATAATGGATTTTATTCTGACTCTGCACCATTGTTGCCAGAATAGCAATTGTGAGCGAACTACCAACGAAGCGAAGTGTTGTGCTCACCGAAGAGGCCTGCGAGAGACGGCGTGGCTCAATATTGGATAGGGCCGAAACCATGAGCGGCTGCATACACAGCCCGATACCGCAACTGCGCAGGATTAGCAGCCATTGGAACTGACCAATAGGAATATAGAGATCCAGCAGTGAATACAACCAGAGAGCGATGCTCATAATGACCAGGCCTGGAATAACAATCGCACGCACACCAAATTTATCTACCAGGCGTCCTCCGAGAAGCATCGTGATCATCGAGGCAAAGGCCTGTGGCAAGAGAACCAGGCCCGCATTAAATGCGCTCAACCCCCGTAGGTTCTCCAGGTAGACCGGGACCAGGAAGAGGCCACCATACAGCGAGAAGGTTACCAACAAGCTAGCGATGCTACTGGTGGTAAACGAACGATCTGTGAATACAGTCAGATCAAGCAGAGGGTGACGCCCCTGGCGAGCGGCACTGAGCTCGACATAAATGAAGAGGATCAGTAGCAGTGCGCCTCCAGCCAGCGTTCCAAGCACAGGTCCCGAGAGCCAGCCATCAGTACTGGCGTCGGAGAGGCCATACAACAGGAGGCCCAGGCCAATTGCCGAGAGAAGGAAACCAGGAATGTCAAAGGTTTTGTTACGAATGATCTCTCCCTCACGCAGGAAGAAGAAAGCCATCAGTAGACCCACAACACCAATAGGCAAGTTAATGTAGAAGATCAATTGCCAGTTGATGTAGGTGACGATATAGCCGCCAATTGTCGGCCCAATCGCCGGGGCGATTAGAATCGGCACACCGAAGGCACCCATGACGGTACCGCGCTCCTGAGGAGGAAACTCGCGATAGAGCAGAGTAATCGCCAGCGGAGTCAGGAAGGCACCCGTTACCCCCTGAAAGATACGGAAGATGATCAGAACAGGTAAGCTCCAGGCGATGCCGCACAGGGCGGACCCCAATGTAAAGCCAACCAGGGACATGATATAAAAACGTTTAATACCAACACGGTCAGCAAGAAAGGCCGTCAGTGGAGTGGCCACACCTTGAGCAAGTGTATAGGCAGTCAACACCCATTGCACGCTGTTCAGGTCTGTTCCAAAGGCACTTTGTAAGCGCGGAATGGCGATATTGACGATGGTACTGTCCAGGATAGACATAAAGGTACCAAAAATCACCACACAAGCCACGATCCACTTATAAGGGAGACCTCCTTCCCGCCTTGCAGCCGGGGCAGGAACTTGCATTCGAGAACCTCCTTTGCGTTACCATTACAGCACTTCTAGCTAGCAGATATCACCGCAGATTCAACCTTGAAGCGATAGGTGCAATGCTTATAGCGCTCACAGGTTACACATAGCACAAGGCCTTCCCGAAAGGGAACCTTGCACAATGATGGCAGGACATACGGTTACAGGGTTGTCATTCAGTTGGCAACGCTTAACCAGGTTAATCAGGGAAGTATCTCACGCCTCAGCCGTTTATAGATTGACCAAACAAGCTAAAACATGACCATCCATCCCTTAGTTTGACTTAAGCTTGGAAGTTTGACTTTATAGTCATAAATTTACCAGAACGTCATAGCATTTGTCAATAGGGATATATCGGCATTTTAAAAAATAGCCATAATTGCTTATGCGGCTTATCCAGGAGGATATGGAGATAGAGAGAGCGAGGGGTATAGTCTGGCAATTGCCCAGACTATACCCCTCGCTCTCTTGGAGGATTTCTCAGCGTCTGCGACGCTTTATGGAATGAGGGTGTGTGATGGGAGGCTGGCTCCGCTAGCCTCCCATCACACACCCTCATTCCATAAAATAACAAAAACGCGGGTTCTTACCTGGTAAGGGAAAGATAGAGTTACACGACCAGGTAGAATCCGCGTTCTCTTGTGTACAAGCACGCCACAAAAAAGCGTGTGCCTGTCATAGGTGAATTTTATCGTTGTTGGTGGAGGGGCGGAACTTGTTCCCATCATTAAGGAAGACGGAGAGCTGCTCCTGGGCAGGTAGATGAATATGAATAATCATATCCAGCTTACTATCTCCATTGACATCCCTAAATTCCAGGGTGACAGGTGCCTTATCGCCTCCATCGCCAGCGATATAGATAGGTGCCACATAGCTTATCGACTTGGCGGGATCACCGGCAACCATCTCAAAGACCACCGCCTGGCGATTCAGGTTAATGGCAACGAAATGGCTGGGATGCGTCGTCGCGTCGGTTCCATGACCAACGACAGCATCGACTTGATAGGTACGAGGGTTCCCATAGTGCACATCGTCGGAAACTTGATGTGCCCACGCCAACGCCCAGGAACCAGTAATCCAGATGGCGAGCATAGCCAGCATACCAACACCCAGGGGAAGAAGCCAGTGAATGCGATGATGCGTAGCCGATGGACGTGAAGCGGCGTTCCTTTTTGGCTGACGTGGAGCATTCTTGGGAGGCTGGTAGGTGGTGGTGCGTGGAGCTTGACGAGGCAAATCATTGGTGGTTGCTGCCTGGCGGCGCTGCGGAACAGTCGTTGTGGGAAAACTTGCTGCCGTGGTTCGATTTACTTGAGAGGGTTGCTGACTTAAACGTACAACGCTGGTGTGAGGGCGTGAATCCTCAAGTATATCATCCACTGCATTAAATCTTGAACCTGTAGTATATCGACCTTCGATTCGTGTATTTCGTGGACTCGAATCATTCGTCGTCGAATACTCCAAAGAACTTGAGCGTATTTTCCTCCGCGGCATTTGATGGGACTCATCACCTGGCGGCATGACTCTACCTTTCTCGCTAGGGAAAGCAAGGGCGCTTCCGATAGAGAATCAAAGCAGCTCAATGAGAACTGTCTCGCTTGCTATATTACAACCGCCAATGTGTCATTGTCAAATAAATCATGCCAATATGCTCGATGTTTCTTTTTTTAATGTCATTTTTATGCGGCTTTACTACAAGCGGAGGGTAATAAAGGGAGAGTGAGGGTCTTCGACCCTCACTCTCCCTTTATTACCCTCCGCTTGTTAGATTTTACTGAGGCGCGCAAAGTCCATGCTGAGCTGTTTCTTGCCGACGCTCCCCTGGAACTGGACCTCCACATATTCGGTCGGCCCCTCCATCTCACTCTTTAGCACCAGCCCCTCGCCAAATTTATCGTGACGTACATGGTCGCCCGCTTTAAACTGCGGGTCTCGAGGCTTTGGGCTGGCAGGCTCGGTCCGCTTGCCAGCAGGCGGTACAGGTGGACGTGTATTAGATGTATTCCCTGGACGGGCCGAGGACGATGCGCCACGGCCAGCGAGACCAGGCCCACCTGTACGCTGCGGGGAGCCATAGCTCTCATTTCCTGTCTCTGGCAAGCGGCGTCCACCAGAACTAGAGCTATCACCACGCCCAAAGACACGCCCTCCCTCATCGCCATAAGGATCCTGGTTAAACTCATCTTCCCAGGAGGGGGCACGCCGACGATTGATCTGTACGCCACTATTATGACCGGCATCAACGGACGGCTTTGAGCGGCTGCCATCCTCGGCCCCCAGGCCCGGACGACTGAGCAGATGGAGAGGGATATCGCTCAAGAAGCGCGATGGCTCTGTATACTGGGTCTCGCCCCAGAGCGAGCGCCGTCGAGCACGAACCAGGTAGAGACGCTTCATGGCACGTGTAAAGCCAACGTATGCCAGGCGGCGTTCTTCCTCTAGCTCCTCAGGTGTATTAATGGAGCGCGAATGCGGTAGTGAACCCTCGTCCATACCCACGATAAACACCACGGGATATTCCAGACCCTTGGCAGCATGCAGAGTGATCAGTGTCACCGAGTCGTTCTGCTCTTCGTTGACAAGCGCACCATTCTCGCTCGTCTGTGCCGTGTCGGCCCCGCCTACCAGGGCCACATTCTCCAGAAACAACTCCAGCGCGACCGGCGTCTCAATCTCTGAATAATCCTCGGCCACGCGGCGCAATTCAAGGACGTTGGCCCAGCGATCAAGCTCCTCTTCGGCATTTGCACGCAACTCAGGTCCATAGCCCGTACGTTCAGCGATGCGATCCAGCAGTTCGGGAAGCGGGAGTTCTTCAACAGCGCTTTGCAGGCCCACGATCAGCTTACTAAAGTTCTGGAGCGAGTTGCGGGCGGCGGTTCCCAGCGTTGTATGCTTCTCAACACGCTGAACAGCCTCATACAGCGAAATCCCCTGTTGCTTGGCCCATTTCTTCAGCTCGCCAATGGTCTTCGGCCCAATCTTGCGATTAGGCACATTCACGATCCGCTCAAAGCTCAGGTCATCATGCGGATTGGCCAGCAGGCGCAGGTAAGCGATCATATCCTTAATTTCTTTGCGCTCGTAGAACTTGCGGCTCCCGATGACCTTATAGGGAATATTCATACGCAGGAACTGCTCTTCGAGGGCGCGCGACTGGGCATTTGTGCGATACATCACGGCGATATCGCCGCGTCCTCCCACGTCTCCACGCGCCAGCAGGCGTATGATCTCATGCGCGGTAAACTGGCCTTCCATCTCTTCGTTAAAGGCCTCGTAGATGGTGATCTTCTCGCCCTGTCCCTGCGCGGTCCAGAGATTCTTCTGCTTGCGCAGGCGATTCTGCTGTACGATCTCCTGGGCGGCATCCAGGATATTCTGCGTCGAGCGATAGTTCTGCTCCAGCAAGATCACCTTTGTGTGCGGGAAGTCGCGCTCAAAGCGCACCACGTTCTCGGCACTGGCACCCCGCCAGGTATAAATCATCTGGTCATCATCGCCAACAACACATACGTTTCTCAGCCCCTCTTGCCGGTCGGCAGTCCCGCTGCCAAGCAAGCGAATAAGCTTATATTGTGGAAGGTTACAATCCTGGAACTCATCGACATGAATATATTGCCAATGGCGCTGATAGCGTTGCAGAATTTCTGGCTCGCGCCGCCAAAGCTGTTCGGTAAGCATCAGCAGGTCGTCAAAATCGACGGAGTTATTGGCGCGTAGCAAGCGCTGGTACACTTTATAAACGCGGGCGGCCACCTCTTCGCTATACTTGCGGGCCTGCTCCGCCATCTGGTCTGGACCAAGCATCTCGTTCTTTGCGCGCGATATCTGGCCGTGGATAGCGTTTGGACGATATAATTTCTCGTCCAGGTTCAGTTCTCTGATGGCCTGCTTCACCAGGGAAAGCTGATCGTCGGTATCCAGGATCACAAAAGATTTGTTCAGGCCCAGGGGCAGGAGCGCATCGGCCTCCATACGCAGCACGCGTGCGCAAATGGCATGGAAGGTGCCAATGCTCATGTCTTTCGACGCGCTCACCCCCACCAGTTTCTCCATACGTTCGCGCATCTCGCGCGCGGCCTTATTGGTAAAGGTCACGGCCAGGATATGCCAGGGAGAGACGTGTTCATGCTGGACCAGGTAGGCAATACGATGTGTAATGACACGCGTTTTGCCGCTACCAGGACCCGCGAGGATCAACACAGGTCCCTGTGTTGTGGTTACAGCCTGGCGCTGCGGTTCATTGAGTCCATCGAGTAAGTTTATCTGTTCCAACATCATCACGCTCCAGATCAGGCTTCAAGTCGTCAGCTATCTAGCTAGTCGGTCCATTAGTTCTATAGGTTTGCGTACCCTGCGAGAGGGCTGGGAGGAAGAAAGATATGATTTTTCCAGGTCTATTTCGGGGTCCAGGCTATTGTATCACAGTTGTGCTCGCAGGGGGACAGGCATGGTACTCAGGGAAAGACTACAGGAAGAGGCTGAGATGTATGGAGAAAGCTCCCCATGGCTTCCATTGCGCTCTCTTCTGAAAGCAATAATACGGTGCAAATGTCAAAGCCTTATCGCGTATCTGTTGCGAATTTGCCGCAATTCACAAGCGAGCAAGTGTGATACTATGAAAGCGATGAACAGTATGGCATGAGGAGGGTATCTTCCTCCTTAAAGTTTTTGGCAGTAAGTAAAGGAGCAGAGGCTGTTGGCGACACATAATCTCGTTTTATCTCCTGAGGCGGCTGTAGACCTGCATATGCATACTACATATAGCGACGGGCGCTGGCCCGCCGAACAGTTAATTAACTACCTGGTTGAGGAGAAATTTGACCTGGTTGCGGTCACTGATCATGACCGTGTCGATAAAGTGGCTGAAATTCGAGAGCTGGCGGCAAGCAAGGGGCTTCCTGTGTTGCCTGGAGTAGAGATCACCTGCAAGTGGAATGGGTACATGGCCCATATGCTCTGTTACGGTTTCGATCCGGCACAGAACGCAGTGCAAGAGGTTACAGAGAAGGTGGCGCGCCTGCAACTGGAGAACACGCACCAGGTGCATGATGCACTGGTAAGCAAGGGCTACGCCTTTCCTCGCGAGACCGAGGTCCTGGCAGAGCATGGCGGCAAACTTTTCCGTCCTTCGGATAACATTACCCTCCTCATAGAACATGGCTACGCGCCCGACCGTATGACTGGCCTGCGTATGATCGAACAGGCAGGCTTTGTCAGCATTATGGCGGATATGGCAGAGGCCGTTGAGGCGGCGCATAAGAGTAACGCGGTTTGCTTGATCGCCCATCCAGGACGTAAGGAGAGCGGCTTTACGTTCTATGATACTGAGCTGCTGGACCGCCTGCGCGCCGAGATTCCCTTAGATGGCATCGAGGTCTACCATCCCTACCATAGCCCTGAGACCATCGCCATGTACGAAGAGTATGTACACAAGCACAATCTGCTACAGAGCACTGGCTCCGACTCCCATAGCCATCCCGCTCGTATGCCACGCAAGCACCGGGCAGAGGTCAGCCGGCGCCTGCTGGAGCGCCTGGGCGTGACCATCAACGTGTAAACATAACACGCAAAAAGGTCACGGTTCCCGGCATGCCAGGAACCGTGACCTTTTTCGTATACACTAAATTCTTAGTGCTTCCCTTGAGGAATATACCAGTCATTGCCACGGCGCGCGAGGCCACCGGGATTTGTAAAGTTCCGGATGGCGTGGCCCTGCTCAAAGAGCTGCATGGTATCGTGCCAGATAGGCGCGGCGCCATCAACACCAGTGACATTGAACATCGGCGAGTTATCGTTGTTACCAGACCACACACCAACTGTGTAGTCGGTCGTCCAGCCAACGGTCCAGTTATCGCGGAAGTCGTTGGAAGTACCGGTTTTCACAGCCGCGGGACGAATGGGGCCGGGATTGCCAGCGTAACACTGCGACTGCGAGGTCGAGTACAGGTAGAGCACGCTACACTTACCGAACTCGAAGGTACGCGAATTGTTATCGCTAAGCACATTTGCCATCAGGTATGCCAGTTGCGGGCTAATCACACGCTTGGCGTTCATATCGGGACGATACACCACCTTGCCCTGCGAGTCGCGCACCTCAGTAATCGCATGCGGCGTGACGTGCTTACCACTATTGGCAAATGTACTATAGGCCGAGACCATGTCCGTCAGGTGCACGCTCAGCGAACCAAGCACCATCGTGTAGTTAGGTACACCTGCATACGTTGTAATTCCCAGGTTAAGCGCCATCTGTAGCGCGGGATCAACCCCCGTCTGCATCAGCAGCTTGACGGCAGGGATATTGAACGAGTTCTGCAAGGCATAGCGATAGGTAATATTGCCGTGATACTTCATGTCGTAGTTCGTTGGCTGATAGGCTGGCAGTCCACAGCACATGTTAATCGTCAGCGGACCATCCTGTACATGATCACCTGGACTGACGCCCTTATTAAAGGCGGTCGCATAGATGAAAGGCTTGAAAGATGAACCCGGCTGGCGTAAGCCCTGGCTGGCCACGTCAAAGGCTCCCGACTTGGGATCATTGGGATTAATGTTGCCTACCAGGGTCAATAGTGAGCCATCATGGGGGTTCATCACCACCACAGCCGAGTTAGACATATTATGAATTTTGGCATTCTCGGCGATATGCTTCTGCGCGATCTTCAGCACCTGGTTCTGCTTGGCCAGATCGAGCGCCGTCATGACCGTAAGTCCTGAACGTGAGAGGTCGCCAGCCTTTAAATGCAGCTTGTCCATCAACTCGCGCAGGGTATAAGCAGAGTAGTGCACAGCCAGGTCATTATGCACCTGCATTGGCTTAAGGAAATCCTCTTGCTCGGCCTCGGCAATCGCCTGTAGCTCCTGGGCGTGGGTGATATAGTTCTGCACATTCATATTATGCAGAACATCTTTCATACGGTTAAGCGCACGATCTTTATGCAGCCATGGGTTATAATAGTCGCCGTTCTGAGGGAGGCCAGCCAGCATAGCGGACTGTGCCAGGTCAAGCTGCTTGACCGCCGGCAAATTCGGCTTATCCTCCAAACCAAAGTAGATCTGTGCGGCAGCATCGGCCCCATAGGCTTGATCACCATAGTAGATCGTGTTGAGATACATAGTGATGATCTGCTCTTTAGTATAGTAGCGTGTTACGTCTGGTGCCAGCAAGATTTCTTGCAATTTACGGATAGCCGTCCGTTGCTGACCAAGGATCGTATTTTTGATCAACTGCTGCGTAATCGTACTGGCACCTGAGACCGTGTCATGAGCCGTGATGTCATCAAGTGCCGCGCGCACAATACCAGTGATATCATATCCTGGATTCGACCAGAAATACTGATCTTCAATGGCAATGGTCGCATGCATAAGCGTAGGCGAGAGCTGCGAATAGGGAACAGATGTTTGCACACCATCATCGATCATCTGATAGATCATCTGCCCCTGATCGTCATACATTTTCAGATTATCTTTAGGTAATATATCCGGCAGCGTCGTTACCTTACTCCCATAGAGCTGCTCAGTTGAATTATAGAGAGCCGTATACAGAGTAATAGAAGAGGCGGCAACAACCAGAAAAGCCATAAAAATGATGGCCAGCGGCATAAAGCCCCAGCGCGATCCTTTGCGCTCGGCTTCATTGAAGCGCTCATTACTCTCGCGCAACCCCTTGCGTTTAATATGGCGCTTGGTACGCCAACCTGGTGCCAGGGGAAGCAAATGCGCCACTGGATAGTAAACACCACGGGGCGCCTTGAGTGGGAGATTACTCAGGCGTTGCGCGGCGGCGGCCCTGGAATGTGTGGGCAGCTTCGCGGGAAGGATCACCCGCATTTTCGCGGTTTTGCCTGGATCATCATCGGCGTCTACGACCTGTGCATCCGCGGTAGCAACCAGACCTTTGCGCTCTTCACTACCTGGAGCTTGATCTTGAACGGATGCTTGGGTAGGCTCATTAGCCGCAGTCAGCGTAGAATGCAAAGCTTCTTGCGAGGTTGTCGCTGAAGCTTGCGCTCGCTCAGGGCGCTGCTGCTCATCCTGCATAATGCAACCTCTTTCTATTTAATCTTTCTATTTATACACTGGATTGGTGATAAATCAACTTTCACGGACAGGTTGAGAAAAGACCTGTAGCAGGAACAATAAAAATTTCGCATTACTCTTTTACCATACAGATAGAGTCGCTAAAAAAGATAGATATACTCTGTATCTTGCAATTTGTAGCAATGAATACCCAGTCCATCCCCTCTTTCCCACACTTATTCTAACTTCTGAGCAGTCGGATGTGCAACGACAAAATAAGTGTATTTCTGGTGCACGCAAAAAATGTGAGCAATTTCACAAAGAAATAGAGTACAGCAAACTGTCTATTTTAACGGAACACAAAAAGGGTGGTAACGCCTCCAGCGCGTAACGGTACAATTAGATATAATAATCCTGTTTTAACTCAGCTGCTTGCAGACAAAGGATATGAGCCCTGGGAGATGCGGCCATGACTGGCTGCGCACCTCCAGAACTCAACGCTATAGGTGCTACCAACCGCCAGCGCCAGGGTTGCCAGTATACGAGAAGCTGGGACAGTAAGGCGTATACTTGGTCTTACCCTTATCTTTGTTTTTATCGCCTCCAGGCGGCGGATTCTGGTTGTTATCCGTGGGATCCTGTAGCAGAGACTGTGGACTCCAGGACTGACCATTGGTCGAGTCATAGCCACTAGGCACCTTATCGGAGTAGAACCAGTCGGTCGACGTAATACCATCAATTGTCGCCGTGGTCCGCACCAGGCCACCCGGAACCGAGAAGTCGCGAATGGGTTTCCCTTTCTCAGCAAGCAACATCGCATCGTGCCAGATTGGCGCGGCGCCAACAACACCCGTTGTGCCATCAGACATCGGTGAGTTATCGTTGTTGCCTGCCCATACCCCCATGACATAGTCAGTGGTATAGCCAAGCGTCCAGTTGTCACGAAAGTCGTTGGTGGTACCGGTTTTCGCGGCGGCAGGACGGACTGCCCCACGATCTCCCGCATAGCATGACTGCTCTGAGTTCGAATACAACTGCAACTGATTGCAATCAAAGAACTCGGGTAGGCGGCTCTGATTGTCACTGAGCACATTCGAGATCATATACGCTGTCTGGGGACTAAAGACTTGCTTGCCCTTAGTCTGCTGGTGCTCGATGACCTTGCCAGTGCTCATGTACTCTATCTTTTGTACGGCGTAGTAGGGCACATGGACTCCGTTATTGCCAAAGGAACCAAAGGCCGAGACGTGGTCAAGCAGATGAACGCTCAAGCCACCCAGGACCATTGAGAGGCCAGGTGTTCCTTCATAGGAGAGATCCATCTCCTTGGCCTTATCCACGGCATTATTGATTCCAACCTGCTGGAGCACGCGTACGGCTGGAATATTGAGCGAGTTCTGTAAAGCACAACGTAGCGTCATCGGACCATGGTACTTCAGGTCATAGTTCTTAGGCTCCCAGTATGGGTCTTCAGCCCCTGGCGTGGGGAAACGCGTCTGGACATCATTCACCGCCTGTGCGGGCGAGGTTCCTTTCGACTGCATCGCCAGGGCATAGACATAGGGCTTGAAGGATGAGCCAGGCTGGCGCCAGCCCTGAGTCGCGACGTCAAACTTGCCGCCAATAGAGTTATTATTGTAGTCCAGGCTCCCCAGCAACGAGATGATCGCGCCGGTGTGCTGGTCCATAAGCACCTCGGCGGCGTTGGAGATACCATACGTATGCAATTCATCGGTATGATCCGTCATTACCTTCTGAATCTTATTTTGTAGAGCAATATCCAGCGTGGTTGTGACCTTCATGTCAGAGCGCGAGAGCTGCTCCTTACTCATATGCGTCATGCTTTGCAACTGGCTGAGCACAAAGTAGAAGAAGTGAGGCGCGAGCAGGCCCATATCGGGCGAATGTTTGAAGAAATCCTTCTGCCCGGCCTCCTTCAGAGCGGCACTCTCCTGGGCCTTTGTGATATTTTTCTGACTTACCATCAAGTCCAGCACTAGATGCATACGGTCCGTCGCGCGCGCGCGATAGTTCCAGGGATTATAGTAATCGCCGTTCTGAGGTAGGCCAGCAAGCATCGCTGCCTGGGCCAGGTCGAGCTGCTTTGAGGCTGGTAAACCTGGTTTATCCTGCAAACCAAAGTACATATTCGCGGCGGCATCGATACCATAGGCCTGAGACCCATAGTAGATGGTGTTGAGATACATCTCCATGATATCTTGTTTGGTGTAGACGTCATTGACCTGGGGCGTCAGGATGATCTCTTCAAGCTTACGCACATTGTCTACCTTGTCACCCACAACCAGCTTCTTGATCAACTGCTGCGTAATTGTACTGCCACCCTCGACGACGTGCCCACTCTTCAGGTTATCAAGCGCGGCCTGAAGGATACGCGCAATGTCTACGCCAGGATTCGTCCAGAAGTTTTTATCCTCAACCGCGATGGTCGCATTTACCAGGTCGGGCGAGACATCTTGCAATTTCACCGATGTATGCACACCATTATCAGCTAGCTGCCCTAGTAATGTCCCTTTGCTATCGTAGACCTTCAGATTATCCTTGGGCAAAAGCTCGTGCAGGCTAAGCACGCGCCCCAGGTAACGTCCCTGGGTATCGCTGTAGAAACGATAACCAAAGTACGCTCCCGTACCGCTCAGGGCCAGGAAGACAATCAATAGGACCATCAGGACGGAGAAAGCTCCAACCAGGACATTGTTGCGGGTCTGCTTTTTCTGCAAATGATTACGCCGAATGTGCCAGCGCGCCACGCGTAATATCTTGCGATGATGGCGGCGCACGAGATGTCTGCGGTACTCTTGCGCCAACTCTTCATCCGGCAAGCCTACCATAGAGGCGGTAATCACTTCCTCAGGCGAAAGCGAGGCTGCCTGTTCAAGAGCCTCATCTCTATGGGCCTCTCGCTGGGCGACAGCAATCTTCTGCCTATTTACGGCTCCAGGCTGAGCCTCTGCCCCCTGTGACTCGCTTGCGCTCACTTTATTGGAAGGGGGAACGGGTGATTCTAGCTTCTTTTTGTCGCTGCGCCTGGAGGCACCCGCGCCCGGGCGACGTGGTACCGAGGCTGGCATAGCAGGTTTAGGCGGATTAGCTGGCTTCGCTGAGGCTTCTGGCGCCGTGAGCTCGCGAGTGGGTGCGTCTGTGATATCTGGACCGGATGGGTCGTTTTGGGGCTGCTCCGCGGGTGATGTCCCTTTGGGTTCGGTGTTCGTCGTTGCAGGTTGGTTGCGAGACTGGCGCTTCTCAAAAGCACGCACAGCCCGTTGCTGCCGCGTAGAAATAAAGGTCTCTGCCCTGGGACGGCGTACAGGAGCAATACCAGGTGTCGCTTTCGGTTCAGCAGGCTCGGATTGCTCTTCTGGAGCTGAGGCAGAAGTTACCTGCTCCTCAGCCTGCGTGGCTGGATGCTCCTCGCTCTCGTTCGCCAGTGGCGCTTCTGGTGACGTCGCCTCTTGTATGGTTGCTGGCGAGATACGCACAGTTGGGATATCCTGTTCAGCGTCATCCTCAGACGGCGCCGACTCCTGCGATAGGCTTTCTTCCTTGGATTCGACTACCTGTGGCTCCTCTGTATTAGCAGGCAAGGCGGAAACCTCCGCTTGCGGCTCCGGCTGGGAATGCTTCTCTGATGCAGCCACAGCCTTTTCACTCACGTTAGTAGAGCTAGCAGCGTCGGGCTCCTCTTTATGGGCAGGCGAGGTAACGTCAGGAGTAGTGGACCTGGGCACACGGCCAATTGCGGGTAAGCCAGGAACGGTTGGAGCGTCATCATCATCGATGTCAGAGTCTTCCGAGTCTTCTAAACGGGGAGAGACTTCTTGAGAAGCCTGCTCTATTTTCTGTTCAGAGTTATTTTCCTGCTGTTCTTGAGTCTGCTCTTCCAATGGTGAGGCGGGCAGTCCTTGCTCCATCGCTTCCGATGAAGCCGGAGACCGCTCAGAGCTGGTTTCCTTTTTTCTTTGATCTGGTGACATTCTATGCTCCCCTGATATTACCCCTTAGATGCAGATAACAGAATAGAGAAAGTATCCGCACGTAGCTGCGAAAAAAATACACAGTAAACAAGGAGGTTCAGAATTAATAATATCTTTTCAGGCGATAACTATTTTTAACTTTGAGAATATATACAGGAGGAAGGGTGTAAAAGCGCGCAAAAAGCTCTTCTGGCCAGCACAAAACAAAGTCCCCCTTATTAAGTAAGACGCGACAGTGGAAGAAATGTGACACCTGACATAAAGGCGTATACTATAAGTACCCGTTAGCGCTATCAAAAGTAGCTATTTTTTCAAAAAGAAGGCGACTCGGGCGTGACCGCGGCCTCGATCAGCGCGGGAAGAATTTCGTTGGTGATGGTTTGAATCTGGTACAGGCTCTCCAGCCAGGGAATATCCTGTTCGCGTGCACCGCGCACCTCGGCAAGTTGCAGCACCGCTTCATCCATGATGGTACGAAAATAGAGGAAGGCACGCACCGCGTCCGCCACTGGCACATGAGCCTTGCGCGTCACTGTGCCATACTCGGTCCCCAGTTGGATGGCCTCCTGGCGCAGATCCTCCTTATGAGCGGGATCATTCAGACCACGCAAGAGTAAATCCAGTGCCCGTCGCCCCAACATACGATAGGCATTCAGCGCGGACTCATTAAAATGCTGATACCAGGAGAACCGGCCAAGGGTACCAGCAGTAAAATCGAGGCGGACCCGCCCGATCAAGTTCTGAATAAGCATCTGTGAGGCGACATTAGGCTTCAGCTCGCTCTCCTGTCGTAGACGCGCCTCAATATCAGTACGCCGAAAGCGCCGGTGTCCGCCACTGGTACGACGAGATGGAAGTTCATTCCGATCAGCCCACAGGCGTACAGTGGCGGGGTGCATACCAAGCATCTCCGCAGCCTCGCGCAAGCTCAGCCATTCTTCTCCAGCCTGTGACGTCACCAGAACCTCCTCTGTGTACTAGCTATGTATCACACTACCAACGAATACCATGTTTCTCTCAGCCTGATTGTATGTAATTTACGTATGATCCGTCAAGTAGGAAAAAAGAGCACAGAAGCTTTTCAACGCGAAGTTGCGCAAAATAGATAAGTATTTTCTGGTAGAGGTGTGGTGAGCCTGAGTGCCGCGTATGCGGCACTCAGGCTCACCACACCTCTACCAGAAAACATTGTTCATTGGGAGACAATATGCTGAAAGTGCTCTGGGAGATCTTTTAAAAGTGTATGCAAGGCTCGTGGATAGAGTGGCGCACGCTCTATCTCCTCCAAGGGTAGCCAATCGAAGTAGAGTAGCTCCTCATTTGAGGAGACACGAGAGCCGTCTTTATCGCGCAAGGCAAGCGACGATTGTTGATAGATATATGCGTCTTCAGGAAAGTCGAGCAAGAAGTAGAGACCTATTTCATGTGTTGCCCTGGGCTGTTGCCCAAAAAAGTTCTCTATGATCGCCAGGGGACGCACAATCGTTGGCGTCAGGTCCAATTCTTCCTCAACCTCACGCTGGAGCGTTGTGGCAGCAGATTCAAGCAGTTCCGCACGCCCACCTGGGAGAAACCAGTAGGGGGGAGTGGTCCGGACGGCGCGCTGACAGAGAACACGACCATTATGGAGAATAACACCCCCCACACGATATACAAAGAGAATACCATCAATCGCAAAGGTAATCATATGCCTGGATGGAACCATATACGCCTCACTTTTCTGGTTTCTGATCTCTAATTTCTAATTTCTACAACTCCAGCAAACGCATAAGCATCTTCTCTATGTAATACCATATTCTAGAGCAATTGGGGAACAGCGGTTCTTGCTTTGCCAGGGGAGTCACCTTGCCTGCCGCTGACACGTGTACAAAGCGTACACATATAGATGCGCCACCAATTACTACCAATTACTAGTCAGTGCTGGTCAGGACAAACCAGGGTAAGCGAGTAAAAGGAGAGAACGAGCCATGCCAGACCATAATACGCCTCAGCCAGGTGAACAACAGCGCCAGGAAGAAGCTACGCAATATGAGCAACTGGTAGCCTCCCAGCGCAAAGAAGTGGCTGGACAAACCAGCACAGGCAACGCGCGCGATCTAGGAACGGCTGGAGGAGGAATGATTCCCGATAGTGCCGCGGGTGGCTCTGGAAACGCACGCGGTGGCATGGGGACACCTGAAGGAGGAGCCACAGGCGGTCGAGCCATTGAAGAGGAACAGCGTGAGCGCGGTAGTGGTACTACGGCTGATAACCGCTCTGGAAGCACTGCGGCCAATATCAACGCTGTTGATCAACAAGCCAGCCAGAGCATTGGTGGTCGTACACCCGACCAACCCCAAACCAGCATGGGAGACCGTGATCCCCATACCTCAGGCGGGCAGGGCACCAACCAAAACATTATTGATCCCATGACCTCGCGTGCCCCCAGGCATGTACAAGATCAGGAAGAGGCGCGTAAAGCTGAACAAAAGAAAGACACAGAAGAACAATAGGAAGCAAAAATATTAATGCCTTTTTAACACATCGGTTATAAGAAACATGCTATACTCCCAGCATAAAAGCTCACCACTTCCTACCTGATAAATATGACGAGAAAGCCCTCATTGTAAGACGAGAGACAATGAGGGCTTTCTCGTGTCTTCATAGTGTTCATTGCTATTAGACGTAATCGTGTGCGATACTAACTTTGGAACGAGTTAGCGGGATACATCTTTTTCACTTATGAGGAAGAATGAGAACTATGAAGTCAGGTATGCCAGTCGCCAGGGAAGCCGTTGTAGCTGATGAGATTTGGGACCAGGCCCTCTTCCAGGCACTCGCGCAGACATGCGATATCCAGGCCGATGTAGCCTTACTCTTTGCCAGTGGCGAATATGAGGAACATTTCCCGGAGATGTTGCGTATCATCAAAAAGGAAACAGGTGCCTCAATTGTACTGGGATGCTCGGGCCAGGGTATTATAGGGACAGGGATGGAATTGGAGGATGTGCCAGCACTCTCGCTCATGACGATGTCACTGCCAGGAGCCACGCTCCACGCGACTCGCTTGCCACCAGACATTGTAGAGATGTTTAACACCCCTGAAGAGTTACGAACCCTCCTCGATGTGCCGCTCGATGACGTGAATGGCTGGCTCCTCTTCCTCGATCCCTTCCATCTCAATAGTGAGTCTCTTATTGACGCGTTGGCCAGGGCCTATCCCCAGGTATCTATGATGGGTGGCCTGGCCTCAAACGATATGCAAGACTCGCCCTGCTATTTCTTCTTTAACGATACCGTCTATACCGATGGTGGCATTGGCCTGGCAATTGGCGGTCCCTACAAGATTCTCTCAATCGTCTCTCAGGGGTGCGAACCTATTGGTGAACCTTGGACAATCACTAAAGTACAGGATAATGGCCTGATCGAAACCATCTCTAACCGGCCAGCCTATGACATGCTCGTAGATACCTTTCAGAAACTCTCGCCCGCCGCGCAAATCCGCGCCCAGAGAAACCTGTTGCTGGTTGGGCTGGCCGCGGACGAGTACAGCGAGCGCTTTGGGCGTGGCAGCTTCTTAATACGCAATCTACTCGGCGTCGACCGGCGCAACAAGGCGTTGGCAATCGGCGCGCAGCCACGCGTCGGCCAGACCATCCAATTCCAGATGCGCGATTCAGAGACCGCGGACTTAGACCTGCGCGAACTCCTTAATAAGCTTCATTACCGCCTCAAGAAAGCCGAGGCGTACCAGGTCGTCAGCGGCATCCTCTGCACCTGCAACGGGCGTGGCGAAAGCCTGTTTCCCACCCCCAATCACGACGCGGGCATGGTTGAAGAGATCCTGGGACCCCTGCCAACTATTGGCCTCTTCTGCAATGGTGAAATCGGGCCAGTTGGCGACCGCCCCTTCCTACACAGCTTTACCGCCTGCCTGGCCCTTATCGTCAAACGTAATGAGTAAAAGATATGTGTATGAAAAATGGAGCCTGGCTCCATTTTTCATACACATATCTTTTACTCATGAATGCCTATTCCCGCTTGACAAGTCATAATTGGCATGTTACGCTTGCAGTAGTTATTGTCTGTGCTATTCAGGAAAAGAGAGACGTTTTCATGTTCTCCAGGAGTATGGTAAAAGCGATCCTGACACAATTGCCTGTGAGCAGTTGGTGTACAGTGCGCAAATATGGCGAGGCCCATTCCGTCGCCCAAGGCCATACTATGCCCTTTTTCAGGAGGACGGAACACGACCTGAGCTAAGCAGGAATTTCTTTAAAGACGCAAAGCTCGAATAGTACCTACCGTGGGGCCATAGATGGTCAGTGCCACGGTTTTTTTGTTGCCTTTTTTGACTTGAAAGATCTTGAAAGGTCTTGAAAAGCCCAGAAAGGCAAGGAGAGGGGCAATTACGCTTCCCTCGTCTAATCAGAAAAGAAGCCGTGAAGAGTGGCGACGTTTAGCCACCCTTCACGGCTTCTCTGCGTTTTTGGCAAGGAGATAGACACTATGTTATACCTGAGTCTTTTCTGTATGCTCGGCACACCATTTGGAGCACGACCACCCTGCGCCTGGGCGCTGACTACAAACAAACTGAGTCTGCTCCTGGTCACTGATTGCCAGGAGCAAGAGACCTATACGAACTCTAGTTAGTACGACAGATACAGAATGGCTCGCCTCTTTTCTCAGAGGCAGGCCAGCAACAGGAGGTTACTATGCTGGATATGCACCAGATTATGCCCGCCGGGCAACATAATATACATGTACGCCAGTACCTGGCCTTGAAAAATAACACAAAGCACAATCCAGAGCACCTGATAACCCTCGAAGGGCTAGGGCCAATCCAGGCAGCGCTGGAGGCTGGCTTAGAGCTTTCTTGCCTCTTCGTCTGCCCTGAACGACTACGAGGAAGCGATGGCATGGCTCTCATAGAACTAGCCATCACGCGCAAGGTACACCTCTACCAGGTCAGCGAGAAGGTCTTAGGCAGCATGGTCGATTGGGAGGGTCCCGATGGACTGGCAGCCATGGTGCGCCTGCGGCGATACGACTTGTCTCACCTCAAACCGCGCCAGAAAGGGACGCTCCTCATCCTGGATGGACTGCAAATTCCTGGGAATATTGGCACGGTTATTCGCAGTGCCGATGGCGCAGGCGCCCATGGAATTATCATCACACAGAGCCGCCAGCGCCTGACGCATCCCAAGCTGGTCCGCGCCAGTATGGGTTCGCTCTTTACGTTACCTATCATCGAGAGCGATGTAGAGACGGCCTATGCCTGGCTCAAGCGCTATGGCTACCAGGTCGTCACGACCAGCCCCCGGGCCAGGGTCAGCTTTCGCCAGGCCCACTATAGCGCGCGTACAGCTATCGTGATGGGCAACGAGCGAGAAGGCGTCTCAGAGGACTGGTTCGCGTGCCATGACCTGAGCGTCTCCATTCCCATGCGCGGACGCGCCGACTCGCTCAACGTCGGCAACGCGGCTGTCCTGATGCTCTACGAAGTCCTACACCAGCAGCAAGGATAAAGGGTGTGATAGCAGGCTGGCCCCGCCAGTCTGCTATCACACACCTGACCAGCGTGCTACACATGTATCGCCTCTTATCCTTTCGACGAATCCTGGTTAAGATTTTGAGTTATCTATCTGATTTGTAGGAAATGAGTAATACTTTCTATGCAGTTCCTGTTTAACCTCAGTTATACTCTGCTATGATTGATTCATGTAGCAGAATATACCAATGCGTATTGAGAGGTGCCAAATGGTTGAAAGCCTTACCAATGCCAGATTGGCAGGGACGACGGTAGGCAACTACCAGTTAAAACAGGTCTTACAAGAACATCCATGGGGTCCTGTCTTTCTCGCTCACAACCGCGAGGGACGGAGCGTCATGCTGCGCCTTCTGGATTTTGAATCCGCAGCCAATCCAGCCAGAGTGTCGCTTCCACCCGAGAATCACATGATATACCTGGGTCGCTTCCAACAGGAGGCCAGCCAGGTGGCGAAGCTAGAGCACCAACACATCCTGCCTCTTCTGGATTACGGCAATTTTCAGGGGATGCCTTTCCTGGTCTATCCCTATGTCTCGCTCGTGCCCTTGCGCACCCTACTGGCGCGCAACGTTCCCTCCGACCTGCGTATCGTGGGACAATACCTGGAACAGATCGTTTCTGCATTGGAGTATGCCCATGAGCACGCCGTATTGCACCGTAACCTTTCGACCAACAACATTTTCCTGCATAACAACCGGCATCTCCTCCTGGGCGAGTTTGGCCTGCTACGCATACGCGAGTTGAGCCTCGCCATACGGAGCGAGAAGCATACCTTTGAAGGCGATAGCGAGTCGAGCGCGCCCGAGCAGCTTCTTGGTAGATCCGTAGGTGCCTATACAGATATCTATGCCCTGGGAGCGATCATCTTCCGTTTACTCACAGGCCAGCCTCCATTTCAGGGTCGCTCGCGCAATGAGGTCATGCGCCAGCACCTCTATGCCGAGGTACCATCCCTAAGCGCCTGGCTCTCAGAGCCACCCGAGGGATTAGAAGCACTTCTACTTAAAGCTATGGCCAAGGAACCCCAGATGCGCTACCGGCATCCAGGCGAGGTCCTACAGGCATACTACCAGGTCGTCGCCCCCGAGCGCCTCCCAGCGGTCGCAGCACTGATGCAAAACACATCACAGGCCGCGAGCAACCATTCCCTGGGCAGGGATGCAAACGAAATCGACACCGAACATGGCCGAGCACAGCGGCACGCTTCACGTCCAGTGACTCCCGCAGGTGAAGGCGTGCCCCATAAGCAGATCTCGAGGCGAACGCTGTTCGCAGTTGGCGGCGGGACAGCCGCCGCGGTCACCATCGCAGCTCTGGGCGTGAATATGCTCAGCGCGCATGTGATCCATCCCACAGCACCGATGCCTGGCACAAAGCCGCAGGCAGGACAGCCCAAGGCAACCAGTACTCAGCCTCCACGCGCGCAGAACAAGCCAACACAGGCTGCACAACCGACACAGGCTCCCAAGCCCATGAACGGAAAAGTCCTGGCACATACCGGAGATATCCCAATCAATCAAGCAATTACGTTTACTTTACCTGACCAAAAGAATCCAGGGGTATTGATCCATCTGCCCAATACCAAATTCGTCGCCTTTGATTCAACCTGCACACACCAGGGATGCGCTGTACATTATGACCAAGGAAGCAAACATCTGGTCTGCCCCTGTCACTCAGCAGTCTTCGATCCCGCGAATAATGCCAGTGTCCTTCAGGGTCCCGCCATGACGCCGCTTAAGAAGGTGCAGATTATGGTTAATGCCGATGGCACTATTGCCATGGCTTGAGGCAAGGCACATGCAAGCAAGGATGACGATAGCAGATAGGCACATGCCCATATAATAATCACAAGAGGAGAAGAGTCGCTTTGAAAGAGGGCAAAGGGTAATGAGCAACCAGGTGGGGAAGCGATATGTCATCATCGGCAATGGCATTGCCGCGATTACGGCAGCCGAGGTATTACGTCAAGAGGATACCTCGGCCGCTATCGTCATGCTCAGCAACGATGAACAACCTGTCCTGTACCGTCCCGCGCTAAAGGACTACTTGGCGGGAAGACTCGATGAAACAAGGCTACCAGCACGCACAGAGACGTTCTACCAGGAGCACGATATCCACTTTTACGCCGACCCGGCAGTGGGCCTGGATACACAGCAGCAGTATGTGCGGCTCAAGAGTGGGAAAAAGCTCCGCTACTCACGCCTCCTCCTGGCCTGTGGAGCGCGACCGGCGCGCCTACAATGTCAGGGCAACGACCTGAAGGGCGTCGTAACCCTGCGTAACCTGGAAGATTACCAGGAGCTCATGGGCTATCTGCCGCGCGCGCGCCATATCGTTGTCTGTGGCAGTGGCACCCTGGCCCTGGAAACAATTGAGACGTTGCGTCAGCAGGGGCATGAAGTCACGCACCTGGTCCGCAAACGCACGCTCTGGTCAGAGATCCTGGATGAAACGGCCTCGGACCTAGTATTACAGCAGGAGCGCCGCGATGGCGTACAAGTACGGCGCGCGACAGAAATTGCTGAGGTTACGGGACGTCAGGGCAGGGTACACGCGCTCCTGACGTCCTCGGGCGAGGCCCTGCCCTGCGATCTCCTCATCTGTGCTATCGGCATTGAACCCAATCTCGACTGCATCGAGGGGAGCAACATCGCTCATGGTAGAGGCATACACGTCAACGCCTTCATGCGTACCAGCACTCCTAACGTCTACGCAGCCGGGGATATAGTCGAGATCCAAGACCCCCTTACCCAGCGCATGCGCGTCCTGGGGCAGTGGTATCCCGCCATTCAACAGGCGCGAACCGCCGCTTATAGCATGTTGGATCTGCTCGATCCACAGCACGATACGCCTTCCTTCCAGGCGCAAACCTTCTACAACGCCACCTTTCTCTATGGCCTGCCCTTTGCCGCGACCGGACACACATACCCAAGCGGAGGCCAGGGGCTTCAGGAGATCATCGCGGACCCCGAGCCACGCAGTTATCGCAAGGTCCTGCTCAAAAATGGCGTTCCCATTGGGATGCTGGGGCTAGGCAATCGGGCACAGGCTCTGGCCTTCAAACGGGCCATCGATCACCGTGTACAAATGGGTGCCATCGCGTTCTGTCTCTTCCTCCCTGACTTTAACCTAAACAACTGGCTGGATAGCCAGGGTGTGCCCCCGCCGCTCCTGGGGGCGAACCTCGCCGGGAAAGCCAGGGCAGCCACACCCGAACAAGGTACCACCCCCGCGCGGCAGCAGCAACCTGGCGCTCAGCCCAGGCCTGCTATCGCGTCCCCTTTGCCTACAACCGATAAAAAGCCAGCGCTCAAGCCAGAAGAGAAGCCACAGAGAATCGATTGGTACCTGGTCCCCGACACGAACGTTTCACAGTGGGCACATATCCAACCCCTACAACTGAGCAAGAGCGAGAAGCTCTTTGTTGGGCGCCAGCCTGGTTCCCACCTGCTGCTGGATATGGAGACCATCTCGCGTACGCATGCCGAGATCTTCTTCACCGATGGGCGCTACGTCCTGCGCGACCTGGGCAGCACCAACGGTATTTTTATCAATGGATACCGCATGCCGCCACGCTCAGTACACTTTCTTCAAGAGAATGAAGAGATCAGCTTTGGCAGCCGCGCACGCTTTATCTGTCTGTGCCATACCCATGACGGGCCCGACACCGCCCCTCTAGCCCCTCTAAAGGGAATCTCTGAAAAACTTCCCATCCCACTCATGGGCATGGAAGGAAATACCGGAGGGCTGATGCGGCGCTTCGCTACTGCGACAGCGGGGAGTGTGGGCAAAACCGAGAAGATACCCGCACTCCAGGTGCTCACAGAGCTGGTAGCATACAAAGAGGCTGCGCACCAGCGCTCCACACCCCTGCCGGGCCTGGTCATTTGCCGCTGTTGTGGCATCGCGAACACGCAGAAGGCTCGCTTCTGTGCCAGTTGTAGCGCGCCACTAGACATAGAGAGCAAGGAATAGCCGATGCAAGGATTTAAAGCCTCTCGGCCAGAAGAGGTGCAGCCAGTTCCAGGTACTGAGCTACAACGCGCTCTTCGGCCACTGACGCCTGAGCAGCTTCGCTTTGAGATCGACATGTGTATTGGATGTGATCGCTGCATGCGTGCCTGCCCGGTTCCCCTCTCATCAAAAATTAGTATCGCCGAACTCAATAAAGCCACGATCGATGATGAGCTTTCGCCTTTGCTCGTTCGCTTCACCGACGAATGCGTCCTCTGTGGCTCCTGCGTCCCCGTCTGTCCAGTGGATAACCATCGCGACCTGCTGATGCTCTCACTCAAAGAACGCCTGGGAACATCCTGGGAGAACAAGGCAGATATTGAGCGTGTGCGCGATATGCTGCCCAAAAGCTGGAGCGTCTCACAATTGCTTACGCGCCTGCGTGAGCAGCCAATGCTCGGCGACGAGATGCTTATTCCTGATAACTACCTGCTGCACCTGGTCAATTCCTCACAACTGCGTATCACACAACCTGGGAGCTGGCTTATGCGCGAGGGAGAGTTTGGCCGCGACCTCGTGCTTATTTTGAGCGGGCGCGTGGAGATCTCCTCGACAGGTCCTGGCGAGGCAGGGCTGCCCCTCGCCGTCCTACGCCGAGGCGAATACTTCGGCGAACATGAAATGCTCAGCGGACAGACGCGGCAGACCAGCGCCTACGCCATCGGCAAATGCGCCCTGCTTGTCATTCCCGAGCAGGTCGTCCAGCGCCTGATGGAGATCGTGCCGGAGGTCAGAGTCTTCTTTGAGTCGCTCCATCTGGAACGCTCTATCGAAGCCGTGCTCAGGCGCCTACCACTCCTGCAAGGCATCGCCACAATCGATCTACGTCACCTGGCAGAACAGGCCATTACGCGCCGCTATGAGCGCGGTGAGCAACTCTTTGACGAAGAGAGCCAGGACCAGCCCGAGCGCGAGACCCTGCACCTGCTGCTGGATGGCTTCGTCAAGGTAGCACGCAAGCTTCCCCCTGGCAAGGGGCGCAAAGAGCGCATTATCGCCTATCGCCAGAACGGCGACTATTTCGCTGGAGGACTTGACATGCTGGGAGACCAGCGCGCGGTCAAAGTCTCAGCAATCACGCGCACGACCGTGGCCGAAGTTCCGCGCCGCGAACTGCTCAGCCTCTTCCGCCGCTATCCCGAGGTCAAAAAGCGCTTTCAGCAGCAGCTCCAGCTCTATAATGACGCCAAGTTGGCCGCCCAGAGCGCGATCTTTGAGCCTTTCCAATTTGACCAGGAACAGCCAGCTGCCAGCACTACCTCCAATGCCGCCGCTCGCGCCGGATTGCACGCGCTGGTGGACGATGGCGTCATCGAGGGGACCGAGGTGCTGGTCATCGACCTGGCCAAATGCATTCATTGTAATGAATGTGAGGAGGCCTGCGAGCGCCGCCATGGGCATTCGCGCATGAACCGCAACGGCCTGGTAGTAGGCAATATCAGCATTGCCACCGCCTGCCGCCAATGTCAGGATCCCGTCTGCATGCTCTGTAGCCGCGCGGGGATCGCTCGCCTGCCCAGCGGCGAAGTCTACATTACTGAGAGCTGCATCGGCTGCGGTATCTGTGCCGAGCGCTGTCCCTACGACAACATCTCTATCGTCGACCTGGAAGAACAGCAGACACAGCACCAGGGCGATCTCTGGCGAAGTTTTAGCGCCTTCTTCTCCAGCAAGAAACGCAAACTCTTGCCAATCCTGACCACGCCTGGTCCCCTGGACAATACCTCTCCACTCGACCCCGCGGAGGAGATACGTAAGAAAATTGCCGTCAAATGCGATCTCTGCGCTGGCTATAACGACCAGGCATGTGTCCAGGCCTGCCCCACGGGCGCGGCCATTCGTGTTAATCCGCGCACCTTCTTTGGTTCGACCGAAGAGATTCTTTTGAAGTAGGAGCAAGCATGTCCAGTCTACCCAAATCCCCCTCACAAGCAAATAAAATGGCAGGCCAGCAGACGTATAAAAAACTCTGGCGCGCCCCCGCTTCACGCGGGAAGTGGTTCTGGCTCCTGGGAAGTGGCGCACTCTACCTGTTCCTCTTCGCCTGGAGCGCCTATGCCATCCATAACGGACAGGACGCGGAACCAGCGCTTGATCCCTTCCGCATCTTTGGCATTTGCGCCTTCGCCCTGGTCCTGCTGAGCGCGAGCTATAGCCTGCGCCGACGCTTTGTGCGCGCATTGCCTGGAAAAGTGCAGAACTGGCTCTGGATGCACACCTGGCTGGGAATCATCACGATCCTGGTCGCGCTCCTGCACGAAAACTATGCCTATATCACACACGACTTCGTACAAAGCGCGGGTGACCTGATCCAGGCCAAGGCGGGGCCAGCCGCCCTCTTCGCCCTGATCTTCCTCGTCCTTAGCGGCATTACTGGTCGTCTGCTTGACCAGTGGCAAACGTGCCGCCTGGCCTATGAGGCTGCAACCAACGGGGTAGGTATCGTCCAGGGCGTCAAGGAGCGTATTACCCTCCTGGAGGAAACGGTTGAACGCCTATGCGCGGGCAAGTCCGCCCCCTTCAAAGGGTACTGCATCGAACACCTGGCACAAACCAGATCTGCACCTAATAGCGCGTCATACCAGACCGCACTCCCCTCAAGCGAGCGACATGACTTCCAACGCGCCTCCGAGGCTCTCAACGAACGCACAAAATTACTGGGTTCGCTCCACCGCCAGCAAGCAGCCCAGCTCTTCATGCGTCGCTGGCGCACCATACACATCGTCCTGGCTAGCGGAGCCCTGCTCATCATCTCCTACCACAGCATCATGGAACTACTTATCACCGTCTTTCACGCACTCCCAGCAGATTAAAAATAATAATTGTTGTGTTTGTTGGTGGCACATGGCCTCCGGTCATGTGCCACCAACAAACACAACATAACTATTAACAAAGTACCAGAAACCTGAAGAGTCAAAAGATAACCACTATACTGCCATATTACAGATATTTCTGAACCTCCCCCATCCAGGAGGTAAAGAGAAATAGCTACTGGGAAGCCAGGGGTAGTCATCATGAAATGTACTATTTGTCGTGAGGAAATGGAGCCAGGGGCCATCTTCTGTGGCCATTGTGGGCAGCGCCTGCACTCCAAACAAGAGCCGTTGTCGCAGCGGCAGCCAGCCCCCCTCGCCATCGTACCAGGCCAGGCAGGGCGTGGTATCACTATGGAGAGACCCATAGTACACGCTCCGCTACCAGGGCCACAAGCCGCATCAGGCATAGAGTTCGACCTGCGACCAGGACATACAGGGCCACGCAACGCATTTGTCCCTCACCATAATGAAATGCAAGCGAAGAGGCAATATGTCACCAGGGAGCTTCCTGAGATCAATCTCGCCAGAAAAGAACTCTCACCCTCCGCGCTACACCTCGCCCTGGCCGAGCCTATCACCGGGCTTCCTCGGGGACAGCACAACACCTTCTTTCGCTCCATGCTTATTTTCATTACCATCGCGTTATTGATTAGCTCGATTGGTGTAGGCGCTTATGCTCTGATCAAAACCCGTTCGATTGGTGGCTATCGCCTCTCACGCGATTTTAACAGTCAAAGCCGCACCCAGGTTCAGGGCGAAGTCTCCTTCACGGATGATCCACAAACACCAGGCAAAAGCAACCGCGTGACCATTACGCTCAAGCAGCTCAACGCTCCAGCCGATAATGCGACCTACCAGGCCTGGCTCATCGACGATGAGGCGGAGCATATTACTCCACTGGGCCAATTGATGCCACGCGGGACAGACTTTGTCCTGCAACGGACGCTGGGAGCAAACAATCTGCTTAGCCTGGGGAACCGCATCCAGGTCACTCAAGAAAGTAGCAAGGTCACCGTTCCCACAGGAAAAATCGTCTTTAAGGCTGACTTCCCCCGCTTGCCTTTGTGCATCTACGTCACCTGCTGGTCCACCTGGACGAAACACCCGGACAGGTCGGACTACTGGTCGGACTACGCGAGCAGGCGCGGCAGCTCAACGCCCAGGCCACCCTCCTTAAAAATCGCACATTGCCCTCTCAGGCAGTACGCTGTGTCGCACAGAATATACTCAATATCGTCGAGGGAACGCGAGGAGCGCACTACGCCGCACTCTCCTCCCGGTGCGCAACAATGCAGATTGCGCAGGCAGGCGACGGCTTTGGCCTTGTAGGAGCGGGGGCCTATATCGAGATGAGCCTGATGCATGTCTCGCTGGCAGCCACACAAAGCGATTCCAGCGCCACCATCAAGCAGCACGCCGAGCAGGCACGAACCACTCTGGAAAATATCCGTGAGTGGGTCTCCCGCCTGGATCAACTGGCAATCAATCTCGCTCAGAATCCCTTCGACCAGGCCACACTACAACAAATTCGCGCCCTCTGCGACCAGGTACTCAACGGTAATGGAAATAAGCAGGGCGGGGCTAATGCCTCCTATAGCTATGGGCAACTTATGGCTCAATTGAACTCCTAGCTCCCAACTCTTAACTCCCCCTTTTGGGGGAGAACAAGATCCTGCCCTTCAGCGATGGCAAAGCGGGACCGCGACAGTATACTTGCTCTCAGATCAGAGAAAATACTTCTTCATAAGAAAACCTTTTATACGGACAACCAACGCCACTCTCGTGGCTAGCGCTCCCCCCATTCGGGGACAAGCGCGCTCAGGTTTCCGAAAGGTAGTGATTTGAGGTGAGAGCATATGTCGCAGCAATATATAATCATTATTGTCGCCATCGCCGTCATGGCATATATGGTAGTGCGCCAGCTACAGGCGCGAAAAATTCAGTTTCCTCAGATTTTTATCATGCCCGCGCTCCTGGTATGGTATACCTATACTAACATAACAACAGAGGTGGCAAAGGATCAGGCCAGTGTCCTCCTCTTGCTCGCGCTCTTTGGAGCGGGCTTATTGCCAGGGCTGGTACTGGGTGGCTTTCGCTCGCTGTTGTATCACCTGCGCATCGACGAAGCGAGGGGCATAGTGCTAGCTCAACGCGCGGGAGTGGTAAGCATTGCCATCTGGATCGTACTACTTATACTCAAGATAGGCGCCACGCTGCTCACTTACATGACACCTGCAAGCATGGTAGTGACCATTGTTCTCGTGACGACCCCGATCCATGGCCTCTTCATTGGCAATCTGCTCTCGGAGAGCGTCGGGCTGTGGCTACGCGCAACGGCCTTTCAGCAAAAGCAAGTGCCGCTACAGGCCACAAAATACTAGAGCGATATATGGTACGACGCGTGCTTTAGCAGCAGATTCACAAAATCTGTAGGGTCCATGCTGGCATGGACTCTCTCGCCTTCAGATCGGCAATCTGGCACGAGAAGTCGCTGCGCTCGCAGTCCATGCCAGCATGGACCCTACATCTACGAACGACGTGAATCTACCATTTAGCAGCGTCAATGAGGGGGTAACGATGATAGCGAGTAACTCATTTGCGCCAGTACTCAGAACAAGATCTATTGTCTCGCTACATATGCTACTCAGCCATGCCCTGGCAGGTTGTGTAGCATTAGGGCTTTTTGGCTGGCTCTCAGGTCTACAGCTCTCATTGCCACTCACCTGGCTCTGTGCACTCCTCGGTGCCTGCGCTAGCGGTCTGCTTCTGACGGCGAATCTGCAATATACGTATGCAAAACTGGAAGCGCTTTTTGAACAGCTCGCGCGTGGCAGGCTGCCACGCCTACCAGACACTACTCTCCTCCTCTGGCCATACACAAAGCTCTTCTCCCAACTACGCACGTTGCGTACACATCTCGAACGCTCTACGCAGCAGGAGCAACGCCAGAGTGAATACCACGAGCAGATACTCAAGCAGGCACGCGAAGCGGCGGCCCAGGAGGAGCGCAATCGTCTCGCGCGCGACCTGCATGACTCCATCAAGCAGCAGATATTTAGTATCAGCATGAGCGCGGCAGCTATCAAGGCGCATATGCGCGGGGACATAGAGAGCGCAGGCGAGGCCTTAGAGGATATTCAGCGTTCAACCAAAGAGGCTCAGGTCGAGATGCGCGCCCTGCTCCAGCAGCTTCGCTCTACTCCCCTTGAACACGGCAGCCTGCGCGAAGCCATACAGACGCAGGCCGAGGCTTTGGGGTATCGCACAGGTGCACAGGTAACCTGCGAAATTGGCGACCTTCCAGCGCCGGACCAACTTCCTCCACATGCCGAAGAGGAGCTTTTCCGTATCGTGCAAGAGGCTTGCGCCAATATCGCTCGCCACGCACGTGCCTCACATGTCTGGCTTACGCTTCAGCTCCAGGATAAGAAGCTCTCTCTCAGCATTAGAGACGATGGCCAGGGCTTTGTGAGCGAATTGGTCAAGCGCGGTATGGGGCTAGCCAACCTACAAGAGCGTGCACACAACTTGCGAGGAACCCTGGAGCTACAAAGCCAGCCAGACAAGGGAACTCATATCCAGGTCCTTGTTCCCCTGCTTCTACCACACACAGACGAGCCGGACCAGGCACTTCTCGTCCTTGAGAGCAAGCGTCTGATTGAGCAAGCACAGAGTGCGTATCAATTAAGTGCAGGCTCCATGATGGTCGCGTTTATGCTACTCACCGTTAATGGGCCACTCCCCTTTGCCCCTATAGCACTATTGATCAGCCTCTTCGGCTTGTTACAAGGCGTCTATGCTCGCAGGCGTTTGCGAGCGCTCGCCCAGATGCCCCTGGAGGCTGATAGACTCTGGCAGCGCGAATGTAGTCTTTATCTACGCCTCTATGGCTTTCTGCTTGGTTACATTGTCATATCCGGTATGCAACAGTATCTATGGAGCAAGTTTGACCCCTTCTGGCTACTTCTAGGGGTAAGCCTACTCATACCAGCGACGACCATACCTTTGATGCTCTTACGCTATCGAGCAAACGAGCGTTTTTTCAGTCGATCAACAGCGGAGACATATACCTGGGAGGTAGAATTTAGCACTGTAGAGAGCAGACGGAAGATACGTTTATGGGGATTGTCAATCATTGCTCTGCTCCTCGCAAGCCGCTTTGTCTTTGCGTTCCCTCCACACAACATAGGCAACTGGATTAGCCTACTGAGTGTTGGCGGAATTATATACTGGGGCATCCTCATATTTATCGAATACATGCAAGTCAAACACTGGCACAACAAACTTACTATAAACAAGCATACAGCTTCGACATAATTCAAAGGAGGGTAAAGGTGACCATACCCAAAGCACCCATACGCGTCGCGCTCGTCGATGATCACACTATTGTACGTCGTGGTGTGCAGAGCTTCTTGAAGGCCTTTGAAGATATAGAGATCGCTGGTGAGGCCGCTAGTGGCGAAGAGGCACTTAAGCACATCGAAGAGTGGCTACCCGATGTAATGGTGGTGGATCTACTTATGCCTGGTGGCATTGATGGCATTGAAACAATCAAGCAGGTACACGCGATCCTGCCCAATACGCGCATCGTCGTGCTCACCAGCTATACCGAGGATACACGCGTTGTGTCGGCTCTCCGGGCGGGCGCAATTGGTTATATTCGCAAAGAGGCCGATCCAGAGATACTGCTTGATGCCATCCGCGTGGCGGCACGCGGCCAATCCCTGCTCGATCCTACCATCGCCAGTATCGTCATGCAAGAGTTACTGCAGGGGAGCAAGAGTGGCACCAAGCTAACTGAGCGCGAACAAGAGGTGCTGCGCCAGCTCGCCATGGGGCGCACAAACCCGGAGATTGCCGTGGCCCTTGTCGTCAGCGAAGAGACAATCAAAACCCATGTGGGCAATATCCTCACCAAATTGCAGCTTGCACATCGCACCCAGGCTGTCATCTATGCCTTGAAAAAGGGCTTGATCTCGCTGGATGAAATTGATTTACCTTGATGCCCTTACTACTTTTTATTTGTTTTTTCTTTTGAATGGTTCGCCCCTTGTGCTATGATTTTAATTAAGAAGAAATTTTCCTACGGAGGAGGGAACCATTCAGCTATGAACTACTTTGCAGATGCAGACGTGGCGCGGCGCTATGCCACATTCCGGCCCTACTTTCACCCTCTTGTGATCTCCAAGGTCCAGAACGCGCTTCACCTGGACACACCCGTCAAAAAGGCGCTCGATGTGGCCTGTGGAACGGGACAATCTACCCGCGCGCTCAAACATATCGCGGACCAGGTGATTGGCTGTGATCTCTCGCCCGAAATGCTTGCCGCCGCCACGGAACTGCCAGGTGTGAGCTATATCCTGGCTCCAGCTGAGCAACTGCCGTTTGATGGCGCAAGCATCGACCTGATCACCATCTCGTCTGCCTTTCACTGGGTGGATCGTATGCGCTTCCTGCCTGAAGCCGCGCGAGTCCTCCGTTCTGGTGGCTGGCTGGTAATCTATGACAACAGCTTTGAAGGGTCGATGCGCGAAAATCAGGCCTTTGAACAATGGGTCGCCCAGCAATATCTTACCCAGTACCCCGTTACTCCCCGCGAAAATAAACCCCTTGACCCGCATGTCCTGGCCGAACATGGTCTGCGCTTCATCCGAGAGGAACGCTATGTCAACGAAGTACTCTTCACCAGAGAGGATTTAGTAAGATACTTGATGACGAAAAGCCTGGTCATCTCTGTGCTGGAGAGAGGTGAGAGGAGCCAGGAAGAGGTCTATCTTTCACTACTGGAGCAGGTCAGTCCCTTCTTTACCAGTGAGCACGGAACCTTCCGCTTCAGTGGCTACATCTGGTATATCCGGAAGGAGAACACTACTCGGGCGGCCGATAGGTAACGGGCCAGTAGTAAGGAATATCGTCGGAGACCTCCCAGCCAAATTGGCTGTAGTAGAGCCAATCTTTACGCAGCAGATTTGATTTATGGGAGTCGTGCAGGTGTGGGTCACCAAGCCACCAGGGATATTGAATATGTTGCTCATCCAGGTGGTGATGTAGCTTCATGTTTTTGTAACCACGACGCTCCCACTCGGTCAACATTGTATTAAGATACTCGCGCAGGGCGGTAGCATAGCCATGCCACATCATAACAGCAGGATGATGCCGCCACGCGCCCAGGTAGTCCGGCGTCGTAATGATCTTCAGGATTTGAGATGCCTCTACCCGCTGCTTTCCCAGGCGCCTGGAGTCCAACACCCGGGCCGTCTCCTCAAAAGAGGCAAAAGGGAGGAACGTCTGCATACGCGCCAGGTCTCTCCTTCCACAGAACACAGCATAACCTCACACGAGAGTAGCACGCCCCGCCAACCTGGCTGGTAACATTTTTTTTGTATGATGGTGTTTGTCGTTGAGGGCGCCATTGGCGCCCTCAACGACAAACACCATCATACAATTTTTTTGCGCCGTAGGCGCGAGAAGTCATCTGTCTCGCTCAATGATGTAGAAGGTAACCCAAGTAGTCGATAGAAAAGAAGAGAGCCAGCTACTATGCTCACATGGATGGAGCCAATGTAAGATGGCTGGCCTGGGTGGAAGGGATTGGCTGTAGCAAGAGCCAGAAGGCTATGTTAAAATTCGAAAAGAAAATTTACGGCCGCGAAATTTCTCAGATAAATGGCAGGAGATTTCTACACAATGGAAAAACAGACAGGTACAGTACAGGTTAAACGCAGTTTCCCCGAGATGCTCAAAGGTGGCGTCATCTGTGACGTCATCGACGCCGAGCAGGCTAAGATCGCCGAGGAAGCCGGCGCCTCAGCCGTTATGGCTCTTGAGCGCGTGCCAGCGGACATCCGTGCCCATGGTGGCGTTGCTCGCATGAGCGATCCCGAGCTAATCATCAAGATTAAAGAGGCCGTCACTATCCCGGTCATGGCGAAGTGCCGCATTGGTCATTTTGTCGAGGCTGAGATCCTCCAGGCCATCGGTGTTGACTGCATCGACGAGTCGGAAGTATTGACGCCCGCCGATGAGAATTTCCACGTCAATAAACATCTCTTCAACGTGCCCTTCGTCTGTGGCGCGCGCGACCTGGGTGAGGCGCTGCGACGCGTGGGTGAGGGCGCCGCAATGTTACGTACCAAGGGCGAGGCCGGAACCGGCAATATCGTCGAGGCGGTTCGTCATATGCGCACCATCATGGACGGTATTCGCCGCTTGCAGAATTTGCCAGAAGAAGAGCTGATGAGCGAGGCCAAGAACCTTGGCGCGCCATATGACCTGGTCCGTGAGATCGCACGCACCGGCAAACTACCCGTCGTCAATTTCTCAGCGGGTGGTGTCGCGACCCCGGCAGACGCCGCTTTGATGATGCGCCTGGGCGCAGAAGGCATTTTCGTGGGTTCGGGCATCTTCAAGTCTGGCGATCCTCTCAAGCGTGCCAAAGCCATCGTTCGCGCGACCACACACTTCCAGGACGCGGGCATCGTCGCCGAGGTATCGCGCAACCTGGGTGAACCAATGGTTGGTATCAACCTGGATAAGCTCTCGCAGGACGACCTGATGGCTCGTCGTGGCTGGTAGTAGCGGAACAGGCTCAGGCACCATGACACAAGGACACAACCTTTTGCCACGTATCGGCGTATTAGCATTACAGGGCGATTTTGAGGCCCACCTGCGGATGCTGGCCGAGTTAGGCGCTGAGGGAAAAGCTATTCGGCTCCCTGAGCAACTAGAGGAAATAAATGGTATAATTATACCAGGTGGTGAAAGTACCACGATAGGCAAACTCATGATCGAGTACAACCTCCTGGAGCCCTTGAGGCAGAAAATTCGGGACGGCATACCGGTCTGGGGAACATGCGCAGGTCTTATATTGTTAGCACAAGAGACGGATAATGCGCTGGCAGGCCAACCACTTCTGGCCTCGCTGGACATCAAAGTTCGTCGTAACGCTTTCGGCAGTCAGCGGGAAAGTTTTGAGACAGATCTCGTAGTGCCAGAACTTGGCGAAGCGCCATTCCACACCTTCTTCATCCGCGGTCCACTGGTCGAAAAGGTTGGACCAGGAGTAGAAGTGCTGGCTACGCTCGACGATGGAACCATCGTTGCTGTCCGAAAAGGAACCAGGCTAGGTACTGCATTTCATCCCGAGGTATCGGGAGACACCCGTTTCCACCAATACTTTCTCCGCATAGTAGAGAGCGTCAGCAACTAGGGGCATCATTGATGCCCCTAAAGGGACGCAGGAGAACTGGATGATACGACCGGTCCTGTTCGTGGATCTACCGGGAATCATCTATGCAATGGACCGACATGCTCGTAGTCCGAAACACGGAATTGCGAATTTCGTGTGCTGGCTGGAGCCTGTAGAGAGAGACTCGCTGCCTTCACCTATCCTGCGTAACCTTCTGCCGCTTACCCCAGCTTCGCGAACCTGGATCTGTGAAGATCACTGGCAATTACTCGGTTTCGCACAAATGAACGAACGACCCGCGCGCAAAGCGTGGGATCTCTCATATCTTGCCTCCATGCGCAACAGAAACGTCTCCAGCGAAGAGGTACTGAGCGCGCTGCTCGACTACACCCTAGAGATGGCGGGGGCGCATGGAATATTGCGTATCTTTGCGAAGGTTGAAGATGAGGTGCCAGAGGTAGACATGTTCGTACGCAGTGGCTTCCAACGCTATGCGCGCGAACTCACCTATGTCTATGAACCGGGAACAACTTTACCTAAGCAAGGTGAACAGTTGAGCTCCCTGCGCAAGTGGCATCGCCACTATGCCTGGGGCCTGCATCAACTGTACCGGGCCACCACACCACAGCGTGTGCGCATGGCCGAGCTGCTTGAAAACAGCGAGGAATACGCCAAATTGCATGTCGGGCCACAGCGCTGGTTCTCACCCTGGAACGAGAACTATGTCTGCGACGTTGGCGTGCGCCTGGGCGCCTGGTTACGCATTTGCCGAGGGCATAACACCATACCTCACCGTCTCTCTCTTATTGTCCATCCAGAACATGCCGACCTGGCGGAGCCGCTGTTACGCTTTGGCATGCGCAGGTTACTGGAAGCAGACGTACGCCGCATTTATTGCCTGGTGCGCGAGTACGACTCATGTGTTATTACCGCTCTAAGCAACAGTGGATTTGAGCAGTCAACCACCAGGCTGCTGCTCGTGCGACACGTAGCATCACTAGCTACGAGGCAAAGCACAGTCCCCCTGCTAGAACAAAGAGCGGTCTATGGCTTGAAGGGCCTGGGGACGGTCAATTCACGCCAAAAGTTAATGAGGTGATAGAACTGCCTATGCAACATGTGGTCACCGACGATCTTGAGGCTCTGCTAGCGACCCTTCCACCTAGCATCCACGACGCGGTCAATCGGCTAGAGAACCGAAGCGAACTGCTGGAGATCGTAATGGACCTCGGGCGATTGGCAGAGGGACGTTTCCCCGAGGGAGAGGTCCTCTTAAGCAATCAGCCCGTGACCTATGCTGACCTCGAATATGTGGTTGAACGCATCGGCGAATTTGGCGATGATAACCGCGCAGGGATAGAGCGAACGCTACACCGAATTAGCGCTTTGCGCAACCGCAAAGGAAAAGTCGTGGGACTGACGTGCCGCATCGGTCGAGCCGTGTTAGGAAGCATCGCCCTCATCCGCGATATCGTGGAACAGGGGCAATCCATCCTGATTCTGGGTCGCCCAGGCGTGGGTAAAACCACGCTTCTACGTGAGATCGCGCGCGTCCTGGCAGACGAAGCAAACAAGCGCGTCGTGGTGGTTGATACCTCCAACGAGATCGCGGGTGATGGTGATATCCCTCATCCTGGTATCGGACGCGCGCGTCGTATGCAGGTGGCACGCACGGTTGAGCAGCACGCGGTGATGATCGAGGCTGTGGAGAACCACATGCCCCAGGTTATCGTCATCGACGAGATCGGTACAGAACTGGAGGCCGCCGCTGCCCGCACCATCGCGGAACGTGGTGTCCAGCTCGTCGCGACGGCTCATGGCAACACCCTCGGCAATCTGCTGATGAATCCGACCCTCTCGGACCTGGTTGGTGGTATTCAAACCGTCACCCTGGGCGACGAAGAGGCGCGCCGCCGCCATACGCAAAAGAGTATCCTTGAGCGTAAGGCGCCACCGACTTTTGATGTCGTGGTGGAACAGCAGAGCTGGGAAGAGGTCATTGTGCATCGCGATGTCGCCGACACAGTCGATACCATGCTCAGAGGCATGATCATTGTGGCCGAGGAACGCACACGCGACGAGAACACGGGGCATATCGGGCTCCGCCGTATCAGCCGAAACGGTATGGAGAACGCTTCCCCCAATGGGATCGGAGGCCTGGGCAACCGTAGCCAGGGCTTTACTCCCAGTATGTTCGAGCGTGGTGATCATTCCGAACGTAGTGATCGCTCAGAGCGTGGCAGCAGCAAGGGGGTGCGTCAGATAGAGCGCCCACGGCGCGGCTCCAATGAACCGCCCATGCCAATGAGGGCCTTAGCCCCGACCGGCACCTCGCCCGCTGAAGTCACGACTACGCCAGGCACAGCCATCGAGAGCGAGCCTGAGGAGGATCATAGGACCGAGACCCTTCCGCTCAATCGGACTTTACGTGTCTATCCATTCGGGGTCAACCGTGACCGACTTAGCGATGCATCACGCCATCTACGCGTTCCGGTTGTGATCACAAACAACCAGAAAGAGGCCGATGCCGTGATGACGCTGAAAAACTACTATCGGCACCAGGGAGAGCGCCTGCAACTGGCCGCACAAGACGGTAAACTACTCATCATCCTGAAGAACAATACCGTCTCACAAATGCAGCACGCCCTGGCACGTATCTTCGACATTCCAGAGGAGGATACCGTCGAAGGTGAGGAGAGCCATCCAGCCTTGGATGAGATGCACTTCGATGACCCAACCAAACAGGCCCTTCTGGAGACAGAGGACGCGATTCATCAAGTGCTCAATAAAGGGTTGACCACGGCTGAGCTTCCGCCAGCCAACTCCCATATTCGCCGCTTGCAGCACCAGATGGCGACACGCTATAACCTGCTTTCACGCAGCCGGGGCAAAGAGCCCAACCGCCGTGTCAAAATCTTTCGCGCTCGCGACTAATATGGCATAAGGAACCATCCCGCCCTTTAGCTCATTCATCGCGCACAACAGGAAGGACTTCGGCCAGCCTAATCTCTTCTCCAGCCCATGAAAAGAGAGCGCCCAGGCAGGCCAGAAGTAACAACATAAACAGGCAAACATAAAGTTAGGGAACCAGAGTGGTGTGCTGGTTCCCTTTTTTATCTAAAGAGTGTAGAGGTGTGTTTTCGGGTGGCCGCCCGAAAACACACCTCTACACTCTTTTACTCTCACATCGACATACGCTGACACATACACGCGGTTATAATCGTAAATATAAAGGGGAAGCGGCGACGACCACTCCACCTATAAGTACAGCAAAACCGATCAATGAAGACGGAAGCGCAAGGCAAGCGCATACAAGTACATCGCCATGAACGTCACAGCCTTTTGTCTACCATGACATGGCATGTTATAATGCTCTGCAAGTCACAGATGCAAAGCTGCATGGAGAACCAGCAATTACGCAAAACCACAAAGGTCGTGGTGTGGCATGCGGAGGGTTGAAAGGAGTCGTCAGTCTTATGCTTATCGAACATGACTCGACAACAGGTACCACCCGGCTACCTGCCCTGGTCGAGACGCCACCATTACCAGTCACTATCGCCGATATTTGGCAGGCTTATAAGTTCCTCAAGCCTATTATGCACCATACGCCTCTCACGCCATCACGAACCTATCAGCGGATGACCGGGGCGGATGTCTATCTCAAAGCTGAACATTTACAGCGTGGAGGTTCGTTCAAGGCACGTGGGGCGGCATATAAAATTTCGCGACTTACTCCTGAACAATATAAAGCTGGCGTGATCGCGGCTTCGGCGGGCAACCACGCGCAAGGCGTAGCCATCGCCGCGGCCCAGCACCAGATTCCCTGCACCATCGTCATGCCGGAGGGCGCTCCCCTGGCCAAGGTCGTCGCCACTCAGGAATATGGCGCGACCGTCGAGCTCTACGGCAGCACCTATGATGACGCCTATAAGTATTGCTGTGAGCTACAGCGTGAGAGTGGCGCGACTTTTATCCATGCATTCGACGATCCGGATGTCATTGCGGGGCAAGGTACCCTGGGTTTAGAGATGCTCAATGATCTCCCCGATGCTGACGCCATTCTTGTCCCCATCGGAGGGGGTGGCTTGATCGCAGGCATCGCCATCGCCGCACGGGCACTCAAACCCGACATCAAAATCATTGGTGTGCAGGCCGCGGGCGCGCCCAGCTGTCGTGCCTCGCTCGATGGTGGTACACCAGTTACGCTCCCCGCCATCAGCACCATCGCCGATGGCATCGCCACCAAGCGCCCAGGCGAGCTGACCTTCTCTATTATCAAGCAGCTCGTCGATGATGTCGTTCTGGTCAGCGATGAGGATATCATCAAGGCCGTACTCCTGCTCATGGAGCGCAGCAAGATGGTCGTCGAGGGCGCGGGCGCGATTGGCCTGGCTGCTCTCCTGAGTGGCGTCATCAAGCTGCCGGGGAAAAAGGTGCTCGTGCCGCTCACGGGCGGCAATATCGACATCAACCTTGTTGGGCGTTTTATTGAGCATGGCCTGGCGGTCTCGGGTCGCTACTTCGTCATCCACACACGCCTCGACGACAAGCCAGGCGAGCTAATGCGCCTGCTCAACGTCATCGCCGAGATGCGTATCAACGTCATCGACGTACGCTATCAACGCATCACCGAGCGCCTGCCCATTATGCAGCGCGAGGAAACAATTACGCTGGAGACGCGCAACCGAGCACAGTGCGAAGAACTCCTGCGCCGCCTGCGTGCTGCCGGCTACATGGTGGAAGAGGCCCAATCATTTGACGACGAGCACGATGCTCGCCGCTAAAGAACTCGTTACGCAAGTTATTCTGTTTGAAAGTGAGATGCCCCTGGCAGCCGCAGGCTGCCAGGGGCATCTCACTTTCAAACAAAAATTATTTATAGGGGCTCGACGCGAATAAGCGGTGCGCCCTTCTGCACCACGTCTCCGCTCTTCGCCACCAGGGCGGTAACGCGACCAGAAACCTCGGACACGACCTCATTGAAGACTTTCATCGACTCAACGAGCGCCACGACCTGACCAACGTGAATCGTTTCGCCAATATTGACGAATGGTGGAGAGGAGGGCGAGGCCGCGGAATAGTACACACCTGTAAGAGGCGCGTTGACCGCAACGGTTGTATCCGCCTTCTGAGCGCGTGGAGCCGGTGCCCCCGCGATGGCTACCGGTCCGGAGACGGTAGGGGCAGAGACCAGTACCATACCTGGATCGCGTTTAATCGTAATCTCCAACTCCCCTTCGGCAAGTTCCAACTCACCAATAGAACTCCCCTCAAGGACCTGGATCAGTTTCTCAACGCGCTCCAGCCACTGCTCATGATTCTCAGTCTTCATAACCTATTACTCTTCGTATCGCTTGAATATTAAGCAGGTATTATGACCACCAAAACCCATGGAGTTCGACATGGCCACATTGACGGTCGCGTGACGCGCCTCATTAGGCACATAGTCGAGATCACACTCTGGATCGGGATGATGCAGGTTGATGGTCGGCGGAATAATGCCATTCAGGATGCTCTGAATCGAGATCACCGACTCAACTGCCCCAGCCGCGCCGAGTGTGTGGCCCGTCATGGACTTGGTTGAGCTGATAGCGACCTTGTAGGCATGCTCACCGAAGGTGGTCTTGATGGCCTGCGTCTCAGTACTATCATTAAACGGAGTGGAGGTACCATGCGCGTTGATATAGTCGACCTGGTCAGGGCGCAGGCTGGCCTTCTGCAAGGCGCGGCGCATCGCGCGCACCAGGCCCTCGCCACCGGGGGCGGGCGCGGTAATATGGCTCGCGTCGCCCGTGCTACCATAGCCAACTAGCTCAGCCAGAATAGTCGCGCCACGCGCTTTAGCAAACTCCAGGTCCTCCAGAATCAGCATGCCCGAGGCCTCACCCATCACGAAACCATCACGCGTGCCATCAAAGGGACGGCTGGCACCCTGCGGATCATCGTTACGCCGCGAGAGCGCTTTCATATTATCGAAGGCCGCCATCGAGATAGGCGTGACCGCCTTCTCGGAGCCGCCCGCAATCATAACCTTTGCGTCACCGCGACGAATGGTCTCCCAGGCCTCACCAATCGTATTTCCGCTGGTCGCACAGGCGGAAACCGCGGCCCAGTTTGGACCACGCGCACCAGTCATAATCGAAACGATGCCAGGCGCGCCGTCGACGATCATCATATTGATGAAGAACGGGCTGATACGATCTGGCCCCTGCTCATGCAGGACCGTAAACTGATCGTGCAACGTGACCAGGCCACCAATACCGCTGCCAATATACACGCCGACCTCGTCGGCAATATCATTTGAAATCTCTAAACCAGCCTGAGCCAATGCCTGCTTGGTCGTGGCGATGGCGAGTTGCTCGTAGGGATCATTGCGCCGAATTTCCTTGCGATCCATATAGGGAGTGGGATCGAAGTTCTTAATCTGAGCGGCAAAATGCACTCGAAAGCGTTCGGTATCGTAAGAAGTAATCTCACCAACACCAGACTTGCCCTGACAGAGTGCCTCCCACGAGGAAGCCAGGTCGTTACCCAACGAGGTAACCAGTCCTAATCCGGTTACAACTACGCGAGACACGAAGTCACCTCCTGTAGTTTACATAAAAGAAGTAAAATCCTTATTCCGAAACCCAACGTCACTGGCGTGACTAGCGCTTCGCCCCCATTCGGGGACCACCTAAAGGTGGCACGGCAAGTGCTCAGGGTTTTCGGAGAGGAAGTAAGCGGTTTATCACTCCCCACCAAGCCCGAGCCGGTAACCGCGCCGCCGGCTGACTCTCTCCCCCTCCCAATGCAGTTAGCCAATACCTAGAGCAGTGGCCTCTTCTTGAATAAAGCGTGTATACGTATCCCCCTGGATAAAGCCCTCATGACTGAGCAAGCGTTTATGGAAGGGGATCGTCGTCGTCAAGCCTTCGATCTCATATTCATCGAGCGCACGCTGCATACGAGCGATGGCTTCATTTCGTGTCTCAGCCCAGACAATAAGCTTTGAAAGCAGCGAATCATAGTGCGGAGGAATTTCGTAGCCCGAGTAGAGGTGGCTATCGACGCGCACGCCAGGTCCGCCGGGAACCTGGTAATTCTCAACCACGCCGGTCTGTGGGCGAAAATCGGCGTCGGCATCCTCAGCGGTGATGCGAACCTCAATCGCGTGGCCCCGGAACTTAATATCCTCCTGCTTGAGTTGCAGGGGAAGGCCCGAGGCAATACGAATTTGCTCCTTTACCAGGTCAATGCCGGTCACCAGCTCCGTCACAGGATGCTCCACCTGGAGGCGAGTATTCATCTCCATGAAGTAGTAGCGATTCTGCTCATCCACCAGGAACTCTAGCGTACCCGCGTTGCGATAACCGACCTCCTGAACGGCGCGAATGGCCTTCTGGCCCATTTCCTCGCACAGCTCACGCGGCAGAATCGGGCTCGGAGACTCCTCAAGTACCTTCTGGTTACGGCGCTGGCAAGAGCAGTTACGCTCGCCCAAGTGTACACCATGCCCATAGTTATCCACCAGGACCTGGATCTCGACGTGGCGCGCCTTGGCGACATAGCGCTCAAGATAGATACCATCGTCGCGGAAGGCCTCGCGGACCTCATTTTGAGCCACGGTGAAGACGCGATCAAACTCCTCAGGCTTGTTAATGAGGCGAATACCACGACCACCGCCACCCGCCACGGCCTTCAGCATCAGCGGGAAACCAATCTCGCGCGCGGCATCCTGAGCTTCAGAGAGCGTGCGCAAAACAGGGGTACCGGGAAGCGTGGGCAGACCGGCCTTGATCATGGCCTCGCGCGCGGATACCTTATCGCCCATGACGGACATGACGCTCGCCGAGGGGCCAATAAAGGTAATATTGACGTCCTTACAGATCTCAGCAAAGCTGGTATTCTCAGAGAGAAAACCATAGCCGGGATGAATTGCTTCCGCGTTAGAAATAAGTGCGGCACTAATAATATTGGGAATGTTAAGATAACTCTTCCCACTCGGGCCGGGGCCGATGCAGATACGCTCATCAGCCTGGCGTACAGGAAGCGAATCGCGGTCAGCCTCGGAGTGAACAATGACGCTGCGTATACCCATCTCCCGACAGGCCCGGATGACACGCAGCGCGATTTCACCACGATTGGCGATCAGAATTTTTCGAAACATATGTCACTAATGAAGCGCGACAGGTTCTAGTAGAGAACACGCGCCTCACCTTACTCCTCTCACAAAAAAGCCCTAGGGGAGGGGTCGATTTGGTAAATTATACCACACCCTGGAAAACAGGGCTGCTCACAGGGCCTGAAATGACCAAATAGTGTTAGCTAGCTAGCATTACAAACCAGGATAAGGCGCCCCTCTACCATTCTATAGCCAGAAAGGCTACACTATCGTAATACACTTAAGAGATAACGACATATACACTGAATGTGCCCTCCATATATCCTATTACCGGGTGCTGAGTATCCTATAAATAGGAGCAAGATGGACAAGACTCCTGGCAAGAGGATACAATTCCATAGCGTGCGGCAGAAAATTACCGAAGTATTGTAATGTGTTCCAACGGGCGTCATTATGCAAAGCCATAAAGCTAAAGCATTAGGAGAGGATAACATGCAAGCACAGACATCGCTTTCCACGTATGTACGGCAAGAACTGCTCCCAGACCTGGACGATTACATTGGGAAGATGCTCACAGATTGGCATATCCCAGGGCTTGCGCTGGCCATTGTCAAAGATGATGAAACCATCTTCGCGAAAGGCTATGGTATCCGCAAAGCAGGCGAGCATAAAGCAATCAGCGAGCATACTATTTTTGGCATCTCATCGGTCACGAAAACCTTCACCGCGGCAGCCATTGGGCTACTCGTCGATGAAGAGAAACTTCAGTGGGATGATCCTGTGATCAAGTATCTGCCAGATTTCCAGCTCTATGATCCCTATGTGACACAAGAGCTAACTATACGCGACCTGCTCTGCGCGAGGAGCGGCCTGGACGGCGGCGACCTGATGCGGGAAGGGGGCGACTTTGATCGCAACGAGGTTATTTATCGCCTGCGCTATCTCAAACCCAGCTACAGCTTTCGCACGCGCCAGGGTGCCTTTACCTTTATGTTCACCATCGCGGGCCAGGTTGTCGCCGCCGTTACCGGGCGCCCCTGGGACACATTTATAAAAGAGCGCTTCTTCAAACCGCTTGGCATGAGCGCCAGTGGCACCACTCGCGCCTCGGCGCTGCACACACGCAACGTCGCGATCCCTCATATAGAGAACGATAACGCCCCTGATCCCTACATCTATAGCATCCCGGATAACGTAGGACCCGGTGGCGGCATCACCTCGAATGTGCTTGATCTGGCCCAGTGGATACGCCTGCAACTGGGAAAAGGCACCTTTAAACAGAAGAAGATTTTAAGTTCAGAGGTCATCAACGAACTACACACACCCCAGATCGTCCATCAATCGCCCTTGATGCAGTTGGATCACCCCGGCTCGAACTTTGTCTGCTATGGCCTGGGCTGGTTCCTCGCGGATTACGGTGGGCAAAAAGTTATCGATCACAGTGGAGCAATGCCAGGAATGGAGGCGCTCATCGCCATATTGCCAGAGAAGCAGCTAGGCATCGTCGCCCTCGCCAATGGTTTTCAGTCCAGGTGGCCCCTGATCGCGCTTAAGCAGAAGGTCTTTGATAGTTTCCTTGAGCTACCCGAACGTGATTGGAGCGAAGAGTTCCTTCAGATGAAGAGACAGCAGGAGAAGCAAGTCAAGGAGTGGATGAGCCTGGAGCGCAAGGATCGCATTAGCCAGCAGATAAGCAACACTCACCCTTCGCTAGATCCAGTGGGCTACGTGGGCGAATATGAGGATGCCTTCTATGGCCGAGCCTTCATCAATAAAGAGGGCAGTAAGCTCACCTTCCGCTTTGGCTCTAAGTACGCGGACCTGGAACACTGGCACTACGATACATTTAAAGCCCAGTGGCGCAAACCCCTGGTTGGTGAGGATCTCATCACCTTTGTCCTGAACGCTGAAGGCAAGGTAGAAGAGATGCGCGTCGCCAACTTTGCCAACTTCACCCGCGTCCAATAAAAAAACTTCTAATCAGAGCGCCTATTTCTGCTGCTCGCCAGGCTCCAGCACACCTGCTAGCAGCAGGGCCTGCTCATGCGAAATGATATTGTACCTTAGCTTCAGCGCAAGGATGCGTGTGACAGAGGCATCGATCTGCTGTGTAGTAATCGTCCCGCTATGGACGGCCTGGGCCAGCCCTTCAAGCATGGTCGCGGTCTCAGTAAGTCCACGCGGACCCAGCAGAAGATCGGTGCCTGCTTTGACAGCCAGGACCGCCGCGTGTGATAGGTCATATGTGTTACTTACACCACCCATCCAGAGGGTATCGCTAATAATCACGCCCTGGAAATTCAACTGTTTACGAAGAATATTAGTCACGACGTTTGGCGAGAGCGATGTAGGCAATTGTGGGTCCAGCTGGGGATTGAGAATGTGGGTCACCATGACCATTGGTACCACACCCTCGCCGATCATCGTGCGATAGGGAACAAGGTCTACCTGGTTGAGGGTCTCCAGGCTGCGATCCATATATGGCAGCGAGCGATGGGGGTCCAGATTAGCGCTACCCAGGCCCGGAAAATGCTTCAGGCATCCCACGACACCACCTTCATTCAAACCTTTAAGATAGGCACGCCCCATATTTGTGACCAGGGTCGCACTAGAGCCAAAGGTGCGCTGGGGTAAACCGGGATTATTAGGATTTGTCAGCACATCCACTGTAGGCATAAAATTCACGTTGAGACCCAATCCACTTAAATCCCTGGCGGCACTACTCCCCGCCTGATAGGCTTTTTGGGGATCACCGCTAGCCCCAATAGTAGCTTCTGATGGGCGCTCACCCGTAATACGCCGCAACTCATTAACGACGCCGCCTTCATAATCAGTCGTAATAAAAAGCGGAAAAGGTGCTGCCTGCTGCATAGCCTTATTCAAAGCCGTGAGCTGCTCACGCGTCTGCGCATTGCCATTTTTATTCTCGATCAATACACCGCTGACGTTATATTTCTGTAGCATCTGGCGCAAAGTATCATCAAGCGTCAAGCCATTAAACTCCACAATTACCATCTGGCCCAGCTTCTGCTCCAAGCTCATATGCTGCACCATACGTTGAATCAGCATAGCATCATCAAGCACGATCGGGGTAGGAACCGGTCCAGCAGGAACTTGAGGCGTGGCCGTTGTCTGAGGAGCCATAGAAGCCTGCTGAGCGCAGGCATTCAGTAGTAAACATAGACACAGAAGCCAGGTAGCCGCGAAGGAAAGCTTCCTTATCAAACGCTTCCTCTGTCGATGAGGTTCATGCATAGTAATACTCCGCCAAATAATAGATCGAAAATTGCAGCTCTACCTACTACTAACGAAGCAACAAAGCAAATGGATAGTTATATGGTGGTGTGGTTGCGGGCTGGCTCCGCCAGCCCGCAACCACACCACCATATAACTTATCAAGAGGCGAGCTTGCGAGCCGGGATCGCTTGACAACGCAAAATGAAAGTCTGATACTGTCCACAAGAAGTACTTTATAGAGGAGCGAAAAGAAAATATATGTTTGATACCAGTAAAGTTGGTCAGAGCTTTCCTCCTTTCCACATCGAGGTAGAGCGCTGCAAGATCCAGGAGCTTGCGCTCGCCATAGGCGATGAGAACCCTATCTATACCAGCCGCGAGGCTGCACAGGCCGCTGGCTACCGCGATATACCACTTTTTCCTACCGCCCCCACCATCTTTAATTTCTGGGGCAACGCCCAGCTCAATGAGCAATTGAGATCTACTGGACTAGAAATCGAACGCATTCTTCATGGAGAAGAAGAATACGAATATTTAGCCCTCATCTATCCTGGCGATAAGCTAACAGGCACTACAACGATTGCCAGTGGAAAGTCGCGCCGTGGCAAGGATGGCTCTGGCATGGACATCGTCACCCTGGAGACACGCTATAGCAACCAGGATCAGCAGGAGGTTCTAGTTGCCCGCACGATGGTAATCGTACGCATACAAGCCAGTTAGTAACAAGATCATAAAAGAGCAAAGGAGAAGCCAGCCATGGCCACAGATACACAGCCAACAGCCAGGCGCTATTTTGAAGATGTCCAGGTGGGCGACGAGATTCCCACCCTCACCAAAGACCCCATGACCCTGCAACGCCTGGTGCGCTACGCGGGAGCCTCGGGAGACTTCAATCCACTTCACACCGACCCTGCGGTAGGCGAAGCGGTTGGTACAGGTGGTATTATCGCCCATGGTATGCTCATTATGGGCTTTGTGGGACAGATGTTAAGTGACTACGCGGGGCCAACCGCGCTCCGCAAGTTTAACGTCCGCTTTAAAGGTATGACCCATCTTGGCGACACTATCACCTGTAGCGGCACCATCACCGAGAAAAACGAAGTTAATGGCGAGGCTATCATTGCGGGCAAAGTCCAGGCAGCCGATCAGAATGGTGATATCAAAGTGAGCGGCACCTTTAGCGCGATCCTCCCCAAAAAGGGGGAACGCTAAACTATAGCTTCTCCATAACGGTCACATACCTTCATGAAAAAAGAGGTGGCGGGGCAATGCCTATGACATTGCCCCGCCACCTCTTTTTTCGGCTCAGTGTTGCAGGGATTGAAAATAAATTTTCGCTAAAAAGTGGAATGACTCAAAACAGACCCGAAAAAAACAGCTATATCTTTATATCGATTATAACTCTGCAATATCATCGCGCAATGAATTTAGCCCCACACATTGGCTTTCTCACAACAGAAACCGCTTATCATCGAGAAAAGAGGGTTTTGAGATTGGCCATGAAAAGTATTGACAAGCTCTTTTTCGTATGGCATACTTACCCTCGCTCCAACGACAGCACACGAAATTGTTGAGTCGATCACGCCACGTTCACATATCTGCTACTGGCAGGCCAGGGAACAGCGAGAACGAAAAACGAATTTCGAAAAAGCCTTGCAAAAGGGGTTGACAAACCCCAGGCGGTGTGCGATACTACCGGAGCAGTCGACGAGCGAACAAAAACAGCGGAAACGCTGCAAGAGTTCGAAACACCCGACACACAAGTGCAAGCCCACGGGCTTGCCGGGTTGCGGTTCATCAACAAAAAGAAGAACGAACCAGAGCACCCTGAACAACTGAAGAGTGGAATGCAGAAGTACAACGGAACTTCGTTGATTGAGCATCTCTCAATCGCGGAGAACACCGTTCCTGTCAATTCTGCGAACAAAGCAATGAAGTAACGACAACGTGCTTCTAGCCTGGACGCAAACTTCCAATGCTTACTCCATCGCTGTGTAGCAGTGATGTAGAAAGATACATTCACATTTGAATGGCGAGTTTGATCCTGGCTCAGGATAAACGCTGGCGGCGTGCCTAACACATGCAAGTCGAACGCTCTCTCGCAAGAGAGGGAGTGGCGGACGGGTGAGTAACACATGGGTACCTGCCCCGAGGTGAGGAATACCGGCGAGAAATCGCCGACAATACCGCATATGCTTCTCGCAAGAGAAACAAAGCTCGCAAGGGCGCCTTGGGATGGGCCTGTGGCCGATTAGCTTGTTGGTGAGGTAAGAGCTCACCAAGGCCACGATCGGTAGCTGGTCTGAGAGGATGGTCAGCCACACTGGGATTGAGAACGGCCCAGACTCCTACGGGGGGCAGCAGTGAGGAATTTTCGTCAATGGGGGCAACCCTGAACGAGCAACGCCGCGTGCAGGAGGACGCTTTTCGGAGTGTAAACTGCTTTTCTGAGGGACGAGTAAGGACGGTACCTCAGGAACAAGCCCCGGCTAACTACGTGCCAGCAGCCGCGGTAATACGTAGGGGGCGAGCGTTGTCCGGAGTTACTGGGCGTAAAGCGCACGCAGGCGGTTTCGTACGTCTGGAGTGACAGTTCCCGGCTCAACTGGGAAAGGTCTTCGGAAACGGCGAGACTTGAGGGCTTCAGAGGGACACGGAATTCCGGGTGGAGTGGTGAAATGCGTAGAGATCCGGAGGAACACCAATGGCGAAGGCAGTGTCCTGGGAAGCATCTGACGCTCAGGTGCGAAAGCTAGGGGAGCGAACAGGATTAGATACCCTGGTAGTCCTAGCCGTAAACGATGACCACTAGGTGTGGGAGGTATCGACCCCTTCCGTGCCGTCGCAAACGCAATAAGTGGTCCGCCTGGGGAGTACGGTCGCAAGATTAAAACTCAAAGGAATTGACGGGGACCCGCACAAGCAGCGGAGCGTGTGGTTTAATTCGATGCAACGCGAAGAACCTTACCAAGTCTTGACATGCAGATGCACCAGCGGTAATGCGCTGTTCCTTCGGGACATTTGCACAGGTGCTGCATGGCTGTCGTCAGCTCGTGTCGTGAGATGTTGGGTTAAGTCCCGCAACGAGCGCAACCCCTACTGCCTATTACAACTTCTAGGCGGAACTGCCCGTAAGGGAGGAAGGCGGGGATGACGTCAAGTCAGCACGGCCCTTACGACTTGGGCGACACACACGCTACAATGGCCAGTAACAAAGGGATGCCAACCCGCGAGGGGGAGCCAAGCTCAAAAACCTGGTCTCAGTTCAGATTGCAGGCTGAAACTCGCCTGCATGAAGGTGGAGTTGCTAGTAACCGTAGGTCAGCACACTACGGTGAATACGTTCCCGGGTCTTGTACACACCGCCCGTCACACCACGAAAGTCGGCAACACCTGAAGCCGCCAGGCTAACTCTTCGGAGAGGCAGGCGTCGAGGGTGGGGTCGGTGATTGGGGTGAAGTCGTAACAAGGTAGCTGTACCGGAAGGTGCGGCTGGATCACCTCCTTTCTAGGGAGTCATCACTACCCTTCGAGGTAGTGCACTCTCAGGTCGAACAGGAACGACCTGTCCGTTGATACCCTGCTTCCACTCTTGAGCGGTTCGGCCGCTGGTTTATTCCAGATCCGAAGCCCGCATTGTACCTGAACAACCAAAGAAGTATCCTTCAATTTTGCTGAGCGAGCACGTTGGCATGTAAGTGTTCAACCGTGGCGTGAGTCATATCGAGCTCGTGACAGTGAAGAAAGAAGACCGAGATCCCATACAACAAGGGTAACGAACCAACAAGCAAGAAGCAGACAAGGCAGAACAAGCGAAACAGAGTACGAGGTGGATGCCTTGGCGCTGAAGACCGATGAAGGACGCGGAGACCGGCGAAACATTCAGGGGGAGCTGCATCCAAGCGATGAGCCCTGAGAATCCGAATGGGGCAACCCCTCCAGAGTCATGTCTGGAGACCTATCGCTGAACACATAGGCGATATGGAGGATCGTGGGTGAACTGAAACATCTCAGTAGCCTGCGTAAGAGAAATCAACCGAGATTCCCGTAGTAGTGGCGAGCGAACCGGGACGAGCCCAAACCATCTATTCCTTGGAATAGGCGGGGTTGTAGGACTTCTATCAACAGACATTTTCTTACTCGAAGGCATTGGAACGTGCCACCAGAGGGGGTGAGAGTCCCGTAGAGGACGAGAGAATGGCTGTGAGAAGTATCCTGAGTACCACGAGACACGTGCAATCTTGTGGGAAGCTGGGGGGACCACCCTCCAAGGCTAAAGAACTTCAGCGACCGATAGCGAACAAGTACCGTGAGGGAAAGGTGAAAAGTACCCCGAGAGGGGGATGAAAGAGTCCCTGAAACCACGTACTCACAAGCAGTCAGAGGCCACTGTTCCATGAGGAACCAAGGGCTGATGGCGTGCCTTTTGTAGAATGATCCGGCGAGTGCATCGCACGTTGCAGGTTAACCAGCGCTAAAGCTGGGGAGCCAGAGGGCAACCGAGTCTCAAATAGGCGTGTATGTAGCGGCGATGCGACCCGAAACCGTGTGAGCTACCCATGAGCAGAGTGAAGCGGATGTAACAGTCCGTCGAGGCTCGAACCCACCAGTGTTGCAAAACTGGGGGATGACTTGTGGGTAGGGGTGAAATGCTAATCGAACACGGAGATAGCTGGTTCTCCCCGAAATGTATTGAGGTACAGCCACCTGACACGACTATCCTGGAGGTAGAGCACTAGATAGGCTAGGGGCCCTGTGCGGGTTACCAACCCTACTTAAACTCCGAATGCCAGGACAGGATCCAGGTGAGTGAGACGGCGGGGGCTAAGCTTCGTCGTCAAAAGGGAAACAGCCCAGACCATCGGCTAAGGTCTCCAAATCGATGCTCAGTGTCAAAGGGGGTCAATGCGCCCAAACAGCCAGGATGTTGGCTTAGAAGCAGCCACCATTTAAAGAGTGCGTAATAGCTCACTGGTCGAGTGCAATGGCACCGACAACGTATCGAGGCTTAAGCATCGTACCGAAGCCGTGGAATATAGGACTACCTATATTGGTAGGGGAGCGTTCTCGACGCCTGAGAAGCCAGACCGCAAGGACTGGTGGAGGTAAGAGAAGTGAGAATGCCGGAATGAGTAGCGCAATGTCTGCGAGAACCAGACACACCGAATGCCTGAGGGTTCCTGGGCAACGTCAATCGTCCCAGGGTGAGTCGGGCCCTAAGCCGAGGGCGTCATGCCGTAGGCGATGGAAAGCAGGTCAGAGAATCCTGCACCGGAACATTTCGTTATGAGCAATGGGGGGACGCGGTAGGGAAGGTGAGCCGATCGAATGGACAGGATCGGTGCCTCTGCTGAAGCGCGTGACCGAGGAAAATCCCGGACACAGATGCGTAACACGGAGGCCGAGCGCCCGCGAGGGTGCGGAAGTCATTGGTCCCCAGGCCGTCAAGAAAAGCCTCTCGCCAGAAATTGTTCCGCCCGTACCGCAAACCGACACTGGTAGGCAGGGGGAAATCTCCCCAGGTGATCGAGCGACCCTCTGTTAAGGAACTCGGCAAATTAACCCCGTACCTTTGGAAGAAGGGGTGCCTGCGTAGCTGCGTGTGCTTGCACAGGTGGTGAGAAGGTTGCAAGAAATCGGCTCAAGCGACTGTTTACCAAAAACACAGGTCTCTGCGAACGCGAAAGCGGAAGTATAGGGGCTGACTCCTGCCCAGTGCCGGAAGGTTACGAGGAGTGGTGTGCGTAGCCACGAATCTAAGCCCCGGTGAACGGCGGCCGTAACTATAACGGTCCTAAGGTAGCGAAATTCCTTGTCGGGTAAGTTCCGACCCGCACGAAAGGAGTAACGACTTGAGCGCTGTCTCGACAGAGGACTCGGCGAAATTGAAGTACCCGTGAAGATACGGGTTACCCACGACAGGACAAAAAGACCCCGTGGAGCTTTACTACAGTTTGGCCTGGAAACGAAGTATGGTGTGCGTAGCATAGGTGGGAGCCGGAGAGAGCAGGCTTGTGGGCTTGCAGGAGGCAGCAGTGAAATACCACTCTCACCATGGTTTGTGTCTCACACGTCACCGTGATCCGGGACGTGAACAGGGCCAGATGGGTAGTTTGACTGGGGCGGTCGCCTCCCAAAGAGTAACGGAGGCGCCCAAAGGTTCCCTCAGGGTGGATGGACATCACCCTCTGTAGAGTGTAAAGGCACAAGGGAGCTTGACTGTGAGGCTGACACGCCGAGCAGGGACGAAAGTCGGGCTTAGTGATCCCACATTCCCGTGTGGAAGGAGTGTGGCTCAACGGATAAAAGCTACCCCGGGGATAACAGGCTTATCTTGCCCAAGAGTTCACATCGACGGCAAGGTTTGGCACCTCGATGTCGGCTCGTCGCATCCTGGGGCTGGAGTAGGTCCCAAGGGTTGGGCTGTTCGCCCATGAAAGCGGCACGCGAGCTGGGTTCAGAACGTCGCGAGACAGTTCGGTCTCTATCCGTCGTGGGCGTCGGAAAAGTGAGGGGAGTCATCTTCAGTACGAGAGGACCGAGATGGCTTGACCGCTAGTGCGCCAGTTGGGGGGCCTCCTCCAGAGCTGGGTAGCTACGTCAAGAAGGGATAAGCGCTGAAAGCATCTAAGCGCGAAGCCGACCCGAAGATAACTTTTCCCACTCTCTTGGAAGAGTCAAGATCCCAGGAAGAAGACCTGGTGGATAGGCTGCGCGTGGACGCCTGGTAACAGGTGCAGCGGAGCAGTACTAATGATCGTACGGCTTGTTTCCCATTGTGTTTCTTCGCGAATGTGTGGTGAGTCCTTGTGGTGTGAGTGAGAGCGGTCTTTGATCGGACCTTCTCACGAGCGAGAGGACATCGCGGCATGGGGAGCAGGAGCAGGCCAGCGTGGCTCAGCAAAATTGAGGGAGTACTTCTTTGGCAGGTATCGACAAGAGCGTTGACAACAAGAGACCTTATGTTGTCAGCGCTCTTTTTTGTGTTTTGGTCTCTATTGAGACAACACCCCTTCAGAGGAAGAGATGAGCATGAAAACCCGGGCAATGTCCGGGTTTTCATGCTCATCTCTTCCTCTGTGAGCGCCACAGGCGCGAAAACAAACACTAAATACTAATGCTCCATGTTATATACTGCCAGAAAGAAGTAAGATCCATCTAGGAAGAGGGGATTTCAATGCTGAAAGAGACAGCGCGACATTCACTTGAACATGTCCTTCCCAAAGGGCAGGTATTTATAGACAGGGCTACGCTCATCGCCTACGAGGTCGATGCTGGCATCGATCGAGGCAGACCCGAAGGTGTAGTATTTCCTCGCACCACAGAAGAGGTCGCCTGCGTTGTACGCTGGGCCGCCCAGCACAATATTCCCCTGGTTGCCCGGGGAGCAGGAACAGGCCTCTCGGGCGGCGCGGTCGCGGATCGAGGCGGCGTCATCGTCGAGTTCGCGCATATGAATCATATTTTGGAGATAGAGACCCTGGGGAGGAGTGCCATCGTCGAGCCAGCCCTCATCAATCTTCGCCTGGATGAACAGGCCAGGGCACACGGCCTCTATTTCCCTCCCGATCCATCCAGTCAGCGCGCCTCTACCATGGGCGGCAACGTCGCGGAAAACTCCGGCGGCCCCCATTGCTTTAAATATGGCGTGACCACCAACTATGTGACAGGTCTCAAGGCAGTCCTGGCCGATGGCAGTATCATCCACGCCGGAGGGAGCGCCTTTGATTATCCTGAATATGACTTCTGCGGCCTGCTAACCGGCAGCGAAGGCATGTTGGGCATGATTACCGAGATCACGGTGCGCCTGCAACGCAACCCGCCAGGTGTCAAAACCATGCTCGTCGTCTTCGACTCGGTCGAGCAGGCAGGCGTTGCGGTCTCCGCCATTATCGCCGCTGGCCTGGTTCCCGCTACCATGGAGATGATGGATCAGAAAATCACACACATCATTGAGCCCTTTGCCAAAGCCGGCCTTCCCCTGGATGCCGGGGCCATCCTGATCATTGAAGTCGATGGATATACCGAAAGCCTGGGGACGCAGATACATGAAATTGAGCAAATCTTGCTTACCAACGGTGGCAAGAATATCCGCATCGCCAATAGCGAAGATGAGCGTGCTCGTATCTGGCTAGCCCGCAAGAGCGCCGCAGGCGCGGTCACACGCCTGAGCCCTTCATATTACACCGTCGATGTTACAGTCCCTCGCAGCCGCCTGGCGGAGACGCTGAGCGAGGTTAACCAAATAATCGAGCGGCATAACCTGCGCGCAGGACACCTGCTTCACGCTGGTGATGGCAACCTGCACCCCATGATCCTGGTACCCGAGCCGGGCAATCCTGAGCTAATGCACCGGGTACATATGGCTGGCCGCGACATGGTCCAGTGCTGTGTTGAAAAGGGGGGTAGCCTGAGCGGTGAGCACGGCATCGGGATCGAGAAGCGCGAGTTTATGACGCTCATGCACAAGCCTCATGAACTGATGGCCATGTGGGACATCAAGCAAGCATTTGATCCCAAGAACATTCTCAATCCTGGCAAGCTCTTCCCCTCGCCAGAGCCTGGCTCACAGACTCCCTTCAAGGGCTATATCCTCGACTATCAAGATGCCACCACAAACAGAGAAACGCCTGAGCACGTCTTCACGCCCGAAAATGCTGAGGATGCTGCGCAGGGACTCCTCGCGCTCGCTGAAGGCCGCAAGAAGGCTTATATCAACCATAAGCGCCTCCAGCAACCCGGAGTGCAGATCAGCACAGAGAATTTGCGCGGTATCAAGAAGTATGCTCGCGACGACATGTATATTACAGTGGGTGCTGGCACAACGCTCCGTGAGATTCAGGACTTCCTGGCCGAGGAGAAGAAACAACTGCCAATCACGTCGCCCTGGCCAGATGCCACCATTGGCGGCATTATCGCGAGCAATATCAATGCCCCTCTGCGCATGCGCTACGGCTCCATACGCGATCTCGTGCTCTATGCGACAGTGGCACTGTCAGATGGGCGTGTCATTCGGACAGGTCGCCCCATCGTTAAAAACGTCGCGGGCTACGACATCACCAGGCTCTTTGTCGGCTCCTATGGCACCCTGGGGCTGATGAGCGATATCACCCTCAAGGTTTCGAGCCTTTCCCGCCAGCAGCAAACGCTTGTCATACCAGTAGATGATCTACAACAGGGCCTGAACTGGGCCAGGACGGCGCTTGCCTATCCCCTCGTCGGCTCTGGCATTGTTCTCTACCATGGTAATCAGGGTCCGCATACACAGGGTTCACCGTATACCCTGGTCTATAGCGCCGAGGGGCTGCGCGAAGATGTCGAGACCGAACTCCAACAAGTGCAGGAGGCCCTGCGCGAAGCAGGCGCACCTGAAGCGCAGATAATTGAGAACTGGAGCGCCACCAATGCCTGGGAGCAATTCCTCCGACGCGAGGGAACGCATGTGCGTGTCGGTGTTTCTCCCAGGAAAGCCTTCTCCTATATCCGGCAACAGCAAGCAGTACTGGAGCGCGACGATTACATGGTCGACTTCAACAGCGGACATATCTATACAGCCTCACAGGAGGGGAGCGTACCCAGCACCCAGGCATGGGTAGAGGAGTTACGCACACCTGCCCTCCAGCAGGACGGCTACGCCCTCGTCATCGCTCTCCCGGACGCGCTTAACGGTCACATCGAACGCTGGGGCTACCAGCCCGACGGACTCAAAGTCATGCAAGCCCTCAAGCAGCGCTGGGATCCACAGAGTGTTCTCACTTCAGGAATCGGCTTTTTAGAGGTTTAGAGATCCACTAACGTTATAGTCAACGCTAAACCTACAAATTGTGGCCTGAATAGAAGCAGACTCAGCAGGATTAAAGTGCACCAGGCGCGGGCAGATATAAAACTACCCATGCCTGGTGCAATGCATCTTCTCCATTCATCCATCACATTACCGCTTTAGCCATTTTGGTTAGCGTCAACCGCTTCGTCTCCTCTATAGCCAGAATAGTAGACCAATGGTACCACAGCTTCGACATCGCCTCTTAATTGCCTTATGCTACTTTTATAAGCAAAACGTGATAAGTCAGAGAATCAGGAGGTGGTTGGAAATGTTTAAGGAGCAAGAGTTGTACACACAAGAGACCTCCAGAAGCAGCGTCGCCAGCGGAACAATTTTTCTGATAGAGGACCAGCTTGTCCTGGGCATGATCATGAAACGAATCATCACCGAGCATACTCCCTACCAGGTGCTTCACCTCAGCGAGGGAAGCCATATCTTGCAGATGCTACAGGAGCACCGACCACAACTGCTGGTGCTCGACTATGACCTGCCTGGTATGAACGGCATCGAGATCTACGACCTGGTACATAGCACTCCCGAATGGGCCGATCTCCCCGCTATCATGGTCAGTGCCAGCCTGCCCGAGCAAGAGATCCGCCAGCGCAACATCCCAGGCCTGTGCAAACCCTGTAGCCGTGGTGACCTACTCCAAGCCATCGAACAGGCCCTGAACTAACGCGCAACTTCGCTATGCCAGTCGCCTTGCTCTGCCAATATGAGCACTCTCCACGCGGCTGGCATCACTTTCTAAATATCTCCTCCTACAAGAGGCCAAACTGTCCCCAAATCACACAGTGATCGCTGGCACGTGGAGTGCAATCAACATCAAATGTTGAGGGATGGACACGTGGACTGGCAAGCAGATAGTCGATGCGCAGCATAGGCCAGTAAGGGTTGAGGCGGTGAAAGCCCCAGGTGTGGCCACTCCCGGTACCAGCAAGCTGAAAAGCATCCTGCAGACCAGCGGTAAGAGAAGCATACCCCGGTTCACGATCAGTCACGTTCATATCTCCCATCAGGAGCACCGCTTCACCGTGAGACATAAACGAATGGGCAAAAGCATTGAGAGAGCGAAGCTGGCCATCACGGCGCTCAGAACAGAAGTAGCAATTTGCGACGGCATGGATGGAGGAGACGGGATGGCCGATGATGACCACCAACCGCTGTCCCGAACCCAGGTCGAGGCGCGCCCAGAGAACCTGCGCCTGAGGCTCCGCCCAGGTATCATCGCTGGTTTTGAGTGTGCCATACTCGATGATAGGATAGATACTCAGAAGAGCGAGATTATATGGGACGTTAGTAGTGGGCTGGGCGAGTTGATAAGCATAAAGACGCTTAAAATCAGGCGACTGAGTGAAGGCATCGCCTGGATCAACTTCTTCCAGGGCCACAATCGCGGGATGCCTCTCTTTGAGTAACGGGAGGAGCAGTGCATCATGAGAGTGGCCTACCTCCATATTCCAGGAAAGAACACTCGTCATCATTCTGGAAGTGGAGTCGCTGGAAGCGTGAAAAGGGAGTCGAGGAAAGTAGGTGAAACTAAAGGCGAGCAGGCAAGCAACCAGGACCAGGCGCAAGAGCATGGTGCGAGAGAGAAAGGCAAAGGGAATAAGAAAAAGCAGAGGGAGAAATAGATAGGGCGCAAAAACCTGGGTAATAGCAAGGGCTCCATCATGCTGGGGAAAAATATGCTGAACCAATAGAAGTAGGAGTAGAGCACAAGGATATAAAGATGTAAGGGCGACAAGTGTCCAGCGTTGCTGTGAAAAATACAAGAGCATGCGAGAGATACGAGCCATAAAAGTATGCCCCTTTTTCTACTTGGGACGTATTAAGCAAGCAATCAGTCACACTCTATAAGATGCCAAAAAATTTTCTCAAATTTTATGTTTATTAACTGTGATACAAATATTTGATTCAAATTACTAATATAAATGTCAAAAGCAAATATTTACTGAAATATTCGCTTCCTTGGTTTCGGGAATCAGCAGGAAGGCTACCTGACAGCGACCTTTGGCGAGACAGACTCATATATGACCTATAGCTCATACATCTATCGCACTCTGGACGGTGGCCAAACCTGGCAAGTCTACGGAGGTGCCATACCAGCTAATACCCAGGTGATTCAGATTGATAACTGGCACGTGGTCCATGCGGCTTTTTCCTTCGTTGTCATTGGAGGTAAAGTAGGGTTTGCCTCGCTGCAAGCAGGTAGCTGGGATGTCGAGAATGTGACATTGCCGAGTAACCTCAGTGATACCCCATTCTTGTCGATCTTAAGCTCGAACCACCTATTCATGAGCGCAGGAACTTCCGATTCCACTGCTCAAAACCTCTATGAGAGCCAGAATGACGGCCAGAACTGGCATCAGATCGCTTCTATTCTCAACTAATCTCCTCAGATAAAAGCACCTCGCATGCCTATAAAGGCATGCGAGGTGCTTTTTTATAATATGTTAACTCACATGGTTATAAATCTTCTTCCACTTTACGCAGCGGGGCAAGACAACCTGTGGAAGAGAATTCAATAGCTCTGAAATCAGGCATAGATGTGTTATGTTTGCCTCGCTCATGCGAATATATACACGAGATCTCAAACAGCACAAGGACGTAACATGCAGCAACCATATATGGTTCACTCACGAGAAGAGGATGCCGAGTTTTATCAGCAATACGCTCCCACCATATTCGCTTATCTTTTGCGCAATGTCGCCTCCCGAGAGGACGCGGAAGACTTGTTACTCGATGTCTTCATGGCAGTTCTAGAAAAAAGGTCGTCCGCAGAAGTGGATGAGCAGCGATTACCCTCCTGGATCTGGGCAGTCGCGCGGAACAAAGTCGTGGACTATCATCGACGCAGCAAACATCGAGCGAGTATACAGCTTTTCACGGTAGAGGACTCTCTCTACGAAAGCGAGGAGCAGGCGCCTGAGCGCGTGGCCCTCCGAAATGAGGAATATCACAAGTTAAACATGACCTTGCAAGGACTATCGGAATTACAGCGCGAAATTGTTCGGCTGCGGTTCGGACATGGCCTGTCATGCGGCGAGATAGCCACCATCATCAAGAAGAGTGAGGGGGCTGTGCGTATGACACTCCATCGCACGCTCAAACTGCTACGCACACTCTATACCAGGAACGAGAAAGGAGGCACGCTGTGAACAACGACGATATGACCTTTATGCCGGAGCGGTTGGATGAACAGATTGAGCACCCCACAAACTGGCTTGCACCCGACGATCAGCGCCTGGTACAAGATCTGCGGCATACACATCAGGCATATGAGCGCGAAAATGCTCAGTCCTTGCAGCGTGTCTGGAATCGTCTGGAACAAGAAAGGCAGGAACAGCGCCTACAGGATGCGGCCCGAACCGCGCCTATCTCTTTGCAACAAAGGGAACAAACGATGAAGGATACATCGTCTTCAGATAGCTCTTCACGGGGCAGCAACAAGCGCGTCCTGAGCCTGATCGCGGCGGTAATAGTGGTTGCGGTACTGACAGGAAGCGCAGCCCTCATCTTCAGTATGGCTGGTAAGAATAACACGGCTCACAATCAAAGCAACACAGCTTCTGTCAAACCTACTAGCACGCCAGTCGTCAACTCTTCCGGCACCTATATAATGTATCAAAATGAGCAATACTTCTATGTTGTCGACAAGCTGGACTCTAAGACGCATAAATCACTGTGGACCTACCAGAACAAGAAGCTTGCAGATCTGGGCTACCCAACTGTCTATGGCGATACAGTATATCTCAACGCTTCAGACGACTTGGCAAGCCAGTCCCATCTTATTGCGTTGAATGCCACGACTGGCAAGGTGCGCTGGGACATTCCTTTTAAGACGCTTACAACAATTGATGAGAATGGCAGTGGTCCCTTTAATATGGGCTACCTGACCATGCCTGTCGTCTCTGATGGGCAGGTGTTCGTAGCCAATCGTGCTGGTACTGTGTTCGCGTTCAACAGCGAAACTGGCAAGCAGAACTGGACATATAAGATTGGCGCATCTGCGTTGGTGAAACAGTACTATACTGATCCCAACACTGGGAAGAAGAAGTTAGCAGGCTCGACATTCTACGATGGAAGCGTGCCACAGGTGAGTAACGGAGTGCTCTACGGTGCCTTAGAGCACACATTATACGCGGTTGACATCAAGAGCGGCAAGCAGGTCTGGAGCACCAAAATCACATCCGAAGAGCAAGTTTTTGGCGACGCGCAGGTTGTGGATGGCATCATCTATGCCTCCTCGCACTCAGTAAGCCAGCATCATGACGGGCAAGCATACCAGAGTTACGTGTACGCTTTCAACACAAAGGATGGAAAGCAGAGCTGGAACTATTCAATTGAGGGCCTGAATTCAAGCGGACTTGCTATCGATAACGGTCACATCTACTTTATTGCGAACCAACTCTCCTCCACACCGGATGATTCTATCCTTTATGCACTCAATACTCAGGGGAAAAAGGTCTGGAAGCATAATTATAGCAATTTAGGTGTGTACTGGCTAACCGCTGGCAATGGCTATGTCAGCGTCAGCGGAGGAACCTATGACCAGGGCAAAGTTACCTCCTATACGCTCTATATGCTGAAAGCTAACGGACAACCAGCCTGGCAGAAGGATGTAGTGGCTGATCCCGTCTCCATTATAGATGGCGTGCTCTACACTAAGAGCGGTCTCAAGATCATCGCCTACGATCTCACAAACCAGAAGGAGCTATGGCAGGGCCAGTATGGCTTTGATCTCGTTGATAAGACGGGCTTGCATAGCGCTCATCTTGGCTATATCAATGTTGTGCCGTAACCATTACGCTTCATAGCACAGTACGCGCCTACATATTACGTGATGTAGGCGCGTACTTTATTCTACTGCAATTGAACAACGAGCAAGTGTTTTTTGCACTTTACTCAGGGCGTTGCGTGGTAGCAAATAATAGATTCTTAACTTCGTTCAGCGATATTATATTTTGTGCTCAAGCTTCTGACTTCTAGTGGCATATCGAAGAGCTTATCACCCAAAGTGGGCCAGAGCCGCTTAATCTTCATTAAGATATCATAACCAAACCCAAACTGGAAGATTGCAAAGAGCGGCATTATATGGGGATTCGAACCCAGGTACCCATGAAAGAATTTAAGAAGGCGACTGATTGACGAGAGCTTTTGCCAGAATTGCAGGCTGATCTTAGCTGCCAGACGAGCTTGAGAGCTGGTCAGAGCATGCGGACGTTCTCGTTCCAAACGAAAAGCATTGAGCAGTTTGACAAAGATCAACTCGACCAATTGACGCAGATGAGCCAGCCATTGCCGCCACTCTTTGGACCATTTGCGCTTGCTGGTCTGATACGGTGACGACCTGCTACGCTTCGAATATGCCCTTGAGCACTCAGACTCTCATATTCTGCAAAAGTATCACCGCATTGCAAAACGTGTTAGCCAGAAGTAAAAAATAGGAACACAGTAGGCGTAACTACGTATTCATCGGAGACTTAGGGCATTGATTAGCTTGGTTGGAGGCACAAAAAAACTGGCTTCTAGAGCCAGTTTAGGAAGTGTTGAGAGTGGGCGATTAGGGATTCGAACCCCAGACCTACTGCGTGTAAAGCATTACACTTAAGCAACTCCATAAAACCGCCTGTAGAGCCAATCTATGACACCTAGGCCTACTGCCTACAATATATAAGCAGTAGGCTTGGAGTGTCTCTTTTTGGTCCTTATTCATCCCAATAACCAGTACCATACCCTTCTTTCAGGACACCTTGATCTCCCCGCAAAGCTGAATGCCTCTCATGAGATTTCTTCAAATGATCGATAGTCAGAGAAGCATATTTATTCGTCATAGCAAGCGTACGATGTCCCATTTGGCGCTGGACATCGAGAGGACTCCGACCACTCGCAAGCTGAGTCGTCGCCATATAACGCCTGCAATTATGAGGCCCTACCTTTTTGCCATCTATGCCCGTTCGCTTTTTCAGGCGACGAAACAGGGCAGCTACACCATAATACTTTAATGGCTTGCCATCGTCCCCAAGAAAAACGGCATCTTCCCTATGAGTGATATCAATGCCTGCTTGTTTAGCGAGCAATGGGCGATACTTAGTCAAGTACTCATGGAGTGGTTTAAAGCCGTCTCGTGTTACTGGTACCTGCTGCCACTTATTCCCCTTGCGATGGACCAGTAACACCCGCATGTCGCGATCCACATCACCCAGGCGCAGACCAACCAACTCTTGCAAGCGTATGCCAGTATCAACAAACAAAGAGACAATAGCGCGGTTACGAGTCGTCAGCGCCTTATACAGATGTGGTCTGCTTCCTTTCCCCTCCTCACAAGCATCAAGTAACTTCTGAACATCATCATAGGTGTAAGTCGGTACAAACTTCTCCTCAACGCGAGGCAACTTAAAGCGTCTGGTTATGACTTTAGCAATGATCTCCTCTTGCTCCAACCAATGGCAGAAGGCCAGGAGAGAACGACCATAACTCTGTATAGTCTCATCACTCAACAGTTGCCCTCGATGAGACGGTGTTTTCTGCAAATAGGCAATCCAGCCACGCAGATGTATAAGCTCTAGATCATCAACATAAAGAATCTTATAAGCGGACTCAATCCACGTCCTAAAGTAGCGCAATCGCTGTTCATATGTCCTGATTGTTTTCTGACTATGATTATTTAAGTCACGATCAGTTAAAAAGTCCTCTATGGCCTTTGTTAAAAGTGTCTTACTCTCACTCATAAAGCACCTCCTTATGCAGCATCAGAAGAACGATCATCAATGCCATACACAACTCGCTTTTTATTGACACGTTGACCATAATCGCGATCTTTTTCCTCAAAGTAGTCCTCGACCAGGCGGAACACATAGGAAAAGGTTGAGGAAAGATCATGCTCGACATCAAAACCGTCACCCGCCGGACGCCATGCCTCTATTGTTTCCATACATCCCCCAATTTGCGCAGCCATCTGACGTGTATTGACCTGGCGCTTGCGTTCACGAATATACGGCTTGAGTGTAAAGGACTCCGGCACCACTGGACATGCAGTCGCCACAATGCGATAACCAGGCCGACGCCCTTTTTTCTTGTCAGTCGAGAAAGGCCGAGCCTCCAGCTCCTCATCAACCAACTGGAGCAGTTCTTCTCGTTCTCGTTCCTCACGCTCATAGGCTGTCTCCTCCAGCTCCTCCTTCTGCTGAAATGCGCCCTGGATGACTTCCCAATCAGGATGCACCGGCCAGCGTGAGCGGTTCGTGTCCTCAGTCGCCATGACATAGCGCAACCAGCCATCAGGAAGGCCATCTTCGCCACCTCCGACGTGTCCGACGGCATAGGCCCATAGACCCGGCAAGTGCTCTTCCAGGTCAAAGGCATCATCGATCCCGTGGAAGTCTTCACCTTTCATTTCATTGAGCGCAGGCCGCTTAAAACGCATTTCAACGCGCCATACCTCCTCTTCCCCATCCCACAATGGTTCACCCGTTTCTGCATCTCTCGCCACACGCCAGAGGTCGTAGAACCACTCCTTTTCCTTGGACTTGTACTTAATCTCATGCTGTTTGTTGTAGAGCAGCGCCGAGACATGTCCATTGCGAGCGCCAAAGGGCAGGCCCGTGATGCGCCCCCACCGTTGCTTAATACCATCAGGCCCATCAATCATGCCGTCCTCAGAGAGTGGCCGCTCTTCCGTGAGTTGGGCACGGGTCACAAAGTTGCGTTTCACGTCTGAGATCGTCCCCAGATGCAACCCGACAACATCAGCCGCCAGGTCACAGGCCGAGACTTGCAGCTTGATACGTTGCCCAAAGATCGTGACCAGGAAGCCAAACACCTCATGAATGACCTTGCCCAGGTCGCGAACACTCCACAGGTACTCAGAAGAGCACCGCACCTGTGCGATCAGTTGCATCTTGGAACTCCGATTGACCGCCAGTGTGAGCAGCTTATTTTTCAAGATCCACTGAAAGCCATCACCGCCTTTTGCCGTCATCAGCAACGGAGCCCCACAGAAGACGAAGCGGGACACCGCAGGCTCCTCATCATCTTGTGCCTTTTCCTTCAGAGCCTTGAGCTCCTCAAGAAGCTCACCATCCAGACGCCCCTTGACCACCTGGAAATCCGCCCTGGTTTGGTATATATTAAGCACAAGCGTATCCACAAAGGCCCCAAGCACTCTTACTGTCGTATTCATAGTCGCCTCCTTTCCGATGTAAAGGGAGAATGAAGAAACATGCAAATCAATCCCAAAGCAGTGAAAACAGCAAAGTTCATCCTTTTTGAACTTTTTTTTCTTGCCTGCTTCATTGGTCTAGGCATAGGAATCATGCTGACAAATGGGCATAGCATCAATTTCTTGTTCGTAACTCAATTCGTCATTGGCGAGGAACTTATCGTCCATGGAGTGGGATTCGTAGGGCTATTCTTCATGGCCCGTGAACATAAAAAGCACTTAGAGAAAAGAGAAAAAGCCAACCGACCACCCATGTAGATTGCGCGGTACGGTTTACTTACGGTACCGCTCAGCGCATTGTGCCGTCACTCATGGACAGGAAAACCAACCATTCCGTCCTCCAGGAGTTGCACCGCACGATAGCGCCAGATCTCCGCCGTTCCAAGCAAATGAGCAGCAGCACGAGCAAGCTTTACTAGCCCATGCGCCACCATTGCCGCCTCAATCGCCTCATACGGTTGCTCAGCTTCAATGATGGTTGTCACTGTCGGAAAGTAGTCCGGCCAGCGCGACCAGAGCGCGACATCATAACGAGCGAGACGGCCAGGCGTTTGCTCTTCTGTCATAAAGGCCCTCCTTCCTGAATGCGCCGCCACAACTCACGAGCTTCCAGGCCGTGATACAAGCGCAGGAAATCAAACACTGAGCCACCACGCTGCCAGGCATGGCAGTACCAGCAACAGACATCCGAGGCTTTGGGCCGATAGACCCACAAGGAGCGCCGAGTATCGTTCCCATCCGAGTGATGCCAGCCAAACGGGCAATATCCCAAACCTTTTGTGTTCAGGTCCACATAGCGCCCGATCAGGCTCACCGGGTCCTGTTGCGCACACCATTCCCGAATCGTCATGCGTGAACTCGGGCGAGAGAGCACCGCAGCGCTTTTTTGAAGGGTATTTTTCTTGGTCGCGTCTTCTGCATGGTCACGTTCAGGAGAGGTGATCGCCGCGGGCGGCGTCACCCGTTGGGCCGTCGAGAGCCAGGCCAGGGAGGCCCCAACGCCAGAGGCCACCGGCACCAGGCGACGGAACCCCTCAGAGCGATCCAGGCGCACGAAGGGATAGCGTTCACCTGTCAGACGATGCACCCCCAGAGGCACGCGCACCAGAGAGCCAGGCCCGGCCAGCGCATTATCCTGTTTGGGGAAGAACTCCATCCCCTCGGGACAGTACGGCAAGAGCCAGCGCCGGAGCTGGAGGGGAGACAGCCGCGAGGCCAGGAACACCCAGAGGTGACCACCACGCCTGGAGGCCTCCAGGGAGGAGACAATGCCATCAATGGCAAGCCGTTCTTGCAACGCAACCAGGTCGACCAGGCCGCCCCGCTTATCGCAGTCATACAGCCCAAACCGGCAGCGCCCTTGCTCGTCAATGACATAACTACCAAGCGTAACCTGCCCGGCCAGGTGTGCCGCCACCAGGTCATAGGTCATAGCGCGACCTGCCCGCAGATACCCGCCGTCGTCCCGCTGGACGGCGTAGTCATTGCGCCGCCCAATGCAGGTCTTGACCAGGCTACCCAGGTCCTCACGCGAGAACGTCACTGCATCACCTCCTTTCTAGAGCAGAACCACCCATAAGCAAAAGTAATAAATGAGAAATGATGAAATAGTTAGAAACACCTTGGAATAGCCTTTTTGAGCTCCAAATATGCCCTTTAATCGCACTAAGACGTTCATACGAACGCCCGGACCTCCAGACGTAGAATCACCTTGCTCATTTGCGTTGTGAACTCTCTTGTCCGTTTTAGCGATATGCCTTCCCACCGCACCGCAAGCCACGTTCTTTATTAGAAGCCTTTGAGAGAGCGCCATAAGATATAACCTTTTTGTTATGCATGAAAGATCATCAGAAAGGCGCACCCAGAGGGAGAATGAGCGCCGCACACCAGGCCGAACCATTGGCGCGTGGCGCTCAAAGAGAAACCGTTACTTATCCAGGCGATGGAAGCGCACCCGTTGACGCTCAGGCGCTTGATCTTCAGCGCTCAAGGTCTGAAATTCGCCCGTGATCGGCAGGTCAGCACCAGGCGCAGGCAACGCACCACCAGGCGCACCACCTGACATCTCCAACAGGCGCGTGAAAGCCTGCATCTTGATCTGGGCGAGGAAGTCAGCATCAGCGCGTTCTTGCTCGACTTTTATCTCCATCATCTTGATCTTGCTATCGGCCTCCGCCTCCAACAGCTTGCGCTTGCCCTCCGCCTCCGCCAGCTCCGTGTAGAGCTTGCCCTTCTCATGTTCCGCCCGAGCCATGAGCCGTACATCATGCTCATCGACCTGGCCGAGAAAGAAGGCCGTCCCGGCATCACCCAGGATGAAACCAATCACACGCGAGGCCACGAAGAGGTACATAATCCCCATGTTTGGGTCATGGGTCGACTGGACGATACTCAAGAGGAACGAGGTTTGCCCAATGATGTTAATAGCCGCGAAGGTGAGCCAGAGAGCCGTGCCAACCTTGACCGCCCGTTCTTGCGAAGGGTCCGCATGGCCGTAAATCTCTCGCTGTTCGGCCACCTTTTGCCGTATGATCCCCAGGCCGAAGGTCGTAAACATCATGGCCAGCTCGATGAAGAGCGCACCGCCCCAGATGATGGTTTGTCCATTCTGGTCACCAGGTGCAACCAGGTGTGTGAGAATATAGGCTACTTCTGCAGCCGTCAGCAGCACAAAGGCAATCGGACCAATGAGGAGCCAGACACGCAAACCCAGGAGCATCACCCGCTCATGGAAGGGCTTACCTACACGAGCCTTCTCAATACGTTCCATCCGACGTCGTTTCATCATGTCTTCATAGGTGAGCTTGTCGCCCTGGGTCTCGTTGGGAGAGGAAGTCATTTCTTCTTGTTGCATTGCGTTCACTCCTTGCACGCATGTGTGAGACTATCAAAAGAAAGGTGAGCCAGCCGGAGGCAGGCCCACCAGAAACGCGCTACTCGTCCTCGTCCGCAGGGACACCCAGGTCCTTGAGGTTCGTGATCTGGGTACGAATCTGCATGATCTTGCGCCCATCCTTGAGCGTGCGCTCACCCGCCGTCTGCGCGGAAACGGTCACCTTGACCTTATGCCCGATCAGGTTCGCATCTTCGAGGTCATCATACTGGGGATCATCGCCACGAAGCTGGCAGGACCAGACACGACCAAAGCGCATGTCATTAATTTCCATTGAGAGGAAACGCCATCCTTCACCTTTACGAGCACCTTCTTCAATCACACCAGAAAGAGGGCGTTTGTTCAGAACGATACCGGTTAAAATCGCAGCCATAGTGTTTTCTCCTTTTCGCACCTAACGAAACTGTTTTTGATGACGAGCGCACCAGGCCAACGGCACCCGACCAGCAGGCACACCACCCAGGCACCCAGGACAAACCGCACTACAAGAACATGCACGACATTGAAACCAACCTACAGAACCGACAACCTTGATCCACTGGTGACGATGGGCACCAGCTCCCACACCTGCACGCCGAGAGCGAACCAGCATCACGCCACCTCCATACGACCAGACCGCAGCGCGGCCACCATCTGCTTAACCGCAGAGACATACGCCGGGACATTGTTTTCAGAGCCAGGAGCATAGACCGGGATAATCGCGTCAACGGTGGTCAGACCGCGAGGTAAGTACTCCGACTTGAGCAAGCGGAACCAATCGAGGTAGCCCGCTTCCCAGGAGGAGTAGGCACGGAACCGACCAATGCAAGAGGGATAGCCAGGCGTGCAGATAATATTGCCAAGCGACTTGGTCGCGTGAGCAGCACCATAGAGGCCGAACGTACTTTCATGCCAGAAGAAGGCGAGAGCAAAGGCCGGATCAATGCCGTACATGCCACCATCTTCATAGAGCGCCTTACCAGTACCAGCCGCAGGAGAACCATAATGCGTAAGCACCTGGTCAATGAAAGCCGCCGAGATGCTAGGAGTACCAAGAATGTTCGCAGCATCAGACGACGAGCGAACCACGCCAGCATTGCCACTGGCCTGGACGTGCTTGACCAGAGGAGCCGAGGAGTACCAGGCCAGGCCAAGCGTCAGAGCGCCAATGATGAGAACCAGGCCGACCAGGTTCACCAGGAATCGAGACATACCGCACCCTCCTTGATGCACAAGTTGACAGGCCAGGCCCGATATGTCTAAATGAAATCGAGCCTAGCAACAATCGACTGCAAACGCTCAAACCGTTGGGCTAAGGTGTACCAGACCTTAGCTCAACACCGCATTACCGCACAGAGACATGCCCCCGAGAACAGCGATACAGTGTCCGACCTAAAGGCGACTTCCCAACCTCAAGCGCAGTCTGCCCACACTTGCTACAAGTCACCCGTTTGATAAATTGCACATCCGTGTTCATCTTCTTGCCCATAACACCTCCAGGCTAGAAAGGCAGTAGAGGGAGATGGGCACTCAGAACCACATGGAAGAACCAGTGCCCGGCCAGCACCAACGGCCCCTGAAACGCCAGGACCAGGCCCATCAATGCAAACCCTGTCACCATTAGCAAAACGTTTGTCCGATCCAGTTTCACTAGATACCCCCTTTCAGACCAGACTTTTTAGTCTAGACCAATCTTCAATAGAAGAATAACACAAGTTTTATGTTTATGTCAAGACTATTTGGTCTAGACTAAATAAGAACAAAAAAAGAGAGGCTAAGAAATAGCCTCAATGATGCATTAGAACACTTCTGAATAACTACTTCTTAGCCCACAATCCAGTTTGATACTCATAGGATAGTAGAAAAAACTTGGCGACGAATATGATCCGATTGAACATGATCACTGTCTCATGATCTTCTGCATAGTTCTTCCGATGGACTTCCAGGACCGGAGAACTACGATTGATCTTCAGCAGCTCTTGCTCATGCATTGACGGAAGACGAGCAATCACATCCTCATGAACAAACTGCACCGCCAGGCCGTGCCGATTTTTGATCTCCAACAACACATCAGTGCTAACATCACTCTGCATCTTCTGAAAAATGGGACCTCCAGCTAGCGAGGCAGGATAGAAGTTCTCTGCAACACGATAAGGCTCATCTTTCGTACCCTGCAAACGTACTCTTCTCACTACTTTTTCGCCCACAGGAATATTAAACACCTCGGCGACATCAGCAGGAGCAGAAACCAACATTGGAGGATCTATATTGACCTCTACAGGCGTCAATCCCTGTTCCTTCAAAAACAGATCAAAGCGTGCAGTGATACCAGGTACGCGAGCACGAGGCTTACTTACAAAAACACCAGCACGACCTTTTGAGACAACAAGGCCCTCAGACTGCAACAACTGAACAACTTTATTCATTGTCTCACGAGTAGTATCGAACTCCTGAGCAAGCATCGATAGTGATGGCAAACGCCCGGCAGTCCCGTACATACCGCCCTCAATTCGCTGCCTAAAAACATCAGCGATATGGTCCACTTTCATTTCTGACATAATATAGCCCACCGTTCCCTTTAAATTAGCTTAGACTATCAAGCTATAACTATTTGGTCTAGATTGATTTTAACATAAAAAGTTTCAAAATGCTATCCACAATAAAGCGAAATCTAATCACACAATTTAGTCTAGACTGTAACGTTAAGGCAGTAGGCTTGGACTAGAAAAAAGGCGCAAAAAAGCTCTTCTATAGCACTGTGTTTGCTTGCTACAGAAGAGCCTCTAAAGCCGCTTGAGATGGGCGATTAGGGATTCGAACCCCAGACCTACTGCGTGTAAAGCAGCCGCTCTAACCAGCTGAGCTAATCGCCCGTGTATTCCGCTTGTTGGCGAAAAATCAGGCACCCAGATATTTACTCAATATTTGGATGCCCTACAAATGCCCTCGAGTGGACTCGAACCACCACGCCCTTTCGAGCACAGGCCCTCAACCTGCTGCGTATACCATTCCGCCACGAGGGCTAATTGCTAACGGATTACGTGTGCCATAATACACCTAAGCGCGATTTTTGTCAACAGTTTTTCTGGCCTTTTTTTATAGGTTCCCCAAATTTCCGCTCTATCCGCTCGCTTGCCTCTTCGGACCGTGTAGGCGTGCTTTTAAGGCAGCTAAAAGCCTTCTTGCTGCCCACTCCCTACTGAGACCAGGTTGGGATCTGATTGCTTCTGTGAGGGACCATTGCTTGAGTTATTCAGGGCCTCGGTGTTGCGATAACGCGAGAGCAGCCCCCCTCCTGGGCGCAGTCCTGTCAATGGAACGTGTTCGTCGGTGTTGCGCTCGCGGGGAGCTGCGCTCTTCGCCGAGATTCCAAAGAGAGGTGCAATAGGTATGCTCTGTCCCTGAGAGGCCACAAACTGAGACGCATCTCGCTCCAGTTCCTCCGTCGAGGCTGAGAGCGAGACCACCTGGAAGACGCCTGCCTCCTGCACAAAGGACGGCGCCGCAAACACCTCGGCTGGCAATGGCGTCTGTGGGACAGCTGCCAGAGGAGGCGTGACGGCGAACACGGCTTGTTGGACCTCTATCTCCAGTATGCTCACGCTAGAATTGCGCCTACGTAGCATCACGCCCAGGGCGAATACGGCCACTGAGAGCAATAGACACACCGCGACAATGGTATTACGTAAAGCCACTGGAAGGCCATCAGCCTGTGGCTGAGTGTTCTTTCCACCGGGAACCTCAGTTCCTGGAGCAATATGCCTAGCATCCTGGGAGAAGCTTTGAGCCGGGAAGAAGCCTGTCGGGCCCTCATTAAAGGGACGGCTCTCACGCGTGGGAGTGGGTGTGACAGGTGGTGGTGGCGGCTCCGTCTGTGCCTGATAACGCGCCATGGAGTTGACGACTTTGGCGGCCCAGGTGCCCGCGCCAGAGGTGCCCACATAGGGGCCACTGATGGCATAAACGGTTGTCAGACCACGCCCCAGCACGTAATTATTTTTGATGATGGTGAACCAATCGATAATGGCGGCACTATAAGAAGGATAGGACTTGAAGCTGCCACAACCGGGACCAGAGATGCTGCCGGGATTCAGACAGTTAATGCCCACACCTGCCATTCCATAGCTGGTCTCAGCTGAGAAAACGCCGAGCGCGAAGGCGTCATCAATATTCGTCAGGCGCGATTCGTTTTCGATCAATTGGCCCGTGCCAGCCATACGGCTACCATTTTGAGCAAAGACCTGGTCGATATAGGCGGCAGGTAGCGAGGGTGGACCAATAACATTGGCGCCAGCCGCGCGCGTGGCCGTGCCCTGCTGAATCTGCCAGATCAGGGTCGCCGCGCCTCCCATAACGATCAACAGCACGCTACAGAGGAGCACAGCATACGAGCGCTTTCGCCTGCGCGAGACTTCTGGTATACTTCGTGATGCATTTCGATTTGTCACCATTTATCAATACCCACCTGCGCTTATAACTTTTGCCTTTTTTCAGATACTTACACGCATTCGTTCGTTTTATATAGGGAACCGTAAAAAGAACAAGATTTCAGATACCAACCTTTGTAGCCAGCAAATAGGCACTCGTTCAATTGTACCACGAGATAGTCCCGGCGCACGGCTAGAACGGTGTTTTCTAGGTAGTATGTCCCAGTAGGGTATGCTATACTAAAGTCGCGCATTTGAGCAATCGCCTGGTGTTCGGGTTTAGCAGAGACCACACCATCGCGCTCGGCCTCTAGGAGAAGACGCTAGCTAAGACGGAGGGGTTCGCCATCAACCAGCGTAGCGGCCAGTGGAATCCACAAACAGGACGCCTGGGAAGTAAGACGCTACTTCACAAGCGCTTTCTTATTCAACGCACCATCGGGCAGGGAGGTATGGGAGCTGTCTACCAGGCACGCGACCTCAAACGCCAGGCAGTTTGTGCCATCAAAGAGATGAGCCTCTCGACAGTTCCCTATGAAGAGCAAGAACAGGCCATTGAGAATTTTAAGATCGAGGCGAAAATTCTCTGGCGGCTGGATCACCCCAACTTGCCCAAGTTCACTGGCTTCTTCTCCGAGAATAATCGCCATTTCCTGGTGATGGAGTATATCGACGGCATGACGTTGGAGGACCTGCTCCATCGCAATGGCGGCCCCTTCTCCGAACGGCGAGTCCTGGGTTGGGCGCGCCAGCTCTGCGACGTACTCTCCTACCTGCATAGCCAGGATCCGCCCATCATTTTTCGCGATATGAAACCCGGCAACGCCATGCTCACACGCGATGGGCGCATCAAGCTGATTGATTTTGGAATCGCGCGCTTCTTTCGCCAGGCCCGGCACCACGATACCCAGCAACTAGGCACTCCTGGCTTCGCGCCTCCAGAGCAGTATGGCGAGGCCCAGACCGATGAACGCTCCGATATCTACTCTCTGGCGATGACGCTCTTTGAACTCCTCACCAATACTCTCTCAGAGAAGGGCTTTGGCCTCAAGAATATTCGCCAGTCTCACCCCTATATCTCGCCAGCCGTGGCGCGCGCGCTGGAGATCGCGACCGCAATCGACCCCGACGACCGCTACAATAGCGTCGAGGAGTTCCGCAGTGCCTTACTTGGCGAACATACCTTCAGCTTTGAGAGTAGTGAACAGGCGACGAATCCCCTGGAACTGGCAGAGCTTTGCGCGCTCTACCCCGACGAGGCTGCTGACTACCTGGCCAATGGTGAGATCGAGTCCTGGCTACGTGAGATTGGCGAGAACGACCTGGCACGGGCAGCGCGGTATATTCGCGTCACCGTGCTCGACCCCCTGGAGTCGGTCGAGCAATTTATCCGCAAGATTCCTGGCGCACAGGTCTCTCTTTTCCCCTCGCCAGAGCCAGGTGAGGCTCCACAACGCAATGGACATAGCCGAGGCAGCCGGGGCAGCCAGAGTGGCAAACACCTGGCTGCAACGACAGCAGCCGGTTCAATTCAGAAGAGGCATAGCAGCAAACAGAGCGCGAAACCCGCAACCAGGTCCATCCTGTCAGGTGGGCGCTACAAGGAGATGCAGTGGCTACGCTGGAGCACGCCTGCCATTGAAGTGAAACCCATTCGGCTCGATTTTGGGGAGGTGCTAGATGACCTCTCAGAACCACTCCCGCTTATCATTAGCAGCACATCAAGCAAGCCCGTTCAGGGCACACTCCAGGCCAGTGATCCCTGGATTGTTCTTGACCGCGATGACTTTTCGGGCGAGACCACCTACGTCAATGTTCAAATTCAGAGCCATCTGCTCTATGCCGGACACAATAGTGGAATAATCACCCTTCTTCCCACTGGGAAACAAGGAGCAGGCAAGGAGCGCGCCATTGAGGTCGTTATTGAGGCCGATAAGCAAGAATTAGCTCTCCGCTATACCCAGCATCATGGTGGCAAAACTATTGGCGCCGACCTGAATGACGAGGATGACGAATATCTTGATGAGCTGGACGACACCTATAACTGGAAGCAGACAACTGGCGCGCAATCAGGGATCACGGGGAAGCACAGGACACCCATTCGCGCGAGGACAGCAAGCGTATCCGCGCAACAGAGCCAGGTGCAATCCCAGGCTCAAGACGTAACCGAGGCACCCGACACGCATATGGATGCAGAGGCTGCAGATATCGAAAAGTATGGCGACCCTGGTCTAAGCGACTATCAGGGTTGGGAGATTGTGAGCACAACTCAGCGCGAGCAAACAATTCTTAAACATATCTTTACCTGGTGTGGAGCCTGGGCTATAGGCGGCCTGGGCTATACACTTCTGCGATCACTGCTGGCAAACTGGCATATTGAGCCACTCGCGCCTAGTCCCTGGTTTGTGTTCGTACTCGCAATGCTTATTCCCACCACAAGCATTGGCGCCTTGAGTAGCAACTGGAGATGGACGTGGCGCCTCCAGGATATTCTCAACCGCCTCTGTACGAGCATGAGCGCAACCCTGCTGGCGCTGGCTGTCCTCAAACTCTTCTGGCAACTGCTAGCACAGATAACTCCAGGCTCTGTACAAATGATTTTTATGCTAGCCACTGCCGCCATCGCGGCCATCGTAGGCACTGATAAGCGCATGAGCAATATGGTTATCGAATGGATGACCTGGGCTTTAACCTCGGTGCGGCAACTAGTCATTGGCTTACTCATCGCGATTGGTGGGATGCTTGGCTTCCTGCTAACAATCGAGTATGATCTGGGCTGGTTCACGATTGCAGGCATGTTGGTTGGCATGCTGGTTGCATCAAGCCTGCTCTGGCGGGTACATTACATAGTGAAGACAAAGCAAATCCTTGAGGATGAGTAGTGGAAGAGTAGGCCGCAAACATGGAGTATTCCCAAACTGCAATTTTACCCAGGCTACCAGTTATAGTAGGACCAACTGCCTCCGGCAAGAGTTCGTTGGGCATTCAGCTTGCACAGCGCTTCGCGGGCGAGATCATCTCAGCAGATTCACGCCAGGTCTATCGTGGTATGGATATAGGAACAGCCAAGGTCACGCCTGAGGAGCGGGCTATGATCCCTCATCACCTGCTTGATGTCGTCGATCCAGGCGAGACCTATACCGTCTCCCAATACCAACAGGCAGCTATTACCGTCATCAACGATATTCTGATGCGTAGCAAGCAGCCCTTCCTGGTTGGAGGATCGCCTCACTATATCCAGACGATTATCGATAACTTCGACATTCCAGCGGTCGCCCCCCAACCCGAGCTACGAGCACAGCTAGAGGAGCAGCCTCTGGAAGCTCTACTTACCCAACTGGAACAGCTTGATCCCCAGACCTACGCCACTATTGACCGGCGCAATCCCCGGCGTGTCATCCGCGCGCTGGAGGTCTGCCTGGTTACGGGCAAGCCCTTCTCGGACCAGCGCGGGCAAGCACGACCACTCTACCATTGCCTGCTCCTGGCCATTGACTGGCCACGCGAGATCCTCTACCAGCGCATTGATGCGCGGGTCGATGAACGCATGGTTGAGGGCATGGTACAGGAGGTAGAGAGCTTGCTTCAGCAGGGCATCAGCCATGAACGCATGGAGGCCCTGGGACTGGAGTACCGCTTTATTAGCCGCTGGCTGCGTGGCGAGATCAGCAGTAAAGAGGAGATGGTGCAACGCCTCAAATATGCGATCCACGACTTCACCCGGCGTCAGCTCACTTGGTTCAGGCGCGATAAACGCATTCTCTGGCTGGCGGGTGGTGCCGCGATGGAGCAACAGGCCCAGGATTTAGTCAAGGTTTTTCTGTCAGGAAAATAGGGAGATAATCGTAGACATGAAGGAGCCGGGTAGCCTACAGGCTGCCCGGCTCCTTCATGTCTACGATTGTTATTTCTTTGGAGGGCTGATGGCTGCGACGACCTGTGTGGCCCCCAGCAGATCCTCATCCTCCTCATCTTCCAGTTCAGAGGTCAGGTCGGAAGACGCCAGGGTATCTTCGCTGACGGCAACAGTTGCTAGGCTTGGAGCCACAGGAAGGTTGCTCTCGACCACCAGGCCATTATTCATGTACAGGTGATATGGGAACATGGCAGGATCGAAGGCGCTGCTATGCGAAATCAACATAATCTGCTCAAAGTGCGTGCTAAGCACCTCGCTCGTAATCACATCGACCAGGGTCTGGGCACGTGTATGGTCGAAGGAGCTTAGTGGCTCATCCAGAAGCACGAAGCCGGGTACCACCTGCTCGTCCTGCGGGAGGGCTGCGATAGAGAAGGCCAGGCGCAATGCCAATGAGAGCTGATCCGCAGTACCACCCGAAAGCGCCGACCTGGGGATGTATTCACCCGCGGCGGCCTCCCATACATTGACGCGCACAGGCCCACCACTAATGGTGCCTTCCTCGTCATCCGTTGTCAGGTGGACATCGTGATAGCGCCCGCTGGTGAGCAGGGGCAGGATCTGCTGCATATAGTATTGCGTACGTGGAACCACTTTCTGCAACACGCGCTGATAGAGCTCATTGATCATGCGCTGACCATGATATTTTATCTGGTACGAACGCTCCTGCTGCTCGGCCTGTTGGCGCGTCTCGTCCAGGTCGAGGGAGAGACGACCAGTTTGCAGCTTTTCGCTCAACTCAAGCTCCTGACGCTCCAGATCTTGCAGTTCCTGCGCGAAGGTGTCGCGCTTCTCTTCAAGCTCTGGACGTTCCTCAGCCTTATAATCGGCGAGGAGCGGCCAGATAGCCACGATATCCTCAAGGGCTAGCGAGCCGGGTTCAGGGCGTTTCAACTGCTCCAGGAGGGTATGTATACGCTCCTGAATATTGAGAATTTCCTGCTTACACAGCGCAATCTTGGCTTTGGCCGCGCCTTCACGCCCATCCAATCTCTCCTTATCACGGGCCAGCGTCTGCTCGTTGGTCTCCTTGAGCTCTTCAGCACAGCGCTCACGCAGGGCGGAGAGCGCCTCCGCGAAGGGATTGGGTGGTACAATCCAGCTTCCCAGGGTATTACTATACTTGGCAAGCTGCTTGTAGTGTTCAGCCAGTAGATCTTGTAGCTCACGAAGCTGCTTCGTATACTTGTTCAGGCGTTCCTGGAGAGTATACTTATTGCCCAGCGAGATGTGAAGCTCTTCGAGCTTCTTGCGCGCCGCCAGCTCAGCGTTGCTGACGGGGGCCTGACCAAAGGTGATGCCCAGGGCACTAACACGCTGGCGCAGCGAATTGTTCAGGGATTGCAGGGCCTGCTTCAGGGCGAATTGTTGCTCCCGTGTGCGCTCCAACTGCTGGGCTGGAGAGTTTGCCATAAACTGCGTGTTGCGCGCGCTGATCGTCCGCTGGCGCTCAAGCAAGACATCCAGGGCCTCCTGGTGGATTTTTACCTGGGCCGCCAGGTTGGTGATCATATCCAGCTTACCATCCAGGGAGGCCATTTCACGCTCTGTATCCTTGATATTGCCTTCGACCAGGGACTCTAACTCAGGCACGCCTGTGTTGGCAAGATCCTCGGGCGCCGAAAGGCCAATAAACGGCGTCACCGTTCCCGGTTCAGCGCCCTGGAGGCGCTCATTGACGCTGGGAAGGGGCAAGCCCTCCTGACCAGCTAGCAACGTGATCTCCTGGTGCATAAGCTGAACCGCCGAGAGCTCTTTCAGGATGCGCTCCTCAAGGTGATCCCAGCCGGCCTTACGACGCTGCTCCTCGAGGAGGGCGCGCTCCTGGCGCAACTTATTGACGGCCTCGCCCGCCAGGTTGGCACGGTTGCGCGCACCATTGGCCTCTTCGCGGCGACCCTGGGCGCGTTTCTGGATATCGGCCAGGCTCTCGCCCTCGTCACGAATCTGGTGCAGCATATGATGCGCATCTTCGAGCGAGATAGGAATGGTACCACCCAGCGTTTGAATCTCGCGCTCCACCTGAGCCAGAGATTCAGGGCTACCACCCATACGGATGGCTGTTTCACGCGCGGCAACCATCATGCCCACTTTGCTGATGGCATCCTGCATCTGCCGATCCGCCTCTGTGGCCTCTTCATGCGCTTGTGATTGTTTCTGCCAGCCCCAGGCAAAGGCTCCAACTAAAAGGAGCGCAATCACACCAGAGATCACGCCTACCAGCACATTACCCTGGCTAAAAATCGCCCAGAGTGCGAAGCCCAGAGCCACGATAAAAGCTCCACCGCTGCCAAGCAGCAGAAGTCGGTAGCGGGTAACGGAGCTACGCGCGTCCATCGCCAGGTGATTTAGTTTCTCCTGATGGCGATAAGCCTCATGAACATGCTTCTCTGCCTGGGCCAGGCCCTGAGAAAGCCCCTTGAGGCGCTGCCACTCTTCCAGGTGACGACGCATGCTCAGCATACGCCAGCGCTTCTCCAACTCTTCCGCCTGCTGCTGCAACTGGTGGGCCTCGGCCTCGATATTGTCTAGCTCGCGCTGGGCATCACGCAGTGAGCGTGAGAACTGCTCAATCTGAAGCGCATTCTGGGCCGCGTACTTCTTCTCTTCCAGGGACTGCAGATATTTCTGCTCTAGGCGACGCAGCTCAGCCAGGCGCGAAGCAAGGGTATGGAGACGTTCCAGGCGTGCTTCCAGGCGTGGACGATTGATGCGCCGGCGATCCTCAAGATCCTGCAAGGATTGCTGAGCTTGTAGCAAGCGCTCGCGGGCGTTCCCGACCTGGACCTCAATGCCTTTGAGGTCCTCGCGCACCGTTTCATGCTCCTTCTGCTGTTGCTCCTGTTCCTTGATGGTATCGACAACACTCAAAAGGTCATTGGACATACGCTGTAAGGTACCAAAGGAGCGCAGCAACTCACTCAACTCGCTCACGCGCTTCTCCAACGCGGGCAGTTCCTCCTGCTCACGGCGCTCCAGTTCGGTTAGCTGGCGCTCTAGCTCTGGAATTTCATGCCGGGCCTCGGCAATGCCATCATAGGCCGAGATGATTTCTGCCAGCGTCGCATCAGCACGGCGCAACTGTTGCACACGATGCTGACGCATTTTGTGCTCACCGCGCTGCTTCTGGATATCTTTAAGCGCGGTCTCCTCCTCGGCAATTTCGGTCTCCTGGGTCTGGATCTCGTCCAGACTCTCATGGATCGTGACAGCATCCAGAGCCAGTTCTACCTCGCCAAGCTGTTTGCTCACCTCGGGGATACGCGCCTGCATCTCAGCAAGCTGTAGGCGTTCGCGACTGACCTGGAGTGCCTGCTCATCTTCCGGGAGAACTTTGAAGCGCTCGCCGAGAGTGGCCAGTTGTTCCAGGCCAAGCAGATGGCGAACCGTCTCTTCGCGCTCGGCTCCACTCAAATCCTCAAGGCGAGTCAGGCCTTTCTGCTCCACCAGGCAAGAGTTACGTAACGTCTCACCATTGATCTGGCCCAGTTCCGCAACAATGCGGGCATTGGCCTCGCTTAAATCAGTGATCTCATCGCCTTGCGTCACTCCGCCCCGGCTTACCAGCAGGCGAACCTGTTGTCCCTGGCCGCGCTCCAGGATGCGCGTCATGCTCACATTGGTCGTACCAATGGAGAAGGAGAGCGAGACAGTCGCACGCGGTGAGCCATAGGATATTAAATCATCGAGGACGCGCTTCTTTTTGCGGTCAGAGGCCATTGGCTCGCCATAGAGAGCAAAGTAAATACTTTCGAGTAGCGCCGACTTGCCAGATTCATTAGGTCCCTGAATCAGGATACTACCTCGCTGAGGGAAATGAATATTTACCTCGCGCAAGAGGCGGAACCGCTCGACCGTTAAATGCTTCAGGATAATCATGGATACAACTCCGTTCGCCAAGCCCTTACCAGATCATCGACGAGACGCACCTGGTAGACCCCGGACACCATCTACCTTTTTACCTCATCCATCGCTTGCAATAATTCATGCTTCGTATATTGTAGTGCTTTTTTCTCTTGCTCAGCAGATGCCGCGGCAATCCATTCGTCGGCCAGGGTCACCAGCTCTGTACGCAGTGAAAGGCGCGCCCCTTCTTCAACAGGAGAGGTCTCTTGCTCAGGCAAAACGGTAAGAGAGCTATCATCGATTGCCAGGGCGAAACAATGCTCCTCGCCCGTGCGCCGAATCTGATTCAGGTCCAAATCGTGAAACTGACGGCGCGAGAGCTGGCCCTCCAGGCGAACCTGCAACATGGTATCGTCACCATACAAGGGGCGCAGGCGTTCAAGAATCAAAGTGGTGGGAGAAACAGCCTGGGTTTCATCTCCATTCTGTTCCAGCCATAGTTCATTCGTATGTAATACCAGACGCTTGAACTGAAGTGCCTCGAGTGAGGGAATATGGTTACACCAACGGATCCCATCGGCGGCAATGCCCATAAAGACAAATCCGGGTGTCTGCTCAGGGCTAGTAAAGTCCACATGCTGCGTAGCACCGGCCACCACCAGTTCAGAATGAGCCATGCGCATACGTGTATGTCCGTGGTGATATCCGGCGAGAATATATTTAAACATGGATAGGTTCACGATACTCTCGCGGCTCACGCTGGCACGCACATCCAGGAGCGAGGAGTTCACGCCCAGGCCCTCTACTGGTGCATGCAAAAGTAAGATCGGTATGTCTGCTGCCTCAATATCGGGACGCACATAGATATTCGCCAGGGGATCACCACTCTGGCCAGCTAACACGCCGATACCTGCAATACCAACGCGCACGCCATGCACATCAATGAGTTCTGATTCCAGCCGTTCTCCAGCTTTGAGAGCGGGCGGAATATAATGCAAGGCTCCTAGGCGCGCAAAGCTGCTCTGAGGGGCGGGCGTGGACCCGGTCAATGGAGTATCATGCGTTCCCCCCAGCGCAAAAGTGCGTATGCCTGCCTGTTTAAGTTGGGCAAGACGCTCAGCCACAAAACTGCGATCTTGCTCATCAGGGCTCGGTGTATCGAAGAGGTCGCCCGCCTGAATAAACAGGTCGACTCCCTGCACGATAGCAAAATCCGTCGCCTGCTGGAAGGCCTGGCGCAGCCGCAGCTGGCGCTCTTCACGCCTACGAGGCTGCTGTCCAAAGGCGGAATAGCCCAGGTGGTTATCAGCGGTCAAAACCAGGGTCACGATATCGCTTTGCTTCTTTTCTAACACGTTTGACTCTTGCGTCTTCTTTTGCTGTTGTGTAGATTTCTCCGCCATTTTTCGTCACTTCCAGATGCTATGCATGAAGGGCTTTATCCACTAATAAAGAAACACGGTATGAGTATTCTTTTCTCAGAGTATCAAGCTGAGTCTATCACAAAAGAGTGCAATACCAAACGAAATAGGAGGGAAACAGGGACTAATTGGGGAATAGCATTGTCTACGTTCTTCCTCTAGAAAAAGCTAAAGAAAAGAACGCGCCAGCGCACGCAAAGGGCATTATGCTAGCCAAAAGTACCTTTTTTGCAGGTGTACATAGACACCACTCAAAGCTACGTATTAAGATGTGACATATTCACACATGTGACGATTGGTTGAATAGAAACGAGAAGAGCGGTCGGAACAAGGCCTACCTTGCGTCTTCTATGCAGTAGGTAGTCATTACTTCCTGGAGGTACAGGTTGTATATCAAAGCCTATCTTTTTACTCGTTTTCTCTCGTTTTCTATGGACTACCTCTCGAAAACCTGAGCGCGAAGCGCTAGCCACGGCAGTGGCGTTGGTTTTCGCATAAGTAGGTGATGGTGATCTTCGCGATTACCAGGCAGAGGGTACATTTCACCTGTAGGTGGGAGAGCAACGTGGTGGACGCTAAACAGATAACAAAAGATCAAGAGACGAGAAAAGTACTTCTTTCATTTGCTCAAAGTATTCAAGAGCGTGACATCGTGACTTATGAGCACTCCCGGCGCGTAGCAACATATGCCTCGCGCCTGGCTCGCCACCTAGGGTGGAGTAGGCGCGAGGCACGTGACCTGGCCCTTGCGGCCCTGGTACATGATTTGGGTAAAACCTGGATCGCCAATGATATCCTCAATAAATCAGCGGCCCTATCAGAGGAAGAGCGTCGCAAGATGGAGCGCCATCCTCTCATTGGCGCACGCATTCTTATTGGTTGCGATATCCATCCCTTCTATGTAGAGGCGGTCCTGCATCATCACGAAGCCTGGGATGGGCATGGCTATCCTGTGGGACTTAAAGGGGAAGAGATACCTCTGAGTGCGCGTATCCTGACGGTCGCGGACGTCTATGATGTCTTAACCTCTCAGCGCCCCTACAAGGCGCCGCTCTCAAACGACGCCGCGCGCGAACGGCTCCTGCAAGCCTCTGGAGCAAGCTTTGACCCCATGATCATCCGCGCTTTTCTCCACCTACTAGACAATACTCCAGGTTTTCCAGTGCGCCAGAATCTGTGCGGTATGCCGCAAACCGAGGACCTGGAACTCATGCTCTCGCCACAAACCTTTTTAACGGGGGCTTGATTTCTAGGATAGAAAGATAAGGTTTGAGCCTGGACGCTGTTCGGGTTCAAACTCGTCTTTAGGAGCTTAAAGCCCCGTGTATGAGGCCCCATTTCTTGATGAGACGATTATAGGTACCATCCTTCCGCAGTGTATCTAGCACGACCTGTATCAAATGTCCCAGGTTTACGCTCTCTTTGCGTACAGCGATTCCCTCCATTGTGACGTTGAGAATGGGGCCCGCCTGCTGCACGAGGTTAGCATATTTCATAGCATAAAAATCAACCTGCGGCAGATCCTGAAATGTAGCCTCTACACGCTTTTGGGTCAGGGCATCAATGAATGTATCGGGCTGAGAGATATATGTAAGCCTGATCGATGCCTGTCCGGCTTCAACGCAACTGGCGCTGGTCAATTCAAGATCGCTCTGCTCAAGAGAATTCTGGACGACGCCCACGCTTCTGCCACACAAATCATTAAGTGTAGCAATCTGCAAAGGATTGCCTCGTGCCACCAAAAGGGCCTCTCCTCCCTTAAAGTAAGGAACAAAATTCACCCTTGCCTGGAGGGTATCAGAGATAGGTATCGCGGCGATAGCTACATCCACCTCTCCCTGCGTAACCGCATCAGGCAGTGTTTTGTACTCCATGTTTGTAATAGAGACCTTCACTCCCAGGCGATGCGCAATTTCAGTAATTAGATCGATATCAAAGCCCATTGGACGCTGAGATGCCGGGTCAAGAAAGGCCTGTGGCGGATACTGCAAATAGCTGCCCACTGTTAACACCCCTGGTTGAATCAGGTCAGGAGAGGCCTGTGGTAGTGGCGAACTCAAGTGGGAGGGTGGCTTTCCATTATTGGGTGCGGGGAGAGCGACGCCGCTACACGCGCTTATAGAGAGCACGATCACCAGGCAGCTCCACATACAGAGCCACAAAAGCCAGCCTTGATTGAAGCGGGAGCGGTACACCAATCATCATCTCCTCTTTAAAAAGCCCAGAATATCTCCACAAGAAGGTGTACTAAATACACATATTAACACTACGTTTAAAAAAGCATCTTGTATCACACCTATTTGCATAACAAATCGTCTCAGCGATGCACGGCAAGCAAAAGTTTACAAAATTTTATGTCCTTTACTTTCTCAACAAACACAGAAAGCTTGTATGTATACTCATCTGTAAAGGCAGGCGCAATGATAAGCTCTCGACTTCTGCACATTTTCCTCCCACTTATCCACAAAAATTGTGGATAAGTGTATAATTATCTGAATAACCCCCTTTTGGAAGAACACAAACGTTTCTCCATTGTCCACATTTCACCTTTATAGATCGAACTTCTCCGCAACGACCACGCTTTATCGCATATTTCTGGCAAGAAATAAGAGTTATCCACATTTTTTGTGGATAAGCTAGAACAATCACAACCTGCTTTGTACTAAATGTGGGGAATACTCCTAAAAAATAAGCACTTATCCACAAGTTATCCACAAGTTATCCACCACTTTGCGCATTTTTCATACAATACGATATAACGTTAGAGTTATCCACACTATCCACACAAGCAGGCTGTAATTGTGGTTTTTTCCACAACACCACAACAGAGTTATCCACAGGTTATCCACATCTTCACGGCATTTTCACACAATACGATATAACGTTAGAGTTATCCACAACCAATGTGGATAACTTATCCACAAGTTATCCACAAGACACAGAACCTGGAAATTTTTTCAAACTTATACACAATCAATGTGGATAACTTATCCACAAGTTATCCACCGTTCACAGTATTTTCACACAATACGATATAGCGGTAGAGTTATCCACACAAAATGTGGATAACTTATCCACACTATCCACACAAGCAGGCTGTAATTGTGGATTTTTCCGCAGAAGAATGAACAAAGATGAAAGAGTTATCCACAAGGCGAGCGGCGTTTTTGAGTTATCCACAATTTTTGTGGATAAGTTATCCACAAAGCGAGCAGTATTTTTAAGTTATCCACAATCGTTGTGGATAACTTATCCACAAATCCACAAGACCATCCATTGAAGTTTGCGCATCTAAGACTTATCCACAATCAATGTGGATAACTTATCCACAAGTTATCCACAAGACAAAGCATCTGGAAATTTTTTCTAAGTTATCCACAATCAATGTGGATAACTTATCCACAAGTTATCCACAAGACAAAGCATCTTCACACAATACGATATAGCGGTAGAGTTATCCACATTTTGTGTGGATAAGTTATCCACACTATCCACACAAGCAGGCTGTAATTGTGGATTTTTCCACAGCACAATTTTATGCATTCCTAATTAGTGATATACTTACATGAACGGAATGTCAGAAACAGGAGTTATCCACATTTTGTGTGGATAACTTTTCCACATATTCACAATCCGGTGGATAACTTTCGGAGTTTATCCACACCCTTTGTGGATAACTTATCCACAATCCTCCAGCACCCTCTTTAGAAGTGAGTTTTATCCACAAGGTTATCCACAGGTTATCCACAGGTTATCCACCTTTTTTTGGCCTTTTTGCCACATTGTGGATAACTTTTCCACATAGTTTGGAGCCGCTTGTGAAGGGATTTTATGCATATATTAGGGGCGAGAGACAATGATGGGAAACCAAAAGTTATCCACTTATCCACATCCCCTACTACTACTATCTAATATTTTTTTTAAAATAAAATAAATATATTAGTAGTTAGGGTTGTGGAAAATGTGGATAACTTTGAGTTACTCAAGAAACACAAGAAAGAAAAGTGGATTTTTTTGTCACCTGATAGAGTCAGAGATCGTCTATAGAATGGATGTTCTGTTAAGTGGCTAAGAGAGAGCGGCGTTTTTATTTTTGTATGGCCTTGTACGCGTGTTAGAATAATCTTAAGCCAGGAATATACACTCTCCAGGTCACACCCCCTGGCCGGTTACATCTATGGCACACATGTTTGCAGTGCGCTATCTTCATGCTGTAGAATACCTGGGCACTATTACTTACCCACCTCATAAGCTATGTGCCACTATTTTCTCTGTGATGACCCGTTATATGTTTTGTAAGAGCAACATCTATCTTTGAGGGCCAGGAAATGACATCTATTATCGAAACTATCAAGGCTAAAGTTGACGTAGCCGAAGAGATCAGCCTGGTTGTTGCACTACACAAATCGGGAAAGACCTTGAAGGGGCTCTGCCCGTTTCACAACGAGCGGACGCCTTCGTTCTATGTCTTCCCAGAGACTCAGACCTGGCGTTGCTTTGGCTGTAACGAGGGGGGAGATGTTTTCTCCTTTGTGCAAAAGCAGCAGGGCCTGGAGTTTCGCGAGACCCTAGAATACCTGGCCCAGAAGGCTGGTGTGGCGCTGGAGGAGCAGGAGAGTCATAACGCCGAGGCTTCGCGTGAGACGAGTGCGGCCAAAGAGCGCCTGCGCCAGTTGAACGAGGATGCCTTGCTCTGGTTTCACCATATGCTTCTGCGTTCGCGTGAGGCAGAGGAGGCGCGCGCATATATCCAGAGCCGGGGTATCTCCGCGGATACCGTTATTACTTTTGGCTTGGGCTATGCACCCGACCAGTGGGATGGTTTGTCGCGCTATCTGCTAAGTCGCGGTTATAGCGAGCGCGAGCTGGTTGTTGGGGGACTGGCACGTGAGCGAGAAATGGGTAGCTCTGACCGAAGTGGACGCGAGAGCGGCGAGGGAAATACAGAAAATGGCATCTATGATTACTTTAGAAACCGAATTATCTTTCCGATACGGGATATACGGGGACGCGTGATTGGCTTTGGTGGAAGAGCACTTGGAGACGGCAAACCCAAATACCTCAACTCGCCACAGACGCTGCTGTTTGAGAAAAATACAGTCTTATACGCCCTGGATATGGCGCGCGATGCAATAAAACAGGCCCGGCAAGTTGTTATTGTCGAAGGATATGTTGATGCCATCATTGCTCACCAATATGGCACCAGGCAAACCGTGGCCTGTATTGGTAGCGCGATCACCGAAAAGCACATTCAGCAACTGAAGAAGATGACCAAGCAAGTAACCCTGGCGCTGGATCCTGACGCCGCGGGAAGCGCGGCGACGGAGCACGGTATCCAGGAAGCCTTGAAGGGCTTTGATCGCACTGTTGTACCTGTGCCATTGCCTGCCGGAGCCGCTGATCGTCAATGGACGCGAGAGGGGCGCAAGGGGGGCAATAATGTACGTGAGCAGAAGGGATCCTACGCCGGCAAGCAGCAGGCACGTGGGATTATTCGCCTGGAGGAGCAGGTGGATGCGGAGATCAATGTGCTTCAGTTGCCCCTGGGTGAAGATCCTGATGAGTTTATCAGGCGTGACCATGCTGCCTGGCTCTACGCTGTCGGCCATCCACTACCCCTGGTAGACTACTTCTTTGTCGTCAAGACAGCGGACCTGGATATTCGTGAGCCAGTGGGCAAGACCGAGGCCGCGAAACGCTTGTTGCCAGTCATTGGCATGATCAGCGATCGTATTAAGCGTGACGCCTACATACGCAAGCTTGCAAGGCTTATTGCTATCGATGAGCGAAGTTTGTATGCTGAATTACAACATACCCTGAGGGAACAACGGGCGACGAGTGTTACTGCAACGTTCTCTGCTCCGTTAGACAAAAGGAACGCTGATAGTGGGAAGGGATTTGGCAAAGAACAAGCAGGGTCGGTGCTTGGAGCACTACCCATTGGTGAACAAGGCCATCCAGGCAGCGGGCAGAAGAGGGAAGCAAGGACGAATGGTCTAGTCGATGCACAGCGTCATGGTACCAGTGGTATACTTGACAGAGGTGAGGCGAATAGGCTAAAATGGGAGGACTACCTGATTGGGCTACTCCTGCAAAATCCCGGATTAAGTCCCTATGTTTATGGTATAATAGACGATGGTGACTTCGCCGGGACAGATACGCGAGAGTTGTACCACATTCTCTATTCTGTGTATCAACAACGTGCTTCTTCCCCCTCACTTCAATCCTTTGATCAGTATGTGCCTGCCTCGTTATGGGACGCGCTCAATCGGGCGCGCGAATGCGTAGACATGGAGACTCCACGCGATGGAGCTGGACTGGTAAAAGAAGCGGTCCAGTGTGCGACGCGCCTGAAACGAGCAAGGCTTGTACAACTGAATACCGAATTGCAATTTCTCATACGCGAAGCCACTGCTGCTGGTGATGCACAAATGAGGAGACAGTTACAGCAGCGACTACTGGAAATTCACCGGCAGTTACACACGATTGATTCTGCAACACACCTGCAAGGCTAGTCCTACCTGGCCCTGTTGTGTATATGTTACTGTCGACATTTCAAGCAAGCGCAAATTATTTAGGCGCGGTATCATCTTTTTACATATAGGATCAGGAAACGGGATATTTCATCTTATCGTTTATGTATGTACAGCCACGTCCTGTTTTCTGAAGGGGGATGCCAGAATGGTGAATCGGGAACAAGAAGTTATGGATCGAGTACAAAGTGGGCATGTGAGCACGGGGTCATTGGGGAATGTTTTTGAAATGGAAACCTTTAATGAGACTCTTTTAAACGATACGGAAAGTGTCTTTGATATTGAAGCCATTGGTCGTGCTCATCAAGAAGCGACTGGAAATGCCTCAAGTGCAGCTCTGGGCGCGGAGGGTGAGTCTTTCGATCTGTTTAAATTACAGGACGAAGAGTCTATGGACGCCCTGGACCCAAACAAAGAGCCGCCAGCAGACTGGGAGCCCAGCCCTGAGGAAATGAACGATGTAGACGCCGAGGTCCTGGCTGATCCCAAGTGGGAGGATTTACAGGATGGCTTCGGTATCGTTGTGGCCGACCTGGAAAGCAGCCTGGATGATCCCGTGCGTATGTACCTGCGCGAGATCGGGCGTGTACCTCTGTTGACGGCCAATGAAGAGATTCGCCTGGCTCAATTGATGGAACGAGGAAAGGCTGAGCGCCTCAAGCCCGCGCCAAACTATCGCTATATCTCTGAGGGTGAAGAGGCACAGAAACGCCTGACAGAGGCTAACCTGCGCCTGGTCGTGAGCGTGGCGAAAAAGTACATTGGGCGCGGTATGAACCTGCTGGACCTCATCCAGGAGGGCAATATCGGCCTGATTCGCGCGGTTGAGAAGTTCGATTATAACAAAGGGTTTAAGTTTAGCACCTACGCGACCTGGTGGATTCGCCAGGCTATTACCCGCGCTATTGCAGACCAGGCCCGCACGATCCGTATTCCCGTCCACATGGTGGAGACGATCAACCGCCTGATCCGCATTAGCCGTCGCCTGCTGCAAGATCTTGGTCGCGAACCAACCTCGGAAGAGATCGCCGCTCAGATGGAGATCAGTGCGGAGAAAGTGCGCGAGATCATTAAGGTCAGCCAAGAGCCAGTAAGCCTGGAAACTCCCATCGGCGAGGAAGACGATAGCCACCTCGGCGACTTTATCGAGGATCATACGGCACTTGCCCCCGCGGACGCCGCGAGCCACCAGCTGTTGAAAGAACAGGTGGAGGATGTACTCGATAGCCTGACTGAGCGTGAGCGCAAGGTCTTACAGTTGCGCTTTGGTCTCGACGATGGGCGTAGCCGTACCCTCGAAGAGGTCGGCAAGGAGTTTCATGTCACGCGTGAGCGCATTCGCCAGATCGAGGCCAAGGCCCTGCGCAAATTACGCCATCCAAGCCGTAGCCGCAAGCTGAAGGATTACCTGGATTAGTTGCTTGCTTGTTTGCCGGGCTTTGCTACTAGCAGGTGCATCGCGCAGCAAATGGTAGCCAGTTATAGTAATCCACAATGCCATGTGGCCGTATCCACGTGGTAAGCATTGTTCCCCGATCACTAAAACGATAAGAGGCAGAGACACGTCGTCAGGAATATGCGGCGTGTCTCTGCTTGTCTTGGCCCAGGTCTGATCTATCGTTACGACTCATCACTGCGTTCCATATCCACGCGAGCCACAATGTGGCGAGAAGTCCCGTCCAAAGGAATGGCAAACTATGCATGTGAAACGCAATCCTGAAGCCGAGTTTTTACGTGAAGAGATCGCAAAGGAGCGCGCCGCGCAAAGGCGGCGCGGCCTGCGGGCAATGATAATTTTTTGCGCGACACTCTTCCTCTGCTCACTGACCACGTTACGCGCGCTCTTTACTCAGCAGCCTCTGGTTGTATCACTCTTCCTCCTCCTTCTCATGGGATTGCTGATCTGGGGCATTTATAACGGTATGCGTAACTATCGGACAGGTAAGTTACCTATTGCGACGATAGATATTGAGGAGCGTAGGCTCCAGGAGCGCGCCTTCCTCTTTGCCTCGGCCCAGGGCCAGATCCCACGCACGTTGGGCCTCCCCAGCCTCATCACAAAGGGTGTGCTTGCGCTTCTCTGCCTGGGTTGGTCGACTGATCTGCTTGTGCTTTATGGAGCCAGCCAGGGAATCGCCACGTTCGCCATCATTTTCCTCTTTCCCCTGGGAGTTCTCCTGGTCAGTGTAACCATTAGAGACTGGCTGAGGCGCCGCAGGTTGCTACGCGAGAGCGCCGATATTCTCGCTGAGCGCCTCATGCTCGGCGAGATCACCGAAGGCCAGGATACAGAATAATAATTTGCCATTCCAAATAAAAAGTATCTTGCTACTTTTTATTTGAGAGAAAAAGAAGATATATCATTAAGCTATATCATAACCCTGCAAAGCGTCGAGACATCTTACTACGGTATGCCCGGCAGGAAGGCTGGCTTTGTCAGCCTTCCTGCCGGGCATACTTTACTTTATGCGAAGCGCTGTAGGCGCTGATGAGTGTAGAAACAGCCAGAAGACAATCATGAGTAGTGCCAGGAGAATGACAAAGGGAAGCAGTGCCCAGAGTCCAAGAAGTTGCGCGATATTTCCTGTGAGCCAGGGGAAGAGCGCGGCCCCCATACTGCCCAGGCTGGCCAGAAAACCGATGCTGCTGGCCAGGAGACGTGAGGGCACAAGATCTGACATGATAGAGATAGTGGTGGGGAACATTGGCCCCAGGCTAAAGCCCGCCACGAAGAGTCCAATGGCTGCGCATATCGCCGAGGGGATAAACCAGACCAGCAGCAAACTACCGGCAAAGCCTCCGAGGCAGATCAGAATCACACGTTTTGCGCCCAGGCGCTGTGTCAGGTGAGCCAGCGCAACGCGACCAGCGGTTAAGCCAAACCAGTAGCCACTGACAAGGGTGCCCATAAGCACGACGTCTCCATGGCGCTCCTCGGTCAGAAAGCTATAGCTCCAGGCGCCCAGGGTGACCTCCGCGCCGACATAGAAGAGTAGAAAGAGGGCTGCGAACCAGACGACACGCAGTTTAAGCGCTTGAACAAGTACATTGCCCTGCCCTTCTTCGTTTGTCCCCTCGACGGGTGCCGTAATGGGGGTACGTCTCAAGATGAGCCAGAGGCAGAGTATGCCAAGAAGTCCCGCCCCAGCCCACAGCATATAGATCACATTCCAGTTTTGCCTGAGCGCAAAGAGACCTGTCGCCGTGAGAGGCCCCAGCCAGGCTCCGATGCCATAGAAGGCGTGGAAGTAGTTGAGCAGGGCTGAGCTACGCGGAAGACTGGCGATGAAGGTGTTAAGGCCCGCGTCAAGCATGGCGATGCCAAAGCCAAGGATCAGGACACAGGGTAAGAGCAAGAAGAAAAACGGTTGTAGGCTGGTAAGCGCTGCTCCCAGGATAAGCAGTCCTGCCCCGGTCATCAATGCGCGCTCTTTGCCTATCTTCTCGATAATCAGGCCATTGCTAAAGGCCGCGCTGAGATAGCCCAAGGTACTAAATAGAAAGATCAAGCTGACTACAGAATTATTGAGCGCATAGTGTAAGCGCACATGGGGGAGCAGTACGCCAAAGGCACCATCGTTTGCCCCAATGAGCAAAATCAGGAAGAAGGCGATTGCGATATGTAGGGCGAACGAAGAGGGAGCACGTCTGGGGCTTGGAGTCTTTTGGTCTGTTGAAATCACGCGAGTCTTTCCTATCCATTTGTTATATGGCTATCTATGCTTGACTATATAGATATAAACGCAATATAATGCACAATCAAGATGATAACCGCAAAATTTCCCTTTGTCAATGCATGCTTGTGCGTTTTTAAGGAGGCGGAAAAGAGAACCATGTTAAAGGAGCAGCGTCAGCAGCGTATTCTGGATATGCTGCATAACGAGGGAAGTGTGCTGGCCTCAGAGCTGAGCGAGGCACTGGTGGTTTCGGAGGATACGATACGCCGCGATTTGCGCGACCTGTTTGAGGCAGGTCTAATCCAGCGCGTACATGGTGGAGCGCTACTGCGTGTCCCACGTATGGATTATATCAAACGCCAGGAAGAGGAGATCGCGCAAAAAGATGAGATTGCCAGAGCCGCGGCCAAGCTGGTAAGGAGTGGACAGGTGATTGTCATGGACGGGGGAACCACGACACTACAGGTGGCGCGCTACCTGCCGCGTGATCTACGGGCCACAGTAGTAACAAATAGCCCGCCAATTGCCGTTGAACTGAGCGAGCATCCAACGGTTGAGGTCGTGCTGCTGGGTGGAAGACTGCATAAGGCTTCTCAGGTAACGGTAGGAGTCGAGACGGTAGAGGCTCTGCGCACTTATCAAGCAGATATATGTATGCTAGGGGTATGTAGCCTGCACCTGGAGGTAGGTATCTGTGCCCCTGAACTGGACGAAGTCTACGTCAAGCGGGCGATGATCGCTAACGCGGCGGAGGTCGTGGCGCTGGCATCGGCGAAGAAGCTAAACACAGCCTCTCCGTTTGTCGTCGCACCCCTCAGAGAGGTAACCCACCTGGTCACAGAGTCTTCAGTTCCCGAGGAGGTGCTCAAAGATTATCGCTATCTGGGTATCACCACGATACGTGGTGATCTGCACACGAGCAGTGTCTAAGCCTGAGATGTGCCCTTCTTCTATCAGGCAGGTTCAAATAAATCATAGAGGCGCTGCGCCAGGCGCAGATCACCGCGAAATCTCATACGTCCCAACACAAGAGCGCGCCGCAGGCTGGACTCTTTTGTAAAGCAGGAGCACATGGCTTCAGCACCAGGATGCCAGATGGAGAGCGTAGGACGCTCTCCATGGCCTTTGTCAGCATATGCTCCCTGTGGAGTGAGCGTAAGTGTCCACTGGCCGCCAGCGGGTCCCTGGATGTCGTAGTTGACAGTAGCGTAAAGGTCGCGCTCGCGTTCACGCCAGTACAGAAATGTGAGCACCTGGAAGAAACGCGTTAGGTTACGCTGCAAGAAGTCAGGCACATAGGTGTTCCAGAGTGGAGGTCTGCCCGCCGCTGCCGTAAGCTGCTGAGCATGAATAATGGCTGGATGGATCAGTTGAGTACCGATGAGTTCAATAATGGTGGGCGGGCGATCAAAAAAGGCAATAGCCGTTGGACGCATCAGGTCGACGTTTGAGAGCATAGGGATGAGCTGGGCGGTCTGACGAAGCGCTTGAGCGAGCTGCTCAAGTAGTTGGGTGGGTGGAAGGTGATGTCTCGCCGCGATATCTTCTTTTTGAAAGGCAGGGAGTTCATAACGACGCGTCACATTGACGCGAGCAAAGCGCTCACCAGTGAGTGCTTTTTCTATGGTCTGCAAATATAGTTCCGCTGTGGCTGTGACATGGGCCAGTGTTTCATGCATTGTCCAGCCTGCCCCATGTTTCTCGGTTGGGCGCGCCCAGCTTTTCGTTGGTACTGCATCCAGGCTCTGGGTAAGTATGAGCGCAAGCTGCTCCAGATCGCCCACGAGATGTTCTGGCGCGAAGGCAGGCGTGCTGAGCAGGGGAGAAGGGTGTGGCTGTACCATGTATGACCTCTGTATGATGCATATTTTCGTGATCTTTTACCCGTTCTTGACGATATAACCATCTTAGCATATGAGAGAACATGTGTGTAGAATGCCGTCCCCAAAAGAATGCAGTCAGGCTTGTCCTCCCAGTGACGAGCCTGACTACATTCTGATCGATAAGTTGATTGCTATTTTAGTGATGAACCTGGCGGCTGTTGCGGACGATATTGATAAAGTCGGGTTTGAGGCTGGCTCCGCCGACGAGGGCGCCATCGATGTCTGGATAGGCCATGAATTCGGCGATGTTGTCCGAGGTCACGCTGCCACCGTAGAGAATGCGTACCACTGAGGCGGCCTCGGCCCCATAGAGCGCCTGGTACTCCTGGCGAATCTGGCGAATAACGTTGTTGGCGATCTCGCCCGTCGCGGCCTTGCCTGTGCCAATGGCCCAGATGGGTTCATAGGCAATCACGATCTCACGAGCCTGCTCGGACGTGAGATTAGCCAGGCTTGCCCGCACCTGGATGGTGATAATGTGGGCCGTCTCACCGCTCTCGTGCTGCTGCTCATTTTCGCCGATGCACACGATGGGCCTGAGTCCATGGCGTAGCGCGGCCAGGGTCTTTTTGTTTACCAGTTCATCGGTCTCACCGAAATATGTGCGGCGTTCGGAGTGGCCGAGAATGACGGTCGTGCAAAGCTCATGTACCATATTGGGAGAGAGTTCGCCTGTGAAGGCCCCTTTCTCCTCAAAGTACATATTCTGGGCGCCAAGCTCTATCTGGGGCGAGCTAGCGGCATCGGGAATATCTAGCACGGCGCGTACCGCTGCTAGGGAGATAGCGGGTGGACAGAGGATACACAGCGGTGAGCCAGGGGCTTGAAGAGCCTCTGACAGGGCTGGCTGGATCTCCTGCACAAATTTCGCGGCCTCTCGCGGCCCATAATTCATCTTCCAGTTGCCCGCAATAATGGCGGCACGGCCAGTTGAGGATGCAGTCATATAATTTATACCTCTTTGCTATACCTCTTTGTATAAGCAATTCTCATGATTGTCACACGAATAGAGTCGGATCACATGTGTGATCCGACTCTATTATCATAAACACTGGGCTAACGATCTTGCAAGGCTGCTACGCCTGGTAGGGTCTTACCTTCGAGGAATTCGAGGGAGGCGCCCCCACCCGTGGAGACGTGTGACATCTTCTGCGCGGCCCCGGCCTGCTCGACCGCGGCGGCGGAGTCGCCACCACCAATGATGGTTGTGGCACCCTCGGCGGTACGACGGCCCAGGATCTCAACCACGGCATTGGTGCCCTTCGCGAAGGCGGGCATCTCAGCCACACCCAGGGTACCATTGAAGATGATTGTCTGTGCCGAGGCCAGGGCCTGTGCAAACTGCTCGATAGTCGCGGGTCCAATGTCGAGGATGCGCCAGTCCGTGGGAACCTCCTGACTCGCCACAACCTTTGCATCGGCATCGGGAGCGAAACGATCTGCGATCACGACATCGCCTGGTAGGAGAAACTCGATGCCCCGCTCGCTGGCCTTACGTATAAGATCGTGCGCTACATCCAGCTTGCTGTCCTCGACGAGCGATTCACCAATCTCCAGGCCCTGAGCCTTGAGGAAGGTGTTCGCCATGCCGCCGCCGATCAGGATGCCATCGGCGATGGCGATGAGGCGTTCCAGGACCGCGATCTTGTCGGAGACTTTGGCCCCGCCCACAATGGCTTTAAAGGGGCGGCGCGGGTTCTCCAGCGTAGAGCCAAGATAATTGAGTTCTTTCTCCATCAGAAAGCCAGCGACACCGGGCAGGTAGTGCGTCACGCCCTCGGTTGAAGCGTGGGCGCGATGTGCGGTGCCAAAGGCGTCGTTGACGTAGAGATCACCCAGTTCCGCCAGCTGGCGCGCGAAGGCTGGATCGTTCTCCTCCTCTTCCTTATGGAAGCGCAGGTTTTCCAGCAAGAGCACCTCTCCAGGGTGCAGGGCCTGGGCCTCGGAGAGTGCCTCGGCGCCAACGCAGTCCGACGTGGTCTTCACTGGCTGCTGGAGTAGCTCGCTCAAGCGCTGAGCCACCAGGCGTAAGCGCATGGACTCTACAACCTTCCCTTTGGGGCGGCCCAGATGAGACATCAGAATCAGCGACGCACCATGTTCAAGCAGGTAGCGCAGCGTCGGCAGCGCGGCAGTGATACGGATATCGTCGGTGATCCGCTGGTTCTCGTCCAGGGGCACGTTGAAATCAACGCGCACCAGAACTCGCTTACCAGCGACATCAATATCACGAATCGTCTTCTTGTTCATGGGCTAGAAGCCCTTTTGGCCGATGAAGTTCGCCAGGTCTGCGACGCGGCAGGAGTAGCCCCACTCGTTGTCGTACCAGGAGACGACCTTGACCATATTATCGCCAAGCACCATCGTTGATTCTCCATCAATAATGGAGGAATGCGGGTTGCCACGGAAGTCGCTGGAGACCAGGGGCTCATCGGTGTAATCGAGGATGCCCTTGAGTGCACCAGCGGCGGCCTCCTTGAAGGCGTTATTGACGGCCTCTTTGCTCAGAGGCTTCTGCGTGGTTGCCACGAAGTCAACGACAGAGACGGTGATGGTGGGAACGCGCAGGGACATGCCATCGAAGCGGCCCTTTAGCTCTGGAATGACCAGGGCCAGGGCGCGGGCGGCACCGGTCGTGGTTGGAATGATATTGGCAGCGGCGGCACGCGCGCGGCGCAGGTCCTTGTGAACCTGGTCAAGGATGCGCTGGTCATTGGTGTATGAGTGAATGGTGTTCATCATACCGCGCTCGATACCGAAGGTATCATTGAGCACTTTGGCGGCTGGCGCGAGACAGTTGGTGGTGCAGGAGGCGTTGGAGATAATATGGTGTTTGGCGGGATCGTATGTGTTCTCGTTCACGCCCAGCACCATCGTCAGGTCCTCGCCCTTGGCGGGAGCCGAGATGATCACTTTCTTGGCGCCGCCGCGCAGGTGAGCGGCAGCTTTCTCGGCATCGGTGAAGAAGCCAGTGGACTCAATTACGACCTGCACGCCGAGGTCGCTCCAGGGAATCTGAGCCGGATCACGTTGAGAAATAACTTGAATCTTATGACCATTGACGATCAGCGAGTCCTCTGTGGCCTCGACGGTGCCAGGGAAACGACCATAGGTGGAGTCATACTTAAGCAGGTGGGCGTTGGTTGACGTATCGGTCAGGTCGTTAATCGCAACGACCTCAATGTCCTCGGGGTGGCGTTCCAGCATGGCTTTCATAGACTGGCGACCAATGCGTCCAAAACCGTTGATACCTACACGAAGAGTCATATCCTAATTTCTCCTTTTTCATCTGAACGGTTACGAGTGTACTAACGAGCAGAGCGAACCGGTTTTTTTTCAGCGCGCAGAGATAGCTGCAACGACTGAGTGTGTGTGTACGAATAAAAGTAGGTATGGCTATGACAGGGCTACAATCCGTCCATCATGGACTCCTGTCATAACACATAGTACTGATCGTGACAACCGGGTTTTAACTGCATGTAGTACCATGTCATCATTAACAAGGGGCGATGCGACAGTGCATCCAAAAAGAAACGCCAGTATGCTTGTCTTGGTTTGCCCCGCACACCCAGGATGAGGAACTTACCTGATCCAACGCATTGTGTGCAAGTTAATGGAAGTTATATCCTGGAAAGTATGGAAGGTGGTAAATGACAGGTGGCACAACCTGCTCTGGCTAGAGCCTTGTCAGCCAGCCTCCCTGCTCCCCTGGCAAGAACTTTGAAAAGTTCATAGCCCTCTACAGAGTACCATTTAGGACAACTGATATCAAGTAGGAATATTTGGTGTGCTCATGTTGTTCAACGTGGCATCGGATGTAGATGCGTCTTTAGAGTCTGTCGAGTCTGCTGCTGGCACAGGAAGAAAGCCGATTGAGAAGCGAATATAGGCATCGGTATAGCCAAAGCCTGAACCAGGCACGCCCGCGATGCCTGTTTTCTCAAAGAGCGAGAAGGCATCTTCTCCGGGAGCAAGCTTGCTCCAGTTATAGACGGTGGTGTCATCATCGACATAGATCTCGGCGAAGAGGGGTTGCTGGGTATTGATCTGGCGTAGCTGCTCAATGAAACGCTGGCGGCGCATACGATAGAAGGTGCGCAACTTCTCCATTAGCCAGGGGCGTTCCTGTAGGAGACGATAATAGGCCATGAAGCGTAGTTGCCACTCGCCGGGAAGGGAGGCCATGCCATTCGTCCAACTAGCGGCAATGGTGTTGGCGATAGCTGGATTCGCGCAGGTGACCCAGCCAAAGCGCTCGCCGGTCAGTGTACTGGTCTTTGAGAGGCTGCTAACAAAGAGTGTGTGCTGGAGAATATCCGTGTTCTGGAAGGCAGACATGCGCTCCCGGTCTAACTCTGGCTGACTAGTACCGATATAGGCCAGGTCGGCCAGAACCAGGATCTCGCGCCCATTCTGCCAGTAGCGATGCAATACATCGTAGAGCGAGCGTAGCTCGGCGGCCGTAAAAGAGAATGCCGTAGGATTATTACTGATGGTCAGGTAGACAACGCGAATATCTTCATGCTCCTGTAACAAGGCGTCGAGCTGGGAGCCAGTTAGTTTGAAGTGATGCTCCTCTGCCGTCTGGAAGCGATGTAGAGTATAGCCATAGGTACGCGCCTGCCATTCGGGGACGCCAAAGCCTGGCTCAGGGAAGAGAATGCCTATGCCTTCCGTGCTGCATTGCTGAAAGTGGAGGGTCAGGCCGCGCAGGGTTTTATCGATGCCATCCATTGCACCCAGGCTGGGGAGAATATGTTCATATGTAACGGGCAGGTTCCAGAGGGTAGCCATCTCGTGTGCCAGCCAGGAGCGGAGCACGGGATTACCAACGCCATAGATATCATAGATACGCAGATCAAAGCCCTGTTGCAGCAGGAGGCGCTCGCACTCTAGCATCTGCTCGCGCAGCCAGAGATAGGTCGAGCCGCTGGCGATATAGCCAGAGGCCAGCTTCTCTCCTGGCAGGGCCACGCCCAGCTCATCGGCCAGGAGGCGATAGTCACGCGAACCGCCTGGCTCACCCTCGCACTCGGTAATCAAGCGCACATTGATATCGCCAATCGTACGATTGACAATCTCAGATATGATCACCTCTTCTGAGATATTGTGCTGGCGGCAGGCCTTTTCCAGTTCTGTGACTATCCGTGCCATAATACGAATAGGCCCTGGCCCATCCTGCAAGAGAGGGCGATAATATTTAATAAGCTGACTGCGCAGTTCGCGTAGAGTAGCTTGTTGTTCTTCCTGATTCAAAGACGTGGTGGAAAGGTCCACAGAGAGATCATGGGTAACCATAAGATATACTCCCTTCATACGCGCAACACATGGCGCTTCATCCTGTTAAGGAGCGGTACCATCTTCATTGGTGATACCATCCCTATGAGTGTAGCACATACGCTGCAGAAGCGACAAGTAGATCTATGAGGCGACAGAAGTAGGCTCGCCCCGCGTTTGTACGAGCTGATCTCCATAATTTCCAGCGGAGAAAGCCCTGATGTTTCACGTGAAACATTTACTAACAAAAAGGAGTGTGGCTATGACGGGCATACAGGGGAAAAATGTTGTGATAACCGGTGGGGGACGTGGGATTGGACGTGCCATGGCCCTGGGCTTTGGGCGCGAAGGTGCCAGGGTATTGATACATTATGGGAAGAGCTGGGAGCAGGCCGGGGAGGTCGTGCGCGAGATACAAGGCAGCGGAGGGCTGGCGGATGCGCTCCAGGCAGATATTAGCGATAGCGACCAGGCAACGGGTTTAGTCAAAGAGGCGGCGAAGCGCCTGGGCGAGATCGATGTCTGGATCAACAATGCCGGAGCCAGCGCTAACTCTGCGGAGGCTGGAGGCTTAAACGAAATCCAGCGCTTTGAGCGCATGATGCGCGTGGATGTCCAGGGGACATGGACGTGTTGTCGTGAGGTAAGGCCATATATGCGACCCGGAGGCTGTATTATCAACATAGGCTGGGATGGAGCGCTCTCAGGTGCGGCTGGCCTCACCAACCAGCTCTACGCCATGAGCAAGGGCGCGGTTATCTCTCTTACCCGTTGCCTGGCGGTCGAGTATGCTCCAGATATCCGCGTCAATTGTATTGCCCCTGGCTGGATCGAGAACACGTGGGCCAAAGAGCAGGCCAGTCTCGCATTCTACCAGCGTGTCAAAGAGTCTATTCCCCTAAAGCGCTGGGGTCAGGAAGAGGATATTGTTGGTGTGGCCCTCTTCCTCGCCTCGCCCGCCGCCGCCTATATCACCGGTCAGATCTTGCCAGTCAATGGCGGCAGCGTTCGCCACTAAATGTTTCACGTGAAACATTCAATGGTGAACGCTGCTAAAGCACGCGTCTATATATCATAGGAGGACATCCTCGTACCATAATATGTAGACGCGTGCTTTAGCAGCGTCGGGCACTCTACGAGAGGCGGGAGCCGGTAAGCGCAATAATACTATCGCCCGTGGGGTCTACATACTTGCGGGAGATCAAGCCATGGATCATTTCAGATGTTGTGTAGCGAAAGTGTGGGGTATCTGTCGTTGCTGCTTCGATAATGATCCGCGCGACCTCATCCGGTGTCTGGCCCGAAGAGGCGAAGACCTGTTGTGTCATAGCCAGGTACGATTCAAACATCTGGCCATATTCCTCTGGTAGCTCTTGCGTTGACTCGGACCGTAATGCCTGGACAGAATCCACAAATGAGGTATTAATTGCCCCTGGCTCGATGATTGAGAGCTGCACGCCCAGGCGTTTGGCAACAGGAGCCAGGCTCTCCATAAAACCTTCGACCGCGAACTTGGCGGCACAATAAGCATCATTGAATGGCTGCCCGATAAGCCCCCCGATACTGGTAACCGTGAGAATTCGCCCTGACCGGGCGGCGCGCATCAACGGAAAGACGGCCTGGGTGACCCGCCATACGCCAAAGAAGTTCGTCTCCATTGTGCGCCGGAGATCGTCAGCGGATGTTTGCTCAAGAGAACCAAGATAGCCGGCCCCTGCGTTATTCACCAGGACGTCAATCCGACCATGGATCTTGCTCACCTCTTGCATGCAGTTAGTAACGGAGGCATCCTGCTGCACATCTAGTTGGCGTACCTCGATATGTACACCCGCCTCCTGCGCTCGCGCCTGGAGTGCTCCAGATTTCGACGTGTCGCGCATCGTCGCAATGACTATAAAGCCGGACTGTGCCAACTGGATGGCGGTACTCAATCCGACACCAGATGAAGTGCCAGTGACGAGCGCAATCTTCTCTGAGAATGCTGTACTCATAGTAGTATCCTTTAAGGTTTGTATGGAGACCCGACAGGGGGTTGAGCTACTTACATACGCGCTTACGTTGAATGTTTGTGTAGGCGCGTACGTAAGTGGCTCAACTCTGCCAACTTTATCTATCTATAAGTAGTAGTCTACACCTTAGATCGTGCTCCAAGTCAAGTAGCGCTGGGCGAGGAAAAATAGCATTGACTTGTAGGCCTAGGCCCAACGTTTCATGTGAAACATTGAAATAAAAAGCGAGGAGATGTTTCACGTGAAACATCTCCTCGCTATGATGAAAAAGCCTAACCCTCTACAGGGAAGGCAAAGACGCCTTCTTGCAAAGCTTGAGCGATGATGGCGATATCGGGGGCCATCACGCGATCTTCCTCAAGTTTGGCGACATAGCGACGCACATGGTCATAGGCCTGTTGAACGCCTGCGCCCGGCTTAAGTGGGAGACGGAACTCCAGCATCTGGGCCGCGCTGAGTAGCTCAATCGCGATCACCTGGCGTGCCAGTTCGAGCAGGCGTAGGAGTTTATGAGCACTGGTCACACCCATGCTCACAAAGTCCTCCATGCCAGCCGAGGTGGGTATAGAATCGATGCTGGCGGGATGGGCCAGAATCTTGATCTCATTGACCAGGGCTGCCGCCGCGTACTGCACAATCATAAAGCCCGAGTTGAGGCCCGGATTGGGTGTGAGAAAGAGGGGCGCGCCATTGGTATCCCACTCATGGGGACCCATCAGATTATAGACGCGGCGCTCAGAGAAACTGGCAAGTTGGGTCAGGGCAATGGCCAGGGTATCGAGGGCCAGGGCCAGGGGCTGACCATGGAAGTTGCCTCCACTCAGGATGTCTCCATCCTCGGGGAAGATCAGGGGATTGTCGGTGACGGCGTTTAGCTCGCGCTCAAAGATTTGCTGACAGTAGTCTAATGCGTCGCGTACCGCACCAATGACCTGGGGCGCACAACGCAGGGTGTAGGGGTCCTGTACACGCGGACAATGCTCATGGCTCTGGCGAATCTCGCTATCATGCAGCAACTGGCGCAGACGTGTCGCCGTCACCTGCTGGCCATATTGGCCACGGCGGCGATGGATGCGTGGGTCCAGCGGTACATGGCTACCCATCAATGCCTCAATGCTCATCGCGCAGGCCACTTCCGCGCTCTCGACCAGCGTGCGCGCATCATCCAGGGCCAGAATGGCGATAGCCTCCATCAGGTGTGTGCCATTGATCAGGGCCAGTCCCTCTTTTGCCTGAAGCATCAGTGGTTGAAGGCCAGCCTGGCGCAGGGCCTCAGCGCCGGAAATTTTCTCTCCTTTATAGAGTGCCTCGCCCTCACCAATCAAGACCAGGGCCAGGTGTGCGAGGGGAGCCAGGTCACCACTTGCACCCACCGAGCCACGCGATGGCACGACCGGAGTAATGCCATGATTAAGCAGTGCCAGCAACTGCTGCACAACCTCGACGCGCACACCAGAGTTGCCGCGCGCGAGACTGGCGGCGAGTAGCAGGGCCATCGCCCGCGTCACATCTTCACTCAACGGCTCGCCCACGCCAGCCGCGTGACTGCGCAGCAGGTTATGCTGAAGCTGAACAAGCTGATCCTGGGGAATGCGCACGCTGCTCAGGTGGCCAAAGCCGGTTGTCACACCATAGACTTTGCGTCCCTCAGCCGCCGCCGCATCAACAACATCGCGCGCAGCCTGAATGCGCACAATAGCCGTGTCTTCAAGTTGCACAGGCATGGCGCGGCGCGCCACTCCTATGACCTCAGAGGGAGTAAGGGCCTCGCCAGTAATATGAACAATATCCACTGAAGAAAGAGGCGTGGTCTGTGCTATAAGTGACTGATTATTTTTCATTGTAGTGTGTTTCTGCCTGGTCTTATGCTTCGTCATAGAAGATAATCCTTTCCGGCCTCATTGCCAGTCTGCCTTTGTAAAAATGTATGTTCTCCTTAGATGATAGCAGAAGTAAGCCTGCTCGTAAATGCATGTATGCTTACAAGCAGGGCTATTTAATTCTCGAACATATGGGGTCCTTCGCGCCTGCGGCGCTCAGAGATAAGGGTATGTGTGTGGAAAACGGCTTTGCCGTTTTCCACACACATACCCTTATCCGAGGCTCGCGTAGCGAGCAGAGCCAAGAAGCAGAAGAGAATTAAATGGCCCTGGCTTGCACGGCAGGAGGGATGTTTCACGTGAAACATCCCTCCTATCACATCACGTCCAAGTAGCGCTCGTTGGGGTTCACATCTTTACAATGTTTCACGTGAAACATGAGAACCAATGTGACCATGTTAATGTGGTAGAAAAATTGTGATCAATTGTCTGAACTGACTTTTTGCGTTTCAGTTACCACAGGGAGACGGAAGAAATCGGCGCTCGCCTGGGCTTGCTCACTCGACTCGAAAAGCGTGATGCCAGAGACCTGACCCTGGGAGACAATGAGATCGCTCACAACGTGAAAGCCTGCTTTCTCGATACCGCGCCCCGATGCTGTATTGTTGGGCAGGTAGCCAATCCAAAAGCGCTGAAGCCGCTCTTCCTGGCGAATGATAGCCTGGAGCAGATGAGGATAGATGCCATGACCACGCCACTCTGGAACTGTAAGAAAACTATAGAGGTAGCAATTTTCAGGGGGGATGACGAAGGACAACTGAAGATCGGAAATACTTCCCTCTTGCGTCGCCACCCAACCATAGGCGACTGGCATATCACCCATAAAAGCCAGATAAGGCCGATTGCCCGTCTGCAAACGGGTGATAACGACCTGTGGGGAGTGATTGGTAAGGCGTGCGATTTCTTCTATATCTGTTGAGATACGAGCGGAGAATGTTGGGAGAGGCGAGAGATCGGGTAAGGAATCTCTCCGCCACCATGTTGCGAAAGTCATGAAAAAAAGTACCTCCTTGTAAGACACTACCAGTATACTTATCTCTCCCTCTAAAAAGCAAGCGGAGGGTTGTGATCTTATACAAGCGTTTCCGAAAAAACACGACAGCGTTCCCATTCCAACATGGAATTTCGGGAACGCTGTTCAATACCACCCAATGTTTCACGTGAAACATCAAACTCTAAACAATCCGACAGTAGGTGCATACGCTAGGAGAAAGCGCTACTTACGTACGCGCCTACGCTGTTGTTGCTGACGAACAGAAGGCTCACCTATGTTTCTGGTAAAACCCCGTGTAGGCGCGTACATAAGTAGCGCACGTTACTGAAGGGCATCAATGTGAGCTAGCGCTTTCGTATGCGTCCAGAGTGCGCAGGGCCTCTATGGTAACGCGACCCCGCCATTCGCTCTCGACCGTCGAGCTAATAGGATCCCAGGCGATAGGCCAGCCACCATCGTCGCGTTGGCGCTCAGCGAGAGTAGTCAGGTGTCTCTCGATGATGTCATTGGTGAACAGGCGGCGGCAGAAGCTGCGCGGGTTTGGCGCCCAGTCCAGCGGCTTCTGTACATAACCCTGGGCATGGGGATCGAGTTCAATGACGCCGGGCTGTGCGAGGCGCGTGGCGATACGCTGTAGCTCGTGCTCAGCGCGACCACGATCTGGAGTATGTTCAAGGAATGTGATAACCGGCATCAATGTGTGAAACTCGGTTGAATCCAGTGCCTCAATCTCTCGCCAGCAGAACGTGGACGCGGTCTCGATCCAGGGATGCTGGACGCCATGCTTGAGTAGCAGGCCCACCAGTGCCGCGGTAGGATTGAGCGAGGCAGGCGGGTTAGCTTCGGCTGTCCACCAGGGGGCATGGGGATAGGCATTGACTGATGGCAGGGCGAACGGTACACCGCCCTCAGGGGTGGTAATAGTAGCCAGGTAATCACAGGCGCGTGTAACCATGCGATCGTCCATAGCGTTGATAGTATCTAGAATATGCAGAGCAACCTCGACATCCTGAGGCTGACTATCTGGGCAGCGCTTATCTGGCTCTAGCGCGTTACCAAAGCCTCCGTCCTCATTCTGGTAAGGGTGGAGGGCAGCAAGTACAGGTTCCTTGCCGCCATTGGCGAAGAGGTAGGCGAACAGATTGCACTCAAGGAGCCGAGCATGCAACCAGATAAATTCCTGCGCTTTGGCGAGACGCTGGCTACGATTCATAGAGGTGTTCCTTTCTTCGATTTCATCCAGTACTGTGTGTTCCAACACAGGAAGTATAGATGAACGGAGTGACAACCCTATGTCAGCAGCGATCGCGACTTTGCGAGAGTCACTTGATTGACCCCAATGTTTCACGTGAAACATTCCTCATGTGGCAAGAATGCTATGTCAATCTGTGAAGACGTCTAAGAAATATCCCAATCCACGTTTTCCGCTTCGATTTGTAGTAACTTTACTCCCTGGTTTGGAGTAATGAGTAGAAGGAACTCTAATGTTTCTTTTTCTGGATTCGCTGATGAGAGCATACGCATGTCGTTAATTTCATCGTTTTCAAAATCAAGAGAACCTGTGCTGATGCTATAGTGAGAAACACCTGTGAAGACAAATTTGATAGGAAAAGGATCGATGCTATTTTTGAGAAAGGGCCACTGTCCATCATCGCAAATGTCTACTTCTAAAATCAATTTGCCTTGCTCTGGGAAAAATTGGAGATTATTTATTGGACCATCATGTAAACTATGACCCTTTTGAAATTCACTCAATCTCATTAATATTTTGTCTTTCTGAGAGGCTGACGCTACTAAAGTACGCGTCTACATATAAGGCCCCATATGTAGACGCGTACTTTAGTAGCGTCGGTCGGATAGTACATTTTTGGGTTAATGTTTTAAAACAGCATTAGCAGCGTAATCCCCTCAGTATCCACATTGCGGCCGACGTTTCACAATGCTTCACGTGAAACGTAAGGCCCATGCTACTTATGTATGCTCTCCTTTGAATCAGGTTAATGAGTTAGACATATCGTAATCATTTCTCCACATTGGCCGTATGATCACTCACTTGTGATAGCAGGTTTTCCAGGATCTTGCGCCTCTCCTGAGACGCCAATGGTGGTGTATCAACACTAAAAAAGCCCTGAGCAAATTTTACGTTCTGCTGTTTCTCCGCTGGCAGTGCCTGACGTATGACATGGGCTAATCTGTCAGGATCAAAGCTCTGAAAATCGACAAGCTCATGCAGTAGTTTCTGGTTTACCTGCTCAGTTGGAAGCATGAGTGGGGTGGCGTTCCTTCCTGAGAGCTGAACGTGGCGAATCAGACCTTCCACGTGACCCTTTACTTGCCAGCCGGGCCAGCGGCGAGCAATTGCCTCCTGATAGCGCGGGTCAAGTTCGTTATCCCAAACCCAGAGGGTGTGCGTTTCCTCATCGATAAGCGCACCCTTATCTGGTTCCTGCTCACTACTTTCGAGGGGGAGTGGAGCGGTAGATTGAGCATCTAGAAATGTGATTAGTTGGGGACCTAGAGAGAGCATTTTGTAAGGCTCTGGTGAGAAGAAGGCTTCTCCGAGAGAGGAATGAGCTGAAAAGAAATAATCGCGTACCTCTCCATTTTTTCGGCGGATAGTGATAAGTGATTTTGCACCATCTGCCAGTAGTGAGTCCATCAGTTGGGCTTCTGTGATGACTGCACCATAGCCTTGCAAAAAGTCGGTATCATCAAAATCATCTTCTAAAACTTTCCAGACATCCCACCCAAGGGCATAGGCTAGATCAGCTACTCCATGTATTGCCCAATCAATGGACCATCCTTGCCAGAGGGCTGGCAGTAATTTCAGGAGTGGACGGCGCAGATAAGGGTAGGCCGCAATGCTATCTCCTCCCCAGAATAGCATATGGCGCTCATCCGCATTAAAGAGAATGCCGCCCTCTGCCCAGACATTATTCATAAGCTGATCTGTAGTGGCGAGTTTAAGGATGTACTTCAACGTATCTTCTGGCCCTGCTAGTAATACAGCAGGGATTGTAATCGCACCAAATTGCGAATAGAAGATTTGTTTCTGCCCATTTTCAATGAGCACATAGTTCGCTCGATTTCCCAAGGCTCTGTTCCTTCAACAAATATTCTGCCTGCCAATGTTTCACGTGAAACATTCCCTCTACTGGCGTTTCACAAGGGTGGTGCGCACGAGGTTGGTGCCGAAGTGGTAGCCGATCTCGTGGTAATCCTGGATGGACCAGAGAGCGAGTTCGCATTGTTTGCCAACCTCGATGCTACCGATCTCGTCTTGCAGAGCGAGGGCGCGCGCGCCATTAATGGTGGCTGCCGTAAGCGCCTCCTCCAGCGGCATACCCATGGAGGACATGGCCAGGCCCAGGATCATCTGCATGTTCTCGCAGTAGGAGGTGCCAGGATTGAAGTCGGTCGCCAGGGCCACGTGCAGGCCATGGTCGAGGAAGCGGCGCGCTGTGGGATAAGGTGAGCGCAGGGTATAGGAGCAGCCCGGCAGGAGGGTGGCGACGACTCCGGCCTCACGCATAGCCTCAAGGTCCTCGTCGCTGGCATGATCGAGATGGTCGGCGGAGACCGCGCCCAACTCTGCGGCCAGACGTGAACCTCCCGATGGGCTGAGCTGATCGGCATGCAGTTTGAGCAGGTAGCCAAGCTCTTTAGCGCGTGTGAGGATACGTCGGCTCTCGTCGAGGGTGAAGGCTTCGCGCTCGCAGAAGACATCGCAGAAGCGGGCGAGTCCCACGAAGCGGGGCAGCATCTCCTCTATGACGAGTTCTACATATGCCTCGCGTTGCTCGCGATACTCGAGGGGAACGCTGTGTGCGCCTAGAAAGGTCGGTATGACGCGGACTTCATTCAGTGTGGGCAATGTGTTTGTGTCTGCGGCGTTCAGCTTATTGATGATGTGAAGGCACTGCTCTTCAGAATCTGGATTCAGGCCATAGCCGGTCTTGATCTCGACGGTTGTGGTGCCATATCCACTCAGGCTGCGCAGGCGCTCCTGCGCCAGGCCTAACAGTGTCTCCTCGTCGGCAGAGCGGGTGGCGTTCATGGTGGTTAAAATGCCCTGACCGCGCGCGAGGAGTTCACCATAGCTGGTCCCGGCGCGCCGCAGGTGAAACTCCTGGGCGCGGTCGCCCGCGAAGACGAGGTGCGTGTGGGAATCTACAAAGCCAGGCGTGATGACCGCACCTTCGGCATCAATGATGGCAATATCTTCTTCTGTGGTGGCGGATTGAAATTGCGGCTCCTCCTCGCCCTCGCGCCCAATCCAGGTGATACGCCCCTGACTAATACTCACCAGCGCGTGGTTGATCACCTGAAGGGGACCACTGGCGCCGGGAAGTGGTTCCTGAGCCACTGTTACCAGTTGACCAATATTACGAATCACTGTATCCGCGCGTATCATGTGCGCGGACTGGGAGGGATCAAGCACCATACTATATTCTCCTTCTATAGTTCACAAGAACACTTGCATTTCTGCTGCTTCTGCGTGCTGACGGCTACAGTATATCATGCTGTCGTTCAAGCGAATATAGGCTAGAATGTAGACTTAGGACGCGGGCATATCGAATATAGACTTGTAATACCGACTTAGGACGCAGGCATACCGAACATAGACTTGTAATACTGACTTGCTCAGTACAGGCGGATTTGTTACACTGTGAGCAGTGCGCATGTGGAGGTATGTTAATGCCGTTGCGTACGCTGTGCAAGGATGCCAGAGAAAACGATGAGGGAGCTTGTGAAGGTTTATGCGAGCTGTAGACGATAACAGGTCGCGTTATGCGGCGGTCTTACGTGTGTTGCAAACCTGGAAACAGTTGCCTGAGAGCGATGTCTCACGCCTGTTGCGCGACCAGTATCTGGTAACAGATGACTTTCGCGAGATGGAGGATCAGGGACTGTTAACGATGGCATTCATTGGCGATGAATATATTATCTCTCCCACCCTCATGGGAAAGGTCTGGTTGGAAGAGTTTGAGAACGGTAAAGTGTAGCACTGTGGCTGCCCGACGCTACTAAAGTACGCGTCTACATATGGGGCCTTATATGTAGACGCGTACTTTAGTAGCGTCGTCCCCCAACTCAATGCTGTTGCACATTGGCTGTAAAATATGGCTCAAGCCGTCCTGGATGGTTGGGAGCCTTAAGGAGTGATCAACTATGTACGACGAGGAAGAGCAGCTTCCCTATAGCGAGATTGACGCCGAAGAGGCCAAACGCTTAATCGAAGCAGGCGCGCATGCCATTGATGTTCGTCAATTGGATGAGTGGAATGGCGGCCACATCTCCCAGGCTACCCTGGTTCCCATCGATGGCATCTACGCCTTTGGCAAGGCGCTGGCAGAACAGAATCTCCCCAAGGATGAAGATGTCATTTTTGTGTGTGCCTCTGGTCGTCGCAGTGCCTCGGCCTCCGAGATCGCGCGCCTCCTGGGCTTTCAGAAGGTCTACAATCTGGCGCACGGCATGCACGGCTGGATGAGCTATGGCTTTCCCGCCACACGCTAATACACCCCCTCTACTTGACAGCGTTACTGTTACACCAGGCGTGTCACATCGCTGCAAGAACTTATAAAGATTTGGTTCTAGCTAACCCGATGTACACGTTATTTGGGTAGTGGGTGTGGTGCTGTTTGGCAGCTGCAGCTGCCAAACAGCACCACACCCACTACCCCGGCGAGCGCCATAGGCGCGAGGTGTGGCACCCAAAAGTTGTACATGGGGTTAGATAGCTATTTGCGAGAGGAGATAGAGCATATGCCTCTATTGGAAGGAAAAAAGGCGCTGATTTTCGGCGTCGCTAACCATCGTTCGATTGCCTGGGCCATCGCACAGTCGCTGGCTGGCGAGGGCGCGCAACTGGTATTTACGTATCAGGAGCGCATGGAGAAATATGTGCGTGAGCTGGCGGCCAAGATTCCCGGTACCGAGGTTATCCCCTGCGACGTGCAGAGCGATGAGGAGCTAGATAGCGCTTTTGCTAAAGCCGGAGAGATCTTCGGCGGCAGCCTGGATATCCTGATTCATGCCGTGGCCTTCGCGCCTCCCTCTGAACTGGAGAATCCCTTTGTCCAGACCACGCGTGAGGGCTTCCATACCGCGCTGGATATCAGTGCCTATTCCCTGGTCGCTATGGCCAAACGCGCCGTGCCATTGATGCAGCAAAATGGTGGCAGTATCACCAGCCTGACCTATATGGCCAGCCAGCGTGTCATGCCCAAGTATAATGTCATGGCCGTGGCGAAGGCCGCGCTGGAGTGCAGCACGCGCTACCTGGCCTATGAGCTGGGCGAGCATAATATTCGCGTCAATACCATCTCGGCTGGTCCGCTCAATACACTGGCCGCGCGTGGTGTCTCTGGTCTGACTGGTTTCCGTAACCACGTGGCCGAGATCGCGCCTCTGCGCCGCAACATCGAGCAGAGCGAGGTTGGCGATACCGCCCTCTTCCTCTCCAGCAACCTGGCCCGTGCCATCACTGGCGAGACGCTCTACGTCGACGCCGGCTACAACGTCATGGGTGCGTAAGCAAAAAGCGAGAAAAAAGGTTGGCTCTCTCTCTGACCAGAGAGAGAGCCAACCTTTTTTCTCGCTTTTTTCAATGTTTCACGTGAAACATTATAGCTAGCTTTAGCCGGGTAGGATCTCGCCGGTAGCGCTATCAACGTGAATAGGAATCGAGGCAAGAGGACGACGGGCCGGCGGACGAACGACCTCGGCCTGCTTAGCGGGATCATAACTGGCGCCGTGGCAGGGACAGACTATCAGCTTACTATCACTATCGTAGCTAACGGTACAGCCTGCATGGGTGCAGCGCGCACTATAGGCTACAAACTGATTACTATCGAGATGAATTAATAAGGCATTCTGCCCACTTCCTGTGTCAATGAAGGGAAGCGCGCTATTAAACTGTACATCGCTTACACGTGCAATTGCCCTATTAGAAGGACTCCCAACATTGGTTGCCGTTGCCGTACTGCCAGGGAGCGTGCTAACCGTAGGTGTCGCCTGGTTGACAATGGGAATATTCGCCTGGCGTCCCGCCTGGAGCAGATTGCCCAGGGTCGTCATGACAGCCACACTTATGCCACCCGCCAGGGCTCCCCAGAGGAAGCCTCGCCTGGTTATCGTGTTCACCTGTGAATATGCTGTTCTAGTCAGGGCTGGCGCAAGTGGGAGGCCCAGCAAGAGAGAGAATGTGCGCGCCGCCGACTCTCTCCTCTGCGCCATATGCCGCATGAGCACAGGCGTAAAGAAGACCTCATCAAGCGTTGGCAGACCGGTACCGTGTGCACCGTTGAGCAGGAGCACGAGCCAGCAGCAGGCAAAGACGATGTCAGAGCCATAGAAGTAGGGGTAGACACTCCAGGAGGCGCTGAGCCAGAGCAAGATGTTGAGCAGTAAACCAAAGAAGGAAGCTGGCCGCAGTAGGAGTCCCAGCAGGGCGCCCAGGCCAAGCGCCAGTTCGCCATAGGCGATGACCTGGCCAGAGAGAATCGCGTGTGGCTCCGCTACCTGGAGCAACAATACACTCAGTGGCGATGTTTGTGCGAACGTGAGAATCTGCTGGCCGATGAAGTCTGGATTTCCTGGCCGCAAGAAGTTTGGATCGGTCAGTTTTTGCATACCTGCATACAGAAAAGTGACACCCAGAAAGAGGCGTAGCGGCAACAACGCCAGGGCGCGGGATGTGCGTACAGGTTCCGGCTCTTTAGGGGGATTACTATATCGTGTATCTGGCATGGTTCTGCTGCTGGTCATGGAACCTCCCTGTTATGAATCTGGATAGCGATCTGGGTGTTATTCAATCTATACGACCTTGTCTGTAGAGACAGGTTACTATCACGCCTATTACAATTACATCAACGATTATCTACCTGAAGAGATACACCTCTCTCCTGAATTCTGCCTGAAATAAGACTCTCAATCTGCATGACCCCTCTATTCACTACGCTTTTCCTGCACTCCAAAAAGGAGCGCCAGGCAATCTCGCCTGGCGCTCCTTCTGGTTTGTTAGGGTGTTTACTGTTCGACTGGACGTCGCACTATGGGTGGCTGGGGGGCAGATTCACCACAAATGCTACAGAAACGTGCCTCGGGGCGGTTGGCGTGCCCACAGGGCCAGATCTGTGTCGTCACTGGAGGATTATTTGGATATGGCGTCGCCAGGGGCGTAGGTCCAGGCTGTGCCATAAATGGCGACGGCTGGCCCCCAAAGCTCGGCTGTGGAGGCATGGGGGAGGAAGCAGGATGAGACGACGATGGACGTGCAGGTGCGCCAAAGGCCGCCATGCCATCGTCATAACCGCTTGGAGTATTAAACGCGCCAGACGTCGGCGGGAAGGGTCCTGGCGTGGCGCCTGGGTGGCTATTAGCGAACGCCCCAGGCTGGCTCGGATAGACTGGTTGACCAGGATTGCCAGGGTAACCTGCAACTGCCACCTGCCTCTTATTCCTGCTACGAGCGGAGATGGTAAAGAAGAGCAGGGCCACAATTGCCAGAATTGCAATGACCGCCAGGATGAGTCCCCAGGAAATGGAGGAAGTATTGATAAGCTGATTGCCTGACTTGCTGGGCGTTGAACCAGTCTGGCTCTCGCTGTTGGCCTGTGTGTGCGCATAGCTCGCGTACTGCTCAACCGACTTGAAGTTTGGGTAGGTGCTTTGCAGTTGATCAAAGAGCGTCTGCGCTTTGTGCCAGTGGCCCGCATCCTGAGAGGCATAAGCGTCAAAGGACTGCTGCCAGAGCTTCTGGAAAGGGCCGGGCGCTGTATTCAGGCCCAGGCTCTGTGCCATATCAGCGGCGCCACTACTGGCCTGAAGGAAGGTTGTGCTGCCTGGCGAATTGGGGCTGGAGAGGCCAAAGCTGACGACCCCCACGACGCGACCATTGTTATCCAGGGCTGGGCCACCACTATCTCCATGCTCGACATTCCCTCCGACCTGGATGACGGGCGCCCCACTATCCGTGGTCTTGATCGAGCTTACCGAGATCTTATTGACGGAGGAGGTAAGCAGGTCCGTTGGACGGTTGCTGACATCGCCGTTGCCGGGGAAGCCAATGATAGTTAGCTCGTCCTGCTGCTGAACTGAGGAGGAGTTGCCGAGCTGAACACTGGGGGTGTCCTGGAAGTTCGCGTGCACAATCGCCAGGTCGCGCTGGTCCAGCGAACTCTGTTGCTCGATCTTATCGACACTGGCATGAATATAGGAGGGCACACTATTAAAATTGGATGCTGTCAGGTTTCCCGTATAGTCGGTGCTTAGAAAGACCTCGCTCTGCGTCTGGTCAATACTTGCGTCCGACCGCAAGGCGCCGCTATCGAGCTGCTGTTCCGCGTCACTGGCGGTCGTCGCTTTTCCCTTTTGGGTCAGATATGCCGCGACGTCATTGGCAGCCTGCTTATTAATATACTGGACGAGCGAATCATCCTTGGGTGGATTGACAACGTGGTCAGCGGTCAGCACATCTCCATTGGAGGTAATAAATGTGCCACTACCCGAGAGTTGTGCGATATAACCATCGCCACCCTGGGGAAATTTCACATCTCCACTGGCGAAATGGACCGTCACATGCGAGGTCAGGGTGGTGATGATACGTACCACTGCCGGCTTGGCAACATCCACCGCGCGAACAACGGGATCAGAAATGTTTCCTCCAGGTTTGCTATCGGCTAGTGCGCTCTTTGTATTGCCGAAGGTGGCGAAGACTAGAGCACTCACTGCCAGCATGACCAGGAAACTGAAACGCAGCTTCTGCTGTGTATGCTGTGTGGGTAATCTTCGTTTCATATCTTGTAAATCCTGTCCTGGGCCTGGTTGGGAATAGAGAGCAATTGCTTGTAGTATTATATCCTATATTTCGACAGTAGAGATACGTACTAGTTCACAATTTGTTGCAAACGTTGCAAAAAGGAGTAACGTTTATCAGGATGCTTTTGTTAGAAATGAATTTTCTTACTATACCATATATCTTACCATCGATAAGCACCTATGTATAGAGAATAGGTATGTTCAGGCAAGGCTTTTCAAAATCTTTCTTGGTATCGCTTTGGCTCGCAAGCTCGCCTTGGGTAAGGGTGTCTGATGTGAAGCTGGCTCCGCCAGCCTCACATCAGACACCCTTACCTGAGCGCCGTAGGCGCGAAGGCTTCTCCAGAGGAGAGATATAGCGTGCATGTGAACTGGTGGATGAAGTCTGCCAGTTCACATGCACGCTATATCCTATTTTTCTCTTTGAAACTAAAACGGGCCTTTGCCCCGTATTATGAGTATTAAAAACAATCAATATGCTACGTAATTTAAGCAAGATACTTTAAGCAAATAGAGGTGAAAATATAATGCCACAGAAGATGCAATTATGGAAGCGCTCTGGCATGGCTCTGGCCCTGGTGAGCATGCTTATGCTGCTCCTGAGCGCCTGTAGCCAGAGTTCCACGGGAACAGGCACTACCAGTACCACACCCCTGGAGGTTGTGCAGAAAAGCTCGACTGCCATGCAGCAACTCAAGTCTTCGCACTTTAAGTTGCAATTGACCGATGACGTCAAGGTACCACAGGTATCGACAGGCAATGGAACTACTCAGCCTCAGAACGTCAGCGCGAACGTAAGTGGTGAGGGCGACCAGGCTGGTACCGATAACGCCAGAGTCCAGTACACCGCGAGTGCACAGGGGCAGAGCTTCCCTGAGCAACAGGTTGTAAAAGGCAATGACGTCTACCTCCAGGTAAATGGGAAGTGGTATGTCATCAGCAAGAGCGACTTACAGGCCGAGGCCGGCAAGTTGCCTCTACCCTCCAATGTCTCTCTGGACCAGAATAGCCTGCTTGGCCTGATCCAGAATTCAAAGATCACGGATTACCACACCGAGAATGTAAGTGGGCAGCAACTGCGCCACCTGGGTGCCGAGTTGGATAAAGAGGCTCTGCGCCAACTTCTCAAGCAGAATCCCCAGATTGCTAGCTACTTTGGTGTCAGCCAGCAGAACGTCGATAAAGTCATTAATGGCACCAAGTCGGTAAAGGCGAACCTGGACATTTGGATCGATGAGTCACAGTACTATGTCCATCGCACCCAGCTCAAGATTAACCTGGTAGCCGATGGGAAACTCTTTAGCGACTCCGCGACCCAGGACTTCACGGTCAATATGAACTCTATCCTTGACCTGAGCAAGTTTAATGATCCTGTCACCATCGATGCTCCTGCCAACGCGACCCGCGTTACTAGCCTGGAGCAGGTCCTTGGTGTTGATCTGCCCAAGAAATAACGCCAGCTCAGACGCTTACCCTTGACTAGAGCGTCCATTACACATCGCTGGAGCCGAGACTTTGATTTGAGTCTCGGCTCTTTTTCTATTACTCTTGAGCAGCGTTGGCCAAGTAATGACTCCTACTTGACAGCTAACTAAAAATAAGTTACTATTATTTTGTAAATAAACATGTTGTTTTAAGTAGGCTCTGATGTTGACTTGTAAGCTCAACACAGGGCATCACAAGAATAAAGAGACTCTATTCATACCGTTGGAGGTATACACTATGGCAAACGCTATCTCGGGCATCCATCATGTGACGGCGATCACCGATGATCCACAGCGTAACCTGGATTTTTACACTGGCTTGCTTGGCTTACGCTTTGTCAAAAAGACCGTGAACTTCGATTCTCCGGAGACCTACCACCTCTATTATGGGGACGAGGTTGGCTATCCTGGCACGATCATGACCTTCTTCTCCTGGCCCGGATATCCCAGGGGGCGACGTGGCACAGGCCAGGTTGCTACGACCTCCTTCGCCATCCCAGCAGAGGCCCTGGACTACTGGCAGGAGCGGCTGCGCGCTCACCATATCGCCTTTGAGGGGCCGACACAGCGCTTTGAGGAGCAGGTGCTCTCTTTCGAAGACCCTAATGGCTTGCAACTTGAGTTGGTCGCGGCCCCAGGGATTGAGCAGCGAGAGATCTATTGGAAGCAGGGCCCGGTTCCGGCAGAGCAGGCAATTCGTGGCTTCTATGGCGTGACTCTGACGGTCGCACGCTATGAGTTAAGCGCGAAGCTGTTGACCCAGGTTATGGGCTTTAAGCTTCAGCAGCAGGAGGGACAACGTACGCGCTTCGTCGCCGCTCAGAGTGGCAATGCCTCAATCGTCGACCTGCTGGACCTGCCAGGCCAGGCGCGAGGCCAGGAGGCAGTAGGCAGCGTTCACCACGTAGCGTTCCGCGCCGCGAACGATGAAGAGCAGCTCCAGTGGCGCCAGGCCCTGACAGACGAGGGGATGCATGTCACTCAGGTGCTCGACCGCAACTACTTTCACTCCATCTACTTTAGAGAGCCCAGCGGGGTCCTCTTCGAGATCGCGACCGACCAGCCCGGTTTCCCAGTAGATGAGCCTGTGGCCGAACTGGGAACGCACCTCAAGCTCCCTACCTGGCTGGAGAGCAATCGTCCGGAACTCGAGAAGGCGCTGCCCGCCCTCACCATTCCCTGGACCGACACCGAAGCCCGCTAAAATAAAAAGACAGAAATCAAACCACCTGGCAGATACGGGTCAGGATGTGTGGAATGGGGCAGCCAACGCAACTCCATTCCACACATCCTAAATTTCGCGAAGCGCCGTAGGCGCTGAGAAGTCTGCAACACCGGAATAGACAACTAAAAAGAGGCAAAACCATGGCAAAAGACACTTTACAACACTATATTCACCACTTTCAGCCCGCGCAGGAAGCCAATAAGCCCACTCTCCTGCTGCTGCATGGTACGGGCGGCGATGAGAACGACCTGCTCAACCTGGGGCGCATGCTCAGCCCTGGCTCTGCGCTGCTGAGTCCACGCGGCAATGTACTGGAGAATGGTATGCCGCGCTTCTTCCGTCGCTTCGCCGAAGGTGTCTTTGATATCGATGACCTGAAGCAGCGGACTGTAGAGCTGGCAGATTTCCTCCAAGCGGCCAGCGAGGAATATGCCTTTGACGCGCACCAGGTGGTCGCGGTCGGCTTCTCCAACGGGGCGAATATCGCCGCCAGTATGCTCCTACTCAGGCCCGAGGCCCTAGCGGGAGCCTATCTCTCGCATGCCATGTTCCCCTTTGAGCCAGAGACACAGGTGGATTTGCAGCATTGCCCAATCTTTGTGGCTGCCGGTCGCTCCGATATGCTGATTCCCACTGAGAATACTCAGAGACTCATCAACCTGCTTGAGCAGCAGGGGGCCGAGGTCCAGGCATACTGGAATAACACTGGACATACCATCATCCATGAAGAGGTACGCGAGGCGCGGACCTGGGTTGAGAAACACTTCTAGTTCTTCTCCGAAAACCTGAGCGCGCTTGCCGTGCCACCTTTAGGTGGTCCCCGAATGGGGGAAGCGCTAGTCACGAAAGTGATGTTGGGTTTCGGAATAAGGAGTTAGTTCTGGAAGAGATGGGCGAGGGAGCGCACGCGTGGCTCCTGACCCCAGATCGAGAGCATATGCTCATAGAGGCCATAGATCTGGCTATGGATCAAATCGCTACTAATAGCCTGCGCGGCGCGGGTCGCGGCCTCCAGGTAGATGCAGCTTTGTACCATATTGCCCAGCACAAGTGAGGTATAGGCTTTGAGCCTGAGAAATTCGGCACGCGTTCTCTCTGGGGGAGCCGGCTTAAGCTCATCAACCTGGGCGAAGGCGTCCCAGGCCAGGCGCGGCTCTCCCAGGTGCAGGAAGACATGCCCCTGGTAGTAATAGAGCAGTGAGCGATCACAATATGTATAGGCAAAGGTAGCATCCTCTTCCGGGCGCTCGGGGAAGACGGCCATGGCTAGGCGCAGAAATTGCATGGCCTCCTGCTCATGGTTCATCGCGGCCTGAATCTCAGCCAGGCCTGCGAAGATCCAGCCATGAAGTAGGGGCGAAATGGTCTCGCTGATCGTGTTGATGCGCTTGAGGGCGTCATTATAGGCCCCCAGGGCCGCACCTATGCGCTTGCGCTGTGTAAAGACCGTGGCCATGCGCAACTGCGAGGCGATGTACAAGTTCCAATTTTTTGCGAGCTGGCTATACACCACGGCCTGTGTGCCATTCATCTGGGCCGAGACAAAATCGCCACGCTGGAGTTCGAGCATGGCCATAAGCTGATAGACCTGGGCGGTAAGCGAGGCGGCGCTTCTCTGTTCGGGACCGGGATGTAGCGTTGGTGCGGTCAATTGTGCCAGGTAGGTAGGTAGGAGGCGTTCAAGCTCGCTCTGTCCCCCAATCATATAGAGGCGCCAGCACGAGGCCAGGCCCATACTCCACATGGCCAGGGCTTCGGTCAGCGTAGGTTCCTGGGGACCCTCTATAGTTGGCAATTCTAGCGAGTCAGTGGGTGGTCGTAGGGTCGTCTTGCCATTAAGCGAGGAGCGGGAGCGCATACGTTCTTCGAGTAGTTCGGCGAAGCCAAGCTCAGTAGGTGACATTTCAAAGATGGAGCAAAGTGCCTGAAGGGAGGTGAGGCGGGGAGCCTGCAAGCCCTCTTCCCAGCGAATATAGGTGTAGCGACTCACTCCCACCTTCCCACTTACGAATTCGGGTGTCCAACTCTTCTTCAGACGGGCAGACCTTAACAACGTATTCTGCTTTTTCGACACAGAAGCCTCCCCAAAATTCCAGGTACGCATGGTCATAGTGCCTCTCTGCTCACAAAATGGTTGGGAACGTACGGCATAGCATTGCCTGCACTTTTGTTTATAAAAGATTTTAGATTACGGGTCAAGTGCAAGTATATCAAAAATTTATTAAAATTTTGGCAGGTCGCTATAGCAGGCGTACTTTTTTCCCTTGTGCGCCCAGCAAGGTATGTATCTCTCCCAGGCGGGTGAAGAGATCTGAGATACAGACTTGCCCAATGACCTGGAGGGCGGGCATATTGCCCAGGGGATTGACATGGATGATGCGGTCGGCGAGCGCGGACCCGCCATCCTGGATAGAAGAGAGATAGGTCTCGCTATCTCGCCAGACTTGTTCGGCATATTGGAGCAGGGAAGCTGGTTCATGGATAAAGATGCGTCGAGCGTCAGCGCTTGACATGCTAGCACCTTGAAGGCGCTCAGGAAGGTGCAGGATCTCATGCCATTTATCTTCATTCCAGATGGGTGGACGACCCTGGAGAATAAAACGATAGACATTATCCTCAGTGCGTATACAGTGTAAGAACGTAAAGGCAATATGGTTCCCGGCGCCTGGAAGTAGAAAGTGCCACTCATCGGTTGTGAGCTCTTGCACCGCTTCTTGTAGCGCCACGTGTACCCGGCGCTGCTCCTGGCGATAAAAGCTGATAATATCCAATATTCTACCGCTCCTACCATCTGGAATACGCAGAAATTCTTCTTTACCCCTGTCGAAAAATATTATCTTCTATTTCATCCTTATTGTCCAGTTCAACGGCTTAATAGTCAGGGGAGAGCAAGCCCGAGCGAGAGTTTTTTGGCCTCAACTCAAATGCCAGGGGAAGCACATTCTCTCTAGAGACATATTATCTTTGGTTGTGTAATTATTAGGGAGCATCGCACTGTGGAGTGCAAAGGGGCCAATCATAAAAGTTTTTTTCACTCCCATATCTTAGTCCTGCTTGTTCATTCTCATGCCCCTTTTAGGAAGAGCTTTTATGCTTGGTTGTAACATAAAAGCACCTGGAGTGTTTCAGATCCAGATGCTTTCTTTGCTTTCTTCTAGAGATTGTGACTGCGAAGTAGTTCTTGTGTGTGTTCAACTGCTTGCCGCAATTGAGGTGTGGCCCGGTGTATGGCTTGCGCTACAATATCTGTCTCTCCATAGCGACTCAAAATATCGGCGATGCGCTCCTCAAAGCTGACACGCTGGCCTTGAGGCCCCGTAGTCATATCACAGTAGTTGAGAGCTTTAGCAAGTGGTGAGTGCTCACGAGGGAACTGCGCAAGCTCACTTTCCAGTCCTCGTAACTGTGCCTCACATTGTGCTTCCGAGTGATGCGCGACGAGGGAGGCCAGGCGCTCATATCCCTGCGACCGTAAATAATTGGCTCCATCAATGGGATGAAAGCCTGTTCTCTTGAGCTCTGGAGCATATCCAATGTCATGTAGATAGGCAACTGCTATGAGATACGTTCCTTCATTCTCATCAAATACTTGGCTTACCCTGTGAGCTTGTTTTACTACGCTTTGTACATGGAGCCAACGGTTCCCTAAAGAACCAATGAGGCGTATTGCCTGATTAGAAGCCCATATTGTGATGGAATCCATGCTTGTATACCTTTCAAAAAGGTGCTCTTATACTTGGTTATAACATAAAAGCACCTGGATCAGAAACACTCTCAGATCTGGTATTCTATATGGGAAGAAAAAAGACCGAAAATAAAGTGTTTTTTGGCCTTTCTAGTGTCAAATTTGGTGTCATTGAGTAAAGCTCCAACCGATCAAAATGGATAGGTGCGCTCTAACAGCGATGATAGAGTGCATCGAAAGAAGAAATTTTTATACTTGGCGGAAAATTGCTAAAAAAAGTATTGACGAAACGGAGCAGTTGGTATATACTGTCGATGTCGTTGAGAGACGAAGCAAAATCTTCCTCGATAGCTCAATGGTAGAGCAATCGGCTGTTAACCGATGGGTTGTAGGTTCGAGTCCTACTCGAGGAGCCACAAAGGTCACCACTCTGGTGACCTTTTCTTTTTGCCCTCAAACTCCTCCTCCACACATCTTTCTCCCTCCTCTTCCACCTCTATAGGTGCCAGATTTATCGCGCACAAGGCGATTTATCGCAGAAATATAGAAATAGAGGCGCACACTCTCAAACGGAAAAACCTCTTCTGGGATAGGACGTCAGGCTATATGGTTGGTTGCCACCCTGTACTCAGGCGATTTATCGCCTTGCGCGCCGTAAATGTAGCGCCTATGGAGGTGGGAGGGGTGCTACCGCTCTTCCTTTGGAGGTTGTAAAAAAAGAATCACACCCAGGAAAATAGTCCAGGTTTGCGTCCTACCCATAAATGCGTTTATACTAGAATGTCTGCTAGATAAGAAGACACCTAATCATGATAATGAGGACGGCAAAAGGCTGTGACAGGCAAGACCACAATCAACTATCGCCATATGTTTACGAGTTTACTAGAGGCGGTGCCACTGGCAGCGTTTGTTCTTGATCGTGACTTGAAAGTTGTACAGGTCAACGCGGCCGCGCTAAAGTTATGTGGCAAAGAACGACTGGCCCGCCACGAAACGATCAGCCACCTCTTAAATAATGAGGCTATCGCACGCCTGGCACGCGAATGCGTACAGAGCGGTACCACACAGAAGGCCAGTATCGAGCGTACGCGGAGTAACGTGACCTGGCATGTAACGGTGGCTTCCCTTGAGCACCAGAGCAAGGCACGCGCAAAATATGAGCCTGGCAGCGAGGCGCACCAGGAAGAACACGTGGCTCACACCAGGGCAGAAGAGCCTGAAAGTCTGTATTTTCTCTTAAGCATCGAAGATATGGCGGAGATGCAGCGCTTAGAGAGTATTCAGCGCGAGTTCCTCGCCAATATCTCGCATGAGCTACGCACGCCACTGACTTCAGCGCTTTTACTTACCGAGACGCTTGAGGATGTGATCGAGACCGATTCTCAGCGCTCACTCCAGTTTCTCAATAAGATTGAGACCGAACTCCAATACCTTTCGAGCATGGTCGCGGAACTCTTAGAGCTATCGCGCCTGGAGGCCGGACAGGTGCCTATGAACTTTGAGTTCGTTGAGGCTGAGCAACTGGTGCGCGAGGTCATGGCTCGCATGCTTCCCCTGGCCCAGCGGCACCGCGTGAGTCTGCTGACAGATATTGAGCAGGGAACGACAAGAGTGCACGTGGACAGCAAATTAATCACGCGTGTCCTGTTTAATCTAGTACATAACGCCATCAAGTTTACTCCCTCAGGTGGTAAGATCACAGTGGGTACGACGAGGGTGAAAGGAGAACAGGCGAGACAGAGCTTCTTCGTGCGAGATACCGGTGTGGGGATGCGCGAGGAGGACCTGGCCCGCGTCTTTGAACGCTTCTATAAAGTAGATCGCGCCCGCGCTAAAGCCAACTTTATTGGTCCCGGTGGCGGTGGTGGTGCTGGTCTGGGTCTCGCCATTGCCCGCCAGGTGGTTGAGGCACATGGCGGTAGTATCAAGGCTGAAAGTGCAGTTGAAAAAGGTAGTATTTTTAGCTTTACTCTCCCGATTATACCTGGCTAGTAGCGTACTCAGGCAAGGTAGCGTCGGATAATTATCACTTCACACCTTCTCTGCGTCGTCTTTACTGGTTGGTACGTTTCATAGATAACTATCAATTCTTGTTGTAAGCTTGCGATGTAGCACAAAGAGTATGCATACCACCAGGGAAGGCAGGATGAGGGGCTATGGAGCCAGAATTAGAGGCTCGTCTTAATAGTACGAGTAAGCAGCAAATGGTCCAATTACTTGAGGAACTGCTTCAAAGGCACCCAGAGTTATTAACCGAGATGGCTGCCTTGTTAAGCGGAATAGCGCAGAAGGAAGATAAAGATTTGCGGCTCGACGATTGGGATGAGGGGAATATCGAGGAAGTCGTAATTCTTCCTTCCTCGCGTCACCCTGTCGCGCCTCCCATGGACCTGGAGGCGTATCGCCAGCGTGTGGAGCGGTATAGTGAGCGCCTGCGCCAGCGTGAGAGCGCTACCATGATTACCACTGATCTGGAGGAGTTGTTGTTTGAGGCGGAGCAGCGTACACTACAATATGATTACTATAATGCCCTTGGCATCTATGCGATTGTACTGGATGAACGTCTCAAGGAGCGGAATGCCACTCTGATACGTCTGCTAGATCACTCAATGGATGAAGTCATTCCCGACCTGGCGACCCTATTGAGCGAGGCCAGCAGTAGCCTGGGATATGATAGCAATGTCGCACCCCTCCTGAGCACTGAAGAGCGCCAGCACTGGCTCACCCGCCTGGTGACATTCTGGTTGAAACGCCTGGATAATCGCGAGATTGAGGAAGATCTCTCTGAGATTCTCCTGGATATGATCTGGCAAGAAGACATACCTATACTTATGGAGATGGTGACAAATGAGTTGCAGCGCCTGCGCAAAGGCAAGTCATCCACCATTGTAGATCTTAACCAGCAGTATCGCCTGCGTGTCCTGGAGCGCTTTTTAAAAGAGTTGCCGTATACGAAACAGGAGTAATGGCACGAGCATATGATTTTTTGACCTCCGTGCTCCTGATCGAAAAGTTTAGCTAAATAGCAATTTTTTAAGCAATTTTTTACACGATACAGATTGAAACAAAGCGGGATTCTGTGGTAACATCCACTCTAAGTAACTCATCAGGGGATACTCGAAGAGAAGAGAGCATTTACGAGAGACATTTAAACAGGTGGCAAGGGAGAGATGACGTTGTCATGTGCCAGGCTGACCTGGGTTCGTTGAACGTCGAAAAGGCGTCCATGATGCAGGAGGGGTGATGCTGCCTTTCCTTCTACCGGGAATGGCTCCTGGCATCACGTATTGGTGAGGAAGAAAGAGGAACTTTCTATGCGCAAGTTTATTATGGTTATCGATGACTCTGCTACTGTGCGCAAAATCATTGAGACATGTCTGGGGCGCGAGGGCTATCTGGTGCAGGGGTTTCCAGATGGCGTAGAGGCTATGCGCTGGCTCACGTTGCCCGAGGCCCAGATTCCAGACCTGATCTTATTAGATATTGGCCTGCCCAAGATGGATGGATATGAGGTTGCGCGCCGTCTCAAAGCCAGGCCTCAATTTGCGCATACCGTGATTGTGATGCTCTCACGGCGTGATGGCGTTATTGATCGCCTCAAAGGACGCCTGGCGGGCGCGAAAGATTACATACCCAAGCCCTTTAAGACCCAGGAAATTATCGCGGTAATCGATTCCCATCTTAGGGCACCAGCCTCGTCAGCTTCAAATTAGCGGATCATAAACGTCCAGGATCAGCCGATGAAGAAGGGATGCACAGGGCGAAAATGAACGAGTCATTTAATCAGGGAATGCCCATGCGACCGGAGGCAGCAGTGGATGGTGAGCATCAGCCACTTATCCTTCCACCCCATACCCTGGAGCAGTTGAGTGATGATGAGTTCTGGTCGTTGGCTCACTCAATGGCTGAGACGTTCGCCACGCCTGCTACAGGTTTACATGAGCAATACCTTGAATGCCATTTGCGTCAGGGGCGCTGCATTTTGCCACTGGAGATGCTGCTCGAGGTGATCTCATCTCCCTATCACTTCTCCATTTTTCCTACCTCTCCTCCCTGGATGCTTGGTGTACGTGCCTGGCGTGAGGAAATTCTTCCTATTGTGGACCTTGAGGCATATCTCACACAGTCTGTCGCTGACCGTGAAGCCGCCTCTCGAGGCGTAGGCCTGCTCCTCATCGCAGGTCACGAGGGAGTTGTACTGGGCCTTTATGTGATGGATGCGATCCCCATTCACCTCCCGCAGGAGACGTTCCAGGCCTTAAATTCTCCTGCCTCATCCTCGTCCCACTTGCCTAATGGCGTGATAAAGGGTAAAGTAGAGCCAGAAACGCCGCTACTTGATAGTGACCTTCTCTTTCAGCATATTATTCAATCGCTAACCATGTAGGGTCCATGCTGGCATGGACTCCGAGCGAAGCGATCTTGCCAGCGGCTGAATCTTAGCTTGTGGGCACAAGAGTCCATGCTGGCATGGACCCTACACCCATTTTTTAGCAAACACACTATTTTGCTGTCTATAGTGGCTCTCTTTACAAGAAGTAGCATGAAAACATCCAACTATGGAGAACGACAAGCACCCCTTGCCCTGGCAAGATGAAGATATCGAGAACTCCTTCGATTTTGCTCGCGAGCAGGAACTTACGCCTGAGGACCTGGCTATTATTAAGGCTTTTGAGGAGATGGATGACTCGCCCTGGCAGCAGGATAGCGAGCCAGGGTTGTTTACGCTTCCCACGCTCTCCTCTCCTATTGAAGACACCCTCGACGATATGCTCGTTATTTTTGTGGATGAAGTCGAGGAAGATATCGCGCGTATACGCCGGGCGCTGAACCAATTGGAGCAGCAGGATGGCACCTCTATCGATAGCGCCCGCCTGGTGACAGTCAAGCGAGCCGCTCACAAGATTCGCGGTTCGGCGGGTATGGTTGAATGCAGCAATCTCTCAACTATCGCACACTATCTGGAAGAGATCAGCGAATATGTGCTGGCCGGGCGCGTCGAGCCATTTCTGTCTTTGAACGCCCTGGTTCGTGGAGCACATGCACTCGAAGTCACGCTTGAGGGCTTTATCCAGCAAGGGAATGAGAGCACACAGCCACGCGAGGAACTTGAGGCTCTATTAAACGAACTCCATCTACTTCCCGCCGAGCGTGAGGAGGAAGAGTTTGAAGAGAGTGACCAGGTTACGTTGGCACGCGAGCTGATGCGCCAGATAAAGCCCATGGCCTCGTATGAGATGAAAGGGAACATCCCTTCAGGTGCAATCGCTGAGGAACTGACCTCTACGCCCTCTTCCTCGATGCGGGTTGAGCAGCGGCGCTTTGACCAGTTGCTACAACATTCCGAGAGCCTGATTGGGCAACGGATGCCGCTGGAACAGGCGCAGCGCCAAGTTGAGGGAGCTATGCAGGAACTCCAGGCCGCACAGATACGCCTACAACAACTTGAACCGCTCCTGGCCAATGCTCTCTTGCCAGAGAAAGAGGCCCCTGCCACAGGTGAGTTTCTCTCTTCTTCGTCGCTTATTCGCCGCATCCTGCAAGAGAAGCAGAGTGTAAAAGAACATTCGATTGTTCCCCAGCGCCCTAAATATATCCAGCCCATACTACGCCAATTTAAGCAACCCGGCCTCACTAGCCAGTGGCGTTTAGATGAGCTGAACATGGAACGCTATGACGAAAAAGATATGCTTCTACGCTCTTTTCGCGAGGCGGTGGCCGATGTTTCAGTGGCCTCCACACATGTCCAGAACTCGGTCGAACGCTATAACCAGGTCATTGCCGATTGCCTGAACCAGGTCATCAACGTGCGTAATGACCTGCGCCTCATGCGTCTGACGCCACTGAGCGTTATCATGCCTCGCCTGGGCGAAGCCTTCCAATGGTTTACCAGCGCCCAGGTGCAGTTTGAGATGAAGGGTGAGACGCTTGAGGTCGACCAGGAGGTGCTAACGGTACTCACTGAGCCGCTGGTCTACCTACTACAAACCTGTGTGCGCGAGGTACTGGCGGAGAGCGAAGAGGCCGGAACCAGGCGCGAGGGGGAAAAGTATCGTGTCTGGCTCCACGCCTCCCAGGAGGGAAGCGAACTGGAGCTTGAGATTGGTTTCTCTACGGCCCTGCCCGGTGGCGTGCTAACGCTCATCCACGAGCCAGTGCAGCGGCTCAATGGCAAAGTCGCCCTTGAGCGTAACGCCCAGGGAGGTGTGAGCTTCCATCTCTATCTTCCAACCTCGCGTGGTTCTACCCATTGCCTCCTGCTACGTTGTGGTGGCGAGAAAGTTGTCGTGCCGTTCTCTCAGGTGCAGCGCCTCGGCGATAGTACTCGTGAGCAGCTAGATCTGCGTTTCAATTTGAATGATCTACTGGATATGTCGCTGTCGTCTGCTCCCGAGACGGGCTCGGCGCCACTGGTAAGTGGACAGACGCTGCTGGTGTTGCCGCGATGGGGGACGCATCGCGAGGTTGGCATCGTCGTCGACGAGGTGATAGGCGAGGCCGAATTCGTCATTAAACCGCTTCCAGCACACCTGCGCCGCCCTGGCCTGGCAGGTACCGCCATCGATGGGCATGAGCATGTGTTACTGGTCCTGGAACTGCCAGAGCTAATTAAGACCTATACCACACACCAGCATGAGTTGAAGGAGCACGAGGAGAGTCCATACGTGCCGCAAAGAGCACATTCCGGCCAGGCCCAGGCCCCACGTATTCTGATCGCGGACGACTCGGTCTCGATGCGTCTCTCCTTGCGCCAGACCCTGACCCATGCCCATTATAATGTCATGGAAGCCAGTGATGGCCTGGAGGCCCTTGAACTCTTACAGGTTCATGTCCCAGATGTGTTGCTGCTCGACATTGAGATGCCCAATCTCAATGGCTATGATCTGCTGAATTTGATGCGCCTGCGCCCCGAACTATCGACCGTCAAGACAATCATGCTGACCTCGCGCTCCTCTGAGAAACACATGAAGCATGCTATGGAACTGGGCGCTTTCGGCTACCTCACTAAGCCCTGCCCCCTGGAACTGCTGCTTGAGAAGGTGCAGCAAGCCCTCAAGAAGTCGGTAGGGATCTCCACGATGAATCAGGAGGCTAGCGCGTCCGAAGGTGATTAATCACACTTCCGCGTTAGCCAAAAAACGTTCCATGATGTCATTTTGACTGCGAAAAGACGAAAAAGGAGTGGGCAAGTGACAATAATATCGCAACCATTGGTGAGCAATGGGTATACGCTCTCAACTGTTCCCGAGCGCCTGGGTTGGCTGACGCCGACTGATCCACACCTTCCGTTGAAAAAGCTGCACGAGATCTATGCAGAGCAGGGGTATATCTGGTTCAAGGGCATTCTCGATCGTGCGGAGATTCTAGCCTTCCGCCGTCACTATTTTACCCAGTTTCAGACCTGTGGTTTGCTTGCTAAGGGCAGCGACCCCGTGGAGGGGCTCTATAGTGGTGGGCCAGTGGATCGTGCGTGTGTGAGCCAACTTTTCAATGAGGCAGTACGCTGGCCCGAGTATGAAGCGTTATGCAAGACACCGCGCCTCTGGCAGTTTTACACCTCTTTCCTGGAGGCGGAGCCGCATCTCTTGCAGCGACGCCTGATTCGCCAGAACGTTCCCGGAGAAAAGAACTGTACCGCCGCCCACTATGACCTTATTTATCTGCGTGCAGGCACTAACCGGCTCTGTAGTAGCTGGATACCGCTAGGCGATTGTCCACCACAGATGGGAGGACTGGTCTACCTGGAGGGTTCCGACGCGCTTGGACGCAAGATGGAGGCCGAGTTTAGCGCGAAAAATGCCGAACTGCCTTTTGCAGAGCGCATTAGCGCCTATAACAAGAACATGCGCAAGGGAGGATGGATCAGCGCCAATTTGCCTGAAATGGCTGAGAAATTTAATACGCGCTGGCTGGCCGCCAACTATGAGGCTGGCGATATGGTGATGCATAGTCCCTATATGCTCCACGCGGCAACCGTGAACAACGATGCCCGTGGACGCATCCGCCTCTCTACAGATATCCGCTTCCAGCGCCTCCAAGATCAGGTTGATCCCCGCTGGAACAACGACTGGTCAAATACAGACGGCCTCTAATCCTTCTGTGCCTGTGGCACTCAGGGGTAAGGTGTGTATGGAAAATGGCTTTGCCGTTTTCCATACACACCTTACCCCTGACGAGCATAGCGAGCCGAGGCAAGGCCTGGTAGGCGCAAAGGCTTCCTTGATTTCTACCTGTGCCAAAGGTATAATTAACGGAAAGTCTTATCAGTAGTTATTATGTATGGAGATGTCTCTTGAGTAATCATTCTTCCTCCCACTATAGCAGTGGGGCGGCGAGCAATGGCCACAGCTTTCGCCGTGAGCGTACCGGGCATCTCACCGGGCAGCTCCAATCTCCCGTGTCATTGACGCCAGAGAAGGGATACTATAGTGGCCAGTCATTTGATTTTGATCAGATGATTCAGTCTCTCCACGAGCTGTTTGAGCACGATCGCCAGATCGCCAGCCAGTCCGATGCGACGCGTTGCGGCATCTGCTATCTTCATTTTTCTGTGGGTGAACTCCATTACCGCGAAGAAGGTTTTTATGTCTGCCAGAATTGCGCACAGGGGCTGGGTAAGCATGGCCTGCCTATGGTACGCAAACAGCAGAAGCTATAAATTAAACTGTTGGATAAATGATATGAGGTTGGCTGAACTTCTGCAGAAGTTCAGCCAACCTCATATCATTTATCCAATGAACTCTTTATTCGATAATGGCGGCTTCTTCGGCCTCTTCATACTCCTCTGGCTGGACTTCGAGGAGGTCATCCGGGCTATCCAGGCGGTCCAGGAAGAGAATGCCATCCAGGTGGTCGATCTCATGCTGGAGGATGCGTGCGAACCAGCCCTCGGCATTGACGCGAACGGGCTTGCCTTTAACGTCAACACCTTTGACGACGATTTTTGCCGCGCGACGAATGTTGTTTCCTACGTAGCCAGGGATGCTCAAGCACCCTTCCTGGCCGCGCTCCTCGCCCTCGGCCTTAACAATCTCGGGATTGAAGATTGCGACCCTGCGGCCCTCGTACTCAGCGACGAAGACGCGGATCGAGAGCGCGATTTGGGGAGCTGCTAATCCAACCCCGTTGCTCGCGTGCATCGTCTCAAACATATCATCGACGAGCTTCTGGAGCGATGCATCGAAGCGATGCACCTTCTTGGCCTTCTGGCGCAAAATTGGATTTTCAGATGTAATAATTTGACGCATAGCCATTGGATATTCTTATCCCCTGCACTGCAACTAATGCACTCCGGGCAGAGGGCCCCCTTGTGAGTAACCATACACTGCCACTATAATTGGCCTATATAGTATCATATGAAAGGTCGCAGGCGCAATCTTTATGTCAGCACAGGAGAGATCAGAGGCGCGAGTCGCATCTATGAGAGATGCGCTGGCCGCGTTTATCGACCAGCAACGGCTCCTACCAGCCTCGGGCGGCAGGTTAGTTGTCGCCGTCTCAGGCGGGGCCGACTCGCTCTGCCTGCTCCACCTCTTGCGGAGCCTGTGTGGACCAGGCAAGCGTTATCCCACCCTCCAACTGCATATCGCGCACCTCAATCATCGCCTCCGCGAGCCAGTGAGTAGCCAGGACGCTGCGGCAGTAGCCGAGTTGGTGCGTGCCTGGGGACTTCCCGTAACTCTTGGCGAAGAGGATGTCCAGGCACTAGCAAAGCGTGAGCACCTCTCGTTGGAGGAGGCAGCGCGTGAGGCACGTTATCGCTTCCTACGCCGGGTCGCGGCTGGCGATCCTATCGCGGTCGCTCACCACCGGGACGACCAGGTGGAGACGCTCGTGCTCCACTGGATACGCGGCGGTGGCATCGCCAGCATGAGCGGTTTGCAGCCGCGCCAGCAGGATATAATCCGCCCCCTGCTCATCTTCACACGCGCGGATACGCTGGCCTACTGCTCTCAGCATGGCCTGACTCCCCTCGAAGATGCCAGCAATGCTGATCTCCGCTACCAGCGCAACTGCATTCGCCATGAACTCCTCCCCCTTCTGGAGCAACTCAATCCCAATATTCGTGCCACGCTCCTGCGCAACTCAGAGGTCATGCAGGTAGACGCGGCCTGGATCGAGGTTCAGGTCGATCAGCACTGGTCAGCCGTCGTCTCGCATGAAGAGACTGAGACTATCGCCCTACGCCGCTCAGCACTACTGGCCTTACCCTTAAGCCTGCAACGCCACCTCTGGCGCCGGGCCAGTGCCAGCTTATGCGCGGGCCAGTCGCCGCTCGAATTGCGCCACTATACGCTGATCGAGCAGGCTCTAAGCCAGGAGACAGGCGAGGCACTCATGCTCCACCTGCCGGGTCAGCTACATTTCTGGCGCCAGGGTGAGCAGGTGCTGCTCAAGCGTGTGACAGAAGAGCAACAACCGCCCCAGATCGTTCAGAATAACGTCGAGCTTATTTTGCCAGTGCCAGGCGCGGTGGCGGTGCCCGGTACTCCATGGCTGGTACGTGCTGAATTTGTGGCAGAGGAAGAAGAGGCCGAGATACTGGAGAGCTTGCGTACGAAAGACATGACCCAAACCTGGCACAAACTTGCATCCAACAGATATTCTGTATATATTGATCGAATACATCTCGACTCAGTTCTCCGTGTGCGCACCAGGAGGGCGGGAGACCGTATTCGTCCCCTGGGGATGGCGCATAGCAAAAAGGTGCAGGATATATGCGTAGACAGGCATATCCCGCTCCAGGAGCGTGATCACATTCCGCTTATCTTCTCGCGTGCACAATGTATCTGGCTAGGAGGAGTATGTATCGATGACCGTGTCCGCCTGACAGGCGAGACCCGTCACCTGCTCCACCTCACCATGCAGAGAGTATAATAAGTAACTATTATGGATGCGATGCCAAAGGGATATCTCATATGAGGGTAGAGCATATGCAACCATTGCAGCCGCGATACCTTATACCAGGGTAGAGTGTGTGGGTGGGGAAATGCCTGACGGCATTTCCCCACCCACACACTCTACCCTGGCGAGCCATGTAGTGGCGAGAAGTCACTCGCATTTAAGTGTTTATTAAAAGAGGAAAACAAATGCATCAAGATATTTCTGAGGTCCTTTACTCAGAAGCGCAAATTCAGGCCAAGGTTCAGGAGCTTGGTCAGCAGATTACCACTGATTACCAGGGCAAGCACCTGCTACTCCTGGGTACATTGAAGGGCGCAGTTCCTTTCATTGCCGACCTGGCTCGCGCCATCGAGCTTCCCCTGGAACTCGACTACATGGCGGTTGCCAGCTACGGCAATAGCACCCACTCCAGCGGCGTGGTCCGCATCCTCAAGGACCTGGAAGGGCCTATCGATAACAAACATATCCTCATCATCGAGGATATCATCGACAGTGGCCTCACCCTGGCCTACCTCGTAGATGTCATTCGCCGCCGCAATCCCCTGAGTCTGCGTATCTGCACCCTACTCTATAAGGAACGCATACGCCTAAAAGAGGTCCCGGTCGACTATACCGGCTTCACCATTCCAGATAAGTTTGTTGTGGGCTATGGCCTGGACTACGCCCAGTATTACCGCAACCTGCCCTACATTGGTATCCTCAAACCCTCCGTCTATGAGGGAACGGAGCCTGAAGAGCAGCACTCCAGTCCCGCCGAAACTCAGGCAATTTAAAAAATATGCAAGGGCAATAGACATGGATAAGGGGTGTCTGGTGGAGGTCGGGCTGCCCGACCTCCACCAGACACCCCTTATCCATGTCTATTGCCCTCCCTCTATCAAAGCGTTCTATGCTACAATGGGCCTGGACATATAGCTAGCTAACAGACAACTTGATAGAGGAGACGAAGACGACATGGTAGCAGTAGGTGTAATCGGAAGCGGTGCCTGGGGCACAACCCTGGCTTTGTTGCTGGCAAGGAAAGGAATTGCCACCACGCTCTGGGATCATCAGGCCGCGCGTGCGCAAGAGATGCAGTCGCAACGCGAGAACAAAATGTTCCTGCCAGGAATCACTTTCCCGGAGACGCTGCGTGTCACCGCCGAGATTGGCGAGGCTGTGCGTGAGAAAGAGCTGTTGATCCTGGTCACGCCCTCGCAGCGTATGCGCGAGAACCTGCGCCTTGTCGCTCCCCACCTTTCTCCCCAGACCCTGCTGGTTAGCGCCAGCAAGGGCGTCGAGATTGAGAGCCTCAAGCGTATGAGCGAGGTCATCGCCGAGGAACTGCCTGCATCGGCCGGGCGCATTGCCGTCTTGAGTGGCCCCAACCTCTCGCCCGAGGTCGCACGCGAGAAGCCTACCGCCGCCGTCATTGCCAGCCAGAGCACCGAGGTCGCTATCGCCTGCCGTGACCTGCTGACCACGCGCCACCTGCGTATCTATACCTCAGATGACGTGGTGGGTGTTGAGCTAGGAGGAGCCTTAAAGAATATTATCGCCATTGGCGCGGGCATGACCGAGGGGCTTGGATATGGGGATAACGCCAAGGGGGCCTTTATCACGCGTGGCGTCGCGGAGATCGCGCGCCTGGGCATCGCCGCAGGTGCCAACCCCATGACCTTCGCGGGCCTGGCTGGCATCGGCGACCTGATCGCGACCTGCGCCAGCCCTCTCAGCCGCAACCAGCGTTTGGGACGCCGCCTGGCTGCTGGCGAGAAGCTGGACGATATTCTGGCCTCGACTCATTCAGTCGCCGAAGGTATCTATATTACGCGGGCCGCCCTCAAGCTCGCTGAGCGCTTCCATGTTGAGATGCCCCTGACCACCAAACTCAGCCAGATCCTCTTCCAGGGCCTCGACCCCCACAAGGCCGTGCTTGAATTGATGATGCGCGATCCCAAAGACGAACGCGAAGGGATTATGTGAGAGAAAACATGTTGCGCCCCGGCAGCCGCAGGCTGCCGGGGCGCAACATGTTTTCTCTCAGGACAGAGGGTGATTACGCTACCCAGATCAAAATGTTGCCCTTATTAAGGGCGTTCCCATTTTTATCTTTGGCGTATATGCTTTCAAGGCTGCTGAGGTATTTACTATCCGGTGACCACGCCACATCAGAAATGGAGTGCTGACTGGAAAAGGTGTAGAGCAGCTTCCCACTCTGAGCGCTCCAGAGCGTGATTGTCATTTTGAAGCCAGTGCTATCCTGCGTCTCCACAGCGATACGACTACCGTCTGGCGACCAGTGGACCGCCATGACCATTCCTTCTCCTACTTGTGCGAATTGTTTCGTTGTTTGCCCGCTTAGCGCATCGACAATACGTACATCTTTCCCATTACCATCTTGGGCATCGACTAGCGCCAATTGTTTTCCATTCGGCGACCAGTCCAGGCTGGCGACATTGGCATACTGCTTTTTGACCTGCCATGTTTTGGTATCCCAGAGTTTGACTTCTGGCGAGACCATGGCTGGATAAGCGGTGGTCGCAAGCCAGTTGTCATCTGGTGACCAGTGGAGGTCCAGGATGCGTCCATGGAAGTCTGTGAGGCTCTTTACTTGTGAACCGTTGCTGGCATTCCAGATGCTGACCAGATTGGTTGCAGGGTCATTCGTCGCGGAGGCAGCCAGGTATTTGCTATCTGGTGACCAGGTAAGCGCACCAAACATCGCTCCACCGCCGCCAGAAAACGTTTGCATGCTGCTCAGCAGTTTAGACGTGTGCGCCGTGCCAGTGGCATTCAAAGGCGAGGTACCATTAGTGTTAAGCACGACCGATGATGTGCCAAAGGTGTGCAACAAGGCTCCCGTTTTGGTATTGACGAGATCAATCTTTGCAGAGGTATTGGAATAGCTATTGATGGCCAGAATATTTCCATCCGGCGACCAGGCCATATTCCATACAAAAGGATTCAGCGTGAGATGATAGATCTGAACATGCTGTCCCGTACGTGCATCCCAACTCTCTACTTGTCCATTGATGACCGCGGCGACCCGACTGCCATCGGGCGACCAGACTGCCGCTGGGCCGCGACTATTGACCTCTTTCGTATAAATGACCTGTCCCTCATGTTCTGTCGGCTTTGGTGTTGCCGTGTTAGAACTGGCGGTTGTCGTACTTTGCTGTTTCTGGCGGGCGGCATTCAGGACGAATATCATACTGCCAACCAGAATGGAGACCACCAGGACAGCCGCGATCGTGGTGAGCGTACGTCGGATAGGGTGTGTACGCTCGGTCCCACGAGCTTGCTTCTTTATATCAGGCATGGCAACGAACCTTCCTTGTTCTTGTTGTTGAATGCGTTGACCACTAAAGGGGATAATTTTAGTTTGTTGTTGCGTCAGGTTTTCGTTCTCCAGAAACTTTCCCAGGACACGCTGGAGTGAGTATGCATCCTCATCCTCGTGCTTGAGCAAGTCATGGAGATCGGAGGCCAGCCGCTTATCCCGCGATGATGTTCCACGTGCCTGGAGAAGCGTGTCGACCTGTTCGTCGACCTGCTCAGGGGTGTAGAAATCTTCGTGCCTGGACATCACTTCTCACCTTCTTCTCTATACAATGTGCGCAACTGGTTCAGGGTACGCGAGATGATGGCTCTCACAGCGGCTTCACTCTTTCCCACCAGAGAGGCGATCTGTGGGCTGCGCATCTCATGATTGAAGCGCAGGCTGAGAATCTTCCTCTGGAGATGTGGCAATTTCTGGAGCTTAGCGTGCAATTGAGCGTATTCCTCCAGGCGCAGTAGCTCCTGTTCCGGTGCCTGCTCATCATCGGCGAACAGGTCATCTTGCAGAAGTTCTATCGACGAGGATGGCCGACGTAGATTACGCCGATAGGCATCCACCAATTTATTGCGCGCTATTTTCCAGATCAACTGCCTTTGCTGGCTTTGTGGCAATAAGCCAAGGCGTTTTTGCTCGATAACGGCGGTAAAGACCTCCAGCAGAATATCCTCGGCATCCTCGCGGGAGGATGTTTGCCGTCGCAAAAAAGCAAAAATAGCGGGTGCATGACAGTGAAACAGCTCCTCTGCCACGGATTTGCTGGTTTCACCATCTCTTTCAACATGTTGTTGTATTCTTAACCTTCAGGTTATTAGTGTTTCCCTTAAGGGTTTCACTCCTACTATCGCTCCCTCTTTTGCGACTGTGACAACGTTCTGTTCTATTTTCAAAATAGGTTGTAAAAGGTGCGCCGCACCACCAACATCACCATACCTCCTTACACATCCATAGAAAGAAGTATGTAGATGCTGATAGCATAAATCGGCCTGAGAGGCCAGTCTACCCATAATTTGTAGGAAGTACCCCTAAACATTGTGCGCTTTGCAATTCTTTTTTCTCGGGGTATACTTTATGGCGTATCAATCATCTCTCACCTGTTGTGCGTAGCAAGTGGGCGGTAACGAGTAGGAAGTGGTTGTCAACATTTTGAAGGAGTGAGTATATGGTGGATGAAGCAGGGGCGGTGTGGATACCTTCTCCTAACTACTTCGCGAACCGCAACGGCTATACCCCTAAGTGGATTATCGTGCATGGTACTGCGGGCTTTAGTAGTGCTCGCGATGTGGGTACCTACTTCCAGACGGCCGATGTCAGCGCGAACTATGTCGTAGGCCAGGATGGCACCATCGTCCAGTGCGTCTCCGAGAAGGATGGAGCCTGGGGCAATGGCGTCATCAGTACCGGGCATGATTCCTGGTGGACCTCAAGTGTTAACCCCAACTGGGTAACGATCTCCATTGAGCATGTCAAACCGCATACCGACAATTCAGATACCATCACCGATGCGCAGAAAGCGGCAAGCTTCCGCCTGATCAGCCACATCTGTGATCGACATAAAATTCCCCGGCGGCGCGCTGATGGTAATGGCGGCATTACAGGCCACTACTCAATTGATCCCGTGAACCGTAGCCGCTGTCCCGGCCCCTATCCCTGGGATGAATTGATCTCCTACCTGGGAAGTGGTGGCTCCAACAGCGGTGGCAGTGGCGGAAGTACAGGCAATGGTGCCATGATCGACCTGAATGATGAAATCGTTGCGCGCTACTTTGAGCAGGCTGGCACCGGTCGCTGGCATTGCAAGGCTACGAACTACTACATCTTTGGTGGTATGCTTAACTTCTACTGTAGCTTTGGCGGGACAGGCAAGAATGGCCTGACCCACCTGGGCATGCCTCTAATGAACGAATACTATCCCGATCCTAATGCTCAGTTCTCCTACCAGCGCTTTGAGCGTGGTATTCTGGCCTATGATCCCAATCATAGTTTTGATCGTCCCCCTGGCGCGGGGACAATCTACCTGATGCATATTGATAAACCGTTGCCCCAGGGACAGGTCACTTCGACGCCTCCAGCGCAGAGCCAGGACGTTCCACAGACTCCTCAGGTGCCCACGGATACAAACAATACACCCCTTCCGCAGGATCAAAGTTATAATCAACCAGATTCAGCGAGCCAGGTGCCCGCTGATACCGATACCTATAATGCGCCGTACCAGTACTATCCACAGGGCCAGGGCTATGGTCAGCCAGATCCGGCGAGCCAGGTACCTGCAAACACCGATACCTATAATGCTCCGTATCAACCCTACTCACAGGATCAAGGCTACTACCAGCCAGGTCCAGCGAGTCAGGTACCCAACCAACCTGGATATGACCAGTCTACTTATGGCCAGCCCAACAATAACCAGCCTAACTCAGATCCATTTGGGAATGCCTTCCCTTCTCTGGAAGCGCCCCCCAAATCTTCGCTGGGCATATTGCTGGACGGAGTGGTCAAAAACAGCGGCTTTACCGACTTGATGAAGCGCATCCTGACACGCCGCCCCAACTCATAGAGCACTTCCCAGATACCTACTCACTTTCAGAAAGCCAGGCGATGGTGCTCCGCCTGGCTTTCCCTTTTCTATCGCTTCTTTTGGACATTTGTTTTCGCGCCTGCGGTGCTCTGGGTAAGAGGGATTGGATGTGCTACGCGGGCAATCCCTCTTACCCAAAGGCGAGCCTGCGAGCCGATCTGCAAGAGCATGAATGACGTTTGTGAAGCTCTGCCTCTCGCTCCAGGTAATTTGCTAGACTCTGGCCCTTAGTGTTACAATGAATTTGTCCCACCAGATGAGGTCGCTTATAGTCATTATCTTCGTCTCCGAACACCCTGAGCGCGCCTGCCCCCGAATGGGGGAAGCGCTAGATACGCTAGTGGTGTTGCCGTGTCCCCGAATGGGGAGGTTTCGGAATAAGATCTATGGCATGGATGGGATACGTGTGACTTGTTTTGTATGCGACCTGCTACCTATCAGGAAACCCGGCGCGTGAGCGCTAGCCGCAACAGTGGTCCTGGTTTCCTCTTAAGCTATAATGCCAGCCAGGAAACAGAAACGTGACATCATTTCATATTGAAGTGCGAGCAACCGCGGAGCGCCACGATGTGCATGCCCGTCAACTTGCTCGTGACATCGCACAATTATCGATAGATTCTCTTCCATCGCTTGCTACTATCGCTGATGCCCCGCTTTACCTTCATACAGCTCAACTTTATCACCTTACTGGCTCACTCTCACCCCAGGACGTTGAGCGACTCTCCCAGGAGTTGCTTACCGATCCGGTCATCCAGGAAGCCCACCTATCGACCTATGCCGACACCGCGCATACGGTCGATGTCTTTTTTCACCCTGGTGTAACCGATACCCTGGCTGAGAGCGTCCTGGAGGGTGCACGTATGTTGGGCCTGACTGGTATTGCGCGTGTGGAGACGGGGCGACGCTATTTGCTGGATGAGCGCTTGAGCGAGGCCGAAGTACGTACCCTTGCCGACGCCCTGCTCTATAATCCCGTGATCCAGCATTATGAACTCCACCCGGCGCATGGCAATGGCTCACAGCCCGAGGCCGCAAATGCGTCTGAGGACACGCCTATAGCCGATGTGGCAGGCTCTCAGGTGGCAATGATTCCGCTCACCCAGATGAGCGATGAGCAGTTGCTTGAGGTCAGCAAAAAAGGCCTGCTCTCGCTGAGCCTGGACGAGATGCGCGTCATTCAGCAGCATTTCCGCGAGCAGGGACGTGAGCCAACCGATATCGAGTTGGAGACCCTGGCCCAGACCTGGTCAGAGCATTGTTCGCATAAAACTTTTAAGGCGACTATTGCCTACCGCGAGCTGGATGCCCAGGGAAACGAGGTCGAGAATGAGACTATCCGTGGCTTGCTCAAGAGTTATATCATGCGCGCCACCAACGAGGTTCAGCATCCCGACCTGGTCTCAGCCTTTAGCGATAACGCGGGTATCGTGCGCTTCACCGATACACACGATATCGCCTTCAAAGTAGAGACGCACAACCACCCCTCGGCCATCGAACCTTTTGGTGGTGCGAATACAGGCGTGGGCGGCGTGATCCGTGACGTCGTTGGCGTCTCGGCGGAGCCGATTGCCTGTACCGATATCCTCTGCTTTGGCCCGCTTGAGACCGAGAGCGCCTCGCTGCCCAAAGGCATCATACCTCCACGGCGCATCGCCAGCGGTGTGGTGAATGGTGTGCGCGACTATGGCAATAAGATGGGTATCCCCACGGTCAATGGCGCGGTGCTCTACCATCCCGGCTATACTTATAACCCGCTCGTTTTCTGTGGCTGCCTGGGCATGTTGCCCCATGGAAGCCACCCCAGCAAGGTCGAGCCGGGTGACCTGGTGGTCGTCCTCGGTGGGCGCACTGGCCGCGACGGTGTGCATGGCGCGACCTTCTCCTCTGGTGAGATGAGCCATGAGATCAATACCCAGGCCGGGACGGCTGTCCAGATTGGCGCGCCCATCACCGAGAAAAAGGTGACCGACGTGATCATCCAGGCACGTGACCGTGGCCTCTATCACGCGATTACCGACTGCGGCGCGGGCGGCTTCTCCTCCGCTGTGGGCGAGATGGGTTCGAAGACCGGCGCGCGCGTCGAGCTAACCAAAGCTCCCCTCAAATATCAGGGCCTGGCGCCCTGGGAGATCTGGCTCTCCGAGGCTCAGGAGCGTATGGTGCTGGCGGTTCCCCAGGAGCATTTGCAGGAACTGCTGGATATCTGTGCCATCGAAGAGGTCGAGGCCAGCATCATCGGCGAGTTCACCAGCGATCAACGCCTGACGGTAACCTATCAGGACGAGGTGATTGCCAATATCGCCATGGACTTCCTGCACGATGGCAATCCCATCAAGACGCTTGAAGCGCTGTGGACACGACCAGAGCGCGCGACTGCTCAGCCTTCACAGTGGACGGAGGGCAACGCCGAGGCTATCACGCATTCGATTACCCCGACCCTCTTGACGCTGTTGCGCCACGCGAACATTGCCTCGAAGGAGGACGTGGTGCGCCGCTATGACCACGAGGTTCAGGGCGCGACGGTGCTCAAACCCATGGTGGGACGCGCGGGTAATGGTCCAGGCGACGCCGCGGTGCTCCGGCCTATTATCGGTGAGCCGACGAAGGCCGGAATTGTGCTCTCAAACGGCGTCAACCCACTCTATGGTAAGTTCGATCCCTATCAGATGGCGCTCAATGCCGTTGACGAGGCCCTGCGCAATCTGACCGCCGTTGGTGGCGATATCACCCATACCTCGGTGCTGGATAACTTCTGCTGGGGCAATCCCAATGATCCCGAGCAGCTTGGCACGCTCGTGCGCGCCGTGAAGGGCTGCTATGATGCCTCGGTTGGCTTTAAAGTGCCGTTCATCTCCGGTAAAGATAGCCTGAATAACGAGTATCGCGCCGATGGCAAGCGTTTGCCCGTGATCCCGACTCTAGTGATCTCAGCGGTCGGCGTGATCGAGGACGCGAGCAAGAGCGTCGATATGTCGCTCAAGACGCCGGGCAATCTGCTCTACCTCGTTGGCGAGACGCGCAATGAGCTGGCGGGTTCGCACTATACCGAGGTCATTGATCAGGCCTCATTCAAGGCGTTTGTGCCACATACCTCAGTGCCAACGGTGCATATTGAGCGTGCGTATACAACCATGAAGGCGCTCGGTGAAGCCATTCGCCAGGGCCTGGTGCGCGCCTGTCACGATCTCTCAGAAGGTGGCCTGGCGGTCGCGGCGGCCGAGATGTCGCTGGCGAGCCTGCTAGGTGTCAAACTGGATGTGGCGCAGGTTGGACGCGAGGGCGCCGCCCTCGACGAGGTCCATCCACACGCGCGCGATATCGTACGACTCTTTAGCGAGTCTCCTTCGCGCTTTATCGTCGAGGTCACGCCTGAGCAGTTGAGCACCTTTGAGCAGCATATGCGTGCCGCGGGTGCCACTGAACTGACCTACCTGGGCATGGTAACCAATACCCCACGCTTTATTGTTCAGGATGGCGACGAAGAGCTGATCAACGTTAGCGTTGAGGAACTACAAGAGTCATGGAAGGGAGGACAGGCATGACCAGGAAACCACGCGCGCTCGTTTTGCGCGCCCCTGGCATCAACTGCGACCGGGAGATGGCGTATGCCTGTCGCCTGGTGGGCTTTGAGACAGAACTGGTGCATATCAACCAGTTGTTAAAGAATCCAGAGTCTCTGCTAGAATATCATTTTCTCGCCCTGCCCGGTGGTTTCTCCTATGGGGACGATCTGGGCGCGGGCACGCTGCTGGCCAAGAACCTGACCATTCACCTGGGCGATCAATTGCGCCGCTTTGTGGCCGAGGGTCGCCTGGTCCTGGGCGTCTGTAACGGCTTCCAGGTCCTGGTACGCGCGGGTCTCTTGCCCGGTGTTCTGGCAAGTGATGGCGCGGGCGACATAGCGCGGGCCTCGCTGACCGAGAATGCCCTGGCGCAGTTTGAATGTCGCTGGGTCACGCTCGTCACCCAGCCAAGCAACTGCGTCTTTACGCAGGGGATCGACAAGCCGGTCGAGTTTCCTGTAGCCCACGGCGAGGGCCAGTTTGTGTATAACGGCGATCTGGGAGAACTACATACCAGCGGTCAGCTTCCTCTGGTCTACGCCACGCCCGCTGGCCGCACTGGCGAGATGGTCGCGTATCCCGCCAACCCCAACGGCTCGATGGACAACATCGCGGGTGCCTGTAACGCTCAGGGCAACGTCTTTGGTCTGATGCCTCATCCAGAGCGCTTTGTGAGTGCGCTCCAGCATCCCCAGCGCCGCTCCCTCACGGGCGATATTGGCGACGGCCTGCTCATCTTCCAGAACGCCTTTAACTATGCACAGAAGCTCGTCAGCGGTGAAGGCGTGACGCCGGTGAGCCGTCCGGAGGCCTCGCCCCTGGCTTCGCAGAGCGTTGCGGGGGCTAGTAGCGCCACAAGCGCGGCTCAGGCTCTCAGCGTCACGATTACTCCGCTCTCTTATGCCGAGAGCGGCGTCGATGTCACCGCAGGCGAGCAGGCTGTGCGCCTGATGAAGAAGGCTGTCCAGTCCACGCATGGACCCGAGGTGCTGGAGAGTGTCGGCGCCTTCGCGGGCGCGATGAGTCTGCACGCGATCGATAAAATGCGTCGCCCGGCCCTGGTCTCCTCCACCGATGGCGTGGGTACCAAAACCTTAATTGCGGCCCAGGCTAAGCGCTATGATACCATCGGCTATGATATCGTGAATCACTCGGTAAATGATCTGCTGATGATGGGCGCACGCCCGCTCTTCTTTATGGATTATGTCGCCGTCAATAAGCTTGACCCGGTGCAAGTCGCCAGAATCGTCCAGGGAGTGGCCGAGGCCTGTAAAGAAGCTGGCTGTGCCCTGCTCGGCGGCGAGACTGCCGAGATGCCCGACGTGTATATGCCCGGCGCCTTCGACTTGGCGGGAACCATTGTTGGCATCGTAGAGCAGGACGAGATCGTCAATGGCAGCACGATCAGCGTAGGAGATTATATCCTGGGCCTACCCTCCAGCGGCCTGCACACCAATGGCTACTCGCTGGTGCGCAAGCTCTTCGCCCAGACCTCGCTTGATACCGTCTATCCCGAACTGGGGGAGCCGTTGGCGGACGCGCTCCTGCGCCCCCATCGCTGCTATTTGCGCGAGGTGCAGGAGATTCGCTCTTATCTGGCGGATCGCGGGCGCTTCATTAAGGGCATGGCACACATCACAGGCGGCGGTTTCCAGGGTAATATCTCGCGTATCCTGCCTCCTGGTACTCAGGCTGAGATCGAAACCAGCTCCTGGCAGGTGCCGCCCCTCTTTCAGCTCCTGGCGCGCTTGAGTAGTCTGCCCCAGGAAGAACTCTATCGAACCTTTAATATGGGTATTGGCATGATATTTGTGCTCTCACCCAAGAGTGCGCTTGAGGCGCGCAGCATCCTTCCCGAACTGGTGCAGATCGGCACCATTCGCGAGGGACAGGGTGCCGTTCTTATTCGCTAACCTGTAGGAGGAGCACTACTGACGTACGCGCCTACGCTTTCGGGCGAATATCTTCCCCGGAAGCGTATTTGCTTCCCAGCGTAGGTGTGTACCTTGTGCCCTTTAGGGTAGTCAGTAGCGCTTCCATGTGCCCACACTTCTCTCGGAGACAAAAACTCATGACACAACATGCGCAGTTTGGACCCTTGCTGACGGAAGGCAAGACCAAACGGATTTATAGCTATCCACAGGACGAGCAACTGGCCTATATGGTCAGCAAGGATCAGATTACCGCGGGCGATGGTGCGCGCCGCAACGAGCTAGAGGGGAAATCGCGTTGGAGCACGACGACGACCGCCAACGTGTTCCGCCTGTTGAACGAGGCTGGTATCAATACGCACTTCGTGAAAAAAGTTGACGAGGTCACGATGCTGATTAAGCGCTGTGAGATGCTGCCCATTGAGCATGTACAGCGACGCCTCGCGACCGGCTCATTCTTGAAGCGCCACCCCGAAGTAAGCGAAGGCACCCGCTTTGATCCCGTCCTGATTGAGACCTTCCTGAAAGATGATGCGCGTCATGATCCGCAGATTCAGCCTGAAGAGATCATACAGCAAGGCATTGCGACGCAGGAGGAGATCGACTGGATGGCGCGCGAAGGACGGCGCGTCTTTGCAGTGCTAGAGGCTGCCTGGGCCAAAATGGATGTGACCATGGTTGATCTCAAGATTGAGTTTGGTCGCAACCCTCAGGGTCAGTTATTAGTTGCCGATGTAATTGATAATGATAGTTGGCGGCTCTGGCCTGGTGGTGACAAGAATCGTATGCTCGATAAGCAGGTCTACCGCAACCTCCAGGAAGTCACCTCGGACAGTCTGCGCGAGATCGCGGATCGTTATGCCCTGGTCGCTGATCTTACGGGCAAGCTGAGTATTTAATGTGATCATCTTACCAGAGAGGAGTTCAGCGATGGAGCGACTTCATGATGCATGCGGAGTCGTCGGAATTTACGCGCCACATGGCAAGGCAAGCCTGGATGTACGTAGTTACATTACCCTGGCTTTGACAGCATTGCAGCACCGTGGGCAGGAGAGCGCGGGCATGGCTGTCTATGACGATGAAGGCCAGATTGTTTATCGTGTAGGCATGGGCAAGGTGCGCGAGGTATTTACCGATTCGGGGACCAGCCTGCCTTCTACCTATGCAGGCATAGGCCACGTGCGCTATTCCACCACGGGTTCAAGCTGCGTCGAGAATGCAGGACCTTTTGTCGTAGGTGATCGTGCTGGACAGTATGAATCGCTGGCCATCGCCCACAATGGTGACCTGGTAAACGGAGCTATGCTGCGGAACGCCTTCCCCGAGGACTCGTTCCGCTCGACGACGGATAGCGAAGTTATTGCCTTGATGCTCCATCATTCTGAGGGGAAAACCTTTAATGAGCGCCTGGCGGACACTTTGCAGCACCTGCGTGGCTCATTTAGCCTGGTGATCCTGGCGCAGAATAAATTGTACGCGACGCGTGATCCCTGGGGGATGCGCCCGCTGTGCATTGGCAAGTTGGGCGATAGCTGGATTGTGGCCTCGGAATCCTGCGCGCTTGACCGCACCGGAGCCGAGTTTGTGCGCAAAGTCGAGCCAGGCGAACTGGTAACTATCGATGAGGATGGCATCCACTCGGAGATGCTCTTTGAGCTGCCCCGCCACTCGCTCTGTGTCTTCGAGTATATCTACTTCTCGGACGCGACTTCGCGTATCAACAATCGCTATACCTACGAGGTGCGCGAGGCCCTGGGACGCGAGTTGGCCCATGAGCATCCCATAGAGGCGGACCTGGTCGTCCCTGTTCCCGATTCATCTATTCCCGCAGCCCTGGGCTATGCTGAGGCCTCCGGGATTCCCTATAGCCAGGGTATCATCAAGAATCGCTATAGCGATCGCTCATTCATCAAGCCTGACCAGCGCCTGCGCCAGCTCGAAGTAGACCTGAAATTCAACTTCGTGCGCACTAAAATCGAGGGCAAGCGCCTGATTATCGTCGACGACTCGATTGTACGCGGCAATACGCTTAAGCGCCTGGCCTCCGCGCTGCGCAACTATGGCGCGAAGGAGATACATCTGCGCATCAGCTCGCCGCCCCTACGTCACCCCTGCTACTTCGGCATCGATATTCCGCGTGACAAAGAATTAATCGCCGCGGGTCGTACCGTGCAGGAGGTCGCCGACTACATGGGGGTCGATAGCCTGGGCTATCTCAGCCTGCCGGGCCTGGGTCGCGCCATCAACGCTGCCCACATCGATGAAACGGTTGACATTGATCCTCGCCAGGTGGACGATCCCCGCGCATTGAAGATGCTGCATCAAGAGTTTTGTTATGGGTGTATGGAGATGCAGGGCTGGCCCTTTGACCCCCAGGTCGAGTCTCAGCATGGTCCCAGGCGTGTGCCCGTCATTCCTCGTGGCGTGCTCTCATAACAGAAGGAGAAAAATTTCGTGCGAGTATTTGTCATCGGCTCGGGTGCGCGTGAGCACGCACTGGTCTGGAAGCTGGCCCAGGATCAGCGGATCGACCGCATCTATGCCGCGCCAGGCAATCCCGGTATGCTACCCCACGCGGAATGCCTTCCTATTAGTGTCGATAACCTGGAGGCGCTGGCCGCTTTCGTTGAGCGCAACAAGATCGATTACACCATCGTCGGCCCCGAGGCACCGCTTATCGATGGCATCGTCGATATCCTCCAGAAGCGAGGCCTGCGCGTCTTTGGCCCCGACAAGGCTGGTGCTGCGCTTGAAGGCAGCAAGGCCTTCACCAAAGAGTTGTTGACCGCGGCAGGCATCCCCACGGCCCAGCATCGCACCTTCACCGAGTACGAACCGGCCCGTGCCTACCTGGAAGAACATGGTGTCCCCGTCGTCGTCAAGGCTGACGGCAACGCCGCGGGCAAGGGCGCCATTGTCGCCCTCGACATGCTGACAGCCCAGGATGCCCTCAAGCAGATGATGGTCGACCATGTCTTTGGCGCGGCGGGCGATGTCGTCGTCATTGAAGATTACCTGCAAGGCGACGAGATCGGCGCGCACGCGATCTGTAACGGCACGGATTTTTTGCCCCTGCCACTCAGCCAGGATCACAAGCGCGCCCTCGACAACGACCAGGGTTTGAACACGGGTGGTATGGGGGCCTACACGCCCTTGCCCTTTGTCAGCGAGGACCAGAAAGCGCAGATTCAGCAGCGCGTCATCGCGGCCACGCTCCAGACCCTCAAGGAGCGCGGCATCCACTTCAAAGGCGTGCTCTACGCTAATATCATGCTCACCGAGCGCGGTCCCATGGTGCTAGAGCATAACACACGCTTCGGTGATCCCGAGGCTCAGGCCCAGATGGTCCTGCTCAAAGCCGAATTGCTGGATGTCCTTGCCTATGCGGACGGCCAGCACATCGATCCTGAGACCCTCTGGCATCCCGGTTACGCCATGAGCCTGACCCTGGCCGCAGGCGGCTATCCCGGCAAATACGAGCGCGACCTGCCCATACAGGGTGTTGACGAGGCCAATCAACTGGATGGCGTCCACGTCTTCCACGCCGGCACCCGCCTGCAAAATGGCCAGCTCGTCACTGCAGGCGGCCGCGTTCTCAGCGTCGTCGCCCACGGCGAAACCCTGCAACAGGCCGCCGATCGTGTCTATGCCGCCGCCAAACTCATCTCCTTCGAAGGTATGCAGTACCGCAGTGACATCGGCCACCGCGCCCTGTAGGTATAAAAATAGAATCAATTATTGTGTTGTGAGTTGCCGAAGGCAACTCACAACACAATAATTGATTCTATTTTAAGTGAGTGTCGTAGGCGCGAATAGTCATAATACAAAATATAAAAGCAAGTAGTGATTTGGAATGGAAGATCAACACATCAATAAAACGTTGCGCATAGCAGTCTTAATCTCTGGTTCGGGCAGTAACCTCCAGGCCCTGCTGGATGCCATCGAGGCTCGGCACCTGCCCGGGGTCGAGATTGCCCTGGTCATTAGCAACAAAGCCAACGCCTTTGGCTTACAACGCGCCCTCAAGCATAAAGTACCCGCGCTCTATCTTCCCTGGCGTACACGCGAGGAGTGGGAGCGAAGGGTTGTTGACCTGCTCCAGCTTTTCCAGGTAGACGTTATCGTCCTGGCTGGCTTTATGCGCATCATCTCCGCCGACTTTATCACCCGTTACCCTGAGCGCATCATTAACCTGCATCCCGCACTCATCCCCGATGGCGGCAAGGGCGACACCTATACCACCAGCGATGGCAGTCTTATCCCCGTCTTTCGCGGCATGCACGCGCCCCTCCAGGCCCTGGAGGCCGGGGTGCGTGTCACCGGTAGCACTGTGCATTATGTCGTCCCCGAGGTCGACGCCGGCCCACCCATCTGTCGCCGCGAGGTCCCCATAGAGGCAGGCGACACCGAAGATACGCTCCAGGAGCGCATCAAAAAGGTTGAGCATCAGTTGATCGTTGAGGCCGTCAAGATCCACCAGCAGCGCGTATAAGAGTCGGAACAATATGTTTAAGATGGCCTGGCAAACAGTATTAAGCTTGCAGGCCATTCTAAACACGCCCTACTTCGATCTATACCATAAGCCTGATAGGTCGTCATCCAGGCGGCGTAGTTGCCAGGCTATAAGGCGCCGCGCATGTCTCTGCAATAATGAAGATAAGTATATTACATCTCCTGAGCGACGAAATGCAAAAAAGCAACATTGGAGAAGTTTTCCTGACCGACTCGTGATAGATTGTCCCTAATGGCTCTTTGTATCCTCCAGTGATGGCCAAGGAAAGAGCTCAGGAATGTGATCATCGAAGCAAAGGAGAACCCAATGAACTATCCGCAAATCGTCACACGAGAAGAGTGGCTCAATGCCCGTAAGGAGCTACTGGTCAAGGAGAAGGAGGCCACCCGTGCGCGCGACAGGCTCAATGCTGAACGCCGCAGGTTGCCGATGGTCAGGATCGACAAGGAGTACGTCTTCGATGGCCCGAAAGGCAAGGTGAGCCTGCTCGACCTCTTTGACGGGCGCCGCCAGCTGATCGTCTACCATTTCATGTTTGATCCAAGCTGGGACAAAGGTTGCCCGGGTTGCACGAACCTGGTTGACAACATTCCTGGCAATATAGCCCGCCTGTATGAAGGCGATACCTCGTTGGTCCTGGTCTCCCGCGCACCATTGGCGAAGCTTGAGCCCTATAAGCAGCAGAAGAACTGGACCACTCCCTGGTTCTCCTCATATGGCAGCGACTTCAACTACGATTTCGAAGCTACGGTTGATAGCGGCGAGGTACCTGGGGTAAGTGTTTTCCTGCGCGATGGCGAGCAGATCTTTCACACGTACTCGACGACGGGACGCGGCGTCGATATCCTCCTGGGGACATATAACTACCTTGATCTTACCCCTCTTGGTCGGCAAGAGGAGTGGGAAGAGGCCCTCAATCGCAGTGCTACTTCTGTTTAAGGGTAACCCCGCCTCTATTGCACCTTATGATCACTACGTGGTTCGCTGGGTAAGGGGATGTGGCTATCTACGGGCTGGCAATGCCAGCCCGTAGATAGCCACATCCCCTTTATGAAGGGCAGAAGAATAAAGGAGAGGTGTAGGGGGCATATCAGTACAACTTTATTAGTTTCGGTCCACATATGTATTACGGAGCGAGACACCTGAGAATACCAGGGCTATGATTAAAGCAAGGAGCAACACGCCCTCGCGTATCAGATAGGAGGCTTCGCCACGTGCACTACTGAAGGATGAGAGAAGCCAGGTCAGCAACGCGACGATACCACTGAACATAACCAGGGTCGTAACACTGGCAATGATGATTGTATAGTAAGCTATGAGTCGACCTGGTTTAAGATGTTGACTTGCTCTGAATAGAAGTCCTCTGCTTACTCCCAGACCAAGGACGAAGATAAGCAGAGCCAGCCCTATAACTATATTTCCACTGATCAGGGGCAGCTCCAAAGATGTGAGGGTCCAGAAAGCCAAAATTGCCGTAGCGATTGGAGCGATGATTCCTAAAAGACAGAAGAGCAGAGCGCTTCTAGTACGCTCTCTCAATGCCTGGAGGCAAGTAAGCAGCAGAATGGGTAGCCCGCCAAAGAAGATAAGTAGCACCTGGATGGCCGAGACGAGGTGTACTATATTCACCATTAACGATGAGGTCGTGTAAGAGAGAAAGCTTGAGAGCATCATGGGCTGGTTGGGTGCGACAACCCGGCTCTGGGCAAAGAACCAGAGGAGAAAAAAGAGCAGCGTCGCGCAATAGATATACACATCATTTAGACGCATTTTTTGTAGCATAACAAAAATCCTTTGCTGGGTAGTGTGGTACGAGTTGACAGCCATAGGCTGTCAACTCGTACCACACTATTTATGCTTTATACATTGATGTGGAAGGTCCACTTGTAAGTGTTGCCCTTGGTGACAATGATGGTCCAGGGGCCGTGATAGTGGCTCAGGTCGCTATTGAAGCGGAAGACAAACTTCCCGCTCTCATTGTTGCCAGCATAATCGAAGGTCGTGATGTGATTGGCACTGCTGGTCTGCATATCGATTTGCGGCGTGACAGGCTTTCCAACAGCCGATGTAACAGAAATCTCATTCAGGCCTGAGAACTCAATCGTGGTTTGCGTCTTACCAATGGTCGCTTTCTCCAGTGTGATGACCTGACCCTGTGAGGTCTCTTGCTGATGCGGTGCTACGATCTCGCCCTGGTGATATGGGAGCTGGAAGTGGAAAACAACTGTTTGCGTACTCCCGTTCTGTACCAGGTCCATCTTGAGTATCAGATTGAGCGAGGCTGGCGCTCCAGTAACATTAGCATCGCTAAAGGTCATCGACTGGGCCAGGATATGATTCTCGACATCGCCCAGCAGCTGACCACTCGATGAGAGATCGGTACCATCGGCGGTCGTGAGGCGCGGATTGTTCAGTATGGAATTGTCATCAACCGGTGTGACCGTGACGCCTAGTACAATATTATGGTCTTCAGCGTAGCCCTTCTCCAGCCTTACAGTGGCGTTCCCAATTTTCTGTGAAAGCTGGATATCACCGAAGGTGCTGTACTTGATAGAATCTTTTGCATTATAGCTTCCTCCCTGGAGCAAGGTTTGCAGGAGTGGGGTGGCCGCGAAGGCGGAGGCTGTAGTCACGATCAACAACGCGGCAATCAGTGGCACCAGGATGGCTTTTCTGGTCAGAGTGAACCACCAGGACTGTGTTTGTTCACGGAAAGGCACGACCGTGGGCTTCTGAAACGAGTGCTGGGCATAGCGCATGCGCAGGTTCTGCCAGTTGACATTATTGGGGACAGGCGAAGTGTTACTGAGGCTATCTAGTTCCTCAACCACGTGCATGAGTCTCTGGTCGGCTGCTGTCTCAAGTAAGTCATTATATGTTTGGATGAGTTTCTGTTGTTTAGACATTACAGTTGCTCCTTGAGGCCTTGTAGGATACGGGTAAGCTGTTTGCGGACGGCGGCGGGACTCTTGCCAACAACCTGAGCGATTTCGCTGGCATTCAAGCCCGCCGAGAAACGCAAAGCGATCAGTTCGCGCTTGCGCTCATCGAGCTGATCGATTAGCTCACGCAGATGCACGCGGCGCTCGCGCAGGAGAAAGATGCTTTCGGGATCTTCGTCACCTATGAGCTGCTCTGCCTCTGGCAAGCTATACCAGGAGAAGGCAAATTTCTTCCGGCGATACGTATCGCTTGCGGTATGAAGAGCGATACGAAATAGCCAGGCCGCGAAGCTGCCGCGCGCTTTATAATCTCGCAGCGAGATCATAGCCTTGAGAAAGACCTGCTGAGTAAGATCCGCCGCGTCCTCCTGACTTCCAATGCGCAGTAACAGGTAGCGATAGATGCGAGCTTTATAGTGCTGGTAGAGCGGCTCAAAAGCGACCGGGTCTGCTTTGGCCGCCTGCACAAGCGCTTCTTCTCCCTGTAATTCCTCCGGCTGGTGCATCGTTGAAAAGGTATAACCAGCTTGCATATGTATTATTTCCTTGGATAAGAGTGATGTTTTTGCAAACAGAAGTTTTGAGGCCTCAAAGTTCTTCCATTTATAATGACGCCGCTTTATGGAAAGTGGGACATTTTGTCGCGTTTTTCTTCTACCTCTGATTGTAGTTGTTTGAGCCAGTCGAGCCAAGTTCTAACTAAAAAGGGGATCTGATAGTAGTAGGCAAAAATTGGAGGAGGAGGAGGAATTAGTTGCGTATAGCACGCAAATAGATAATGCTGCAAAGTGTGCCGCTTCTACTCTAGTAGTAACCTGGCCCACTTAGGGGATGGAAATGACCAGTGACGTGCTGCCCAGAATATCAGGATGCCCAGTTGCTGACGCTGAAAGCGGCGGAGGCGAGGAAGTCCAGGGATTTCAGGTTGCCAGGCTCGCCGGGCAAAAAAGGTAAGCCACCAGGCAAGAGCACCTTCAATGGCTTCTGTGCGCAAGGGAAATTGTTCTCCATACCATTTTATTACTTGTTCGGGAGAAGGCCCATTTTCGACGGCCACACTCTGAGCAAAGGCAACAATATCCCACTCTGGTCGCCCTAGCTGAATGGAGGGCCAATCGAATAGATACAAACGCCCCTGGTTAAAGCGTAAATTATCTGAGCGTAAATCACCATGCAGAATGGCATATGGAGCTTCTGTGAGCGCTGGTTGCTTCAGTGCAGTCTCAATGGTGGGAGAAATTTTTTGCAACCAGGCCAACGCCTGGGAGGCTTCTGCACCTGCAAAGGCTGCGATTGTTTGAAAATCCTGAGACTCTTGAGCCGCCTGAGTCCAATTCTCCTGCGCTAAGTCTTCCTGAGGTTGAGAGAGCCACGTGGGAGGCTGAGTGCCAAGCAACGCTTTATGGTAATCGGCCAGGGCCTGCGTGATGGCACGAGCTTTCCCAGGTGTCCAGGGCGGAACACTCTGTGGACCGAGATCCTCCAGGATTAGCACGTGCCAGTCAGCATAATGAATGGCTGCGTATAAACGGGGCATCCATCTGTGCAGCACAGGTGCTAGGTCCTGATAGACGCGCTCCTCAGAACGTAGCGCGTTTTTCATGAAGGTATTAGATTCCTGGTAGGTGCCTTTTAAAAAGGCCCGCCGTCCATCCTCTAGCACCAGGCGATAGGTTGGTGTTGGTCCATATCCACCCCAGACGCGTGTTGCTCGTGTCACGGGGGAACCTAACGCGCTATCGACTTGCTGACGCACTGCTTTGGGAACCTCCCTCCAAGGAAGCTTCTCTTCCACACCTGTTCGAGACATCTCTTTCTCACCTCAAGCATATTTTTTCTGAAGTATACCGTATTTTATTCCCTTGTGCGGTGAGTACGTTCTCTAGTGAACTGATGTGGAAGCGAAGATGCCACGAAGAAAAACTCATTTCCGCTTTTTACTCATCAGGAGGGAATAAGTATATAGAGAGATAAAAATATTGAGGAGAAACATTCATGCAAACAGCCACACAAATGGCTTCGGGTTCAAAAACGCAACTCTGGATTGGACGTATCTTGACAGGTCTAGTAGTTCTATTCCTGCTCTTCGATGGCGTAACACACGTACTGCAAATTCCCCCAGTCATGGATTCATTCAAGCAACTTGGATATCCTGCGAGCGTCGCGCTTGAGATCGGAATTGTGGAACTTGTGTGCCTAGTCCTCTATATAATTCCATCTACCTCTGTTCTCGGTGCTATCCTGCTGACAGGTTATCTTGGAGGTGCCGTTGCTACCAACCTGCGCATAGATGCTCCACTCTTCAGTAATATTCTCTTCCCGGTCTATGTCGGCCTGTTTATCTGGGGAGGGCTGTACCTGCGCAATGAGCGGCTGCGCGCCCTCTTTCCCCTACAAAAGTAATCGGGCATGGTCCGAAACGTCATGCGCTGAAGGCAGCGCACCACTCCGAATGAAATGAGAATACTAGAGCTTTTCGGGGGCGTTTCAGAAGACGCTGCTAAAGCACGCGTCTACATATTGCGGGTATATGTAGACGCGTGCTTTAGCAGCGTCTTCTCCTTCTATATACGCAGTAACAGTTTTCCCATGGTCTGGCCAGTTTCCAGGCGGCGGTGGGCCTCGCTGGCCTGTTCCAGTGGTAGGATATCAGTGATATCGATCTTTACCTGAGAGCGGGCGACCAGTTCGAGGGAGCGACGTGCGGTATCGGCGACGAGATGGGGGGCTGTCGCGCTCAATACGCCAATGCTATAGCCCATGATGGCCTTGCTCTCGACGAGAAAGTTGCCAGGATTCTGTGGCAGACTCTGGCCTCGCCCCTGCTCATCGCTGGCGTTACCGAAGATAACAAGTCGGCCAAATGGTGCAAGAACTGTGAGGCTCTGACTGCGTACTGGCTCGCCGATTGCCTCTAGTATGACATCAACCCCGCGCCCTTGTGTGAGCTCTTGCGTTTGCTGGAGAAAATCATCACGCAGGATGACATGATCATAGCCGAAAGATTTTGCATAGTCGGCTTTCTTCTGACTGCTTACTGTGCCAATGACCAGGCCAGCACCCAGGTGCCTGGCTATCTGTCCCGCGATGCTCCCCACACCACCTGCTGCTGCATGAACAAGGATTGTTTCACCCGGTTGTAGGTGCGCGACCCGCACAAGCATATCATAAGCTGTTGGCACGATGGTTGGAAAACCAGCCGCTGTCGCGAGATCAATCTCTCCACTGGTCGCGTCGAGGGGGAAGGTGAGCGTGGCCTGGGCCAGTGCCACCTCGGCATAACCACCGCTCAACGTCAGCGCGGCGACTGGTTGCCCCACACGCAAGCCTTCGACCCCTTCGCCAAGCGCATGAATGTGCCCTGAGACTTCAAGGCCGGGAATGAATGGGAGTTCTTCCCTGTGCCGTCCTCCGCGCCGTGCCATCGTCTCGGCAAAATTCACACCAGCGTAGGCTACTTTAATTGCGACCTGTCCAGGTCCGGGCTTGGGCTCCGGCACTTCACCAATCCGCAATACTTCGGGTCCACCAAATGCCGTAATCAAGTTGGCTTTCATGTCTTTCTCCTTCAGAATCTATTCTATATAGTAACTACTCTCTGCCAGCGTGTTAGCACCTTGAACGCGACGTTATTGACTCCCTCGAAGGATTCTGCACCCCAAAGGCAAGGCTATGCCCGGCTTTTGCCCACTTGCGGCCCAATGTGCTCCCGATAGGTCCTGCGCCCAGGATAGTAATACTCAATGAAGACATATTTAATTTCCTCTTCTTCTATATGTGCGCTTGAAGCGTCGTAAAACAGTGTTGTTATTGCAAATTATAGAGAAGAAGCTTTCTTCTTGTAAGGAGTGACCGCAAAGTGATATAGTTACCTCATGGTTACCAGAAATAAAGTTGAAGAGCCGATTATTCGGCCGGATTGCCGCACACGGCGTGGCCTGGAGTTGATCGCCGATCAGTGGACTATGCTGGTCATTGTGGCTCTGCGTGGGGAGACAAGACGCTTTAGTCAGTTGCACGGGCATATCCAGGGTATCTCGAAGAAAATGTTGACGCAGACCTTGCGCGGCCTGGAGCGTAATGGCCTGGTCAAACGTGTGGTTTATCCCGTGATTCCGCCCATGGTGGAGTACTCTTTGACGCCCCTGGGCCGGACGCTTATCGAGCCGATCTGGGCACTACGCGAGTGGTCGGAGCAATATATCGAAGAAGTTGAACAGAAGCGCGCCGACTATGACCAGGTGGATAGAACCACGCTTCAGGATCAGATCATCACGCTTGTCCAGCAAAGGGGAGAAATATCCCATTAACCGACGCTGCTAAAGCACGCGTCTACATATGCAGGTACGGGCGATCTCGTACCTGCATATGTAGACGCGTGCTTTAGCAGCGTCGTGCCACTCAGCAGGATGGTATCGTTAGCTGAGGAAGAAGGCTTCGAGTGCGGGGGCGAGAACATCATCCGCTGGGCCGTGGTCCTGGCCTTTGAGGGTGCGGCACTGCGCGTTGGGAAGGATGTCGGTAATTGCTTGCGCTCCGTGATGCATGAACACATGGCTGGCTCCGCCATCCATTACAAGGGTGGGAACGCTGACAGAGGCCCATTTCTTGAGTGGTCGCGGATCGCCACGCATGGTGTCACCCATGATGGTGCCATCATACACGATTGTGTGGGCTACTTTTTCTAGCCCAGACCACATGGGTGACTGATGCATCTGAGCAACCATTTCGACAGGAACACCCACAGCCTCTATCATAAAGTATTTGACCGCCTGGCCGCGCTGACCTGATGATATCAGCTCGTTCAAGTGTGATACATAATTCTCTGGCGTGGGAGGTCGGCTATCATCGATGATAAATGGTGGTTCGTATAGCGCTAGCTTTGTGATTTTACCGGGGAGGAGGCGCGCTGCCTCAAGGGCCAGGACCGCTCCAGAGGAGTGACCAAAGACAAACGCCGAACCTCCAGCCTCGTCAATCAGGGCCTCAATATCTTCTACCTCGCGCTCGACCGCGTATGGCGTGGTATCTCCACTGTCTCCTCGTCCTCGCCGATCATAGGCGAATACTGTGAAATGTGGTGCCAGGACCGTGGCTAGCGATGTCTCGGCTACACGCGTTGCGGTCGCGCCTGCCACAAGGATGAGCGTGGGACCTTCCCCGAACTTATCGAAGGCTATAGGTGTGCTGTCTTTGGAAGTGACTTTTCGCATACTGTCTCCTCTTATGTTGGTTTATATTTCCTTTCTCACTCACAGGTGTTAATTGTACCATTCTAGCTCTAAAAATCTTCTCCAATCTTGCCTTTTGTGGTGCCCAACCAGAGTAACTCAAGAGAAAGAAGCAGGCCCGCTGTGCATGCACAGCGGGCCTGCTTCTTTCTCTTGAGTATTCCTACTTGAGCATCATGGGGGCGGCTTGCTGCGCGAGCTGGACGAGCCAGAAGGGCAGGACCGTGCCGACCGCGAGCGTGCCGATGGCCGCGATGACCAGAGCGGTCCAGGCGAACCAGTTGAGGCTGCGCGCTGGATCTTGCTCCTCCGCCTCGGTGGGGAGAGGTGAGTTCACCACAGCGGTGCGTGTCTCTGGCTTGACGGCGACGGCGGCGCCACCACGCGAGAGTGTCGCGGTGGTGCTCCGAGCAGCACCAGAGGCGCGTGCCGGGCGGCGGGATTCGCTGACCTTGGGCGAGGCCGGAACGGTTCCCAGGGTCAGTGTCTCTTTCTCTTCCTCCGTCTGCTCCATAAACATGGTGGCGATGACGCGCAGGTAGTAGTACATACCCAGGACGCTGGCGAGGACACCAATGATCAACAGTTCAGGATGCCCACCCGCGAGCGCGGCGTAGAAGATGTAGTACTTACCAGCGAAGCCAGCCATGGGCGGGAAGCCCGCCAGGGCCAGCAGGAAGAAGGCCAGCAGACCAGCCACGACCGGGCGCCGATACCAGAGACCTCGCAGGTCGTTGGCGCTACTACCCCCGTTATCCAGGCCCTCCAGGACCGAGATGGTGCCGAATGCGCCTAGGTTCAGGAAGGTATAGCAGGCCAGGTAGAAGAGCAGCGCGCTCATGCCGAGCGTGCCACCAACTACGATGCCGATCAGCATATAGCCAGCGTGCGCAATGCTGGAATAGGCCAGCAGGCGTTTGACGTTGGTCTGTACCACGGCCATGATATTGCCGCCAACCATGGTCAGGATGGCGATGGCCCAGATCACGGGCGCCCAGGTATCATGGAAGGGCAGTAGGACCAGTCCGAAGAGACGCCCAAAGGCGATCATGGCCGCGGCCTTAGTACCAACCGACATAAAGGCGGTCACAGGAGCGGGCGCGCCCTGGTAGACGTCGGGCGTCCAGGCCTGGAAGGGAATCGCCGAGACTTTGAAGGCGAAGCCTACCGTGAGCAGGCCCAGGGCCACGATCAGAAGGATCGGAACCTGTGCCGTGCCGTTGGCCGCACCATGCAGGTGCGCGGCAAAGGAGGCGATATCCAGGAAACGCGTGCTATTTGTCGCGCCATAAGTCAGGGCCAGGCCATAGAGCAGGAAGGCCGAGGCAAAGGAGCTGAGCAGGAAGTACTTCATGCCTGACTCCAGCGAGGCGCGACGGCGCTCGATGAAGCCCGAGAGAATATACAGGGCCAGTGAGAGCATCTCAATACCCAGGAAGACCGTGAGCAGGCTGGTCGCAGCGGCCAGCAGCATCATGCCCGCGGCAGCCAGCAGCATCAGGGCGTAATACTCGCCCTGGTGTACCAGTTGCAGGCGCTTGAGATACGGCGGCGAGAGCAGGATGCCCAGGCCAGCGGCGCTCAGAATAATCAGGTACGCCAGTTGCGTGCCCTGATCTGATCCAAGCATGCCATTGAAGGCCTCTAGCTGATCTCCGCCAAGTAAAAGCCCGATCGTGGTTCCGATAGCGCCAACCACACCCACAAATGCCAGGATTGGCAGAATGGTGTAGTTCTGTGGCCCGCTATGCTTGGTGCGCTCACCCTCATGCGGCAATACGGCATCAACCAGCATCACAATGAGAGCCATGCCCACCAGGACCACTAATGGCGCTATTCGCCACCAATCAGCGGCGGTGACAGTGAATGTAAACGTCATTGACCATACCTCGTGAGAGAGGAGCCGCCACGCGGGAGGCTCCCTCTACGCTCATTTGATGAACGCATTGCCTAGATTTTGCATCGTGTTCAACACCGGTTGGTGCAGCAGGAAGGTGAGCGGCGCAGGCTGCAAGCCGATGTAGAAGATCAACGCCAGGAGTGGCAGGATCGCCAGGAACTCGCCCATACGGATATCCGCCAGGCCGCCGCGACGTGTGACCTGCGCTACTGGACCCAGGGCCGGGCCTGGACCTGTCATCACGCCCTGGAAGAAGCGCAGCATGTACCAGGCGGCAGGGACGACCACAGCAGTTCCCAGCACACCCAGAGTCACGTTACTGCGGAACGCGCCCAGCAGCGAGAGGAACTCGCCCGCGAAGCTGTTGAGTCCAGGTAGACCCAGCGACGAGAGGGCTGCGATCAGCAGCACCGTCGCCATGATCGGCACACGTGTCGCGATGCCACCAAAGTCGGCGATATTGCGTGTCCCCACGCGCTCCTCAATGTAGCCCGCGATCAGGAAGAGGGCCGCGGTCGTAATACCATGGTTGACCATCTGGAGGACCGAACCCTCGACACCCTGCGCGTTAAAGGCGAACATACCCAGCATCACCACGCCCAGGTGGCTGATACTGGAGTAGGCCAGAATGCGCTTGAGATCCGTTTGGACCAGGGCCAGGACCGCGCAGTAGAGAATACCGACGACGGCCAGAATGCTAAAGAACGGGGCCAGGGTCTGCACTGCCAGCGGGAAGAGCGGAATGCAGATGCGCAGGAAGCCATAGGCGCCGGTCTTAGACATCGCGCCAGCCAGGATAGCCGTCACGGGCGCGGGCGCCTCGCTATAAGTATCAGGCAGCCAGGAATGGAATGGTACAAAGGGAATCTTCACCGCGAAGGCCGCCGCGAAGGCCAGGAAGAGCCAGAGCTGCGTCGTGCTATCGAAATGGGCCGCGCAGGTGACCGCACCCGTATTGGGGTTGGTCAGACCGTTGGTCAGGGTGCCGATATCGAGCGTGAAGAGACAACCTGCACCCGCCGTGCGCGTGTAGAAGTAGCCCACGGCGATAATACCCGCCAGCATCAGCAGGCTACCCACGGAGGTATAGAGCACAAACTTGAACGCGGCATAGATGCGGCGTTCTCCGCCCCAGGTACCCACCAGGAAGTAGGCTGGAATCAGCATCAACTCCCAGAAGATATAGAAGAGGAAGAGGTTCGCCGAGAGAAAGACGCCCAGGATACCGCTTTGCAGGAGCAGCATAAAGGCCATGTAGTTCTTAAAGCGCTTCTGCTGGCGGTAGGAGGCCGCCATACACACCAGTCCGAGCAGCGAGGTCAGCACGACCAGCAGCAGACTGATGCCATCGACATCAAGGGTATAGTTGATGCCAATCGAAGGAATCCAGGGCAGGCGCTCCTGGAAGCTCGAATGGCTGAAATTGCTCACCGTAGCCTGCGAATACAGCAGAGCCAGAATGAACGAGAATATCACGTTGATCCCCGCGAAGGCTAGCGCAACCCAGCGAATAAGCGCCTGGTTCGCCTTCGGCAGGCAGAGCACAACGGCTCCTCCAAGCAGCGGGAGGAAGATTAGTAACGAGAGAATGTACGACTGCATAACCTCTACCCCCTCACCGCGTAATACAGAACGATCAGCAGCACGCCGAACAGGATCGCCAGCGCGTAGTTACGCATATAGCCAGTCTGTAGGCGACGGATGCCACTGCTCGAACCGCGGAAGAGCGCGGTAATACCAGTATTGATGCCACCCAGCAGGCTTCCATCGAGGAAGCGCGTGGCGAGCCGACCCACGCCCTGAACGGGCTTGACGATGAGCCAGCCAAGGGCCTCATCGACATAGTACTTATTGAAGAGCAGCTTGTAGACCGGGCTGGTGCTTTCTTTGTAGGCAAAGCCCTGCCCGTAACGAGCACGAGCCAGGAAGAAACCTACAAGCGCCGCCGCGATACTCAGGCCAGCCGAGACCCATTCGAGACCCAGTGAGATCTCAGGGGTCTGAACACCCGAGAAGACCGGAGCCAGGAAATTGCCCAGCGGCGACCAGTTAGGCAGACCGATCAGCGAGAAGGAGCCGAAGACACCACCGATGATCGAGAGGAAGGCCAGGATCGCCAGCGGCATCCACATGACAGCTGGAACCTCGTAGACCTGGTAGATGCTGGCGGGTGCGCCATGGCCGTGACCATGATTCGCGGGAGCCAGGTCTTCTACCTCGTCATCCTCGTGCCCAGACTGAACCGCCGCGCCGCCACGATACTCGCCATAGAAGACTGAGAAGAAGAGGCGGAACATATAGAAGGCGGTCAGGCCAGCTGTCAGAATACCGATGCCCCACAGCACATAGTAGCCGGGGTTGACGGTATGCACGGCCTGGGCGAAGATCCCGCCCAGAATCTCGTCCTTACTCCAGAAACCAGCCAGGGGTGGCAGACCACTGATGGCCCAGGTCGCGAAGAGGAAGGTCCAGAAGGTAATCTTCAAGCGGCTGCGCAGGCCACCCATGTTGCGCATATCCTGCTCGCCGCCCAGGGCGTGAATCACCGCGCCCGCGCCCAGGAAGAGCAGGGCCTTGAAGAAGGCATGCGTCAGCAGGTGGAAGATGCCCGCCGAATAGTTGTAGACGCCCTCGGCCATGAACATATAGCCCAGCTGGCTAATGGTCGAGTAGGCCAGGACGCGCTTGATATCCAACTGTACCAGGGCGATGGTCGCCGCGAAGAGTGCCGTCGCGCCACCGATACCTGCTACAACGTTGAGCGCCACGGGCGCGATCTGGAAGAGCGGATGCGCGCGCGCGACCAGGTAGACACCAGCGGTTACCATCGTCGCAGCATGGATCAAGGCGCTGACGGGTGTCGGGCCTTCCATAGCGTCGGGCAACCACATGTAGAGCGGCAACTGCGCTGACTTGGCGGCACAGGCCACAAAGATCAGCAGCGTAATCGCCACTGCCGTCGCGCTACCAGTCGAGACCGCGTTGACGTTCGTGAAGACATCATGAAAGTTCAGCGTACCATAGTTCAGGAAGATCAGGAAGATGGCCAGCATCAGGCCGAAATCACCAATGACGTTGATGACGAAGGCCTTACGTGCTGCGGCCACAGGGGCCGAGCGCTGGTACCAGAAACCGATCAGCAGGAACGAGGCCAGGCCCACCAGGCCCCAGCCCATCAGCAGGAAAAGGAAGTTATCCGCGGTGACCAGCAACACCATCGAGAAAATAAAAAAGTTCAGGTAGGCGAAGAAACGCCAGAACCCCGGATCATCCTCCATATACCCTGCCGAGTATATATGGATCAGCAGGCCCACGCCCGTCACGACCAGCAACATCGTCGCGGTCAGGGGATCGAGCAGCAGACCGAAGTCGACATTGAACGCGCCGCTACCAGTACCCGATGTGATCCAGTGATAGACCACTGTATCATTGACACGACCGCCGGCAACATTGGCTGGCGTGCCGAGCATCGAGACAAAGTTGCTTAGCGCGAAGAGAAAGGCAAGGCCACACGCGCCCCAGCCCACAGTCAGGATCGCGGCGCGGGGCAAGACTTTGCCGACCAGCCCTAGCACGATAAAGCCGAGCAGGGGTGGTAGCAGTACCCACAGACTAAGATTGATCATACTGCCCCCTCATTAACCTCGCAACATATTCATCTCGTCAACATCAATGTTGTGGCGGGTGCGGAAGATGGAAACGATAATGGCCAGGCCCACGACCACCTCGGCGGCGGCCACGGTCAGCACCAGGAAGACAAACATCTGTCCATCCGCGGAATCGAGAAATGTTGAAAAGGCCACAAGCGATAGGTTGACGGCATTGAGCATCAACTCAATAGACATAAAGATTACCAGCGGGTTGCGCCGGATAAGCACGCCAATCGCACCGATACCGAATAATATGGCGCTGACGATCAGATACGCTGAGAGTGGCGGCAATGTAGAAATTTCAGGCATAAGAAGGAAAAACCTCCATCATTACATTCAGCGAAAGACCCTTGATAAGAAGGGAAAAAGACCTCCATCCTCACGTTCAGCGAAGACCCTGAAAAACAGGGAAGAATAGCTTCATCTAGGCCCTCCGACCAAAGACCAGGGCGCCCAGGATGGCGACCACGATCAGCAGGCTGGTGACCTCAAAAGGGAAGAGATAACCATGGAAGAGTGCCAGTCCAAAGGCTTCAACGTTGCCATGCACAGCAACGGCCTGGCTATAGCTATCGCCAGCCTTAAGCACTGTTGGGCTACCAGAGACATTCTTGAAAATCAGGTAGCTCAGCGCGCCAACCAGGACTACGCCCAGCAGGCTGCCGACATAGCGTTGCCAGGGGATGCGATCCTCTCCTTTGTCCTGCGCATCAGTCGTGAGCATGGTCACAACGAAGAGGAAGAGCACCATGATCGCGCCCGCGTAGATCAGAACCTGCACCACGGCGATAAACATCGCGCCTAGTTGCAGGTAGAACATCGCCAGGAAGAAGAGCGTCAGAATCAGGCTGAGCGCGCTATGGACGGCGTTCTTAAAGGCGATGACCCCGATAGCGGAGGCGGCGCTGGCGACTGCCAGCACGGCGAATGCGAGTATCGTAGGTGTCATAATAACGATTCCTTATTTTCCTAGCTGGCGGCGGTCCGCGTCCTGGTCAGGATCCTCGAATAGCACGGGGCGCTCAGTCTGGTAGTCGCCCAGGCCGACCGCGGTCGCGCTGGCTTGTGAGCCATCGAAGACATTGCTCTTCTGCGGCACAGGCTGCTCAGCCGAATCAGGTTCGGGCGCGGGATCGGCCCAGACCTCGTTCGAGCCAACGGTCGCGCTGCCCTTCGCCTCCAGAAGCTGCTCTTTATGATAGACTAGGTCTTCGGGATGGAACGAGGCCAGCTTGTATTCCTTCTCCAGGGTAATCGCGCCCGTGGGGCAGGCCGCCTGGCAATAGCCACAGAAGATACAGCGCAGCATATTGACATCGAAGACGCGGGCATAACGCTCACCTGGGGAGACACGCTCCTCCTCGGTGTTCTCCGAGGCCTCGATATAGATCGCGTCAGCCGGGCAAGCCCCTGCGCAGAGGTAGCAGCCCACACAGCGCTCCAACCCGTTATCGTAGCGGTGTAGCACATGGCGACCACGGAAGCGCGGCGCCAGGTCGCGCTCCTCCTCGGGATAGGAGATGGTGGTAGGCTTCTTGCCCATATTTTTCAGGGTAGTACCCATACCCTTGAGAATTTCGAAAGACATATGAACTCCTTAAAGCTTTAAGGACGCGTTCTTAAGGTGATAACTGCTGAACCTGCTGTAAGATCTGATGATAAGCGTAGGTCGACATTGCCACTCTCCTTGAGATAGCTCATCAATGATTGCGTTGCCTTATTGATGGCTCACACGACAAAATAGTAACAGAGTCTCCTACGCTTGTCATCCTACGCTTGGACTGCTGTTGGCTCTTGCTCGGAGCTGGTGCTTTCGGCGATGGCTTTAGGCTCGTACTTGACGAGGCGGACCGAGGTGGGGAGCAGGACCTTGCCCTGCTTCTCCTCGAAGCGCGTGCCCTCGCTAAAGCCCTGGCGGCGAGCGACGAAGAACATGATCGCGAGTATGACCAGGCCAGCCAGGCCGCTGATGTACCAGGCACCGTTAAGAGCCACCACAAAGGCGGTGATTACCGCGTTGAGGACAGCCAGAGGTAGCAGCAACTGCCAACCGAAGCGCATCAGGCGGTCATAACGGATACGCGGCAGGGTCGCGCGTAACCACATAAAGATGAACAGGAAGATAGCAACCTTGACGACGTAGATGATGATCGAGGCGCCAGGAAAGAGCGTCTCCAGGCCGAAGAGGCTCCAGCCACCCAGGTAGAGCGTTGTCGCCACCGAGCTGACCGTGATCATGTTGATATACTCGGCCATCTGGTAGAGACTCCAGCGCAGGCCAGCGTACTCAGTCAAGTAGCCAGCGGTCAACTCCTGCTCGGCCTCGGGTAGGTCGAACGGTGCGCGGTTGGTCTCGGCGATGCCCGCGATAAGATAGATGACAAAGCCCAGGGGCTGCGCCAGAATGAACCAGGACATGCCAGGAGCGCGCTGCGCGTCGATAATGCCAACCATGCTCAGGGTCTGGGACCACATGAGCACGCCACCGAGGGCCATACCCAGGCTGGTCTCATAAGAGACCATCTGCGCCGCGCTACGCAGTGCGCCCAGCATGGAGTAACGGTTGCCGGAGGCCCAGCCACCGAGCACGATGCCGTAGACTGCCAGCGAAGAGATGGCCAGGATCCAGAGCAGGCCAATGTTGACATCGGCGATCAGGGGATCCCAGACGTTATGGACACTGGTCTTGCCGCTCCAGTTGAGGCCAATGGGCACCACGGCGAAGGCCGAGAGCGCCACGATGGTCGAGAGGATTGGCGCGATACCGTAGATAAACTTACGCGCCTGCCCCGGAACAAGCTGCTCTTTGAAAGCCATCTTGATACCGTCGGCGAGTGGCTGCAAGAGACCGAAAGGGCCAACGCGGTTTGGTCCCAGGCGGCCCTGGATCTTCGCCAGCACGCGACGCTCGATGAGCGTCATATAGGCAAAGACCGTGAGCAGGATCGCGATCACGATAGCGCTTTTGATGACCGCGGCGACGATCTCGTTATTCAAAAAATCAAGCATGAGCTACCTCCTGCTCCAACGAGCGGACGCCCTGCATGCCCAGATCTTCGTGGGCCAGGCCCGCGTAGAAGGGATTGTGCTCGGCGATCTCGTCGAAGATATCGCGGGGGTGCATATAGTTCCAGTCGGCTCCCAGGGCCTGGGCGAGCTGGATTAGGATCTCCCAATCGGCCTTTGCGCCGGGTAGGGGTCGCAGGGCCTTGCGTACGAGCTGCACATGGTGGTCGAGGTTGGTCATGGTGCCGTCCTTCTCGGCGAAGGTCACGGCTGGCAGAACCACATCGGCCTGCTGAGCGGTCTCATTGAGGGCGACGTCCTGCACGACCAGGAACTCGATGGACTGGGGCAGGGTCGCGCCATTCAGGTGGCGCAACGGGTTGGCACCCATGACGAAGAGGGCCTTCAACTGCGAGCCAGTGAGCATCTCATTGTAGGTCATACCAACCTTCGTCGTCGCCTGGTAACCAGGAAGCGCGTCGGGCAGCAGACCCATGTCGCGCGCGCCGAGCGAGTTGGCATCCTCAAAGAGGGGACCAACGCCCGCACCCTCGCGGTCGATGTTCTTGGTGACAAAGGCCAGGGCTTGTAGATCGGCGGCCAGGTCTTCGCAACCGGGATCGAGGGTCGCCATCTCATCGTACAGGATAACCGCGCCTTTCGCGGCGCTGCCAGCACTGACGATCTCCTGGGCCAACTGGCGGAGCTGCGCCACAACCTCGGCGCCAAAGGCGCTCTCGGCGTCGGCGATAACGCTCTTCTCACGACCAATCTTGCTCTTGATATCCTCGTAGCCGCTGGTCTGGACCTCGCCTGCCTCCAGAACGTAGTTGAGCAGCAGCTTGGCCGCCTTGCCCGCGCCCTTCTGAGGGACATTCACCTTGGCGGCCTTGTAGGGGCTATTGGTGAAACGATCCAGCTCGGTGGTTTCCGAGTTGATGATGCTGATCTTCGCTCCCGCCTTCATGGCCTTCTTGATGCGCAGGTTGAGCACTGGCTGGCGCTCGTAGGGATCGGAGGCGACCAGGACGATGTGTCCAGCCTTCTCCAGTTCGGCGATGCTGTTGGTCATCATCCAGGGCTTGCTGGTCAGGCGGTCGCGCGGGCCGAGGAAGAGTCCATGATGGTGATCAACGTTGGCCGTGCCTAGGACCTCGCGTAGCAACTTCTGGAAGAGATAGGTCTCTTCGTTGGTAGTGCGGGTCGAGCCGATACCACCGATGGCCTGCGCGCCATGCTTGCTCGCGATCTCTTGCAGGCGCTGAGCGACATAGGCGATGGCCTCGGGCCAGGAGGCGGGCGTAAGTGTACCATTGCGACGGATCAAGGGTGTGCGCAGGCGCTCGGGATTGTTCACATAGTCAAACTCCCAGCGACCACGGTTACACAGCCATCCATCATCGATGGCGTCGTTGTTGCGCGACATCAAGCGTGTCACACGGTCGACGCGCACATCGACGCGAGCGTTACAGCCGACGCTACAGTTATTACACACGCTGGGAACGCGTTTAAGCTCCCAGGGACGAGCCTTGAAGCGATAGCTTGTGGCCGTCAGCGCGCCGACTGGGCAGATCTCCACCGTGTTACCAGAGAAGTTTGAGTCAAAGGCATTGCCTGGGGCCGTGCCGACCTCCATCTTGTAGCCACGCGAGATCATAACCAGGCCGTTGTCCATCGAGATCTCACTGCTAAAACGCGTGCAACGCTGGCAGAGAATGCAGCGCTCGCGGTCGATGTTGATATCCTTGCTGATGGGCACAGGCTTGGGATAGTGGCGCTTGTTGAGATCGAAGCGCGTCCCGCCTGGGCCGTGGCGTAGGGTGAAGTCTTGCAGGTCGCACTCGCCAGCCTTGTCGCAGATCGGACAGTCCAGCGGGTGGTTGATGAGCAGGAACTCCAGCGTACCCTGGCGCGCGTTTAGCACCTTCTCGGTCTTGGTATGCACTACCATACCCTCGCTCACAGGCGTGGTACACGCCGTCTGAGGGGGCTTGGGCATGTTCTCCACCTCGACGAAGCACATGCGGCAGGCACCCAGCGGCGGCATTTTGGGATGGTAGCAGTAGATCGGCACCTCAATACCAGCCTTCTGCGCGGCGGCCCACACTAGGGTACCTGGCGGAACCTCGACGGGAATGCCATCGATGGTGAGGTGTACGAGTTCGTCCTTTTTCTCTTCTGGCATAATTATTTCTACCTGACGGTTTGTATCATTCCTATGGATAATTAATTAGCGCCAGCGCTCAAGGTGGCGGCTTCGGCGTTGATGGTTCCGTGCTTATGAGGTCCGCCAACCATGCAGTGGCCATGCGTTACATGGTACTCGAACTCCTCACGGAACATGCGCACGCCGCTGGTAATCAGGCTGGTCGCCGCGTCGCCCAGGGGGCAGAACGACTTACCGCTGATATTGCCGCAGATGCTGGTGAGCAGATCGATATCTTTCATCTTGCCCTGGCCATGCTCCAGGCGCTCAAGAAGCTCGGTGAGCCAGTAGGTACCTTCGCGGCAGGGCGTACACTTCCCGCAGGACTCATCGCGGTAGAACTCGACTGCGCGCGCGATGGTTCCAACGATACAGGTCTCGTCATTAATAACGATCACACCACCTGAGCCGAGCATCGAGCCAGCCGCCGCCACGGACTCATAGTCCATGGGGATGTCCAGCTTGTCGGGACCCAGGAAGAAGGTCGAGGAACCGCCGGGAATGACGGCCTTGACCTGGCGGTCGTTAAGGATGCCACCACCATACTGCTCGTCATAAAGAAGAGTGCGCAGAGGTATGCCCAGGGCCACCTCATAGTTGCCGGGCTTCTTGACGTGCCCGCTCAAACCAAAGATACGCGTGCCCTTACTCTTCTCCGTGCCGAAGGAGGCGTAGTACTCGCCGCCCTGCTCAATAATCGCGGGCACTGTGCAGAGCGTCTCGCAGTTATTGATAACCGTGGGTCCGCCATAGAGGCCGACCACCGCTGGGAAGGGTGGCTTGAGGCGAGGATAGCCACGGCGACCCTCCAGCGACTCCATCAGCGCGCTCTCTTCGCCGCAGATGTATGCGCCCGCACCACGGTGAACGATCACGTCGATGCTATAATCGCTACCCAAGATGTTGCTGCCGATCAGACCCGTTTCATAGGCCTCATCAACGGCGCGCTGGACCTGATCCGCCGCGTAGGGTAGCTCGCCACGAATGTAGATGAAGGCCGTTTTGACGCGACAGGCATAGCTAGTGATAAGCACGCCCTCGACCAGCAGGTGTGGGTTGCGCTCCATCAACATGCGGTCCTTGAAGGTGCCAGGCTCGCTCTCGTCCGAGTTGCAGCAGAGGTAGCGTGGCTTATCGTTTTTGGCCAGGAAGCTCCACTTCATGCCCGTGGGGAAGCCCGCGCCACCGCGTCCGCGCAGACCAGACTTCTTGATCTCTTCTACGATCTGGTCTGGCTCGCTCTTCAGGGCCTTGGCCAGGGCCTCGTAGCCCCCGTTCTGGCGATAGACCTCAAGCGTGTCGATTCCCGGCACATCGATATATTTTGTAAGAAACTTGGCTGTTTCTGGCATTGCACATTTCCTCGTAACTGGTGCCTTTACCGGGAGATACCGGACTTGGACTCGTTGACCTGTTTGCCCTGTTTCAGTTCGCGCTCAAGGTCGTCGATGAGGGCATCGGCCTTCTCAAGCGTGACGTTCTCGACGAACTGCCCATTGACCTGAATGACAGGCGCATAGCCGCAGGTCGCGAGGCACTCGACGCCCTGGAGGGTAAAGTTGCCGTCCGGGGTAGTCTCGCCGCGCTTGATGCCCAGGCGCTGCTCCAGGTGTTCCATCACGCTATCGCAGTTGCGCAGATAACAGGAGATGCTGGTGCAGACCTTCACTATCTTCTTGCCCGGCGCCTGCTTATGGTACATGGTGTAGAAGGTCGCGACGCTCTCCACGTCGTCGATTGTCATACCCACAGCCTCGGCCACGGCCTCCAGGCCCGCACGTGTGATATAGCCCTCTTCTTCTTGCGCGATATAGAGTGAGGGCATAACCGCTGAACGCGCGGCAGGATAACGCTTGGCCAGCTCGCGCATGCGCTCTTTAGCCTTCTCTGAAATCATCTATCAACCTCTCCAAGCACGATATCAATGCTACCAATGGCGGCGACAACGTCCGAAAGGAAGGTCCCCTCGACCATGCGCGGGAGCACCTGCAAGTTGGCGAAGGATGCGCCACGCACATGCATGCGATAGGGTTTGGGGCCGCCATCGCTGACCATATAGAACCCTAGCTCGCCCTTGGGGGCCTCGGTGCGCACAAAGACCTCGCCTTGGGGTGGACGATAGCCCTCGGTGAAGAGCTTGAAGTGGTGGATCAGGGCCTCCATGCTACCGGTGATCTGCCACTTGGGTGGCGGTGTGACTTTTTTGTTCTGGACGCGGTAGGGACCTGTGGGCAGACCTTCTAGCGCCTGCTCAATGATCTTGCGGCTCTCTTCCATCTCCAGCATGCGCACCATGTAGCGATCATAGACATCGCCCGTGGAGCCGACTGGAATGTCGAAGTCAAACTTCTCGTAGCCGCTGTAGGGGAAGACCTTGCGGATATCCCAGACCACGCCACTACCGCGCAGGGTCGGACCCGAGGCTCCATAGGCCAGGGCATCTTCCTGTGTCAGGATGCCGATATTGCGGGTGCGCTCCAGCCAGAGCTGATTATTGCTGAGCAGGTCATGATACTCTTGCAGGCGCGCCGGGAAGGCCTTCAGGAATTCGCGTACCTTCGCCTCGAAGCCTTTGGGCAGCTCGGCCTGTAGACCACCGGGGCAGATGTAACTGGTCATCATACGCACGCCTGAGATCAGCTCGAAGATATCGAGGATCATCTCGCGCTCGCGGAAACAATAGAGGAAGACGCTCTGCGCGCCCAGGTCAAGCGCCGAGGTTCCTAGCCAGACCAGGTGGCTCGCGATACGCTGAAGCTCAGCAAGGATGACGCGTGTGTAGTTGATCTTAGCATTAATCTTATCGTTGATCTCGTCATCGATGCCCAGGAGACGCTCCACCGCCAGGCTATAGCCCAGGTTATTATTGAGCGGCGCGAGGTAATCCATGCGGTCCGTCAGAACCAGGGCCTGATGGTAGGACTTGACCTCGGCGGTCTTCTCAATGCCAGTATGGAGAAAGCCGATATCGGGTACGGCTTTAATAACGGTCTCACCCTCGATGGTTAGAATGAGGCGCAATACGCCATGCGTACTGGGGTGCTGGGGCCCCATGTTGATGGTCATCGTATCGTTACGCTGGCCATCTTCGAGGAGCTGCCCCTCATCAAGGGTATAGGAGTACCCGGCTAGCGGTGTACTCGTCTTCTCTTTTTGCTGCATAAGCTGTCCTCTTTAGTGCCTCTCCGAAAACCTGAGCGCGTGAGCGCTAGCCGCGAGAGCGGTGTTGGTTTTCGTATAAGGTCATGGAGCTGATCTAGGCCTCTTCCGTTGTTGGCAATGTGCCTGGCTCTTGACCAGGATTGACCTGAGTGCGGCCCTCGTTAAACTGACGACCCTCGGAAGAACGCAGCGACTGCTGATAGTAATCGCCAACGCCAGGATCGACATTATAAGGAACCTGTCCACCCCAGTGAGGCTCGGGAAGCTCGAAGCCCGAGATAGGATAATCTTTGCGCAGAGGATGAGTGGTCCAGTCCTCAGGCATCATAATACGGCGCAGGTCGGGATGGCCCGCGAAGGTAATCCCAAACAGGTCGTAGACCTCGCGCTCATACCAGTTCGCGCCAGCCCAGACGCTCGTAATACTGGGAACCTCTGGATGGGTCTCGCGTCGCTGACCCACACGCACCTTGAGACGAATAAAGCACTGGTGTTCAATGGAGAGAAGCTGGTAGACGACATCGAAGCGTGGTGTGCGCTCTGGCCAATCAACCGCTGTTACCGTCTCTAGAAAATTGTATTGGAGCTGTGCCTTCAGGAACTGACAGACCTCGACCAGGGAGCCTGGATCGAGGATGATTGTCTGCTCGTCACGGTGTTCAACGGTTTCGAGCACGGCCTGCGGAAACTTCTCCCGCACAACGTCCACTGTCGAAGCTGCTGTTATGACCATAAAATAACTTCCTAAAAAAGTAACCGAACACTGAATGGAACTTTAACCAGTTAATATGGCAAGTTGTGAGTGCAATCATTACCAAAGCAATTAGTTAAAGATCATCAACATAGGCCGCAGGTCGTAGGGGAACGTAGAGCTAAAAGCCAGGTCCATGGCGACACGAGTCGCGCTTTACACCTGCGGCGTCAGGGCAAGGAGACGATACTGGAAATAACCGCCCTTGCGCACAAAGAGGGCTAACCAGAAACTGGTTGCCCCCACTTTTCGCTTGTGTTTCGTTTCTTCTGTCTGAACTTCCTCTCGAAAACCTGAGCGCGAAGCGCTAGCCACTATAGTGGCGCCGCATCCCCGAATGGGGATTGGTTTTCGTATTAAGAAGAACGTGCCGCTGCTACCTTCTCTCAGGCAGGCAATCAAGATTGGTATATCGTGTAGGGTCCATGCTTGCATGGACTAAAAGAAGCTGACCCTACAGATCCATATTCGTGCTTGAAGGACCGACGAGCTTGAGGCCGCTATCCTTCAAAGGATCGGGTGGATTGGGAATGCCTTCACGAATCTTGCGCTGCAACTCATTGAAGCCGAACAACAGCATATCGGGAGTAGGGGGGCAACCTGGGATAAAGACATCGACTGGGACGATCTTATCTACTCCCTGTACAATGGCGTAATTGTTGAAAACGCCACCGCAGGAGGCGCAGGCTCCCATTGAGATGACCCACTTTGGTTCTGGCATCTGGTCATAAATCTGGCGCAACACAGGGGCCATTTTGACCGAGCAGCGTCCAGCGACGATCATCAGATCGGCCTGGCGTGGTGAGGCGCGATAGACCTCGGCTCCAAACCGCGCAAGGTCGAAGCGACTGGCGCTGGTCGACATCATCTCAATGGCGCAGCAGGCCAGGCCGAAGAGCGCGGGCCAGAGCGAGGAGCTACGGCTCCAATCCAGGATCTTGCTTACCTGCGTGGTTAGCACGCCAAAGCTACCATCCTTCTGATGCATTGGTAGCTCGCGTGGTGTCTGCGTGTTGGAGTAGGTCTGTACCGGCTCCCAGGGATTGGTTATTCCCATGAAAAAGCTCCCTTCCGCCAAACATAGACATAGCCCACCATCAGAATCGCCAGGAAGACGAGCAGTTCAATGAGTCCGAAAAGCTGTAGCTGGTGGAGCAGGACTGCAAGGGGATAGAACGACACAATTTCGATGTCAAACACAATAAAAAGCATACCAGTCAACAGATATTTGACTGGGAAGCGTTTCTTGGGCGGCTCAATCTCTTGAATACCGCATTCATAGGGCGCGAGCTTCTCCGGCGAGGGTTTGCGTGGCCCAAGCACGTTGGTCACCACCATAACCAGGAGGCCGAAGAGGACCGCAAGCGTTACTAAGATAAAAATGGGGAGTGCTGATCCCATATGCGGAACCTTCAATTTCTAATAACTGCACTATTTGCATGAAAAAAATGCATCGACTAGTGTCAAAAATACACTTCCTCAGCATCTATTGTAGTACAGTCTCACAGGTGTGTCAAATAAGCCCACACCGGCGTACGCGGCTACAGGCCCGCTACTGGCGTACGCGGCTACTGTTGGGAACGCCCGCTACTGGTGGTGTGGCTCGCTACTGGCGTACGCGGCTACTTCTTATTCCAGCGCATAGCACTATTCCCCCCGAGGCTACTTCTTATTCCAGTGCATAGCACTATTCCCCCCGAGTAAGAAGATGAATGTGCAGGTCCGAGGCCAGAGGCCTCGGACCTGCACATTCATCTTCTTACCCCTTGAGCGCCGTAGGCGCGAAAGGGATGTCTACTTCCACGCGCCTAAACATGATAAAATATATCAAATGAACCTCTGGGCCAACATCGAAAGCAACGACGCGAATAAGGACGTATGGACGCAGATAAGCGGGAATGGCCCGCGCAAACGCGCGCGCAGGCCAAATGAACGAGAGATCCTGGCGACGCTGCGCCACTGGCTGCTGCATGACTATGTAGCGGCATATTGTCGTGCCCTTGCCGCCACGCGCATCTTCCGGCGCTGCTACTGGGTCGATGCCCTGGGGCTTAACGCGCGCGAGCAGATACTTGTGCCAATGCCTGAAAACATTGAGAATGGCAATGGCTCGAAGAAGCGGCGCAAAAAAGAGCCAGATGTGCTCATGCTGCCACAGGCCCTGTGCCCTATCTCGCTTCTAGCGCGCGAACTTGTTCAGGAGCAGCCACCCTTCTCGCTTTATGGGCTGCTGCTAAGCGGTTCCAGGCAGAATGCCCATACAACGCAAGAGATGCTGCCCCAGGATGGTGGTGTCCTGCGCAGCAACTGGCTGGATGGTGGCGCTGCTCTGCTGCGTGAGCTTGAGCCTTCGCCAGCCATATTTCTGCTTAATCCCTTTACGCCTTCGCTCTTTAGCAATGACCATTTGCTCAAGATCTACCAGCGTACCGCCCCCACGGAACTCCTCCTCTGGCTTCCCCATCAAGCGATTGATGCCTGTCTCCATGCCGCGCGAAGTGACGAGCAGGTGGGACTTAAGCTGACCAATCTGTTGCGCACCGACCGCTGGAAGACCCTCCCCAGTGCCGAAGCTGAGCGTGCGCAGGCCATAGATGGTTTTCTTAAGCTGTTTATACTGAGCATGAAGCGCTACTTTAGCCTGCCCATCCAACGACTCGCGTTACCGGTCCAGGTGGGGCCAGCCTGGATGGAGTATGTACCCTCGACCCTGCTCTTCGCGACCAGGCGCCAGGACAGCTTTCAACATATGAATGAGGCGCTTTGTGACTACCGGCGGCGTCTTTATGCCCTGATCCATGACGGTGTGCTTGCCGAGGAGTGGTTTCTCGTCCAGGAGCAGGAGCGGCATGCAGCCTCTCTGGAGCAGTTAACGCAGCGCATCATCCAGTTAGGGCGAGGACAGCGCGTGCGCCGCTGGCCCGATCTACGCCAGCAGGCTATGCTTGAATACTTTGGCCAGTTTACGCTCAACGACTATGACGACGTCATGCAGCACCTGCTACAGAGTGGCGAGGTAGGCTGCGAATGGCGGCGCACACACTCCACCAGCGAAGACCCTGTTTCGCCTGGTAACGACGACTTACTCATCTGGCCCTAGTAAATCTTACAAGTAACAAGTAAAAGGAACATGATCCCGCCCAGCCCCTGCTACATACTTTTACACGAAAAGAAGGCATCACCAGGGGGAAACGCAGGACATGGGGAGACCCCGCGTTTTAGTGATACCTCCTATTATAAATTTACGTTTTGCGCAGGTAATTAGTCGCATAATTTCGAGAGAAAAAGTGTTGTTTTTGAGCATAGATCTATACAGTAAGTATATGGGGAAGAGCGTGTATGAAGAGACAAGATGTATCATCGCGCAACGGACTCAACGAGTTAAACGGAGCCGAATGGGTCTACTTTACTCGTAGCATCCTGACGACCTCATACCCCTCAGAATATAGCCATCACCTACGCAAGGCCCACGGCGCGAACAAGCCCCCACAGCTCATGCGTCAGTTGATAGAGTTCTTTACCAAGCCGGGCGCACGTGTCCTCGACCCCTTCGCGGGCGTAGGCGGAACGCTTATAGGTGCCTCGATCTGTATCAAACCCCGCGAGGCCCTGGGGATCGAGATTAATTCGCAATGGGTAGAGATCTACCAGCGTGTATTGGAAGAGAACCTGGACCAGTTGCTGCCCCAGCCTATGCTGCATGGCGACTGCCTGACCCTCATGCGCGAGATGGAGAGCGCCAGCTTTGACTTTATTGCCACCGATCCCCCCTACAATATTCACATGACCCAGACCATGTCGGGCAAGCGCAAGGCGAACCAGCACGCCAGCCGGCGCACCACCTATGATATGCGCTCAGATGATCCCGCCGACCTCGCCAACCTGCCCAGCTATGAGACCTACTTAGAGGCCATGGAGCATATCTTTCAAGAGTGTGCCCGCCTCCTGAAGCCCAGGAAATACATGGTCATCATCGTGCGCGACGCCTATCAGCATGGTGAGTACATCTTTACCCACGTCGACCTGGCGCGCCGTGCTCGCCTCCACGGTCTGATCCCCAAAGGCGAGATCATCTGGTACCAGACCGGAACACGCCTGCGCCCCTACGGCTACCCCTTCGCCTACATTCCCAACATCGCCCACCAGTACATCGTCATCCTGCAAAAAACACAATAACAAAGACGTAAGGCTCATACCAACGTAAATTCCGGGTAAGGGTGTGGGGCGGCGTGGCTCCGCCACGCCGCCCCACACCCTTACCCCTGCGAGCCACGCAGCGGCGAGAAGTCAAACAATGTGGCAAATTTCATTCTTGAGCGACATATGCAGTGAAATCGCTAGCGAGAAGAACTACAGTAGGATGGAACATGCAACAACACTTGTTGTCAGCCGGGAATGACGCCTTCGCGGCTGAACTCTACCAGCGCTATGCTCAGGAGATCTTTGCCTACTTGCGCATGCATACGCCAACGCGCGAGGATGCCGAGGACCTGCTCATTGATGTCTTCCTGGCGGCGCTTGAACAGAAAAACTTTCAGAATGTGCCGATAGAGAGACAGCGAGCCTACCTGTGGCGGGTAGCGCAGAACAAGACGGTCGATCTGCATCGTCGTCTGAAGCGCCGCCAGGTATCGCCCATAGAACAGGTCGCGGACGCGCTCTACTTCGATGAAGATCAGGAGCCGGAACAACACGCCATGCGCACAGAGCGCCATGCGCTGCTGCGTACACATGTACAGGAATTACCGGAGCTCCAGAGGAAGCTCCTCTACCTTCGCTTTGTCAATGGCCTGCGTAGCGCGGAGATCGCGCGCATCCTCGATAAACGTGAAGGTACAGTCCGTATGTTGCTCTCGCGCACCCTCAATACCCTTCGCTCCATCTACGAGAAGCACAAATGAGAAGTACAGATGAGAAGTGATAAAAGGAATAGGCACTATGGCTACATCAAAAGAACATTTCAACGCTAAAAACATAGATAAGCAGATCGAGCAATCACTGGCACAGGCCCCATCTAATGAACCCAACACGCAACTGGTGGCCGATCTACAACGGCTCCACCAGACGGATGCCCAGGCTGATGCGCAATCGCTCAACTACGCCTGGCAACATATTCGCGCGCGCAATCGCTCGCAGCGATCTCTGAATAACGAAGGGAAGGTTATCCCTATGCATATACCTTCATCACGCATGCCTGACAAGACGCAGGGCATGCCACTCCAGCAGCGCTTTGCCTCCACCCGGCGAGCTTTCACACTCATTGCTGCTGTTCTGGTGGCGGCTCTGGTCGTGGGCAGCTTGCTCACCGTACTCTACCGGGCACGTACTGCCCAGGAAGGGAATCCTGGCTCTCCACCTGCTACTGTAATACCCAAAGCAACGAACCAGCCCACACAGGTTCATCCAGGCCAGGTTGTGTATACTCATACAGTGGAAGACAGCGGTATTATGGGTTTGCAGTGGTCACCCGATGGCAAGCGCATCGTGATGGCAGGAGATAGCGCGCATATCTGGGATGCCACAACTGGGAAAAACGAGGTGACATATCATCCAACTGGCGGAGGGCGCAATCCCATTCAAAACGTTGCCTGGGCGCCAGATGGCAGCCAGCGTCTCGCAGTTGCCACCAACAATGTACAGATCATAGATGCGAATACCGGCAAGGTCCTGGTCAGTGGCCCCAAACAGTCCACAGCGCATATCGGCAACCTGTTAACGAGCTTATTGAACCCTCTGACACCTTATAGCGCGGGCACTGCCTCCATAACAGGCCTGGCCTGGTCACCAGATGGCAAATATATTGCTTCCAGCCTGAATGACCCGATCAACGAATCTCGTAATCCGCAGGCTCACCCTATTCTCATCTGGGATAGCAGTACTGGTGCAGTGGTCAAGACGCTGATTGGCCATACCGCCGATGCCTATCACGTAGTCTGGTCGCCGGATGGCACATACCTGGCCTCTTTCTCTCAGAATTGGGATGAAACGGTGCGTGTTTGGAATGCAAAGACGGGGCAACTCGTTCATACCGTTCACGCCGTAGGCTACGGAACGATGAATGAGTTGGCCTGGTCGCCAGATAGCCAGTACCTGGCTGTGAGTATGAGTGTGCAAATTGGCAATAATACTACTGGAGAGATCAAGAACAAGTACCAGGTCCAGATTTGGCAGGCATTAACAGGTAAGCCTGTCGTAACTTATACACTTCACTCACCAAACAACACTGTGCAGTACCTGGCCTGGTCACATAATGGCACACGCATTGCCACAGTTGAGAATGAGACACAGACGATCTCTAGCGGACCAAATAAAGGCCAACAGATAGCAGTAAACGACGTCGAGATTTGGAATCCTCTGACCAGGAAGACACTTTTCACCTATCAGGAAAAGAGTGGGGATATGCGAGGCGTTACCTGGTCACCCGATGATACTCTCATTGCCACTGCAAGTATGAGTGTAAGTAGCCTGCCCCCAGATAAGAAAGCGAATAACGCTACAATCAATGTAAAAGTGTGGAAAACTCCCGCTAAATAGAAGCGCGTATTCATTTAAGAAGCAGGATGGAGGCTGCCAGACGCGTCCGGCAGCCTCCATCCTGCTTCTTTTCTTGGCAATGACTGCCCAAAACAAGAGTTTTTGCCGGGAAAAGCTGTGCTTAGATGGTGTGCAGGCTCAGGCGGTACCGCTGCCCTACCAATAAGATTGCCTGGCGAGTATAATTATTGGAAACATTACGGTAATAGATAGGATGAAAGAAGTCCCCCAGAAAAAGAGAGTAACGCTATGCCACGGAAGACACGAGAGAACAACGAGTACAGTGACCAATTTCAGCGACGTGAAGTGATAGAAGAGACACACATCCCCATGCAAGAAGAGACACACGGAATCGACGAAGTCCTAAACGAGCGCAACCATATCGCCGTCCTATCCTCACTTGAGTACGGCGAGCGCTTCCATGCCGCCGGCAAGCGTGATGTTGAGTTGTACATCCGCACCTACAATACGATGCTGCGTAGCTCCGGCGAGGTTAATCTGAAGGCCCTGATGCAGGCGCACTACAACATTGATTCGACCCTGCACCCCGATGCGCGCGCGCCACAGCCCGATATGTCGGCGTTCATCTATAGTGTGCTGCGCCTGCCAATTTCCATCCTGCACTGTAACCTGGTGTTGCTGGGGCAGTCCGAGGATGTCTTTGTGCAGCATAACTTCCCGGTCAATAGCTGGCAGGCCGTGACGGCTTCGGCCAGGCGCCGCAAGTGGTTCTATGATGGCAAGGAGACCCTGGCAGCCTACGTCGCCAGCGTCAGTGACACCGATGATATCGTGCCTGTGCTGGTGGCCTTCCAGATCGAATGGAACAAGATGTACTACCTGATCAACGAGGACCCGACAACGATCAAGCTGCTGGAGACACGCATGGATCGTAGCTCGCCGGTCTTCGCCGAGATCAGCAAAGTGCTACGCGAGCGCCTGCATATCGCGCCCGATGATTGGAATCGCCTGGAGGTCATCTGGGGCGATCAACTGTGGGAGACCCTACTGAGTATGGGTCAGCAGCGCAAGAACTTCCGCCTGCGCATGCTGGGTGGTTCGCATGTAGGTTACGTCCGCGCCACGCGCCAGTGGTGGAACCCGGTCAAAGATGTGCTGGAGAGCTTGAACGTGCAGAATCGCCCAATCTACTTCGTCTCCAGCAATACCCATAGCATGGTGAACGTCCTCTCCGGTTCCCTGCTCAATCGCGAGGAGGAGCTAACGCGCTTTGCCCTCAAAGGCAGCGATCCCTACCTGAACGCGGAATGCCGCAAGTTGCAGGAGGGCGAGGTTCCGGGCAACTGGCATAACTTCCTCTACTTCGCGGGCCGCGAGTGGGTCAATACGCCCGCGGGCAAAGAGTTCCTGAGCCAGCGCGAGGAGGAGGAGCGAGCGCGAGGCATCTATCGCGTGGATGCGCGCCATGGGGTAGAGATCGATGCCCAGATCTTCGACCTCTCCAAACTACATCCAGGCGAGATCGACCCGCGCTGCCGTATGCCACACCTGGACTACCTGGCCCAGAGCCAGGCCTTGATCCTGAATATCGACTATCCCCTGGGCATGGCGGCCTATCGGATGATGCGCGAGATCATGGAGAACCTGGCGCAGCTACGTGGCATTTATATCCTGGGCAAGGCTGCGACGCTCAATGGTAGCATCGGCGATGTCATGATTTCTAATGTTGTGCTGGACGAGCACAGCCAGAACACGTACTGGCTCGACAACTGCTTCACGGCGCACGATGTCCAGCCCTACCTGATCTATGGCTCCGTACTGGATAACCAGAAGGCCATTTCGGCCAAAGGTACCTACCTGCAGAACCGTCAGTACCTGGACTTCTACTATCGCGCCAACTACACCGTTGTCGAGATGGAGAGCGGCCCCTACCTCAACGCGGTCTACGAAGACCAGTACCTCACGCGCTACCCCGTGGGCGAGAATATCAACTTCGCGCGCCTCCCCTACGAAGTGGGTCTGCTACACTACGCCTCAGATACGCCCTACACGCGAGGCAAGAACCTGGGCGCGGGCAGTCTCTCCTACTTTGGTATGGACTCGACCTACGCCACTACCATTGCCATTACCAAGCGTATCCTTGAGCACGAGGTCGCGTACCTGAAGCGGCAGAAGATGCCGCGCCCCCTGCCCCACCAGGTCGTCTCACTCGAGGCAACCGAAGAAGGAAGCAAGGTATCCTAAAGCATAAAAAAGAAGTACGGCCTAGCCGTACTTCTTTTTTATGCTTTATTTGTGTTTAGGAGATGCTGAGACTGAGTTTGAGTGCGTAGTCGACGCGCTGCATCTCTTCATAGGTGATGACGCCTCTGCGGCGTAAGAGACGTGATTTCTCAATCGTCATCAGTTGTTCGCATTTGACATCCGTGTAATCGGTCAGCCCATTTTCTGCATTGGGGGAGATACGCACATGCAATGGCAGTTCGCGTTCCGTGCGACTCATGGAGGCGACGATAGTAAGCGGATAATTTCTTGAGCCGTTACCACGGTCGTTCTGGATAATTAAAGCCGGGCGTGTGCCCTGTTGTTCGGCTCCACGTCCGGGCGACCAGTTAACATCCCATATTTCGCCTCGGCGAGGTTGTGGGTAATCTACTTGCTGCACATCATACGTTCTGGGGCTGGCCCGGACATGCCTGGCCTCTTCGCTCATGCAACCATACCTTCATGCCCGGCCTCAAAAAAGAACTGGGCGTCTTCTAGCGTTTCTGGAAGGGAACCAAGATAAGCGTAGGCTTCGTCGAGGGAGTAATTAAGTGAGGAAGATAATTCGCGTTCGCGCTTCTGAATAATGGCTGATTTGAGCTGCTGATAATTATCCTGGCGCATGAGTTCCATGATAGTCTCCACTACATCTCCTAGTGAGGAGTCTAGTTCAACTGCAAGGGCTTTGAGCTCCTTGTGCTGTGTTGAGGGGATTTGAATGGATTTGCGAACGAGGTTCTCATGACGGTAAAAGTCGGTATGCGCAATAGCCATGAAGATGCCTCCTGGTCTGTACACGACGTCTTACTCTCTCTATTGTACTTGTCGCCTAAGCAAAAGTCAATAAATCTGGATCTGGTTTGCTGAGAAAAATAAGAAATTCTAAGTAATTGGGATTTGTAGTTTTGCGGTATTTTCGTAAAGCTTCTAGAGCTTTCTTGCTTTACTTTATCGGTATGCCAACATAAATCTGTACCTCTTTGCTTCCTTAAAAACAGCTCCGTCTACTAATGCGCCTATAAGCATGTTCGCTTTTATTTATAAATTCATGTATAGAAAGTCTTTAAAGTGACGCTACGATAGCTAGTCGAGTGGTTCTAGAAAAACAGTAAGCGGAGCTGGACAAATTTCCTATACAACTTGAAGATGAGGTTGCTTGTATGAATCACGAGCTTTATTTGTTAGCGGAAGGAATTATTTTATGACAGATCCCAGGAGACCGACATTACCTATCGCGCTGGTGGACGTAAATGGATCAACTGTGCCAGGACGGAGAACTTCCCTGACGGCGAGATATTTACCGGACCTATCGAAAATTCGGTTAATGGAACTGTCTGCTTCCGCTATCCTTCGCTCTATCACGGCAATGAGGTTGTGGGAATCTGCCTGACCTTTAAAGATGGCAAGGTCATTGAGAGCAGCGCCGAGCGCGGCCAGGACTTCCTTAATGCCATGCTGGATATGGAAGCTGGCTCGCGCACCCTGGGCGAGGCCGCCTTTGGCCTCAATTACCAGATTCAAGAGGCCACGGGCGATACCCTCTTCGATGAGAAGATCGGTGGCACTATGCATATGGCTCTAGGAGCCTCCCTGCCTGAGTCGGGCGGCATCAACGACTCGGCCCTCCACTGGGACCTTGTATGCGACCTCCATGAAGGCAAGGTCTATGCCGATGGCGAACTCTGCTACGAGAACGGCCGCTTTCTCATCTAATGAATAAGGTATGTGGTGGTACCCTGGTTCTGCTAGGACGCCACCACATACCTTACAATACATCTGAACGCTTCTATGGAGACTATGCGCAGTTGGCCTCTTCCTCTGGCAATTTAGCGTAGATTACCAGCTGGCCTGCCAGCGCGATTTTCTGCCACTTTTTGTCCATCGCTAACCCCCTCAGCTTCTCCCCAACTTCTGGTGTGTTTGTGGCGTGCTGTGTGAGGGTTTCGTCAACGCGGTCGAGTGTTGGGACATAGATAAAAAAGTCCTGTAGAACGTCCTGCTGCATATGCGTGTCCTTCCTTCTTGTGTTGACTTCACCTCATGACCCCCTTGCGCTCCTTGCAAGCGTTCCTTCGCCAATGAAGGTAAGACATGTCGATAAGGTAGACGAGAAAAATAGCTGCCAGTTAAAAAAATCAGCGTTTGATAAGACCAAAAAGAAAATCAAGGTTTTCCTCTCTATACAACTAGACGTTGGAACCTTGATTTTGTGACATATGAGTTTATTAATTGCGACAGGTAGTATGGTGACCCTGCCAGCCAAAGGCTGGCAGGGTCACCATACTACCTGTCGCAATTAATCTGATTATTTCCAGGGGAGGGGGGACCAGCGATTGCTCTGGGCAAAGCCAAAGCCTTCGTCGGTAACTGTACCTTCATAGCCGGCAGGGATCGCCTCGAAATAGGCGGCGAGCTTGCGAGGGAAGATTGCCAGGTCGAAGGCCCAGGGGTCGCCTGCCTCCTCAACGATGGAGCGCCAGGAGCGGTTTTCCTGCCACTCCTCTGTGAAGTAGACGCCCAGTTCGGGAAAATTGTTGGCCAGGACGCGCAGGATGTGCCAGATGCCAGCCCCGATCTCTGGTTTATAGGTCGCGCCTGTCTCTGTGAGCAGGGCTTCGTCTTCAAATTGCAGGTTGATGCCAATCCAGGGCTGTGGCTCTTCATCCAGGGTTGGCGTACCAATATTTGGATAGAGCGAGACATCGATACCAGAACAAGTGATGGGTTCGCCTTGCGCAGGCCGGAGAGTAAAGGTCGCGGGATAGATATCGCCAAAGCTTTCCTCTTCGCTCTCGGGCCATGTGATCTCGTCCAGCCATGCCAGGACGCCCTGGTCGTCGCAGCCCAACTCTTTCAGCGTGTCCTGGTAGCGGGTCAGGAGTTCTGCGAAGTCTTCTTGATCTTCATAGGTTGCATAGGTCTGAATTTGCGCGTAAGTTGCCATATCGTTAATCCTTCATGGATAGAAGCTGGTTTACTTATTGCTTTGTGGGAAGTTTCCCTTTATTCTATCAATAAATTGCTTAATATGCTATCTGTGAGTCGTAACCCCAGGCTTTCCAGCTCTTGCCTTGGCTTCGCTACGCTCGCCTCGGGGTAAGGGGTGTGGGTGGAAAACGGCAAAGCCGTTTTCCACCCACACCCCTTACCCTTGATCGCCGCAGGCGCGAAGGCGCTCGCTAATTGGTTGTGAAAGGATGTCACTCATGCAAGAGGAGACCATCACGCTGTATCGTCCTACTGGCTCAGAGGAGTTGGCCTTGATTGCGGAGAGCCTGTATACCACCTTTCCGCCGCGCCTCTTCTGGCAACCTATCTTCTATCCTGTGCTCTTTGAGGAATATGCCGTCCAGATCGCTCGTGATTGGAACGCCCGCGATGGCAATTCAGGGTATGTGACGCGTTTCCAGGTGCGCAAGGCCTTTCTCGATCGCTATGAAGTGCAAAAAGTGGGCAGTGCGATCCACCAGGAGTACTGGATTCCGGCGGAGGAGCTGGATGAGTTCAACCGTAATATTGTTGGCCCCATCGAGGTCATCGCGGAGTATCATTCATAGAGCCAGTGCCCCTGGCGAAGTTGTTAATCCCAGGTTGCTCCTAGCTTTGCCAGGCGATCGCAGTATTCGATGCGGTCGAGCCAGGCCTGGGGCCAGGCTTCGAGACCCAGGTGGGCGCCCGCGAAGGCTCCGGTGAGGCAGGCTATGGAGTCGGAGTCGCCACTGGTGGTCGCGGCACGCTGGATGGCCTTGATAGGCTCTTCGGGATAGAGCAGGAAGCAGAGCAGGCCAGTGGCGAATGCCTCTTCGGCGATCCAGCCTGCGCCCGTCTGCAAGCAGGGATCACTCTGGCGGTCTGGCTGCTTCAGTGCGACATCGAGCCGCTCAAGTACCTGCAGGCATTCATCCCAGCCACGCTCGATAAACTCCTGTGGTGTATTGCTGAGTGAGATCTGCCAGAGCGGCCCCAGCCAGAGCTGATGGTAGACGCTGCGCTGGCTCAAGGCATAATCCCGCAGGCGCTCGACGAGTCCCTCGGGTTCGCCGCCTGACACAAGGTCGGCGATGCACCAGGCTGTCAGATCGGAGGCCGCGAGCGCGGTTGGATGGCCGTGGGTGAGCGCGGCCTGGAACTGAGCGATGGCGGCACGTGTCTCAGGTGTCGCCTCGTCTTGCTCGGCGCGTAGGAGTCCCACTGGTGCTACACGCATATTAGCGCCACAGCCCTTGGAACTGATGACAGTGGCATTCTGCCAGGGAAGGTTACGCGCCAGCCCCTCGCAGGCCTGGAGGCAGGTATTGCCGGGCGCGCGATTATTATCTGGGCTGCGATCCCAGGCGATAAAGGCGGCGCGCAGCGGCTCTTCCAACGTATCGGCGCTATAGGGCTTCTCGGCGGCCAGGAGTGCCTCTCCAACCGCCAGCGTCATCTGCGTATCATCCGTCACGCGGGTGGGATTGCCCTGTAGCTCGCCCGGCCCTTCTGGCCCATATTTCGCGCTAATCTGCTCGATGCTCATAAACTCTGTATCGGCTCCCAGGGCGTCGCCAAATGCCAGCCCGAACAGGCTCCCCGACGCTCTTCTCTGTCTTTCCTTATTCATCTTAAAAAAATCCTCTACTATCGGCCCGGCAAAACATAGAATATGTTGAAATACTATATCATACCTGTTCAATCTTTGTCATGAGAGATCGCGACACTTCGCGCCTGCGGCGCTCAGGGTAAGAGGTCTGTATACCTTTTGCGCGGCGATTGCCGCGCAAAAGGTATACAGACCTCTTACCCTGGAGGTGGTTGTGGAGCAGAGTTAGCATGGAAAATATTTGGATTAGAAATATGCTGGGCTATGCCAGGCTCTCCAGGGTTGGGAGTAGGGAGGCGAGCCAGGGCTGGCCGAACTTCCAGGTACCATAGAGCAGGAGGTTGGGTTCACCAGTGGCGGAGATGCGTCCATGGTGCTCCAGAATAAAGGCGCGTAGGCTCTCCTCTGTGGCGTGCAGGAAGCGGAGTTCTTTGATTTCGTCCTCTTCGGGCTCTCTCTGTTGGACCTCGGAGAGAGGAATGTGCAGGCGCGTCAGGAAGAGGAATTCGCCGTGGGGCATGGCGAGGTCGTAGGCTGCGCCCAGGCAGTACTGTTCGCGGATATCGGCCTCTTGAATACCGGTCTCCTCGCGGATCTCGCGGCGAATGGCGGCGAAGGGATCTGGTCGCTGTCCCTGGACGTCCAGGCCACGCTCGAAGAAGCCACCGATGACGTGATCGCGCCCCTCATAGACGTCGACGCCCTGGCGTTTGTCTAGCAGGATATAGTCGTCGCTGGTCTCGACCACGGAGCAGACGCCGATGGCGTTCCCCAGTTCGTCGCGCCTTCGCTCGCGGGTGAAGCTGGCCTCGCGTGTCGTGACATACTCTTTATAGCTGGTATCGCCCAGGTGGAGCGTGAGCCTCTCGCCCGTTGTCTCGGCACCTACGAGGCGGTAGAGCGGGGCATCAAAGAGGCGCTTGTTGAGGGCGCGGGCCTGGCTCAGCCTCTCCTCCCAGAGCGCGTCCATCCAGGCCTGAATGGCAGGAGTCATGGGCATACGCTCCTCTGGCTGATAGAGAATGTCGACCTTGTCTGCTGGAAAGCAGCCCTGCGCCAGGATCTCAAATTCCAACATAAATAACCTTTCTCTATGTATTACATACGCTGAGAACATGATGTGGCTGGCGGCCATCGGCCGCCAGCCACATCATGTTCTCAGCGTATTTTTATTCCCATTCGATAGTGGCGGGTGGCTTGGAGGTGATGTCGTAGACGACGCGGTTGATCTCATGGACCTCGTTGACGAGGCGGTTGGAGATGCGCGCCAGGAGTTCGGGCGAGAGGCGCGCCCAGTCGGCAGTCATAAAGTCACCTGTGGTCACGGCGCGCACAGCAACGAGGTTGCCGTAGGTGCGACCGTCGCCCATGACGCCCACGCTCTGAATGGGTGTGAGCACGGCGAAGGCCTGCCCTAGCTCGCGATAGACGCCCGCGCGGCGGATCTCGTCGATGACGATCTTGTCGGCCTTACGCAGAATGTCGAGCTTCTCTTTTGTGATATCGCCGATAACGCGAATGGCTAGGCCGGGACCGGGGAAGGGATGGCGCCAGACCCACTCTTCGGGCAGGCCCAGCTCCAGGCCGATCTCGCGTACCTCGTCCTTAAAGAGCATGCGCAGTGGCTCGACGAGCTTGAAGACCATCTCTTCGGGGAGACCACCTACGTTGTGATGTGTCTTGATGCGCTTGGCGGTATTGGCGGTGTCGTGGCTGGTGCTCTCGATGACGTCTGGGTAGAGCGTGCCCTGGGCCAGGAAGCCGATCTTGCCCTGCTCTGTAGCGAGCTTGACGGCCTCTTCCTCGAAGACGCGAATGAACTCTTCGCCGATGATCTTGCGCTTGCGCTCGGGATCGGTCACACTGGCTAGCTTGCCGAGGAAGCGGTCCTCGGCGTCGATGGCGACCAGGGGGATATGCAGGTGGTTGCGGAAGGTCTCGACGACCTGCTCGCCCTCGCCCTCGCGCATACAGCCGGTATCCACAAACATGCAGGTGAGTTGATCGCCGATGGCCTTATGGACTAGCAGGGCCGCGACGGCGGAGTCAACGCCGCCCGAGAGGGCGCAGAGGACGCGCTCTTTGCCGACCTGCTGGCGAATGCGCTCGACCGTCTCGTCGATGACCTTCTCCGGTGTCCAACTGGCCTCACAGTCGCAGATACGGAAGAGGAAGTTCTTAATGAGCTCTTTGCCCTGGGGTGTGTGCGTGACCTCGGGATGGAACTGGAATCCGATCAGCCCCTTGGGGTGTGCGATGACCGCGACGGGATTGCTCTCAGTGGTCGCCAGGATTTTAAAGCCCTCGGGGAGCTGGTCCACGCTATCTCCATGGCTCATCCAGACCGGCAGGCGCAGCGGGGTATGTTGCGTAGGGCGATCCAGGTGGGTAGTCTGCTCTGGGGAGGGCTTGAGGCCCTCGAAGATGCGATAGGTCGCGTAATCCTGCTCTGCGTCTGCCATAACCTCGATGGTCGCGGGTCCATACTCGCGTGTGCCATGCTTGGGCTCGACGTGGCCGCCTAGCTGTTGGGCCATGAGCTGCATGCCATAGCAGATGCCGAGCACGGGCAAGCCGCTATGGAGAATGGCCGGGTCGCAGCTTGGGGCGCCCTCGTCATAGACGCTTGAGGGACCGCCCGAGAGGATAAAACCCTTGATGTCCAGGTGGTCTTTGGCCTGTAGCTCGGCCAGCGTGGTCGAGGCAGGCACTAGCTCGCTATACACATGGCACTCGCGAATGCGGCGCGTGATTAAGCGGCTAACCTGCGATCCATAATCTAGTACAATAATTGCCTGACGGCGCTCCAGTTGCATATATCCCTCTTTGTTAATATCGATGCTATAGTGGTGAAGAGCGAAATAATTCAGTCAGCATTGCTTGCAAGTATATCTAATCGTCCAAAGCGGTCAATAGTTTGATCTATACGCCGCTTGTACTAGTTCCTCGTCCCTTAAATCGTCCAGTATGAGGATGTGGAGTTGGAAATGCCGCGGCATTTCCAACTCCACATCCTCATACTTCTGATACTCGCGTGTAGACCTCTACACATTTGCCTCAATTTAAGATATGATGTTTGAGTATACCACAGATTGCACCTTCGTCATCGTCAAAGTAGGAGTCGAAGCAGGGTGGCTCAAGGAATAGCCTTTTTCTCTCTCTTTGTGCCTGGGCTGCTTATGAAAGCGAAGCCTGGAGCCGAATAAGAGAAGAGGTGATTTTTGAGATACCCTGGGAATCGAAGCAGGGCCTGCGTCCGAGCAAGAAAGGAACATGCTATGGGGGCGTCTAAACAGGGAAAATGGTATGTTGCCGAAATAGTTGAGGAGATTCATGTGGAGGGGGCGGAAGAGAATGTTGTCCATAGAAACCTTGTCCTGATTCGGGCGAACTCTGCAGAAGAGGCATTCCAGAAGGCTATGGCTCATGGACAGGAGGGGGAGATGATCTATGATAATCCCCAGGGCCAGCGTGTAACCTCGACTTTTCGTGGGCTGAGCAACCTGACGGAGATCTATACCGATCTGGAGGATGGGGAGGAGATTACCTATTATCAGTGGGTGGGTCTCGATGAAGATGAGATTCAGAGTATGCTCTTGCCCAAGGATGAGCTGGATATCTTTCGCCAGTGGAATGAAGAGGAAGATTCAGATGTTCCCGATATTCGCGCGCGAGCACTCTTAGAGGAGGCGTCGCAGCCAGCCTACGAGGTTGAAGCGTCCGCAACCGCTGAAGAAGATCTGGAAGAGATCGATCCCCAGGCTGTGCTGGCCGAGGTAGAGCGTATTCTACGTGAGCCTCGCGACACACGCGAAGACTATAGATAAAGAGATAGAAAACAGGGTGTTCTGGTGCGTACGCACCAGAACACCCTGTTTTCTATCTCTTTATGAAAAATGTGAATAATGTAGGCAAAAGGGAAAATGCTATTGATGTTCCTCCTGGATAGCAGTACAATAGTAATCTATGGTAGAATGTCGGACGCGCTGAAAGGAGAAATTCTACTCATGAGTACGACCCAGCTAGCCGCGCGGTTGTTCCAGCTACAGGAGCTCGACCTGGATCTCGACCGCGTCAAGGCTGAGCTTCAGTCCCTTCAGCAATCTCTTCAGAACAATTATAAGCTGCGTAAGCTACAATCTGAGCAGCAGAGCATTGCGCAACAGTTGCAGGCCAGTCTCCAGACACAACGCGAGGCTGAATGGCATCTCGAAGACCTGACGAAGCGTATTGAGGCGCAAGAGCAGCGCCTTAACAGTGGGAGTCTGAGCAATGCGCGGGATTTGCAGGCGCTTCAGCAGGAGGTCCAGCAGCTTCGAGCTCAGCACGCTCGCCAGGAAGAGTCCCTGCGTGAGATTGTAGACGTTACTGAATCGCTGAAAGAAACCTCCGAGCGTCAGGCGCACGAGTTAGAGCAGGCACAAGAGTCATGGTCACGGGACAATTCCACGGAACTGACTCGCCAGCAACAACTTGAGGCGCAGCGCGCCAATCTCGATCAGCAGCGTTCCCTGATTACCTCAGTTCTCGAAATGGACCTGCTTGAGCGCTATACCTTGATGCGGCGCACCAAGCAAGGACGAGCCATTTCCAGAGTTGAACAGAGTTCTTGCCAGTGGTGCCTGGCCGTGCTTGCCCCCAGCGAATTACAAGAGGCGCTCCGTAGTCCTGAACTTCAGGTCTGCACCAATTGTGGTCGCATTCTCTACTACGAACTTTAATCTCTTTGACCCATATGCATCGTCCGACAGTGCCAATGCCTACCTGGTAACCCTTCTGAAAGTAATGGATGTTTACACGACTCACTGGCCGCTCAGTGAAAGGCGCAATGTAGCGCACTTCTCCTCCTATCCCACTAGCCTACTATCTCTCCTCATGTGGTAGAGTTTTCCTTGTCTTTTTGTGGTCACACAACCCGGGTAAGATGTATGAGTTGTGGCGTGGGCGAACGCCCACGTCACAACTCATACATCTTACCCTTGAGCGCCGTAGGCGCGAAAGCAAATGAATTTTGGCGAAATGTCGATAATGAGAAGAGCGAACGTTGACAAAAACGATGGGTTCCGAGTATGCTTTGAGTACGAGGAACCGTTCGTTCAAATTCTGGCCTGGCCAGTATAAAGGAGGTGCAGTTCTATGCAAGAGCACAAAACCTGTTACTGTGTGCTTGAATGCACCTTGTCTGTCCGGCATGAGGCGAGTGTTATAGACAGTCGTTCGCCCGTCAGGTTCCCTTGATTCTCCTGGTTCAGCAGGTACCTGGCGCATGCTAGTATTGCCTGTCTGTATCGCTTCCGGTCATGCCTCTCCGAAAACCTGAGCGCGTGAGCGCTAGCTGCCCCCATTCGGGGACAAGCGAGAGCGGCGTTGGTTTTCGTATAAGGAGGCCATGGGTTGACTGGAAAAGGCTCTCAACGTAGTGCTTCCCCAGTTGAGAGGTCGACACTCCCTCCCACGTGGCAGACACCTTCATGCCGTTGTTTGTAGCGCGCCATTCTTCTATCGATGAACCAGTGCAGCATACCTCTCTTCAAGAGATAGCTATGTTTGCCTGGCAATATGGCTGCCGTTTTTCCTGCAATTCCTTGGGAGGGAACAAGCTTGATTGATGATCCGGCTTTGCTTACCGGTGTTGTGCTCAATGGAGCACATGGCATCTATGACGTTCACACTGATGCTGGCGTCTTTCGCTGTACGCTGCGCGGGAAATTAAAGAAAGCCTTCGCACGCGTCCAGTCTCAGAACACGCAGGTTGTTGCTAAAGGGCGCAAGCTGAATGAGTATCAGTTGCGACGCGCCGAACGTGAACGTGAGAAAAATAGTAAAACCGCACCTGAACCCGAAAATCCTATTCAATCACGCCTCTCGGCAGGCGATCATGTCAAGTTTCGTAAGCTTGATCAGAGTACAGGCCTGATCGAAGAGATTCTGCCGCGCCAGAGCGAGCTCTCGCGCCTGGACGCTGGCTCAACGGAACGTAAAGCGATTCCGCAGACACTGCTGGCAAACCTTGACCAGGTGATTATCGTGCTTTCGGTGGCCCAGCCAGAGCCGCATTTCGCTTTTCTGGATCGCTACCTTGTCATTTGTGAGGCGGCGCAACTTCGCTCCATCATCTGTCTTAATAAGGCCGATCTTCCTCATTCCTCGCGTGTGGAGGAGGCCGCCGATCTTTATGCTAAGTTGGATTACCCCATTGTCTGGAGTAGTGCGCACACTGGACAGGGGATAGAAGACCTGCGCGCGATCCTGAAGGACCGCACCACTCTCTTCACCGGGCCTTCAGGCGTGGGCAAGTCCTCGCTGGTGAACGCCATTGAGCCAGAGATGGCGATTCGTACGGGGATGATTAGCGAGGCGACGGGCAAGGGTCGACATACGACGACCGGCTCGCAGCTCTATCCGCTCTCTTCTGGCGGCTGGCTGGCGGACTCGGCGGGTATTCGCGCTCTCGCTGCCTGGGATGTCTCGCCAGAGGATCTTCCGCGCTGCTTTGTCGAGTTCCGCCCCTACCTGGGCGAATGCGTCTTTAACGATTGTAACCATATCGACGAAGAGGGCTGTGCTATTATTCAGGCCGTAGAGGACGATGTGATTGATAAGCACCGCTATCGTAGCTATGTTCGCATTTATCATGGGGATGAACGGTAAGAAAATTTTGATAAGAGAAGTGAGGCCCTCTGGCAGCCTGCGGCTGCCAGAGGGCCTCACTTCTCTTATCAAAATTTTATAAGTCTATTAAACCGCGTTGGGCGGCGAGGGCGACGGCCTCGGTGCGGTTGGTCGCGCCCAGCTTGCTCATGATGGAGCTGACGTGAAATTTGGCGGTGCGCTCGCTGATGACGAGATGGGAGGCGATCTCTTTATTAGGCATACCCTGAGCCAGGAGGCCCAGCACCTCCAGCTCGCGCTCGGTGAGCTCTTCAACCTGGGGAATGCCTTGCAGGGTCCGGTAATTGTTCTCGCGTTCGCGCTGGCCCATGTGCCGCAGCAGCTTAGAGGCGACGAGAGGCTGGAGGAGCGAGCCTCCCTCCATCGCCAGGCGAATAGCCTTGAAGATCTCATCGCGGGGCGAGCCTTTGAGCAGATAGCCGTCCGCGCCCGCCTGGATGGCGTGAATGATGCGTTCATCTGTATCAAAGGCGGTAAAGACAATGATACGCGCATTCTGCCGGCGCTGGCGGAGCTGCTTGATGGCCTCGACTCCATCCATAATGGGCATCTCCAGGTCTAAGAGCAAGATATCTGGCTTGAGGAGTTCGGCCTGGCGGATGGCCTCGTCGCCGCTGGCACATTCTGAGATGACCTCAAAGTCGGGCTGGGTCTCCAGTACCGCGCGCAATCCCTCGCGTACGATAGGGTGATCGTCTGCCAGCAATATATGGATCATTGTCTGTGCCTTTCTCTTCATGTTAGTCCATGCTTGCATGGACCCTTCCCGTTAGTAGGGGACCGCGATATAGAGATATGTTCCCTGGCCGGGATCGCTTTCAAGGCAGAGCGTGCCATTGAGAAGCTTGACGCGCTCGCCTATGCCTTTGAGTCCAAAGTGGCCCTCCTGGGTGGCAAGCGTGTCGAGGTCGAAGCCCTGACCATCATCTTTGATGCTTAGCTGGACCTGGTGCTCGTTGGCGGTCAGCTCCAGGTGAATATGCGTGGCCTGGGCATGACGATGGGCGTTGTTGAGCGCCTCCTGCGCAATGCGGTAGAGACCAGACTCCACACTCGCCGGGAGCGGCGGAAAGAGGGCTTCTGGCGCGTACTGGAAACTAACCAGTGCGTGCGGCACCTGCTCTTCGTGCGCCTTCTCCTCATGGACCAGGGCTTCAAGGGCTTCGGGTAGGGTGCGCCCCTGGAGTGGCGCGGCACGCAGATCCATCACTGAGCGTCGCGCCTCCTCCAGGTTGCCGCGAGCCAGGCGGAGCGCGCGCTGCAAGGCCTCGTGCGCGCGCTGGGGCTTGCTCTCGGCCAGGGCGTCGGCGGTCTCCAGTTGTAGGGTGACCGCGGCCAGGCCTTGCGCAATCGTGTCGTGAATCTCGCGGGCCAGGCGGTTGCGCTCCTCGATGGTTGCCAGGCGGGCCGCGGCGCGCATGTGTTGCGACGAGATGCGCGCCCGCTGGATTGCCAGGCCGATCTGGTCGCCGATGATGTGTAACAGTTGTAGCTCTTCTGGTTGTAGCTCGCGCCAATCTTCGCTGGCGACATTGAGGACGCCGATGCGCGTATCACCAGCGTAAATAGGAATGCTGGCATGAAAGCGTAGGCCAAGCGCCGATGGATCGCTGTTGCGTTCCGCGTTCTTTAAGCGGCTACAGCGTAGCACGTCGATATTTGAGGCACCCGAAAGCTCGCCACTTAAGAAGGTATCGAGACATTGACAGGAGCCTGTCATGCGCTCAGGGTGGTCCGCCAGGTAGGGCGGGAGATCCTGCGAGGCCGCGATATAGGTACTGCCCCATTCATTTAGTAGCCAGACCCAGCCCGTGCGTAGCCCGAGCAGGTCCGTGACACGGACCAGGACCTCCTGGAGGGCTTCGTGAACATCGATGCTATGATTCAGATAGCTCGCGATATCATAGAGCACCGCCAGGTCACGGTTATTATGTAGCAGCGAAGGAGTTTCAACTGGTTGTTTCTCAAATGGTTCTTGTGTCATTGCTCACACAGGGAGAAAGATATAGCCATTACGGTTAGTTGGTAGGAGCGCACTTGATAGAAGATTCTCAGCGCTAAGAGAAGTATAACACCGCTGGGTGAGGGTGTCGAGCGGGTGCCTGCTATCTCGTTAGAAGCACGAGATGATGCGTTGCTGGCTCTTTGGAAGCTGTAGGGCTAGTTCTCGTTATGCCATGTTGCGTCTCTTTGCCACCCCAGATCTATGCTTGTGTTATCTCCATTGCTAATGTTATCATATTTGTCGATATACATTCCTGATTGTCGATATACATTCCTGACTTACAATTTGTTGGCGGCGCATCATGCCGTCTCCTGTTTCGGAGGAAGCCTTATGGCCGTGCCACCAGGTCGGCGCGAAGCGAAGAGTACACCTTCTTCGGCGTCGAAATTTCTCGGTTGGTTGTATAGAATCTGGATTGCTCTGAGCCGTCCTCTCTTCTCGGTGCTGCTGGCATTGGTTGTCGGCGGTATCTTTATCATGGCGACGACTCCAGGCGCGTTTGATGTGCGACTGAACACCGTCTTTAGCGGTTATCAGTACCTTTTTCAGGGCTCCTTTGGCGATCCACAGAGTCTCTCCTATACTCTTGTGCGCGTAGGTCCCTTGATACTGACTGGTCTCTCTGTCGCTATTGCGTACCGGGCTGGCCTATTTAACATTGGTGCCGCAGGCCAGCTCGCTGTTGGAGCCATGACCGCGGGTATTATCGCCTATACCTTTCCCACCCTCCCGGGCATCGTGCTTGTGCCACTGATGCTGCTGGGAAGCATTGTCGCTGGTGGTATCTGGGGTGGTATTGTCGGCCTGCTTAAAGCCTGGCGTGGTGCGCACGAAGTGGTGACCACGATCATGCTCAACTGGATCGCTTTCTATGTAACCGACTATCTCATCTCTGGCCCCTACAAGGCTCCTCACCAGGCGACGCAGACGCCATCTCTGCCAACTCAGGCGCAACTTCCCTTCCTGGCCACGACCTATAATAATACCCTGGGCCAGTTCTTGCCTCAGATTACTAATCCTGAGCAGTATCTTACCGATGTCGGCTTGCTGATCGCGCTTGTCGTTCTCATCTTTTACTGGTTCCTTACGAGCCGGACCGCCTTTGGCTATGAAATTCGCGTCATTGGGCAGAATCCCAGGGCCGCGCAATACGCGGGTATCCGCACCAGGCGCAATATGTTCCTGGTGATGGCGCTGTCTGGTGCCTTCTCTGGCCTGGCGGGCGCGATCCACCTCATGGGCCAACCTCCGTATCAATTGTTTGGCTCGACCTTCGCGATTGACCCGACCGGATTTGACGCGATTGGCGTCTCGCTGCTCGGGCGGACCACGGGCGTTGGTATTCTCTTGAGCGCCCTCCTCTTTGGTGGCCTGCGCCAGGGGGGAACCACGATGCAACTCTTTGCCAAGATTCCTGGCGACATGGTGTATGTCATTCAGGCGCTGGTGCTCTTTAGTATCGCTTCCGAGTTCCTGCCCGCGCTCACACGCGCCTTCCGTCGCCGGTCCAGGCGCGCGGCGGTGCCTGCGATTGAGGTTCCGCTGGCGGGTCCCATCGTTGGCAATCCCCTGATCGTGATTGAGAACGATAGCTTGCACGAAGTCGAGCCTGGCGCGTCGGACGCGGTGACAACAAAGCACGAGGGGGTTCCTGTCGAGAGCGTCCACTCCGAGGAGCGCCCATCAAATCCCATTGAGGAGGGTCGTTAGTAATGCTTGGCTTAATCTTGAGTGTGCTGCGTTCAAGCGACCTATGGGCCGCGACGCTTCAGTTTGCCGCCCTGCTGCTGTTGCCCGCGCTGGGTGGCGTGATCTCAGAGCGCAGCGGTATCACTAATATTGCCATGGAAGGCATGATGCTGACCGGGGCGTGCGCGGGTGTCATGGTGGCGCGTGCGACCAATAACGTGCTGCTAGGCGTCGTGGGCGCGATTGTCGCGGCTACGCTGATCTCCCTGATTCATGCGCTGGTCTCGATTAACTTCAAGGCCAACCAGGTCGTCAGCGGTATCGCGATCAACCTGTTCGCGTTGGGCCTGACTAACTATATCGTCTTTATCCAGACGGCGGGCCAGGGCGTGCCTTCGCTGAATGATTCGCTGCGCCTGCCCCAGGTCTCGCTGGGCCCGCTCTCCAACATTCCCTTTATCGGTCCCGTCTTCCTACAACAGAATATCATCTTCTATGTCGCGGTGGTGATCCTATTCGCGACGCAGTTCCTGCTCTTCCATACCAACTTTGGCCTGCGTATCCGCGCGGTCGGTGAGCACCCTCACGCCGCGGATACAGCGGGCGTTAATGTACGCTTGATGCGCTACATTTGCGTGGGTGCCAGTGGTGCCTTCGCTGGCCTGGCGGGCGCCTATCTCTCGCTGGGCATCGCTGGCGTCTTTACCTCCAACATGACGGCTGGCACAGGCTTTATCGCGCTAGCAGCGATGATCTTTGGCAAATGGACTCCCTGGGGGACCGCGGGCGCGTGTATAGTCTTTGGCCTGGGTGAGGCGCTGGTCTCACGTCTACAGGGACCGGGCATTGATCCTAACCTGTTGAGCACGCTGCCCTATATCCTGACGCTGTTCGCCCTCGTTGGCCTGGTTGGTCGCACGATTCCACCAGCCGCCGATGGCGTTCCTTACGAGCCAGGCACGGAATAGGAGGTAATTAAAAAATTATGCAAGAAAGCACGCTTATACAACCCGTGGGCGAGAGCAACGCTCCTTACGCGGTAGAGATGCGTGAGATCTCCAAGGCCTGGCCTGGCGTGATCGCCAATGATCATGTCAACCTGCAAGTGCGCCAGGGCGAGATTCATGCCCTCATGGGCGAGAATGGCGCGGGCAAGTCGACCTTGATGAATATTCTCTATGGTCTGATTCGACCCGACAGCGGAGAGATCCTGGTCAATGGCAAACCGGTCTCCATTCACGGGCCACGTGATGCCATTCGCCTCGGGATTGGTATGGTGCACCAGCATTTTATGCTCATCCCACCCCTGACGGTGGCAGAGAATATCATTCTTGGACGCGAACCCGGCGGTGTGGCTGGTACTTTGAATCTAAAGCAGGCGCGCGCCGAGCTGAAACGCCTGAGCGATCAGTATGGCCTGCCCATTGATCCCGACGCCAAAATCAAAGATCTCTCGGTAGGTTTGCAGCAGCGCGTAGAGATCCTTAAGGTCCTGGCGCGAGGCGCGGACATCCTGATTATGGACGAGCCAACAGGTGTGCTCACACCCCAGGAGACGGATGAACTCTTTGGTGTGCTGCGTGGCCTGGTCAAGCAGGGCAAGACCATCATCTTCATTACCCACAAGCTGCGCGAAGTCCTGGACCTGACCGATAACATCACGGTTTTGCGCCGGGGTAAGAACGCTGGCAGCCTGGTGACGCGGGACACTAACCGGCGCGAGATCGCGCGTATGATGGTTGGCCGCGATGTACTGCTGCGGGTGGAGAAAACGCCTGCCCAGCCGGGATCAGTGGTGCTGCAAACGAAGGATCTCTGTGCTAAGTCCGATCTGGGCCTTGATGTGTTGCATGATATCAACTTCGAGGTACGCTCAGGCGAGATCCTGGGCATCGCGGGCGTCGAGGGCAACGGCCAGTCTGAACTGATCGAGGTTATCTCTGGCATGCGCAAGGCGACCTCGGGGCAGATCACCATCACTCCGGTCAAGGAGGGGAAGGCAGGCAAGACCGTCGATCTGACCAATATGCACGCCGATGATGAGCGCTTAATGGGCCTGGCGCATATTCCCGAAGACCGGCGCGAGAGCGGCCTGGTGCTCAGCGAGTCAATTAGCGACAACATCATCCTGGGACGTCAGCGCTGGCCCGAGTTCGCACGCGGTAAATTCTTGCTCTCGCTGGGCAAGATTCGCGAGACGGCGCGCAAGCTAGTCGCGGACTTTGATGTGCGTACGCCATCGGTTGATATTCCCGCCAGAGCGCTCTCCGGTGGTAACCAGCAGAAGGTGATCATCGCGCGCGAGCTTGCGAGCAATCCCGAGGCCCTAATTGCCGCCCAGCCTACGCGTGGCGTCGATATTGGTGCCATCGAATTCATTCATCGCCGCCTGATTGAGCAGCGTGATGCTGGTAAGGCTGTGCTCCTGATCTCAGCCGAGCTGGATGAGATCCGCTCTCTCTCCGACCGCATCGCGGTCATGTACGAAGGGCGAATCGTAGACATCGTCGGACCAGAGGTCACCGAGGAGGAACTCGGCGTGCTCATGACCGGCGGCGGAGCGCACCACGAAGAGAGATAAACATAAACAAATAGAGGGTGTATGGGTACGGGTTGGCTCGGCCAACCCGTACCCATACACCCTCTATTTGTTTATGTCTTTGTTTGCGGGTAATATTAAAATAGAGGCAAGCTGATTTTCTAAGAAAGAAGAGATGAACCATGAGTGAGCAATCTGCGGTCTCGATTCCCCAGGATTGGTGGAGGCGTTGCGTGGCGCGAAAAGCATTGCTGCCCTGACGGGGGCGGGCATCTCGGCTGAGAGTGGCCTGCCTACCTTTCGCGATCCCCAGACGGGTCTCTGGGAGAAGTTTCGCCCGGAGGACCTGGCGACTCCTGAGGCCTTCCAGCGCAACCCTAAACTGGTTTGGGAATGGTATGCGCATCGGCGCGAGCTGATGGGCCAGGCTCAGCCCAATCCAGGGCACGCGGCCTTGGCAGCTATTGAGCGGCATGCCGCGACCTTTACGCTCGTCACCCAGAACATCGATGGTTTGCACCAGCGAGCGGACAGCCGGAATGTGCTGGAACTGCATGGCAATATAACGCGCACCAGGTGCTTTGAAGAGGATACGCTGGTGGAGTCCTGGTCGGCGAATGGCGAGGTGCCTCCGCATTGTCCTCGCTGTGGCGGCCTGTTACGACCAGACGTGGTCTGGTTTGGGGAATCGCTGCCTGAGGAGACCTTTGAGCAGGCGCTAGAAGCCGCGATCTTCTGCGATCTCTTCTTCTCTATCGGTACCTCGGGTCTTGTGGAGCCAGCCGCCTCGCTGACAGAGGTCGCGCGCCGGGCCGGGGCCACTATTGTCGTCATCAATCTTGAAGTCGAGCCACTGGCCTCACCCGACCTCTACCAGCTCAATGGACCTGCCGGGCAGATCCTGCCGGAGCTAGTGCGCCAGGCCTGGCGGGAAGAGGGCTAAACGTTAAGGCTTTGCAGGATTGCTCATTTCCTCCCCAACACCTGTCTCTTCCCTTTTCAACATTCTCCCGTGAGGTAGAATTTTGGCGTCTGTCAATACACAGCCCATACGCTATTCTTTGGCATAGGAGAACCGCAAAGAGAGTCGAGATTTCGGTCACATTTCCTCGCCGCGTTCCGTCAGAGAAGTGATGAGGGAAATCCACCTCATCGCGACCGGTTCCGTAGTTCTTCTCATTGCCGCTTCCTGGGCGCTTCGACCATAAAGCCGCATACTTGGGAAACTGACTGATGGTATCGGCAGCATGCTAAAACGTGCGTAAACCAGTATCCCGGTTCAGCATCACCTAACCATGTACAACAAAGATACCTATAAGGAGAAGAAATCCATCATGCAAGCACGAATGAGCAATCCCGCAACGATTCTTCCTGACGCCATGAATGCCATACTCACCCTGCTCAAAGCCACGAGAAAGGGCGGCGTACCGCAGCAGACGCTTGAGCTTGTTCACCTGCGTGCGAGCCAGATCAATGGCTGTAGTGCCTGTGTTGACTCAGGCTCACGCAGCGCCAAAAAGGCAGGCGAAACAGATGAGCGGCTCTTCGCTGTGGCAGCCTGGCGCGAGACGCCCTACTTCACCGACGCCGAACGTGCCGCTCTCGCGCTCACAGAGGCTGCCACCCGCCTCGCCGACCGGACTGACCCGGTCCCAGACTCGATCTGGAACGAGGCCGCCAGCCACTACGACGAGAAAGGGCTCGCGGCCATCGTCCTTATGATTGCCACGACCAACCTCTTCAACCGCCTCAACGCCACTACCAGGCAGGTGGCGGGCCAGAATTGGTAATGTGAATGATGAATCTCAAACCGGGCACGATTCGCGCCGGTTTGAGATTCGCGCCGATTTTAACTCCGTCGTTACAGATTTCTTCGATACACACGTTCATCTTCCCATCTCGGACGTTCGGTGTCGTATCATGTCAAGAGGCAGGCGGCTTCTTATCACCAACGATGCACAGCTTGGGCGCAAAAGAGGAAGCTCGACAAGGTGAGTAAGAGAGGGGAGCGCTCGTCTTGAGAGTGGGAAGAGGGTATTTCCGATCCCATGACGGAGACAAAGGAAATAAAACGAGGGGCATCCTTGGCGAGGTTTCAAATGTTAAGGCTTTGCAGGATTGCTCGGGTCCGGCTATTAGGTGTGTAGATTATAAGCCTGATATCAGCGCTACCAAGCATCTGCAAGGTGAAATGCTCAAACTCCAGAGTGCCCAGGGTTGAATGCTCTATGACCTTGGGACCCTCTAGCGCGCTCCGTACATCATGGTGGGGCCACCACTGGCAAAACTCGGGACTTACCTGCTTCAAATCCTCAATTAACTCCTCAAAATAGGGATCGTCGGGATAGCGCGCGCTAGCCGCACGAAACTCTGCTAATGTGCCTCGCGCAATTGTCTCCCAATTTGAGCGTGTCCGCATCGTGGGGCTGGTAAAGAGGCGCCATATCAGGTTGCGCGTGTATGTGGAGGTTGTGTTTGAAATGGAGAAGATGACATCAGCGGCTTTATTCCAGGCTAGATAATCATACCGGCGGCCCATGACATAAGCGGGAGACGGATTGAGATCGTCAAGCACTTGTTGGAGCGCCGGGCTAACACTCTCGTGTGTAGGAGAAAGCGGAGTCGGCAGTGGTTGCCCGGCGAGCACAAAGAGGTGCCGGCGTTCATTTGAGGTCAACTTGAGCGCCTGGGCGATACTCTCAAGAACCTGGGCCGAGGGATGCACATCGCGTCCCTGCTCCAGCCAGACATACCAGGAGGTGCCAATATTGGCGAGCTGTGCTACCTCCTCTCGGCGCAGTCCTGGCGTGCGACGGCGGATACCAGGCGGCAGTCCCACATCGGTGGGCGAAAGGTGCATCCGCCGTTGGCGTAAAAAAGTAGCGAGGGTCTGACGGCGTTCACGCTCATGCATATTGGTTGCTCCTTATCCTGGTGGTGAGAGACCTATGATTAAGAAACCCTGTTCCTGGCATCAGCAACAGAGTATAGTCAAGCCAGGCACCTGCGTCAACAGGGCCGGGCTCCTTGGGTATGCGCCATATTTTTGCACAATATATCCCATAGGCACCCGATAAATCGCGTGCAAGGCGATTTATCGCAAGAATACAGCATGAAGAGCATCTTTCCAGAACACTCTGACGCCCTAGGGCAAGCCACACCACGCTCTTCCATCGGTCGCAACTCTGTACTCCTGCGATAAATCGCCTTGCGCGCCGTAAACGGGGCGCCTATGGGATTGGAAGCGCTCTTGCAAAATATTGACGCGCACACCCTTACCCCTGAAGACTGACGAACCGAGGTGAGAGTCAGAGGGATGGTGTGGAGGACCGAGGTGAGAGTCAGAAGAGAGTCAGAAGAGCATTGGAAGCTCTGTAAATGTTTGCTTAGAAGCGAGGAAATTATTCTATGTCTCTGAAGTTTGGTGTATCCCTGCCGCAAGGCTGGGCAATGGAGTTGGAGGGAATTAAGGATCCAGTCGAAGCCTATGAAGCAATGACGCGCGTGGCTCAGGTTGCTGAAGAAGTGGGCTTTGTATCCGCCTGGCTTGTTGATCACTTTCATACTATCCCACGCCCATCCCAGGAGTTCACGTTTGAATGCTGGACCACTACCGCAGCCCTTGCACGTGATACGACGCGTATGCGCATCGGCCAGTTGGTTACCTGCAATGGCTATCGTCACCCCGCGTTGCTCGCGAAAATGGCCAGTACCGTCGATGTGCTCTCGCATGGGCGACTCAACTTTGGTATCGGGGCAGGCTGGTTTGAGCATGAGTATCGCGCTTATGGATACGACTATCCCGAGGCCCCTGAGCGCTTGCGTTACCTGCGAGAGGCTGTTCAAGTTATTCGAGCCATGTGGACTCAGGAGGAAGCCGCCTTCGAGGGGAAACATTACCAGGTATGTGGAGCTATCAACCAGCCTAAAGGTGTGCAAAAGCCGCATATTCCCCTGCTCATTGGAGGTGGCGGCGAAAAAGTCACTCTCAAGCTGGTCGCGCAGTATGCTGATGCATGCAACCTGAGCGGCGATCTAGAAGACATCAAGCATAAACTGGCCGTGCTCAAAGAGCATTGCGAAACGGTTGGGCGCGACTACGAGAGCATTCATCGCACGATCACCTGTCTATGTGCCATTGGCGAGACCGATGAGCAGGCCAGGGCGAAATTTCCTGCCGCGCTCCTGGGCAGACCGGTAGCAGCAGGCGCGCTGATCGGTAGTCCAGATACTATTCGCCGTCAGCTTGCTGAGTTGGAGGAAGCTGGTATCCAGGAAGTAATCATTAGTTTCTCCTCCGATAGTTTGCAGTTGGACACCTTGCGCTTCTTCGCTCAAGAGTTCATTGCATAAACGGAACAGTCATTGTAGGGTCCATGCTGGCATGGACTTCGGGGCCGGCAGGACGATCCCCTGACGCGGGAAGATCGCTTCGCTCGCAGTCCATTCCGGCATGGACCCTACAATTTTATTTATAAGGTCTAGTGGTCTAGATGTCTTGACAAAGTCATAGGAAGTGGGTAATGTTGCTTTTAGAATATATTGTTCGGGTATAGGCCCTAAAAAGGGTATTTAAAATGTGCTGGCAATGATTGCCAGAAAGGAGAGCTGTATGACGCACTCTCGTCGACCCCTGGTGCTGGGAGGCACCCTCTTTCTACTCCTCTTTTATCTCTGTGCTTTTACCCTGCTCAATGGTGGTGGCAAGGCTTATGCACAGACGTTCTCCGCTACTAAGAGCGGCAATGACATGTTCGCCGCGCCAGCTCCCGCGAGCAAGCGCATTGTGGGTTATTTCACGGCCTGGAGCATCTATGGACGCAACTATAATTTGCATAACGTAGATGTAAATGGTCAGGCCAGCAAGCTGACGACCATTAACTATGCTTTTAGCAACATCAGTAGCGATCTTAAATGTCAGCTTGGGGATAGCTGGGCGGATACCGACAGGCCTTTCGCTGCCACCGAGGCCGTGAACGGCCAGGCCGATAGCTGGTCTGATCCCTTGCGGGGCAACTTTAATCAGCTTAAAGAGCTGAAAGCCTTGCATCCCGGTCTCCAGACCATGATCTCGATTGGCGGTTGGAGCTGGTCCGTGCTCTTCTCGGACGCGGCACTACCTCAGAACCGGGCGGCCTTTGTCCAGTCCTGCATCGATCTCTATATCAAGGGCAATTTGCCATCCGCCAATGGCGCGGGGGCTGGCGTCTTCGATGGCATTGACATTGACTGGGAGTATCCAGCCGCGCCTGGTAACACTGGTAACGTTTATCGGCCCGAGGATACGCAGAATTTTACGGCCCTGCTGGCCGAGTTCCGCCATCAGCTTGATGCCTTAAGCAAGCAGACTGGGAAGCGCTATCTCCTATCGGCCGCCCTGCCTGCTGGCCCGGATAAGTATCAGAAGATCGAGCTAAATAAGATTGGTCATTACCTGAACTGGGCTAATCTGATGACCTATGATCTGCATGGGGCATGGGATGCCCAGGGACCAACCGATTTTGCTGCCCCGCTCTATAGCAGCCATAAGGATCCCTCCCCTGCTCCCACAAACGCGTACAGCGTCGATAACACTGTGCGCGCCTACTTGAGAGCGGGCTTTGAGGAAGAAAAACTGGTGGTCGGTATTCCCTTCTATGGTCATGGTTGGACGAATGTACCAAATCAGAACCATGGACTCTATCAGAGCAGTCCGGACATGCAGCCCGCGCCAGGCGTGTACGAGGCTGGCACTAATGACTACAACGTCCTGGCACAGCTCAATTATCCTACGTATCGCGACCCCATTACAAAAGCATCCTGGATTTTTGATGGCACCACCTTCTGGTCGTTTGACGATGCCACGGCGGTAGCTACTAAGGTCCATTATGTGAAAAGCCACGATCTGGCTGGCGCAATGTTCTGGTCGCTGGATGGGGATGATAGCTCGGCTACCCTGACCACGACGGTCTACAACGGCTTCCACTCTGATTCAGACGATTAGTCTATTCCTGGCGTGTGAGATGAGGTGCTCAGGCGAGCACCTCATCCTCTAGAAGATTGTGCTTGTTTTTGAGCGAGAGGCCGCTTCCCTGGCGGCGTAGCATCACCATTTCCGCGGCGATGCTCAGCGCGATCTCATCAGGAGTTTCCGCGCCAAGGTCCAGGCCTATGGGTGCGTGGACGCGCTCCAGCTGCTTGCGTGGGATGCCCTCTTCGCGCAGGTGGTGAAAAATTTGTTTAACCTTGCTGGTGCTCCCGATCATACCGATATAGGCTGCCCGGGTGGATAGCGCGGCCTTTAGGGCGTCCCTATCTAGTTGATGCCCACGCGTGACGATCACTAGCCAGCTTGATTCATCAGGTTCAAGGGCCTGGATGGTCGCGGGGATATCGCCGAAAATGAGCTGTACTTTCTCGCCAAAGAGCTGAGGATCGGCCAGGTCGCGCCGGTCGTCCACCACGACAATGCGGAAGTCCAGCCTATGCGCCAGGCGCGCCAGGGCCTGTGCCACATAGCCCGCGCCTACGATAACCAGACGTGGCTCGGGGCGTAGGACCTCAAAGAAGACCTCCAGCGTCGCGCCACAACTGCCGACTGACTCGCCGTTATCGGCATCGATATGGATATGTGCCAGGTGTGAGTGATTCTCACTCAGTGCCTTCAATCCCTCATCGACGACCTTTTTATCTGTGACGGGTCCCGCCATATGCCCCTGGGGTGTACCGTCCGCCGCGATTAGCAGCTTGGTACCAATCTCGCAGGGGGCCGCACCCATCGTCTTCACAACTGTGGCCACGACGACGCGCTCACCACGTCGCAGGGCCGCCTGAATCTCATTGTATAAAGTAATGGCAGTCATTGCCCACCTCTCGCGCACTACTCAATCACTGAATACTTATCCTGTTATTATACTATTACGCTGACTGCAACCTCTCCCCTGGTCGCTAGTATTTTCCTCTTTTTGCCTACGTGAAAAGAATATGATAGTGACACGATAACGAGAATCTTCCTTGCGATAGGCGAGGTAGATATAGGGTTCAAGCCACGCTAGCAGCCTTCTCGTGACCAATCTTCATAACTTGACAGCATGCTCCAGGTTGTTCTATAATGTTAGAACAAATTTTCAAGGTATGGATTGAATGGGGCGAGATTCTAGCGGAATGTGAATAGGTGTTTCTGTCAGGGATGGCACAGTAGAGTTGTATTGAGTAGGCGTACATACTGGGCAAAGCGCATATTTCCCAGAGAAGACAACGTGATTGATCATCTAATAGGAGTGTTAACAATGAGTAACGGCCAGACGTTTAACCCTAGAGAACACCTGATAAATATTAAGAATGGGAAGGGCGTATCGGAGTACCTGGAGGTGAAGTGGCGTTTGGTGTGGTTCCGCCAGGAGTGCCCTCAAGGTACGATTGAAACCGAAATCGTACACCTGGACCTGGATAAGGATGTCGAGGCCGAGGCATTTGTGTGGAACGCCGAGAAGCGGCGCAGCGAGAAGGTCGTGAAGACGGCAAAGGGTGTGGCCATCTTCCGGGCGACTGTCCATGATGGCAAGGGCGGATCGGCGACGGGGACCAAGTCGGAGAACGCGGCGAACTTTCCAGATTTTATCGAGAAGGCCGAGTCGGGCTCTATTGGCCGTGCCCTGGCCGCGCTTGGCTATGGCACACAGTTCGCGCCAGAACTTAATGAGGAGCAGCGCATTGTCGATGCGCCCGTAGAGCGGCCCACGAATGGCAGCTATGCTGGTAGCAATGGCAATAGTCACATACAGGGTGGTTTTGCGGCCACCGCCAATGGGCGCTTTAGCGGCCAGGGGCAGCAGAGCGCGAATGCGCAGGGCCCAAATGGAGGCGCGAGCAAGAGTGAACCAGCGCCTGATGCGGCTGCGACGGAGCAGCAGATTTCTAGCATTAAGAAGCTCTGTCAGCATCTGGAGAAGCCAGAACCAGACAACCTCTCGAACCTGACCTTCTTAAATGCGAAACAGTTGCTCCAGCAGTTTACGGAGGAGTATAGGGCGCAGAAGCAACAGAAAAAGGCGTCCTGAGCATCCTCCAGAAAGCTTGATTCTACATGACTCCCAACGATATCGAGTACGCCGAAAAGCGTATGAAACAGAAATGGTATGACCTGGCGCTTGCCGAGCAGCAGGGAGCCTCGCTCCCGACCCTTGAGCGGCTCTTTAACACGTATATGCTCGCTGTCGAAGAGTATAACCGATGTTCCGAGTCCTATCTCGTGGAGCAGCAGCAGGCCAGAAGCACACTGCCCGCTGTGCGGACTTCGCAGCAGCTTATGTGTGTGTCACAGGGCGAGGAGCGCCCAAAGGAGCGTCGTCAACGTAGGAAAGCCTCGTAGGGTGATATTGTAGGTCAAAAAAGCGGGCGCAACCCATCTGGTTGCGCCCGCTTTTTTGACCTACATATTACAGGCCATTGACGAAATTGACGATCTCTGTGGCCACGGCCTCAGGAGCGTCGAAGTTGACCAGGTGGCCGGCGTTGTGGATGATTGCCAGCCTGGAATGGGGAATCTCACGGTGCAGGCGCTCGGCATATGTGAGCGGCATCTGCTGATCTTTCTCACCCCAGATGAGGAGGACTGGCTTCTTGAGCACCGCCAGGTCGGTTGAGACGGCATTGGTATAGTAGGGGATGAGCAGGCGAATGTGCTGGTAGAGCACCTCTTTGCCTACTTCGCTGTCCCAGGGCGCGATATAGTTATCGATCACGTTGGCGAAGCCTTTGACATTGACCACGCCCTTGCCCAGGGTCTCACGCAGATCGCGCACGACATCCTCGACTGAAGTCTCTTTGGGAGCGTCAAAATCCTGGCGCTTGCTCATCTCGGACAGGGGCCAGTTCTCGTCGAAGGAGTGGAGGTAGCTAATCGTATCCAGGAGGACCAGGGCCGAAGTCTGCTCGCGATAGAGACGCGTCGCCAGGATCTGCGCGACGCCACCGCCAACGCCATGCCCGACCAGGATGATATTATTCAATTTGAGGTCTTTGAAGAGCAGGGCCAGGCCGTCTGCCTGTCCCCAGACCGAGGTATCGGCGGGCCAGGGATGATCCGACTGGCCATAGCCAAGCATATCGAAGGCATAGACCGCGCGATCCAGGCCAGCTAGCTGGGGCATAATCTCTTCCCAGGCGAAGGCGCCAGCGGGGAGGTCGTGCAGGAGCACGATTGCCCCCTCGGGACCACGCTCGGCATTCTGGACGATGTAGCTATATTTGTAATGGATGGCGCGCCCTGTGCGCCGCTCTCGTGAGGTATTGGTACTTGTAGGCATAAGTCCTCTCTTAATTGGATAAATGATGACATCTATATACTATAGCGCGCCACGTTGGAGACGTCCATGCAGGCAAGAACCCTCTCGTTGAACGAAAGGCAGATAAATGGCTGAAACATTTGAAGCACGCAGTTCTCGGACCTCGGTAGGGACCAGCTTTAGCGCGTCCGAATGCCATTTATGGCAGTGCGGCGCAAGCCGAAACCTTGAGTGAGCAGCAAACGATCGCCCACCCAATATGGTGCCATGGAAGCGTTTCGGGCTCCGCCTACAGGCGATTAATCGCCTTCGGACGCGCTAAAGCTGGTCCCTACCGGCTTAGCTAGGCTTTGGCGTACAGAGCAGGTACGTTGTAGAAAGCGTTAAAGCCAGCATAGCGAGCCGCCTCAGCCCCTAGCTCATCCTCGATCACCAGCAGGCGGTTGTACTTGGCGACGCGCTCACTGCGGGCGGGTGCGCCAGTCTTGATCTGCCCAGCATTGGTGGCCACGACCAGGTCGGCAATTGTCGTATCCTCGGTCTCGCCGGAGCGATGCGAGACGACTGCGGTATAGCCCGCACGCTTGGCCATCTCAATGGCCTCCAGAGTCTCGGTCAGCGTACCGATCTGGTTCAGTTTGACCAGGATGGAGTTCGCTGAGCCCTCGCTGATACCACGTTTGAGGCGAGTGGTGTTGGTGACAAACAGGTCGTCGCCTACCAGTTGGACGCGGCCTCCCAGGCGCTGGCGCATTATAGACCAGCCTTCCCAGTCGTCTTCCGCCAGGCCATCCTCGATGGTAACGATGGGATATTCGCCAATCCACTGCTCATAGAGATCGATCATCTCTTTAGAGTTAAGGGTGCGACCCTCGCGCGCGAGCACGTATTTCCCATTCTCATAGAGCTCGGTCGAGGCTGTGTCCATACCCAGGAAGATATCCACACCTGGTTTGTAGCCTGCGGCCTCAATGGCGGCGACTATCAGCTCAAGAGCCTCGCGGTTGGATGAGAGCGAAGGCGCGAAGCCACCCTCGTCGCCGACGTTGGTATTAAACCTCTTGCCGTGCAGCACCTTTTTCAGGCCCTGATAGACCTCGGCACCCCAGCGCAGAGCCTCGCGGAAGGAAGGCGCACCAACGGGGAGAATCATGTATTCCTGGAAATCGGTCGAATTATCGGCGTGCTTGCCACCATTTAAAATATTGAGCATTGGTACAGGTAGCGTACGAGCCGAGACACCTCCCAGGTAGCGGTAGAGCGGCTGCTGATGGGCCTGGGCTGCGGCTTTGGCAACGGCCAGAGAAACGCCCAGGAGGGCGTTCGCCCCCAGTTTCCCTTTGTTAGAGGTTCCATCCAGTTCGATCATGATCTCGTCGATCATTACCTGGTCGGAGGCGTCCAGGCCAACAAGGGCATCGCTGATCTGGTCGTTAACGTTCTCAACGGCCTTGAGTACTCCCTTGCCGCCATAACGGCTCTTGTCGCCATCGCGCAGTTCGACGGCCTCGTGGGCGCCAGTTGACGCGCCCGAGGGAACCGCTGCTATCCCATGTGCTCCACCCATCAGAAGCACTTCAACTTGAACTGTTGGATTGCCACGCGAGTCGAGTATCTCGTGCGCGGTAACCTCTTCAATTGTTGTCAGATCATCCGTGTTCAATGGCATACTACAAAATCCTCCACGAAAACAAGATTCGATATCTAGTGCATTGCTATGATAGCGCCATGCGGGACCCTCGAAGCTGTGCTATACCATATATAGGTAGTATAGCCATACCAGTACAGGATGTAGTAAGTGCCATACATCCTCGCCGTGGCTATTGTACATCCTGGAGAGGGAGGTGGGCAAGCAATCCCTCTAGTGTCGAAGAGAGGTACATGGTCTATGCTCACCCGAGGGCGAGCATAGACCATGTACCTCTCTTCGACACTAGCATAGGCAGGTACCGTGTTATGGTAAGAGATTATGTAGAGCGCTATCGATCTTGTCGGTGTGCTCTGGCTTGCCCACGGTGACGCGGATGAAGTCGCGCATCTCTGGCTGCGAGAAGTAGCGGAGCAGGATGCCATGGGCCTCAACCGCTGCGCGAATCTCTCGCACACTCACCTGGTCTTCATCTACGCGCATCAGGATAAAGTTTCCTTGCGAGGGTACTGGATGAAGGAAGGAGTAGCTGTCCAGGAGGGCGTACAGCCGCTCGCGCTCCTGCGTAATGCGTCGGACGTTATCCAGAGTATAATCCAGGGCCTTGAGGGTCTCAATCGCGCCGATATGACCGGCGACATTCACCTCAAAGGGACACTGTGCGCGGCGCATATAGGCTTGAATCCACTCAGGAGTCAGGGCGTAGCCGATGCGGAGTCCTGCTAACCCGGCCCATTTACTGAAGGTGCGCATCACGATCAGATTTTCATGCTGAGGTACCAGGTACGCGAAGCCGCGAGAATTATCCGCGAACTCCACATATGCTTCATCCACAATCACGATGCGACCTGTATCGAGCAACGTCAATATATCTTGCTCGCAAATGGAGTTGCCAGTGGGGTTATTGGGCGAAGTTAGCACAATGAGCTTGGTTTCAGGAGTGAGCGCATCGAGGATGGCATCGATATCAAGCCCATAGCCTGGCTTGCGAGGAACCTCCAGTACATGCGCGCCACAGAAGGTCGTGACCGAGGTATAGAGTGAAAAGGTTGGGGGGCAGCAGAGAATGTTATCTCCTACCGAGAGAAAGAGGTGCCAGAGGAGATTGATAAGCTCGGCGCTCCCATGATGCACGACGATATGGCGTCCATCGACACCAGTATAATCGGCGAGTGCATTGCGTAAAGCGGTTGAGTTCGCGTCGGGATAATTATTATAGTTTCTAAAATTGCTGAGTGCTTGCAATACTGTAGGTGCGGGTTCATAGGGGCTTTCATTACTATTAAGTTTAATAATATCCTCTATGGGAATACCTGTGCGCTCGCTAAATGCCTCCAGAGACTCGCCTGGAGCATATTGAGCCAGGCGATCCATCTCTGGGCGCACCGTAACAAGACGGGGAGAAGAGTATGTATACATGTACGACTAGTCCTACTTCTCTGAATCGGCGTCGACGAAGATCTGCGCGGGCCTGCGAATGAGAGTGCTGCGCGGGCTAAAGCTGCCTGTGGTGCTACTGCCCAGGTTGCCACTGCCCAGGTTGCCACTATTCATGCCTCCGAATGAGCGATTAAGTGGCGAGCCAGGGGACTGTTGCTGCTGGGCATTTGTGCTGGAAGCCTCGTCTCCGGCATTCGTTGAACCCTGCAAGATATCCAGACCCTGGCGCAGTGTCATCATATCACGCATAAAGCAAGCGACAGCTGAGGCAGCGGACCCTTTTTCGCGAGAGGAGTCAAAGCGTCGAGATGTCGCGGCACCCGCGGCTTGCGCGGCCTCGGCCATGGGGTCGGAGGTTTTGGCGGCGTAAACATCCTGGAAGATATCGTCCCAGTCGCTCCAACGGCCACGGAGGGGTTTCCAGCCAAGCTGGCCGTCGCTGATCGTGCGCCATTTCTCTTCGGTAAACTGAATCCAGTCGTCGAGGAGGCGCGAGTAGGTAGCCAGTTGTTGGCGCAGGCGCTCTTCCTCTTCAGATGAACGTTGAGGGAAACTGCGCGGTAAGCCATCCGTGCTCTGCGTGCTGATATAATTATTATTGCCCATACCCTGATTGCCGAAACCATTGACATTCGCGAATGATCCAGCACCGGGAAAGAACCCAGGAGTATGCATGTTCTGACCATCGGTCGTAAACTGGCCCATCTGCCCATTGGGATTGGGAAGACCAAGCATAGGAATCTCAGTGCCTGCGGGGAGCTCACCAATAACTTGAATGCCACTGGCACCAAGCATGGGTCCCATGATGGCGGTTCCATCTTGCAGGAGTACACCCTCTGAGGGCAGGCCACCAATCACGATCTCTTCGTGGCCTACGGCATCCAGAATGCGCCAGGCCAGGCGAGGATGTTTCATTGCCCACCAGAAGCGGCGGACCAGGAACGTTGAGGCAAATGTAAAATTGACGACCAGCCAGACGATACCGCGCACTGCTAACCAGTTTACGAGCGCCAGAATGACAATCATGTACCAGGGGTCACGATTTCCCGCTTCTTCTATGAAGGTTAGTACTGCGGCGACCATCAGGCTAGGATCGCGCAGTGGATTCACAAAATCCAGGATGCGTTTTAGCCAGCTATTGCCTTTCCTCTCTTCCAAAATGCGCTCCTCTCGGTTCTGCCACTGGTTCGACAGAGTACTATTTTTGCGATACGTTTCTTGGGCTTATGCAAAGCTGATTCTAGCATGCGCCCTATTTAACTGCAAATTTTGTCTAGAAGGCAGGTAGTTATGGGTGATGTCGATGCTTCTGCGCTACCTTGATTTTATTTCGATGTTATCTTTAAATAACAGATAGCGAGGCATGTTTTTGACCAGGGAGGCGCGGAAAAACGAGGTGGCAGTCCTGGCACACGACAGTTATTTGCCTTCTTTCTCTTCTTTACAACGAGGAGCGTCGTGAGAAGAAACGACAGGCAGTACTATGGTACTGAACATGCGATAGCTTTTAGAGGGAGAACGATGAAACTTTTGGCTACTCTCTAACGGGCTATTTGATAGGATGGCTACGATTTGCGTCTAACTCTCTGGGGGATCCTTACGCCTCTGGCGCACCTCACTCCCCATAGGAACCACTTGTTGAGTCTATTTTCATCTACTGATTCGTATCATAGATGAAGGAACCGTCCTGTGTTCTCAAAGTACTGTCGAGATAAAGGCATAGCTCCTAAGAGAGCCTTGAATGCGGGTGCAGCGTCGCATTATTTCCATAGGCATTGGTGTGTTCTGGTAATTCTGCTCCATTGTATGGTAACATTACACATGGTGTCTTGCGTAACGCTTTCTTATATTGTCTGGTCTGATCATACCTTTGTATGTGCCAGGTGTACTCTTGAGATAAGAGGGGTAAATTTGCTTCCCACCTGGAGGAAACAATTGTAGCCGGTCTCCCAGGCTATAACAGTAAGCACCTGTTAGAAAGGACAAACCTCATGCCCACGCGGATGAAGACGGATGTTCATCTTCCGCAGTTGAAGCATGCGCGTCGTCTGATTATTGCTTCCAATCGCGGTCCCGTTGAGTTCCAACTCGGCCAGGATAATACGCTCAAAGCAAGACGTGGCGCAGGTGGAATGGTAACTGCCCTCATTGATGTTGGGAACCAACTCGATATGACATGGGTTGCGATGACCATGACCGAAGGCGATCGCATGATCCTCAAGGAGATGGAGCAACATGGAGGCGTAATGCCTTCTCCACTACGTGGTCAGAAGATGAAACTGCATTACGTCTCGGTTCCCAAAACAACCTACCGTAAGCATTATGATAAGATTAGTAATGAACTGCTCTGGTTCCTACAGCATTATATGTATGATCCCGTTCAAAGCAACATGCGACAGTTGCAAGACGCCTGGGAGAATGGGTATTGCGAGGCCAACCAGGCTATCGCGGATGCTGTAGTCGACGAAATTGAGCGCGAAGACTCGATGCCAGTTGTTATGCTACATGACTATCATCTCTACTTAGTCTCCTCGCTCATTCGCAAAGTCCACCCCTCAATCGTTATTCAGCAGTTTATTCACATCCCCTGGCCCGATGTTCGCTGCTGGCATTTTCTGCCAAGCAATATCACCCAGGCTATCTATAGTGGTCTGGTAGGCAACGATATCATTGGTTTTCAGACAGAACGCGATGCACGCAACTTCCTGGAAGGGGCACGCACCCTCTTAGAGGGAGCCGTGGTGGATTTTGAAGAGGGGGCTGTCTGGTGGCAGGGCCACCGCACGCAGGCGCGAGCCTATCCCATCTCGATCTCCGTTCATGAAGAGCGACGCGTTGTGAAAAGCGCGCCCGGTAAACGTGCCGCCGAGGAGATGAAGCCTCTCCTCAACGAATTTACGATCATGCGCACAGATCGTATTGAACCCACCAAGAACATTCTTCGTGGCTTCCAGGCATATGATTACATGCTTGAGGAGCATCCAGAGCTGATCGGTCGCGTGAACTTCCTGGCTTTCCTGGTGCCTTCACGCCAATCATTGCCCATCTACCGCCGTACAACTGCGGAGGTTCAGGCGATTGTAGAGGAGATCAATCAGAAATATAGTACCGACAATTGGACGCCTATTCACGCCTTTTATGGCAATGATCGTGTACGCGCCCTTGCGGCTATGCAGTTCTATGATGTGCTGCTGGTTAACCCCATTATTGATGGTATGAACCTGGTTGCCAAAGAAGGGCCGGTCGTCAATCAGAGAGATGGGGTGCTGGTGCTCTCGCGTACCGTTGGCGCGTTCCAGCAACTCGCGAAGGGGTCGGTTCCTACCTCGCCCACAGATGTGATGGAGACAGCGCAGGCGCTCTATAAGGCGCTGACAATGTCGAAAGAGGAGCGTCACGCGAAGGCGACCTTCGCATGCCAGGCGGTGGAGCGTAGCAATCTGACAACCTGGCTAGCGAAGCAGATCAATGATATTAATGATCTCCTTGAGCGCGAGCCAGCGGAGACGCCAGTTGAAGAAGCCGAAGGTTCCCCAGACGATGTCGTCGCGAACGTTGGGTAGAGGCTTTTCGTAGCGAACTGAGCGAACTCTTTAGATAGATGAATAGATGCCAGCAGCCCACAAGCTGGCTTCTCGCACCCTCGATAGTATCCTCATAGAGGTCATCTATATATCAGGATTGGAAGCACCTTCGGTGGACGCAATGGTTGCGTCATCACCGAAGAGCGGGCTTCTATTTTCTCTTCTCCCCTCCCACTCTACTCCTCATGCCTTCCGGATTGCCGCAGTGTAGCCAGCATATCCCGTATCTGTCGCAGGCGTTCTACCATGCCGGGCACCTCGTCCACTACTTCGTCCGCGCTTGTCAGCAGTTCGGGTAGGGCGTCAGTATGCCGGACGGCGATGGTATAGCCGGTGAATCCCTCCTGGCGTAGCTCACGTACCGCGTAGATGGCGTTGAGGTCGGTGCGGTCATCGCCCGCGAAGACCACGCCACGAAGCCGCTTGCGTTCTATATAGCGCTTGAGCGCCTCACCCTTGTTGATTTTTAAGGGCGCGAGTACCTCGACGACACGCTTTCCCTCGCCGATCACCATACCCTCCTGGCGCGCAGGCTCTTCGAGCAGCGCCAGAATTTGCTCACGCGCCCCGTCTGGATTGGCGCACTGACGATAGTGAATGGAGCCACCCACGCTTTTGGCCTGGACAATAATGCCGGTTTCATGTGCCATTTCGCGCTCTACCAGGGCCAGCAGGCGCTTACCAGGCTCTACATAATTCAGCGCTTCGGGCACAAGCTGGATCTGGGCGCTGCTTGTCGGCAGGTCCTCACTCCACTCCAGTCCATGTGTTCCTATATATGTCAGTCTGGAAACCTGAACCATTCGCGCGCCATCCTCTGCGGCCCGGCCCGTCATAATGGCTACTTCAGCGTAGCCAGCCAGCTCAGTGAGGAGCTCAGCGACGCCCGGGTAGAGGCGGGCCTCTGAAGGGGTAGGAACGATCTCGCTTAGAGTACCATCAATGTCAAAAACCAGTCCCAGCGGCCGCTGTGCCAGAACATCTTGCAATTGTATCTTGCTCATACATGCCTTTCTCTCCTAAATATGGTGCCGTCCCCCTTATTATAGTCAACTAAAAAGAAGTCCGCTGGGCAATTTGCCCAGCGGACTTCTTTTTAGTTGACTATAATTTCTATTTCGTTCTCTGTGCCTGGCTGAACCTCTATTTGTGAGCCATGACGGTGTACGTGGAAGTGTACATGCTGGTCACCTATGTAGATGCCGCGCACCTCCAGCATATTGACCCAGGAGGGTAAGGTCGGTTGTTCGAGCACCAGCCGCTTCTGCTCGGCGTCGGCGCGCAGGCCAAGGAGCGCGTTAAAGATCTGTCCAGGTGCGCCCGTGGCCCAGGCCTGGGGTGAGCAAGCGACCGGGTAGCGCGTCGGACCAAAGCCCTCGCGCTGGATAAAGCCACAAAACAGCTCGGGCAGGCGCGCATCCTCGAAGTGTTGACTGGCCTGGTAGAGTCCTTTGAGCAATTGAGACGCCTCAGACTTGCCGCCGTAACGTGCGAAGCCAGCTCCAACCATGGCCGTATCGTGTGGCCAGACCGAGCCATTGTGATAGCTCATAGGATTATAGCGAATGGCATTGGCCGAGAGGGTACGCATGCCCCAGCCATTGAACATGTCCTCGCGCATCAGGCGCTCGATGACCAGCTTTGCCTGCTCTTTGGGGACAATCCCGCTCCAGAGGCACTGGCCCGCGTTGGAGCTAACCGTCTTGCAAGGCTTCTTCTCGCGATCCAGCGCGATATAGATGCTCTGCTCCTCTTCCCACCAGAAAGCGCGCATGAAATTGGCCTGAAGCTCGCTTGCCTTCTGCTCCCAGCGTTCAGCTTCATCCTGGTAACCCAGGTGCCCGGCCAGGTAATGCATATTGCGATACGCGGCAAAGGCGTAGCCTTGAACCTCGCTGAGCGCGATGGGAGAGCGAGCCAGCTCGCCGTTCTCATGAGAGGTGGAGTCCCAGGAGTCCTTCCAGCCCTGATTTGAGATACCGCTATCAAGGATACGGTGGTACTCCAGGAAGCCGTCACCATCTTTGTCGCCATACTCAATCATCCAGCGCGCGGCCAGTTGTGCGTTTGGCCAGAGCTGGCGCAGAAAATCGAGATCATTGGTCCAGCGAATATACTCGCCGAGGGTGATGAGGAAGAGCGGTGTGACATCGATACTTCCATAGTAAGGCACATAGGGGATCTCGCGGCAGTTTGCCATCTCGCCTGTGCGCATCTCGTGGAACATCTTGCCTGGCTCTTCTTCAGTGAAATCGTCAGTTTTTGTACCCTGGTGCATAGCCAGGAAGGCCAGCGTGCCGCGTGCGACCTGGGGGAACCAGGGAAGATATTGCAGGCAGGTAATCAGGCCATCGCGCCCAAAGGGACAGGAGAACCAGGGAATGCCTGCGTAGGGATAGTAGCCATAAGGCGTCAGTGTGCAGAGCATTAACAGGTCATCCATCCCACGCTTGAGCAGGCGATTCAAGAGATAGTCATCGGTATGTATTGTTGGGCGCTCAAGAGGATGAACGCCCTCAACTTCGATATGTTTGGCAAAGCGTTCGGCATTAAGCTCGCGCAGTTGGGCGCGCATCTGGAGCACGACTGGTTTGCCACGCTCAAGCTGGAGCGACCAGTGGACGCGATCCTCACTGATATATTTGCTATGTGGCGTAAAGGTAATTTGCGTCTCGCGCGTGACCTGGTCACGTCCGATATAACTCAGAGTTACACCCTTGTCGGTAACCTGGGCCGGCTGTAACTGACCATGCTCTTCGCGTTTGAGTCCTCGCACCTCAAAGAGGTCGCAGAAGTCGCTACCAAACTTGAGGCTAAAACGGAGCGGTTGTGGAAGCTCGCGAAAGCTTGTAATGGTAAAGGTCTGGATCATCTCCTCATTATGTAGCTCCAGAAGTCGACTGACATAGATTTCGCCTTGCTCAATGAAGGTGTCAGCGTCGACTCTGAGCGCTGGATTCGTTAAATCTACCTGGCTGGCAAGTCCCGCTGGTGAGATGTGGTGTGAAAGCATGGCGAGAGGGTGGCCCTCCAGAAAGAAATTGTTCTCGCGGAGAAAGCGCGTCCCATGCCAGTAGAGACCCATAGCCTGGTTCGCGCCCAACAAATCGCCGCGTATATTGGCGACAAGAAAAGCATCTCCGCTCTTCAAAGTAATGTGTGTGGCGCTTGAATGGGCCTTTTCTTCGACTATCTCTGGTTGCTTGAAGGCTCCATCGGGGCCTTCTTCTGCTGGAAGCAGCAGTACATCTGGCTTGTGATCCGTCATAATGCTAATAACTTTCTACCTGATACTTCGCTACGATGCGTTAAGAGTGAACAGTCACGCCAGGCGCGCGAAACGCCAGGAGTGTGAGGGGTACCCGGTATGTTATATGCTTCCTGCCCGTGTTACACCCTTCCAGGGGCTAGCTTTAATTGTACCGATGCTAAAGTTCAGACATGTTTCAATCTCTGAATGCGACTTTCTTCTCCTCTGGTTACGGGCAGAAAGTGACGTAGCGTGATACTACGAGAAAGACATCTTACCAGAGAGCACTCTAGCGTGCTTACAGGCTCCTGCAAGCGTCTCTATGCCTGAGTTAACACAGAGATTAGAGAAATAATAACAGGGAAATGCTTTTGATGATGGGGCCTGGCAAAAATGTGTAGTGCCCTCCTAGTACTCATGGGCTGTTTGTTTGCTTGTAGGCATATAAGGTTTCTCTCGGCCTTAAGAAAAGAGAGCGAAGGTTGCATAGGACTTTTTGGTCTAATGTATGCTACAATAACCCCATGTTAAGAACACTCACCGCCACACGGTATGTGACACCCTTACGCGAGGGTGGCTCACTGCCCGCGATTGTAGAGGCCGATGATGATGGTCTGTATGTGCTGAAATTTCGCGGCGCCGGCCAGGGACCAAAGGCCTTGATTGCCGAACTGGTTGCTGGCGAGATTGGTCGTGCGCTTGATCTCCCCGTGCCTGAAATTGTTTTTGTGGAGCTGGACCCTGTGCTGGGTCGCTCTGAGCCAGATTTTGAGATCCAGGCCCTGATCAAGCAGAGCGCGGGCCTGAACCTGGCGCTAGATTACCTGCCGGGCGCGCTGGCCTTTGATCCACGCGATGCGCGTGAGCTAGATCCATTCCTGGCCGCCTCCATTGTCTGGTTCGACGCCTATGTCTCCAACGTGGATCGCACGCCACGCAATACGAATATGCTGCTCTGGCATCGCCGCCTGATCCTGATTGATCACGGCTCCTCGCTCTATTTTCACCATATGCCAATCAACTATATGGAGCGCAGTCGTACGCCATTTGCGGCTATCAAAGATCATGTTCTCCTGCCTTTTGCCAATGGCTTGCAAGAGGTGGACGCGCGCATGAAGGCTTTATTGCCTGTTGCGCGTCTGGCCGATATTGTCGCCGCCATCCCTACATCCTGGCTGGAGAATGACGAACGTTATACCGATCCCGATGCGCATCGAGCCGCGTACCTGGCCTATTTACAGGATCGTTTGTTGGCTTCACATGTTTTTGTAGAGGAGGCGTTGCATGCTCGCGAACAGCTCGTATGATTACGCCCTTGTGCGTGTAGTGCCAAGCGTGGAGCGTGGTGAGTGCCTCAATGTGGGTGTGATCCTCTTCTGCCGCACGCGCCAGTTCCTCTGCGCGCGCATCGAGCTTGATGAGCAGCGCCTGCTCGCGCTCGATCCAGATATCGACGTGGCGGCGGTACGCGAGCACCTGGAGACCATCGCCTTGATTTGTGAGGGGAAGGCGGAAGGAGGCCCAATTGCGCACCTCTCGCTTTCCGAGCGTTTCCACTGGTTGGTCGCGCCGCGTAGCGCTATCATCCAGACCTCGGCGGTTCACTCAGGTCTCTGTAGCGATCCTGCCGCAGCGCTCCAGCATCTCCTCGATACCATGGTCCGCTTACGCAAGCAGAAGATAGTGCGAGCTGGCACTAGTGGGAAATAAAGTTTGGCTTATGGTATGTTTATTTAGAGCAGAGAATAAAAATATGTTCTCTAATCATAAGGAGTATGAGCATGAGCACACAGGAACGTACCTCGGGGAGCGTCACGGTTGGCGACCAGGCTCCTGACTTTACCCTCCCAACCGCAAAGGGTGACCAGGTCAGCTTGAGTGAGTTTCGTGGTGAGAAAAACGTCGTATTATATTTTTATCCCAAGGATAGTACCCCTGGCTGCACTGCTGAAGCCTGCTCGTTCCGCGATAGCTACGAGGTCTTTCAGGAGGCCGGCGCGGAAGTGATTGGCGTAAGTTCAGATTCGAGCGAGTCTCACGAAAACTTTGCGAAGAAGAACAATCTTCCCTTTATTCTCGCTAGCGACGAGGGCGGTGCGCTTCGGAAGAGCTATGGAGTTCCCTCGACGCTTGGTCTCTTGCCAGGGCGCGTGACCTATATTATTGATAAGCAGGGAATTGTGCGCCACATCTTCTCGTCGCAGTTCGCGCCGCAAAAGCATGTTGATGAGGCATTAAAGATTCTAAAACAGTTTTAGATGAAAACGACTATGGATGATACAAAAGTGGCTCTCGGCGCGCGCCGAGAGCCACTTTTGTATCATCCATAGTCGTTATTGCTGTTGTGTATATTGTTGCTGGTGAGCATTGAGGAGCTGGGTGAAGTTGTCGGCGACCTGGTGCGAATCAATTACGGCGTTGATGCGGGCGATGGCCTCACGTAGCTGGATGTGCAGGCTGTCCTGAGGTGGGATGATGCCCTGGTTGGCAACCAGCAGCAGGGCGGCATTGGCGACGATGAAGTCACGCCTGGGCCCCTGCTCCTCACCTGAGAGGATATGCCATATGTCGCTCTGAGTGGCTGCTAAATCTACTTCTTCGCGAATATCCGCAAGTTGTGCGCGTGTCAGGCCGATATCCTCCGGTGAGCATTCCTCGAAAATGACCTCGTCGCGTGTGACCTGGATGAGCAGGTTGATGGGTTGCTGGGGATCAGAAACGCTGGAGGCATTGGAGAGCTCATCAATGCCATCATAGCAATGCACGATGATGCCTTCACTCCTCAGGTGAAGATAGAGTGAGAGCACGTAGGGAATCATTGCCAGGCTACAGACGCCCGTGGAGTGGTGAGCAGGACGAAGGACCTGGGCGTTAGGTGAAACAATCTTGAAGATATCCAGCGTAAGCGGGGTGGTGCGTAGCATCTCCTGCCAGTTGGGGTCGCCCACGTCACAGTGCTGAGTTAACTGCTTCATGGCTTCGTGCCAGAGCGCCTCACGTGCCTGTTTGAGTGCCTGGGAGTAGGGGAAATTTAAGGCCGAGAGTGGGATAAAGGTAAAGCCGTTGCTATCAAGCTCTTGATTGAGTGTAGGAATAGATAAGTGCGGGTGCCGATAGCCAAAGGTCTCCATCGCCTGGGCACTACCATGATAGGAAGTAACGTTGGTGGTGCCGGTCTTACAAATCTTTACCAGGGGAGCCGCGACAATCGCGGCGGCTGTGCTAGCGTGAATTGTTTTGCAGAAGTCACCGCCGCTACCGAAAACATGGTCGTGTGTGTGCAGAAGCGATAGATCCTGCTGCTTGCTCTGTAGAAAGTGTTCAACGCGTGTGCGCAGGTGATCGGCCAGAAAGTTGACCTGGTTTCGCCCGATATGTCCATTGCCCGGCGCGAGGAGCCGCAGGATTTCTAGCAGCTCCTGTGGGCCCTGTTCTGGGTCACTACAGGCGTCAAAATAGCGTGCCAGCGTTGCGTTATCGGGTGGATCGAGCTCTCGCTCGTGCCCCAGGAAACTGGCGAAGGCCTCGCGCAAAGGCCCAAGCTGGCGGAGTATAGCCTCCTCATGTTTTGCATCTTCAAGAGAAGTAAAGAGGCGATAAAGGTCGCCTTTCTGCAAACGGACCTGCAATCTATGCCCATAAGCTGGCAATTGAATACTACTTCCCATATGTTGTTGCCTTACTTTGATACTGTGCCTCTCGGAAACCTGAGCGCGTGAGCGCTAGCCACGAGAGTGGCGTTGGTTTCCGTCTAAGAAGGCCGGATAAAAATTATGAAATGCCAGAGAAAATTCTAGTTTTGTTATTGTGCTGAGAAAACCAGTGAGCTGTGACCTTCTCGGTGTGCAGGCTCCTTTATATCCAGTATAAAGTAAGGCATAACTATCATCCTGTCAACAGGTAGACGAAAAGTTATTCAGCGGGATTTTCCAGCTTATGCTGAAGGGCCAGGCGTAGATGCTGCATCGTTTTATTTTTGCGCGCGACCGAGAGCGAGGCGCGCAGGCGCTGCGTCTCAACTGGATGCTCAGGCCATTGAATGTCATCCAGATCGATATTGTGTTTATGACAAACGGCGCGCAACTGTTGCGGATCATCGAAGCGCTCTTTGATTGAACTGAGCATGGCATAACGCTGTGTTTGTGGTAGCTGCACTATGGCGTTAATGGCTAGCTCCAGCCAGTGAGTGGCGTCTTCATTATGTTCCAGCACTTCAGCAGGATCGGGGTCCTGGTTGCTCGTATGAAAGGTCTGAGAGATGTTGCCCTGGAAGAGCTCGCCATCATCGTCAAGGGTAAGCTGACTGCATGGTTTATATTGGCGCGCGAGCGAGACTGTTTCATTGAAGGCCGCCCGGCTGATATAGGCCCTGGGATTTTCGATGGTGTGCTGGCGCAGCACGAGCCAGCAATGCAGGCGCAGGCTTTGCTTCACATCATCCACGTCCAGATCATATGTCTCGGCGCGGGCCATACTATTCTTCCGGCTAAAGCGGCGCTGTGCCTGAAGACTGATGTAGCTGTCGTACTGGTCAAAAAAGCGGTCTATCTCTTGTCCACCAGGATATAGGGGAGGTTCTGTGTCTACTGGCACCGCCATGGTCGCTTGCATGATCGAGTCTCCTTATATGGCTTACTGCTGTGGTGTCCATCCATAGGTGTTACTTTACTACGTGGGTTCTTCCCTACAGTAAAAATTGTTTTTGTTTTTAAAGGAGAACAGTTCAAATTGTTTCATTGTTTCATTGTCGCTTACAAAACAATAATAACATGGAAAACTATAAGAGGGCAATACATTACAGAGCAATTTTTGTTGACAAAACTATTTTGTTCTTACTCTTTTTACGTTATACTGTGAAAGAGGAGGAAAACGCGATGGGTCGAAAAGAAAAGCATATCGAACTTGAGAATGGGGAGGCAACCTCGGTAGGGGCCAGGATGCGCTTGGCACGCCAGGAGAAGGGCATTCGCCTCTCTGATATGGCGCGTCAGATCGGCTACACCAAAAGTCGACTCTCCGCAGTTGAAAATGGGTATGGTCGCCCTTCGCAAGAACTACTCCTGGCATATGAACAGGCGTTAGCACTTGCGAGAGGAACGCTGCTGGAGCAGATCAGTAAACCTGTGATCGTGGCCCAGCCTGTCACGGCTGGCATTGGCAGTAGTGTGCTGCATCCAGATATGGAGATGCAAAGACATGGAACTGAGCCTGGTGAAGAGGAACCGGAGGCGCCCAATCATAAGCGGGCCGCGCATCTAGCTGTAAGTGAGCAGGCCACGGTACTAGAAGCCGCTCGCGCGCAGGAGCAGACCAGTGAAGCGCCCCGTATTACAAACTTCTATGGACGTAACCAGGAACTGGCGACCCTGGAACAGTGGTTAGCGCAGGATCACTGTCGTATTGCGGCTGTCCTGGGCATTGGCGGAGTTGGCAAGACAACGCTAACCTCTATGCTTAAGGAACGCCTGAGAGAGACTTTTGATTTTGTCTATTGGCGGACACTCCAAAATGCACTCCCCCTGGAAGAATTTCTCGTAGACTGTATTCGCTTTCTCTCAGGTCTGGAACAGGTAGAGCTGCCAGATGACGTTGGCGAGCTGATTAAACAGCTTGGTTCATATTTGCGCGCCCATCGCTGCCTCTTGATTCTGGATAATATGGAGACCATTCTGGCGAGCGGCCAGAGCGTAGGGAGCTATCGCCCTGGCTACGAGGGATATGGCGAGTTTATTGAATATGTTGGCAATAGCGAGCATATGAGTAGCCTGGTGCTGACGAGTCGTGAGTTGCCCCAGGAGGTAGAGTTCTGGAATCATCCCCGGCGGCAGGTGCTTCATCTATCCGGTTTTGGCCTGGATGAGGGACGTATGATCCTTCAAGAACGTGAGCTTCTTGGCAGCGAGGAGGATTACTCCCAACTGATCCAGAGCTATGCCGGAAACCCCCTGGCGCTCAAACTGGTTGCCGCGCCTATCCGCGAGGTCTTTGGTGGAGATATCGCGGAGTTCCTTGCCGAGCGTGGCATGGTAATTGGCGATGTCTATGACCTCATTGATAAACAGTTTCATCGTCTCTCAGACGAGGAACGCGAGATGATTTACTGGCTGGCGCTGGCCTGCGAGCCGGTCTCTCTGAATGATATTTCCAAAGAGATTGTGCGTCCCGTGCCGCGTCGTATGCTCCTTGCCGCCCTTGATTCTCTACGCCGGCGCTCTATGATTGAGAATAGTAGTGGCGCACGCTTCGGCCTCCAGCCTGTCATCATGGAGTATGTGACAGATGCCCTGGTGAGCAGCTTCTGTCGTGAGATTGAGCAAGATGAATACGCGCTCCTCACCAGCCACGCCCTGGTGCGGGCCGAGGCCAAGGACCATATTCGTAACAACCAGGTGCGCCTCTTTCTGGAGCCAATCGCGCTTCAACTCCTCACGCGCCTGGGAATGGTGGAGTGTGGGGCGCGGCTGAAGACGATGCTGCGCAACCTCCAGCTACAGCGCCCGCAAACGCCTGAATATGTGGCGGGGAATATTCTCAACCTGCTGGTCCAGCTTAAGATTGACCTGCGTGGCTATGACTTCTCTAACCTGGTAGTCTGGAACGCCTATCTGCAAGATGTCTCACTCCCCGAGGTTGACTTCTCCAATGCCCAGTTGGAGCGCTGTGTCTTCAGTGATACCTTTGGTAGTATCCTCTCAGTGGCCATCAGCAACGATGGGGAGCGCCTGGCGGCGGGCACTGCTAATGGCGACGTCAGATTGTGGAACGCCCATACGGGTGCGCCACAGGGTATCTGTCAGGGGCATACCGACTGGGTGCGCGCGGTCGATATTCGCTACGATGGTAAGCGTGTGATCAGCGGCAGCGACGATCAATTCATTCGCCTCTGGGATACCAGGACTACACAGTGCTTGAAGACCCTGGTGGGTCATACCAACCGCATTCGCTCAATCGCCTTCGCACCCACGGGCGACCGGGCGATCAGCGGTAGTGATGATATGACCTTGATGCTCTGGGACCTGGAGAAGGGCGAGTGTCTGCGCATCTTTCGCGGGCATGAGAGCCGCATCTGGTCTGTGGCTTATAGCCCGGATGGAGCCTATGTTGCTAGTGGGAGCAGCGATTTTTCTGTGCGTGTCTGGAATGTGGAGAGTGGCGCGTGCGTGCGTGTGCTCAAGGGACATAGCGGGCGTGTGCACTCTGTGACCTTCAGCCCCGATGGGCGTTACCTGGCGAGTGGAAGTGAGGACCAGGCAATATGCCTGTGGGATCTACAAAGCGGTGAGTGTGTACAAAACCTACAGGGACATACCGGGCGCATCTGGCCTGTGCGCTTTAGCTATGATAGCAAGCAGCTTGCCAGTGGTAGCGAGGACCGCTCTATCCGTATCTGGGATGTCGCCAGCGGGACGTGCCTCTCCACGCTCAGGGGGCATCATAATCGTGTCTGGGCGCTGGCGTATAGCTTTGACAACCGCGTCATCGTCAGTGGCAGTGATGACCAGACCATTCGCATGTGGAACTGCGAGGACGGCCAGTGTTTTAAAACGCTCCAGGGTCATAGTAGCCGTGTGCGCTCGGTGCGCTTTAGCCCGGATGGCACGCGCCTCTTAAGTGGTAGCGATGATCGCGCCGTGCGCCTCTGGGATGTGGCAAGTGGCCAGAGCATCAAGACCCTGCAAGGCCATAGCACCTGGATCTATGCCGTGGCCTACAGTCCCCATGGCAATATTGTCGCCAGTGGCAGTGATGATCAGACCATTCGCCTCTGGGATGTGAATACTGGCTATTGCCTGCGTACCCTGGGAGGGCATGAGAACTGGGTGCGCGCCGTCGATTTCAGCCCGGACGGTACGCAACTAGTGAGTGGTAGCGATGATCAGACTGTGCGCCTCTGGCAAGTCAACACTGGTCTCTGCATACGCATCTTACAGCATCGGCAGAGCCGCCTGTGGTCGGTCGCCTTCAGCCCGGACGGCCATACGATTGCCAGTGGGGGTGAGGATAACGTCGTGCGCCTCTGGCACAAGGAGACGGGTGAATGCCTGAGAGAACTGCATGGGCACGAGCGGCGTGTGCGCTCCGTCACCTTTAGCCCGGATGGCCTGGTGCTGGCAAGCTGTAGCGATGATAGTACAATCCGGCTCTGGGAACTGGCGACCGGCAAATGTGTACGCATCTTTAAGGGCCATATCAACTGGATCTGGTCGGTCGCCTTCAGCCCCGATGGGAGCTGCCTGACTAGCGGTGGGGATGACAATAGCGTCAGATTGTGGGACATCGCAAGCGGGCGCCTGCTCTGGACGGGAAGCGAGCATAATAAGCGCATCTATGCCGTGGCCTTTCACCCTCAGGGGCATATGGTTGCCAGCGGGAGCTATGATGGTACCATTCGCCTCTGGGACGTGCAGAACGGCGAGTGCTTCAAAACGCTCCGCCGGGAGCGCCCATACGAGTGCATGAATATTCGCGGAGTGACTGGCATCTCATCCGCTCAGCGCGCCATGCTCCGCGCCCTTGGAGCCGTAGAAGAGTAATAACAACATTTGGGATAGATGATATGGTGCGCCCTGGCAACCTTTGGTTGCCAGGGCGCACCATATCATCTATCCCAAATGGTATCTATACCCGCCTCAGGAGAACATAGAAAAGTAGTTGGCCCATATGGCAATGTGCTAGTATATAGCAGGGAAGAATATATTTGGAGAAGAATACACATCATGACAAAACCACAAATTGCCCCCTATGGTGCCTGGGCATCTCCTATCACGACCGATATGATTGTCGCTAAAGCGGTCAGGCGGGGACAGGTACAGGTCCAGGGCCAGGATACCTACTGGCTGGAAGTGCGCCCCGAAGAAGGTGGGCGTGGTGTAATCGTGTGCCAGGGAGCCGATGGTGTGACGCAGGATATCACACCAGCCCCGTTTAACGCCCGCACGCGGGTCCACGAATATGGCGGCGGCGATTATATAGTTCACGAAAATACAGTGTATTTCGCGAATTTTAGCGACCAGCGCCTCTACCGTCAGCCTCTGGGTGGAGAGCCAGAGCCGCTAACTGAGGCCGGCAATAAGCGCTATGCCGACCTGGTTATCGATGGGCAGCGCCAGCGCCTGCTCTGTGTCTGTGAGGACCATACCAATACACAGCGCGAGGCCGTCAATACTCTGGTGAGCATCGCCCTGGACGGAAGCGGTTCGGTTCATACACTGGTCGCGGGCAATGATTTCTATTCCACACCACGCCTGAGTCCCGATAAGACACGCCTCTGCTGGCTGACCTGGAATCATCCCAACATGCCCTGGGATGGCACCGAACTCTGGGTTGGCGAACTGGATGCCAACGGCTTTGTGAGCTATGCCCAATATGTCGCCGGGGGAGCGAGCGAGTCGATCTTTCAACCTGCCTGGTCGCCTGATGGCACACTCTACTTCGTCTCTGATCGCAGCGGTTGGTGGAACCTCTACCGCCTGAAGGGCGAATTCATCGAGGCCGTTTGCCCAATGGAGGCCGAGTTTGGGCGTCCGCAATGGGTCTTTGGTACAAGCACCTATGGCTTTGTTTCGGCTGAGCGCCTGGTATGCATCTATGGCCAGAATGGCGACCACCTGGGACGCATCGACCTGAAGACCGGTATATTAACGGAGATCGAGACTCCCTATACCGCGCTGAGTTCACCCGCCATCTCTTCTGAGCGCGTCGTTTTCACCGCTGGCTCGCCGACCCAGCGCCCGGCGATTGTGCAGTATGATCTCGCCAACAAGAAACTTGAGGTCCTACGTGCCGCTGAAGCTGTTGCGCTCGACGAGCGCTACTTCGCCTTACCCCAGCCAATCGAGTTTCCCACTACCAACGGCCAGACGGCGTACGCCTACTACTATCCGCCAACCAATCCCGAGTTTCAGGCGCCGGAGGGCGAGCTTCCCCCGCTGATTGTGGAGATCCATGGTGGCCCGACCAGTTCGACATCGAGTGTCCTGGGTCTGGGGCGCCTCTTCTGGACCAGCCGGGGCTTCGCGCTCCTGGATGTCAATTATGGTGGCAGTACTGGCTATGGTCGGGCCTATCGTGAGCGCCTGAAGGGCCAGTGGGGCGTTGTAGATGTTGATGATTGCGTCAATGGCGCGCGTTACCTGGTTGAGCGCTCGCTGGCCGATGGCAAGCGCCTGCTCATTCATGGCGGGAGCGCGGGTGGGTATACAACCCTGTGTGCGCTCTCGTTCGGCGACACCTTTGCCGCCGGGGCCAGTCACTTTGGCGTCAGCGATCTCACGACCTTTGTGCATGACACACACAAGTTTGAGTCGCGCTACCTCTTTGGCCTGGTTGGTCCCTATCCCGAGGCGAAGCAGCTCTATGTTGAGCGTTCGCCCATGACCTACGTAGACCGGCTTGCTCGTCCGATTATCTTCTTCCAGGGGCTTGAAGATAAGATCGTACCTCCCAGCCAGGCCGAGGTCATGGTTGAAGCCCTGCGCGCCAAGAAAATTCCCGTGGCCTATCTCCCCTTTGAGGGAGAACAGCATGGCTTCCGCAAGGCGGAGAACATCAAACGTTCCCTGGAGGCCGAACTATACTTTTACGCCCGTATCTTTGGCTTCTCCCTTGCAGACGAGGTTGAGCCAGTCGAGATAGAGAATTTATAGAAGAGAGGACATACCGTGACGGTGACAGAACCGAAGAATCTTCAATTTACGAGCAGCGACGAACGCATCAGCGAACTGCTCACGCATATGAATATTATCTCCGACCTGGGAGCCTTCTCCGCCCTGGCCGACTGGGACCAGCAGACGGGCATGCCAGAGGGAGCGGGTGAGGCGCGTGCGCATCAGATGGCAACCATGCAGGGTCTGATTCATGAGCGCCTGACCAATCCTCGCCTGGGTGAGCTGGTATTGCAGCTCGAAGAGGTCGTCAAGCAGCCGGAGTATACCGATGCTGATCGTGGCCTGGTGTATCATGCGCGTCGCTCCTATGACCAGTCGACCAAGCTCCCACGCGAGATGGTTGAAGAGATGGAGCGCGTGCGCGTGAAGAGCTTCGAGGCCTGGGTCAAGGCACGCCACAACAACGACTTCGCCAGCTTCTCGCCCTGGCTCCAGCGCACGGTCGAGTTTCAGCGCGAGGTCGCAGACCGCTTTGGTTACCAGGAGTGCCGCTATGATGCCCTGCTCGATCTCTACGAGCCGGGTCTGACTGCCAGCCGCGTCGATGTGCTCTTCGCTCCCGTGCGTGATGTCAGCGCCACCATACTCAAGCGTATTCAGGAGAGTGGTCACAAGGTCGACACCAGTAGCCTCTCCAACACCTTCCCTGTCGAGAAGCAGCAAGAGCTGAATAAGCACCTGCTGGAGAGCATGGGCTATGACTTTAATCGTGGGCAGATGGCGGTCTCCGCGCACCCCTTTACCACCAGCTTTGGCTCGCCTCTCGATGTGCGCCTGACCACGCGCTACGACGAGAAGAATCTGCCCTGGTCGATCATGTCCTCCCTGCATGAAGGCGGTCACGCTGTCTATGAGCAGGGCTGTGCGCCCTCGCTGCTACGCACCCCGCTGGCCAGTGGTGCCTCAATGGGCGTGCATGAGTCGCAGTCGCGCCTGTGGGAGAATGGGATTGGTCGCTCCGAGGCCTTCTGGCGTGGCCAGTTCCCCATGGTCCAGCGCGCCTTCCCCGAGCAGTTCCAGAACCTGGATGCCAAAACCTTTGCCCACGCGCTTAATCATGTGGAGCCAAGCCTGATCCGCACCGAGGCCGACGAGGTCACCTATAACCTGCACATCATCATTCGTTTTGAGATCGAGCGCGCCCTGATCAACGGCGATATCGCCGTTGAGTCGCTGCCCAGCATCTGGAACAGCAAGTACAAAGAGTACCTGAGTGTTGAGCCGCCAACCGATACCCTGGGCGTGTTGCAGGATGTCCACTGGTCCTCTGGCTTTGGCTACTTCCCGTCCTACACCCTGGGCAACCTGTATGGCGCCCAAATTTACTCCAAGCTGCGCAGCGTCTTCCCCGATTTCGATGCGCGCCTGGAGCAGGGCGATACCCGCTTCGTTCTGAGCTGGTTGCAGGAAAACATGTACGCCTATGGCGCGACCTACAAGCCTGCCGACCTGCTCAAGCGTGTCGTGGGCGAGGAGGCCGATCCCCAGTACTTCGTCCGTTACCTGACCGAGAAGTTCTCTGGAATTTACGGCCTATAACTGTTGTTGCAAACAAAATGGGTGCACCTGTATTTAGTAGGTGCACCCATTCTTTCTGATCTTTTTATTTTGCGCTCCACACGGTCCCCCAGCAGGTCTCTTCGATGGGACCTGTGTGCCCCTCGTAGCGCTCGCGCATGTGCGTGATCAGTTCGGCCAGTTCCGCGTCTGAGAGGTCGTGCAGGATGGAGCGGCCCTTGCGCGAGCGAATGTTCTGCGCCAGGGCCTCGAAGTCAGGGAAGGTCTCCTTGTGCTCAAGCAGGTGATGCTCCCCGATCTGTGTAAAGCCTGCCTGCTTTAGCGCTCCTTGTATAGTTTCATTGTCTGGCCGCCTGCCAATCTCAATCTCCAGCAGGCGAGGGAAGCGCTCGAAGAAATAGCCGCGTGGATTGGAGGCACTCCCTGGAAGTTGGCAATCCTGCGGCGTACGATTCTGGATCAAGAGGGTGCCACCTGGCTTAAGCAGACGCCTGGCCTCCGCGAAGGCGATGGGTAGCTCCTCTACCTTAAGGTGATGGGTCAGCGCACGCTCTAGAATGATGTCGACGCTGGCGGAAGGCAGCCCGGTTGCCAGCGCATTCCCCTGCTGGAAGGAGATCGTGGGATAGTCCCGACTGAATGCACACGCCGCCTCCAGCATCTCCTGCGAGAAGTCGATGCCTGTAACATGGGCTGCACCTAGCTCCGCGAAGGCGATACTATAGATGCCCCCGCCACAGGCGATATCGGCGACCTCTTTCCCTGGTATCTCCACAAGTGCCGAGACAAAGCGCTTCCAGGAGTCATCGGCCTGGCGGTCAGTATAGGAGTTGCGATTATTTGAGGCGTGAAAATTGATAGGCATAGCGGTGGTTCCCTTCCTTATCCGTAGGTTTCGATAAATACCGCCCGTCATGGTACCACATCGCTTACCTCTCTTTCAAAAGCGCAGCAGTGCTTCCCTGATAAATTGTAGAGCCCAGGCTAGCTTGAACTTCTCCTGCGAAAGATTTTCATGCGCCATTTATAGACAAGCAGGCATTGTAGCCCCTATAATGCATGAGATTAGATATACGCATGTGTAATATATCTTACTCATATTTTTGTCTGCTCTAATAGCCTGTTGTTGAGGTACAAAATGCTTCTTGATGAAGAGCGTCAGCAGAGAGTGAAGGCGTATTATAGCATGCTGAAACATTGATGAAAGGTGAGGTTCCTTCGACTCTTACTCCCGAGGGAACAGTCTCTCTGGACGATTAGTTTTCCTACAGCAACGTTGGGTCATACAGGCTTCATGCTCCTGAGTATTGCCGAGGAATAAAAAAAACAAGAGGTGGTCCTGCATACGCAGGACCACCTCTTGTTTTTTTATTCCTCGGCAATACTACATCATGCCGGGCATGCCGCCCATGCCGGGCATGCCGCCGGCGGGGGCTGCGGGGGTCTCTTCGGGGATCTCGGAGACCAGGGTGTCGGTCGAGAGGACCATTCCGGCGATGCTGACCGCGTTCTGCAGGGCCGAGCGGGTCACCTTCACGGGGTCGATGATACCAGCTTCGAACATGTCAACGTAGCGGTTCGCGTAGGCGTCGAAGCCAACGAAGCCATCGGCCTTGCGGACCTGGTCGACGATAACGGAGCCATCGAGACCGGCGTTCTTGGCGATCTGGCGCAGAGGTTCTTCGAGCGCGCGGCGCAGGATGGTCACACCAGTAGCCTCGTCACCCGCGGGAGCCTGGACGTTGTCGAGGACCTTGAGGGCCTTGATCAACGCGGAGCCACCACCAGGGATGATGCCCTCTTCGATTGCGGCGCGGGTCGCGGAGAGCGCATCCTCAACACGATGCTTCTTCTCTTTCATCTCGACCTCGGTCGCGGCACCAACTTTGATAACGCCAACGCCACCAGCCAGCTTGGCCAGGCGCTCCTGGAGCTTCTCGCGGTCGTAGTCGCTGGTGGTATCCTGGATCTGGGTGCGGATCTGGGCGATGCGAGCCTGGATGGCCTGGTTGGAGCCGGCACCCTCGACGATGGTGGTGAAGTCCTTGGTCGAGGTTACGGAGCGGGCGCTACCCAGGTCGTCGAGAGAAGTGCTCTCAAGCTTGAGGCCCTTCTTCTCGGTGATAACAGCGCCACCGGTCAGGATGGCGATATCCTCCAGCATGGCCTCGCGGCGATCGCCGAAGCCAGGAGCTTTGATGCCCAGGACGTTGAAGGCACCGCGCATTTTGTTGACAACCAGGGTTGCCAGGGCCTCGCCGTCGATATCCTCAGAGATAATCACCAGGTCCTTGCGGCCACTCTGAAGCACGCGCTCCAGGATGGGCAGGATGTCAGCGATGGCGCTGATCTTCTTGTCGGTGATGAGGATGTAGGGGTCGTTGAGCTCGGCCAGGGTGTGCTCGTTGTTGCTCGTCATGTAGGGGGAGATGAAGCCACGGTCGAACTGCATACCCTCGGTATACTCTTTCTCCATCTCGATGCCGCGGCCCTCTTCGACGGTGATCACGCCGTCTTTGCCGACCTTCTCCATGACTTCGGCGATCAGGTCACCGATTTCAGGATCAGCGGCGGAGATCGAGGCGACCTGGGCGATCTGCTCGCGGGTCTCAACGGGCTTGCTCATCGCTTTGATCTCGTTGATGACAGCCTCGGAGCCCTTCTCCAGGCCACGGCGCAGGATCATGGGGTTGGCGCCTGCGGCGAGGTTCTTCAGGCCCTCGGTCACGATGGCGTGCGCCAGCACAGTGGCGGTGGTGGTGCCGTCACCAGCGACATCGTTGGTCTTGGTCGCCGCCTCTTTGAGCAGCTGAGCGCCCATGTTCTCGAACTGGTCGGGCAGTTCAATCTCGCGGGCGATGGTGACGCCGTCGTTGGTAATGGTGGGGGCGCCAAATTTCTTGTCCAGCACAACGTTGCGGCCCTTAGGACCAATCGTCACTTTGACGGCGTCGGCCAGCACATCCATGCCCCGTTTCAGAGAATAGCGTGCTTTCTCATCAAACTGTACACGTTTAGCCACGATACATCTCTCCTATTTATGGTACATTGGTTGTATTTCTTGGAGAAGTTGTTTGCTTCTCTTCAATGATGTGTGTCTTGGTCTACTCGATAATACCCATGATGTCGCTCTCGCGGAGGATCAGATACTCCTCACCCTCGAGCTTAATCTCAGTACCAGCATATTTCGCAAATAGGACGGTCTGACCAACCTGAACCTCGAGAGTGGTGCGTTTGCCGTTGTCTAGCACTTTGCCAGAACCAACTGCTAGCACTTCGCCTTCCTGAGGCTTCTCTTTGGCTGTATCCGGCAGGACAATACCGCTCTTCGTGACGGCTTCACGAGCCAGGGGTTTAACTACCACGCGATCACCAAGTGGTCGAAGCTTGACACTCACAGTTGGCATACTCTTTTTCTCCCTGATTACTGCTTTGCTTTATTCCAGGCAACTGGATCGGATCTTTGTATGACCTTTAACTTTAGCACTCTGCGCATGAGAGTGCGAACCGCATACATAATACACCATCAATAGCGAATGTGCAAGGGTTTCGTACCCAAATTTTGCCTATGGCGTGCAGCTAAGGGACACGAAAAGCTATAACGCGCTAGCGAGAGACTCTACGTTATATTTATGAGTACGTTACTGCCTTCGCCCCTTCTCTTCTCATGATAAGCTTCTCTTCCATTCCTTCCTTTTAGGTGCTATACTGCAAAATAGAGCCAATATGGGAATTATTCAACCAGACACACCTTACCCAATGCGAGCTTGTGAATTGCTCCTGGTGGATACCTGTTGAGAATGTATACTGATAGGTGTGGTAGACAACGAGAGCTACCTGGGAGGAGAGGACGTGGAAAACTGGGCTGAAAAACGTTTATCTTCTTGCGACTTACTACTTATCCGAAACCCTGAGCGCCAAGCGCTAGTCACGCCAGTGACGTTGGGTTTCGGAATAAGAACTTATAAGCTTCTGTCTTCGTAGTACTCTACAGAGTCCGTCTTTTCTATGGCCCTCGAAAAATAACTCATGAAAGAACAGCGTGGAAATCTGAGAAATTTGCCTGGTGCGACAGATGGTCAAGCGAACCCGCAGAAATTTGGCAACTATGACCTGGTGCATCGTATCGACGTGGGTGGTATGGGCGAGGTCTACCTGGCGCGCCAGCGTAGTGCTTTTGGTCGTGAAGTCGCGGTCAAGATTATCCGCTCGGACCTGGCCTATGATAGTGTAGCGCGCAAGCGCTTTCTGCGCGAGGCCGAGGTCAGCGCGCATCTGAAGCATGAGCATATTCTTCCCTTGTTCGAGTTTGGTGAGGAGCAGGGGCGCCTCTTTCTCGTAACCCCCTATATCAAGGGCGGCACGCTGGCGCAGCGTTTGCAGCAGGGGCCGCTCTCATATGGCGAAATCTATCAGCTCTTCAAGGCACTGGTGCAGGCTATCGCCTATATTCATAAGCGAGGCGTCATTCACCGTGACTTGAAACCCAGTAACATCCTGCTGGACCGCGAGGATGATGGGAATCAGGTTTATGTGCGTCTAATCGACTTTGGGATTGCCTCACTCCAGGGGTCGCTTGCCAGTCCTCCTCTGACCACGGCTGATCACGAGGTGGGGACTGTGGCTTATATGGCGCCTGAACGGGCTGATGGCGTCGCAGCTCCCAGCAACGATATCTATTCGCTGGGTATTATTCTCTATCAAATGATTACGGGGCACCTGCCACATATCAGCACCGGTACGATGCTGCCACCTCCACTTGAGGAGGTTGTTGCGCGCTCTGTCGCCCCTGATCCTGCGCGCCGCTATGCCAGCGCCGACGAGCTACTTCAGGCATTTGAGCAGGCCTACCGATCTCTACGTGTGTCGCCCGAGACGCGGCCCTCTGGCCTGAGCGATAAATTTCCTGCCGTCTCGCCTACGCCAAAATCTGCTGGACCATCCAATCTACCACCAACGCCCACACGTCAGGGACGTGATCTGGCTAGTAAGACAGCGTCTGGCACGCCCTCGGGAGCTTATCCCGCGATTCCTGCCTCTCCACGTAGCTACCAAGTTGCCTCAGCCGAGGGCATGCAGGTGCGGGGGAAGAGCTCACCCGATCTCGGGCAAGGACTGCCTGGAAAAAAGAGTCCTATTCCGCCTCGCAAGGAGCAGGCGGTCTTGCAGCGCGAAGAGTTTATCCTGCCTGGCAGTACGAAGTCCTTTGGCGGTGGCGACTATGATGCGCCCACCTCATTTGTAGATCCTGCGCAATTGCGGCAATCCTCACCACAGACAAGTCGTCCTCCAGCACCCAGGCCACAAAAGAACAGGCGTCCTTTAGCCCTTCTGATTCCCATTGGTATCGTAGCAATTGTTGTACTGATTGTTGGGATGTCGCTCTTTGTCTTTCAGAATGCCATTACGGCCAAAGTGACATTTAGCCCACAGGTGCAGACGATCAGTAAGGTGTATACTATCCGGGCTGTCGATGGAACCTCTCATGTGGATACCAACGCGGGCACCATTCCTATTAATGAGGCTCGTAAGACCGAGACGGGTACACGCTCTGGCCCAGCAACGGGTCGACCCTTCTTCTGCCTCTTTAATTGCCCAACCGTGGTTGCCAGCAACGATATTATTAACCTGGGTATTGAAACCAAACAAGGTCTAATTAAACAGTTAACCCAGGATTTGAATAACGAGGTCAAAGGCAAAAACGCCAGTCCGCTGGGGCAGCCTTCCTTTAACGATAAGCAGAGTTCCTACCAGCCCGAAGTTGGCCAGAAGAGTTCTACCGTCTCCGTGACGCTGACGGAGGAGGGGATACTGAGCTACTACAGCAACAGCGATGCGCAGGCGGTGGCGCGCCAGAAACTGTTGCAGGATGCGGGGGCGAACTTTGAGGTGATGAATTCTACGGTACGCGTAGGCCAACCCGTGCTTAAAGGAACTGATGCGCAGGGGGCAACGCTGCTGGTGCCGATTGCCGGCGTGCTACTCTATCAGATCACGCCTCAGAAACTCCAGGCTATGCAGAATCATCTCAAGAGCATGAAGAAAAGCGATGCCCGGGCGTATATCGCAAAGCAGGAGGGGATTGATCCCAATAGTGTTTCGGTCAATCTCTCGTACGGCGATACACTTCCTGGCAATGTGCAGCAGATCGCAGTGTCAAGCCAGAATCCCGCGACCCTGCCCTCCGTCCAGCTACCAGCAGTACCCACGCCGCAGAATACGCCTACGACGGATAATTCCGACAATAACGATGACAATAACAGTATGGGTAGCCCGGCTTTCCCGCCATATGATCCTCGCTATATGGGGCAGTGAGCAAAACTGCCCGCTACTGGCGTACGCGGCTATATATAGGGCATGATATGTAGCCGCGTACGCCAGTAGCGGGCCACGCCCAACTCCTGCGTCTCAGTTCTATTCTTCCTCTCCTACCGTCTCCTGTCGCTGTTCCTCCCAGATACGCTTGACGATGCGCTTGGTGATTTCGAAGCTGAAGCCACGACGTTGCAGAAAGCTTCCCAGGCGACGATAGAATGTGGCGTAGTCGATACTGGACTGGCGTAGCAGGCTGCGCGCCTTCTTCTCTGCGGCGCGTTGTGCGCGCCCCTCGTCGTTCTCCTCATCTACAAGCTCGTCAATGACTTCGCGCTGTATGCCTTTCTGGCGCAGTTCATTCTTAAGGGCCTGAGCGCCTTTGGGACTGAACTGCTCTCTATTCTCCAGCCAGAACGAGGCAAAGCTGCGGTCATTGACCAGGTCCATGCGGTCCAGGCGTTCTAGTACCACTTGGATATGTTCGGGAGTGGTACCTTTGCGGCGAAGATAGTTACGAACCTCCTGGCGGCTACGGGGACGAAATGAGAGGTAGTTCAAGGCGCGGTCGACTGACTGCTGTAGGGCCTCCTCTTGCTGGATCTGCTCAACCTGGGCGGGAGTGATCTCCTGTCCCACATGTAAGCTCATCTGTAAGACCAGCATCGCATTGGCGCCGAGCAGGAAGTGCTCGTCGACAAAAATATTTATACGGTCAGGATTATTGACCTGTGTTTGCAGTGATGTAATTCGCATAGGGGTATTATAGTTTTTTTACGGTGTGGCTCCAAGTGGAGGCACATATAAGCCTTTTCCTACGGACAAAAGTACGCTTCCTTCCTATTCTTAAACATACTTATAAAAGTGGAAGAGGGTCTAATCTTAGAGTGGATCTGTGAAATGAGGAGGGTTTGGAGGGAACCTTACAAACGTTTGGTAGGCTGGATGTAAGTAGTAATTCATCCAACCTCCTGGCTGAATGAAATGACTACTTGAAGCTTGCGCTCCTAGAAGAGGGCGGCTTCAGGCTCTGGCAACATCTCGTACAGAGGAACGTCTTTTTTCTCGGTCAAACGGTTATTCTCGTCGACGAATACAAGATGTGGAGTCAGGGTACGAATCTCTTCTTCCGTGAAATCAGCATAGCTAATAATGATGACCAGATCGCCTTCAGCGGTCATGCGAGCGGCTGCACCGTTTAAGCAGATGACACCGGAACCACGCGCGCCAGCGATGGTGTAGGTCTCGAGGCGGGCACCATTATTGATGTTGACAATCTGTACCTTCTCGTAAGGGTAGATGCCTGCCGCATCCAACAGATCCTGGTCAATCGTGATGCTACCAACATAATTGAGATTGGCCTGAGTAACGGTGGCGCGATGGATTTTCCCTTTACACATGGTACGCAGCATAATAGTGGTTGTTCCTTTCCGCGTTACAAAATGATGTGCTTATGTAGAACTAACGATACGCATTAACAATGGCTGAGTATTGAATACTCTACCCTTATTATAACTATTCATAAGAATAAACGATCCGCACCCTTATTATAGCCATACTTTTGCCACTTGTCCTATATTTAGGCAGAGTGGCTATTACTAATTGGTTGTTTGCTCGCGTGGCGCGGCGATTGCTTGCCGCCTGCTAACTATGGCTGGGCTGAGGCTCGGCTTCGACGAGAGGGCGCTCCAGGAGCGAGAGGAGAGCCATCGCATAGGCCTCGGCTACGTTTTGGGCATCATGGATGGCGTCGCCTAGCATCAAGCGATAGTGACATTTCCAGCGGCGTGCGGGCCAGGCCGCCAGGCGAATAAGCGTATAGGTTGACGCGTGTTTCTCCAGCTCTTCGCGCAAGGAAACTTCGTCGAAGGCGCTAAGGCCTTGCTGTTGTAAACGTGCCTGGGTCTCTGTAGAAAGCATAAGATATTCCACCTGTGTTGTCTGTGATATAGATAACTCTGCAACAAACTGCTATCTCTATTATATTTACTCCCCAACATCGCCATCGGCTTCACGCTGTTTTTGGAGTATTCACTGCCTGGAAGATTAGAGTATGTCTTAAGAGGCTCAGAGAGCCAGGAGTAAACTGAAAGGAGACAATAAAGGAACGCCAAACTGAGCAAGAAGGAGTCGAAGCTGATGAATGAGAGCATCAACAGAAAGCGCTATCCATCGGATCTTACCGATGCACAATGGGACCTGTTGGCACCCTTCATCCCACCACCATCCCCCAACGCAACCCAGGAAGTGATTCCCAGACGAGAAATCGTCAATGGCATTCTGTATGTCCTGCGGACAGGCTGTTCTTGGCGACAAATGCCTCACGACCTGCCCAATGGCAAAACGGTGTTTCATTATTTCCGTTGCTGGCAACGGGATGGGACCTGGGAAAAAGCGATGCATGCCTTACGCCGCCAGGTGCGTGGCTCGATGGGGCGAGAGGAAGAACCTAGCGCCGGTATCATCGACAGCCAATCGAGCAAGACCAGTCCAGTCCCAGGCATCGGGCGTGGCTATGATGGCGGGAAAAAAAATCTGGGGACGCAAAAGGCACCTCCTTGTTGACACTCAGGGCTTCATCTTGGCTGTCATGGTCCTTGCAGCCAACATCGCCGATGTGACTGGCGCTCGCCTCTTGTTAGAAGGGCTCGCCAACCAGTTCCCTCGTCTCTCGCATCTGTTCGCCGATCATGGCTATGACGGGGAACCCTTTGAGCAATGGCTCCAACACCATCTTGGATGGGAGATCGAAATCGTTCCCCAGCAAGAGCGTGAGGTGCATACCGAGTGGGCGCTCATCAATGGGCAGCCGGTCGAGATTCGCAAACCAAAGGGAGGCTTCCAGGTTCAGCGCAAGCGCTGGATCGTGGAACGAACCTTTGGCTGGCTTATCCGCTACCGACGACTCGCTCGCGATTACGAGGGGTTGCCTTCAAGCAGCGAGGCCTTCATCCAGGTGGCTTCCATTCGTCTTTTATTGACCCGTTTGGCTCCTTCCCGATACTAATTATTCGTCTTAAGACACACTCTTAGTCTCTTCGCGCCTGCGGCGCTCAGAGGTTAATAGATGGGGAGATGTTTATTTGGGCGCCAAGCGCCCAAATAAACATCTCCCCATCTATTAACAGAATGAATGGATTAAGCGCAAATCAGAGTGAACAGTTTAAAAGCATTTGTCGCACTTCATATTACAATCCATCATTTGTGAGAGTTCAAAGAGTATTGATGAGCCTATTATAGAGAACAATTTTTTATCGGACCGAGCGTAAAACCCCTGCCTTGAGGCCTGTCACTTATACACAAATATGAAAGTTTGCAGAAGATCCTCAGCATGATGCGAGGGAAAGGTGTTGAAAAAACGCCCCTTGATACACAATGATGTGCTTTCAGCTTGGCGAGACAAGCGACTTTTTCAGCGAACGTGTGTCACCTCTCGTGTAGGAAAAAACGGGGCATGTGTAGCGCATCGTTTCCGTGTTCTTTCTCCAGATCGCATATTTGTGTATAAGAGACAGCCTTGAAGCAGGGGGATAGAAGCGAGTTCTTTTGTGGTGGATAGGGTGGTTGGTGGAATAGTATGCTTGACATGATATCATTAAAATATTAAAATGATATCATGAAAGAGAAACAAGAACATCCATTTAAGGCGCGTATTCCTCAATCTGTATGGAATGAATTGGAACATATGGCAGAACATGAGGAACGTTCCATTAATTGGGAAATTGTTCAGGCGATACGCGAACGCATAGCCCGTTTCAAGAAAGAGAGGAAGCCAGATGGGCATGAAAACGTTTAAGTATCGCTTGTTCCCAACCAGGAAGCAAGCTGAGAAGCTTGAATGGACCTTACGACGGTGCTGTGAGCTGTACAACGCAGCCCTGCAAGAGCGTCGTGAGATGTATAAGTGCACTGGCAAAGGCACCAACTACAACGCGCAAGCCAATCAACTCCCTGAGATGAAGGAGATCAGGGAAGAGTACAAGGAGATCCACTCTCAGGTGTTGCAGGATGTTTTGAAGCGTGTGGAGAAAGCGTTCAAAGACTTCTTCCGTCGTGTGAAGAATCATGAGACACCGGGCTATCCCAGGTTTCAGGGGCGCGATCACTACGATAGCTTTACCTACCCACAAGCAGGCTTCTCCATCGATGAGCAAGGCAAGTTGTTCTTGTCCAAGATAGGACATATCAAAATCAAGTTGCATCGTAAGGTGCTTGGCACCATCAAGACCTGCATAATCAAGCGAGAGGGAGAATGCTGGTACGTCTGCCTTTCTTGTGAAGTGGAGGCTTGCTCACGCACACCCTACATAGATGAAGCAGTGGGGATTGATTTGGGTGTCTCGAAGCTGGCAACCCTCTCCACAGGTGATGTCATTGAGAACCCACATTACTATCGCAAGGCAGAGAAGAAGCTTGAGAAAGCACAGCAAGGCTTGTCGAGAAAGAAGCGTGGTTCTAAGAGAAGGAAGAAGGCAGTCAAGTGTGTAGCTCGTCTGCATCGCAAGGTGAGAAATCAGCGTAATGACTACCTTCATCAGTGGTCGCGTCGCTTGGTGAACACCTATGAAACGATTGTCTTTGAGGATATTGCTCCTGCCAATCTCTCGAAACGGGCCAAGCCCAAACAGGATGAGGAAACAGGCGAGTATCTTCCCAACAGAGCCAGTGCGAAATCTGGCCTGAATAAATCAATCATGGATGCTGGTTGGTCAACGTTCATTGCATTCTGTGAGTACAAAGCGGAAGAGGCTGGTACGGTACAGGTGGTGAAAGTTGACCCCAAATATACCAGCCAAGTGTGCAGCAGTTGTGGAACTGTTCGCAAGAAGACGCTTGCAGAGCGTTGGCATTCGTGCGAATGCGGCTGCGAACTGGATCGAGACCACAACGCTGCTCTCAACATCAAAGCTCTTTGGCTCGGACGGAGCCATCAGGAAGCGCAAGCCTCCTGAGAAGCCCCCGGCTTGAGCCGTGGGGAGTCGTCACTTGAAAAGGTCGTCAAGGATCTGCTGGTCTACGGGGAAGGCCAGTTCAGGGAGGGCATCGGGCTGAAAGAAGTTTAGCTCGCTGACCTCTTCTGCCTGGGCCGAGAGGGTATGAAGTGTGTTGTCGAGGATGGTGCCCTGGTAGGCGATGATGACATGGGGACTGCTGGTCTCGCTATAGACACCAATCAGGCCGCCCAGCTCTATATCCAGGTTAGTCTCTTCCTTAACTTCACGTAGTGCGGCCTCTTCAACGGTCTCTCCCCGGTCCACGTACCCGCCGGAGAAGCCCCATTTACCCTTGCCTGGATTAATATTGCGCCTGCCAAGCAGAAATTTTCCCTCGTGGCGGATTACGACTATCGCGACCACCTTGGGATTGAGGAAGAAGATATAGCCGCAGTTCTCGCAGGCGAGGCGCTCTGCGTTGAAAAGTTGTTTTTTGACCAGCGGTGTAGCACATACCGGGCAATATTTGATGTGCAGATCGGACATTCGTATACTCTCCTGACCGGATAGGGCTTTAGCCCGCCGCAAGCCACGGTTCTTGAGACCGTGGTGAGGCGTGTTATTAGGCTTTAGCCCTTGTACAATATCATACTATATAGAACGCATGTTTGACAATTTTACATCAGTCTGGTATTCTCGAAGAGAGATACCATATATTTTTGCGAGAGGAGGTACTACATGGCAAAAGCCACGAAAACCGTCAGGCAGGCGTTACACTATCCACCGCAGTATGCTGCCTACTTCGCGGCAAACCAGGTCCTCTTCAATCGCGTCGTGGCCTTTTATTTTGAAGTCATCCAGGCACACGAAGGTCTTCTTGCCCTCAACAAGAAGGAGGCCCTCACGGCCCTGGAGAAACTCACGCATACAACGGAGTCCAACCCCAATCCGATCATGCCACTCACCGATCTCGCGCCAGATATCCCTGCTATGTTCCGACGCGCTGCTATCAATGCCGCGCTCGGCTCGGCTCGCTCCTTCTTCTCCTCTCTCAAAACATGGCGAGCACGTAAGCAGAAACACGAAGCCAAACAAACGAAGAAGGGCAAGAGTAGACCGTTCAGGGTGCGGCCACCAGTTCCGCCCCGATCATGGAATAAGTCAGCTCCCTTCTACGCAAGCCTTTGGCGCGAGCGTTGTACCCGTTCTATCATGCTCAAAGTCTGGACCGGCTCATGCTGGTCCTGGCTCAAAATACACACGCTCGGTCGCAATCTCCCTGATGGTGATCTGATGGGCAGTCCGCAACTCGTCCGCAAGGGAGATCGCTGGTGGTTGCATACCCCTATCGAAAAGACCTTCGAGGCGCCCGCAAAAGTCAGAGAGCAACTCACCGCCGCCGATACACGTCTCTGCGCGGTGGATCTCAATCTTGATCATCACATAGCCGTGTGCAGCGTCCAGACCGTTGACGGCACCATCCTGGCTACTTCCTTCATTGGGAATGGCACAGCGGTATCGGGCTGTAGGAAGAAACTGCTTGGACGTATTGCGCGCAACCGATCTCAGACTGGCATCATTGCCGAGAACGAACAGGACAATGCCGACCTCTGGGCCAAAATCAGGCACGTGGACGAACAGATCGCGCACCTGGTGAGCAGCCGCATTGCCCAGTTCGCCACCAAGCACGAGGCGAGTATTCTCGTCTTCGAGCATCTAGGCAACCTGCGACCAGAGCAGGGCAAGTATTCGCGTCGGGGCAATACGAAACGGGCCTACTGGATGAAGGGCCGCATTTTCCGCTACGCAAAGTACAAGGCGTGGAATGGAGGCGGTATCATCACGGCCCGTGTGAATCCGCGCAATACAAGCCGGGAATGCCATCGCTGTCATGGCCTGGTCGTGCGCTACAACCAGGGACAACCCCAGGAGGGCTATACTCCCGGCGCCGCCCTCTGCTTCTGCCCACAGTGTCAGATGCGCGACCATGCCGACAGAAATGCCAGCCTGAGAGTCGGACAGCGCTTGATCGAACGTACGCAAGCACCTTTGAAGGAAAAGCCTCATGCTCTGACGCGACGTGCGAAGAGGGAGCCGAAAGGCTCAGGTGTTGGGATCTCCCAGGATGCCAAACGCCAATTGGGACCATCTCTCCCTGCGGCAAGGCGTGGAGATCATGCCAACGGGCATGGCACCGCCCAGAGAGGAAGGCGCCGGATGGGCGCGCCTCTCCCAGATATTGCGTCCCAACTACGGATTCACTTTGAGTAGTGGCTACGCCACATATCTCACGAATCCGACTACGGCACAGTGTCAGAAGCTGCTCGGCTTTAGCCGACGCGGAGTGTCACTAGCAGCATAAACGACGATCCCGGCAGCGGCTCATAGGCACAGACGACAGGCTTGCAGACTTGACAGACGCATTCATGCCTGCTGCACGCTTATGCCCGTTTCCAGCGGAAAATGTCTCTCAAGTAGAGAAGCAGAAAACGCCCTGAGCCTCTAATTTCTGAATATTGTACCATGCTAAAGGTGTCAACCAGTTTCACACGCTTGCAGGCAAAAGAAGTATTGTGTCTCGATGAGTTTCTCTCTGTATTTTTGTGAAGCTTCTGCGTCTTGCAAGACATTTTTTGTCTTTAGTACTTTATTCTTTTTATGCTTGTATGTTTGCGTTTCCAAAAGATTTTATGTTAATCTCTTCTATGCGGGAGTTTTTCGTGGTGCGCACGAAGTCGAACTCTCGGCGACTCCGGTGCAATATATTGATCAGCAACAATGTAAATGTTGCACTTTCTGCCTATGTAAAAATTTTTGTTGTAGAAACTTCTTGAGTATGCAGGTAGTTGAGCGAGCCATCCCTCTCTACCTCCTATGGTGAACCTCTAACCCTTCATCTTTCTCGTCTTTTCTCCTCGACTATTGTATAGATGCTTGTCGATGGAGACGTCTCTTCTTTAATTGTTGAGTTTATTTTCTGGGGGTAAAAAGCATATGCCCTTTAAGTCTCCTGTGAGTGGCGAGCAGCCTAAACCACGCGGACGACGTTCCTGGTTTATTGGCGCCTCAATTGGACTCGCGCTCCTGCTCGGACTGGTCACGACCGTCCTTGTAAATTTGAATATGTCAGCCTCGGCAAAGTCATTGTCGTCCATTCCCGGATCGGTTCCCGCTGTCGTGGCACATAGTAAGAACGTCAGCGCGGTCTCGGGCGACCAGACCCTCTCGCTGGCGATCAGCCTTAAGCTGCGGAACAAAGAGGCCCTGCAAGGCCTGCTGCAGGACTCCAAGAATAAGAAATCGATCAACTACGGTCGTCATCTCACGGCCAGCCAGGTGCAGAACTCCTTCTCACCGACGCAGCAAAGCTATGACGCAGTCGTGAGCTACTTGCAATCTCAGGGCTTCAAGATTGATCACACCTACAATCATCGCCTGTTGATCTCCTTCAGTGGTACGGCCTCCCAGGTGGAGAACGCCTTCCATGTGCAGATCAACAACTATGTCGATGCCAAAGGCAAGCAGTACTACGCCAACGCCAATGATCCAACGGTTCCTCAGGAACTCGCTGGTGTGGTGCAGAGTATTGTGGGTTTGGATAACTACGCGAAGTATTCTCATCCACCAATTCACAAAACAACACCTGCGACGAGTAGCAGCGCCAACACTGCGGTTGCGAATAGCGTTTCCTGCCCTACTCCGGGTTCGGGATATCTGCTCCCTTCTCAATTTGCGACAGCTTACAACTACAACGGTTTGTATGCCAAGGGCGATAAAGGTGAGGGGCAATCAGTGGCGCTCTTTGAGTTGTCAACCTACTCAGCGAGCGATGTACAGACTTTTATCAGTTGTTACGATCAAAACACTCCGACCAGTATTCGCACCATCCAGGCATCAGCCACGGCCCCGGATGCGAGCGGAGCATTCGAGGTCGAGCTGGATGCGGATATCGTACTAAGCATGGCTCCCAACCTTAACCAGCTGCGTATCTATGAAGCTGACAATACCAATGCTGGTTATTTCAGCGAGTGGGCGCAGATCATTGCCGACAACGTTCCGGTGGTGAGCACCAGCTGGGGATTGTGTGAAGCTTTTCAGGGTACCAATGATCAGAATGCCGAGAATAACCTCTTCTTGATGGCGGCAGCTCAAGGGCAAACAGTTGTAGCTGCATCTGGAGATGCTGGTAGCTCCGATTGTAATAGAGCTGCTTCCGGCAATACCTCTCTCTCTGTAGATGATCCAGCCAGCCAGCCTTACGTAACGGGCGTAGGTGGTACATTGGTGTCAGTTAATAGCAGCAACAACTATACCAGTGAGACTAGCTGGAACGATACTACTGGTGCCGGTGGCGGCGGTATCAGTTCCTACTGGGCACATCCCGCGTGGCAGACCGCTCCTGGTACAGATACGGGCGTGAATCGCCAGGTGCCCGACGTTTCGTTAGAAGCCGCCTCAGGGGAGGCGTACCGGATGTATTGTTCTGTGACGGCAACAGGTTGCAACACGGCTGGCTGGTGGTTTGCCTGGGGCACCTCTGCCGCGGCTCCCATGTGGGCATCCTTTGTGACCCTGGCAAACGAGCAGTCGATCAAGAATGGTGGCTATAACCTGGGCTTTATCAATCCCTTCCTCTACCAGATCGCCAGTGGTAGTAGCTACAACAACGATTTCCATGATGTCACCAGCGGCACCAATGATTTTAACAATCTACAGGGCGGTAAGTATCCAGCCACGGCTGGCTATGATATGGCGACGGGCCTGGGTAGCTTCAACGCCGCCAACCTGGCCAATGACCTGGTAGCGGCAGCGAACGTGAGCAAGGGAGCACGTCCAGCAGCTCCCACGAGCAAGACGTGGTACTTTGCCGAGGGCAGCGTCGGTGGTGGTGGGGCCTTCCAGGAGTTCATCACCCTGCAGAATCCGAGCACGACGACCGCGTCTCTGGTAAACATTACCTACCTGTTCACGAACATGCCATCGCGCGTGAAGCAGTACACGGTCAGTCCAAGCTCGCGTTTCACCGTCAACGTCAATGGTGAGCTGGGCCTGCCCCAGAGCACACAGTACGCCATCTCGACAATTGTTCAGGTGACGAGCGGACCTGGGATTGTGGCGGAACGCCCCATGTACTTCAACTATCGTGGCATCATCAGCAGCGGTACCGATGTGTTGGGCGCCTCCAATCCTGGCACCAGCTATTACTTCCCGCTGGCCGATACGCGCCAGGATAGCACGCTGTCGTGGACCTATATTAGTATCCTGAATCCAAGCACGAGTCAGACGGCTCATGTAACACTGACCTACTACGATGGCACCTGCGGTGCCAGCGGACAGGCAGCTTGTAAAACACAGACGATTAGCGTTGGCGCGCTCATGCGTGGCACTGGCACGCCTTCGGCGGTGGGTCTGCTGAAGAAGGTGGCGGTCTCGGTGACCTCCGACCAGCCCATCGTGGTTGAGCGCCCAATGTATGTGAAGACCAACATCGCGACTGCGGGTGGCACGACTACTGGCGCGGCCAGCCAGGTTGGTGCGACCATCCCTGGAACGACCTGGGACTTCGCGCAGGGTAACACTGGTTCGAAGTATCAGCAGTACTACGTGGTGGCGAACTACAGTGCGGCCCCTGCTACCGTAACCGTTAAATTGACCTATTCCGATTCTACGGCTCCTTACACCGCCAATGTGCAGGTTCTGCCATTCAGCCAGGCGACAGTGGATGTGAACCAGTTGAACGCTGGCAAGCCTGCTATCTTTGGCGCGGAGATCACCTCCGATCAGCCAGTGGTAGTGGATCGCGAGCAGTTCTTCCACTATGGTCCAGCCAACGAGTCGGGCCTGACGGATGTGATCGGTGCGCCTCAGTCGCAGGGAGTCTACTCCTTCGCTGAAGGCTACGTCACCTCCTCCTTCTCGGAGTACATCAGTGTGCAGAACCCGACGGATGCTGATGAGACGGTGGTGATCACCTACTTTGGTGATAACCGCGTCTTCCAGCAGCAGTTTGTGGTGAAGGCACACAAGGTCATCCTGGTCAACGTGGGCGACACGATCCTGCCCTTCGGGTCAGGTGTCAACTCCTCGACGGTGCAGGCGATGAGCGGCACAATTGTGGCCGAGCGCGTGATGTACTTCGGCTACCATGACAAGAATGGCGGCACCGACATCGTCGGCTATACTGGCAAATAAGCATGGCAGAGCAGATCTGAACTGATCTGCAAACGGCGGTCCTGGAAACCTTCCAGGGTCGTCGTTTTTTGTTAAGGTCCCGACGCTGCTAAAGCACGCGTCTACATATAATGGTATGGAGGATGTGGCGCTGTCGTGCCACGCATCGCCCCATGTTCTGCCTGGGCACTCACTGAAATGGGTGAGCGTGATATAATACCAGCGTTATTACCAACTATGCTCGATGAGGAGAGATAGATATGACTATGACTCAAGAGACCCGCATCGAACGCGACTCAATGGGCGAGATGCAGGTTCCTATAGACGCTTATTATGGCGCGAGCACACAGCGCGCCGTATTAAATTTCCCTATTAGCTCCCTGCGCTTCCCCCGCGCCTTCATTCGTGCGCTTGGCCAGATTAAGCAGGCAGCCGCGCAGACCAATGAGGAGTTGGGGACCGTTGATGGCGCTATCGCTGAAGCCATCGTTAAGGCGGCGCAAGAGGTCATTGATGGCAAGCTGGACGCGCATTTTGTGCTGGATATTTTTCAGACTGGCTCTGGCACCTCGACCAATATGAACGCCAATGAGGTGATTGCCAACCGCGCCAGCGAACTGCTGGGTGGTTCGCGTGGCTCGCGCAAGGTGCATCCCAATGATCATGTCAACTTTGGTCAGTCCTCCAACGATGTCATTCCCTCGGCGATGCATCTCTCGGCACTGGTCAGCATAGAGAAAGACCTTGTTCCTGCACTTCAGGAGCTTCAGCAGGCTTTGCAGGAGAAGGCTGACGAGTTTATGCCCGTGATCAAGACCGGGCGCACCCACCTGCAAGACGCGACCCCCATTCGCCTGGGTCAGGAGTTTCTGGGCTATGTAGGCCAGATTGAACGCGGCATCGCTCGTGTGCGCCACACGCAGGGTGAACTGGCTGAGCTGGCCCTGGGTGGAACAGCCGTTGGGACTGGCGTGAATACGCATCCCGAGTTCTCGGCCCGTGTCTGCCAGCGCCTCTCCAGAGTCAATGGCATCGAGGTACGCGAGACGAGCAATCACTTCCAGGCGCAGAGCACGCTGGATAACGTCGTAGAGGCGAGCGGCGCGCTCAATACTCTGGCGGTCAGCCTGATGAAGATCGCGAACGATATTCGCTGGCTTGGCTCTGGTCCTCGCGCGGGCATTGGCGAAATTGAACTGCCTGCCGTACAGCCCGGTAGCTCAATTATGCCGGGTAAGGTGAATCCAGTTATCGCTGAGTCGGTCTGCATGGTCTGCGCCCAGGTGATGGGCAATCATACGACGATTACAGTCGCGGGGCAGGCGGGTAATTTCGAGATCAACGTTATGATGCCGGTCACGGCCTACAATCTCTTGCAGTCGATTGAACTGCTGGCGGCCTCTGCGCGCAATTTCACACGTCAGTGCATCAAGGGACTGAAGGCGACGACGAAAGGACCCGAGATGGTCGAGCGTGGCCTGGCGATCTGTACCTCGCTAGCGCCAGTGATTGGCTATGATGCCGCAGCAGCGATCTCGAAAGAGGCGCATAAAACGGGCAAGACCATTCGCGAGGTGACCCGCGAGAAGACCGACCTCTCCGAGGCGGACCTGGACCGCATCCTGGACCCCTCAAGCATGACTAAACCTGGCCTGGACGGAGGACCTGCCGCAGGCTAAACAGACAGGACCGGAACGCTCAGTTCCGGTCTTTCTTTTTTCGTTGGGAAATAGACTGTGTCAAGGAGGGCTTTATGGCTTCGATGTCTCAACCTTCAAAGGACGATATAAAGCGCCAGTTTGGGCGTATGTCTCATGCCTATGTCGAGAGTGTGACCCATGCTAAGGGACATGACTTGCAACTCCTGCTGAACCTGTTAGCACCTCAAGTAGGCATGCGTGTGCTGGATATCGCGACGGGCGGTGGCCACACGGCGCTGGCGGTAGCGCCATATGTGCAGGAAGTCGTGGCCTCTGACCTCACACCCGAGATGCTGGAGCGCGTCCAGGAGCTATGCCAGGCGCGTGGCGTGACTAATATTTCTACCCAGGTGGCCGACGTCGAAGATCTGCCCTTTCCAGACGCGGCGTTCGACGCTGTGACCTGCCGTATCGCCCCTCACCACTTCCTGGATATTGAGCGCGCGGTACATGAGATCGCGCGCGTCCTGCGCCCGGGTGGTATCTTTGCGCTTGAAGATAGCCTGGTCCCAGAAGCGCAGGAGTTGGACCAGTTTATTAATACTGTCGAGAAGATGCGCGATCCAACTCATGTGCGCTCCTATAGTGAGATGGAGTGGCGGCGCTTCCTGGAGCAGGCAGGCTTCAGGGTCGGCGAAGCTCAGATTTTCCGCAAGACGCATACCATTGCCGACTGGCTGCGGCGCGCCGGTGTGGATGAAGCCACCAGGCAGGGCGTGTACCAGGCCTTCGTCGAGGCCTCGCCAGCCGCCAGGGAGCACTATGAGATCAGCTTCCTGGATGATGGCACGCCAGTGACCTTTACCGACGACAAACTGCTCTTGCGCGCCGAGAAGGCATAGCCCCACTCCATTTGTAATGATTAGCGAAGCTGGCGCCCCATAATGCTCATGGGCTTGTCGCCGCTGGGAAAGTAGAAGTGAGGCAGGAGGGGCAGCCAGCCACGTTTGCGATAGAGCTGCATACCATTGGTCTCGCCGTCATAGGTTGAGAGCAGAGCTGTGCGGTGGGGCGTGTTTTGGAGCAAGATATCGTGGAGCCAGCCTCCAAGGCCACGGCCCTGCGCGCCTGGCAGCACCGCTAGCTCCACCAGTTCCAGCGTATCCTGGAACCATTCGCACGCCATGGCGTGAGGCATAGCCTCGCGGATCGTATCATGCCACCACTGGCCTGGGCGGCTGGTATAGCCATAGATAAAGCCTGCAATTCGCTGAGCCTCTTCGTCGTAGGCCGCGTGGAAGCGAAAGCCAGAGCGCAGGCTATGGCGCGGTAGGACCAGCCCAAAGCTCTGCACTCCCTCTTCCTGTGTGTTGTAGGGAGGGGCCGCAAAGGCCTGGCGATAGACATCAAGAATCTGTTCTGTCCAGTATTTGATCTCCTGGGGGCCTAGGGTGAGCAAGCGTATGCGCACAGTAACCTCTCTTCTACCACATGCACTTCTAGAGCCAGATGCGCCATCTCTCCGCATTCTCTACGCCGGATGAATCGGAGAGGTGAGCGTGATTGGGCCAGGTGATAGCCTCAGAATCCAGCCCTTTATAGGCGATGGCAATGGCGCCAGACCACGTCTCGTCCGGTCCCAGCGCGTCCATCTCTTCTCGCGAGAAGAAACGAGCATCATCGACCTCGGCCAGATTGGGTAGCAGTTCGCTGATAGGTGAGATAGGATGGGCCTTGTACATAAAGAAGTAGTTATGTTCGCCATCATCCATCACCCATAGACGCACTCCAAGCAGACCCTCAATCTCAACGCGCAGGTTTGTCTCCTCGAAGGTCTCGCGCGCAGCTGCCTGGTCCGGCAACTCGCCTGCCTTTACACGCCCCGCAGGCAGCAGGTAACGCCCTTTGGTGACGCCATAGCGGTTGCGTACTAGCAAGACCTTGTTATCGTGAACCACGATGGCGCCCGCGCCCAGGCTCAGGGGACGCTTAGGGCGTGCCACTGGCTCGTTGAGTATCTTTTCTGGCTCCGTCATGGCGTGCTGCTCCTCTTTTCTAACCTTCGCTATGTTCTAGCTTGTGTGCAAATATTATAGCATTCAGGCTTCGTTTCATGGAATAGTAGTCTTTGAAAGAAGAATGGGCCAGCCTGGGAGTCTCCAGGCTGGCCCATTCTTCTTTCAAAAGCTTAAGGCACGAGGCGGTGCATGTCGCGGGGGAAGGTCGTTGTCAGGCGTACGTTGGGCGCGCCGAGCAGCTGCATGAGCAGGCGCTCGGAGCCAATGGCGAACCCTCCATGTGGTGGCATGCCATAGCGGAAGGCCTCCAGGTAGTGCTCAAATGGCTCCATGGACATGTTGCGGCTCTGGAGCGCCTCCAGGTAGTCCGCGTAGCGATGCAGGCGCTGGCCACCGGTCACAAGTTCCAGGCCACGGAAGAGCAGGTCGAATGAGTTAGTGTATTCAGGCCGCTCCGGGTCTGTATGGGTGTAGAAGGGGCGCTTCTTCGTGGGATAGCCCGTTACGTACAGGAAGTCGCTACCAAACTCCTTCATCGCCCACTCTCCCAGCCAGCGCTCGTCCTGGGGCGAGAGGTCTGGCTCGCCTCTGACGTCGACCTTGTGCAGTTTCAGGATAAGCTCCTGGGCGTCCTGAAAGTGAATATGTGGGATCTCGGCCGGCACAACAGGCAGGTTGGCCTTGAGCAGTTCTAGTTCGGGTGCGCAGTGCTCCTGAAAAGCGCCAATAATGTCTGCCAGGATGTCGCGTAGGAGCGCCATAATCGTGAAATGGTTCTCGATAAAGCCCATCTCTACGTCTAGGCTGACATATTCGTTCAGGTGGCGTGTTGAGTCATGCTCCTCGGCCCGGAAGACGGGACCAACCTCAAAGACGCGCTCGAAGACACCAACCATGATCTGCTTGTAGAGCTGTGGACTTTGCGCCAGGTAGGCGGGCCGTCCAAAGTAATCGAGCTTGAAGACGTTGGCGCCACCCTCCGTGGTCGTGCCAAGGATCTTGGGCGTGTGGATCTCGGTAAAGCCTCGGGTGAGCACACTCTCGCGAAAGGCCTGTGACAGAACGGACGAGAGGCGCAGCACTGCTCGCCGGGTAGGATGCCGATGTGTGATTACGGCGTGATCAAGCAGCGTGCTAAGCTGAGCGTTGATCTTGCGCTTGTTAATAGGGAAGGGAGGCGTCTCGCGAATCGGCTCAATAAGCTCAATCGCCAGGTTGTGGAGCTCAATGCCGCCGGGGGCCTGGGGAACGCTCTCGACCAGCCCTTCAATCGTGACCAGGCTTTCAACTCCCGCCTCTGCCTTGGTTAGGGGTGTGATCTCTGCCTCGCTCTCGGCCACGGCCTGAATCTGGCCCCAGCCATCGCGAATAACGAGGAAATGAATACTGCCAAGTTGGCGCCAGGATTGCAACCAGCCCTGCACGCGTACGCGCTCACCGACATGTTTATGGATTTCCGTAGTTAATGTTCTTGCCTTCTGCATGGTGTATGCTCCTTCTCATAAAATTTCTGTGTTTTGAGCGCAGGGAAGCATACCTGGAGTCATACAGACATGCAGTTGTCAGGTGCTTCCCCAAAGGTTCAAATTGTTGTCATCGTCGTCATTACCGTCATCACTCTCCATAGGCATCCTTTCTCCGCTATATTTTCTCGGTGTGCATTTCTTTTCTGGGTAAGCGGTGTGCTGCAGGCGCGAGAAGTCACGTGTGCCGGCTTGACGGACAAAACAAAAAACCCTCATCCTTTGGAGGACGAGGGCATCATTTGCTTTTTGCCTGTCGTGGTACCACCACCATTTGCCCCGAGCAGTCTGTAGCCTTTACAAGGCAGACCTCTCAAGGAGCCTCAGTCGGTTTTATCTTTGTGCTTACGCAAGAGTAAAACCGTCGCGCGTTAACGGGCGCGATCCCGAAGGAACAGCTACTGCGCCTAGTGTATCGTTCTTTGTAGGCGGTTCACTGCCTGGCTCAGGGGTGTCATTAAGCAGGACCAACTGTGATGCTTGCAGCCATGGCATCGCTCTCTGTGTGTTGGGATAACTACTTAATATGTCCCATTCATCGCCTGTATACGATTAATGTTTGTTCTATATAGCATAACATGGCTTTGATGGCGCTGTCAAGCTTTTTTTTGACCTTCAATGGGGTTGCTAAGTCTTCTTCGCGCTTGCGGCGGTGAGCAAAAGCAGGAAAAGAGCTTTTTCGGGGGCACCTCGCGCTCCCTTTCTGAAAAGGTTTCATGTTCAAAGTTCAAAGGAGATTTCTCTCGTCTCAAACTCTATGCTTTTGCTTCGCAGATAGTCTATGACCTCAAGCATCATACCTTCAACAAAATCTCGCAGCTGCTCAGGACTATGGATGACTTCTCCTGTGACAAATCTCCCAAGAAGCCTAAATGAAGGGAAATTGATTGGGAGTGCCATTGCCCGCTCAGGCAGGGCAACAGCACTGGTATAAAACGACTTGTTGATAATGCCAAGAAAGATGGCGAATTTGGTGAAGAGGTGATAGGCATTGTAGTAGGCCTGGCCCATGCTGCCAGTATAGGTTATGTTGATGAATTTGTTGCACTCCTCGTAGATCTCTTCGACAAACACCTGCCTCACATAAGGTGCAAAATCTCCCTGTACAAGGGTTTGGAAGGTCTCTTTATACGAGGCAAACACTTCCTGCTCATCATATAAAGGGATAGCCGTGACAAATTTGCCCGCCAGAAAGGGCCAGCGCATATGCACGGTTGTGATTTTTCCGAGGATGATATCCTGGCTGAAGACATCAACTGTATACTTCAACCCATCAATGATAGCGTTAAAATCGTCTGCGATACCTGCGCCCTGTATCACGGCAATCATATCGAGATCAGAGAAATCTTTATCTTCTCCCCGTGCCACCGAACCAATAATGGCAACCGCCAGCAAATTATCCCGATATCGCTCTTTTAATTTTGCCACGATTTCTTGCGCAAGTTGTAAGCGCTCTTCATGTGTCTTTTTCACCGGATAATGCATCATAGCTTCCTCCTTGTGCTACAGATTATAGCAATCTTTACCTATCTCATGTCTTTCTTTCTTCAGGAGTGCCTTCATGCCGCAGACGTTTCGCGGGAAGAGGGTATGGGCGGAGCAAGCCGAGGCAAGGAGCAAAAGAGAATTCAATAGCTCGGCGCTCAAAGGGAAAGGGAGACGGGTACTGGTCACGTGCATTCGCACATAACCAGTACCCGTCTCTCTTACTCTATTTACGTGGCGACTTCCGGTGGTTGGCCCTCCAAGGAGGTATTTTCCCCTTGTTGGAACAGGCGGAAGCTGCGTAGGAAGAAGAAGAGGATGGGGCTCAAGAGCAGGCTTGCAGCTGTCAGGGCGGCGCGGATAGAGACGCGCTCGCCAATGTAGCCAACGGCTGGGCCACCGCCGATTTGCCCAATGGCATCGATCATGCCTGTGGCTGAGAAGATGGTGGCGCGCACTCGTGAGTCGCTGTTCTGTGTGACCCAGGTGTTATAGAGCGGGCGGCTTGCGGTACGCATGACCCCGACGCCCCAGACAGCGATGAGGGCCAGGTAGAAGTTGCCAGCCAGGGCGAAACTAAGCATACTGATGAGCAACAACGAATTGATGATAGTTAGAGCGCGTAACAGGGAGGGTGCGTGATTCAGGTTCAGGCGGCGGTTGACCAGCTCAGTTGTGGCGATGCCCAGGAGTGAGCCGACCGCGCTGATGATGCCGAACCAGATGACGGGTGTAAGGCCCCACAGGATTGGAAAGGTAAAGTCCTGTAGAAAGTGTATCTGATTCAGGCGATCAAAGCCCTCGCTGGAGAGGCCCATGAAGAGGGTTGCGCCAAAGATGCTGACCAGCATGGGCTTGAGGCTGACCATGTGTCGGGCATCCGTGAGCTGGCGTCCCATGGATTTCCAGGAATTGCGCTCCTCGCGGGGCGTCGGCGTAAAGCCATCCTCACGCATGATGAAGGGGAGAACTAGCCCCAGGAGCGTGATCAGCAGCGCGCCTGTAACAACGGGAACATTGAGGCGCAGGCTACCCAGGGCGACGCTGATAGGGATGCCGATCAGACCCATAATCTGGCCTATCTGCGAGCCACGAGTAAAGATGCGGCCGGCGTGTTTCTCGCCGACCTCGTCAACGACCCAGGCTTCCTGGGCGCCATCGATGCAGGTTGCGCCGATTCCCCAGAGGATATTTCCCAGCAGGACAGCCGCGAAGGTGGGTACCAGGCCCTCAAGCAGGAAGCCCACTCCCGTCAGGAGATAGCCAATGACGACCGAGAGGCGACGACTATACACATCGGCGATGACACCGGTGGGAATCTGGGCCAGAAAGCAGGCGGTTTCCAGCGTGGTCCCAACCAGAACGAGCTGCAAGGGATTGAGATGGACGACCTCGGCCTGGTAAATGAGGTTAAGGGGAAACATAATACTGCGGGCCAGGGAATCGATTCCGACCATAAGCAGGTATACGCTATAAGCATTGAGCTTCCGGCTCATAGAATGCATATGCTCTATTTCTCCTCAGTGAAAAAAGCAGACAAAAAAAGCCTTAGGGCGCATTCCTCATGGTGGTCCTTGATAAAGTGGATAGAAAAAGGCCATGAGCGTAGCACTCTGGCTGTTCAAGCTAGCTGCTTGAGCGTAGGAATGAGTAATAGAGCAGGGACATCTCGCGGAGAGAGCTTACCTGAGGCTGAGTGTGGAGATTGTTGCCATACATGAATACCCACAACACTCATGCTCATCACTTACGCGGCCATGTGAGGCTACGGCGCCGAAGAGAGAGAATGTGGTGGCTGACATGTATAACTCCTTTTCTTATATGTGAAGAGTATGTATATATAGCCCAACTATAACATGGCGTTCGTGAAAAAGCAAGTAAAATAAAGTAAGAATGACAGTATGGTGGGTTTGAGCTTTTGCTCAAACCCACCATACTGTCATTCTTACTCTAGCTAACGCGGGCTGGTTGTGGAACAGCATTCCATGCCTGTTGTGGTTGCTGTTGGGGCTGTGCCTCTTTGGGTGTGCTCTGGCTGTTTTGTGTGCGCAACCTCCTGGTGACAAAGAGGAGGAAGGCGATCATAAGCGCGGAGAGCACGACGTAGACGGGTACAATCGCCCACTCGGGGCTGAGCGAGAAGGTGCCAAGCTGGAAATTGTCCTTGGGGAAGAAAGGGAGTAGCTCCAGCCCGGTTGAGCCGTTCCAGATGGCGTGCTGGAGTACAGCGTATGCGCCACACCCGATGCCCAGCAAGATGCGATTGTATTTCTTGGTGGAGTTTTTATGCGTGAGATAATACCAGCCCAGCGAGACCATGCCTGCGCCAAAGCCATGGAGCAGGCAGGCGCTACTGCGCAGGAGCGCGACCTGGAGCCAGTCCTGGTAGCCCGTGCTGATATACATCACGGTCTCCACCAAGCCGAAGCCGATACCGCAGCCCATGCCCATGACAAAGGCCTCGGCAGCGCTGCGCATGCGCCCAAGCATCGTGATCGCGGCCAGGGGCTTGACGGCCTCTTCAACCAGGGGCGCGATGATCGACAGCGTGACCAGCAAGGCGATGATACTCCGAGGATCGCTTGGGAGTTGATCGGGATTACTTAGAATACTGCTGGAGGTCCCCAGGACGAGCCTGACTACCACTTCGAGTAGTAGCTCCAGCACTGAGGCCAGCACAATTGAGATGGTGGCGCCGCTAACCATGGCGACGATAAAACGTCTCCAGGTCGTGGGCCAGGGGGCGGTCTTCGGTTTGCGAATGTGGCGAATGGCCAGGGAGGCTACCGTAAGGGCTGGGAAGACGCCCGCCAGGGCAATCAAGAATAGTGTCAGGGGAATGCTAGCGGTGGCCACACCGCCAATGGACATCGCGATCGCGATACCGATCAAGACCACATAGAGGGCCAGGAAAATCCAGAATTGTGGAAGTTTAAAGGCCCATGACTGTTTACGCAGCAGCGCGCGAATGCTGTGATAGCCGCAGGCTGCGCCACCAATGATGCCCGCGAAGGCGAGGGCCGTGAACAGGCTGATCGACGCGAAGCGCTGGTCCGCAGGCAGGTTGGAGGTCGCGGTCTCTAAGGTCGAGGTAAGCACCAGCATGAGCACACAGAAGAGACCTCCCAGAAAGGCGAGGGCCGATGCAATCAGGGTAATAATACCCATTGTGAGCTGGTAGGTGCGCCCTGGCTCCTTAACCTCGGGTTGCACATAGTAACCATAAGGGTAGCCATAGGTGTATGGATAGCCATATGGCACCTGCCCATAGTAGTAATGGGGTTGTGCGTAGGAAGCGGGAGCATAAGGATTATAGGGCGCATGAGGGGCATAGGGTTGCTGTGCCCCATAAGCCCCATTATGGGCCGCCTGAGGCTGGTATGGCTGATGCACCTGTCCATTTGGCTGTCCAGCCTGCGTAGGAGGGAAGGGTGGCCGGTATGGCGCCCCTAGATAGCCAGAAACATGCTCCCGGTACACAGGTTCCTGGTAGCTGTCACCTGGATAATCATTATAGTGATGAGAAGAGACCTGGATCGCGGGACGAGGTGTCTCCACTACCTGGTGTTTGTCGAATGGGTGTTGCCCTGGATTGGCCGCGGGCTGTGAGCCTGGTTGGCGTGGCTCATGCGGCGGCATGTTGCTAGAAGTAGGGCCAGAGACTGGCCTTGAGTCAGTTGGTGACTCGCGATATTCTGCGCCCACGATATTCAAGCCTTCTCTTTTAAACTATTTAGATATGTATATTTTTTGCGATTAATACTTAGTACGAATTGCTAGGGTTAATGGTTGCTACTAAGTATAACGGCTGACCATCTCTGCTGTCAAAGAAAAAAGGTCCGCGCTGCGAGAATCAACCGGCAAGCGTAGCTTCCACCGCGCCCTCACCCAGAACATCTTCAAGCTTATGATGCAGTTCTTCGCTGTAGTGCATGGTGTTGTCACCGGGCGTCAGGCGTACCTGCCACTCTCCATTACTAACCAGGATCTCATAGTGGTCGCGTCCCGGACGCTCCTGAATGAAACGATAGATATCCTGCACTTTGAGCATGTCGTTTTCAATGGCCTGCTGGTCGTTGCCGCTGATCTGGATCGTGAGCCAGACCTGGTAGGGCTTGCGCGGGGCCTCCACCTCTTCAACTTCCAGGACCGCGACGGCGTCGCAGATGATTTCGGGTTCGTCGCGCCGTACCTGAACTCCCCCTTTTATGATCACGATGCTATGCTCTACCCAGCGCTCCCTGGTCTGAGCGTAGAGGCGTGGGAAGACGGTCACGCCGACTGTACCATACATATCTTCTAGTTGGATGACGCACATATCGTCGCCCTTTTTGGTGGTAATGCGCCGAGCCTCTTTGATCATGCCTCCAACAATGACTTTCTGGCCAGTGAGTTCATCTGTGATCTGCCCCAGGTGATGTGTGACGCCCTTGCTCGCCAGGGTGTCACTCAGGTGCGTCAGGGGATGTTGCGTAATGTAGACACCGATCAGCTCGCGCTCCCAATCCAACAACTGCTGCATGGGAATTTCCTCAACATTGGTGGCCAGGCTAAAGGCCAGGGCGCCTCCATGCTCTTCAATATCGCCAAAAAGGCTGAGCAGGCCGCGCTCCTGTGCCTCGCGCTCGCCCTTGCCATACTGCATGGCGCGCTCCAGCGAGGCCAGCAGGACGTGGCGCTCGCCTCGCCCAAGTGAATCCAATGCCCCGGCCTTGGCGAGCGTTTCGAGGGCACCCTTGCCGACCGACTGAGGATTAACGCGGATACAGAAGTCCGCCAGGGATTTAAAGGGTCCCTTGGCCTGGCGGGCCTCAATGATGGCGTCAATCGGGGCGTCGCCAATGCCCTTGATCGCCAGCAGGCCAAAGCGCACACCGCCCTCTTCAACGGTAAAACCCTTGCTGCTCTTGTTGACGTCTGGACCCAGGATTTTGACTCCCATGCGCTTGCATTCGGCAATGGCGTTGGCGATCTTCCTGGCGTCCGCGGCCTCGGTCGTCATCGTGGCGGCCATAAATTCGGCGGTATAGTTGGCCTTGAGGTAGGCCGTAGAGAAGGCTACAACGGCATAGCTGGCGGCATGGGCCTTGTTAAAGCCATAACCACCAAAGGGCTTGATCTGCTCAAATAGCTCCTCGGCGATCTTAGGCGACATGCCATTATGGATACAGCCCTGAATAAAGTCGCCCTTATAACCCTCGACCTCGTGCATGATCTTCTTGCTCAAAGCCTTGCGGAACTTGTTGACCTTGCCCCAGGAGAAGCCCGCCAGGTTGACGGCAATGAGGAGCACCTGGTCCTGGTAAACGATAATGCCGTACGATTCCTCCAGCCAGGTTTTGAGTCGCTCATCGAGATACTGCACGGCTCGACGTCCATGCTTGGCATCAATGAAGTGCGGAATGCTCTCCATAGGACCGGGCCGGTAGAGGGCGATCATGGCCATAATATCTTCGACACTGGTGGGTTTGAGCTGTTTGATATACTCGCGCATCTTCGCCCCCTCAAGCTGAAAGATGCCGGTTGTCTCGCCTGCGGCCAGCAGCTCAAAAGCCTTAGCGCGCTTACGATCCTGTTTGGGGTCGCCCGTGAGATCAAGGGGCAGCTTCTCCAGGTCGATCTCTTCGCCGCGCGCCTCTTTGATAAACTTGAGCGTGTTATCGACGATGGTCAGGTTGGAGAGGCCTAGGAAGTCAAACTTGACCAGCCCCAACTCCTCAAGGTGTGATTGCTCAAACTGGGTAATAAAGCCCTTACTGGCATCGCGGAAGTCGCGCAGTTGCAGGGGCGCAAAGAGCTCCAGCGGCTCCGAGGAGATGATGACGCCTGCGGCGTGGATGCCAGTATTGCGCACGGCACCTTCCAGCTCCAGCGCCTGGTCGATGATCTCGCGTGCCTCCGGATTTTGTTCGTAGGTAGAGGTCAGGTCACGCACGCTCTCCAGCGAGCCGCGCAGGGTAACACGGGGACCAGTAGGGATGAGGCGCGTAATGCGGTCGCCGACGTCCTGCCGTCCCATGGCACGCGCAACGTCTTTGACCGACTGCTTGGCCGCCATGGTGTTAAAAGTGACCATCTGCGCCACGTGGTCCACGCCATACTTCTGCGCGACATAGTTGATAACTTCTTCACGGCGATCATCCGGGAAGTCCATATCGATATCTGGCATATCGGCGCGCTCGGGGTTGAGGAAGCGCTCAAAGAGCAACTGGTAACGCAGGGGATCGACGTTAGTGATGCCCAGCACATACGCTAGCAGGCTGCCAGCCGCCGAGCCACGTGCGGAACAGCGAATGCCATGCGAGCGCGCATAGTTAACGTAATCCCAGACTACCAGGAAATAGGTCGCGTAGCCCATCTGCATGATAATGCTGAACTCGTAGTCGAGCTGGCGCTTGATAGGCTCCGTCAGCTCGCCAAAGCGATACTTCACGCCTTCAAGGCAGAGGGCGTAGAGATAGTCGTTGGCGGAGGCATACTGCGCTGGGATCTGCACCTGGGGAAGGCTGGCTTTATGAGCCAGGGGATCGACCTCGCACTGCTCGGCCAGGCGGACCGTATTGCTCAAGGCGTCCGGAAGTTCGGGGAAGAGCTGGAGCATCTCCGCTGGACTCTTGAGGTAGTACTCGCGACTATCAAACTTGAAGCGTTTCTGGGCATCGATCTGCCTGCCGGTCTGGATACATAAGAGCACATCATGAGACTGAGCGTCTTCGGCGCGAATATAATGCAGGTCATTGGTGGCGATCAAAGGGATGTGGAGATCCTTGTGCATCTGGTAGAGCATCTGGTTGAGGCGTTCCTGGGGGGAAGGAGTATCATTATCCCAGACGCCGTGGTGCTCCTGAATCTCAAGATAGAGGTTCTCGGGTCCAAAGACATCCTGGTACCAGCGTGCAGCCTGCTGCGCCTCCTGCTGTCTACCCGCCAGGAGCAGTTTGGGAATTTCGGCGGAGAGGCAGCCTGAGGTGACGATCAGCCCCTCGGCATATTGTGCCAGGGCTTTTTTATCGATGCGGGGGCGCAGATGATAGCCTTCGGTATTCGCAATCGTCGTCAATTTCATCAGGTTGCGATACCCGGTATTGTTCTTCGCGATCAGGAGGAGGTGGTAATAGTCATCGCTAAAGCGCCTGGAGTGGTCCTGCATATCTTCCGTGAGATAGGCCTCGCAGCCAATAATAGGATGGACGCCACCCGCGCGACAGGCCTTGTAGAACTCAAGCGCTCCGTACATTGCTCCATGATCGGTGATCGCCAGGTGCTGCATACCTAGCTCTTTTGTCTGCTGTACCAGTTTTTTGATGTGGCTCAAGCCATCGAGCAAAGAATACTCGGTATGCACGTGCAAGTGTGCGAAATCTGCCCCCATGGCGCCTCCTCCATGCGCGATTCATATGTGCCTGTAACGGGAAAATATTATACCGTCAATATATTACTTTATAGAATACGAACATTTGTTCATTCAGTCAAGGTCTGGAAGATTGTATCAGTGTACGACATATACGGTTGAGTGTCTATGTATGTAGGCATAGTTTGAGAGTGTGCTGCGTGCTGGCAGCTTGCCAGCACGCAGCACACTCTCAAACTATTTAAACACTATGGCGTCCTAGGGTGAAGTAGTGATAGCCTCCAAGCGCGCTAAAGAAGAGGAGTTGGGCATCCAGGAGCAGCGCCAGGGCAAGCGCGCTTCCCGCTGGGATGGGCGCGGCGCTAAAGACAGCGATAAGAATGACTTCACGCAGACCAAAGCCGCAGAGCGAGATAGGCAGGATTGAAACCAGGGTGACCAGGGGCACAGCCACGCAGTAGAAAGCGAGCGGTATATGCATGTCCAGAGCCAGGGCGCAGGTCTGACAGCTAAAGATGGCGCAGAGCCAGGAGAGCAGGCCATAACTAATGGCGAAGAGCAGAGAGCGTGGTCGATTGAGGCTGATACTAAGGGCATTGCCCAGGAGCAGCAGGGCGCGTACCGGGCGATACTCCAGCCATTTGCCAAAGATGATCTCTGGCAGCATCAAGGAGACGAGAAGCGCGCCACTGAAGAGCGCACCAATGCCAAGCGCAAGCAGGACAAACCACATGCTTATAGCGAAGGGAAAACGCTCAGGGCGTAACACCAGCATAGGCACTGCTATCACAAGCATGCCAAGAAAACTGGTGACATGACAAAGCATCATCGCGCTCGCCGCCCCGGTAGGGTTATCGGCGCATTTGCCAACATAGGTAGCCTTAAGCGTATCCCCGTCTATACTGGTCGGGAGAAAATGGTAGAATGTTAGGCTGACCAGGTGAAGCTTGATAAGGTCCGCCAGATCAAAGCGAATATGTTCGGCGCGCAACAAGCGATGCCATTGAAAGGCGTAGGCCACGCTACTCATGCCACCCAGGAGGAAAGCGATGCCCACGAGACCGAGATTTAGCGCATGCAATGTTGTGAACAAAGATGTCCAGGGAGCCGTAATAAGCAGGTAGCCAAGCAGCATCAGGCTCACACTCCCGCGCAGGCTGATCATCAGCCTGCGCTTTCGTTGCTCATGCTGTAGCTGTTCTGTATCGGTCGCAACTTTGCCTGTGTCTATCTGTGTACTCGCTACCTGGGATTGCCTGACCTGGGGACGATGCGTAGCATACGCCATGGGTTGACGGGGTTCGGGGGCGCCCGGTACTGTTACGTGTGGGGTTGTCTGGGGGACGTGTTGAAAGGCGCCGAAGTCGCGCAGGCTGTGAAAAGGCCGCAAAGGCATATCGGGGCCTGGGTTTGGTAGCGTCGTCATCTCTCACCCTCCTCATCCACAAAGCACATCATTTGATGTTACACGGCTCCCCCACTGCTAGAGGTCAGGCGCGGAAGCCGCGACTAAAGACGATCATTTGCCATATTTTGTATGAATAAACGGTTGCTCCCTGGTATTTACCGCTTTCAAGTAAAAGAACGGCATGAGCATATTGTAGTAACTCGGAATAGATAAATGTACCAAAGTACATCTCTATCAATCTTGTCGCTCTTGGGGAAATGGAGTATCATCTAACAAAAAAGCAGACCTGTGGAGCTGATATGATTGGTGACAACCAGACAACGTACGCTTCCTATCCTCTGGTGGTAGGAGTTGACCTTGGAGGGACGCAGATTCGGGCGGCGGTATTGCAGGGTGCGACCTTGCTCTCGCGCGCGAATCTGCTTACCGGTGACAACGGTACCCCCGAACGTGTAATTCCACGCCTCTTCCAGGCGGTAGATCAGGCCTTAGCTGATGCTCAGCTCACGCCTGCCCAAATAGCGGGCATTGGCATTGCCGCGCCGGGGCCACTTAATAACCGCACTGGTGTCGTGATCTCACCCCCCAATCTGCCAGGCTGGACCGATATCCCCCTGCGAGACATCTTTGCCGAACACTACCAGCTACCTATTTACCTGGAGAACGACGCGAACGCGGCTGGCCTGGGCGAGCATCTCTTTGGCGCGGGCCGTGGCAGCAATGAAATGGTCTATCTGACCATCAGCACTGGCATCGGTGGTGGCGTGATCACTAACGGCAAGATTCTGGAGGGGATCGCGGGAGCCGCGGGTGAACTGGGGCATATTACCGTTGACTGGCGTGGTGAGCCATGTGGATGTGGTAATGTTGGCTGCCTGGAGGGCCTGGCCTCGGGAACGGGCATCGCGCGCCGTGTCTTGGCTGCTATCGCCCGTGGCGAGGGCGAAGAACTCCTGCGCTTTGCGCGCCAGCAACAGTCTGGGCTGCATGCGGACGAAGAGCTACGTGTAGACGCGCGCCTGGTCGCGCAGGCCGCCACGGCTGGTGTGTTCCTGGCCCAGCAGGTCCTGGGCGAGGCTTCAGAGGCGCTGGGTGTTGGCCTGGTCAACATCATTCATATTTTTAATCCCGAACTCATTGTCCTGGGTGGTGGGCTGATGCAGATGGGCGAGCAACTGCTGGCACCCGCGCGTGCCATCGTCCAGCAGCGCGCGATGCAGGTGCCTCGCGAGATGGCGCGCATCGTACCCGCCGAACTGGGTCCCAACGTCGGTCTCGTCGGCGCAGGTGCCCTGATCTACTACAACCAGGCATAAGCGAAAAATAAGGTATACTAAATAAGAACATGGTTTGCATGGAGTGTGGGAGGATGCACAAGCATTTTTATGGCCGCGAATAAAGAGAGACTCGATGTCGCCCTGGTGAGGCGGGGGCTGGTACCAAGTCGTGAGCGTGCGCGTGCGCTGATCATGGCCGGCCAGGTCTTTGTCGGCGAGCGCATGGTTGACAAGGTGGGTTCGATGATACCACTCGATGTAGCGTGTCGCCTTGCAGAGATCACGCCCGAAATGAAGTATGTCAGCCGTGGCGGACTGAAGCTGGAGAAGGCCCTGGACGCCTTTCATCTCGATCCAACTGGTCGCGTGGCGATAGACGTTGGCTCTTCAACTGGCGGCTTCACCCAGTGCCTGCTTGAACATGGAGCACAGCTTGTCTACGCGGTCGACGTTGGGCATGGCCAGCTGGCCTGGTCTCTGCGCAACGATCCACGCGTGGTCGTGATGGAGCGCACCAATATCCGGCACCTGGAGTCACTCCCAGAGCCAATGCAGTGCGCCGTTATTGATGTCTCTTTTATCTCGCTACGCCTCGTGCTACCCGCGCTTGAACCCCTCTTAGCGCGTTCGCCCGAAACCTGGATCGCCTCGCTTGTCAAGCCGCAGTTTGAGGCTGGCAAGGCCGAGGTGGACCGAGGCAGTGGTATTATTAGCGATCCCGAGGTTCACCAACGTGTCCTGCGTGAATTGCAGGAATGGATTCCCCAGCATACAGCGCTACAAGTACTGGAGGTGTGTGATTCTCCAATTTTGGGACGCGATGGGAACCGTGAGTTCCTCTTTCATATACGCTTCCGCGCAGAAGTGTAAGCGCTATTTTATGTACGCGTACATACGCGTACATACGCACAACCGCGTCTCGTAGCTTACCTCCAATCGTCTGGATGTCGTTTGCTTGCCATACGAGACGCGCCTGCGCGCCTGGTTGGCTATCTTTCGAAGATGAAAGAGGTGTGCCAATGTTCTACACTAAGCCCGTACACGACCCCGCGACGCCACAGGTTATTGTTCCCGATCAGCTCAACGCGACCTCAGTCTTTCTGGATCGTCATCTTGTAGAGGGGCGCGGCGAGCGTCCCGCCATTTATTACGAGGGCCAGACCTACACTTATGCCCAGGTAAGCGAACTGGCGAACCGCGTGGGCAACGCGCTCCTCGACCTGGGAGTAGACCAGGAGCAACGTGTCGCCCTGCTCTTACTCGATTCTCCTTACTTTGCCGCGGCCTTCTTTGGCGCGATCAAGATTGGCGCGGTCCCCGTTCCCATGAATACCCTGCTCCGCCCTGCTGACTATCTCTATATGCTGAATGATAGCCGTGCGCGTGTGCTCCTGGTCCATGCCTCGCTCTGGCCAATTATCCAGGCCTTACGCCCACAACTGGCCTTTCTGCGCCATATTGTGATCGTTGAAGAGAGCGGCACACAGAGCGCACCTGATGCCCGGACGCATGCATTTGAGCCGTGGATCGCGCGGGCCTCGGCGAGCCTGGAGGAGGCGGCAACCAGCAAGGATGATAGCGCCTTCTGGCTCTATAGCTCGGGTAGCACAGGTTTCCCCAAGGGCTGCGTACACTTGCAGCACGATATGTTGTACTGCACAGAGTACTATGCCCGCGCCGTTCTGGGCATACATGAGCAGGATGTCACTTTCTCCGCTGCCAAGCTCTTCTTCGCCTATGGCCTGGGTAATGGTCTCTACTTCCCCTTTGGCGTTGGTGGCTCCGCTATCCACTATCCAGGGCGCGCCGTGGCGGAAGACATGTTCCGTGTGATTGAGCAGTATCGCCCGAGCATCTTCTTTGGCGTTCCCACCCTGTATGCCAGTATGCTGGCGCTGCCTGAGGCTGCACGCCGCTTTGATTGTTCCTCGCTGCGTGTCTGTGTCTCCGCTGGTGAGGCGCTGCCCGCCGATCTCCTGCGGCGTTGGCAGGATGCCTTCCAGGTACCCATTCTCGATGGCATTGGCTCAACTGAGATCCTGCACATCTTTATCAGCAATCGCCTTGACGATATCCGGCCCGGCAGCACGGGCAAGCTTGTTCCAGGCTACCAGGCGCTCCTGGTCGATGAACAGGGCCAGTCTGTACCTCAGGGGGATATCGGCAACCTCTTGATCAGTGGCGAGAGTATTGCCGCCTCATACTGGAACAAACACGAGAAGACGAAGGATACGATCAAGGGACACTGGATCTCTACTGGTGACAAATATTATCTCGATGAGGGGGGGTACTTTTGGTATTGTGGGCGTTCCGATGACATGCTCAAAGTAAGTGGGCAGTGGGTCTCACCAGTAGAGGTCGAGAACACCCTGATCGCGCATCCCATGGTGCTTGAAGCGGCGGTAGTAGCTGACTTAGACGAGGCACAGCTCGTCAAGCCCAAGGCTTATGTGGTTCTCAAGCAGGGTATAGAGCCTTCGGAGGCCCTGGAAGAGGAGCTTAAGGAATTTGTGAAGGGGCGATTGGCACCCCACAAGTATCCGCGCTACATCGAGTTCCGCGCCGAGCTCCCTAAGACCGCGACAGGCAAAATCCAGCGCTTCCTATTGCGAGGCACCGGCGAAACGGTTCCACTTGATGCGACTAGTTTTTGATTTTGTTAAGAAATGTTTCAAACTCGATGTGACCAGCGTCAGTGCATCCAAAGGCGATTCATCACCTTTGGATGCACTGACGCTGGTCCCTACTGGCTGGGGAAGATCTCTCACTTGGCAGCTTGCTTCCAACCTTCATCTCCACCTTTGTGTTGTCGATAAGGATAGAGAATGGTGATAACCCATTTGATTGCAGGATCCTCAGACGGATCGAAGAAATGTTGTGGTAGCTCAGCAACCTTTTCTCGCAGCCGGCTTATATCGGCAAAAAGAGTATAACAAGAGAAAAATGGAAATGTCAACTGTTTTGCACTAAGTGGAATGAAGGTAGAATATGGTGAAAGACCAGAATGTGGAGAACAAAACCCTCAAGGTGATTCTCGTTGTTGAAGATGACGAGGCCATTGGTGAGGTCATGAAAATGGCTCTCTCCGAGGAGCCACGATTTTATACCCTGCTTGCCACAACCCCGCATGAAGCGCTCAACCTGGCGCATAGTATACAAGTTGATATGTTAATTATCGATTATCTATTGCGCGAAATGACTGGAATCGAACTCTATGACCGCCTTCATGCCATGAAAGATCTCTCTCATGTTCCTACAATCATCACCAGCGCGAGCCTGGGCCAGCGCACCGAGGAACTAGAGGAACGTCACCTCCTGGGGCTAGAGAAGCCTTTTGACATTGATACTCTGATGAATACCATCAACCAGTTATTAAGTCAATGAAATTCTTTCGAAACCAGCCCCCCACCTATCCAGAGTCAAGTATGTGGTGTGGAAAAGGCATGCTGGCAGCCTGTGGCTGCCAGCATGCCTTTTCCACACCACATACCTTACTACAGTGCTACAATGTGTGTGCAACCATTTTCGTATACTTCTATAGTGAAGGAGAACCCCTGTTTTGAAGGATATGCATGAGCCATGGAAGACACTATCATCACGGCGGCTTTTAGATACTCCCTATTTGCGGGTGCGTAGCGAGCGCGTAGAGGTACCAGGGGGACCAATCGTTGAAGACTATTACATCATTGAGAACTTCGGCTGGGCGGGCGTGGTACCCGTTACAGAGGATGGTCGCTTCTTGCTCAATCGCCAGTACAAGCATGGTATCGGCCAGGTGGTGCTAGAGTTTCCAGCCGGGGGAATCGATCCAGATGAATTTGAGAATCCGCTTATGACGGCGCACCGTGAGCTGATGGAGGAGACTGGCTATAGCGTCGCAGTGGCCGAGGATATGGAGTTCCTGGCTCACATGTATGCCAATCCCACAGGGGCGCGCACACGCGTCTGGTGGTACCTGGCACGGAATATCCAGCAAACAGGAGTCCCCAAGCCCGACCCTTTGGAGGTCATTGAGAACCTGCTGGTTACACCAGCGGAGCTACTTGAGCTTATTCATCACGGGGAGTTTCTGGTACAGGGACAGATTGCGGCTGCATATATGGCCCTGGAGCGCCTGGGATACCTCAGGCCCAGAGAGTAGACTGGAACATGGCGCGAAGCGGAAAACGGAGAGGAAGTGGGGAGTGCAGAGGGGCTAACGCCCCTCTGCACTCCCCCGCCGCCGCAGGCGGCATGAATACCTTTCAAATGAAGTTTAACAGAGTAGTAGCAGTCAGTGCGTGGCTTAAAAAAGCTTTACATATTTCTTAAAGTTCTTTGATGTGCGTCTGCTATAGTAACACCATATTCTTCCAGGGAAACAGGTTGTAGAGAATGATGAAGATTCTCGTCATTGAAGATGAAGCAAATATTGCCCAGTTACTCCGCCTCTATCTTGAACAGGCGGGCTATGCCGTCGTTACTGCTAACGATGGCATAGCTGGTATTGAACTCCATGCACGCGAGAAGCCAGATCTAGTGATCCTAGACTTGATGCTGCCTATGCTCGATGGCATGGAGGTATGTCGGCGTATTCGTACCTGGGCCAATACGCCTATCCTGATGCTCACCGCACGCCAGGGCGAAGAGGACCGCATCGCAGGCCTGGATTCGGGCGCGGACGATTACCTGGTTAAGCCCTTTAGCCCCCGCGAGGTCATAAGCCGTGTCAAGGCCATCCTGCGCCGGGCAGGCCTCTATTCCAGTCCCGGTGTGGAGGGCGAGGGGCATCATACCGACGAGAAGAGTGCCTCAGGTGAAGAGCTGAGCTATGGTCCCCTATTGATTAATATACCCGCGCGACGCGTCACCGTCGGCCCACAGGCGCTCTCGCTGACCGTCAAAGAGTTTGACCTGCTGGCGCTCATGGCGAAGGCTCCAGACCGGGTGTTCACACGCGAGACGCTCCTCAACCAGGTTTGGGGCTATAGCTACCTGGGAGATGGGCGTACGGTCGATGTCCACATTGGCACGCTGCGCAAGAAGCTCGAGTCTACGAAACAGGTGCAACAGGTCATTCAGACGGTCTGGGGCGTGGGATATAAGTTTGTTCCTCCAGGCATGGAGTCGTCCTCTTGAGGAGCTAGGCCCACTCTGGCTGGGTATTTGGATGCAGGCAGGTAAGGTGAAGCATGAAGAGGCCTTTCGATATCACACAAGTTGGTCTACGCACCAAGCTTACGCTTAGTCTATTGCTTGTGACCATTGGCGCGATCCTGATTCTCTCCATCGTGATCTCGCTGGCGATCCAAAGTTTTTATCGCGAGGCCCAGCACGACAACCTCCGTCAGAAGGCCATCTATTTTGCTGGCTATTACGAGAATAAATACCGCCAGCAGGGCTATACCTGGGGCAATAAATATGGCACTCTGGTTTCTAGTGAGCCTGAGATTCAGAAAATTGTGGATGCCAGTGGGCAGGATATTGTATGTTTCCAGCCTTATGGCTTCGTTTCTTGTAAAGATCCTACGCTCGGTAACGCTCTGCACAAATCGCTGAACGGACAGGAGGATGATGGCTACTTAAACGTCTCCACTGCCAAGGGGTCCTTCCTGTCAATCTATATCAGTGTTCCCATGAGAATTAATGGACAGATCATTGGTGCCCTGTTTATCTCTGATCCCAAGGCCGACTCGGATGCCCTAATCAATCGCATCAATAGTTCAATCGAGTTGACGGCGCTGATTGTGGGCAGCCTGGTTCTGCTCTTTAGCCTCCTGCTCACGCGCAGCATGACGCGGCCCCTCAAATGGCTGACCCTCGCCGCGGAACAGATGAAGCAAGGGAAATATGCCCAGCGTGTGCCCGTCCCCGCGGCCCAGGATGAATTGGGGCTTTTGGCGCAGACCTTCAATGAAATGGCTGATACTATTGAATCCGATGTCAATGAATTGCGGCGCCAGGAGCAGGCGCGCCGGGAACTGCTTGCCAATATCGCCCATGACCTGGCCACCCCTCTGACAGCTATCCAGGGCTTTAGCGAGGCCCTGGCCGACGATATGATCCAGGATCCGGCTGCGCGCCAGGAGACTGCGCAACGTATTGGGCGAGAGGTACAGCGCTTGCGTCGTATGGTAGCAGATCTACAACAGATGACCTCCCTAGAGTCTGGTCGGACGAGGCTTGACCTGGCCCCACTCTCACTCCATGAGCTCATAGCGGAGACCTTAGCCGTTATTGAGCCAGAGTGTGAGCACGCGGGCATTGTCGTCCATAACGAAACACGGGACGATGTACCCCTGGTACAGGCCGATAGTGATCGCGTTACCCAGGTTTTGTTGAATTTATTGGATAACGCCCGCCGTCATACTCCAGTAGGGGGGACGATAACGGTTGGGGCGCACCCTGGAGAATCGGGGCAGTCTGTGGAGGTCTGGATCGAGGATACGGGTGTGGGCATTGACTCGGCAGACCTGCCGCACATCTTCGAGCGCTTCTATCGTGCCGACCGCTCGCGCACAGGTGCCACTGGTGGTAGCGGCCTGGGCCTCTCTATCGTGCGTGCGATCATCACCGCCCACGGGGGCAAGGTCTGGGCCAGGAGCACACCCGGCGAGGGAACACGTATCAGCTTCTCCCTCCCCATGGCCGAGAAAGCCCTCACGCCTGCTCTGACATAGTAGCGCAAAATCAGGGGTCAATTGGAAAAAAAGATCTGTATGGTTGGCTGGTGGGCTGCGCCCACCAGCCAACCATACAGATCTTTTTTTCCAATCATAAAAAATTCATTGGCAGAATGCTTGACTTCGTATATGACCTGTGGTAGTATTAATGGCGTCGCACGGGTGACTAGCTCAATGGCAGAGCATTCGACTCTTAATCGACAGGTTCAGGGTTCGACTCCCTGGTCACCCACCAGGAAACCCGCTTCTCACGAGAAGCGGGTTTTTTGTCGTTGCCGAGGCTTTACTGAGCTTGTAGCTTGCGGCAGTATTGCGCGGCCTGGGCCAACCGGGTGTATGCCTGGCTGGTATTCTCGCGCAGCGCGCAGATCAAATGAACCGCGCCCGCCTGCTGATAGTCGTACAGGGCCTGTCCAACCTCCTCAACCGTGCCCACAATAACGCGTTCACGATCAACTGCGGCTGGAACCTCTTCCCCTGCCGCCAGAATATGGACGGACACGCCAACGGTCACCCCTGGCTTGCCAGCCTCACGTCCCACCTTCTGGCGAGCCTCCTCAAGAGGTGCCAGGCGTGGAGCAAGGGCTGCCACAGGGCCCAGCCAGCAAGTATTCCAGAGATCAGCGTGACGCGCCGTAAGTTCCAGCATGCGCGGTCGCGAGGCACCAATCAAAATAGGCGGCCCACCGGCGCGAATATTTCCGGGCGCCATCTCGCACTCTTTGGCGCTGTAGTACTTACCCTCGAAATTGACCTTCCCCTCGCGTACCAGTGGAACAATGATGCTCAGTGCCTCCTCGAAGCGACCAGCCAGGTGGTCAAAAGGAAGGCCAAAGGCATCGAACTCAGGCTGATGCCAGCCTGCGCCCAGCCCCAGAATCAGGCGACCTTTGCTGACAGCATCAAGCGTCACAGCCATCTTCGCTAGCAACGCTGGATTACGAAAGGCAGTACATAGGACTAAAGTACCTAACTCGACACGCTTTGTCGCCTCGGCCAGGGCGCTCAAAAGTGTCCAACATTCCCAGATGCCACGCGTAGGTTCTCCCTGCGAGCGGAAGAGCAAATGATCATAGAACCAGATAGAATCCAGCCCCTCGTCTTCTGCCTGGAGCGCCAGGGCGCGGATCTCGTCGTACTCCACCTGTTGCCCTTCTCGCTCGGCGATAGGAAGTGCTACACCTATTTTCATGAAGATACTCCTTCTATCAGAATATATACTCATTCTAGCAGCAAGAGCAGCCATTGTGCGAACCCCAGAGTCCTAAAAAGGCATGACAAACGGGATCCAGGGGCAGGGAATGGGGGTGTGCCCCGCGTCCCCTCTCTCTAGCGGCAAACGGGGTCCAGGGCGGGAATGGGGGTGTGCCCCGCGTCCCCTCTCTAGCGGCAAACGGGGTCCAGGGGCAGCGCCCCTGGCGGGGATTGGGGTGTCCCCAACTTCTTTTTTCTCTTGCCGCCGCAGGCGGCAACCCAGGGCATAAAACAGAGAAGTCCCTTGTTGGTACATAAAGAAATGTTGATGGATACCTTGACATGTGGGAGAGAGATGGATAAAATATAAATAAAGCTTTATATGTTAAGGCTGGACCTCTCCTAGCCGATAATATAGTTTAGGAGGAGAGCTAGTTGGTTGTAAGTGTTGACGAAAGAGAAGCAACTTCTCTGGAGAGTGATAGGCAGTTTATGGAAGACTGGCGCGATCTAAAAATGATGACGAAAGCCCTGGGTGGCGTCGCTCGACTCACCATCGTCTATCACCTGGCCCGCCAGCCTGAGATTTCGGTGACCGACCTGACCGCAATGCTCAACATCAGTCAGCCATTGGTCTCATGGCATCTGCGTAAACTGCGTCGTGCGGGCCTGATTCAGACGCGCCGTACGGGTCGCCAGGTGTATTGTTCTTTAAATCACTCGCGTTTTCAGCAGTGTCTTGAGCGCCTGGGACGGTTAGTAGATCCCTCTCAGATTCTAGAGGTGCTTCCCGTAGGGAGTGCTCTCATCGAGGCCGACGCGAGCATGAATGACTAGATGCATTTAAAAAACTCTACGTTTCGACAACATCATACAGATATGCCACCCTTGCCTCGGCATAACGCGCGTTTCCCAGAGCTTTTTCCGAGGTTGAGTATGCGCAGAAGAGGAAATTTTTTTAACAAAATTTACCTGATATTACAAAAACTTTGCGCATTTTACCTTGTCTTAAGAGGGAAACTTAACGCATTCATGGTACTGTCTGTAGTGAAATAATCGGTACGTATGCACTTGTGATATGAAAGGTATAGAAGGAGCTACATGGTTACTCGTGATGGTTACAATGGCACTGGCAATGAGAACAAAGCACTTAATAGCAACACGATCGCTTCGCTTGGGACCGCAGAACTGGCGCGCCGCAAACAAATGACATTGCAGCAGGCTCAGGCCGCTGGCAAACATGGCAAAGCCGACGTCCACATGCATAGTACTTATAGCGATGGTAGCGCAACGATTGAGCAGATACTCCAACATGTCGAGCATAACACCGGTCTGGATGTCATCGCGATCACCGATCATGATGTGATTGAGGGGTCGTTGCGCGCACGTGACCTCTGGCGCGAGGGATCATACCGCTTCGACTTTATTGTTGGCGAAGAGGTAACCACGAAAGAGGGGCATCTGTTGGGCCTCTTTATCGAGAAGCGTATTCCCGCCGGTTTGAGCATGGAGCGGAGCATCGATCTGATTCACGAACAGGGTGGCCTGGCAATTATTGCGCACCCCCTGCATCGCTTCTTCCGCCATAGTTGTCAGCGTACCGTCATGGATCGCATCCACGCCGCGCAAGACGTCTGGTTCGACGGCGCGGAGACCTGGAACGCCAGCTTTTGTGGCATCTATGCCAATGGCGTCGCTATGAGCATCAATCGCCAGCGCTATGGCCTGCCGGAACTGGGCAATAGCGACGCGCACTCCTTGAGCGCCATCGCTAGTGGCGTCACCTGGTTTGAGGGCGAGAACGCGGCCGACCTGCGCACGATGATCCTGGCGGGTCAGACGGCCCCTGGCGGCAAGCTCTGGAATGTAGGGGCGTACGCGCAATGGGTACGCTACCTGATGAGCAAGCAAGGGCGCGAGGCCCGTCGCGAACGAATCAATACCGATATCGCGCAAATCGCCTAAACAAAATAGTAGCCGCGTACGCCAGTAGCGGGCTCCTGGAGCCCGCTACTGGCGTACGCGGCTACTAGGGAGCTACGCCCTGGTGCTGCTCACAAGTTTCTGCTATAATAGGCCACTTATTGACTGTTGCTATAGAACTGCCCTTCCTACAGAGGGGCAAACTTTTCTCCTAAGACTTTTTGGTGGTTAAGCAAGATGCAAAGGAGCGACTTTCTTCCCTCTATGCACCTGGTCGAGACGAGGAAGCGCGGAACCGGTCCACCATGGCTGCTAGCCAGGTTCTCCCCAACCATGCTGCATAGGAAATTTGTCTGCTTGACAACCATTTTTTAGAGAAAGCCCATCTTCTACCAAAAAGAGCTAGTCCCATCGGGGCGAAGTATGATACAATAGATATATGTTTAGTAGGCGCATACAGCAACGAGCCAGGCAACTGGTAATGTACATCGTACAACCCCTGGCTCGCTCGGGTGTTACCCCCAATATGTTGACCGGCATTGGACTGGTGCTGAGTATTCTTACCGCAGTAGTCATTGCGCAGGGATCACTGGTACTTGGGGGATGGCTGGTGCTGTTTGCGGGCATTTTTGACATGTTTGACGGGGCAATGGCCCGCGTCCAAAATGCCGCGACCACCTTTGGCGCTTTTCTCGATTCGACCATCGACCGCTATTCAGAGAGTATCATTCTCCTGGGATTGCTCATCTATGCGTTACAGCATCCCAATGTACATGACGTAGTCTGGCCTGCTCCCTTTGAGCAAGGCTGGATGGTGACTCTGATTTTTGTTTCTGTTGTCGGATCGCTGATGGTCAGTTACACAAAAGCGCGCGCTGAAGGCCTGGGTATCGAGTGCAAGGTCGGACTTCTGGCTCGCCCGGAACGTGTCATCCTACTGGCTTTAGGTCTTATTACTGGTACTGGTATCTGGGCGCTGGCCCTGCTCGCGGTACTCTCAAACGTAACCGCTATAGAGCGGATGCTCGCGGTCTGGCTGTCTGTTCGCCGGTCCGCACATGCTCAGGTCGCGCAATCGTCCCGACAGCAATCTCATGAGCAACACGATACCAGTAAACCCGAACAGCGTCATTCGATACCTTATACAACCTTGAACACGGGGACGGACAAAAACGTTCAATCGAACCCTCGTCCCTTGCCCTCGAGTGTTTCGCCTCTCAATGAGGGCATAAAACACGAATGATTCTAACGGCATAGACTTTGCGAGATCGGATTAGAGTACAGAGAACACATGCGTGTATAACACGAGGCTGTGTACACTTATGGTGAAGGCCTGCGTGCTTTGTTCGTAAACATCATTCCATAGGGCAGGACTGCTAAGAGTTGATGGAGGGCGGAGACTTGACTACGATGATTCATCAGAAAAGATCTTCACTTCGCCCTGGTACCTTCTTATGAGAAAACCAACTCCCCATGCGAGGGGAACAGCGCCACTCGCGTGACTAGCGCTCACACGCTCAGGTTTTCAAATAGGTAGTATATTCGCTTACGCACAATCGCATAAATGCTGATGACGCACCAGGTAGGTCGTGAAACTGCATCTGATTGAGATACTTCTAGAGGCCTTTGTTGATAAGCATCTGCCTCAGGGCTGATAGGCTTATCTGGCCTTCCCAATAGAAGCCATCGTGCAGTGTTTCGCCCACATCCCTCGGTCGTGCTTCCTATGATGATTCCCTGTGCTCTGTCCGTAGTGACTGAGACTGGAGATCTTAGTGACAACAAAACATTCTCATTCTGATGATCACAATGACGTTGATGCGAACATTGTAGAGCATCCGTCAGACCCCAACTCAACGGTTGAGTCGACCGCATCTGAAACCGCCACTTCTTCTGAGTCCGAGGCTGTGACAGGTTCCTCCTTTCCTGTCGTTGCTGACACTGTTTCTCAGGAGCAGCATGTTGAGGAGGAGGCTCAGCAGCAGGCTGAAGAGCCTACAACTCCAGTAGCATCTTCCTCCACTGATACTGAGGCATCTTTGCCCACGTCAAGTGAGGTTTCTGCATCTGCACCATCCCCTGAGCTGAGCACCGCCTCGTCCGCACACGAGCAGGAAGAGGCTGCACCCGTTGCCGAGAAGGCCGAAAGCGTTGCCGATGCCTCTCAGAAGGAGCTATCGACACTCTCAGAGACGGACACAAATCGCGCCGAGGTAACGCAACCAGCTGATGCGGAGATCCCCGCTCAAGAGGAGACGGTCGAAGCCCCGCGTGCGAAAGAAGAGCAGGTGCAGGAGGCACCCACGACGCCTGAGCAGGAGCTGCTGCCTGTAGTAGGCTCCAGCGAGGCCGAGACGCCTGAGTCTCAGCCCCCGACGGTGATTGAAGTAGATGTCCAGGCCATCGAGGAGAAATTGTCTCCATTTGGTCAGGAAAGCTTTGCCTCGCTACATCCGTCAAAGGAAGACGAGGTTCGTTCCTTTACCTCTTTCATTGAAGAATTTCGCCAGGCCGAGGCCCAGGCGCGCTTTGATGCCTCGCTGCGTGAGTCTCAGCTAGAGGCCTTCGCGCTGCTTTCACCCCTGGCTCAGCGCCATGTGGAGCGTACGCAGACTGGGCAGGAGCAGGAAGAGAGCCAGGATATGGTGGCAGGAGAAGAGGCGACTAGCTCTACTCCCGTTGCCGAGCCTGAGCGTTTGGACGAGACGATTTCTAGCCCTGCTGACACGCAGGAGACAGTGCCTGAGCGCACGACGGAAGAGGTACCTACAAGCATGAGCGAGAGCGAAGAGAAGAAAAATGTGGAGTCGGAGAAGAGCGAAGAGGAGGGCGCCGCTCAGCCAGTAAAAGAGCGAGCGGTCTCACCTCTCTTGCGCCCGGCCTCGCGTATTCGCTTCCCTCGTCATAGTGCCCGTCACCTGCGCGAGGAGCGCGAAAAGGAGAAAGCCACCTCAAATGAGGCTGAGGCTCCGGTCCAGCCTGAAGCTGAGGCCCAGCCCGAAGCTGCGCCCGCGCCTGCTGAGAGCACACCGCCACGTCCCGCGCGTCGTTATCGCTTCGACCGTCCCTCTGCCTCAAAAGCAGCAGCGGCTAAGCCGGCGCCTGCCACCAGTGGCGCGCCCAGTGCCCTCAACGGGACGACCCCTTCAGCTCCAGCCATGCGTGCCGAAGAGCCTAAAGAAACCAAAGAGACCAAAGAGACCCCGGAGATCCGCGCAGTTGAAGCCGAAGCCCAGCCAGAAGTGGCGCCGAAAGCTGCGGAGACCGCAGCGGGTCGCGAAGGACAGACAAGCAAGAAAGCTAATCAGGATTCTACTGCCTCCGAAACAGCGACGCCACCCGTCAAAGAGAATGGGCGTCGTCGGGGACATGAGCGCCAGAAAGAAGTGATAAGCACTATGGCAACATCCCCTGTAGCGCCAAACTCGGATAATACACCAACATATACAACCCTGGCGGCGGCCGTCGAGGAGATCGCGCCTGAAGATCTGCCACCCCTGGAATATTCTGAATTGCAGAAGGCGGCATCTTCACGTCGTCGTCGTCGCCATCGTCCTACGACAGGTAGCACAAGCGCGCCGGTTACTCCGACGCCTTCAGAGCCAACACCCGCACCAGCGCTAGCGCAGCCAACCGCACCCGCGCGTGGACAGAGCAATGAACTCGCGACACCAATGAGTTCATTGCCTCAGTCTCCTTCAGGGATGGCATATTCCATCGTGTCGGGCTACACGATCAACCAGATGAATCATGGCGGCGATCTGCCCGGCCCATTTATGGGACCTGATCCCTCGCCCGCGCGTGGCAGTGTCGTGAGCCGCGATGGAGGACGCACTATTGCCCGTGCCGAGGTTCAGCGCACGCCTTCCTACCCGGTCTCAACGCCTGGCTCGGGTCGTGGCCAGGAGGGTATGCCCAGCGCCGCCGCGTTTAATCACTTTACCAACTCGATAGTGCAGGCCTTGCAGTTGCAGTCAGACCGCCTGGTGACAGAGATGCGCCGTCAAGCGCAGGCTCCCACCAATGTCTCGGTCACCCTGCCTCCTTTCCCCTCGACCGAGCGCGTAGGCGTCTTCGTCGACGTGGCTAACCTGCTCTACTCAGCGCGTACCCTGCGCATGTCGGTTGACTTTGGCAAGCTGCTGGACTTCCTGCGCGGTAATCGCCGCCTGGTGCGTGCACAGGCCTATTGTCCCACCAGCCCCCAGGCCGGTGATGAGCAGATGTTCTTGCAGGCCGTGAAGGGTCTCGGCTATCGCATTACCACTAAGAACTACAAGACCTTCTCCAGCGGTGCGAAAAAGGCCGACCTGGACCTCGATCTGTGTATGGATGTCGTACGCCTGGTTGAGGGGCGCGCGGTCGACTGCATTGTGCTGGTTAGTGGTGACAGTGACTTTATGCCTATGCTTGACTACTGCTCCGATCATGGTGTGCGCGTTGAAGTGGCGGCCTTTGACGAGGCGATGTCTGCCACCCTGCGCCAGAGTTGCGATCTCTTCGTCAATCTCTCATTGCTCGAAGAAATTCGCTCGTAGTAATCCCAGAGAAAATATGTTAAAATGGCAGCGGTTTTTAACCCTGCCATTTTTTCGTGCTGATTCAGGATGCATTTTTTTGCTTCACAGCAATAAGAATGCTATACTACGAAACTGGCAGGCAGTAAAAAGCTTTCACACTCTCCCTGAGAGCGTGCGTGGAAATAAGCAGGGGGAGAGATGTCCTGTTAAGGGTCATTTTTTACCCTTCAAAATCTGAGGAATACCAGTTCTATATCAGTGGATCTATATGTGACGATTTTGTGATCGTACAAGCCACCTGTGATAACTGGTTGCTATGTTCACATTTTTTTATATATTTCTCTATCTATAGAGGAGAAAGGACCCTATCGAATGCGTCGCCCGTATTTGCGTGGTAAGTATGGCTGGTTCATCCAGATTACTCTGCTGCTCTCGCTCGTGGCCATAGTGCTCTCTGCTTGTGGTGGTAGCTCAAATGGTGGTAACAATTCTAATAGTGGTAACGCCGCTGCCCCCATCAAGGTCTCCCTGGTAACCGACATCGGCGGCCTGAACGACAATGGTTTTAACCACCTCTCATATGTTGGTTATACCAAAGCCAGGAAAGAGTTGAACTTCGACGAGCGCGTCATCCAGTCGACATCACAGAACGACTATGTCTCAAACCTGACCCAGGCTGCCCAGGCTGCTGACCTCGTCTTCGCCGTTGGCTTCCTGATGCAGACCCCTATCTACCAGGTTGCTAAGCAGTTCCCCAACAAAAAGTTCGCCATCATTGATGGCTGTGCCACGGCTCCAGGTCAGTCTGACTGCACCACCCTGCCAAACGTTGCGCCGCTCTTCTTCAAAGAGCAGGAGGCGGGTTGTCTCGTAGGTGCGATGGCGGGCCAGATGGAGCTTGATGGCAAGAGCAAGCTGCCAAAGCTCTCCGGTTCAAATGTCATTAGCGCGGTTGGTGGCCAGGCGATCCCCCCCGTGAACCACTACATCGCGGGCTACAAGTACTGCGCGCAGAAGGTCGATCCCAAGGTCAAAGTTGTGGTTGGCTTCTCCCAGGATTTCGCCAACGTCGCCAAGTGTAAAGACATGGCCCTGACCCAGATCGACCAGCAGAAGTCGGACATCGTCTTCCAGGTCGCTGGTGGTTGTGGTATCGGCGCACTGGACGCTGCCAACCAGAAGGGCGTGTATGGTATTGGTGTCGACGCCGACCAGGGTTACCTGCACAGCGATGTCATCACCAGCGCTCTCAAGCGCGTTGATACCGCTGTCTACAGCACGATTGTCAACTTCTCGAAGAACCAGTACACCAACACTCCTCCCGTCTTCGACCTGAAGCAGGATGGTGTTGGGTATGCGACGCCTTCGAGCGATGTTCCTGCCGACGCCAAGGCCAAGGCCGACGAGTTCGCGCAGATGATCAAGAGCGGCACGCTGACGCCGCCTGCTGACATTCCTGCGGACAAATAAATACGATCAAACGCAAAAGTCGAAAGCGGTTACTCTACTCTGGGTGGCCGCTTTCGACTTTTTAGTGTCTACCTATCCGAAATCCTGAGCACGAAGTGCTAGTCGCGAGAGCGGCGTTGGATTTCGGAATAAGAACCAAGTATGACAACATTGGCATAGGTTTGTTTATTATCAATTTTACTGTAGGCCTTATCAGAAAACCTGAGCGCGGAGCGCTAGCCACGAGAGTGGCGTTGGTTTTCGCATAAGAGGTAGGCTCAGGTAAACGTGTGTGCGAGTGAAGATAAAGAAGGGCGTAATCCCTGACTTCAGACGTACAGGCGTCTCTCATGGGTCAAAAATCCTTAGGCCGTCCTGGCACTAACCTCGAGTACTGTATCCATGGCATGAAGTTGCTTGACTACAGGCTGAGAGCATTCCTCAATAAAGGCTCCAAAGAGATTTTTCCATGCTGGCTCATCATTCCAGATTTCTTCGGGATGACACTGGGCCGCGAGCATAAAGCGATGATCAGGTATCTCCAATAACTCCGCCACTCCATCCTCTGCTCGTCCACTGATGATGACCCCGGAACCAGGTTCTTTCACCGCCTGGTGATGTAGGCTATTGACGCCCAGATCGTACTTGCCCAGGATAGCAGCCATGCGGCTCTCCTCCTGAACGTTGATGCGGTGGACGATCTGATTGCGCGGTAACTCCCAGTTAGGATGCTTCAAGCTCTGGGGATACTGTGCCTCCAGATCCTGGTAGAGGCTGCCACCCAGGGCCACATTCAACATCTGCATACCACGGCAAATACCGATTGTGGGAAGATTCTCCCGCACAACCCAGCGAACCAGTTCCAGCTCCAAATCATCGAGCTGCGGGTTGGTTTTTCCCAGCATAGGATGTGGCTCTTCATTATAGTGACGTGGATGCAGGTCGATTCCACCTGAGAGTAACAAGCCATCAAGGCGAGGCAGAAGCGTCTGGAGGCCAGCGAGATCGTCAAGAATAGGGATGAGAATAGGGACGCCACCCGCTGCTTCCACTGCCCGTATGTATGCTATGTTGTTGTAGAATATGGGCCGATCCGACTCAGCCCCCACGCCTGCATGGCAAGGTATACCGATTAATGGACGCATTACCAGTTACTGCCTTTCTAAATGTGTTCAAACTCGTTCACATTGATGATTGCGGTGAAAACATCCGCAAGAAAGATCTTCTTATCCGAAATCCTGAGCGCGCTTGTCCCCGAATGGGGGTTGGATTTCGGAATAAAATCATAATAAAAAAAGCGAAACACCAAACTTGCGTTTGTGCGTTTCGCTAGCGGGTAGCTGCTACTTCCTCATTCCACGAAACGCAATGTTCTTACTACAAACCTTGTAAGCTCCAGCCAATGCTGGAGCTGAATAATCATAAGGGTAATTTTTGCCGCAAGAACACGCTGTTGCTTCATCTGTTGTTACCTGACGTTTAAGCTTGTTATGACATTTCTATACAGATGTTATACATTTATCATACAAGTAATGTCAAGAATTGGACGCTTACAAGAGGACCTTTGGCTTATCGAGATGGCTTAGCCATTGCCAAAGAGGGCCTGCAACCACTCCAGCCAGTAGCCTGAGTCACTCTTCGTGGTCCTGGTGGATGCTGTCCTGGTTGTGGTTGTCGTATCAGCTTGTACGACCACAACAGGCTTCTCGCCTGGACGTACATAGCCTAACTGCTGCCTGGCTTCGCTTTCGATTACGGCTGGATCTTTATACTTGTTTACGTCTTTTTTGAGCTGGTCATTGCGCTGTTGCAGGGACTGTAAGCGCAGTTGCTCGCTCTGTACCGTCCTCGTCAACTGGCTATTGGACCAGGCCTGAGCCAGGGTTCCTAGCAGAAGCACCGCGCAGATTAGCCCCGTAATCCACATCAGCGTTTGCTTGAAGAGAGACTGCCTCCTGGCCCGCTGGTGACCGAAGGTCTCCTCCAGACCTATGGCGGAGGTCACATGACCGTAACTCTCCTCGGGGCGTGCAGGAAATTGTGGCTTCCTTGATCGTCGCTGCACAATCGCTCCTCTCAATCGGCGAGACGCCGCGTAACTACCTGCGCCCTTGCCTTTAGTACTTAATACGAAATAAACGCGCTAGAAGTAGCATTTTTGTGTTTTTCTGGTTGGGAATGTGGTGCATCTGGCTGGCCTCGCCAGCCAGATGCACCACATTCCCAACCAGAAAAACACACCTGTATACTACAACGTCTCACGGACCGAAAGTATTTCCAGAAGCGAGAGAAGGAGGAGGGAAAAAGCGCTATCCCTATTCTATGGCAGGAGGGCAGGTTTCCCCTGCACACCGGCGACTAGCGTGTCGTGAGGAGGAGGAGACCCAGGAGATCGAAGCCAAGCAGCACACACAGGAGTCCGAAGCCGATGAGCAAGGCATAGCTCTTCGCGCTTAGTGTTCCCAGGGTGGAGAGTAACTTCTGCAACTCGGATGGCACCATCTGTTTCGGTGCCAGCGGCCCGGTGTGGGGCAATGGGTGAGAAGAAGGCAACTCCTCAAGCAAGGCGCTGATGCGGCGCATTTCTCCAGAGTTGATGCGTTCTTCCAGCGCTTCCTCAAATGAGCTGTGAAGCTCTTCTTCACTCAATTTGTCGGTTGTAGGGGAAACCCTGGTGGCAGGTACTGGCGCGATCGCAACCATAGGCGCGGTCTCATATCTCTTGTATGCTGCCTCTGATGTGGCCGGAATTTCTTGAGACCACAGAGGCATTTCAATGGCTTCGATTGTGCTGCTCAATGTACAGGACATTGTGTCTCCTCCTTATTCCTACTACACATCTATTCTCTATACGAGTAGAAGTATCGGAAATATGACGAAAAACTTGCCAATATTGGCCAGATTTGGCGCACTTTTTGCAGCTTTAAGTGGAATCTAATTTTCTACAATCTGCCTTTAAGCTTTTGGCCCAAGGATTCTTAGGGTGAAGACCACGCCCTTTTCTCTGGTTGTCCTTACTCTCCCCTTGCCCATCCGCACACTTCGAAATTCCCCCACTTTCCCTTAAGACTAAAGTCATGCTGAGCTCTTGTTAGACATGATGTTCTCAGCGTCTGCGACGCTTCGCAGGGGTATAGGATGTGTGGTGGAGATGGGTCAGCGAAGCCGACCCATCTCCACCACACATCCTATACCCCTGCGAGCCACGTAGTGGCGAGAAGTCCTGATAGGTTACCTCTTACAGATATAAAAACTTATGTTCACGATTAGAGCAGTGCTGCTATACTAGTCTTAAAGTACCTATTGTGTTACCATCATAAGGAGTCCACAAATGCTCTTAATGACCGCAGAGTCTCCTGTCATAAATTCTATAAATGATGCAAGTGTGTTTTCTCCTGAGCGAGATATAAATGTGTACCTTGAGCACATCTGGAAAAGTTATTTTGCTGATATTCAACCTGTCAACGAGGTTTGTATTGCCTACTGTTATCCCTGGAAGACGCGCCTGGGAGTGATTCGCATGACGTTAGATGAGAACACATCCTTCATTGGCATTAACTCCTTGCTCCAGGTTGCGCAAGTGCCAGAATGTGTGCTAATCACGACAATTGCGCATGAACTGGTGCACTATGTGCACGGCTTCGGCTCTCCACGTCCGCGCCTATATCAGCATCCTCATGCTAATAGTGTTGTTGATAAAGAGCTAGAGCAGCGCTCGCTGGGTGAACAGCTATACCTTTGTAATGAGTGGGTTGACAAAGAGTGGTATCCCTTTTATGATAAGCAACAGAAAGCTGGCTGGGTGAGCTGGCTGAGTGCGCGGTATTCTGCGCGTCGTGGTCGTAGGTCGCGCTAGTCCTCTGTGAGTGTAGCTGCTGTTGATATCCTTTCTCCCTTCTCTCTTCTACACTCCTGATCCTGGCAATCAGCCTTGATCACTGCTCCAGTGGATGTGAAGGTAGATATGTACTCCAGCTCTTGACATCTCTTTATACCATATGATATATTCATGCTAGCTCCAAAGATGTGTGCCACGCCACCATTGGTGAACAACCAGGTCCAAGCAAATTCCAGGCACACAAATTCAAATGCAAATTCCAAGTGCAAATTCCAAAATTTTACACGCCAACGATGGCTATGTGTTGAGAAGTCGTACATGCTCTTTGGACCATTAGCTGGCACCTCTTACTTCATCAAAGCTACCCGATGCCACAACCACGCTTTACAGGGGAGGTCTGCTCTTCCCGCATGATTGTACTTTCATTAAAAGCTTTGTTTCCATTAAAAGCTTTGTTTCTTTCCCACCAATTTCATCTAGGTTCAACCCAGAAAGGAGAAGGGGCGCTTTCCTCAAGCAATTGAATGCTTCGCCGCCCTACATACCGTGAACATTGCAGAGTTAGAAGTTAAAACGCTGCCGGAGTTACGTGATATCGCTCGCGACCTCGAACTCTCCGGCTACAGCACCCTCAAGAAACAAGACCTCGTTTTCCGACTCCTCCAGGCCAACACTGAACAGCAAGGCAACATTTTTAGCGCAGGGGTATTGGAGATCGTTGAAGATGGCTTTGGCTTCCTCCGTCAAGAGCGCTTCTTGCCCGGAAATATGGATGTCTATGTCTCGCAATCGCAGATTCGCCGCTTTGGCCTGCGTACCGGTGACATGGTGTCAGGCCAGGTTCGCCCACCCAAGGATAACGAGAAGTATTATGGCCTGTTGCGCGTCGAGGCGATCAACGGTGTCGATCCGGAAGTCGCTAAACGGCGACCCCACTTCGAGGTTCTGACGCCGATCTCCCCACGAGAGATGTTCAACCTCGAGACGGGTGCCTCCAACATCTCCGGACGCATTATTAACCTTGTCTCCCCCATCGGTCGTGGACAGCGCGGCCTGATCGTCTCCCCTCCTAAAGCCGGTAAAACCATGCTCCTCAAGTCCATCGCCAATTCCATCACCGCGAACTATGACGATGTGCATTTGATGATCGCCCTGATTGGTGAGCGCCCTGAGGAAGTCACGGATATGAAGCGTTCCGTGAAGGCCGAGGTCATTAGCTCAACTTTCGACGAGCCAACAGAGGCGCATACACGCGTGGCTGAGATGGTGCTCGAACGGGCCAAGCGCCTGGTGGAAGGTGGACGCGATGTCGTCGTTCTGCTCGATAGTATCACGCGTCTGAGTCGCGCCTATAACCTGGCTGTGCAGCCAAGTGGGCGTACCCTCTCCGGTGGTCTCGATCCCAGCGCGCTCTTCCCCCCCAAGCGCTTCTTCGGTGCCGCCCGTAAGATTGAAGAGGGTGGTAGCCTGACCATTATTGGTACCTGCCTGGTTGATACAGGCAGCCGTATGGACGATGTGATCTACGAAGAGTTCAAAGGTACCGGCAATATGGAGCTCGTCCTGAATCGTAAACTTGCCGAACGCCGCATCTTCCCCGCCATCGACATCTCCCTCTCCAGCACTCGCCGCGAAGAACTCCTGCTCGACGAGAAGACACTACGCGCCGTTGTGGTCATGCGCCGCATGTTCGCGACCCTGTCCGATCAGCAAGGCCGCACGGGTCTGGAGGCCATGGAGGCTCTCTTGCAGCATATGTCGAAGACAGGCAACAACATGGAGTTCCTGGCGACCCTCAAAGGGAGCATCTCGTAACAGTCGTTTGACTGCTTCACAATCGCATATTCCCTGATATATACAGCGCATCACCTCGCTCTTGCGCCTGACTGGTGGTTTGGCATAGCATACTAAATGCTAGTAGAACCACAACGAGCAGGATACCAGCTAGCAGAACTGGCCTTCTCTCGTCTCATCGCTTGAGCGGTCCAGATGGTGGAGCGCTGTATTTTTTGTCAGGAGGTATTGCATGACGACTACTGTGCAGACATTTCAAAACTTCATTGGTGGCAAGTGGCAGGCCGCGCGTGAGGGAAGAACCTTTGCCAACTATAATCCTGCCACGGGCGAAGTACTCGGTTATTTCCCGCTCTCGTCCACGGCCGACGTAGATGCGGCTGTCGCCTCGGCCCGCCAGGCCTTTGAGAGCTGGCGTCTCGTTCCCGCGCCCAAGCGCGGCCAGATTCTCTTTCGTGTTGGCGAGCTGCTTTCGCGCCACAAAGAGGAATTGGCGCGTATCATGACGCGCGAGATGGGGAAGGTACTCAAAGAGACACGCGGCGATGTGCAAGAAGGCATAGACATGGCCTACTACATGGCCGGTGAGGGCCGCCGCCTCTTTGGCTATACCGTGCCCGTGGAGCTACCCAATAAGAGTGGTATGGCTCTGCGCGATCCCGTGGGGGTTGTGGCCTGCATCACGCCCTGGAACTTTCCCATTGCCATCCCGACCTGGAAGATGTTTCCGGCGCTGGTTGCCGGCAATACCATTGTCCTTAAACCCGCCTCGGATACACCACAGAGTGCCTTGCGTCTGGTCGAGATCCTTCAGGAAGCTGGTCTGCCTGAGGGCGTAGTCAATCTCGTGTGTGGCTCTGGTCAGGAGGTAGGCGAGGCCCTGATTCACCATCCCGCCGTAGCGGTCATTTCCTTTACCGGTTCGACTGAATCGGGGCGCCATGTAGCGGTCGAGGCGGCGCAATCGCTGAAACGCGTCTCGCTGGAGATGGGTGGCAAAAACGCCGTTATTGTTCTCGATGATGCCGACCTGGAACTAGCGGTGGAGGGCATTCTCTGGAGTGCCTATGGTACCACGGGCCAGCGCTGTACCGCCTGTAGCCGCCTGATCGTACAGCGTGGCGTGCATGACCACTTGCTAGAGAAGTTGCTGCCGCGTATTGAGCAACTGCGCCTGGGTGATGGTTTGGATGAGCAGGTAGATGTCGGGCCGGTGATCAATGCCAGCCAGCTTGAGAAGATTCATGCCTATGTCGAGATTGGCCAGGGCGAGGGAGCGACCCTGGTAACAGGTGGAGCGTGTGCTGAAGGCGAAGGACTGACTTCCGGGAATTTCTATCGCCCGACGCTCTTTAAAGACGTGCGCCCGGAGATGCGCATCGCCCAGGAGGAGATCTTTGGTCCGGTGCTCTCCGTGATCGCAGTCGACACCTTTGACGAGGCCATCAAGGTCAACAACCAGACGCCCTTTGGTCTCTCCAGCGCGATTTATACCCAGAACATCAACAACGCCCAGCGAGCCATGCGCGATCTGACCACGGGTATCCTCTATATCAATTCCGGCACCACGGGAGCGGAGATCCAGCTCCCCTTCGGAGGCACCCGTGGCACCGGCAATGGTCACCGCGAGGCGGGCATTGCTGGCCTTGATGTCTTCACCGAGTGGAAGGTGGTCTACACCGACTACAGCGGCAAACTCCAGAAAGCCCAGATAGACAGTTAGAATAGAACCGAAGAGAGGGACCTGCCCGTGGGCAGGTCCCTCTCTTCGGTTCTATTCTAACTATTAATTTGCTAACGCTCAGCGCGGCCCTCAATCTTGCCGCCAGTACCTTCAACGAGGTTCTTGAGCGATTGCAGGGCGTGGTCCAGGCTCTCGTTGATGGTCTGTTCCTGTGAGCCAGTTGGTTCTTCCAGGCTGCGGCTCATCTTAGGGGATGGCTCAAAAGATAGATGAACGGTGACCTCGGTCGGGCCTTTGCTTTCATCGCCTTTGGCCGCGAGCCAGCCGCGATAGCGCTCTTCGCCATCGGAACCCCATTCCATGCGATTATGGCTCTTGTCGACGCGGAAGAAGCCATCAGAGTCATAGTGGTGTCCATGAGCCTCGCCCTCGACGCGTACACGCTCTCCTTGCTGTGGCTCCGCGCGCTTCGTCGTCGGCAGATACTTGGGCAGATTGCTCACGTCCGACATAAAGTCTTCTACCTGGCGTCTGGATGCCTGTATCTTAATAGAGCGCTCATATTCTCCCATAGTGAAAACCTTCCCTTCCTGGTGGTGGGCTGATGGGCAGCCCCGGTTCTGCTTAATGTGTTATCTCTTCCTGGCGATGCCTGTGCACAGGCTGTGCTGCTCGCCTGTCATTGCTATTATCAACATACACGCCACACCAAGCGAACCGGGTCTACCTACATGCTTACACTCCTTTTATACGCGCCTGATGCGTAGGGCTAGCAGTAGGCCAAAGGAGACGGCGAGCAGCACTACGGCCAGAGCGATAGCTTTATCCAGGTCGTCCTGCGAGGCGAGATAGATGGCGGTGGGCATCGTCTGGGTGATGCCGGGAAAATTGCCCGCGAAGGTAATCGTCGCGCCAAATTCACCCAGGGCGCGCGCCCAGCTCAGGCCAACTCCCGCCAGCAGCGCGGGACGAATCAGCGGGAGGGTCACGCGCTCGAAGGTATACCAGGCGGAGGCCCGCAGCGTATAGGCCGCCTGCTCGTAGCGCCGATCCATCTGCTCTAGCCCGGCCTTGGCGCTATTGATAAAGAAAGGGGCGGCGATAAAGGTCTGGGCCATAATGACGGCGACAGCGGTAAAGGGGATGCTGATGCCAAAAGTACGAAGATAGCTCCCAAGCAGTCCCATGCGTCCAAAAGTCAATAGCAGGGCCACGCCCGCGACCACTGGTGGAAGAACGGTTGGCATGGTTACTAAGGTTTCCAGAAAGCCGCGCCCACGAAATTTACCACGCGCCAGGAGATAGGCCACGGGCAGGCCAAAGATAACGGCCAGGAGGGTACTCACTGTGGTTGTGAACAGGCTGATTTGTAGGGCCTGGAGGATATCTGGCTGTTGCAACTCGCTCCAGATGACAGCAGGGGCCTCGTGAAAGAGCAGCGCGACCAGGGGAATACCCAGAAAAAGGAGAAAAAGCGCGCTCAACAGTCCGATGCCCAGGCGAAAGAGGAGGTTTCCCCAGCGCCCTCGCCACTGCCCTGTCCGGTACGTGAGGTGTTGCTTGCTTGACTGCTCCATATGCCCTCTCCTTTATTAACTATTCACGCTGATAAAGTGGTAGTGTGTGAGAATGGCCTGGCCCTGCGTGGAGAGCACGAAATCAATGAACGCTTGCGCATCCTGAGCATGTTTTGCGTCTTTGGTGACAGCGATAGGGTACTCGGCGATGACGTTAAGGGTATCAGGGATGTCAATAATCGTTACCTTCGACGAAACGGCCTGCGTGATATCCGTCAGGTAGACAAAGCCCGCGTCAGCCTCGCCCGTCTGCACCTTTTGTACGACGGCCTTGACGTTCTCCTCCTGAGAGACAAAGTTGCCTTTGACGGCGCTCTCATAACTGCTACCGTAGTCGGTGGACTTGCCCATCTTATCCAAAACCTGCAACATATACTTTCCAACCGGGACAGAAGGGGCCGCGACTACGATCTTCTTGCCTTTCTGGGCCAGGTCCTTCAGCGCTTGAATTTTGCCAGGATTGCTGGATGGAACAATGACCACCAGCTTGTTGCGAGCAAAAACCTTGCTGGTGGTAACCAGGCTGGCATCGCTGGCCTTCTTCATATTTGTCTGATCAGCCGAGGCGAAGATATCGGCGCTGGCTCCATTAGCGATCTGCTGCTCAAGGAGTTGCGAGCCATTGAAATTATATGTGATGTTCACCTTGGGATGCGCCTGCTTATACTGGGTGGCTATATCCTTAAAAGACTCGGTAAGCGAGGCAGCGGCGAAGACATTGAGGGTCACAGGCGAGGCGCTCGCCGTATTTTGTTTGGTGTTCGTCGATGTGTCCGTGCCTCCGCAGGCCATCAGGAGTAGCGTAAATAGTGACAATAGGATCGATAAGCTGCGATATTTGCGCACTATGATGAGGACCTCCTTATCCGAGCGCAGGCGTGATACATAGGGATGTTTGTATCTTAGCCCATCAGCTCGCGCCCAGCTTCTTATACTCAGCAAACAAGTACTCAATGATTGAGTATACGAGCAGGACTTATGGAAGTCAAGGTTAGATTTTTATTGTATGTGACGCTGGCTGGTGAATGCCGCCAGCCAGCGTCACATACAATAATTTGTTTAGAAGGTGCTATGAGGATTGCAAGGGACGTATATGCTTGGGGACTCTGACCCACCTAAAGCGTCTGGAGCGTTTTCTGGACGGAGGCTATATTCTCCTGTACTGCCAGGGCGTATGTGTTCATGCTGAGGGCTGAGAAGACCTGGAGTGCGTTCTCGTAGCAGGTGATGGCGGCTTGCAGATTAGCGCGGATGTCGCCGATCTGAAGCTCACGCAGGGTGTTACCACTGTTATTCTGTGTCGCGGCCCATTCGAGAGGGAAGGTGGTGGGGGTATAGACCTTGTGGGTTGCCTGATAGAGGGCGATAGCCATCTCCAGATTTTTCTGCCGGTTGCCTTCCTGATATTCGCGGTAGGCGTTGGCCAGGTTGAAGACCAGGGAGGCCCATTCTATGGGAGCCGCCTGGGCGAAGTCGACCTGGAGCGCGGCCTCATAGTGCGATATCGCATGGTAGAGGTTACTTTGATGATCACCATGAGGAAGCTCGGCATAGGCAAAGCCCAGATTGCTCTGGGCTTTCTGCCAGTCCAGGGGGTGTAGCTCTGGCTGGTAGATCTTGAGAGCCGCTTCAAAGCTGGCAATCGCATGCTCAAGGTGTTCCTGGCGGACCTCGGGTTTCTCGTCTTGCAGGTGGCAGTAGGAGGTGCCGAGGTTGGTCTGGGTCGCAGCCCACTCCAGGGGCGTGTACTCGCTATTATAGACAAGTAGGGCCGCACGGTAGCAGGTAATGGCCTTCTGAAGGTGCTCCTGGCGCTCTTCTAATAAGGAGCCGTACGCGCCTCCCAGGGAGAATTGTACACGCGCCCAGTCAAAGGCGTAGGCCTTACGATTATAGACGGTGAGCGCGGCCTCAAAGTTGCTGATGGCCTGGTGTAGGTGCTGCTGGATATCTCCACTCTCCAGGCGGCTATAGGCCTGTCCCAGGTTGCTTTGTACATTGGCCCAGCCAATAGGAAACTGCTCACGTGTATAGACGCGCAGGGTGTTTTCAAAGCAGGTGATGGCCTGGCGCAGGTTCTCCTGCTCATTCCCATCTGGCATGTCCAGGTAGGTCAGGGCCAGCATATTATTCGTCTTGGCCCACTCGACAGAATGTTCCTCAAGCGTATAGACCTCAAGCGCATTCTGGAATTGTTGAATAGCTTTCTCCAGGCGTTCTTGCTCATTGCCCTCCGGCAGCAGGTTATAGGTAATACCGAGATTGGTCTGCGTGGAGGCCCATTCCAGGGGATATGCCTCGCGGGTGTAGACGCGCAGGGCCTGGCTATAACAGTCAATGGCCTGGCGAAGATTGGCTTCTTCGCCCTCGCCTTCGCCTGGGGGGAGATTACGGTAGGCATTGCCCAGGCTATGCATGATGTCGCCCCAGTGCTCCGGTGTATGCTCATAGGTATTGATTTCCAGGGAGGCGCGATAGTGCTCTATGGCGCGGCGCAGGTGTGTCTGCCTTTCTCCACCTGGGAGAAAGGCATAGACATTGCCCAGGTGCTGGTGTGTCATGGCCCAGTTTTCTGGAGCGCGATCTCTGGTGTAGACTTTGAGCGCGTTCTCGTAGCAGCTAATGGCCTGTTTCAGTGTATTGTAGCGATCTTCGTTTGGCAGGAGGCAGTAGAGATTGCCCAGGCTATTGTTGACCATGGCCCAGGCCAGGGGATAGTCCTGTAGCGTGTAGACTTTGAGTGCGTTCTGGAAGTAGAGTAGGGCTTTTTCCAGGCTCTGGCGCGTATCCTTTCCGGGCAGTGAGAGATGGGCCAGGCCTAATCCATACTGGGCCTGCGCCCACTCGCCCGGCGCTTGCTCACGCGTGAAGATCTCTAGTGAGGCTTGATAGCAGGCAATAGCCCGCCTGAGATTAAGCTGGCGATTCCCTCTCTCCAGGCTGCCATAGATCTCGCCCAGCGCGTTTTGCGCGCGCCCCCACTCTGTGGGTGTCTCATGGATACTATAAAGCTCCAGGGCCTTTTGCAGGCAGGCTATCGCTTTATCCAGGTAGTCCTGGCGCTCTCCTTCTGCCTGTTTACTATACCATAGGCCCTGGGCATAGAGGGCCTGGGCTTCCTCGTGCTGCTGCTTCTCGCTCATCTTCTTCTCTACACTCGATGCACTATCTCTACAGCCTGCGCTACGTGTTGACTCCTACCAATCCGGTAACGTGACTGCCAATATGTGTCTTTTCAGATTGTACGAGTCCACCCCCACCTTGTCAACAAATAGCTTGCTGGGTGAGGTAACTCACTTTTGGCTTATGAGCTGTTTCATTGTTGCGCGTGTTGAGGTATGGTATGCTGAGAGCATCTTAACGATATATGTTACCTCAAACAAAAAGTTGAGTTTAATAGAGTGAATAGTTTTACTTATAGATATTTCAGTGGAGGCAATTGATGGACAATAGTCAACCACAGCTTACAGCTATTTTAACAACGTATTTTATTGTTGTAGGCGTTATTGCGCTTGTCAGTATTGCGATTAAGCTTTTTGTCTGGTGGAAGATTTTCTCGAAAGCAGGCTATAGCGGCGCGCTGAGCCTGTTAGTGGCTTTTGTTCCCCTGGCGGAGATTGTGTTGCTTTTCTACCTGGCGCTTGCTGAATGGCCGGTGCTTCAGGAACTGGCGGCGTTGAGACGTGGCTCTGGTTTTGGCGGGTATCCGCAACAACCACCGGCTGGTCCTGGCTATCCGCAGCCACCAGTCGGCCCCGGCTATCCATCATACCCTCAGCAATGATCCGCGCTTACCCATCAATACCCTGATGGATGAGCTTCTAGTGAGAGGAGCCAGAACCAATGTCAAGGTTCTGGCTCCTCTCGCTTGCTTAATACGCATTTTACCTATCCTTTGCGGTATGCTTACATGCATATAACTTTCCTTTAACACGACCTCGTTAAAATAAGTATCGTTGAAGGAAACAAACGAGCACATTGAAGCGCGCTGGACGGCGGGTCTGTATCGACAGACTACTACTTACAGCACCCCCTGTCGCCCTCCTTGTGTTCCTCGCAAGCCATGTTGCCCTACGGGGTGGCATGCTCCTGTATACGACGCATACTCTAGCGGTCAAGAGGATGCGCTCGTTTGCGAGCGAGAGGTCTGCCTACTCGAACCTCTCGCTCCTGGTGGTTAGAAGGTATATCTCTTGTATTCTCAGCTTATCCTCCTCACCTCTTGACACTACACCTGCCGTGTCATATAGTTTTGACACGTAAGGATGTTCTATTAGAGTCAAGTGCCCCCAACAATTTTCCACCTGCTATAGATCATTGTGCCAACTTTAGAGAGGAAGTCATACGTATGCCACGCGGTCAAAGACGATCAAGTACAGGCGAGGATATAGAAGAGACACGTAATACGATTTTGCGCACAGCGCATCAGCTCTTCATGGAATACGGATTTCGCGCTGTCTCCACGCGTCAGATTGCTGACGCCTGTGGTCTGACACAGCCCGCCCTCTACCACCATTTCTCCGATAAGCAGGATTTGTATTTCGCGGTTGTGAAGGAGACTATCGCCAGGTCCCGGGCTGGACTTGAGCTGATCGCGCATCGTAATGAAAGCGTGCCTGAACGCCTGCGACTGGTGGCACGTTTTCTGGTAAGCACCAATCGTATCGATATTGGTATGATGCTGCACGATATCGAGCATGAACTGCACGAGCGCGCGCGTGCGGACTTACATCAGGAATTTCACGCGGGTATGCTTATGCCTATTGCCTCTATTTTTGAGGATGGAATCCGCCAGGGCTTCCTTTGCAATGAGCAGACCTATGGCGTTGATGCACTTATGGCAGCCGACTTGTTTATGAATATGCTCAAACGCTTTATTCTACATGCGCTGCGCCTCAGACCTGCTGGCTCTGAATCCCATCCCTCATTGCCTGAGACCTCTTATCAGCCTGGCTACCTGGAACAGGCTGAGCAGGTTGTGCCTATACTACTCTTCGGCCTGGCCAGCCATCGGACAGACGCAAAGCCTACTCTCCCCCCTATACATCTCTCAGAAGATCTGGTTTCCGAGACGGAAGAACCCGCCCAATAAAAGGGGTGTGTAGTGGCAGGTTGGCTCCTCCAACCTGCCACTACACACCCTACCCGGTGAGCCACGCAATCACCTATATTAGTTCACTTTGTAGAGATAGATCGTCATGGTAGGTGTCGTTACCTGGTCCTGGTATTGATAGTGGCTGTTAAGCCATTGCTGGGTAGCCTTGACCCGCGCGACCTGGTCATCACTGCTGAGGCGCGCGACAATAAAAAAGAGGCGCTTGTGTTGAGCCACATAGGTCGCCAACTGGGTTGTATCAAGCGCGGATTCCGAGTCCCCTAGCTGATTGGTTGTATCGTAGTGGACCCAGGGAAAGGCGCCAGGCGCATCTTCAGGGAAAGTGACACCGGTGGGATAAGCGCGCAGATAATATTCGATGCCTACCTCGCAGCCTTGATCGTTATCGTAACAGACCATACCATCGCCAGACTGGTAGTGATCCTGGAGCCAGGCTGTAGGCGTCTGCCAATCCTCGACCTCGGCGCTCTGATAATACAGCGGTACTGCCCAGCTTGCCACAAGGAGCGCACCTACCATAAGCGTTACTCGCAGGTAACGCCAGGGGATAAGCATACAACTGGCGCCCGCCAGTAACATGAGTGGCGGCACAATCGTGACAAGGTAGCGGGGAATAAACAGGCGTGTCGAGCCTTGCGAGATGATATAACTGAGCACAAAGGGAATCACAAACCAGCAAGTCAGTACGACAATGATCGGGAAGAATTGGCGTATGTGTGGTTGCTTGCCAAGGGACGCGAAGACTGGGAGGCGTAGAATCAGCGTGCGTAGGCGTGTACTCTGTACACAGAGCGCGCCAATCACGCTCAGGAGGCATAAGCCAAGCAGGATGACCTCGTAGATTTTTTGCGCTCCACTGATGACGGTGAAGACATGGAGGGCGTCCCCGAGATCAGGAATGGGAATCCAGCCAGTCTTGTCATTTCCCTGACTCGCCAACAAAATAGGGACCAGCAAGATGCCTACGACAATTCCGCAGAAAAGCAGGGGGCGGAAGCGTTGGCGTGTACGCTCGCGCCAGGTGGTTGGCAGCACAAGTAGACAGACGACCGCTATGGCCTGGCTTAGCAAGACGAGCAAGCTAAAGATCTGGGTATATACTGAGAGCGTGGCCGTGAGCCCATAGACGACGAGCCAGCGCCAGGACAACTTCTCCTGTGCCAGTATGTTCAAGAGTGCGTACCATGCCAGGCTGAGCAGGAGTAGTTGCAAGCCATATGAACGTGTCTCCTGGGCATAGGTTAGCTGCAAGGCATTAATGACGTAGAGACCAGATGCCAGGAGTGCCACCGAGAGGCTAAGGTAGCGACGTCCCATTTGGAACACCACCAGCGCGCTCAATGCCGCGCAAATGGCCGATGGGAGGCGCACAACCGTCTCAGTTGGCGCGAAGCCAAGCGCGTTAGTGACATCCAGCCAGAAGTGGAGGAGGAGATAGTACAAGGCCATATTGGGTTGGGTTGTCCAGATGATTTTCCATACCACAGGTAATGGTTGAATTGCCCTGGTGACCGAGAGAATCTCGTCAAACCAGAGGCTAGGATCTCCCAACCGGTAGAAATTAAGCCCGAGGGCGACACACACGACGAGCAGGCCAGGTAGCCAGCTCTCCATTATGATGCGTCCAGGCAAGGAGCGCCTGCGAGTCGACACATCATCTTCATTCTGCTGCTTCTCAAGCGATGAAGGCAGCTCTTTACTAAAAGATTGCAAGACTCTCTCCTAAGTATTGTTTTGTGCGGCTACGAAAGAATCCTTAAATAATAATTCATCAATGATAAACGGCCTTCATATGAAAAGGGTGACAAATTGACTAGAGTGGCTAGTGAATACCTTTTGGCGTTTTATGGTTTTGGCCCGCTGCTACACCTCGTCCAGGTGTGCCACGATGCCCCCACTCAAGAAAGAGGTGCAATCTAGCGCTCAATGATGGAAGTGTCCTGAACTGCATATAAACTTGTAATCGCTCTGTAATCGTTAGTGACATTGGTGACATTGGTCCCAATCACGTTGCCCACGATCATACGTGGAGCACCGCGATTGGAACCAACCTACCAGTCGCAGCAAAAAAGGAACCTACCCGTGAAAAGCCCTTAGCCTTCTGTTCAGAAACAGCGCGTCGGGCTCTCACAAGATAGTGGCAAGCGTGTCTCAGTTGTCAGGTTGGTAGCAAAGCAATTACAACGGCATCGTTTCCCCACGGAACACAGCTGCATTCCGGCGCGCAAACTCGGCGAACGTTGTAGGGCGAACCCCAAACATCTTGTGTGTGTCGAGGGTGACTCTCGAGTCGACACATCTGATGCGCTCACTGAGCACTTCGCTGATGGTGTCAACGCGCTCGGTGGGGATACCTGCCGCCAACCACGCCTGCCTCATTTCCTCCAGCGGGATATTGACATAGCGGAAGGGTTTGCCAATTGCCTGAGAGATCTGCTCGACTACCTCCGCCATTGTCAGGGCTTCGGGCCCCGTCATGTCATAGCTCTTGCCCTCATGTCCTTCACTATGAAGCAACGCAAAAGCGACTTTCGCGATGTCCTCAACATCAACGGGTGAGAGCCTGGCATTCTCCATGGGGAGCAAGAGCGCGCTTTTGGCCACATTCACCGCCGTCGGCGCTGGTGGGAGGTAAAACTGCATGAATTGGCTGGGGCGCAGATGTGTCCATGCCAACCCAGAGTGTTCGAGGTAGTCCTCGATGTGTTCGTGCTCCCATGTAGAGCGAAAGTGATTCGGGTTGAAGCCAATACCTGATTCCTTGCCGGAAAACTTGATGATATGGCTGATTCCAGCCTCGCGGGCCTCGTCAATGAACATACATTGTGTCTGCACCATCCGTTTACTGGCTGAAGAGATCATGAGGACACGGTCTACATCGCGTAGCGCGGCTTTGAGTGTCTCAGGCCGAAGCATATCTCCTTCTACAACCTCCACGGTGGGTAACGCCTCCAAGTCTTGTGCATTCGCGCGGTTCCTAACCAGCGCGCGTACTGGCGCCTTTTGTTGGGCGAACTCGTGGATCACAGCAGATCCGCTCAAGCCGGTCGCTCCAGTTACAAGAATCATAAGGTATTCCTTTCCTTACGTTAGTACATGTTTTGTCTCAGATAACGTTGGCAGGTCGAGGCTCGGTGCACCCTCTCTCGAATCATATTTCAGCCTCTTCCATACTATATCGCTGCTCACTTGGCATCGGCGCCCAGGAAGGTAAAGCGGCCCATTCTTCCTCGAAAGTAGGTCAATGGCATCTCTGTTGTGGCCTGGGCTGTCTGCGCTTCGGCCAGGAAGATTGAGTGGGTGCCACCTGAAACGACCTCGACAACGCGGCACTCCATGGTAGCCAGCATGTTGTCCAGTAGAGGCACACCGAGCTCTCCATAGGAGATGCTCTGGCCCTCGAACTTGCCTGGTTGAGAGGTGGCGAACCGGCGCGCCAGTTCGCTCTGATCTTCCCGCAGAATGTTGACTGCAAAAGCCTGTGCCTCTGCGATGGCATCTCGTGTGTTCGAGGCTTTGTTGAGGCAGATGAGAAGCATGGGCGGGTCGAGTGAGAGCGAGGTGACGGCGCTGGCGGTGAGGCCATAGTCAACACCTGCGTTTCGTGTAGTGATGATGCTTACCCCACTGGCGAAGTGGCTCATCACGCTCCGAAAGCGTTCTTGATCGACCAGCCGTGACTCATTGTGATGTGTTTTCGATGCAGCCTGTTCCATGTTTTCTCCGATGAGCCACGCGGCCCCAGGGGGATGTACCATTGGGTGTTGCGCAAAGCGCGAAAGTGGCCTTGTGAAGGATAGTCGATGGCCTTCAATCCTGCTTTTAGCAGATCGCTGCCGGGTCGTGTGGCGTGGGCAAGAACACGTCTAGAGGTAGAGCGTATTCGGGGGAAGGCCAACAAGGACCCGCCCATAGAGTTCGAGATTGGTATTGGGATGCAGCAGTCCGTTCAGGTTTAGCACCTGAACATCGCGCGCGATGCGTTGGATGGGCACGCTGCTGTAAACCGATGATCCTCCGCTGGCGGTGTTGAGTATGTCTACCGCTTCCTTGGCTCTCAACGCGATCAGAGCTGCGTCGAGACGAACACGGCTGCGCTCCTCCACACTCCATGTCTCACCGCTCGCGGCCTTCGTGTCCAGAAGGCTTGCCGCGTGTGAGGCATGGAACGCAGCCTCCTCAATCTTTATCGCTGCCTCAGCGACCTGGAGATGGGTAAGTTGTACCTCAGCCTGGTTGTCGTAGGCTGTGTAGGCAATGTGTCGACCAGGGAGCCGCTGGAGAAAGGCCTCCAGGGCAGCCTTCGCCAGACCAAGCCCGGTCACGCTGGAGAGTGTCGCGCCCGTCAGGATCACCGGGCTGCGGTACAGGGGGAGATCAGCGTTTAAGGCACTTTGGGACTGCCCCTGCGTTAAAGCGGTGATCGAGAGCACGCGGGCATTGGGAACAAAGACCTCTTTTGCCACGGTGGTGACACTGCCGGTTCCTCGCAGGCCCGAGGTATCCCAGTCGTCGATGATCTCAAGCTGCGACATCGGAATGAGTGCAAGGATCGGCTCCGGTGCTCCTTCGTCTGTGATGGATATGGCATTGACCAGGTCCCAATGGCTGTGTAGCGCGCCGGAATTGAAGTGCCATTGCCCACTCACGACGACCCCATCCTCTGTGTGCACCGCTGTCGCTGTTGGGCTTAAAAGCGCGCTCACACGGACATCAGGGGTGGAGAAGACCTCCTCCTGGACGGCATCGGGAAATAGGCCAACCATCCATGCGCCATGCAACCAGAGTTGCCCCGTCCACGCGGATGAGCCGTCCCCTCGCCCGATCTCAGTGAGCACATCCACCACGGTCTGGATATCGCTTTCGTAGCCTCCGTAGCGTTTGGGGATGCGCAATTTGAAGATGCCAGCTCGTGCCATCGCCTCGATTGTTTCTTCATGCAAACGCCGATGCTCCTCGTGCCATTGCGCATGTTTCTGGAGAAGAGGTACAATAGCGCTCGCACGGCTCACGAGCTCTGCTCGAGTTGGAAGAGAAGTGATTGTCATTCTATCTCACTTTCAATGAGTTGTCTTACACTCCTGGGAACACAGGTAGCGTTTTCTTAATCTAAAAACTATGGTAAAGCCTCAATGCCTTTTCCAGAAATCAGGAACACATTCCCCTCTCTGTTGCCTGGATTGCTCGCAATTTCTACCACCGCGTTTGCGACACGTTCCGGCGATTGCGGTGATGGCATGCCTTTGACGAAGTCCTGGGCAGAAATGCCGAGCGAAGAAGCATAGGCCGAGACCGCGGCTTTTCCAAGGTCTGTTTCTGGCATAATGCTTCCGGGCGCTAGAGCAAAGAAGCGCAAACCAAGTGCTCTGCGATCAGATTCTTTCTGGGCGTAACTGGCGATGAACATCTGTGTACGTTTTGAGCCAGCATAGCCGCCCGAAAGTGGAGAACCACCAATGGCCGCACCGCTTGAAATGAGGATAACACTCGTTCCCGCAGGAAGCGGCCTGGTCAGCGCGGCTTGCGAGAAAAGCAACGATATTTTGACATCAGTATTCCAGTTGCGTGAGAACTGCTCCCAACTTTGCTCCGAAAGTGGCACATTATGGGGTATGGCACCTCCGCAGATAATCAGGACGTCTGGCGAAAGCGTTTCAAAGACCTTCGCAGGAGCGTTTTCGTCACTTGCATCGAGTCTGAGCATTTGCACGGCTGGATATTCTGCGACGAGCTTCTTGAGTGGCTCTTCCTGGCGTGCTACAGTAAGCACATGTGCACCTTCAGCCTGAGTTGCGGCCACAATGGCGCGTCCCAGACCTCTACTGCCTCCAATGACGACCACGCTCTTGCTATCTAAGCGCCTCGTCTCGGCTGATGTGTTCATATGCGATCCTTCTTCTATAACAACCAATTCACCTAACATGACGTATGGTCATCATGATAAAAGTCCTGAAATCGAAACGACCGGGATCAGCATGGATACCATGGGCGATACTTCAGGATAACTTTCGGCAAGCCCCGCTTCTTGTGGACAAAGCCGCCCTGATATCCTATACTACATAGGCGAGTAAAAACTCGTCCTATCAAAGAATTATACGAGTAAAAACTCGTGTTGTCAAGAGATTTGCCAGCGTAAAAAAATATACTGATGCTGTTTGGAATGAATGTTTGGAGGATCGTATGGATCAGCAGAAAGACGCACGGCCTGTTCAGCGGCGCGCGCGAGGTTTACAGCGTATTGCTTCCATTCTTGATGCCGCTGAAATTGTCTTTGCGAAAATGGGCTATGATGAGGCAACGACCAATCATATTGCAGCGCAGGCCGGGATCTCGCCCGGCTCTCTGTATCAATTCTTCTCTAACAAAGAAGAGATTGCTCTGGCCCTGGTTGCTCGGTATACCGAGGAACTCCGACAGGTATATGGTTCTATTTTTTCGCGCGAGGCAGCATCACGTACCTTCTCTCTCTGGCTGGATCAGGTTATTGATGCCCTGATTGCATTTCACCTGGCCCATCCTGCTTTTTACATCCTTCTCACAATTCCCACTCCATCGATGTCTCTGGCGAGTCTTACGCAAGCTTTGCCGAAAGATATGCAAGCCAACTTTGAGCGGGGTTTTCAGGTACGCGCCCCCAACCTCCCGATAGCGCAACGCCTTTTGTGCGCCACGATGAGTGTTCAACTCTTCAAGGCTGTCCTCCCACTCATACTCGAGGCAGAGGAGGCTGATCGAAGATCGCTTGTACATGAACTCAAAACCGCGTTGCAGCGTTACCTTGAACCTCTTCTTGGTTGAGCAAAACTTTACCCCAGGCCCGATCTCCAGCGACAGATTGTCATCGGTGTATCTCTCAAGTAACTGCTCGTAGTCAGAAGCAGCTACAGAAGAGGGACAATTCCGAACAGCATGGTTGAAAACAACCGCTGCCCCAGGTTGAGGTAATTCAACTGGGGCAGCGGTTGTTTTAGTTTGGGAACAGGCACGATCCGAAAAGGACATCTTTGAAGCCGAATGTGGGCGCAACGCGGCACGTGTGAAAATGTGAGAGCTTCCAAAGAGATGAAATGCCAATCATATTGCTCCTGCCGCCATATTCAGCTTTAAGAATGTCCTTTTCGGGTCGGGTCTGTTCGTCGTATGTATAAAGGCTGAATACTGAGCATCTTTTAAAGAGCAACTTCTAGAATGGAAAGAAACAATGAAATATCTCCTTTTGTTTTGCACCGATGCCCAGGATCTGGCAGCATGGCAGGAGCTGTCTGAAGAGGATATTGCCCAGAAGCGTGTGCAGGCCGGTCAGTGGATACACGAACACCGCCCCCAGATCCGAAAGAGCTATGGACTCCATCTCCCCCATACCGTTACCAGCGTCCACGTTGGCTCGGGTGGCCAACCTCTGGTGACCGATGGCCCGTTCCTTGAGGGAACGGAAGTGATCGGAGGTATAGCTGAGATCGAGGTGGCTGACCTTGATGAGGCGTTGCACCTCGCCAAGGAGTGGTCTGTTCAGGCCCCAGGCTACAATGTGGTCGAGATCTGGCCGGTGGTGGAGGAACAGCATCCCCATGTCTGAGACCTCAAGACCCCTGTTACCCCCTGTCTCCAGTGGCGAGATCCAGGCCGCGCTTAGCGCTGTCTTTCGCGAAGAGGCGGGCAGGATCGTGGGAGCGCTTCTACGTATCCTGGGCAACTTCGAGGTCGCTGAGGAGATTGTCCAGGATACTCTGCTGATCGCGCTAGAACGTTGGCCGGTCGAAGGTATTCCAACTCAGCCTGGCGCCTGGTTGCTGACGGTCGCTCGTCGTCGAGCCATCGACCAGATCCGGCGTGACGCACGCTACCGCGACAAGCTCGCTGAGTTGGAGCACCCGGTGGTGCAAGAGCCAGATGACCGCCTCAGGCTGATGTTCACCTGCTGCCATCCAGCGCTTTCGCGCGAGACCCAGGTGATCTTGATGCTGCGAGCGGTCTGTGGCTTCACAACCGCAGAAATCGCCCACGCCTTCCTGACCTCCGAAGCGGCGGTCGCGCGGCGTCTGGTACGGGCGAGACAGAAGATTGTGCAGGCTGGTATTCCCTACCACGTTCCCCGTGATGAGGACCTCGATGAGCGGTTGGGCGAAGTACTGGCAGCACTCTACCTGATGTTTAACGAAGGCTATCTCACCAGCAGAGGCAACGCCTCGGCGCGTCGCGATCTAGCCGAAGATGCAGCCTGGCTGGGGGCCTTCCTCACGCGGCTCTATCCTCGAGAACCAGAGCCTCTGGGGTTGCTCGCGCTGATGCGTCTGCATCTGGCGCGATCTGACACGCGCTTCGATGCCGAGGGCAAACTGATCTTGCTTGCCGATCAGGATCGCTCACGCTGGAATCGACGGATGATTACAGCGGCGGGAGCCCTGATTGAGCAAGCGGCGGGGCTAGGTCGTCCAGGCCCCTATCAGATTCAGGCGGCTTTAGTGGCTTGTCACGCGGAAGCCTCATCATGGCAGGCGACTGACTGGCCACAAATCCTGGCGCTCTACGATCTGCTGCTGTGCATGACGCCTTCGCCAGTCATCCAACTGAACCGTGCAGTGGCCTTGCGCTATGTGGCCGGTCCAGAAGCAGCGCTGGCCGAAGTCGAAACACTCGCGCGTGATCTGGAGGGGTATCATCTCTTCCACGCCATTCGGGGGGATTTCTTGCTGGAACTCGGTCGCCGCGAGCAGGCTCACGCAGCCGAGTTGCGTGCCCTTGCGCTGACAGGCAACCAGGCCGAACAATTCCTCCTTCATCAGCGCCTCCAAAGTCATTTAAATTCAAAGAGGTAAATACGTATGTCTCTCAAATATGGTCTCTTCCTTCCCCAAGGGTTTACACATGAACTGGCTGGCATCAAGGATCCGGTGGAAGCGTATGAAACGCTGACCCTCCTGGCGCAAACGGCTGACCGGTCTGGCTATGATTCGGTCTGGATCTCGGATCATTTTATAACGGCTCCTCCATCGCAGGAAATGGTCTTTGAGTGTTGGACCATGGCAGCAGCTCTGGCGCGCGATACGAAGCGGGTGCGTATCGGCCAGATGGTGACAGGAAATAGTTACCGCAACCCCGCCTTACAAGCCAAAATGGCTTCAACTCTCGATGTCCTCTCGCATGGACGGCTCACCTTTGGCATAGGAGCTGGCTGGTATGAACCCGATTATCGGACCTATGGCTACACGTATCCTGATGGGCCGGAACGCCTGCGCCAGCTACAAGAAGCTGTGCAGATCATTCTGGCCATGTGGACCCAGGAGGAAGCCACCTTTGAAGGGAACTATTATCAGATTAGAGGTGCGATCAATCAGCCCAAAGGGGTGCAGCAACCACATATTCCCATGATGATCGCCGGAGGTGGTGAGCAGGTGACGCTCAAGCTCGTGGCCCGATACGGCGATGCGTGTAATGTGAGCGGCGACCTTGCGACGCTCAAGCACAAGTTTGCGGTGCTCAAACAGCACTGCGAGACGGTTGGGCGGGACTACGAGAGCATACATCGTACAGCCCTCACGCTCTGTATCATTGGTGAGACCGATGAGCAGGCCAGGGCTCTAATACCAGGATGGGCGGGCGCTGTGTTCCCTGGAGACGTCGGGTCATATGGCCTCATTGGTACCCTTGAGACCATCCGTAAGCGGCTAGCCGCCTATGAGTCTGCTGGTGTCCAGGAACTCGTGATCAGTTTCTCTGATGCAACCCATCTGGATGACATTCGTCGTTTCGCTCGGACGTTCATTATGTAGACCAGACATAAGGATATCATTCTCGCTTTCGGTGATCAGAAATCAAAGGTGCGGCCTCAAGGCTTTTTTTGCTGGTCCAGATCCATCATTAAGTATCAACCATCCGTTCCAGGTCGGCAAGGCCCTGCTCGTTACCTGAGCCTTTGCCTCGCGGATCGACAAAGATCTGGGGAGCGCGTTCCAGAAACACATCCCGCCAATACCATACCAGATCCGAAGCGACTTCATGCTCCGGCAAATTTCTGCCAGGATTTCTGTCCTTTGAGGACCTCCAGAACCACCTGAGTCTTCAATTCGGGCCGCAGAGGCCCTGCCTGTGCATTGGTGAAAGGGCTCGACGCGTATCTTATAGTATAGCGTCGAGCCCTTTCCTTCTACGCCTCGAAAAGCTCATCGACAGCGATGGTGTGTTGCGCATTTGTTACCAGCTCTTCTTCTGGTGATGGTGGCAGATCCTCGGGCGTCTGGGGATTGATAAAGCCGATTGCGAGACGAATCAAACCGATAATGGCGATAATAGCGCCTAGCCCAATCAGAAGCCCTGGCGTAGAGTAGTAGACTCCCCGGCTCAGGCTGACGCCGGCTGCGATAAACACGACTCCCAGGACGAATATAAACAGACCACTCCACGTATACTTATTGGCCTTGCTCTTGACCGCCCGGTAAAAGACGCGCAGGCGGTGCCTATTGATACCCCGTTCTTGCCCCATCTTGCATTCCTCCCTGTTGGCAGGCTGGTAGACAGCCATGCCCTAAGCAACCAAATTCGCGCGCAAATGACTACGAAGAGGTGCTGCGAGTTTGTACTATATAGTATACGCCATAATGCGTAGCCAGGCATACTACGTGAAGATGACACGGAAAACGTAGCTTCTTCATACTCTGAATACGCATTGCGAGCGAATTCCGATACAAAGAGAAGTTCGCCAGTTGTGTACAGTGAACTACCTGCCTGGGGAGGCGCTAGATTTTCCGCAGGCGAACCTCTTCAACGGCATGCCTGCGCCCCTTACGCAGGATAAGATGCGCACGTTCACGGGTTGGGCGAATGTTTTCACGCAGATTTAAGCCATTGATCTGCTGCCAGATGTCGCGTGCGGTGGCGATGGCTTCCTGCTCAGAGAGGCGTGCGTAGCGGGTGAAGAAGGATGAGGGATCGCGGAAAGCCGTCTCACGCAGGGTGAGGAAGCGCTCAACATACCATTGCTCAACATCGCACTCTTCGGCATCGACATAGATCGAGAAGTCAAAGAAATCCGAGATGAAGAGGCGCTGAGCCGAGCGCCCGGTGGGGCGCCTGGCCTGCAAGACATTTAAACCCTCAACAATGAGGATATCAGGCTGGCTAATCGTCTGCACACGGTCGGGAATAATGTCATAAATCAGGTGGGAGTAGATGGGTGCGTTGACCTCTGGTTTGCCTGCCTTCACGTCGAGCATAAATTGCAGTAAGCGGCGCTGATTATAGCTTTGTGGGAAGCCCTTGCGCTGCATCAGGTCACGCTCCAACAGAACACGATTAGGATAGAGAAAACCATCAGTTGTAATCAGGTCAACCCTGGGGCGTGAAGGCCAATCGGAGAGCAGTGCCTGTAAGAGACGAGCGGTTGTGCTCTTCCCAACTGCGACACTGCCTGCGATACCGATAATATAGGGAACCTGGGCGGTATGGTGCCCCAGGAAGGTCGACGTTGCGGTATGTAGCTTTTGCGCGGCTGCCACATACAGGTTGAGTAGCCGGGAAAGTGGCAGATAGACCTGCTCAACCTCGTTGAGGTCAATGCGGTCATTCAAGCTACGCAGAGCGTTCAGGCGCTCTTCTGAAAGGGTTAGAGGCGTACTGGCACGCAGGCTGGCCCATGCTTCACGCGAAAATGTGAGAAACCGTGAGTGCTCCTTGGGTGTGATTTTTGATAGATGCATATCGATATAACGGCCTGGGCGAGGGTGCAGAAAGATTGATTCATTGCTCCCGGCCATCACGGCTCATTGCTCCTGCACACTGCTCCAGGCCGCTTCACTCCTTTGTGGTTATAAAAATACTGGCAAACCTGCTCCATTGTACTACACTTTCCTGTTCCGCGGACATTATGAACACCTTTAATTTCAGGGGAGAGAGGACGTCTAAGTGGTGCGCGGTCATGCTGTGGCTTGTGTACAGATGGGGCGCTTTCCAACAACCTTCCGACATTTTTGATTGCCTGAACAATGTCTTGTCAGACGATTGGAGCGTAATGAGGTCTGTTTAGATAGAGCGACATTTGCTTCAACTGTTTTATACTTTGTCTTCCTTTGTCGTCTATATGCTAAATGTTACAATTGTAAATTTGTAGTTTTACAAAGTATAAATTTTCTGGTCATAAAGTGCCTTACACTGCATTCTTTATTTCTACTTGACGTGTATCATACATACTTGATGCACGCCGTGCATGATTCTGGAGAGAAGCGTGCCTGTTGCAGTGTCGCAAACGGTGGTCAAGGAGAGCTGAAGATATCGCTAGTGCTGAGCCTGGTAAAAAAACATCGGGTTCGTCATCTAGTCATCCAGGCTTTCGCCTAAGAAGATCATTGAGAACGCGTCTCCCTGAATTGACTCTCGTCGCCATAAAGATTTGGCAATACGAGTCATTGCCGACGCCAGTCATGGTTGGACTGGCGAAGTGAAAAGTAGAAATTAGCCTACCTGAACCACTTTTCTAAGGAAGGGGATAAAGAATGCAGATGCTTACACGTTCTGGGAAAAACTATCGTCTTCTGTGCTGTTACGCAGAAGAGGACCGGCTGATCCAGGCCCGGCTTGAAACGTATGTCCTCGATGGTCTCTCGCGCGAGCAGGTGCCTGCTACCTGGCAGAGCTTAAATCTGAGCCCTGGTCGCTACGAGGCGGTTGAGGCCGCGGTCCAGATCACAGAGGCTGACATCATTCTCTTGCTGGTAAGCGAGCACTTCAAGACGCTGAGCCTCGGCAATCCCCGTGAAATACAGCGTATTCTAGAGCGGGAGCAGCGCGGTGATGTCTCTGTCTATCCAATAGTAGTGCGCAAAACATCCTGGGTGACAACAAGCTTCGGCAATCTCTGTCCCCTGCCCTCGCAGGGAGGCGTGCTCCTCAGGCCCGAGAGCGGTAAGTTCGATTCCGCTGTGCTCGCAACTATCCTCGACGAGTTGCGAGCCGTGATGATGCATCCTCGTGAGGGCGAGACAGACCCCGAACAACCCGTTTCCCATTTCCTGTTTGAAAATGAACGCGCTCAACGCGCACCTTCTGGCTGGGCTACGCCAACCCTTACCAGCGAGCAACTACGCACAACCGATCCCTCGCTCCCCGTAGTGTCTCTTCCACGTGATTCCCTGGTTGAAGAGCGCGTAAGAGGCGATACGCAAGCATCTGCATCGCCAGGTGAGGCAAAACAATTTTTCCAGGAGACGCTTCAGTTAGACCAGTTAAGCAGGGTGTATGAAAGCAAACATGCAATTGAGCAACGCGATGCGCGTTCGCTCTCAGAGAATATTACGCGTATCATTCGCAGCCACATGTCCCAGAAGAAGGCCACCGTTGTCGTGATCGTCGTTGTGACGATGGCACTCCTGGCGCTGATGAGTGTGTACGCTTTTCCAATCTCATAGGCGCGCAATGAATCCTAGAATGTCTGGCACCTGTGAAAGATTGAGACAAGAAAAGCAGGCAGGCTGGAGGATATGTATCCTCCAGCCTGCCTGCTTTCGCTCTTTGGGGTGTTAGGCCGTGACCTCCGCGCGGTATGACTCGGGAGCGGCATTAATTGAGCCGGTCTCGACCATAATCTCGCGCAGTTGTTTGGCGTCAATTGTCTCATAGAGGCGGAGCGATTTGGCGATGCGGTCAAGCGCCTCTTTGTTCTCACGCAGCAGCGTGACGGCCTGGTTATGTGCCCAGTTCACGATACGCGTAACCTCCTCGTCGATGATGGTGGCTGTACGCTCGCTATACTCGCGAGAGTTACTCGCCAGGGCCGTGCCCGAGAAGGGATCTTCGCGCTCGCTGTAAGAGATCTGGCCCAGGCGCTCGCTCATGCCCCAGCGTGTGATCATCTGGCGCGCGATAGCTGTCACCCGTTGCAGATCGTTCTCCGCGCCTGTGGTGATGCGACCAATCGCGACCTCTTCGGCTGCGCGTCCACCCAGCGCGGTTACTAACTGTGCCTCCAGGATATCCTTCGAGTAGTTATAGCGGTCGTCAAGCGGCGTATACTGGGTAACGCCCAGGGCCTGGCCGCGAGGCACAATCGTCACCTTCGTGACGGGATCGACACCCTCGGTCAGAATACCCGTGAGCGCGTGCCCACCTTCGTGGTAGGCAACCACGTTCAGATCGGATTCACTCAAGATCAGCGGGCGCTCGGCGCCGAGCAGGATCTTGTCGAGGGCCTCCTCAAAGCAGCGCTGAGTCACGGCATCCAGGTTGCGGCGAGCCGCCAGCAGAGCCGCCTCGTTCACCAGGTTCGCCAGGTCGGCACCCACCATGCCAGGCGTGGCGCGTGCGATGGTAATCATGTCCACATCGGAAGCCAGGGGAACGTCACGTGAGTGTATCTTCAGGATCGCCAGGCGACCATTCCAGTCGGGGCGATCAACCGTCACGCGGCGGTCGAAGCGTCCAGGGCGCAGGAGCGCCTTATCCAGGCCATCGGGGCGGTTGGTCGCCGCGATCACGACCACGGCCTGGTGAGTATCAAAGCCATCCATCTCGACCAGCAACTGGTTCAGGGTCTGCTCACGCTCGTCGTTGCTGTTGATGCTAGAGCCACGCTGACGACCAACGGCGTCGATTTCGTCGATAAAGATGATGCTTGGGGACGCCTTCTTGGCCTGTTCAAACAGGTCGCGTACGCGACTGGCACCAACACCCACCAGTACCTCGACGAATTCGGAACCACTCATCGAGAAGAAGGGGACGCTGGCCTCACCGGCGACCGCGCGTGCCAGCAGGGTCTTACCAGTTCCTGGAGGGCCTACCAGCAGGACGCCGCGAGGAATCTTACCACCCAGGCGCTGGAATTTCTGAGGTGTGCGCAGGAACTCGACCACCTCAACCAGGTCATTCTTGGCCTCATCTACGCCCGCGACATCCCCAAAGGTGGTGCTGGGACGATCCTCCAGTACCATCTTCGCCCGGCTCTTGCCGAAGCTAAAGATGTTCTGCTGGCTCTGATTGGCCCGGCGCAGGATGAAGAAGAAGACGACAATCAAACCAATCCAGGGACCGACATTGAGCAGGAAGGTCCAAAAGAGGTTATTATCGCTATTGGGCTTCGACAAGAATGTGACATTATGTTGTATCAACAGTTGTGTCAGTTGCGGGTCCCCGTTGGGGAGCTGGGTAAAGTGAAAGTCCTGGCCGGTCTTGCTCTGTCCATTGGCATCAACAATCGTGATCGCGTTTTTGAATTTGCCAAAGGCGTCCTGTCCCTGGAAGGTTACAGAACTAACGTTATCATTCTGTACCTGCTGATAGAACTTACTGTAGGGGACCTCAATCGCATTGGCGCTGGCGCCGCCGGAACCGGAGACGAAGAACTGGAAGAAATACCAGACTCCCAGCAAGAGGACAACGAGCAAAACGACGCGAATCAAGAGCGAGGAGCCGCCATTACTGGGGCCTCCTGGAGTATTCCCATTACTACCGTTATCCGGCTGATGGTTGCCAGGAGTGCGTTGATCATTTGAGTTATTGTTCTGGTACATATATATAGCCTGAGCGTCCATATGTTCAGACCTGCTTTCTTTGTCTGACGACATGTCTTTGATAGGATGAAGCCGGATGCTTCCTACGTCTTCAAAAGAAGACGCCTGAAAGAGTAATTGTATGTAAAACGATACGTGGCAAAATTTCGTATCGTGTGTGCAAGAAAGTAACCTCTTACTTTGTGATACGTCGTGGGTAAGGAAAGGTTACACCGCAGAGTTTGACAGTCCTGCCCCCTGCCATCTCTAAGCCATCTCTAAGAATTACCTGCCTCTCGAAAACCTGAGCGCGCTTGTCCCCGAATGGGGGGAGCGCTAGCCACGAGAATGGCACTGGTTTTCGTCTAAGAATCATCTTAAGAATATAGAGCAATCTGGTGATGTGCATATTGTATTCCCTAAGAGCTTGCCTGTCCATAACATTTTGGGCTATAATAGTCCAGTGCAATTGAGTTCCTTATCGGCAAGCATCATGATGGCCTACACAAACAAGAAAATCTAGATACTTGACAGGAAACAAAGATTGTAGTATTATGTAAACACCGACGCGGGGTGGAGCAGTGGTTAGCTCGTTGGGCTCATAACCCAAAGGTCGGAGGTTCGAGTCCTCCCCCCGCTACCAGGTCGCAAGACCTTAATAAATTGACGCGGGATAGAGCAGTGGTTAGCTCGTCGGGCTCATAACCCGGAGGTCGCAGGTTCAAATCCTGCTCCCGCTACCAAAGAAAGTTCACTGCACATGTGCAGTGAACTTTCGTAAATCGTCCAATACGCCCGCTTGACAGCATATGGTAATATGATGGACGAAACATATGGCGGCTTAGCTCAGGTGGTAGAGCAAGGGACTCATAAGCCCTGTGTCACTGGTTCGAGTCCAGTAGCCGCTACTCAGTTGCCCTCGATACGCTTCAGAAGCCAATCGGGGGCTTTTTCTATGCCCGGCTTTTCTACGCGAATCTGATGTCAAATATTGCAGGTCCCTTTGTCGGTTATGCGGTTTCCCTTTGTCAGTTACAGCTTTCTTCACATAGGGACATAGGAGCTAAACGCCGCCAAAGCTTTCGTCCATGCCCACATACTATCTTTGGTTCCCTATGTGACTTCTGCTTGTATTCTACATGGGAATGACACAAAAGAAAAGGGGCAGCCCCACCGATGGGAACGCCCGCCCCGATTTGATGAGATTAGACTGTCCGCAGGTACATTCGAGGCACTCATACTCATTGCCTGTGTATGTTCCCCCATAGTACTCTACCTCGTCCTTTGTCACGGGCACGCGGTGAACACGTAGCAGACACAGCCGAAGAAGAAACACTACGTTGCTTTGCTAGAAGAGGCAGGAGAGGGCGATTGACACGAAGCGTGGTGGTTGGGGGTGGTTGCTCAGTGTGGTATTCTGTCTGCTGGGCGAGGGATGAGTGTCTGTGGTGTTTGACTCCTTAGCATTCATTGGAGAGGGCTAGCGTGGTTGCCAACCCTCTCACCTTTCCCCTACTTCATCAGACTAAAGGGGCGTGCCTGGTAGCGTTTAAAATCGTGTTGTATCTCCTCCTCAGTCCAAGCGTAGGGCTTTGCATTCATCACCCGGTTATAGGTTTCTTCATCCACCTCCTTCCCGTCTACGATCAAGAGATGCTCCCGTTGTTTTGCCTGCGCTTGTGCCTGTGCTTTCATGTTCGCTTTGTAGACACGAGCTGCCGCGATAGACCAGCGTACATGCTTGCAGGAGAGGCTGCTACAATGAATGAAGCCTTCTTGACCAGCGGGACAGGTGCAAGTGAAATATCCTTTGCCAGGGCGCTTAGGATCTTTGTGGTACTGCACTTTGTAGGTGGTAAGTTCATCAGACTCACTCAGAACCATATAGAACGGCTCTCCTGTCTGCATATCAATCACACGGGTACAGCGGTCGATCTGCTCTTCGGTAACGGTGGTAAAGTTGGTTGTGGCTGCCATTGTGGTGTTACTCCTTTGTTTTATTGGGGTGTACCCCTTCGATGTGCTAATAATACTATGTAGGGTTATTGATGTCAATAGCTTTTCAGGCCGATTTATCCTGCTTCCTAAAAACTCGTTATAGTGTTATAATCAGTGTTAAAAAGTGCGCAATAGCGTGTGATTGTGTTGTATTGAATACACTGGAACGATTAAAGAGAGGCGAATGACGATGGCTGATAAGATAGACCTTGATCAGTACTACACAGCGAAGGAAGCGGCTGAGGTGCTGAGTAGGAACAGTGGGAAGGCGATTGGCCCTGATTATGTGCGTACACTGGCGAAGTATGGCAAGCTGACTCCTAAGAAGATCAACACGCGCCTGAGCCTCTATCCTAAAGCTCAGGTCGATGCCTATGTAGTGGAAGATCGTGGGGAGAAGTCAGGGCGTGCTAGCCAGGCCAGAGCAGAGCAGAGGAAGTGAAGTAGCCGAAGATATAAACCACATGAGAATAGGGCGGCGATAGAACTGATTGGAGGGAGCTATCTTAACTTTGAGGAGGTCCTTGCTTCGGTGCGCGGCTTCTGGGGGGGAGCATTGCGGCAGTTGCCTCACAAAATAATCCCTCTAATCAATTTGTGTGTCGGTGTGTTTGTGCAGTTTCTTAAATGAACCAACGAAACAAAAAGAAAGGCCAGCCGGAGATGGCTGACCTTTCCCGATCTTTTCAATCATGCGTTGGTTGGAGGTTCTTGCTGTAGAGTCAAACGCTCGGTAAGCCTCCTCACACCTGTCTCTACTCCACAATACCCTCCTACCATCCAAACAACCTGCGTAAACAATGGCGAATCAATCTTGTAGAGAGAAAGCACAAAGGATAACGCAACTACAATGAGTATCAGCATTGGCTTATGTATTTGCATTATTAACTTTATTGCATCTTCTTGAGATTGAGACTTCCGCTTGCTTGTGCGAGTTCTCTTTGCTATCTGAACCGCAGATTGACTAATCAGTGGTTGCGACTCAGAACACGTCTTCGACCTCGTGTTCTTATCACTTTTCCCCTCAGAAAACATGTTTTTCAACAACTTTCCCAAGGAGTTCCAATTTGAAACAGGTATATATATTAACACATCCAAATACGCGATGCACCAAGTAAGCAGCTAAAGCAGCGTTTCCCCTTTCCCCGTTTTATCCCACCCCAAACTAGCCAGGAGAATCCACACATGACACTGAATAAAAAATTCGGCGGCTGAATAAAAAATTCGGGCATCCACGCCTTTACTTGGTGATGCTAATATAATTGCCGTTCTATTGTGTTTCTGGCGCGGTAGATAGTGCGTACGGGGTCTCTATAGACTTGGCTTCCTGTAAATCGGATGACTATCCAGCCCCACTGCTCTAGCTGATCCTGGCGGTGCTTGTCTCGTGCTACCTGCTCAGGATTAGAGTGATAGGCTTTCCCATCAATCTCAATTACCACGTGGCTTTCAGGATGCGCAAAATCTGCATAGTAGGGGCCTATCTGATATTGCCGGATAAGCTGGTAGGGGATGTTATGTTTCTGCCAGAAGCCGAAGAAGCGGTCTTCAATGTAAGAGGTTTTGGGTACAAACGGGGTGTAGGACATGAAGAGGATATCCTTTCACGAATGGGATCAGGAGGATTTGTAGAAGGGGTAGGGGTGAGCCTGAATAGGCCGAGGACATGGAGAACGTGAATCTACAGCGGCCTGATGTGAGGTTATGCGGAAGGAGGCGCGGCTTGGTGAGGTTGGAGTGATGTTACTGTTATATCATTTCTTCGGCTTGGGGAGCGGCCTGAGTGGGGATGGTGGAGTTGTGAGGATGTGATGTTGATGATTGATTTGATTAAGATCTAGGGTCTGTCAAGTATTTTGTGGACTTTCAGCTAATTGGTAGGAAAACGATCAGCGAATTCGATGGCAAAGCGGTTGAGGGCGGCTTTCCAATCACGCAGCGGCATGGTCCATTTCTTGGAGACGGTTTGGACAGCCAGGTACATGATCTTGAACACGGACTCATCCGAAGGGAAAATACGGCGATTGCGCGTCATTTTGCGCAGGGTCATATTGAGTGATTCAATGGCATTGGTCGTGTAGATGATCTTGCGAATGTCTTCGGGAAAGGCAAAGAGCGGGATCACGTTGGTCCAGTGTGCTCTCCAAGAGGCACTGATGGTAGGATACTGCTGATCCCATTTCTCAGCGAAGAGTTCCAGGTTGAACTCAGCTTCCATTTGGGTACTCGCCGTGTAGATCGCCCGCAGGTCAGCGGCTACCTCTCGGCTGTGCTTGTAGGCAACAAAACGCAAGGAATTGCGCACCAAATGGACCATGCACAGTTGCACCTGGGTACGAGGAAAGACCGTTTCGATGGCCTCTGGCAGACCGGTGAGGCCATCAACACAGGCAATGAAGATATCTTTGAGCCCTCGATTGTGCAGTTCTGTAAACACGGAGAGCCAGAATTTGGCGCCCTCTGTCTGTGAGATCCACATCCCCAAAAGGTCTTTCTGTCCTTGCATCGTGATGCCGAGCACCAGATACAAGGCTTTGTTGATCACCCGTTGGCTCTCACGGACCTTGACGACCAGACAATCGACGTAGACGATGGGATAGAGAGCATCAAGAGGACGGGTTTGCCATTGATGCACCTCATCGATGACGGCATCGGTCACATTGGCGATCAAGGTGGGTGAGACCTCCACTCCATACATCTCCTGCAATTGGGCCTGAATATCACGGGTGGTTTGTCCGTGAGCATAGAGGGTGAGGATCTTCTGCTCGAGACCTTCCAAACGGCTCTGATGCTTTCTCACGAGCTGGGGTTCAAAGCTGCCTTCTCGGTCACGAGGAACACTGATCTCAACAGGTCCTTGCTCGCTTTGGAGCAGTTTCCGGCTTTTCCCGTTGCGAGCATTGCTGCTTCCTTCGGCTTTGGGAGCGTATTTGGCATAGCCCAGATGCTGCTCAAGTTCCGTCTCCAAGCAGCGCTCAATGACGGCTTTGGTCAGTTGCTTGAGGAGACCACCTTCGGCGAGAATATCCTTGGGGTCAGCGTAATCCTTGAGAAGTTCGTCAAGTATCTCTTTGCGTATGGTCATGGGATGATTCCTTTCTGCTGCTACTGCTCTCTCTATTCAGTATGACCTCTACACAAAATACTTTACAGTACCAAGATCTAATCTGTCTAGTCTTCATCATCTAGTCATCTTCACAGCTTCACGCCACCGCTCAACCCGCTCCCCGGCCGAAGAAATGGTGAAGGTGTAAAGTAAAAGGAACTCTACACCATCACTGCCGCAGCATCTTAGCTTCACCGGTTGACAAAGAGCCTAGAAGGCGTGGTTGGTGGGTGAATGCCTATTTGAGGAAGTTGGTGCCAATGTATGCTCCAACGATGCGCATAATTTCCGCTTGGTTGAGTTCATATCTATCCCCACTTCTGGTATGTTTGGCATTTTGCGGGATCAAATGGAGCCGTTTCAATTCACTGATTAGCATTCTGTCACTACGTATCCATCTTTTGAGTTTAGTGGTGGTGATGGCTGCGTCTGTGTCTTCGGCCCATTGGGCTCGCTCTTCGGCATCGTTACCGCCAAAGCTAGTGCCAGAAGGCGAGACAAACATGTCATACAGTTCACCGCGAGATAGGAACTGATCACCGCTTTGGACAACCCTGGCGGCAAACTTGAATAGGAGTGCATCATACACGTTCTCTGCGTCTTCCTGCTGCTCTTCAAGGCTTTCTTCCGCAAGTTGACGTATGTCGTTGAATACTTCCTGCGACACTAGCCCGGCGATAGTAGCCAAGGGTAACCACTTTTCGAAGGTTCGGCCAGGAAGTCCGCTCCACTCTCTCTTAAGGTAATCCCGCGTGTTTGCAACTTCTTTCCACTTGAGCATTAGCAGGCTATAGAGCTTGTCTCGCAAAGGTCCCCACACTGTTTCGTCTTCTAGTGATCGGCGCAGCTTTGTCTCATCGGCTCCCATCTGTTTCATGAGGTCCAGGCGGATACATCGACTACGAAGTGGTTGGGACTTGAATTGCTTTGTAGAGAGCAATACTCGTGGATTGAATATCCTATAGCTTATTGGAGTAAATGATTTATTGGACCTGCCTTCAGAGACTTCTACTGTTGCCTCTGCTTTACTGCATCCTGATTGAAGCTGTCTAGCAAAAGCATCACCCGAGCCGAGCTGTGCTAGATGGTCAGTTTCCGCAATGATCTGAGTGTATCTAGCTTCGTTCGCTCTACGGAAAATTGTTGAAGGTGTTGCGCTACCGTCCATCTTTCCGTTAAAGGCGACTTTGGCGAGTGCGCTTCCTGCTCTACTCTTTCCGCTTTCGGCTGGCCCACGCAAATGGAGAATGGGCAAGAAGTCAAAGAGTGGATGAAAGTATGTCATCATCGCATGAAGTGTCAGTACCACGAGATACCGTTGATCGCTGACTACCAGCCGCTCGTCATAGGCTTGATAAATGGCTTCGTATGTTTCTCTCCATGTTGGAGCCTCTAATTTGTCATCTAGAGCGTTACGCATAAGTTTTGAGCTAAAGAGTAGGCTAGAGAGATGAAAGCCTATTCAACAGACCTACGAGCACGCGTGGTGCGTGCCGCCGAAGAAGGCCGCCCACGCGAAGAAATCGTCCAGCTCTTCGGGGTATCTCGCGCAACCATCAAACGCTATGCGAAACAACATCGAGAAACTGGGAATCTGGCCCCCAAACCCATTCCTGGTCGCCCGGCAACCAAAGGAGATGCCTTACGATCAGACGTGTGGAGCCAGCTAGAAGCCAATCGAGAGGCGACGCTGGAAGAACACTGCCACATCTGGCAAGTCACGCATGGGCAACAGGTCAGTGCAGCAACGATGGGCCGTGCCATCAAGAACCTGGGCTGGACGCGAAAAAAAAGACGCTGGTGGCCGCCGAGCGGGACGAGGAGGCGCGAGCCGCTTGGCGAGTCCAAGCCGGACAGCAACAGCGGGAGGATTGGATTTTCGTCGATGAATGTGGAACGCACATTGCCCTGACTCCTTTGTATGCCCGCTCACCTCGAGGGACACGAGCTTACGGCAACGTTCCTCGCAATTATGGAGCAAATATCACCTTGATCGCCTCGCTTTGCGTGACTGGGATGGGTGAGGCGTTGCTTCTAGACGGTGCAGCGGATGCTTGCGCTTTCGAGGTGTACATCGAGCAGGTCCTGGCTCCTAGCTTAAAGCCAGGGCAAACCGTGGTCATGGACAATTTGAGTACGCATCGAGGCCCACGTGTTCGTCAGGCCATTGAGGCCCAAGGATGCCATCTCTTGTACCTACCATCCTATTCACCTGATCTCTCGCCGATTGAGCAGGCATTCTCCAAGATGAAAACCTGTTTACGGCGCAAGGGAGCTCGGACACGGGAGGCGCTCCAACAGGCGATTGCCGAAGCCTTGGAGGCAGTCACTGCTCAGGATGCCCATGGTTGGTTTACTCACTGCGGCTATCTCGCCCGTGAGGAGAATGCCATCTTTACAGAAGCACAACAGTTCGAGGCTCAAGCCTTTTGATTACTGCTGTAAGAAGGTAGTAATGCCCTTATGACTCCATCTAGAACCGTACTCAAGATTTACGTCAGTATATGGCTCCAACCCGCGTTTTTTCTGCTCTAATGTCCACTCCTCATAATCGTAGACTTCTTGCTCGCTTGTAATGATAGCATTGAGTGATCGTCCTTTTTCGTCTCTGGCTCTTACGGTTACATATACTACGCCGTTCACTATATCAAGAGCAGGGTGCATCTGGATCAAACGGTCCTGTTCAGTGTAAAGCTTCAAAAGATTGGCCCTTTCCTTAAACCTGGAAAAGATAAGTCTCTCCCAGGCCGATTTCCAAAAAGACAGCGCACTCACCAAGAGATGAGTCGGCTTGAAAGATCGAAGTGCAGGTATTTACAGGCGTATGCGCCGTTGCATGTCATTTTGCATATGGTTGACATCTGCCATAATCTTGATGGAGAGGTCTACCGCGCAATTGGTATGCAGAGTAATTGAGCCTGTGTTTCCTACTCTATGAATTGCTGGGTAGCTGATAGGGCTTCCACAATAGAAGCAGTATTCTTGCAGGGTGCTATGGTAGGGGTGGTCAATGCTACGCAGATAGGCCATAGTGAGTCCTTTCTGTGACAAAGAAAAAGCAGGGCATGGGGTGCTCTGGCTTGATACTTTCTTTGGCTGATTGCTTATTCTTCTTATTGCTGACGTTTTCGGTAACCGTATGCTAGAAGTACTGTTTGTAGCACATCTGGGTCAATCAGGTGGTATCGCCCGGCTAGCTGGGTTGGAATGCGACCAAGCTTATAATGATGCCACACAGAATTGTATGGAATCCCAATAGCTCTGGCGGCATCCTTGAGTGGTAATAGGGGCACAGCAAAGCTCCTTTCAAATTTGGGGAATGAAATGTGAACGAGAACTTGGGGATTTGAATTACTATCTCTGTATCTATCATACTAAAAACAGGCCTTCCAAAAGACACATTTGAGACTAATTTTTTGTTCCTGTAAAACTCGTAAAGCGTGTCTTTTGTTGAGTGCAATGGCTATTTATAGGGAATTATCGGGTAATTAAGTAAGGATTCTTTAGCATTTATCATCGTTTTAGAGGGAATTTATTAGAAACCCTGAAAATTTTAAAGGTTGTAAATAAGCTCAAAATGGTTGTGGATAAGATAGGGAAAACCAGGGGAACGAACGGACACATGTGTTATTGTGTGTGAGCCGCAAGAGACACTGCACGTTAAATGTGGATAAATATGTGGACAGTTTGGGGATAAAGAAAAAGCCCCGCAGATCGCTCTACAGGGCTAGAACAAGCACTATTATCACAACACTATCCATTGTCGTATGTCTTGGTGGAAAATAGCTTTCATGCCGTGCTGCTCAAACCATTGGCATGCTCGCCTTATCCCAGCCTCTCTTGCCTTTCCTTTACTGGTAGGATTGTCGAGTCTCTTCAGTCGCTCCAGGGCTTCGTGTTCCTCCTGCGTTGGATGGCGTTGGTATGTAGCAGGGCATGGAAGTGTGCGAGCCAGGTCTGGAAACATTTCTGTGCAGTTGACGAAACGGTGGATAGGGAGATGTGGATGGAGCTGCACTCGGATTGCTACCTGCTCTCTTGCGTCGGCCTCGTCTCGTGCCCAAATCACAATCATCTTCCCAGCCTCGCCACTTTTCCTCTGTGTGCTTATATCGACGATCCAGGGCGTTAGTGGTGGCTCTCCCATCGTTTGCTATACCATCCCTTCTAAGAGTATCCATCTCCTCGGCTCGCTGGCCTGGGTGATGTGTATGCCGTGGTAGATAAACCATTCGTAGCACTCCTGAAACTCCTGCATAGTCTCTGCCTTGTTCAGTCGGTCAAGCGTCTTAATCGTATCTCGATACGTTGGTCCGATTCCTCGCGTCTCCATCTGCTCATCCAGTCTGGTCAGAATCGTGTCAATCGTCTCTGCTGTCTGTCGCTCATCCTGCGTTGGTGTAGTTTTGCCGCGAAGGAAGTGAAGGTATTGTTGGAGCACTGTGAGCATAAGTTGGATTTCGGTACTGGTTGCCTGGTACGTAAGAAGCTGATTGGAGGTGATTAGCCGAAGAGGTGGTGTGGTAATGCTCATGAGATTCCCTCACATTCACTTGTACGAGATCAACGGTATACCTGACGCCTACAAGGGGATAGAACGCTGCCAGCACTTGTTCTGCAAGCCTTCTGTCTACTGCTACACCGAGAGCTATAGCATAGATCTCTGCGGGTTTAACGCCAATAATGCGAGCGAGATGAGGCATAGTTACCCGGTGATAGTTGAGCAGTTGCACGAGGTTGGGTTTTCGCTTAAGCATTGTCCTGCACCGCCTTACTAAATATCGCGTTCGTAATATCCAATGCCTCTTGCTCTCCTACCAGTGGGGTAAGCTGCTCTTGGTACGTGTCCAGAGCTGCATATTTGCGAGCGATAATCTTGTGACGTGCGATTGAAGAGAGACCATAGAGGGCTTGCTGTATCCCCAGACACTCTAATTCAAACTCCTTGCGAAGACGTGCGACTTCACTCATTCATAGCTCCTTTTTGCTGGGTAGTAGTAATACATTACTAGTATCTAATTTTGACAATAATAATACTAGCATTACGTTAGGACTATTTTCAAGTGTAGTACTTTGTTACAATGCGGCCAAATTGAGCTAGACTGAGGAATAGACATGCGTCGTAGACGATTGAAAGTCAAAGAAGTAGCAGCAGAGAAAAAGATGAGTATGGGAAAACTGTCTCGCTCTTCTGATGTATCATATCGAACGATCAAATTGATTTACGATGACCCATACCGTGATGCTTCTCTTGATACATTAGATAAGATTGCCCATGCGCTAGAGGCGGAGATAGCAGACCTTATCGAGTATGTGGATGAGGATGAAGTAAGCAATGATGAGTAAGTTTTCTTCTCGCCCTCTTTAGCTTTGCTATTTTTGTATCTGGTTATAGGTTGCATTGCTCTCTGTGATTTTTTGCTTTGTGGTGTATAAGGAGAGATTCGAGCGATGTACGAAATTCTTCCTTCAGAACCCTTGGCGTCTTTATTGCGTACGTTCGAAAGTTGGGGTGGGGTTGTTGATTATGTTCTTAGTGGTTGGGATGCAAGTGTTTCTCTAGATCCCTATGAACTTCACAAAGAAGCCGCCATCTTTACTGCTACAACATTGGTAAATCGGCACAAGCAACATCTTACTGGCTATTTGTTAAAAACTCAGCAAGATATTTCCCAGTTAGAAGCGTTGTTAATCGAGGAGCGAAAAGGTCTTCAGATGAGGCCAGATGAAGCAAAGGGACAGCAGATATCGATAGCTGAGTTCTTTGCTCCAGATAAGCTGTGGGTGGTGCAGGATGGAGTACGGATTGATGTCAAACCGCTTCTTGGTTCTCTAGAAGAGTATAGAGATAAGCCTCTTGATTCGAGAAGTTATTGCCATGCTTTCAGTGATCCACCCTATACCCTAAGTTTGCATAGACGTATTCCTCAAGCAGAAATTGATGCGCTCTTTGCGGCCATTAATAAGCAGCTATTTGGAGAGAACCTCGACGGTATCGTAGTTTATCAATGGTCCACTGATTGGGTAGACTATCTGTGCTTTTACGAGGGGTATGATTGGTGGGGAAGCTACTTATGGACTGTGTACGATGCTAAGACGAAAATATTTGTAGGAATTACCGCTTCTGCAACCGATTAAATTTAGCTGAGGCAGTGGCAGAGGATTGACTAAGGGAGCAGGCCGAAGAGACTGCGTAGAAGCGAAAGAAAGGGCCTAAAGGGTTAAAATGCCCTCTAGGCTCTCTCTTATCCTTGTTATCTGTCAATCGCTCTCTATGATGTCCCCAGGCCACACGACAAGCGGGAAGTCATCTTGTTGATCTGACTCTACGAGGTAGCTTATTGGCGTCTGCCGCCCTCCTACGGTCCCAGCAGCACATACCCATAGGATGACCCCACTACACGTCTCTCCGGCCTCTATGAAGGTGATTTTCTCGCCTCGCCTGTGCTCGCTATAGGGCGCGGCTGGTCCGTACATTTCCTCTAGTTCTTTCTCATCCATGTATCCGCCTCCTTTCTTCCGCTGTCTCAGTATCATCGTCTAATCCCTTCTTCTCTGTCAATCGCCTATTTCAGGTTGTCTAGTACTGATAGCCCCTTCCTGGCGTCCCTCTGCTTCATCGACCTCACATACCGTTCTGTAGTGCTGACTGACGTATGGCCCATGAGACGACTGAGCTTATAGACATCGCCGCCGTTGAGAAGATAATTGACTGCAAAGGTGTGACGGAACTTGTGAGCGCCAGCGGAGACATCGAGCTTGGCCTGGTCACGGAGCCGGTAAAGGAGCTGATCGAGGCCGTTGATGGTCAGAGGTTCACGTCGCTGACTCATGAAGACCACATCCCCTTCTTCGGCTCCTTTGCGGTATTGCCGGATGTATTTCTGGACCTGGATGCGGGACTGTTTTCCTAGCCCTATCTCCCTCTCTTTCCTCCCCTTGCCCATAACGCGGATGTAGGCATCGTCGCGTGTGATGACGACGTTCTCAAGGGTGAGGGTGCACAACTCACTTGCACGTACCCCTGTGTCTAGGAGAAGCGAAAGAATAGCTATATTTCGATGAGGCATATCCGAGGCACTAGCCGCAGCGAAAAACGCCTTCAATTCGTCTCCTGTGAACGTTTCGATGACTTTCTGCTCGACCTTTGGCCTGGCAATTAGCTTGACGGTTCGTGCCTTGACGTGTTGTGAGTACTCCTCATCTTCGGCACACCATCCCAGAAACAGCTTGACGACTTTAATGTAGCCGTGGAGAGTATCAGAGGTGATTGGCTTCTTCGTGCGAGGGTTGATGCGCGTCTTGAGATAATCCAGGAAGGTGAGGACGGTTTTGGGTGTGATGTCTTCCAGTTCGATCTTCTGTTCCTTGCACCAGGCCGCGAACACCTTGAGTTTGTTATGGTACCAGATAAGCGTCTCGCCGGAGAGGCTGCTGTTGGAGACTTCGTAGACTTCGATGGCTTCTTCGATAGTGGTTTTGGTGACTGGTTTCTTCGGCATGTGTCGTCCCTTTCTTAGTTACGCCGAGAAACCGCATAAAACCGCTATACAGGCCGATTCGCGAGAGCAAGGGACTCATAAGCCCTGTGTCACTGGTTCGAGTCCAGTAGCCGCTACTCAGTTGCCCTCGACTAGCTCTTAGAGCAGGTCGGGGGTGTTTTTTATTTTTGGCTATTCTACTACATCGGCGGGGGCGCACCAGGGACATCTTCATCATGCTCCAATAGCTATCCTAAAGGGTATAGGGGACGTGGCTCCTAATAAAGAAAAAGAGCGACCTCTCTGACCTCAGAGAAGTCACCCAGGGCGGGAACTAGATGCTCAGGTCCCAGACGGTCTGGCCTGAGGAGAGAAGGCCGGCTTCAAATGCGAGCGTGAAGCTCTTCTGGCTGGCGGAAACCTGGTAGGTCAGAATATTTCTTTCAGGCCCAAAGCTGCTGTGTCTTTTGCTATCTAGCGTTTCCATTTCACAAGAGATTGACCATTCCATGGGGATAGCATTATGTATCAAAGCGGAATGTCGTTTTTCAACTTTTGTGGATAAATATGTGGATAAGTTGTGGATAAGTTTTTTGACTAATCTATTAGGAATGGCGTATTCTCGCACTTCATGCGTGATTTTCGCCACGCATACCAACCCCATGCCAACGTATATGCCAGCGTCAGCCCTACCAGGTCTGTTGCCAGGTCGCGCCAGTCGTCCCAGGCTAGCCACCTGTGCTTAAAAAGGACGCGCGAGCACTTCACGCGGCACTTGAGACAATGAAGGCGTGGGAAATGATAGATGAGCAAAGTAGTAGTGGCAATGGGATTCGAACCCATAACCCCCGTCTTATAAGGACGATGCTCTCACCATTGAGCTATGCCACTAGGAAGCGCAGAAACTGAATATATCGCTATGTTATATTCAGCTGCAAAGCTAATAGTATGTATTTTTTTCGATGTGTTGTGTTAAGAGAAATGGTGCTTTGTTACTGCTTTTATTAATTGACAAATTAACATTCATTTTGCGTTTTGTCAAGGTTATTTTCGGATTTTATTGGTTAAAGGAAATACAAAAATCTCTAATGGGTGGAATGGAATAAAAAGTAGAGAGTAGCCGCGCACGCCTGTAGCAGCTATACTGTGCTATATGGGGCGATGAATAAAGAGAGGTTGTATCTTTATGGATGAGAAGAAGGAAACATCGAGGGTCGAAGCCTTTAGCGATGGCGTGTTTGCTATCGCTATTACATTGCTAATTTTGGATGTAACGTCTGCGTTTAGTGACGCATCAAAGCTTCAGCTCTTTGACTTGCTTCGCCAGCAGTGGACGGTGCTGCTGGCCTTTTTGCTGAGTTTCGCCACCATCGGTATTATGTGGCTAAATCATCATAGATTATTCACGCTGATCGTGCGTGCCGATCATAACTTGCTTGTGCTCAATCTTCTTTTGCTGCTGGCCGCGACCGTGGTGCCCTTCCCCACAGCTTTACTGGGCCGATATGGCGTGGATGTAGCGAATAATGAGGCCAATTTTAAGCAGGCGACCATTCTGTATAATGGCGTATTTCTCTTTGTGGCGCTTGGCTATCATCTGCTCTGGCTCTATGCCACATATAAAGGACGCCTGCTGAGTCCAAATGTAAATATGGAGGCAGTCAGGCGTATTGATCGGCAGTACTTGCTGGGACCACTTTTTTACACCATTGCTTTTGCCCTGGCTTTCGTAAATCCCTGGATCAGCCTGGCGGTGAATACCCTACTGGCGATCTTTTTTCTACTGCCAGGGATCGCCCTTTCGACAAGCCAGAAGCCAGAATAAACGATGGTGGAGGGTGTGTCAGCCCATGAGCTGACCACACCCTCCACCATCGTTTATGCTTATTGTACGCCGGCGACGGTGTAGCCTGCATCGTCGAGGGCGGCCTCGATCTTCTCCATGGAGACCTGCTCGGGCTGGTAGCCAAAGGAGACGGTCTTCGTGGGGAGGCTGACGTTGACGTCTTCGACGCCATCCAGTCCGGTGAGGGCCTTGTTGATGGCATTGACGCAATGCTCGCAGCTCATATCAGGTACTGAAAGCGTGACTTCCTTCATGATATTCTCCTCTATCTTTAATGCGGAATAAGGTGGATTTATTTATTGCCGGCGACGTTGTAGAGTTGGAGCAGCTCATCGATAACCGCCTCTTCACGCCCCTCCTTGATGCCCTCCACAACGCATGATTCCAGGTGTCCGCTGAGAATTAATTGCTCAAGCTTCTCAATGGCCTTGCGGACAGCATGCGTCTGGCGCAGTACGTCAACACAGTATTTGTCCTCTTCGACCATCTTGCGAATACCCGCGACATGACCTTCAATGTAATTGAGTCGCTTCAGGACATCTTGCTTTTCGGCTTTCATTCCTTTTCTCCTGCTTCTTCATCTCAGCAACACGACTGGTCACCTTAGCCGCCGGCCTGCTTGATATGTTTTGTCTACACCCCATACCGGGGGGTATGGGGTGTATTATAACATGTGTTGTCGGCATCTACAAGTTAGGCTGGTAAAATTTTTGGTAAGGACCAGCTTCAGCGCGTCCGAACGCCATTTATGGCAGTGCGGTGCTAGCCTTTTATTGCCTGTGAAAAGCGACCTTATACATGACATGGCACATGGATACACTTCAGGCTCCGCCCACAGGCGATTAATCGCCTTCGGACGCGCTGAAGCTGGTCCCTACCGAGCGGGGAGCGTCTCCCTCAGTTTGTGTTGAATGCGTGAAAACATGAATTGTACCCTCCGGATGAGGTTTGACTTCTCTCTTTTTGTGGGGTATAGTGTCTGCTGTACCCCTACCGGGGGGGTATGGATAGTAATTCGTATCATGGTAGTAATGCGTATGCAATGTGTAGGGGCGAGACTTGCTCAGCTTCAATGTTCATGCAAGCTTGGACTCGCCGATATTATAAATTTGATGTGATTCGTTTGTTAGAACGAGGTTCGTTCCCATGAGTATGGAGACACATACACCGTCTGAGAGTCTCTCTCAGGCGACATATATGCCCGAGCAGCTCTCCTTCGCGGTGGAGGGGATGACCTGTGCTGCCTGCGCGATGCGTATAGAAAAGGGCTTGAAGAAGCTGCCAGGTGTCAATGAGGCTAGCGTCAACCTGGCCTCTGAGATGGCGAGCGTGGCCTTCAATCCTCAGCAGGTCGATTTTGCGCAGATGGCGCAGAAGGTAGATGCCCTGGGCTATAAGGCTATTCCTCGCGCCGATGTGGTGGTTCGTCCAGCAGACGAGGAGGAGCAAGAGGAGGAGGGCGAGGCCCTCGATCCCCTGCAGCTCATTGCCCAGCGCCAGGAGGAGCAGAGCGCGCGCCACCGCGCCGAGCTTGAGCGCAAACGCAGCCTGCTCATTGTGGGCGTTATCCTGAGCGCTATTGTGGTCTTCTTCAACATGTTCTTTATGGGTGCTAGCATGCCCGGCATGGGCAATATGAATACCATGCTGCTGGCGTTTACCGCGCCAGTCTGGGGCATGGTTGGCTGGGAGTTCCACCGCAACGCGCTGAAGAATCTACGCCATCTGAGCGCCACGATGGATACCTTGATCTCCTTTGGCTCGACGGCAGCCTTTGCTCTCAGTATCGCAATCACCTTTAATCCCTCGCTGGGAACTATGACCTTTTACGATACGACCGCGCTGATCATTACCTTGATCTACCTGGGTAAATATCTGGAGGCACGCGCGCGCCTACGCACGAATGATGCTCTGAAGAAGCTGATTGGCTTACAGGCTCATGTGGCCCACGTTGTGCGCAAGGGCCAGGAGATGGATATTCCCGTGGCGCGGGTCCGCGTGGGCGATATCTTGCGCGTGCGCCCTGGTGAGAAGATCCCCGTGGATGGCGAGGTTTTGGGGGGCCAATCCTCTGTCGATGAGTCGATGTTGACCGGCGAGAGCCTGCCTGTCGAGAAGGCTGAGGACGACACGGTCATTGGCGCAACCCTTAACCAGCAGGGTCTGTTGCAGGTTCGGGCAACCAGGGTGGGCGCCGATACCATGCTGGCCCAGATCGTACGTATGGTAGAGCAGGCCCAGGGCTCAAAGGCACCGATCCAGCGCCTGGCCGATACTGCCTCGGGTATCTTTGTTCCAGCGGTGCTCGTAGTTGGCCTGCTCACCTTCGTTGGCTGGTTGATCTATGGCAACCTCTTCTCTCTGCCCCCCATGATGATGCCGATATATATGGGCGGCCACCTGATGAACATGCTCATGCATATGGACCCTACAGTCAACGCCCTGGTAACGGCGATCACGGTCATCGTGGTGGCTTGCCCCTGTGCGCTGGGTCTGGCGACCCCAACGGCAATTATGGTTGGAACGGGCAAGGGTGCCGAGCAGGGCATTCTCATCCGCGGCGGTGAGAGCCTGGAGCGCATTCAGGCCATCGAGGCCGTCATGCTCGACAAGACCGGTACCGTTACGCGAGGCAAGCCTGAATTGACGGATGTATTAGTTTTGGATGAGACCCTGGACGAGGAGACGCTGCTGCGGCTGGTCGCGCAGTCCGAGCAAGGGTCAGAGCATCAACTGGCGGCGGCCATCGTCGAGGGCGCGAAGGCGCGGGGCCTTGCCCTGGCACACTATCCCACGCGCTTCGTCGCACTTCCAGGACGGGGCGTCGAGGCCCTGGTGGAGGGGCGTGAGTTGCTGATTGGGAATCGGCGCCTTATTCAGGAGCATGGAATCGCCTTTGACGCGCTACTGTCACAACTTGAATCTCTGGAGCAGGCGGGCAAGACAGCAATGCTGATCAGTGTGGATGGCAATCTGGCGGGTCTGGTCGCCGTCGCGGATACGGTCAAGGAGAGTTCGGCCGCAGCCATCGCCGAACTGAAGCAGCGCGGCCTGGCGGTCTGGATGATTACTGGTGATAACGAACGCACGGCCCGGGCCATTGCCGAGCAGGTGGGCATCGATGCCGAGCATGTACTGGCTGATGTTCTGCCCGAGGAGAAGGCCAGGCAGGTCAAGAGCCTGCAAGACCTGGGCATGGTCGTGGCTTTTGTGGGTGACGGCATTAATGATGCGCCTGCCCTGGTGCAGGCCGATGCCGGCATCGCCATGGGGACCGGAACCGATATCGCTATGGAGGCGGCGGATATTACTCTCGTGAAGGGCAATCTGCAAAGCGTGGTGAGCGCGCTGGAGCTTTCGCGGGCCATGATGCGTACAATCAAGCAGAACCTCTTCTGGGCCTTCGCCTACAATGTGCTCTTGATTCCTACGGCCATTCTCTCGCCGCTGATCCCCTTCCTACAGACCCAGGCCCCCATCTTTGCCGCAGGCGCAATGGCGCTCTCCTCCGTCACAGTAGTGACAAACTCCCTACGCCTGCGCGGCTTCCGCGTTAAATAATGGGTAGGGTTTCACCTTAGACAAATAACCGGTAAGGGTGTGGAGGGTGCTGGCAGCCTGCGGCTGCCAGCACCCTCCACACCCTTACCCGGGCGAGCGCCGCAGGCGCTCGCCCCGTAGACATAAGGTGTACCACTAGATTATGTTATAATCTGGCGGTACATTTGTATTTCTTTTCCGCTTTTGCCCCGCTGAGCAAGAAAAGCAAATTGGGAGAGTTTGATCGTCTGTGTCGTTTGTTGGGAAGGCTGGCTGACCTGCAATGCTCATTACGCGTATTGAGTTAGAGAATATCAAGAGCTACCGTCATTTTAGCGTAGATTTTCGCCGTGGGACGACGGCCATTAGTGGTGAAAACGGGGCCGGCAAGACCACTCTGGTTGAGGCTATTGGTTTCGCCCTTTTTGATTCCCTTCCCTATAGCCAGGCGCGTTTCGTGCGCGAGGGCGAGAAGTGGGGCCGGGTACTTGTCCATCTGCTGGGCGGAGATGAGCGTCCGTATGTCGTGGAGCGTCGCTGTGGCTCCGGCTCGCGCTGGCTGATTCACGATGAAGAGGCCAATATGCGCATCGAGCAGGGCGCCGATGTACTGGATAAACTACATGAGCTCTTCGGCATTGATCGCGAACGTCCGCTCGATTCGCTCTTCCGCGATGCCCTGGGCGTCCCCCAGGGAACCTTTACCTCCATCTTTCTTGAGGCAGCGAGTAAGCGCAAGCAGACCTTTGATGCGCTGCTCCAGATTGAAGATTACAAGGCCGCCGCCGAGTATCTGTTGGATTCGCAGAAAGATTACCGCGAACAGATGCAGCAGCGTCAGAGCCGCATTGATCAGCTTGAGTATGAGACGCGCGAGCTTGAGCAGTGGCGTGAGCAGTTGAAGCAGTCTCGCCAGGAGGACGCGCAGCAGAAGGTGCGTAATGCCGAGCTTACAACAACATTGGCACAACTGGAGAAGCGCGAGCAGGAGCTGAATGCGCAATATAACCAGCTCCAGGATCTACGCCGCTCTTCCGAGGCGCGCGCCAGCCAGTATGATTCTGCCCGTAGCATCCTGGCAAACTATCAGCAAGCTCTGGCACAGGCCCAGGCCGCCGAACAGATCGCCCGCGAGACAGAGAAGGGTTATCAGCAGTATCTCCAGGCTGAGAGCGTGCTTGAGCAACTGCGCCAGCAGGAGCAGCAGCGCAATCGCTTGCTCAAGGAGCAGGCACGTCTGGGTAATAAACACGCTTCGATTGAGATGAAGGCGAAGGGGCTGCATACGCGTTTGCAGGAGGTAGAGCAGGCACGCCTGCGTATCGAGGCGCTCCAGCCAGATGTACAGCGTCAGCAAGAGTTGGAGGAGCGACGCGATGAGCTACTTCAGAACGTCAAGCTCTATAAGTCCATCTGCGAAGAGGGGAAGAACCAGCGTGAACGCCTGGAGAGCACGAAGAAGACTGGCGGTGTGCTGGAGCAACGTATCGCGGCGATTGAACCATTGGTAGAGCTGGCTCAACGCCTGCCAGAGCTTGACCTGGCGCGCTCGCGCTTGCAAGTACAGAGCGTCGAGCGCAAGAACAAGTTTCAGCAACTAAATGAGAAGCGGCGTGCCTTGCAGGAGCGACACGATCAGCATGCGCCCCTGCTCACCAAACTCCAAAAGGCCGAGCGCAATGTCCAGCTTATCGATGAGAATCGTGCTGAAGCGGAAGAGATGCCTGCGCTTCAGGAGCGCTTGAATGAAATCAACGCCCGCCTTCATCGTCTGGATGGCAACATCGAGGCCTATAGTGATTCCCTCAAGCAGTCGGCGGGTGGGCAGTGTCCCCTCTTGCGCGAACCCTGCCTCAATATCAAGAATCGGGGTATGGTCAGCCTGGAATCCTATTTCGAGAACCTGCTCGTCGAGGAGCGTGCGCAGCGGCAGCAGGTCCTCATTGAGCGCAAGGACGTTGAGACTCGCATCGAGCAGATCAAAAAATATGCCGATGCCCTGGGCAAATATAGCCTCTATGTCGAGAAGCGCGATGATCTCAAGCGGCAGATGCAGCAGCTAGAGAGGGAAATGGAGCAGCTTGAGGAGACATATGCTGAACTGGAAGCCCAGCTTGAGATGCTCAAAGAGCATGATAGTCGGGTGCGTGAAAACGAAGAACAGTATAAAGAGAGTAAACTCGCAAGCGAGAAGGTCGCCACTCTGCCAGGGCTGCGCGATCAGCTCCAGCAAAACGAGCAGCTCATCACGCAGTACGAGACCGATATCCAGACGATGCGCGAACGCGCCAACCAGTTGCGCGATAGTGAGCCGCGTCTACAGCAGGTCAACGAGCAATTGATTACCCTCAACGATCCACGCGCGCAACTGCGTGAGCAGCGAAATATCGTCGCCCAGGCTGCCCAGTTTCAGAAGGAAGTGGCCGAGGCGGAGCAGGAGCTTGCGGAACTAAACACCCAACTCGCCGCCCTGCATGAACAGCTTGCGGCCTACTATGAGCTTGATGAGAGTATCAAGGGACAGGAGGAGCTACGCCAGCGCTCCCAGGGCGCGCATCAGAACTACCTCAAGCACATCGAGCAGGCGCGAGCCTTGCCTGAGCACGAGCGTGTCTGCCACCAGCAGGAGCAGGAGACCGAGCAGGCTCACCAGCGTATGCGCGAGGCCGAGCAGGCATACATGCAGGCCCGAGCCACCTTCAATGAGCAGGAGCTTGACGAGGTGCGCAGGCAGCGACGCGACCTGCACGGCGAGATTAGCAGCCTCGCGGAGAAGATGCAGCAGATCCAACGTGCCATCAACGAGGCTGAGCAGCGTATCCAGAACGCTGAGCAGCAGTTGCACGAGCTGGTGGAGGTGCGTCAGGAGTACCGCGAGCTGGAAGACCTGCACACTATGATGGAATACTTCCGCAAGGTGATCAAGGAGGCCGCGCCCTACGTTCTCAAGGCCATGCTCAACGATATCTCGGCCGAGGCTAATCGTATCTTTGGCGAGATCATGGGTGACCGTAGCGCTCAACTCTCCTGGCAGAACGATTACGAGGTGGTGCTACGCCGTCAGGGCGTTTCTCGTACCTTTGCACAGTTGAGCGGTGGCGAGCAGATGAGCGCCGCCCTTGCTGTGCGCCTGGCCCTGCTCAAGAAGCTCTCGACACTCAATCTCGCGTTCTTCGATGAGCCAACGCAGAACATGGACGAGCTACGCCGCATGAACCTTGCCGAGCAGATCCGCCGTGTCCGTGGCTTTGAGCAGCTGATCGTCATCAGCCACGACGATACATTTGAGCAGGGGCTGGATAGCCTGATTCGTCTGCGCAAGGCCAGCGGCGAGACCCAGCTCCAACAGGAGGGACTCTCTGAGTCATCCTTTAGCGACGAAGCGCTCTACCCCAACGGGTCCAATGAGCCTTCCATGGAGCATGTTTAATCTGTTGGTGTGTAGAGGACCCTGGCGGCCTAGGCCGCCAGGGTCCTCTACACACCAACATCACACTTAACAAAAAGGAGTTTGCTCATGCTGCACAAAGGCAAGCTGCTCGCTGCCCTGAACTTGAAGCGCGGTCAGTTCTCGCTCTATGACGGCAGCTTTGGCGACCAGCTCAAGTCCTATCGCCATGTGCTGGAGAACCTCTATCATCGCTATCCCTCCAGCGCAGCGCTGGAGCAGATTCTGCCACCAGCAGAGGCAGGGATGCCCTCTGCTGGTGCTCGCCCAACCATCGAGTTTGACCACTGGCTGGCTGAGGCCGCTTTGCGTGAATATCGCGGGCCCCACTATCCCTTTGGTCAGGCCTTTGCCAATCATGAACAGGCCAATCAGTGGGCCGAGTGTATCGAGGGCGTCACCACGATTGCCGTGGATGGCAGCCAGTTGCTTCCCTGGCGCGATGCCTCGATTCCAGTCGCGCTGGTCCAGGTGGGCTTTTTTGTCAATCCGCACGGGCACAACCGTCCCTACACGAAGGATGTACGCCTTGAAGTGTTAGCCCCAGATGAGATCATGGAGGATGCACGCAAAGAAGGGGATGACCCCGATAGCTATCCCTACTCCGATATGCAGGTGACGCTGCGCCGCTATCTGCTGGAGATTGAGACGCTTTGTAATCTGATGGAACAGCAGGCGCGTAACCGTCGCGTCGATGATCCTGCTCATAGCCCCGTGGTCTTCTTCGATGGCTCGCTGGTGGTCTCGTTCGCCTTGACCATGCTTCCGCAGTATCGCCAGAAATATGTTGATTCGGCGGTAATGCTCCTAAAGCTCTCCGAGGACTTGCGCGTTCCTTTGATTGGGTATATCGATACCAGCTATGCCCGCGATATGATTACCATGCTGCGCCGTGTGGATGGGGCCGACCGCCAACCTATTCTGCGGGATACCAAGAAGATCCACGACGCCCTGCTCTGGCAGGGACATATGAACTGGGGTGATCGCACGCCTGCCATGTTGTGTGCGCGTAACGATATCCTCGATAGCTATGGGCCCTATCGCGACCGCGTCGCCTTCTCGTACCTGCAAACCTCCTCTACGCGCCCGCCTGCTCGCCTGGAGTTCCCGCGCTGGATGCTTGATGACGGACTTGTAGAGCCAGTGATGGATGTAGTACGTGCCGAGATTATTATTGGCAAGGGCTATCCCTATGCGATTGAAACCGCCGACCAGGTCTCAGTCATTCGCTCGGTTGACCGTGACATCTTCTACAACCAGTTTCAAGATTTTATCCAGCATCAGGGCATGAAGTTCACCTACTCACAGAAGTCTATGAGCAAAGGACGCCGCCGCTATCCTTAATTCAACCCTCTTTGAGGGAAGGTTCTTCCTCGCTCATGTGTTATACTAAGTTACAATAGAGAAAAGATTCATAAACTAGCGTCAGGTGTGTGCTGTGGGTTGGCAGCCTTCGGCTGCCAACCCACAGCACACACCCACTATCTACAGCGAGCGCCGCAGGCGCGAGAAGTGAGAAACAGAACCTAACACATATGTCTCGTTCAACAATACACACTTTCACTTGCCCCTGTGGCGAAGTGTTTTCCAGCTCAATATACGAGTATGTCAACGTCGCTAAAGATGCCGGTCTCCGCTATACCGTGCTCGCGGGCCTGCTCAACGTCTCCGTCTGCCCCAATTGTGGACTGAAAGCGGCTATCTCGACGCCTTTCATATATTCAGACCCGGCTCACAATTTGTTGGCCTATGTCCATCCACGTGGCGATGCTCCTCAGGAGGCACGGCTGCTCATCTTAGAGAATCTGCGCTCGGCCTATGAGAACGTCGAGGCGCTGCTCGTGGCTCGTGATAGAGCCGATGGGCCTGGCGATCATATCGCGACGCTCTCCCCTCGCCAGGCCCAGGACCTGCCCCCATTGCAGGTGGTCTTCGGCCTGGATCAGCTCTCAGAACTTATCAGTGGAGTACTCGCGCCGGAAGAGCGCCTGGGTAAGCTCGCACTGAGCACTCAGAGCCGGAACGATGCGGAGCGCGGCCAGTTTTACAGTATCGCGCGCAAGCTTGCCAGCGAGATGGACTGTAGCGTGGAGGTGGAGAGTCTCCCCGACGAATATGTTGTCTGGCTCTACGGTTCACGGCGTCAGATCGGTGCCCTCATGCGCGAACTCGCCCCTGGAGGGTAATCATAAAAACATAATTGATGGTGTGGATGACGAGGCAAAGCCTCGTCATCCACACCATCAATTATGTTTTTACAGGATAGAGTAGGATAAATACCATGATTACCATTGGTGTACTGACGATCAGCGATGGTGCCTCGCATGGGCAGCGGGAGGATCTGAGCGGGGCGCGCATCCGTTCCCTGGTGACGCAGCTCCCAGAGGCGCTTATTCAAGCAGGCGCAATCGTGCCAGATGAGCGTGACCAGATTTCAGCCCTGTTGCGCGAGTGGTCTGATGAGAAACGCCTGAACCTCATCTTGACGACCGGCGGGACTGGCCTGGCGCCACGCGACGTCACCCCCGAGGCCACACTTGACGTTATCGAGCGCGAGGCTCCCGGCATCGCCGAAGCCATGCGCTTCAACAGCCTGCAATATACGCCTATGGCGATGCTCTCCCGAGGCGTGGCAGGCGTGCGTGGCAACTCGCTCATCATCAACCTTCCAGGCAGCCCCAAGGCCGTCAAAGAATGCCTGGAATATATCCTGCCTGTCCTGCCCCATGCCATCAACCTGCTTGTAGAAGGCCCAAAGGAACATTAAAGGTTGTAGGTGGGCTACGGATTGGCTGCCGAAGGCAGCCAATCCGTAGCCCACCTACAATGATAAATGGAGGCCATATGCATACATTGCTCGATGCTCACAGCGATAATATCTTTGCTGTGGCCTGGTCTCCTACAGGTGAATTCCTGGCCTCCTCTGGCCGTGACAGCAAGGTGCATCTCTGGCATTTCACCTCGGGACGGCTCCAATATACCTATCATGAACCCTCGACCACCTGTTTCCTCTCCCTGGCCTGGTCGCCGGATGGGCGCTACCTCGCGGCTGGCTCGACCACTGGCCCGGTTTTTCTCTGGGATGTGGCGACAGGATCCGACAAACCCCAGCTAATCTATCGTGGACATCGGCGCTTTGCGCGCTGCCTGGCCTGGTCGCCAGATGGGCGTTACCTGGCCTCTGGTGGTGACTTTGGAGATAATACGGTGCAGGTCTGGTCAGCCACGTCGGGGAAGCTACTCACAACGTATACCGCTCAATATCGCATCTTCTCGCTTGGCTGGTCGTCAGATGGAGTCTATCTGGCCTCGGCCAGCTTTGATGGCAGTGTGCATGTCTGGTCGGTGCCGGATGGAGTGCCCGTGTTCATCTATCGCGGCCATAGTGGCCCAGTCTATGCGCTTGACTGGTCACCTGTTCATGGCTACCTGGCCTCGGCTGGGGAGGATGCGGAGGTGCATATCTGGAGTGTGCCAGGAATCGGCCATCAGTCTGCTTCGGCCCCGGCAATCATTGAGCCGCGTGTCTTGCCCATGCATACGCGTCCCATTAAAACACTGGCCTGGTCGCCAGGTGGCGAGCGACTTGCTAGCGCGGGCGAGGACAAGCTGGTGAATGTCTATGAGCCGTTCGCGACCGAACCAGGCGCGACGCTGCATACCTTTACCGAGCATCGCGCCTGGGTGAGAGCCCTGGCCTGGTCGCCCGACGGCACATGCCTGGCCTCGGCCAGCGCCTCTGATATTTATCTCTGGTACTGAATGTGGGTGTGGTGGGTGCTGGCAGCCTGCGGCTGCCAGCACCCACCACACCCACATTCAGTACTTACTAAACTTCTGCTAGCAGTTCCTCTTCGTTCAGGGGACCAAGCGCGGTGAGCACTTGTTTCTCCTGCAAGGGGAAGCTGCGCAGGGCACGCATGACGTCCTCTGGCGTGACCTTCTCGATGCGCTCAATCTCCTCTTCGACGCTTAGCAGGCGGCCCTCAATGACCCAATCGCTGGCCAGGGCCCGCATACGGACGAAGGTGGACTCATTGCTGATGACGATGCTGCTGATCAGCTTATCCTTGGCGCGCCGTAGCTCGTCCTCGTGGACGCCGTCTGCCAGCAGGCTGTTTAGCTCATCGCGGAGCATCTTGAGCACGCGGGGGGCGCTATCAGGAGTTGTGTTGGACTCCATGATCATAATTCCGGTGCCCTCCATGGACCAGATGCCCGCGCTGGCCGACTCGGCTAGGCCGCGCTGATAGATGTTCCAGAAGAGACGCGAGCCATCGCTATCGCCCAGGATGCTACCACCCAGCATGGCTGCGTAGTAGTCGGGGTGTTTGACGTCAACGGTGGGCATGGCCAGGATCATGATCTGCTGCTTCAGCTTGGGATCGACCACGATATTATTGATGGGTTGCGCTGGTTCATAGTGGGCCGCGTTACGACTGGCATCGCCTGTACGCCAGCCTGAACAGTGCTTCTCGGCCATTTCGACCAGGTGATCCCAGTCGAAGTTACCGGCGACGGTAAGGACCAGGTTGTTGGCCGCGTAGCGCCGCTGCCAGTACTCGCGCATCTGCTCAATGTGCATCCCGCGAATGCTCTCGCGTGTGCCCAGGACATCGTGGCCAAGGGGATGCTCCCCGAAATACGTCTGCATCATGCGACGATAGGTCAGGTTATAGGGCTGATCCTCTGAGCGAGCGATCTCGTTGACGATGACCTCTTTCTCCATATTGAAATCGTTCTCGTCTAGGCGTGGATACATCATGTCGCTCAATAGCTCCATGGCGCGATCCAGGTACTCGCCGAGCACGCGAGCGTAGTACACGGTCGCCTCGTGGGAGGTAAAGGCATTGATCTCCGCTCCAATCTTATTGAATTCCAGCGTGATCTCCTGCCAGTCCAGGTGTTGGGTTCCCTTGAAGACCATGTGCTCCAGGAAGTGCGAGACGCCCGCGACCTTTGGATCATACTCATCGCGTGAGCCGGTGCGGACATAATAGGCGATTGCCACCGATTCAAAGTCTGGCATGGGCTGGCCCACGATCTGTAGACCATTGCTCAGCCGGTGCGTATGAAACACAGCGCCATTATTCTGGCTCTCTGACATCGAATGCTCCTTTCACAATTCGGCTGCGCCACCCCCACTACGTGAAGCCTCGCCTCCGAAAGATATACTGTTTGTGCCTTCTCTCTTCAACAGGCAAAAGGACATATTACTAGCATGATAGACCTGCTGTGGATTAATTGTCAAATGATCTTAGGGTGTTGGACAATCTCGTCGGTGGCCTGGCGCGCCTCCAAGCTGGCGAGGGGCAGGTCGGGCCAGATCTCGTGCGCTTTGGCGTTTCCAGCAAGCAGGATGTTGAAGCGCGCTAAGAGATAGGCGTCGGCGTTGCTCAGCTCACTCTGGGTCGAGGTCCGGGAATAGTTGATATAAAACTGCGCCGCCGCCAGGCAACCTCGTGCCCCCCTATCGCCTGTCGCAAACTGCCAGTCCGCGTCCTGCTGCTTCTGGGTAATCTGTCGATAGCGGGGATCGCCAAAGACCGTTCCCATGGTGAGTGTACAGGCAGGGTTGTTAAAGCCACTATATCCCTGGGGGAGAAACATGATCTGCCAGCTATCTTTGACCCTGCTAATACGGAGCAGGACCAGGGTCTGGTGATTGGTGCGCGATTGCTGGCTGGTATTGTCTCCCTGAAAGCTCCAATGCTCGCGTACCACAACGAAGGTGTCCCAGTAATGCTGACTGTCAGCTTGATGGTTATTGCCTACTGGGACCGTGCAGAAGAGGCGACAGTCTTGTTGTTGCAGTGTACAGCCCGGGCCGACAGTTGGTCCATCACAGGCGCCTGGCCGTTGCGTATCTGTATCCAGGAGAAAGCTCTGCGTTGCCTGGATACGCTGGTGCGCGGTGAAGGTCTCTTGAGCATCATAGTCCAGCTTATACTGTTCGCCGGGCTGCACATACTCGCTGCTACCTTGTTTGTCCAGAAAGCCCTGGACCGCTTGCTTGAGGTTCGTCTGCTCATCGCCTGGAAGGCTTGTCAGATTGACGGCACGCGGAAAACTAATGACACTGGCTTTGTACTGAGCCGTGTTGGCGCTGCTGGTGAGGCAGGCCTGCCCCCTGGCTGGAGGCGCGCTGCCTGCGCCCGGCACGGTAAGCTGGCAGGTAAGAGGGGCAAAGGGCTCGCCCTCCCAGGTGAGCGTATGGATTCCACTGGCCAGGTGTATGGGTTGCTCATTGAGGACTGTCGGCAAGGGGCTATTAGAATTATTATACGGCTTACCATCGACGCTGAGTTGTCCCCAGCCGGGCAAGAGTTGCACAAAATACAGGTTGCGCGCATTGGGGCCAGGAGTGTTGTTCCCTGAGAAACTCTCGCCAATAAGCACGCGTACTGGAGCCAGGCTTGCCAGAAGACCAAGCAGCGCCAGGACGATAAGTGCGCTTGTCCAGAAAAGGCGTCGCCGCTTCTGCTTGCGTGTCAGGCGTGATCCAAGCCAGAGCCTGCGTACTCCGCCCTGTTTCTCCGCGCCTGGCAGATCGCTGACTTCTATTGTCTTATCATCAAATTCATGTTCGGGTAACTGGTGCATACGCCTGGCTTCCTCGTATCTCGTGTTGAAAGTAGTGTGCCTCTAGCAATGATAGCGCAGAAAAGCAATCCTGGCACATCTCTTCCAGGGGAAAGAGAGTGGAGCATGCTGGCAGCCCTCGGGCTGCCAGCATGCTCCACTCTCTAACTACATTTGTGAACCCATCAAATTTCCACTTTCATAGCGGCGTAAGCCAGCTTCGAACAGGCCAGCAGCAGCCAGGATGAATATGGCTACTGCACTGATAAGGATGCCCAGTAGTGACCATGAAAAATGACGAAGGAGTTGTAATGGCACAAACGAGATAAAACCAGCAGGTAGAACGGTGAAGAGCAGCACGCGCACAAATCCGTTGAAGATATCCATCGGGTATGTGCTGAATGAGATCAGGGCACCAAACAATTGTTGAGCCATCCCTTCAGTGTTGCCGAGAAAAAATGCAAGCGAGTTAAGCAACACCATAAAAGCGGTATAAATGAGTGAGACCAGCAATACCAGGAGGATAAAGAGTCCGATATGACCTATGTCTGGTCGCACTAAGAGCAGGTAGGCGCCAATGGCAAAGATGATATCTCCCCATGCAGTCGGATCAGTCGCGGCAATACATACATGGATCAGTGCATAGCGAGGCATCCCCAGATACGCATCCAGACCTCCATTCATCACCAGAGCCGAAATCTGGCGGGCATTGCCAAATATGGCGACACTGATGCCAAATCCACAGGCCGAAACGGCCCATAAAATGACAATATCGCTCCCTTGCCACCCATTCACGAGAGGAAATTGTTGGAAGTAGTTCCACCAGAAGAAGAGCCAGAGCGAGTCGTTTGCGAGCATAGCAACGACCTGTACAATAAAGGCGGAACGATATTCGAGCGCCGCTTGCGTATTCGCGATGGTATAGGCATGGATCAAGCGGACCTCAGAAATGCAACGTTTAAGCCAGCTCATAGCCATGTTTCTACCCTCCATTGATGTTGACGCGACGCACTGCAGCATGATAAATGCTCAGCATAATAATTATTCCCACTCCCAGTGTCGCGAATTGTTGCACGAGCAGGCCTGTAAAGCGAGCGGTTTCAAAATGTACCAGGGTGCGCGATGGCCCATAGAGAATGGTGCTAAATGGTAAGACCTGGGCGATACTGCGTAATGGCTGGGGAAAGATTTCAAGCGGCGCCAGTACGCCTCCCAGTACTAGAGTGAGCCGACTCAAAATGAGTGAAAACGATTGTGTTTCCTCGCTCCAGAACGCCATTAATCCAATGCTAAAGTGCATGACGAAGTCAATGCTGAGCGCGAGGAAGGCGACAAGCGGCCAGGCCAGCACTCCTTGCCAGGTGAAATGGGGAGGACCAGCCATAATAAAAGCCAGCACCGTCCCTATCAGTGCATTCATCAGCAGACGAACCAGGCGCTCCCCCAGGTAGTGAGCATAATTGTAAAGCACGTAACTGCTGGGACGTCCTAGCAGGTAGGCCAGTTGTCCAGAACGGACCTCTTGATCAATGCGCCTGGTTAAGGCAGGTAGGCTCATGGCAATGGCCTCACCCGCGACGAGATACCAGATCATATCCGCGATACTAAAACCGCTCAGGACGCTGGTTCCACGCAGGGCAAAGGTCGTTTTCCAGAGTTGGGTGAGAACGAAGACCAGTACGACCAGCAATAATGCGCGAAAGAAGACCTCCATGATGTATGCCAGGTTATTTAAGATACTCACCCGTAAGACGGCCAGGTATTTGAGGGTAGAGAGGCGGCCTCGTTTCTGGATGCGCTCAACGATTCCCCCTGCTGGCTCCCTCTCGCTATACATCTTCATGGAGTAGCTCCCTTTCCGCTCCTGCTTGCTGCTGTACGACCTCTTCAACCTGAGTGTGAGTGGTACTGCTTGTTTTCTCCCTCTGTTCCCCATAGATCGAGGCGATAATTTTCTCCATCGGCGGGTCCGAAATGGTCATATCCAGAATATGTTGTTGCTGCATAATGCTTGCAATGACCGGCTCTAGTGGGCAGCGGGCAGTATCGACTTCGAGCGTGAGACTATGCCCTTGCGCCTTTAAAACCTGGATGCCTTCCTGGGCGAATGCGGGCGTAGCTAACTTCATTTGCAACCGGGATTGAGGAGCATGATCGCTAGTGATCAGACTCTCAACATTCTCAGCCAGTTGCAGCTCAATGGTCTTCGCTTTCAGGTAATCGCGCTTCAGAATCGCCACCGATTCATCCAGGATGATCTCTCCATGATTGATGACCACTGCCCGGCGGCAGACCTGTTCGACATCGCCAGCGTCATGTGAGGTGAGAAACACGGTCACGCCTTCTTCCACATTCAGCAGACCTATGAGGTCTCGAATGCGCTGCTTGGCAATGACATCCAGGCCAATCGTTGGCTCATCCAGAAAGACGATACGTGGCTTATGCAGAAAGGCTGCCGCCAATTCACAACGCATGCGCTCACCTAGACTCAATTTCCGTGCTGGCGTGTGAATATAGTCAGCAATGTCAAAGACCTCAATCAGAAAGTCTCGTCGCTTGCGGTACTCATCCATATCCAACTCATAGATGCGTGCCAGAAGATTGAAGGTGTCTTGTGGTGGAAGGTGATACCACAACTGTGATTTCTGCCCAAATACACTGGAGATGTGGTAAGCCAGTTGTCTCCGCTGTTGCCAGGGGGTGAACCCAAGCACCTGTGCCTTGCCTGCCGTAGGGTGGAGAATACCGGTCAGCATCTTAATGGTCGTGCTTTTACCAGCTCCATTGGGACCAATAAAGGCCAGCACTTCACCCGCTTCAAGGGCAAAGCTAATATGCTTCACGGCCTCACGTGTCCGATAACGCGGCGCCACAAACGATTGGAGACTCTGAGCAAGACCCGAAGCCCGCTCCCGAATCCTGAAGGTCTTGGCTAATTGTTCCACTTCGACGATTGGCATACATACCCTCCTTTGCCTGAGAAAAGTAGATCCAGAGTAAAAAAAGAGAGAGGCGCAGGTGTGTCGCCTGCGCCTCTCTCTTTACCTCATTCTGCCTATTGACAGCTACGTTGTAACGGTAAGCCTACTGATGGAGAATGAGCTAGAGGACAACGACACCTTACCCGAGGATATTCCACAAGGGAATAACATTGGGCAATGGAGGCAAACATGGTAGTGGTAAACCATACGCTCTGCGCCTGCATGGTGGTTATCGCCATCCTTCTACTCTAAGCACATATATAACTTAGAGCAATTGTACAGATAAAGTTCGCGCTTTGTCAAATAGTTTTTCTCCAGAGAAGGGTATGTGGTGGCGTGCTGGCGGAGCCAGCACGCCACCACATACCCTTCTCTGGAGAAAGTTTATCTATTCCTGGTTGTTCTGGACTTTTGCCAGGGCCTCTTTGAGCTGCTGGTAGACGGTATCGATGTGTTCAGGCATGACTTTGATATCGGCCAGGACGGGCATAAAGTTGGTGTCGCCGTTCCAGCGCGGAACGACATGGAAGTGAATATGTTCCGCGAAGCCCGCGCCCGCGACCTTCCCCTGGTTAAATCCCATATTAAAGCCATCGGGATTCATAGCCAGGCGCAGGGCCTTGATGGCGAGTTGAGCCAGGGCCATCATCTCGGCCAGCGTCGCGGCATCAAGCTTCTCTAGTGCGCCGATATGCTGGTAGGGCGCGACCATCAGGTGTCCATTGCTATAGGGATAGAGATTGAGCATTACAAAGCAGTGCTCGCCGCGCTGGAGGATATGATATTCCTCGTCGCGCCCTTCGGCTGGCTGGGTACAGAAGATACAGCCGGGCTTGGGTGGAGTTTTGGGTTGAATAAAGGCCATGCGCCATGGCGCCCATAAATTTTCCATAGACATCCTCTACAGTGTGCAAGTTGAAAATTTTTGTTCTCGTGAAGAGCTGCTCTTAGAGAGAGTATCACATCACAGCGAAGCCTGCTATGTTTGGGAGTGGATGCTGTAGGTGTTGGAGAGGGAAAAAGAAACGTGCCGCGAAAACACGTTTTCGCGGCTACATTTGTATGGACTCTTCTGGTTGTTCTTCCAGTGCGGGACAGCCTTCGGCTTCTGTACGCAGTGGAATCCAGTCTTCGGCCCATAGATGGATCGCATCAACGACCGGTTTAAGGGCGTGCCCTTTCTCCGTGAGCTGATACTCGACGCGCACAGGAATTTGGGGGTAGACAACGCGTTTAACGATGCCCTCGCTCTCCAATTCGCGTAAGCGGTCACTCAATACGCGGTCAGAAAGTCCTTCGACGACTGTGGTCAGCTCACCAAAGCGACACGGGCCATTAAGAAGCGTGTTCAATAAGAGACCTGTCCAGCGTTTGCCAAGTATCTGAACCGCGTGCTCATAGCGAGGACACATGCGCGCCGGTGAGTCTTGCGCCGATGTTGTTGAGGTTGTAGGCTTTGTAGCCATGGATTCACCTACCTGCCATTTCACAGGTACCTTGATTGTACCAATAGGGATAAAAAGCGCCTGTTTAGAATTACTTGTAAGTATACCATGTTTTATTCTCTAAGGCAAGGATGGATACAGCTAAAAAGTAAGTGGAAAGCTTTTTTCTTCCCTCATACTTTTGTTATATAGTGGCCACTTCCCTGAGTGCCGCAGGCGCGAAGGTTCTCCTATAAGGCCAGCTCGTGAGCCTGGTGGGGGGATTTGTGCTACACTAGCGGTATGCTGGATGTCTCCCTTTCAACACAACTGGATATCTTTACGCTGGATGTAAGCTTCGCCGTGCCGCAGGGAACAACGACGGTGCTGCTTGGAGAGAGTGGCGCGGGGAAAAGCACCGTTCTGCGTTTACTGGCGGGCCTCTTGCAGCCTCAGGCAGGCCATATCATCCTCGATAAGCAGGTTTACTACGATAACAAGCGCGGATTGGCGTTACCGCCCCAGGCACGCCCCTTTGGCTATGTCTTCCAGGAGTATATGCTCTTTCCGCACCTGACGGTCTTTGAGAACATTGCCTTTGGTTTACGAGCGCAGGCAGAGGCGCGCTCGCGCATACGCTTGCGGGTTGCAGAGGCGCTGGCACAGGTACACCTGGAGGGCTATGCCCAACGTTATCCTGCCCAGCTCTCGGGGGGACAGCAGCAGCGCGTGGCGCTGGCACGCGCCCTGGTTCTACAGCCACAGCTACTGCTACTGGACGAGCCGCTCTCTGCCCTGGATGTACAGACGAGGCGCGAGATACGCCAGGAACTACGCCGTATCTTGACTGAGGCGGGTATTACGACGGTCTTTGTGACGCACCAGTATGTGGATGCGCTGGTCTTTGGTCAGCATATCCTGGTGCTGGACCAGGGACAGGTCTTGCAGCAGGGCTCGCAGCTTGACCTGGCGCAGCAGCCGCGCTCAGCCTATGTGGCCGAGCTGGTCGGTATGAACTTTCTACATGGTCGCCTGCTGCGTACCGAGGACGACGGCTCTTGTGTGGTGCGTATCGCGCAATCTCAGCCAGCATTGGATCTGACGGTCATGTTTGAGGAGCGCCAGGGAGCGCCCCCGAGCGAGAGTGAGATTTATGTCGTGGTGGAGCCGCGTGACATCACGCTGCACCCTGGTCCCCCCGAGAGTTCGGCGCGCAATAGTTGCAAGGGGCGTATTGTGCAACTGCTCCATCTGCCCTCGCCTTCTGAGGGGCGCGTCCGTGTCAGTATGGCCGTCGACGGTGTGGCGTCCGCGCCCATCTCCCTAACGGCTGAGATCACGGCCTCCTCCGCCGCGCGCCTGAACCTGCACGAGGGCCAGGAGATTTACGCCTCCTTCAAAGCCTCCGCCGCTCACGCATATATGTAAGTTTTGGCTATGTATGATGAGTGCTGTCAGCCGCAGGCTGACAGCACTCATCATACATAGCCAAAACATTAACTACTCATGAACGGTTTCGCTCTCCCACTGGCAGGTATCGGGATGATTCTGCTTGAGGGCCTCGGCCAGTCCATCGAGGTCGGTAACGTCGTCGCGATAGACCGCCCAGGCCTTAGCCTTCATGCCAGGCTCTGTCACCTTGCGGTAGGCGATAACGCTGATGCGCTTGCCATTGGGAAAAAACTCCTCTTTGATTTTAGTCAGGTTCTCCCAGGGAATGACAACGTCCTCGCCACTTTTATTGCGTCTGACCAGGGCATCTGGCTCGAGCGAGATGGTAAAGGGGATGGGGGCAACGATGCGCAGATAGATCGCGAAGCCCAGGATAAACAGGATGGCGATAATGGTGCTGGCCAGTACCGACGCACCCTGATGAATAGCGATCCAGAGCACTAAAGCTGTAATAGCAATAATGCCTATAACGGTCACAACGAGCTTAAAGCGGCTCAGGCCGGGTCCTATAAAGACCTGCTTGGAGGAGGCAGGAGATGATGCCATGGAAAACTGCTCCCATAAATTTATAAATATAGGCGGACGTATGTTAACGCAGTATAGTAGTAACAGGTATTGTAACAATAGGGCGAAAACAATGCAACATGCCAAAACTGGGACAGGCATCCTAGCACCTTTGCGTTGCCCGACCAGTATGATATACTGAACACGTTGTCCCGGTAGGGTAGTATGCCTTGTTGCCCGGTAGCACCTGTATTAATCAGTCACAAGGGGCCTTAGAGAAGACCGCCCTGCGTCGCTTACTGCTTATCCGAAAACCCTGAGCGCGCGTGCCCCCGAATGGGGGGAGCGCTAGTCGTGAGAGCGGCGTTGGGTTTCGGAATAAGATCTTTCTCGGGAAAATCGTTAGGCGCGTGGGCGAAGGGTCGCGTGAAAGGGAGAACCGCCGTGTCTATACAGCACTCTTCCGATATGCCAACCGGATCTTTTTCCACAGGGCTGGTACATCCACAGCGCGTTACAGACAAACTGCTTGCCACTCATGGCTATGTCGTAGGCATCGAGATTAGCAGTAGCGGTCTGCGCCAATCGGTAGCATTAGCCAATTTGGATGGAGACATTCTCTTCCGTATCAGCCGCCCACTGGAGGTTGTTCCTGATAGTGCGACTGTCTTGCAGCAACTGGAGGCGATGCTGGCCGAGGTCACCTCGCCTGAGCGCCTTGTGGACGGACGCATCTTACGTGTAGGGATTGCGGTCGGAGGGTTGGTAGATGCTTCGCGTGGTATGGTGCGAAGGCTGTATCACGCTCATGGATGGAAAGATTTTCCGCTTCAGGATTATTTCACTGAGCGCTTTGATGCTCCTTGTATTATTGATAATAACGCAAATGCCGCGGCCCTGGCTGAGTATCAGCGTGGGGCTGGTATTGGCGAGCGTGTGATACTCTATGTTGGCCTGGGGCGAGGTATCGGCGGGGGGCTGATCATTAACGGGAAAATTTATCACGGGGTGAACTCGATGGCCGGAGAGATTGGCCATATGCTGGTGAAAGAGCAGGGCCCCCGTTGCTCCTGTGGTGGTTATGGGCATCTTGAAGCCATCGCGTCGGCGCGAGCGATTATCAGTACCACGCTTGGCCTCTCGGTTGAGGTGACAGAGACGCATGCCGCGATTATGCGCCTCTCACATAACTGGGCGGAGCGCCTGACGGTTGCCCAGGTCTTTCAACTGGCCGATGAGGGCGACCAGGTTGCACAGCGCGTCGTATCAGATGTGCATACCTCACTTGGCATCGCACTTGCTAATATCGTGCATTTAGTCAATCCGAGTATGATTATCCTGGGAGGATCGGTCGCCCAGGCTGGCGATCTCCTCGTGAAACCCGTGGAGCAGCAGATACACGAGTTGTGTCTGCCCGAGGTGTGCCAGGATCTAAAGGTCGTGCAAGGGCATCTAGGAGTGGATGCCAGCCTGGTTGGAGCCGTCACACTGGCTCTCCAGGATTTATGACATGTACTTCTTCTCCGAAAACCCTGAGCGCGCGGCCGCTGTGCCCCCGAATGGGGGAAGCGCTAGGCACGTCAGTGACGTTGGGTTTCGGAATAAGATCGTAAGGAATAATGCAGAATCTCGAGGGGCTTATGGTAGAAACAGGTCGAGTCATACAAAGGCGCTACCTGCTGCAACGTCTGGTGAAGCAGGGCCAGGTCTGTGCTGTTTATCAAGGATTCGACCAGGTATTGCAGCGTGTGGTTGCAGTCAAGGTTGCTCCCGCTGAACAGATTCCCGCATATCGGGCCTCGCTCCGACTGACATCTCAGTTCTCACATCCTAATATCATTGGTGTATATGATGTGATTCCTGAAGCTGATGGCCTCTATATTGTGCAGGAATATGTAGACGGCGATGATTTTGCTACGCTGCTCCAGGCTCAGCCATCTATCTACCAAATTGCTGACCTCGGTCGCCAGATCTGCCAGGCGCTCATGTACGCCAATACCTCTTCACGCAAAGTTTGTCATGGAGATCTGACGCCCGCCACTATTTTACGTGATCGTCGTGGCAGTGTGCGCTTAAGCAATTTTGCCTCTCCTCCTGACATGGCTTACTTTAATGCCTGGAGCATTGTAGGGGCCGATGGAGTTGCCCTGCTCGATGCCGAGACCCCCTGGGGACAGATGAGCGAGAATCGGCTTGCGGATGACACACGCGCGGTCGGTATCCTGCTCTACCAGTTGCTCTCGGGTCGACCTCAGGGCGCGACCTCCGTTGAGGCGCCCACTGATGGCCGCCTGCGTTTTCACCGCAATGTGCCGCCTGAGGTCTGCGATGTGATTGCCCGGGCGCTCATTCGCCAGCATCCTCAAAATATCGTGACCCCAGATGCCCTCTATAGCGAACTCAAAGCGATTGCCGACGCCCTGGAACCCTATGAACCCGTGTCCACCTTCAAGCCAGAGGATGTCTTAAAGCCACACCAGGTCTTGCCTACTGGCACTGGCAAGCTAAGCTCAGCCTCTGCTGGAGTCCGCCAGGAGCGCTCACAGCCAGGTCTGCTCTCCAACTATCGCTCTGAGCCTGGCTCCCTGGCTGTTTCGGATGCCCCCCCGGCTGCTGCCGCCCTGGCAGATCCCCAGTTCGCCCAGTCTCCCATGACGGACCAGGCGCTTCCCTATCCCGAAGCCCAACAGGCTCCCAGCCGCGTAAATATGCCAGTCTTGATCGTCGCTGGTCTGCTGCTATTCGCCCTATTTTTTGTCATCGGCTACTTCCTGGCCCAAATGGTATTAAAGTAAAGAAAAAGCGAGGGGCGCCATCTGCAGGATGGCGCCCCTCGCTTTTTCTTTATGCACCTATTTGTTTTGCGCGGAGCCGTACATCATGTTTTCGCTATTCCAGGCTTGACCAGTGTTGCCGTGTTTATCGACGACGATGACGCCCCCAGTCTCTTTTGTCTGAGTTCCCAGGAAGGCGATGACCTCGTCCGCTGCTTCCTGGGCTGTCTTGCCTGTGCCAACGGCGTCCGCGATACGTTTGGCGATCATCAGGCGCGTGAAGTCTTCTCCATAGCCTGTGCAGGAGATGGCCGCGCTCGCGTCCGCGTAGAAGCCGCAGCCGACCAGGGGCGAGTCTCCAACACGCCCGGGATGCTTGTTGACGATGCCACCTGTGGAGGTCGCGGCCGCGAGATGCCCATGGCTGTCGACGGCGACGGCGCCCACTGTTCCATGCTTTTTCTCCTCGAAGAGATCTTCGGCCTCGGTTGTATGCTGAGCCTGGGCCTGGGCGCGCTTCCAGTTGTTATACTGGCGCTCGGTAAGCAGGTCTTCAAGCTGGCAGAATGCGACACCCTGCTCTTCGGCGAAGAGGCTGGCCCCCCGGCCAATCAGCATGGCATGAGGACTCTGAAGGACCAGGCGTGCCAGGGCAATCGGGTTCTTCACCAGTTCAATGCCCGCAAGCGCGCCAACCTGAAGGGTGTGTCCCTCCATGATGCCGGCATCCATCTCGATATTGCCCTCAGAGGTCAGACAGGAGCCTGTGCCTGCGTTGAAGTTGGGATTATCTTCCATTGCGCGCACAGCGGCCTCAACGGCATCCAGGGCCGTGCCCCCTTGCTCAAGAATGCGCATTCCGACCTGTGCCGCCTCGTGGCAGCCCGCCATACCGGTACCGATCCGCTCCGGGCTAATGGTTCCCGCCCCACCATGAACAACAATTGCTACTGACATGCTTGCTATCTCCAATATGTAAATAAGATAATTAGACGCTCATCCATTTTATCACGAAGCCATCAAGAGCTCGGGCGGCTCTCATCCCGCAACTCTGCGGTCAATTCCGTGAGCCAGGCCAGAAGCGAGCGTGTCTGATAGATACGGCTGCGTAGTACTACATGGGCTAAGAAGTGTTCTGGGTCCTGCCTATCATCGATGCTGGCCTGCTGGCGCAGCTCCAGGTGCTGAAGGAAGTGCTCACAGGCCTCGGCCTGGCGCTGTACGAGCGCGATGGTCTGCTCGGGCGCGTATGGCCGCAGAAAATAGAGTTTGATCAAAAAGTGGATGCGAATATCGCGCGGCTTCTCCACTGGCTCTAGCAGCCAGGTATGAAAGAGCGCCTTCCCCTCCTCGCGCAAGTGATAGACCTTGCGTGGCGGACGGCTTCCCTGCTCTTTTACGGTGACCTCGATATATCCCAGGCGCTCCAGTTTCTTGAGAAAGGCGTATAGCTGGCTCATCTCAAGATGAATTATCTCGCCCAGCGTGCCTCGCTCAAATTCCTGGAACATTTCATAACCGTGCATTGGTTGTGCTTGTAAAAGCCCCAGCAGCGCGTATTCCGCCGGCTCACTGATCTGCATGCGTCTCATCCTCCCTCCAACAAGAAATAGCTAAGCTTGCCGCCCATTATAACATTATCATGCACATTATCCTTCCTTCGCGCCTGCGGTGAGCTTGTGAGCTGAGACGTTAGGGATGGTTGTTGCGCCAAGGTAGCAAATATGCTACATTTCCAGTGCTCTATGAGCGGCAATATGCCATTTGATTATATTTTTGGGAGCATCTTTGTATCATGTCTCAGCCACCGATTGTGCTGGCCTTTATGCAGGCCAGGGAGCTGCGCACCGCCTATAAAAGCGGTCAGGAGCAGACAAGCATTTCGCCTGACCTGGGCCTCTCGCGTGTGACAGTTGAACTGTCAGATAGCGGGGTAGTCTTTCCTGGCGGAGTCCATCTACGCTGGACTCAGGTAGAGAAGATTGCCGTCTCTGAGGTGAACTGCTTTGTGGTGGAAGAGAATGAGATCCGCTCCATCCAGTATTTCTCTGAGGATACCAACCGCATGTGTAGCCTGATGCCCACGCGTGGCGCGCCTACCATGCTAATTGCTGGCTTTACCATGCACCGCATTGTGGATATCGATCCCATGGAGGATACGCGCAAGAAGATGGCCACGTTGACGCCTGTGGTGGGACGCGTGCTGGATACGGCGACCGGCCTGGGTTATACGGCGATTGCCGCCGCCAAAAGCGCCGAGCAGGTGACGACAATTGAGTTTGATCCCGGTGCGCAGCATATCGCGCGCCAGAATCCCTGGTCCCACGAGCTCTTTGATAATCCGAAGATTCGCCAGGTGATGGGGGATGCCTACGAGGTCGTGCCGACCTTTGGCGATAACAGCTTTGACCGCATCGTCCATGATCCCCCCGTCTTTAGCCTCGCGGGCCAGCTCTACTCAGCTGTCTTCTACCGCGAGCTTTACCGCGTGCTGAGAAAAGGCGGGCGGCTCTTCCATTACATTGGGAATCTGGAGAGCAAGTCGGGCGGGACGGTGGCCAAGGGCGCGTTTAAGCGCCTGCAAGAGGCCGGTTTTAAGCGCGTCATCAAGCGCCCTGAAGCCTTCGGTATCCTGGCGTATAAATAAAGAGAAAATGGGATGTGGAGTGACATCAGTCGCCCCACATCCCATTTTCTCTTTATTTGTCGGCGAATTCGCAGATGGCGCGCACGCCGTACTCCACGTCCTCGTCGGAGGCGGCAAGCGAGATGCGTACAAACTCGGCTGAGGTGGCGCCGAAGCTGTTGCCGGGCGCGATCATGACGTTATATTCGCGCAGGAGGTCAAGGGCGAACTGGTTGTCCCGGCGCGAGACCCGACCCGCCCGGTCGCGGACGTCGATCAGGGTGTAGAAGGCGCCATGGGGTGTATAGATGTAGCGATCATATTCTTTGAGCAGCCGCGTTGCCAGGTCGCGCCTGCGGCGATAGGCCTCGCGCATGGTGGTGACGCAGTCCTGTGGTCCCGTGAGCGCGGCGGCGGCGGCGCGCTGCCCAATCAGGCTCACGTTAGTATGGCTACCGGCCAGGACCTCTGTGATGGACTTGATTAAGGCCTTGCTGGCCACAGCATAGCCCACGCGCCAGCCCGTCATGGCATAGGTCTTGGAGAAGGTATAGACCCCGATAAAGTGCCCCTGCTCTAGCTCTTCTGCACTCAGCAGTGTAGCGGGACTGACGTGCTCGCCCTCAAAGACGATCTGGTCATAGCATTCGTCCGAGAGGAGATAGAGGTCATGGCGCAAGGCGAAGGCCAGCAGGTCAGCGATCAGTTCGCGGGGGAAGACCGCGCCTGTAGGGTTGCCCGGCGTATTGATGAGCAGCATGCGCGTGCGCGGTGTGACCAGTTGCTCCAGCTCGGCGACTGAGGGCAGCCATTCGTTGGCGGGATCGAGCCGGTAGGGAATGGCGGTCGCGCCACAGGCCAGTAGCTGTGTGTAGTAGACCGGCCAGCAGGGATCGGGAATGAGTACCTCATCACCAGGTCCCACGGTGGCGTGAAAGATAGATTGCAGAGCGTTGGTGCCGCCCATCGTGGCGACGACGTTCTCGACGCCGACATGATAGCCATTGACACGCCTGATCTTCTCCGCCAGCAGCTCACGGAACCAGGGCCAACCTGGAGGCGGACCGTAGGGAATGACCTCGCGTTCCAGAGCTTCAATGGCGGCCTTGCGGATGTGCATGGGCGTGAGGAAATTTGGCTCCCCCATCTGGAGTGGGTGGGGAGGCGGAAGGGCCTCTCCGTGCTCCTGGGCCTCGCGTTGTAGCTGGCGCGCATAGGCACTTACCGCGCCGAAGCCGCCTGCTGGCTGGTTATAAATACTCTCTTTGCCAATTTTCATGCGTGGTGCCTCTCGAAAACCTGAGCGCGCAAGCGCTAGCCGCGTGAGCGGGCGCTGCGCCCCCGAATGGGCGTTGGTTTTGTCTAAGGATATGTTCCTGAATGCTTCCTATCTACAAATGCGCTCTATCAGCCCGCTGAGCAGGGCGATACGCTCTGGTAGATACTCAAGTTCGACATACTCGTCCGGGTTATGCGCCAGGCCGCCCCCTGCTCCCAGGCCATCGAGCGTGGGAACGCCTACAGGCGAGGTGTTGTTGGCGTCTGAGGCCCCGCCGCTGGCGACGTCATGGATCGCTATGCCCAGCTCTGCCCCGGCCTCTTGGGTCATACGGATCAGGGGTGCGTTGACCTCTGAATGCTCAAAGGGGAGGCTGCGCATCGAACCGCTTACCTGAGCTTGCGTCTCGGGAATATGCTGTTGGCGTACGGCGCGCTGCATGGCTTCTTCGATTTCGTGAATGCCCCGCATGTTGCTGGCGCGTACGTCCATATCACAGTAGGCATAGTCTGGAATGACGTTCTTGCGGTCGCCACCCTGGATGCTGGTCACGTTGACTGAGACGCCAGGGAAACTCTCATGGAGCGCCTGCATGGCCTGGACCTGGTGCGAGAGCTCGATGATGGCGTTGCGGCCTTTTTCTGGCTCAACACCCGCGTGGGCTGAACGTCCCCAGACCTCGACACGATACAGTCCGGAGCTTTTGCGTGCCGAAACCACTGTCTCCAGGGTACGGCCAGGTTCCAGCACCAGAGCTGCATCCGACTTTCTTGCCCACTCTGTAATCAGCTCCTTGCTGACGGGCGAGCCAATCTCCTCGTCGCTATTAAAGACAAAGGTGATGCTCTGATATGAATTCCAGTCCTCCTGGAGCAGCATGTCCACGCTATACATGCCCATAAGCAGGCCAACTTTCATGTCCAGTACGCCAGGCCCCTTGGCGATCTCTCGGCCATCTAGCATGGTCTGGGTATAGGGCCGCTTCTCGGCCTCGCCATCGGGAAAGACCGTATCCATATGCCCGATCAGGAGCACGCGCGCCCCCTGGGGATTGCCTCCCTTGCGGGTCGCGATCAGGTGGTCTCCATACTCCTGCTGGGAATCAAATGAGGTGGAGAAGCCCAGGTCTGTGAAGCGCTTTTGTAGGTATGCGCCGACCTGATCTACGCCTGCTTTGTTATATGTTCCTGAATCGATATTGACGATGGCTTCCAGGTCTTTGAGCAGCTCGGGAAGTAGCTGCCGGGCCTGGTCAATGCGTGGGTGGTGCTCCGTCATGCGATGACTCCTTCTTCGCGTAAACGTTCTATCTCTTCGTTACTATAGCCGGCCTCGCGCAAAATCACGCCGGTATGTTCGCCCAGTGTGGGCGGCGCGTAGCGCTGCTCAATCTGAACGCCCGAGAGGCGTGGAAAACTGAGCAGAGATTGAAAGCGCGCCCCGCCCTCGCCGTGTTGTAAGGCGACGCCCCTGGTCTGTATGTGGGGATCCTGCATGGCCTCCTCTGGCGTGTAGACTGGCCCGACACAGGCATCGATGTCGGCGAATTCCGTCAGCCACTCGTCACGCGTCTTCGTCTTAAAGATGTTTGCAAGTATCTCAACGGCCTGGTCGCGCTCCCCGCGTCCAACGGGCGAGTGAAACGGCAGGAGTTCGAGGTGCCCTATTCTGGTGCAGAAGGTATGCCAGAACTTGGGTTCCAGGGCCGCCAGGGTAATATGCTTGCCATCCTGCGTCTCGTAGATATTGTAGCAGGGAAGTCCACCATCGAGTGAGGAATGACCAGGTATCGGCATCTTGCCCGTATTTAAATACGCCGTCATCGCCAGGGGCATGAGTGACATCACGCCCTCGGTCATGGCCACGTCGACAAAGCGGCCCTCGCCGCTGCTGGCACGCCCCACCAGGGCGGTAAGAATACCCATGGCCGCCATAAAGCTCCCGCCTGCCAGATCACCCATTTGCGTGGGAGGCATAAGCGGGCGCCCCGACTCATCGCGCTGGTAATGGAGCAGCCCGGCATAGCCTACATAGTTGAGGTCATGGCCCGCGCGCTGCTGATAGGGACCATCCTGCCCATATCCACTGATCGCGCAGTAGATCAGGCCCGGTTGCTCCTGTTTCAGCCGCTCATAGCCCAGACCCAGGCGCTCCATGACGCCAGGCCGAAAGCTTTCTAGCAGCACATCCGCCTCTTTGATCAGGCGCAGGAAGAGGTTTTTTCCCTGCTCACTCTTCAGGTTAAGGGCGATGCTCCGCTTGTTGCGATTGACCGCCATGAAATAGAGGCCCATGTTTCCAGGTCCATAAGGCGGCAGGCTGCGCGAGTAGTCGCCGCTCTCAGGATCTTCGACCTTGATCACATCGGCACCAAAGTCCGCCAGGATCTGGGAGGCATAGGCGCCCGGGAGGAGGCGAGACAGGTCCAGGACGCGTATCGATTGTAGAGGCAAGCCCATGATTCTCTCTCCTTTTTCTCTGCTCTCAGTATACCCCAGCCTTAATTAGCTCCTCGCGCCTGCGGCGCTCACCACAACAATTTATTTATGCCGAGGCGGCGTTGCTCTCCTGGAGGCGAAACTGCGGGTTATAGTGTTTATCACAGCTGCTACAGGAGACCGGGCGGCTGTAGCGGCGGGTCCGCGGATACTGCTTGCCACAACTGGGGCATTCATAGATGTAGCGGATGGGGCGGCGTGCGCGGCGCATCTCTTCGCGGCGTTTGCTCTCTTCAAAGAGGAGCGCGCGTAACTCTTCCAACCCATAACCAGTCACAGCCGCCTCGTCAGCGGCGATTGAGTCATAGCCGTGGTGCCGGTGTTTGCGGGGCGTGCCATTGACACGATCCGCCAGGTGGATGAGCTCATGGGCGACCGTGACCTCGATTGATTTGGGTTGCAGATCTGGCTCAATAAAGATCAGGTGCCAGTACTCCTTGCGTAAAGCCTGCGCCATAGTGACATAGCAATAGCAGCCCAGTGTCATGAGGTTGAGGCGTTTCCCGGTCCAGCGCATAAACTCCTGCCGGTCCTGGGTAATAGCCAGGTGAGCCAGTTCGTGTTCGGGAAGTTGGAGCTTCTGCCAGTAGTGCTTGAGCCAGTGCTGTAAGGTCGTTCGATCTCCATAAATGCAGGGGGCACCCATCAATGTGGGGGGAACAGGAGCCATGCTTCGTCGCGTCCGCGTGTTTTTGCTCTTCTTTGTCGTGGTCATATATCCTCAGATGGTCTAGAGCCGCGCTACTTACTGCCTGCTCAAGGTAATTTCGGGTTACACCAGAGTCTCCCATCCATACCGGGTATTGAGTTTTTCGTCTATAGAGATGAGAGTAGTGATAGAGAAGAATTCTTCTTTTCGCCTATTTTTGCGGAAGTACTGTTCAATCCTTTTGAGTATACCAGTCATAATCTGCCATCGCAACTATTTTCTCTGTTTTCCCCTGCTTGACACCGCTCCTTATCAGTCGTAAGATATTGATTACATATTTTCATGGAACGTATACGTAAATCTCCGTATTGCTAAGGAGCCGTTCTATGGCATTGCAGATCTCTATTAAAACGCACCAATCATTGCAGCAGCTTGCAACGGAGATACGTGCGCTTCTTAATTTACCCCCCTTTACCGATAAATCTTTCGCGGGCTCACCCTATTGTCAGTTTGAGACGCTGGGTATGTTTGTGCTTGTGCAATGCACTGAAGAGGAGGAGCGGGATCCTGAAGTTATAGAGTATCCTTATTGCTTTAATATTCAGTTCTCGTTCAACGAACATACACTGGATACAGATGAAATGGAGTATAACTTGCAACCATACTATGCGCAGTTGCTGGCATTTCATCTCAACGTCGTGACCGCTTGCTATGAGAAGAAGCAAGTGGGGCGGCATTGGCAGGTGCGCTATCGCTATTTCCATAAAAATCCTACCTGGGATGGTTCGATCCTTTATGGTGAAATAGGCTGGGAACCAGCCGTCATTGCCTCACCACCTACTCCCTGGCGAACGATGATGCCCTCTGCCTTCTCATAGGAGCGGAGACCTGGCGTGCTACGCTTACCTTGATGGGGTTACATTGGATTGGATTCGGCTCCGCCACTCAGGCCTGGATTGATATACTGAGATAAGGATGGGTCTATGGGTGACCTCAGGGCGCCTTCTGCAGTCTCCTGCACGATATAATCCACGACATCGCGTAGTTCCTGACGCTGGCGATAGATCCGCCTCTGCCTCATTGCACCATTGCCCTCACGCAGCGTTTTCTGGACCAGCGTCGAAACCTCTTGCCAGTCGTCAGAGGCTTCCAGCGATGGGCGCAGGAAGGTCAGGAAGCGCTCAATCATGACTGGTGCGGGCACGGTCTCTTGCGCGTGCACATCCAGCAGGTCGCCCTCCAGGCCGTAGCGTGCGGCGCGCCAGTGGGCCATGCGTAAGAGCTCCATACGGATTGGTTCCGCTTGTTGGCCCTGGATTACCTGTTCATGACAGGCGCGAATCAGGGCCCGTATAAGGCCAGTAGCCATGACTGCTTCGTCAATAGTCAGGCAGACATCCGCGATGCGTACCTCAATTGTAGGATAGCGTTCAGAGAGGCGAATATCCCAATAAATCTTAGTTGGATCATCGATACTGCGCGTCTTGACCAGGAGTTGGAGCAGATTATCATAATCTCGCAGCGAGGAGAAATGCTGTGGTAGGCCCGACTGTGGCCAGCGTCCCCAGTGGGGGATGCGATAGCTGGCATAGCCTGTATCCAGGCCGCACCAGAAGGGCGAGTTCGCGGTAAGCGCGATCAGCGGTGAAAGCCAGGTCCGAGCCTGGTTCATGATTTGGAGTCCAAGCTCGCGTTGACTGATGCCGACATGCACATGACAGCCAAAGATGGCCTGTTCGCGTGCCAGCTGTTGGTAATCGCGTTCAAGAGCCAGGTAGCGAGCACGAGGCGTGAAGGGTTGCTCTTGCCAGAGGGAGAACGGGTGCGTCCCCGAAGAGGCAATGCGTTTATGAAAGACGTGGGCTGCGTCTATGACCGCGCCACGCAAACGCGTAAGCTGATTTCTGACTTCGGCCAGGTTCGCGCATACGGGAGTTGCGACCTCGACCTGTGACAGCTGAATTTCGAGTTGTACATCCTTGCCCAGTGTTTTTTGCGCTTCCTGCACAACTTCTTCCGCTATCGAATCCAGTTCTCGACTGGTTGGGTCGACAATTTGATACTCCTCCTCAACCCCCAGCGAGAATACTTCGGTAGTGGACATGGGTTTGTCTCCTTATGTGAAGGATGAAGTACGTTTCGTTAGACCCTACTGCAATACGCCTGGTTGCTATCGGACGGCTTCAAATCTACTTATACTGGGATAGTGTTGTATTGAGTGGGGGTTGCGCTTCGCCCGTCCCCATTCAATACAACACCACCTTTCTCTTGTCGGTTTCTGGTGTTGCATGATAGAGTAGAAATACTACATACAAACTTTGAAGAAAGGGCAAGGTCGAGACTCTATGCTATCCGCGATAGTGTTAATCAATGTAGCGCGTGGGCAGGTCAATGAGACCGCGCAACGACTGTTAGAGATCAACGGCGTCTCTGATGTGTACTCTGTTACTGGCGAATATGACCTGGTCGCGTTGGTGCGTGTGACGCAGTACGATGATCTGTCAACGGTGGTGACGACGCATATGCAGAAGATCTCCTCCATCGAAAAGACCCATACGCTGATGGCCTTTAAGTGCTTTTCGCGCGCAGACCTGCAACAGGCCTGGGATATTGGTATCGAGTAAGGATAAGGGATCGTTGCATGCTTCTCTCTACCGCTCGTCTCCAACTGCGCGAATTCGAGGAGGACGATTGGCAGGCCGTACAGGCCTATCAGAACGATCTACTCTATCTGCGCTATACTCCCTGGACGTACCGCACAGAAGGGGATGCGCGCGATTTTGTGCAGATGTTTATTAACTGGCGTGAAGAGCGCCCTCGCTACCGCTACCAGTTCGCTGTGATCTTGCCAGAGAGCAGTACACTGATCGGTAATGGCGGTATTCGCTCAACGCATGCGCAACCCTGGGAGGCCCATATCGGCTATGAATTTGCCTCCACACACTGGGGCCATGGCTATGCTACCGAGGTTGCACACGCGTTGCTCGACTTCGGTTTCAACGAGTTACGCCTGCATCGTATCTACGCGCAATGCGTCGTCGAAAACACTGCTTCAGCGCATGTCCTGGAAAAGATAGGCATGCGCCTGGAGGGGCACTTGCGCGAAAATGGCTGGATGCAAGAACGCTGGTGGGACACCCTCGTCTATGGCATTCTCGCCAGCGAATGGCGTGCTCAGCAAGCAAATGACTCTCTTTCCGTATAAGCGGCACCGGATATACTACACCAGGATATACTACATATGTTACGAGAACCCGTTGACAATGTTCAATAAGTGATAAGTCAGCCACCAGCCGTAGCCTAGCATGGCCACCATGGCCACATAGGCTACGGCTATTATGATTTTCGTGCGGCCACGAGCAGGGAGCACCCGGTAGGGTGGCTTGCGCATATTAACGACGGTTAAGGTCACGCTGACAATAACCAGTACCAGGGTAATCAGGCTAAAGACGCTCTCCAGGGGAGACCTGGTCGAAAATGAATCAAAGAGTAAGAATATACCCAGGGGAATGCCCAGTAAGAAGAGCCACTTCGAGATCAGCGGTGCGACCCGCCCTCCGTCCAGCGGGTGTAGAGGCAAGAGGTTGAGTAGATTCAGATAGAAGCCAACATTTGCCAGTACCAGCCAGAAGTGTCCCCCATCGAGCAGAAAACAGAGCCGGGGGATCAGCGTATTGATACTCGTAAAGACAGGACCGTAGCAACTACGCGCGCTCACATACCATGATATTCCATAGCAGAAAATAGCTCCCAGCCCTCCCAGAAAGGGGCCTGCCAGCGCGACAAAGGTAATATCTGCGGGCTTGCGTAGCCTGGGCATGGCCACGAACGCGCCAATAAGCGGAATGAAATATGGCCCACGCGCGGGCAATTTCTTGATGCGTAGCGCCAGCAGATGCCCCAGTTCATGGACCAGGAGCAGCAGCATAAAGGCAATCGCCAGAGGCCATGAGCGAAAGATCAAGCCCAGCACCAGGGTGCTAACGATCAGAGAGAGGATCGCAAGCGTTTGTTGGAGCCAGAAGCGCGCTTGAGGCGAGAGGGGACGTTTCTGCACTGTTCACCGTTTCTCAGATTAGCTTTTTGTGTTTATCCTCCCTTAATTATAACCCGCCGACCCGGCAAAAAGTAAAGGTGTGTCGGTGTGGGTTTCGGGCATCCGCCCGAAACCCACACCGACACACCTTGATTCTATAAAGGGTATGCCACCGCCAGTAGCCGTGTACGCTAGTAGCGGGCTATAGCTCGATGGTGCGTTTCTGCTCGACTGATTGGTATGCGCCGAGAATGATCTTGAGGACGTTGATGCCATCCTCGTGGTTGTTGATGGGGCGGCGCTGCTCTTGCAGGCATTTGACGAAGTCGGCGATCTCAGCGTCGAAGGTATTGATGCCCGAGAGTTTCACCGTGTTCACCACAGGTGGTTCGCTCATACGCATCTTGTAGGTGATGTCGCTACCCTTGCTATAGGCGTAGCCGCGCTGGCCGACGATGCCAAACTTCTCGGTGTTGTCGCCTGGCTCGTAGGCCCAGCTGGTGACGATGTTGCCGACCACGCCATTCTCAAAGCGGACTAGGACCTGGGCCGAGTCTTCACCATCCATAAAACTCAGGCGATGGTTGCTCGTCATGGCGGTGACCTCGACGGGCTTGCTATCGGCCAGGTAGAGCAAGAGATAGGAGGGATGATAGCCCGTATCGATCAATTCGCCACCGCCAATGAACTGGCGCTGACCACGCCAGCCAATGGTCTTGGGATCAAAGGTGTGATAGAACGAATCGGTGGTGCGGATTTCATAGATATCGCCAATCGTACCACCAGCGATCAGGCGCTTGGCGTACTGGACCGCGGGAATGTAGAGCTGGTTGTGCGCGCACATCAGCGTGACCCCATTGGCCTCGACGGCCTGGCGGATCTCGTCGGCCTCTTGCAGCGAGAGACAGAGCGGCTTCTCGCAGAGAATGTGCTTGCCTGCCTGCGCGGCGGCAATGATCGCGCCTTTATGCAGGTGATGGGGCAGGCAGATGTCTACAGCATCGATGTCTGCCTCCTGGAGCATTTTGCCCATATCGGTATAGACATCGGCTCCGCCGGCCTCCTCAGCGCGAATACGTGCGCTTTCCTCTACGACATCGCAGACCGCCGTTATTTTTGCATCAGTCAATTTATTATAGCCACCGACGTGAACGGCGGCGATACCACCACAGCCGATTAGTCCAACTTTAATCGTCATTTTTCTCTCTCCTTAGAAGAATGAACCTTATGAATGTCATGCACAATTTTTTCCGGGTCGTGTATGTGATGTGAATTGGCGGCCTTGGGCCGCCAATTCACATCACATACACTAAACTCTTTACAACGGATGAGCGCGCAAAATTAACAGGGTTCGTGGTACCCATTAGCCAACGTTTGCTGTTGGCGCTGGCGGTACTGGGCCGGTGTCATACCCAGGCGCTTCTTAAAAACGTAGTGCAGGTAGCTACCGCTTGAGAAGCCGTGGTTATATGCTAGCTGCTCAATCGTCTGCTCAGAGTGTGTCAGGGCCTGGCACAATTGCGCCAGGCGATAGCGCTCCAGGTAGCCGCTGAAGGTCTCGTTAGCATACTGGTCCAGAATGCGTTGCAATTGGCGTCCACAGATATGCAGGCTCTCTGCGACCTCACTGAGCGTCAAGGGGCGCGCATAGTTGTCGCGTATATATTGTGTCGCGAGCTGGTAGCGATACGTGTTCATATCGCGTGAAGGGAGCGACGGTTGATGTTGCGACGTATGCTGGACGCGTGCTGTGCGCAGCAAGATTTGAATGATGGATTGACGAATCGTGGTAAAGGCACCAAATTCGCCTTCCTGCCACGCCTGGTAGGCTGTAAGAAACCAGTTCATGGCACTATACTGGTCAAGCACTGGCCTGGCCTCCATAGTGCTTAGTTGCTGGATACAGGCATCGGCTTCCACAATCTCCCATTGCTCACCCCATTCCATGCTGGTGTCTGGCTCCTTCAGGGGCACGATGTCCAGGTGCAGGCAGAGTTCGTACATAGCCTCACGAGGTCCCGCCTCCTGCTGGTGAAATACCTGTGGCCCGGTAAGGTAGAACATCCCCGCGTGCAGGGGATAGCTTCCGTCCTGCAGGATCAAGCGCCCCTGTCCACGCGGAATGAAGTGAAACTCGTAGTTATGGTGCTTATGATAGGGAATAACATGCCCTGCCTGAAAGGCGATAAGATGACAACGGAGTATACGAATGCCATAATGACCCCAGCGGAAGCTGATATCAAGCCGGTCAAGCGCATCAGGTTCCGCCTGCATGGGCGCAAAGAGAAAAGGACCGCCCTGCTTGCGCAAGGCCTGGATGGCACCTCGGTCCAGTTCTCGAGCCGCTTTTGCCACGAAAGCCTCCTCCTGCTCTGCGAATCTGTCAACCCTCAAAAGGCGCGCCAGATCGATCATGGCTTTGCTGACCGCTCACCACTAGCGCGCTTTGCGTCTAGTGTGCCAGCTCGGAAATTTTGATGGCGTGCCCCTCTTGCGCGGAGCGATTGGCCGCCTCCATCAGCGTTGTCAGGTCAATGGCTGCCTGGATGTTTTCGGAGGCGAGTGTGTCTTCCTCAATATGTTTGACCCATTGCTGGAAGGGCAGTGGGGCGTCCGCGGGCAGGTCGGTGATTGTGTTCCATTGCTGACCCTCTGCAAAGAGGCGGCTACGAATCTGGAGCTGCTCCTCGGGTGTGCCAAAGAGCAAGCTACCCTCCGTCCCATGCAGCTCGATAGTGAAGGGCGAGTACGGATTGACAAAGCCCGCCTCGACAACACCAATCGCTCCGTTCGCGTAGTGGAGCGAGACCAGCGCGTTATCCTCGACCTCTTTCCCGGTCACATAGCCGTAGTTGGCGCTGACGCTCTCGGGCATGCCCAGGAAGAGGCGCGTCAGATACATAGGGTGGCATCCCAGGTCGATCATAGCTCCGCCACCACATAGCTCTTTATTGAAGAAGTGTTCAGGCAACCAGCCGAGAGGTGAACGCTCGTTGGGGAGTGCTCCGTTGTGTGAGAGGCGTACACGTGCCAGGGTCAACTGCCCAAAAGCGTTGCGCTGGATGAGGCTCTGGATGGCCTGGGTATATCCTGCGCTAAGGCGTGGGAGGGAGACCGTGAGCTTGACAGAGGCCTCTTCAACTGCCTTAATGATAGCGTTACACTCGTGAAGCGTGGGCGCAATGACCTTTTCGGTAAAAATATGCTTGCCCGCGCGTGCCGCAGCCAGGAGCACCTCATGATGCATGCTGGTCGGGGTATCAACGATGATGGCATCGATATCGGGCTGGCTCAGTAGCTCATTGAGATTCTCATAGAAAGGGACGCTTAACTCTGTTGCCCAACGACGCCCTCGTTGGACATCTTCGTCCCAGACCGCGACTATTTGTGTTGATGGATGCTGCTGGGCCTGGCGCTTATAGTCGTTTGCATGCACATGCCAGAAGCTGACCATGGCAACTCGAATCATAAATCTGCGTTTCCTTTCAATGTATGGAGTGGCGCGCTTAGAATGTTGTGTGCTCTAGACAGCAAGCCCCACCAATCTGCGAAATTGCGACCGAGCACAATGCGTCTCTATCCATTGTAATCTCTGGTACTGAAGAATGACAATGCACCCACGCGACAAAGTCGCTCTATGCCCTGCGAAATTGCGACAATTTGGAACGAGGTGAAGAGTGTGACGCGCATCAATGGGAAAAAATTCTAAAAATCCAAAGTGGGCGTCACAAAATGCCATGAAAGCGCGTCTTACTATATAGATGCATTGATAGCGCCATGTGCAAGTTCTTTCGGGTAGGGAGTGTGATGGGTGCAAGTAGCCACGTACACAAGTAGCGGGCTACTGCATCTTACCACTAACCAGAGTGGGAGGCGTCACACCAAAAAGGTGCACACCGCGTTTGCGTAAGAACAGAAAAAAGAGGGACCACGACTCATGTTGATATCTTGCCCTCATTGCGCCGCGCAATTGCAGGAGGATGCTATCTTTTGCCCCTCATGTGGCGGCTCCGTGGTTCCCTGTGAGCATATATGCCCGGAAGACCAGGCGCAAACCATCCCACTGTACGAACATCTCCATCCCGCTTTGAGTGCCGTGAGCAGCCCTTTTGCGTCTCTTGAAAGCGATGAGGACATCACACTTCAGGACCCGCTTCAGGATGCGTACCACCATGTACCTCGTATCCAGGTTCTTCCGGAAGATGAAGAGCAGCCAGGACTTTCAGAGACCTCTATCCTGGTGCCTGAGAGCTATGCTAGCACCTGGTATAAAGAGGTGCGTAATGCGATTGCACACGTTGAATCCTCCGTGCCTCCTAAGCCACGAACCGCGACACGACGGTCTATCTCACCGACGCTCTTCTTCTGGCTCTCCTGCCTGGTCCTGGTTGTACTGGTCGCGGGAGGCAGTTTTGGCGTCTTCTCCGCCTTTGGCGCAGGCCTCACGCGGATGACGCTCCAGATCTCGCCTGGCACTGTTACTGCTGGCGCGACACTGACGCTACATGGGTCGCATTTCTCGCCCGGGAGCCAGGTTGGCCTCTCTCGTGACCATGGCTTCCCTGTTGTGGATACTGTGGGGAAAGCTATCATTCAGGCTGATCAGCAGGGAAATTTTACGGATACGGTGGTTGCCTTGAGCGAGTGGTCTCAGGGCTGGCATACGTTACGTGCCGAGGATGCGCAGACGCATACATTTGCCACCTTCTCTCTTTTGGTAAAGGGGAATGGAGGCGTGCTACGCCCGGCACACTTGCGTCTCTCCAGTGAGGTCTTTGATTTTGGTACTGGCGACACCATTACCAATGGGGTGAAAACGCTGACGCTCTCAAACACGGGCAGTGGAGCGATTAACTGGCAGGCGAAATCCGACCAGGACTGGCTCAAGATTAGTCCGGCGCGCGGGACGTTCATCAGTGGACAGAGTATGCGCCTCTTTATCGCAATTGATCGCTCACATATGCAGCCTGGAGCCTACAGCGGGCATGTCGCCTTTACCTCGGATGCGGGCAACAATGGATTGACGACCCGGATGCGCGTCGTCTCCGCGCCGTTTTTCTCGTCTGGAGCACTGAGCGTCAGTCCTCCTGTGCTTTCCTTCCTGGCAGCCGATGGGGATAGCTCGCCTTCCCCACAGGATGTTACTCTCTTGAATGCTGGAATCCGCTCACTGAACTGGAGCGCGACCAGTGATGCCTCCTGGCTAAAAGCTGATCCAGCGACCCACACCCTGGTCCCAGGCGAACATGGGAACCTGCGCCTCTCAGTCGATACACACGCTTTGTTGCCGGGGATCTATCAAGCGGCGGTGACTCTACGGGGGCAGGACTGGGATGGGCAGGATGTGCCTGGTAGCCCGCAAAAGCTTTTTGTGAGTGTGACCGTCACTCAGGGCTGTCTCTTGCAGGCCGCTCCCACCAGTCTTACATTTACAGGGACCTATCAAGGAGCACTGCCCCAAGCGCAATCTCTTAAGCTTGGAGGCACAAAGGGTTGTAGTGGTCCCGTGAATTGGAGTGTCAAGAGCGATGCCAACTGGTTGCACCTCGATGCAGATCAGGGAACACTCCCCAGCACATTCCATGTGAGTGTTGACCCCTCCGCGCTTGTGCCAGGTGACTATCATGCTACCCTTTTCTTTTCATCTCCCTCGGGAGTGCAACCACTACCAGTCACCCTGTCATTACAAGCAGCCGTGCCTGTGCCTGCGATCACGCTCTCCAGGACTCGGGTCTCACTAACCACAATTCAGGGGCAGGCAACAGCGGTCGGACAAGATGTGACTCTCGCGAATAACGGCACAGGCAGGCTGGTGTGGAAAGCCACAACCTCTACCTCCTCTGGCGGCTCCTGGTTGAGTGTCTCTCCCGCTGCGGGTTCCCTCAATCCAGGCAAGTCGTTGACCTTGCACATCTCTGCCCAGCCCGCTGGAGCTCTGGGGCCGGGGACGTATAATGGCTCTCTGAGCATCAAGAGCCTGGACGCGGCTGGCCACCCGGTTGCTGGAAGTGAGCACGTGCTTCCAGTGAACCTGGTGATTCAACCACCCGCTACGTGCGATATCAGTGTGACGCCTGGAACGCTCTCTCTCACCCTGCCCGCCTATCAGTCTACGCCGGTTGAGCACTCCATCACACTGCAAGAACCCGCCTCATGCGCGCAGTCTCTGGATTGGCAGGCCAGCGCGACCAGTGGCGGGAACTGGTTAAGCGTGGGTAAAAAAATTGGTGGGCTGGATCCTGGTACCTCAACGATTCTTACCGTGAGCGCAAGCAGCATTAGCCTCTCACCTGGAGTCTACCAGGGTGCTGTCTCCCTCTCCACCTTTGACGCGGATACCGGGACCACGACAGGCGCCCCCCATAGCATCACTGTGCGGTTGAACATCGTAGCGCCTTGCAGTATTCAGTCCGCGGCGCCAGCAAGCCTGGATCTATCTCCATCCATAACCACTGCACAATTTTCGCTCGCAGTCGCGAACACCTGCCAGGGGAATATCACCGTCATGCCAGAGACTTCTTATAGTACTGGTTCAGGCTGGTTGAGCGTCACGCCGCAAACGGTCACTGTAGCACCGGGCGCGAGCACAACCTTTACTGTGACCCTGGTGGATCCCACATTGAGCACGGGTACCTATAGCGCGACGCTTCAAGTGACTGCCACGCAAGGCGGGACCGCTATCGTAGGAAGCCCTCAGCCAGTCACCGTGACAGTGGTGGTGCCTGCCATCTCTACGCCTGGAGGCACACCTACCCCCTGAAGTGGCCCGAAACGTTATGCGCGTGCTAATGCTGTTTAAAAAAATAATCTGAGAATACCAGGCGAAACATGTTCACGCATCAATGGTACCTGGGGCGACGCAGCGCAGCTTCCCACGGACATTCTCGGATTATTCCTTAAAAGAGTTTTAGCAGCGCTTTTCGGGGAGACACAGGCTTTTGGCGTAGGCGATTTGTCCCGCGTCATGGACCCAGTCCTCTTTGCCATCCTCGTCTGTCTCAATAGGCGTCTCCATAAGTACGTCTACATGTGAGAGGCGAGGATCAGTGAGCAGGGCGCGCAGGCCAGTGGGATGAATAATGCCTTCACCCAGGCGTGTATGCACATCTCTATGGCTGCCTAGGGCCATCGCGGTATCATTAAGGTGTAGCACCTTAAGGCGTGCTAGCCCAACAGTGTCATCAAAATGCTGAAGCACCTGCTGCGCGGCCTGGGGGGTACTTATGTCGTGCCCCGCGCCCCAGAGGTGGGCCGTATCCAGGCAGACGCCGAGGCGCTGGCTATACTGTGGGAGATGCGCGAGAACAGTGGCCAGGTGTTCAAAGCTATGCCCCAGGGCGTTGCCAGCCCCAACATCGTTTTCGAGGAGTAGCATGACCTTGGCGGGACTCTGGTCCATGACACGCTCAATGCCCTGTGCGATGCGCGCCAGACCTGTGGGCACGCCCGCACCCCGGTGACTCCCGGTATGGAAAACAACATAGGATGCTCCGAGCTGCGCGCCTCGCTGAAGTGTGCCAGCCAATAGGAGAATAGACTTCTCCCAGATGGTGGCGTCGAGCGTGCCCAGGTTAATTAAATAGGGTGCGTGGAGCACAATGGGGTTCAGTTCCTGCTCGCGTGCCGCCATGGCAAAGGCCTGGCCACTCTTCTCATCGAGAACTGGCAGCTTCCAACCTGTGGGATTGCTGGCAAAGACCTGGATGGCCTGGCAACCAATCTGCCGGGCGGTCTCAATAGCCTTGAGGGGCTTGGAGCCTGTGGGCATATGTCGTCCAATACGCATGTTATCCTTTTCCTCGCGATCCGCCGCAAAATAAATAAATCAGGCGCCAGCTTAGTCTGTGCCCTGGGGCACCTGAAACGTAGGGAGATTTGGCTGGCTGGCGGCGGAATTCTGGCCAGGTTGGCCACTCTCACCGTTGGGCGTACTTTGTTCCGCCGTCTCAGTTGGCACAATACGCATCTGCTGGGTTGCCAGGTCGATATGTGGCAACTCCTCCAGGCTGGTCAGGCCGAATTGCTGTAGAAACTCGGCGGTGGTCGCGAAGAGCGCCGGGCGTCCCACTGTTTGGGCGCGACCGACTTCAGCCACCAGCCCGTGTTGCAGCAGGCTTGCCAGCGCACGGTCGCTGTTCACGCCGCGCACGGCTTCAATCTGGCTGCGCGTCATGGGCTGGCGGTAAGCGATGACCGCTAACGTTTCCAGGGATGCATTCGTCAGCTTCGCGCTCATGGGAAGCCCCAGCAGGGCCGCGACATAATGCGCATTCTCTGGCGCAGTGACAAGCTGCACCTGTTCACCCAGCCGCTGGAGGCGAATCCCTCGCTGCCCATTCTGAAGCGTAGACTCCAGCGCCCTGATGCCGGGCTCCAATTGCTCATTCCCGATACCCAGCAACTTGCGCAGCTCCGCACGTTCTAAGGGGCGTCCAGAGACGAAGAGCAGGCTTTCGATAGCTGCCCCCAACTGGTGTGCCTCGGGCGCCAAAACTGGCCCCTGGGCGCTTATGGCCCTCTCAAGCGATGGTTCGAGCTTGTTCTCTTGCATAGTGAGAAAAGTATAACACAATCACCAGAAAATTCTTCTTCTTTCTCTATCTAATAGCCAACTCGCCACCATGCCTATCCCTCTGAACAATCATTACATGAAGAACACCTGAGTTTGAAGGTCGTTTCATATCGCCCATGTCCTGATTGCATTTTATGCAAAATATATAGATAAAGTAACATGTTTGCATATAATTGCAATTAAAATATATTAATCTACGATATTTTAGTGTAAAAATGTATTGACTTTAAAAATATACTCTGATAAAGTATTGACAACGGAAAGATAAATCCGTTAATGGCCAATATAAACGTCACAAGGCCAGAATACTATAGAAGGTACGTAGTAAGGAGAATATTCAAAATGGCAGGTGTAAATCTGGATCTCGAAAGCCTTAGTGTCCTGATTTCTAATTTGAGCAACATTCAGGCTAACCTGACAAATGTCTTGAAGGACTTTCATGTAGCGAACAACCTCTTGAACAACTCTTTCAATGGCAACCAGATTGCGAACTTTCAGGATTCACTGAATAGCTGGACCACTAACGTCGCCAACATCACCGATCAGATGGGGCGCTACAACGGTGCTTTGCAGAATATGCTGGATGATAGCAGCAGCCACATAAGCCGCCTCAACGGCATGCACTAATTTCCTGAACCGGCAGGATACATACACAACTATTGTGTATTTGAGAGGTGACCATGTAAAGATAAAGGGTCACGCAATGTGATGGGTTTGTATAGGCCCAATCCCTTGTCAGGGTCATATACAAACCTCCCACATCCGGTACCGAGGGCGTTTGTGCCTGGCTGCCGATCCCACGTATTGGGCGTGTATGTTCGATGGCCTTCTTTGCCCATTATTACTTGTCTCTTTGTGGTGTCTTGTGCCTGAGAACTCACACGCCTTCCTTCCTCGTTTTCTTACCACAAATCCCCTCCAACAAAGCAAACTAACTTCCCAAACCAAATTACAGAGACGCCACCGGTACATGGCGCGCCTGTGTTTGGCAGCCCCACAGTAGCCGCGTATGCCAGTAGTGGGCTCTCAAGCGTTATAGCGTGTAGCAAGTTTGGCGATCTCATGCTTGAGTATTTCGTAGCGCACGCTCTCGCTGGGGCCTGCAATGGGCAGGGCCAGTTGCACCTGGTGAATGCTGCGATCTGGTGCCAGGATCAGGCCACGACCAGGAATGGGGTCCGGAAGGATGGGGGGACGCCCGAAGAGGTCTAAGCGCTGGATCTCATTGAGGTACAGCCCGATGCTGGTGCCAAATTTCCCCATCAGCTCTGACGAGAGGAAGCGGTACCCTACCTCGGCGCTACTGACAACCAGGTACATTCCCATGGTACGGGCCTCGGCCATCGCTAAAGCAAGCTTCTTCAGCGTTATGGCGGCGTTGAAGCGCTCGGCAAAGCTATGATAGTGGCAGATAATGAGTAGTATCTGAGGAATAACATGCCCCTGTGCCCAGAGCTGACCCAGGCTGTTCTCGGTCCAACGTTGCTCAGGGAGTGCCTCGCGCCGTTTGGCCAGTAGACCATGCATGTTTCGCGCGAACTCCTCCAACTTCTCGTCGCTGCTACCATCAGTCCAGAGTTGATGCCCTTCGCCATCAAGGAGATGAGGCAGTTCGCGAAAGACATCCAGTTCATAGTGTGGGTCGATGATGGCGCAGCGCAACTGGTTGGGGCCATAGTACGTGGTGAGCCAGAGCAGGATGCTTTGCAGTGCCGTACTCTTGCCACTATGCTGCGCGCCTGCGATCAAAAGCGGGCCGCCGCTCAAAGCTCCCGCTGAACCATGCAGATCGACGATAAGCGTCTCCTGCTTCTGCTGCTCAGGCTTGTCTACAAGGCCCAGTGGAAGCTGCATTGTTGGTTTGAGGCGTTCTCGCTCATGCCTGGCAAGAAACTCGGCGATACTTCCGCGCACAAGCGATACGCGCCCAGGACGGGAGCCTGCTAGCTGTTCATGCTCACCCCCGGGACGAAAAAGAATCAATGGATCGGGATCAAGGGGCTGGCTGGGCGTTGGCAGCGGCTCCGGCCAGTAGTAAATGCCAGCCTTGCGCGCATCCTCGCGCGAGTAGGTTTCGGTAATGCGTCCAACCAGAACCTCGGCAACCGTCTGTGCATTCTGAAATGTTTGTAAATGGGGAGTGCTCATCTTTCTCTCTCTTTCTATTGTGGTGGAGGGTGCACGCTGACAGCCGCTGGCTGTCAGCGTGCACCCTCCACCACAAAATTACTTTTCTGCTGCTAGCTGGGCGATCAAGACGTCGTTGGTGGGATCGACCGGGGTCTCGATCCCATTGGGTTTGACATAGAGCTGGTCAAGGGTAACAGGAATCGAGACGCGGGCCGCCTGGAAGAGATCAAGCTGATTGTCTCCATGCAGGAGATAGCCTCTCCCTGGAATGCTAGCGGGCAGGTAGGCGGCATCGACGCGGCGCAGGATCTCCCGACTGTCCTCCGGCGAGGCGCAGCGCAGGCAGAGTCTGTACTGGACATAGTCTCGGACGCGCGTGGCGATAATGCCCTCGGGTCGCTGTGATGCCAGGAGCAGGTGCATGCCAATCTCGCGCCCAACGCGTGTGATCGTGAAGAGCTCATCTAGAACAGAATCGGTCTGCTTGGCCATCTCGGCAAACTCGTCAATGATGATGATGAGGCGCGGCGATTTCTTGCCTTCTTTCAGGCGGATCTCGCGACGCGTGGCCTCGGCTCGTAACATCGTAATAAAGCGTTGGATGAGCGCGGGCGAGGAGACGTTGGAGAGGAAGCCGATGGTATGCGGCAAATGGCGGAAAGGCTCCAGCGCCAGCCCCGCTTTATAGTCGATCAGCAGAAAATTGACCTCATTGGGGCGATAGATGATGGAGAGCGCCATGATAATGGTCTGGAGTAGCTCGCTCTTGCCTGAACCAGTCTGCCCGATGAGCAGGCCATGAGGGCCATCCTTGAGCAGGTCCAGATATTGAATTTCATCACCTATCTTCGTCCCAATGGGAATACGCATCATGGGCATCTCTTTGCCCTTCGCGTCACGTCCACGGAACATAGGATCGCTCCAGTAGGCGAAGGGGTCATAGTAGAGCAGGTCAAGTGGCGGCTCGAAGAGCGTGCGCAGATCGACCTGCGTGCGCAACTCCAGGCGTTTAGTGCGGTTGACATGCAGCGGGAACATGCGCTGTGAGAAGTAGCTCAACGCCTGCAAGGGCACACCATCTACCTCGTCGCATGTAATAGCAGGTGGCGGATTGGGACAGAGCCGGCGCACCTGCGCCTGGTGTGTATAACTCTCCTTTCCTGCCTGCTTATCATCCTGAATGTGTGTGATATCCACCAGCAGGTTGCTATTCATGGGGACATCCGCCTTGTGTGCGCAGAGGCAGAGCACTGAGACCCCCAGGGTTGTAGGTCCGCTGAGCGCCAGCGTCATCTCGGGGCGCTTGAGGGGAGAGACGGAGAGCTGAGGCCGGTGCTCAAGCGAGCCAGTGCGCTGAATAGAGTTATGGGGCGAGACCACGGGCTGCGGAGCCGAGGGTTGATCTAGATCCTGCCAGAGATCGAAGTGGTCAACGACAATTACTAGGTGAGGTAAGAGGTGTTGCCCTGCCTCCCGGCGTGTATCGCCAAGCAGGAGTTCGCGCCGCCCCAGCTCCCGCGAGATTAAGGGCAAATGCTCAAGGATCGCCCCCGCGCCAATGGCGACGGCGTGTCTCTGATTACTCTCGTCCACAACCTCTTCTGCCTGGCGTGGATCATATAGTACCGTATGAGGCAGAGCCGTTGCCCAGCGCCAGGCCTGCTCTTGTGAGCGTGGTGTCAGGATGATGATGCGCACCTCTTCAGGTGAATGGTGATAGACGAGTTGGCAAACCATGGCCTGTAGCAACTCACGCGCCGCCTCAAGCCTGTCGCGTGTCCCCACTAGCGCGATAGGCCCTGGCTCGTTGAGCTTGACTGTGATGGGGACCTTTAACGTGCTATGCCTCTCCTGTAAGGCCTGGACACGCGCCAGGGAGGCCTCCAGGCTCGGCTGGTTGGGGAAGGTGTTTGCCGTGGGGGGAGCCTGAATTTCATACGTAGCTGGCTGGCTGCCCATGCCGATGCGCACAGTGAGGAAATCTGGATCATCTGGCTTGCGCGCCCAGAGCTGAGTATCCTGTTCATCGAAGCCACGCTCTATCAAGGGCACGATGCTCAGGCCCTGATAGAGTTGTTGCTCAGGCCTGGGGGGAAGAAGTGGCGGATCAAGGTCCAGGCGCGCCTGCCGTTCTTTCCAGTGCAAGCTCTGGAGTCTCTGCTCTATCTTCTGTATCTGTGCCTCATAGCGTTCCATCAATGCCTTACTCTTACGTCTCGTGCTGAAGTGTTGTACCAGGAAATTCGCCACCGTCCCCAGCGCCATCATGCCCGAAATGGCGATAAATGGCAGCAAAAAGAACTGAGCGCCTCCCCCAATTTTGAAGGTACTAAAGATAAGCACATAGAGTCCCATGCCCAGCAGATTAAAAAGCACAAAAGAAAGTGTCCCCACCTGCGGCCCCTGTGGGAGCTGTGGCGCGCTAGGTAATAGAACCTTCTCCTGGGGAATCTCCGGCCAGATGCGGGCCTTACGCGAGATCACATGACTGGCAGGCTTAGACGTAGCTTGTTGGTGAGACACTGACCCCTCCCTCTCAACATAAACCGGATTTACTTGTTTGCATATCTTTCTACTCTTATGTTATGGTAACAAAGCTTCTATATTATTGCAAATTTCTAGGACGTTCTTATAAACCTTCGTGCCTACAGCGTTTCAGCGATTTATTTCAGCCACGCGAGGCGGCTTCCCAAACCGGTAGGGACCAGCTTTAGCGCGTCCGAATGCCATTCATGGCAGTGCGGCGCAAGCCTGGTTTTGTCGTGGGTAGGCAATACAATCAAGAGGAAACGTATAGGCTGCGCCTACAGGCGATTAATCGCCTTTGGGCGCGCTAAAGCGGGCCCCTACCGGAGCGGGGCGTTTCTCAATTTCCTAGCAGATGTGGGAATAAATAGCCCACAAAGAAATGTTAAAGTTTGATAGATAAGCACTCAAACTTCTTGCTAGATTACTACTCATTGTAGTATAGTGATAGCGTAAAAAAATCATTTCAGGGTGCGATGGAGGCTGCATATGAAAATAGAGCGCTTTACAGAGAAAGCCCGCGAGGCCATATATGAGGCATCGGAGATTGCGCGTAGCCGCAATCATGCGCAGGTAGAGCCAGAGCATTTGCTGAACGCACTCCTGTTGCAAGAGGGCGGGGTTGTACCCCAGGTTATTCAAAAAGCTGGTGGAAGCACGCAGGCCGTTCTGCGCCGTGTCGAGAGCGACCTGGATCGACTCTCGCGCGTCTATGGCGGCAGTGATCCTGGCATCTCACCTCGCTTGCACAAAGTCCTGGATGATGCGTGGAGCGAGATGGGGAAATTTAAAGATGAATATATGAGCGTCGAGCACCTGCTCCTGGCGCTCTTCGACAGCGATACCGAGGCGCGCAAAGCCCTGCAATCTGCTGGCTTGAGTCGCGATTCTGTCTTACAGGCTTTGACATCTATTAGAGGTGCGCAGCGCGTGACCGATCAGAATCCCGAGGGGAAATACCAGGCGCTGGAGAAGTATGGGCGTAACCTGACCTCGGCGGCGCGCGAGGGAAAGCTTGACCCCGTCATTGGGCGCGACGAAGAGATCCGGCGCGTAATCCAGGTGCTGAGCCGCCGCACGAAGAATAATCCCGTCTTGATTGGCGAGCCTGGCGTTGGAAAAACAGCCATTGTAGAGGGCCTGGCCCAGCGTATTGTGCGTGGTGATGTTCCTAAGACGCTGGAGAATAAGCAGGTCGTGACCTTGGACCTGAGCGCCCTGGTCGCAGGCGCCAAGTTCCGTGGCGAGTTTGAAGAAAGACTCAAAGCGGTCCTGAAGGAGGTCACCAGTGCCCAGGGCGGCATTATCCTCTTTATCGACGAGTTGCATACTCTTGTCGGAGCGGGAGCCGCTGAGGGCGCCATGGATGCCTCAAACATGCTCAAGCCAATGCTGGCGCGTGGTGAACTACACTGTATTGGCGCGACCACGCTCGATGAGTATCGCAAACATATTGAGAAGGACGCCGCGCTTGAGCGTCGTTTCCAGCCAGTGCTGGTCGATCCACCCAGTGTTGAAGATACCATTAGTATTCTGCGTGGCCTGAAACCACGCTACGAGGTCCATCATGGCGTACGCATTCAGGATAGCGCCATTGTGGCCGCAGCCATGCTCTCAAATCGCTATATCACAGACCGTTTCCTGCCCGATAAAGCCATTGACCTGATCGATGAGGCGGCCAGTCATCGTCGTGTAGAGCTGGATAGCACACCAACCGAGATCGATGCCCTGGACCGCCGCATACGCCAGTTACAGGTGGAACAGGAGGCGCTGAAGAAAGAGACCGATCCCGCCAGCCGTGAGCGCCGCGAGCGTGTTGAGGCGGATATCGCCAATTTGAATGAGCAACTGCGCTCCCTGAAACTGGCCCTGGAGAGCGAGCGTGCTCCCGTGGATGAGCTGAGGTCGCTCAAGAGGCAGCTTGAAGAGGCCCAGGTTCAGTACGAGCAGGCCGAGCGCTCCTATGACTACGAGGGCATGGCGCGCCTGCGCTATGGTACCATCAAAGAGCTTGAGGAACGTATCCAGGCGATGGAGGCCAAGCTTTCGACTGGAGGGTCCTCGCGTATGCTCAAAGAAGAGGTGGATGCCGAGGATGTCGCGAATATCGTCTCGAAATGGACGCATATCCCCGTCTCCAAAATGATGGAAGGCGAGGTGCAGAAGCTCCTGCACATGGAGGAGCGTTTGCGTGAGCGTGTTGTGGGCCAGGAGCAGGCACTTGAGGCGGTCTCAGACGCCATACGTCGCTCGCGTGCGGGTCTGCAAGATCCCAATCGTCCGCTGGCGAGCTTCCTCTTCCTGGGTCCGACCGGCGTTGGTAAAACCGAGCTGGCGCGTGCCCTGGCCGAGTTCCTCTTTGATGATGAGCAGGCCATGGTGCGTATCGATATGTCAGAGTACATGGAGAAGCACTCAGTCTCGCGCCTGATCGGAGCGCCTCCTGGCTATGTGGGCTACGAAGAAGGCGGCCAGCTCACCGAGGCTGTGCGCCGCCATCCCTATAGTGTGATCTTGCTTGACGAGATCGAGAAGGCCGCGCCCGAAGTCTTTAACGTCCTGTTGCAGCTATTGGATGATGGGCGTTTGACGGATGGCCAGGGGCGTACGGTCGACTTCCGTAACACTGTCGTTATCATGACCAGTAATGTCGGCACAGCCTGGTTGCATGAGTATGATGGCATGGACGAGGAAGACGTACAGCGCTCGGTGCGCCAGCGCCTGCGCGAGGAGGGCTTCCGGCCCGAGTTTATCAACCGTATTGATGAGGTCATCATCTTCCACCCCATCAGCAAGGAGCAGGTGCGCAACATCGTCGATATTCAGATCAACCGCTTGCGCCCACGCCTGGCCGAGCGCCATATCACGCTCCAACTGACCGACGCCGCTAAGGACTACCTGGCCGAGGAGGGCTACGACCCCCACTTCGGCGCCCGTCCACTCAAACGGACGATCCAGAAGGAGGTCGAGAACCGCATCGCGCGCGCTATCCTCGATGGTTCCGTGCGCGACGGCGACACCGTCCAGATCGACATCCAGAACGGCAAACTAACCCTACGCTCCATTGCCGTCCAGGCCATCTAACATCTAGAGATGGGGAGGTGCAGGAGGGCAAACTGGCCCTGCACTCTGCCGCTATCCAGGCCATCTAACATCTACAGATGGGGAGGTGCAGGAGGGGTTTTCCCCTCCTGCCGGGGCCTGGGGTGTCCCCAGAAAATCTTGTTTGTTGTAGTTTCTCGCCTGCGGCGAGAAACTACAACAAATTCACAATGAATCGTGAGAAACAAATATGGCAAGCGAGAATGCGCATTCACAAGAACAGCAGCATGAGCAACTTCTCCAGACACTGAGCGCTATGCTCATTGAGTTCCAGGTGCTATCTGCGAGTGCAGACCTGCAACACATGCCAGATCTGGCGAGCCATCTATGCTCACTCGAGCAGATGACCCGGCAGGCCCTGCACCTGGCGCGCACCTCGAGCGACTACCTGGTCCTGCCCGAGCTAGAAGGGCATACGCTTGGCGAGGCGCTTGAGCAGCTAGTTGATGCTACTGCGGAGCAGCTTGGACTCTCCAGCCGGGTCACCCTGACAGGTGCGGAGGAACACGCCCAGGACGCGGGCGTCACTCATGCTGAATATCTGCTATTTCTCCTGGCGCAGGAGACGCTGTATCAACTGCGCCAGCATCAAGGAGCGCGGCGCGTGCGCCTGACACTAGCTTATACACAGGAGGATATCCTCCTGGCGATTGAGGATGATGGCACACTCCCAACGCTAGCCGCGCCCTCGGATCTTCCTACCCCCGATGATCCTCCGCCCTTCTGGTCTGACGTGCAAGAGGGAGTAGGAAACTTCTCCGAACATATTTATTGTGACCTGCGTGCCCGCCTTGAGGCGATGGGGGGTACCTTGACGAGCGAGGTGCTTACGCAGGGAACGCGTGTGCAGGCGCGCCTCCCCTATCAGCATGAACGAGCGCAAGCAGTAGTGCCTGCGGAACTCGCGGCCCCTATTTCTGTCTCGGCACCATCCCAGCCTGAAGCGCGCCTCAGCTTGCTCATAGTCGATGCGCAACCAGTCGTACGCGCGGGCCTGCATCACCTGCTGGAAAGCTACGCGGACCTGTGGGTGGTGGGTGAGGCTGGAGATGGGGTGCAGGCCGTGAGCGAGACATTAGAACTGGGACCCCAGGTCGTCTTGCTCGATGCCCAGCTTCCTGAAGGTCAGAGCCTGGAGGCCCTGCGCCGGATCAAGCAATTGAACCTCAACACGCGTGTCCTGATGCTTTCAACGCAGGAGCGGGAAGATTACCTGTATGAAACCTTGCGTGCCGGAGCCGATGGTTATCTCTTAAAAGATGTCTCATCTGAGGAGCTGGCTGAGGCGCTGCGCGTAGTGGCGCGTGGAGAGGTCCTGGTGCAGCCACAGCTTGCTGGCCGTCTTCTCTCGCGTGTGGGGCGTGAGCGTGAACGGGGAGCGCGTAGCGAGGCGCTTACTACGCGTGAGCTGGAGGTGTTGCGCCTCCTGGCACGTGGTTTGCGTAATAAAGAGATCGCGGCCCGCCTCTATGTCAGTGAGCGTACCGTCAACTTTCACCTGGCGAATATCTACCAGAAGATGAATGTCTCAGGCCGGACTGAGGCCTTGAGCAAAGCCCTGGCTCAAGGCCTCGTGGAAGCGCGATGATACTCCACATCAAAGGTTGCCAGCGCGCCAGTTATCGACTGCCCGTTTGACCGAAGCGATATATGCCGCTTCATTGTTGTTATCCGCGCTGGGGGCATACTTGGGAATAATAGTATCGATGGTACTGCGTCCCCACTGGGCGACGTAGAGGTTGCGCATAAGTGCGTACCATGAGCGAAAGCCATCTTCCCAGCCATTAAACTTGGCGTAGCCGCCACGGTCCTGGTCAATGCACTCATGGTCCGGGATACAGCGCAGATTGCCCAGCGACATCGTAGTGCGAGCCTCGCCATTTTTTCCAAAGGTGCTCTCATGCTGGAAAAAGGCCAGGCCAAAGACCGGATCAATGCCATATTGCACACCCAGGTCATACATGGCTTGCCCCTTGCCTGCCGCCGGAGAGCCAGCGTTAGCCAGCACCTTATTAATAAAGTCGGCGGTGACCGTGGGCTTGCCCAGGATCGAGTAGGGCCCTGTTGGGACCGGAACCTTAGGGGGCGCGGGCTTAGGGGACTCCCAGGTCCCCGCCTTATCGGCGCCAACCTGGATATTGTAGACCTGTCCTCCCGCATATGGTAAGAGCATCGGCGCACCCGGTCGCTGCGCGATAGCGGCCCAGAGCAAGAGAGCCAGGAAGACAACGCCAATGAGTGAACTATAGACGAGTGGATTGAGCCAGCGGCGATGCCGGTGTAATGGATGCGGCGCGTAATCGTCGATGACCTGGTAGCGACGTTTGGATGCGGGCTTACGTGTAGTATTCCTATTTGGTTGTAATGGGCGCGCCGCACGTGGCGCTGGTGTGCCCGCCCGCCTGAACTCACTCGTCTGACGCTGTGCCTCCGCTGTCGTCCGCCTGATTGCCGCAGTGGTCGTGGGTGTAGGGCGTGTACGCGGCGGAAGCGATTCCGTCAGAATATCTTCATCATCAAAGGGATGCTGTTGTACGGCTGGCAATTGTCGAGTAGCTCGAGCGGGTATGGGTGAAGTCGTGTCGACTGGCTGGCGTGGTGAGCGCTTCCTGGCGTAGTTACCACTCGCCATGAATAACCTCCTTATAGGGCCTTTGAACTAGTGTTCTATTGTAGCATAATGCTCAGAACCGCACAAGTTTCCTACCTATACGTTTCTCTGGCTACACGTTCCGCTTGCGGCTGAAGCGGGGCCAGATACAGGTCTACCATATTCTCACTGGCGCTATAACCGCAGCCTTCATGATAAACCTCTAGTTAGAAACTATCATATCACCTTTAAAACATCTAAACTAGTAAGAGTTAAGTCCTGTTTTTCGAACTACATTAGAATTTGCTTAGAATCTTAAAGTGCTGGGCATGATATTGTGGGCCGGGCATCCGCCCGGCCCACAATATCATGCCCAGCACTGGAGAATAAAAGAGTATGCGGGGTCCTTGCTGGCATGGGCTTGCCCAGGACGAGCCTTCACAAACATATTATTATTCTGGGAGAGGACATCAGAGGCGATATGCAGGGCCATTATATGTAGACGCTTGCTTTTGCAGCGTCGGCACCTAGCCTATAGGTTGGGGTAAGTTACGAAAATGTTCCTTTTTCGTATCCCTCTCGATATATATTAGAGAGAGGCTATTTACCAGGCTTGAGAGCCAACAGGAACCATTCTGCCTCAACTGCTGAGACTAGCTCAGCAGCCTTCACACCCCCGGCGGGTAAGGGTATGTGGATACAGGTGCGAAGGGTCAGGGAGGTATTCATAGGTGATTATATGGCGTTTGTAGAGTATTATATAAAGAAGATAGCAAAAACTCTGCCAGCTTATAGTCCTATGTCGTCATCATGCTAGGGGAAACGAACGTTGTAAGAGAGTGTATGTAACTCGTTAATCCAGATAAAAAATAGTGGAGCGACGCAAGCAAAAGTTGCGAGTAGTAAATAGTACTTTATTCTATTTTCTGAAAGGGGCGTCTGTCCTGTGAATTTTGTATATGCAAATCTGAGCACCTCCCTGGCCACTACCCAGCCCGGCTGGCTCACAACACTGCAAAACCTGGTCGGTCCTATGGTCGCTTGTATGGTGGCCTTCCTGGTAGTATTCTGGCTGAGCACCGTTATTTGGACGTTTCGCGACATTCGCGCGCGCACGCAAGACTTCCTCCTGCAGATTATCTCTACCGTCGCTGTCGCCATCTTTCCGATTGCGGGCGTCTTTGTGTATATGATTCTGCGCCCCCGCCAGACCCTGGCCGAGATCTATGAGCGCCAGTTGGAAGAAGAGTCGCTCCTGGCTGAAATGACCGAGCGTCAGACGTGCAGCAATTGCCATGCACGCATCGAGTCGGATTTCCAGGTCTGCCCCTCCTGTGGCCAAAAGCTCAAGCGCTCCTGCCCCAAGTGCGAGCGCTTGCTGGAACTGCGCTGGACCTTTTGCCCGTACTGCACAACCAATCTGGCAGGCGCGCCTATGCCGAGTATGCCAGGCATGGCTAATATGCCGGGCGTTCCCAACTCAAACATTCCTATGGGGGGACCGATTCCCGGGAACCGTTTCTAGCCAAACTATGCGAGATGAAGTGTGTCCCCTGGTGGCCTGGGCCACCAGGGGACACACTTCATCTCTTCCCTTTTCTTTCCCCTGCGGTTGTCCGTTCAACCCACTTCTCTGCTTTGTTTATCAAGCAAAATGTGCTATAATGATGTGGCGCACAGTGGCTTTCATTGCCACTTTTTCTATGCTCAAGCAGAATACTTACACAGAGAAATACTAGCCTTCCACAGTCGTCTGTTGCTCATCCTGGAACGTGCATAGCACGTGTCATGTATAAGGCGAACGCCAGGCGAAAACCTGAAGACGTCCAACCAGCAGGCATTGGGGCTAGCTTCTACATCTATAACTCGCCCCCTGTTCCTAGCGCTACTACTGTTGTGCCATTGTGGTAGGGGGACCAGCCACGACGATCACTCAAAGAACAGCAATTCGTATCAGACCGCGGCTTGTCCGTTGTTTATCCAGGCGCAACGGCCTCCGCCGCAGTTCCGTGTTTACTGAGCAAAAGGAATGTACAGGTTCTATGGCAAAGACAAGAGAATCAATAATGGCAGAGCACATTTCAGATGAGCAGGAGGCCCTAGCAACTCCTGCCAATACAATCTCTAGCAGTGATGAGGTTGACCTGGGTAGCACCACTCAGAATCATGGCAACAATGGCTATAGCGGCCAGAATATTCAGATTCTCGAAGGCTTAGAAGCTGTACGTGTGCGTCCAGGTATGTATATCGGGGCGACCGATCAGCGTGGCCTCCATCACCTCATCCAGGAGGTGGTCGACAACAGTGTTGACGAGGTTATGGCCGGCTATGCCGATACTATCCAGGTCACCATTCATGCCGATGGCTCGGTCACGATTGAGGATAATGGTCGCGGTATCCCTGTTGAAGAGCATCACCAGCGCCCGGGCATGTCGACGCTTGAAGTCGTGATGACGGTCCTGCATGCCGGTGGTAAGTTTGGCGGTGGCGGCTACCAGATCAGTAGTGGTCTACATGGCGTCGGTGTCTCGGTGGTGAACGCGCTCTCAGAGTGGTGCCAGGTCGATGTCAGGCGCGATGGAAAAATCTATCGCCAGCGCTATGAAAAGGGCACGCCTGTCACCAAGCTAGCCGCCGTAGGCAGCTTCGAGGGCACGGGTACCCGGACTTCTTTTCTGCCCGATCTCTCCGTTATGGAGACACGCGACTATAACTTTGATATCCTCGCCCAGCGCTTCCGCGAGATGGCCTACCTCAATCGCGGCATGACCATTGGCATTCGCGATGAGCGTAGCGACCGTGAAGCAACCTTCTACTTCGAGGGTGGCCTGGTCTCCTTTGTTCGCTACCTTAACAAGAATCGCAACACGCTTCAGGCACGCCCCGCGAGCGCCAGCCGCGAGATTGATAAAGTCAAAGTCGATATTGCCCTGCAATATAATGATAGCTGGTCAACCACCGAGTTCTCGTTTGCCAATGGCATCAACACCGTAGACGGTGGCATGCACATCACTGGTTTTCGTAGCGCTCTCACGCGCTCTCTCAATGACTATGCCCGCAAGGCTGGTCTGCTCAAAGAGAAGGATCCCAATCTAACTGGCGACGATGTACGCCAGGGCCTGGCCGTAGTGGTCAGCGTGAAGATCCCCAATCCACAGTTCGAAGCGCAGACCAAGAGCAAGCTAAATAACGCCGAGGTCCGCCCCATTGTCGAAAACATTACCGCGGACATGCTCAACCGCTACCTCGAGGAGACCCCCAGCGAGGCCAAGACCATTATCAGCAAGTGTCTGACCTCCGCCAAGGCACGTGAGGCCGCCCGGGCCGCACGTGACCTCGTCCAGCGCAAAAACGTGCTCGATACCACCCTCCCCGGCAAGCTGGCCGACTGTAGCGAGCGACGCGCAGACCGCTGTGAGCTGTACCTGGTCGAGGGCGATAGCGCTGGTGGGAGTGCTAAGCAAGGGCGCGACCGCCACTTCCAGGCCATCCTTCCCCTGCGTGGTAAGATCCTCAACGTCGAGCGCGTCACGCTGGACAAGATCCTGCACAACGAAGAGGTCAAAAATATCATTACCGCCGTGGGTGTGGGTATTGGTGAGCAGTTCAATCTCTCCCGCCTGCGCTATGGCCGCGTCGTCATTATGTGTGATGCTGACGTTGACGGCGCGCATATTCGCACCCTCCTGCTGACCTTCTTCTACCGCTATATGCCCGAACTGATCGGTGGAGGCCATCTCTATATCGCGCAGCCACCTCTCTACCACGTCAAGTTTGGTAAGCAGATCCACTTCGTCTACACAGAAGAAGAGCGTGATGCCCTGATCGACGAATACAAGGCCACGCACAACGGCAAGGAACCCGAGGTTGGCCGCTATAAAGGCCTGGGTGAGATGAACCCGGAGACCCTCTGGGAGACCACCATGGACCCTGAGCGTCGTACCATCCTCAAAGTCTCCGTCGATGAGGCCGTCGAGGCCGACAAGGTCTTCAGCATGCTCATGGGTGACGAGGTCGCACCTCGCCGCCGCTTCATCGAGAGCCACGCCCGCAACGCCAACTTGGACATCTAAGAGAGAAATAACAAGCGAGAGAGACCTACAGCAATGCATTGCTGTAGGTCTCTCTCGCTTTTCTACCTACAACTACGGCAGCGGGGGGCGCTCGGCGCTTGTGGGCAGCGCCAGGCGCTCGCGGTACTCTGTGCTTTGCATCATATCGCCGCTCTGTCCCTCGTCATCCTGCCGCCACCACCAGAGGCGCTGACGGACCTCGCGCAGCCCCTCGTCGCCGGGCGTGAAGTAGATCTCGCCAATATTGTTATAGCCAACGATAAGCGTGCCCGCCTTCCACTTATTGAGCCAGTTGCGGCCCTTGAGAAGCGTCGTGACAAGGGCGTTGCGGCGCTTGCTCAACGCTTGCTCCAGGTCTGCACTTTTATCCAGAATTTCGTGGGTAACGGCATGGGTAGGCCGGTCGAGCAGCCAGCGCACACTCAAGGGCTGGCGCTCTGTCTTTTGATGCAGGCGCGTAGTCCTCTGCCGTATCCTCCTGAGCGCGCTTTCTAGTAACCAGGTTATGCCCAGGGCCAGGCGCTGCGGACGCTGTAGCAGGCGGCTAAAGCGCAGGAGCACGCCCCGTTTCCGCTGCCTTGTCTCAGGCGCCCGCGTGTTTTGCAGGTAACGAATGCGATAGACGCGATCTGGCGGAATCTGTTTAAAGGTGCCTGGCAGCCAGCCCCTGGAGGGCAACACTATCTCCCGCTGGGACCTGTGGGCCGCCATAAGCCTTGGCAGGGACCACCAGAAGCGGAAGAGGTGCTGGCTAATGTTTCTCACCACAGTCTGGAAAATGAGATTGCTGTCCGGCTTGAGATCCCAGGCCAGGAAGCTGACATAGGGATCTCGCCCACGACTTTGCAGGCGCAAGAGGCGTGGATAGCCAAGCGCCAGGACGGCCATATGTTCGCCTGCGCCCTCGTTGCAGAGTGGGCTAGCGGTAAAGTTGATTAGCCTGGCCGTCTCGCCTGTGTGCATATCCCAGTATTCCATGCTGGAGCCAAAGGCATAATGCACATCTCCAGCCAGAATCACGGCACGCTTGAGGCCGCTTACGGCCCGCAAAAATTGTTGGAACGCCCCCCATTCTAGCCCCCAGGCCTCACAGTCCATAGAATAATTGTCGTGGGCGCGCAGCTGATTCCAGAATTGAATATTTTCGATGAAGTCGATGCCCAGTACCGGGGCCGCTGAAATGATTATGTTGACCTGCGCCTCGGGTCGTACAGCCGTGACAATCTGTTCCTGCAAGGCCTGGGGCGAGAGCAGGCCCGGAAAAGCCTTGGGGCTATCGTAGTGACGCTGTGTGCGTGTATCCATGATGATGACCTGGTGGCTGGGGGCTTCGTAGGTGTAGTGCCAGTGCAAAGCCCGTTTAGAGCGTGCTAGCTCGCCCTGCCCATTGTAGGACAAGGGCATACCAATGAGTTCATCAATCAAGCGTTGCTCCGCCCCCTCTTGCCCCTGCCAGCTATCGAGCATTGAGAGCAGGAGCTGCCCAGAGCCGTCTGCAAACTGTTCAGGCGTGTTGCCCCAGGCCTGAAAGAGGGTATAGGCCAGCAAGCCATTGCGCACAATATGTCTGCCTGTCTGACTATTCAAGATATTCTGGCACCATGCACCATCAAGAAACCAGTCATCCGTTACATCGTGATCGTCACAGATCATATAGGTCGCGATATTGGCTAGAGCGCGCCGCACATGTGGCAGTTGCGCGCGAAAGCGTTCGAGCTGGGCATTCCATTCCATGAAGTGTTGTGCATCACGGTCCTGCTGGGCCAGGATGGCAGGGCGGCTGGCTGGATAACGTTGCCAAAGTTCCTCAGCTCCCGGAAGCGTCTCGGGCCAGAGCTGATCGGACCAGACCATCAGGTACATTGAGGCGTATTCGGCGAAGGAGAGCAGGTGGCTATCTGGTGTCTTAGAGGTGAAGAGCGCCTGGTGATGGATAATGTCGCGTCGCATGCCGGGAGCAAAATTAGACGCGGGCTGGCGTACACCTGGCAGGATCTCCAGGCGCTGGCCGCTAAAGAGCGTCTGCCCAGCATCCATCAGTGCGAAGAGTAGCGGCGGCACGACGTCATCCGCGTAGACCTGGTCGCCTGTGAGATAGAGCTGTTGGGGGCGATTAACATGCTCATGGTCTCCCGCCAGGGTGGACTTTTCGATGAGCAGATCAAGCGCCGAGAGCATCTCTCGCCCTGAGCCATGCGCCTTGCGACAGGAGCCGTGGAAAAAGCGCACCTGCTCTAGCTTACTCGCGGGAAGCAGGAAGCTTGGCAGGGGATGCCCAGGGTAGATCAGCGATGCCAGCGGATCATCAACCTGCTCTGCTGGCCGTAAGATGCCTGGCGTATAGAGCTCCTCGCGTTCCGCCTCCTGGTGGGCCTGAAAAGAGAGGTTATAGTAGTAGAGTTCGCCCCAGGCGAGTGGCTCTTCACTTGCCGAGACCTGCGCCGTGACCGCGACCAGGTGCAGATTATCCCCCAGACGAACAGTCTTGCGCCTGCCCTGGAAGCGCTCCCGTAATGCTCCACTGGCCTCAGTCTCTAGGATATGAAGTGTGACCAGGCGTTCGGCTTTAAGCGCCAACCAGACCGTGACCGAGCCTGGTTCCGTCCGTCGTAAGATGGGTCCCGCCAGAATCAAGGGTAACTCGTCAAGGCGCTCGGCCAGTGGTGTCCAGGACATAAGCGAACTTCTCTTCTCCTATCTAATTTTCAGTTCTTTAAGAGAAACGTTACCGCGTGCCATTATTTTCTGATGCTGGGGGCGTGGTAGAGCATCTCGCCCGCGTGGCGGACCAGCAGCAGCCCCTCGTCTTCTCGCCCGGCCCAGTCCTCGGGATTGATCTCGCGATAGTCGCGATAGCCCAGGTTGACCTTGCGGCAGCGCTCCTCGGGGATGGCGGTCGCCAGCGTGACCTGGATGCGCGGCCGCTCGATGCCTGTGGCGCTATCATAGGTTCCCGTCCCCTTCACGTGCGTGCTATGAGCCAGAATTGAGCCAGGCACCTGCTTGAAGCGCTCCCATTGCTTGAGGAAGTACTCCTGCACATGATAGCCAACCTCGCCGATAAGCGCGCCATGCGTATAAGAGATCTCGCTGATATGTGGTGCATAGATGATGACCTCGCCCCCGTCCGCGATGGCTGGCTCCGTCTTATACATGGCTTTGGCCGCGGTCCACAGGTCGTCATAGCGCGTCGATGGTAGCGAGAGCACCTGTTTAAAGGGTCGCTCAACTGTTATTACGTTCAAGCGCGCCGAAAGGTCGGCGGCATCATTGTAGGCATCGATATAGTTGCCTGCGTAGAGTCCATGCAGGGTCTCGCCCTGCATCACCAGGGCCAGGCAGAGGATGGGGCGGTCCACAAAGGCTGCGGCGCGATGGATAACCCGGCGCACCAGCGTATCCTTCGTGCCGATGGTGAGCATACTGGTCAGGCGTGCGCCCAGCCAGTGCGTGAAGTTGATGATATCCGCGCCCGCGATCCCAGGGAAGAGATATTTGGCACCGCCAGAGAAGCCGACGACCTCGTGCGGAAAGACCGGCCCGCAGATCACGATCTGGTCATAGTCGAAGATCATGCCATTGAGGCGTACGGGAACCTCCTCCGAGAGGATGCCGTTGGTGAGCACCTGGGCCTCTTCACGTGAGATCACACCAACCGTCTTTAGCACGCCTGCTTTATCCCAGTGATGGTTATAGATCTCGACATTGGGATAGCGCTCCTGGCGCTCTTTCGCATCAACTCCGACCAGTTGCGCTATCGCCTCCTCAGACATCGGTGGGTGCGTCCCCAGAGCAATCAAATAATCCAGGCGTTGTACCCTCTGACCCAGTAGGGCGTATAGCTCACGGAACAGCAAGGGAAGGGGCGCCGTGCGTGTACTGTCAGGAATAATCACCAGGACGCGCTCACCGTCCAGCGAAAGCTCGCCAAAGGCCTGCGCCAAAATCCGGCGCATTTCTTCCTCACCGAGCGCCTGTTGTGTATAGCCTGTTCCCATACTCATGGTAATATCACCTCTCTGCACTTTTCTCCCATACCGGTTAGATCAATGTATTGTAATCCCTTGCATTGTATCATGTGCCTGCTGGCATCACTTCATATTGCTGTTACGCCTTGAAAAAGGCAATAGTTTAAAAATAGGATATTTAAAGTAGAAAAATTTATTTACCAGGCAACTGTGTAATTTCTTCGTGCAAGAATTCGAGGTCATCAAGGCATTCAGCATATCGGTGGTGATTTTCTTCTAGCTATGTGCGCAGATTTTTAGTCTCTGGTAGCAATTGTTGAGGCATTTCGCGTATAATAGATCAGATATAAGTGCCTTGTGCATAGGCATCCTCACCCTGCTAACCAGCAGGTTCATCTTGAGATGAAGATGAGATATGCTTTCAACAGAAGAGACCTCTCCTTCGAGACGTCTGCTGACACACCCTCGTCGTTTGATTTCTCTGCTTCAGATCCAAAAATAGAAAAGAATGGAGATCTCATGCCTCAATTACCAACCAAACCAGCACTCACTCTTGCTGCTGCCAAAGCGATTGCGGCAGCAGCTGAAAACGAAGCTATCAAAAATGAATGTTCTGTAGCTATCGCTATTGTCGACGATAGTGGTCGTCTGCTCTATTTCCAACGGATGGATGAAAATGCCAACGCGAGCGTGGATATGGCAGTTGCGAAGGCCGTTCATGCCGTGCACTTTCGCCGACCGACCAAATTCCATGAAGAGCTTCTTGATAAGGGAAATATGACCGTCCTAGGGGTGCCTGGCATGGTCCCCGTTGAAGGAGGACTCCTCTTACGCGTTGGGGAACAGGTGGTTGGAGCCATTGGGGTGAGCGGCGCGCGATCCAGCCAGGATGGGATCTTTGCCCAGGCGGGAGAACATGCCTTGCATGCTTACCTGTCAGCGTGAGAGAGGCCAGATCTCTAGTTCTTCTCTACGTCTTGCCTCAATGTACTGAGGACCTTTGCGGGAGATACCCACTTCCGCAAAGGTCCTCAGTACACAGATTGGTCAAGATCTTGGCTCCATCTCTTCCACAATGAATTTACAACGGTCGAGTGCTGGAAACCGCTTCCGAAGCTATGTTCTGGCGACAATGGATGATTCCAGCTCATGATTGGGGCAGGTGCTCATGGTTGAGTGATTTTCTGTCTCTGGCGGAAAGTTGCTTGAAGCGGCTTTTTGTGTGGTGTGAAGTGTGTGAGGAGGAAAATGGAGCCGGCGAAGGGATTCGAACCCCCGGCCAGCTGTTTACAAAACAGCTGCTCTACCCCTGAGCTACGCCGGCTTACTTCTGATCCGAAAACCCTGAGCGCGAAGCGCTAGACACGCAAGTGACGCTGCGCCCCCGAATGGCGGTTGGGTTTTGGAATAAGATCTTAGTAGATCTGTAGAGGATTATACCGATATCTGCTTCCAATGTCAAGGGTTGCATTAAGGCTTTTAGGGTGGTTTTTAAGATATTTCTAAAGCTTGGCGCGAAACGAAATCCCAGCCTTTGGCGTGTTCTTAATATCACAGACGAATGTATGAGCTTGATTGTGTGCATACTGTGTGCATACGTGAGGAGGGAATGCATGCAATATATGACTGAGAGCATGACTGAGACCGCGCAGGGGCAGATGTGGCAAAGCGAGCCTTCAACTGAGGCGCTCGCGGCGGTTGCCCCCCAGAGCGCAGAAGATAAAACCATTCTCATTGTTGAAGATGATGACTATATCGGTTTTATGCTGGTGGAGGCCCTGTGCCAGGAGACGCCCTATCGCCCGTTACTGGTCAATGATGGTATGCAGGCGCTGACCCTGGCCAAACAGGTAAAGCCCTGCCTGATCATTACCGATTATCGTCTCCCACTGATGAATGGGATTGAGCTGTATGATCGTCTCCACGCCCTAAATGAGCTTGCCGGGACGCCCACAATTATGATGAGCGCGTACCTGCCACCCCAGGAAGAGGTGCGGAAACGCAATCTCGTGGCCTTGAACAAGCCTTTTGAACTGGACGAATTACTAGATAAGGTTGACTCACTACTACAATGTTAGTAATGTTCCCTGGTGGATATGCCCGAAGATGAGAGCAACCGAACTCGCGTGTTGCTCTCATCTCTTTGTGCCAGGCAGGGACCCTGATCACCAACTATATTCCCTCTTCGCTCTCGGCAAAGGGTTCGTCCTGCCGTCTGAGGATGTGCGCGATATCGTCCATCAGGCCAACACCAATGTTATCCCAGAGCAGCAGGAAGTAGAGACTGCGCAGAAAGTTTTTGGTATTGTTAGCGCGACGCCATGAGCGTATATCCGTTTCCCGCTGGACGTAGCAGCTTTTGAGCCAGCTATGCAGGAACTCTGAATCCACCTGTTTCCCCAGAATGATATGGTGCGCGACCGTTGCCAGGCGTACATCTTCTTCATAAAAGAGGGGAACCGAGGTCTTGCTAAGCTGGCTAAGCAGCTTGAGCACATCTTTACGGTCATCGCTGGTTGCATGAGGATGCTGCGCGTAGGTGTCAAGCGCCTCGGCCAGGTGAGCCATGCTGTGTGCCCAACCCTTGCCCTCAATATAGCCGCGCCAGTCTTTCTCCTCACGCACATAACGCATTAGCGCATCCTTCACACGGCCAATGCTCTCACGTGAGAGACTGGGCCGAGAGGCATCCGTATAGAGGATAGCCGCGATGATGAGGTTCGAGAAGCTGCGCATCAGGATGCTGTCGTTGTTCACCTCTCCAATATGGTAGAAGAGATGCTCATCGTTTATAACACTTATGAGAAGCTGCTTAAGCTGTTCTGACTCTAGCTTCCCCGGCTCCAGGATGCCACGTGCCAGGATCATATAGCTCAGGTCATCACGCAGCTCTTCATCGCTCGATCCCAGATTTACTAATAACTTTTGCGCAAATTCAAGGCTATCAAGCGCCTCTGGTATAGCATAATTTTGCTCAACAATAGAGCGTAAGGCCTCTTTGTTCTCTGCCAGATTATCTGTTGCTTCCATCGCTTTTCCCGTTCTAGTACCAGTAAAAGTTCAGGTATGTCTACTACTCATTCCTTTGAGTCCATTGTACACGGTCGTGTCGTGCCTCCTCATTTTTCTCGTTGGTAGTGTGGTGCGGGTTGGCAGCTATAGGCTGCCAACCCGCACCACACTACCAACGAGAGCGAGCGCCTCAGGCGCGAAGGCTATTGATGGCGTTCCCACGCTTCGCGGCGATGCCAGTCGGTTAATTGCTGATAGGCATGGGCGATACGCAATACCGTGGCCTCTTCAAAGGGTTTGCCCGCGATTTGTAAGCCGATTGGGAGATGCTCAGACGTGAAGCCACAGGGGAACGAGACCGCTGGGAAGCCGACGAGGTTGAAGGGCATAGTCATACGGAGCATGGCATCGGTCGCGTTCTCCTGCACGCCATTAATAGTAACCTCCTGCCCCATCTGCTCAGCGGGAATCGCTGCCATGGCCTGGGTGGGTAGCACAAAGGCATCGACGGTTCGTAAGATGCTTCGTAACTGGCTGGTGAAGGCCCGCCGCTCCTGTTGCGCCTTGAGATACTCCACGGCGGGAATCTCCTGTCCCTCGCGTAACCGTGTGCGAACCAGCTCGGTATACAGATCACCCTGGTGAGGGAACCAGCCTTGCTGCATATGCGCCAGGGACGCCTCTGGCTTCTGCACCATTCTATACGTTGTCATCGTGGGACGAGGTAGCTCGACATTGACAAGCTCGGCTCCGTTTTCCTCCAACACGTGCAACGCGCCGCGCCAGGCCATGTGGATCTCGGGATCAAGCGGCGCGACAAAGTCTTCCTGAGGCACACCGAGTCGTAGCCCTTGTAGCGAGAGCGGCCCGCGCCCCTCCGCGCCCTCAATCAGGGTCGCCGTCGAGCGGCTGGGCGAGCTGGGAGGTCCCGAGACGCTATTGGGATCGCGTGGGTCATACTTGGCAATAGCATCAAAGATGAATGCGCAATCCTCGGCGCTCCGCGCGATAGGCCCGACATGGTCCAGCGACCAGCTCAAAGGAAGCACACCATGACAGCTAACGCGTCCATAGGTTGGCTTGAGACCGGTAACGCCACAGAGCGCGGAGGGGATACGAATGGAGCCGCCCGTATCGGTGCCAATGGCGCCCAGTACCATGCCTGCCGCGACCGCCGCCGCCGAGCCGCCACTGGAACCACCCGTCGTGCGCGTCAGGTCCCAGGGATTGCGCGTGGGAGGCGAGTAGGGACCATAGGCGAATTCATACGTATTGGTCTTACCAATAAGAATAGCCCCACCCTTACGCAGAAGCTCGATTACGGTGGCATCTTCCTCAGAAACATGTTCCGCCAGGACCTGCGAGCTGCCTGTCGTGCGCACTCCCTTGACCGCGATGAGGTCCTTAATGGCGATGGGAATGCCATGCAAGGGACCACGCTTGAGACCTGTGCGTAGCTCGCGCTCGGCCTGCTCGGCCTGCGCCATAGCTTCCTCACGCATCACCGTCACAAAGGCCTCCACCTCAGTGTCGCGCTCCTCGATCAGGTTGAGGGTCTCCTCCACCAGCTCCGTGGGCATAATAATGCCTGCCTGTAACTCCTCGGCCACTTCACGTATGGACAAATAGCTCATGCAAAATATCCTCTTCCGCAAAAAATGCGACGCATCTCCTAATTTCTATACTGCCGAATGCGTCTTCCCGCTTCATTGCTCTCTATTGTATCAGGTTGAGGTGGAAAATATATAGGGACAGTAAACGCGAACCGAGCGGTTCGCGTTTACTGTCCCTATATACCTATGAATGAAACTGCGATTAGGGCCTGTTAGTTGTTCTCTCCATTCAGCACGATAGTCGTGAGTGAGTAAGGAGGCAGGGTCTGCGTCGAGAGGGCCTTGCCAGAGATGTACTGCACCGTTATGGCGCTACTATTCTGGCCATAGAAGTAGACGGTGGCGCTAGCCTGTTGGTCGCCGCAGCCACCTGCCAGCTTGAGCTGATAGCTTTGTTGCGGATCTTTATTGATCAGGAGTAGGGCCAGTTTGCCATTATGTTGACGCACAGCATGGACCTCTATGAGGCTCTGGTCCGTTGAAGATGCTACCATGCTGCCATTTCCATCAACGAAGTGATGGAGCATTTGCAGACTATAGTAGGTGGGGAATGGGGTATTCGCTGGTGGCTCGCTATCGCCGGTGGAGAGCAGTCCATAGTCTCCATACTGATTGCTGCCATAGAGCGTTGGACTGTTATTTCCCCAGGTCACGATGCCGTTATGGATATCCCACCAGTCAACGTTCTGCACGCCGCTCTCCAGCCAGTTCATATAGTTCGAGGCCAGGAAGAGGGCATTGACCAGATTGGTTGTCTGTTTGCCTGGATTGTATGAGACCGAGTTGGTCTCGGTAATCATGATGGGGACATTCTTGCCCGGACTATACTGCTGCAACTCTGTCTTGAGTGTGGCGACCTTGCCGGGTAGGGCCGAGGTGCTGGCGAGCAGACCCGCATCTGACTCGTTGCCGGGATTCTGTGCGTACCAGTGGACATCGGCGAAGTCGATCTGCTTGCCCAGGATGGAGAGGACGGTGTTATTCCAGTCTGTGCTCAAGCCAGGCGCGGCCACGCTATCGGGCCAGTCGCCGGGCGAGGTCAGTACAATTCCGATCTTGATGGAGGGGTCGACCGCTTTCATGGCCTGGATGAATTGGAGGGCATTATTGGCATAGGCAACCGGCCCTTTCTCGTGGAGATCGTACTCCCAGTTCGCGCCAAAGGTGCCATTGCCATAGAGCTCGTTGCCGATTTCCCAGTACTTGATACCATAGGTGTGACCGGTGCTACTCCCCCCGGTATATGTCGGGACAGGCCCGGTATAGCCCACGCCTCCTTTATTGGCATACTGTACCCAATCGGCGGCCTCCTGCGGTGTGCCAGCACCATAGTCAACCGTGATCATTGGCTGCGCGCCAGTCGCTTGCGCCACGTTCATGAAGGCGTCAAACGTATTGTTTGGATTCGCATAACCCTGATTTGGCTCTGTTGTATTGGACTGCCAGTGATACACATCCGAGGTCGAGCCACCAGGATAACGGATCACTTTGACGCCTGCGTTGTGGAGGAGATCCGGAACGCCCTGGTCGAGTAGGTGACCATCCCAGACGGCGGCATTGGTCCCTAGCGCTGTTTCGGGAATGGTGGCTAGCGTGTGATGTGTATCAACGGTGACTTGCACTGTGGGAGTATCCGCAGCGGCTGCGCTAAGCGGATATGCACCCAGCATGACAAACGTTACGATCAGGGCCAGCATCATTGGCAGCGTGGACCTGCCTCTGCCATGGCGCGGCGGCAAGCTAAATACTTTTCGCATCATGCTCCTTACTTGCTCTCATAAACTACCAGGTGTCCCTCGGTGGACGCCTGTTTCCGCTGGATAAATGTGGGCAGGAATCGCATAAAAGCACATATATACCAAGCATATACATAGACTTTTCTCTATGCAATGCCATAAGCATTCAGTTTTTATTCAGTTTTCAAGGAAGCAGGGGGAATTCTTGGTGGAATGATTGTCTCCCCTGTAGGCTTTATGGTAATCTCTACAAGGTTTCAGACCGGGACATGACCCGGTTTCCTTCACACTAAACTCTTCTTGTATAGAGGCGATTGGCGCGGCTCGACCAATCGATCTCATAGGTACGTTTTCGAGCGAGCAAATGGAGCTTCCAGACCATGCCTTACGAAATGGGCGAATATTATGAGCGGGTCAGTGATTATGACCTGGAGTATCAAAGCCAGTCTGAGCAGGATGTGCCCTTCTGGCAGGAATTGATGGTGCGTTATACCCCTCAGCATGTGCTTGAACTGGCCTGTGGTAGCGGGCGCATCGGCTTAGAGTTATTAAAGGTTCCTGGCGCCTTTCACCTGGACGGCCTGGACCTCGAGCCTGGCATGCTCAAGGCCTACCAGCGCAAGCTTGGCGAACTACCCGAAGCCACGCAGCAGCGCGTGAGCCTGCATCAGGGCGATATGTGCGACTACGATCTGCCAGCCAGGGGAACCTATGACCTGATTATTCTCCCCTTCAACTCGATCTCGCATCTGTACGAAATTGAGCAACAGTTCGCGGCCTTCTCGAAAACGCTGGAGCACCTGGCCCCCGGCGGGCGCTTTGTCGTCGATGTCTTCCTGCCCGACATCGATTACCTGAGCGATGCCCTCAATCGCCCCTCGACCGTCTATCTAGAGGACGAGTTGGAATCGCCCGATGGCGATTTCACGATGATGCTCTATACGACGCGTAAGTATGACGCCTTTGAGCAGGTGCAGCACCTCACCTGGACGCATGAGAAGTTCTTTGAAACGGGCGAGAACGAGCGCTATCTGACACGTCTGGATATGCATGTCTTCTTCCCCGAGAGCTCCAACTCCTCTTCCTGGCAACTGGTTTCTCGATTGAGTCCATCTACGGTGGCTATGACTGGAAGCCCTTTGGTAAGGGCACACGCCAGATTGTGGTTGGACGCAAGCGCCGCTAATAAGAAGTCAATGGTAATGATATGATGGGGTTGTCAGTTTTGGACTGGCAACCCCATCATTTTGCCATGCAGAAGGAGATGCAAACGTGGAGACGCAGGCTATATATCATACCGATGCGTATGTAAAAGAGTTTGATGCGACGGTGCTTGTCGTGGAGGGGAACGCTGTCGCTTTGGATACTACCGCCTTTTACCCTGGTGGTGGTGGGCAACCGCACGATCTGGGAACGCTCAGCCAGGATGGGCAAACCTGGCAGGTGACGAAGGTCTCGAAGGATGAGCGCTATGTCTGGCACCAGGTCGAGGGCGAGCCACCCGCCGTTGGGAGCCGGGTACACGGCGTGCTGGATTGGGAGCGTCGCTATGCACTCATGCGCACGCATACCGCCATGCACATCCTCTGCGGGGTGGTCTGGCGCGATTATGGCGCGAAGGTGACGGGCGGTAATATGGAGCCTCTGCGTGGACGCATGGATTTTGAGTTTGAGAACCTGAAAGCCGAGCTAGTGCAGGAGATTGAGCAGCGTATCAACGCCGAGATCGCCGAGGCCCGCTCGACCAGAGTCTATTTCCTGCCGCGCGCCGAGGCCGACCAGAATCCCGATCTCATTCGCACCAAGGTCAGCCTCCTCCCCGCCGCTATGACCATAGTGCGCGTCCTTGAGATTGAGGGCCTGGATATCCAGGCCGATGGCGGCACCCACGTTGCCAATACCCACGAGGTCGAGCGCATTCGCGTGGTGAATTATAAGAGCAAGGGCAAGATCAATAAACGCCTGGAGATCGCTGTCGAAGCACGCTAGAAACGAATCAGAGAGTGAGGGGTGCAGTTTGCGAGCGCAAGCGCTCGCAAACTGCACCCCTCACTCTCTGATTCACCAGTTGACGCTTTGTGGCCTGAGTGCTAAAATATTTCCTAGTGATTAGGTCGGATTAATTTCGTGTAGTGCTCATTGCTCATCTGACGTGTGTATCCTCTGACGGTATTTCCTGGCTGGGCGCGTTCATTAGCGCCAGGGCTATGCTCAAGTGTATTCCAGTTGCTGGCAGATGCATCGAGTCGTGAGCATAGAGCGAAAAGGGCGTCAGAGCAAGGAAAAAGGGAGAGACCACAATGTTACGGGTATCTACTAAAGGCGAGTATGGTGTACGCATTATGGTCGACCTGGCTCGTCACTACGGTGGCCGTCCCCGTTCGCTCACAGATATTTCGCAAGCTGAGACGTTGCCACTGGCGTACTTAGAGCAGCTTGTCAAGCTCTTGCGCGATGCCGACCCGCCACTAGTGAGTAGTACGCGTGGCGCGCATGGAGGCTATCGCCTGAGCCGAGATCCCAATGAGATCTCGATGGGCGAGATTGTGCGTGTGCTGGAAGGCCCGATCTCACCTATGATCTGTGCGACCGAGGGGGAGATGAGCCAGGTCTGCGGTTTTATGGATTCCTGTAAGACCAAGTACCTCTGGGCGCGCGTTCGTGATGCGGTCGCTCAGACGCTTGACTCAATTACCCTGGCCGAACTGGTGGCTCAAACGACCGAGCCTACGGGGCAGACAGGCCAGTTTATTGCCCTGACGGATATTCACGTTGGCATCGGTGCCAATATGGCATCGCCTCACGAGTTGTTGACCGCCGAATAGCCGCTTGCCACCACAGGTCACGTTTTTTTCCTTGTATGCCGATAGTTATCAAAGGTAGGAGAGCGTGGGATCGCTTTCCATACTTTGTGGCTGTATAGATCATCAACTTACACATTTTGCGCTGTGTTTACTACTACATTGTCAATCGCGGCGCGCACATTCATATGTTCTGATAGATAAGGCGAATCGTTTTCTGGCTTGAGTACCATGATTCGCACTTACTTCTGATCCGAAAACCCTGAGCGCGAAGCGCTGTCACGTCAGTGACGTTGGGTTTCGGAATAAGATCTTAGACTTAATTGAGGAAGGTGTTATCCATAATGGGATCTGAACTCGTTATAAAGAACCTTCATGCCAATATTGAAGGTAAGCCTATTCTGCGTGGCGTCGACCTCGTGGTCAACCAGGGTGAGGTTCATGCGCTGATGGGACCCAACGGGTCCGGCAAAAGCACCCTGGCGAATGTGATCATGGGTAACCCCAAGTATGAAGTCACCGATGGTGAGATCTGGTTCAAGGGCGAGAATATTCTTGAGTACTCTCCCGACCGCCGCGCGCGTATGCGCCTCTTCCTGGCGTTCCAGTATCCCATGTCCATCCCCGGTGTGAGCGTGGCTAACTTCCTGCGCCGCTCTCTAGAGGCTGTGCGTGAAGGCAATAAGCCCCTTGAAGAGGGTGAGAACCCCACCGGCAAGATGGGCAAGCGCCGGGCCGTTCCCCCAGGTGAGTTTCGCCGCCTCCTGCAAGAGAAGATGAAGCTGCTAAAGGTTGATAATAGCTTCATCAATCGCTCGATCAACGATGGCTTCTCCGGTGGTGAGAAGAAGCGTGCTGAGATCCTCCAGATGGCCCTGCTGGAGCCTGAGATCGCCTTGATGGACGAGACCGATTCGGGTCTCGACATTGACGCGCTAAAGATTGTCTCCGAGAGCGTGAACGCGCTCCGCGGTCCCGACCTGGGCATTCTGTTGATCACCCACTACCAGCGCATGCTTAACTACATTACCCCCGACTTCGTGCATGTCATGTACCAGGGCCGCATCATCAAGTCTGGTACGAAGGAATTGGCGCTCGAGCTTGAGGATAAGGGCTACGAGTGGCTGACATCCAATGAGAATGGGGTGGCCACGAATGCTTAATGCTCTAACTACAGGTTTCACAAAGGATGCGCTGCTTGAGCTGTCGCGTCAGAAGGGGGAACCTGAGTGGATGCTACAGAAGCGCCTTCAGGCCTGGGAGCATTATGAGCAGACTCCCGCCCCCCTGGGACGCCGCGGCGACCTGGGCACCCTCCAGAATCTCTCTCGCTTTAAGTTCCAGGAACTAAAGCCCTTTGTTCCCGCGCCGGATACCGCGCTCCCTCCAGCCATTCAGCAGTCGCTGCAAGAGTCGCTGGTCAATGAGCGCTCCGGCCTGATCGTGCAGCATAACTCGTCGGTTGTGTATATACACCTGAACGATGAGTTGAAGGCGCAGGGCGTCATCCTGACCGACCTGGAGACCGCCGTTCGCGAGTATCCAGAGCTGGTGCAGGAGCACTTTATGACGAAGTGTGTCCCCGCGACTGCGAGTAAGTATACTGCCCTGCACGCGGCCTTCTGGACGGGTGGCTTCTTCCTCTATGTCCCAGATGGCGTGGAGATCGAGGCGCCGATCCTGGCCCAGGTCTGGGTCGATAGCTCTGCATCGGCTATCTTCTCCCACTCACTGGTGATCGCGGAATCTCAGAGCAGCACCCGCTTTGTGCAGGAGTTCACCTCCAGCGTCGAGGCCGAGCATCCTAGCCTGGTCAGCGACGTGGTTGAGGTCATTGCCAAACGCGAGGCAATGGTCGAGTTCAGCAACCTGCAGGATCTCGATCAGCATACCTGGCTCATCACCAACAAGAACGCGACGCATGAGAACGATGCTAGCGTAACCTTCGTGATGGCCGATCTGGGTGCCCAGCTCAACCTCAATAGCATTGGCGCGGGCCTCCAGGGCAATGGTTGTGCCGCTGAACTGGTGGGTGTCTTCTTCACCGACCACAACCAGCGCTACGCCATCAATACCCTCTCAGACCACGTTGGCGTCTCGACCAACGCGGAGACCATGATCAAGGGTGTCCTGACCGATGAGTCACGCGTCGAGTTCGATGGCATGATTCGCATCCATACGAATGCGCAGCAGACGGCCTCCTTCCTGGCCGCGCATGGTCTATTGCTGAGCAAGAAGGCTCGTGGCGAGTTTATTCCTGGCCTGGAGATCGCCGCGAACGATGTCAGCGCTAGCCATGGTGCCACCACGGGCCAGATCGATGAGGAGCAGCTCTTCTACCTGATGGTACGCGGTATCGCGCGCCCAGAGGCTGAGCGCATCATCGTTCAGGGCTTCTTCGAGCCAGTCTTGCAGCGCATTCCCCTGGAGAACCTGCGCATTCGCCTGCGCCGCAGCATCATCTCTCGTATGAGTGGTGAGTCCGCGACCGAGGCCGATACCTGGGTTGACGCCCAGGAGCGCTGGGAGATCGAGGGTGTCGACGAAGGCGCCATCTACCTCGATGACTCAACTCGTCCTCAATCAGACGAGATTGAACTCAGCGAGTACTAGTCACACAGCGCTAAACGCATAATGGGCACCCTCCAGGCCGGTGGGTGCCCTCTATCTTATAAACAGCAAGCAGCCAGGCAGAGGAAGTATTATGGTGACATTTGAAAAGCAGACACAACAGACACACAGTGGACGCACCGCCGCCGAGGTGCGCGCGGATTTCCCTATCCTCGCACGCCAGGTACACAATAAGCCTCTCGTATATCTCGACAGCACGGCCAGCTCGCAGAAGCCCCAGGTTGTCATTGAGGCCATGAATATCTACTACCAGACCTATAACGCGAATGTGCATCGCGGGGTCTATACGATCAGTGAAGAGGCTACCGCGGCCCAGGAACGTGCTCGCGTCAAGGTTGCACGCTTTATCAATGCTCGCCATAGCAAGCAGGTGATCTTCACACGTAACACGACCGAGAGCATCAACCTGGTCGCCTATAGCTGGGGCAACGCGAATATCCACACCGGGGACCTGATTGTGCTGACCGAGATGGAGCACCACAGCAATCTGGTTCCCTGGCAATTGCTCGCCCAGCGCACAGGCGCACGCCTGGAGTTTGTTCCGGTTACCGATGACGGCCTGCTGCGCCTGGATCTCTATCAGCAGTTGTTGGAGCAGCACCCCAGGCTGGTCGCCTTTACGCATATGTCGAACGTGCTGGGAACCATCAATCCCGTGCAAGAGATGATCGCTCAGGCTCATGCCGTCGAGGCTATCGTCCTGGTGGATGGCGCGCAGAGCGTCCCCCACCTGCCAGTGGATGTCCAGGCCCTCGACGCCGATTTCTACTGCTTTAGCGCGCACAAAATGCTGGGCCCAACGGGTATTGGTGTGCTCTATGGCAAGCGTGCTCTGCTGGAGGCTATGCCCCCCTTCATGGGTGGCGGCGATATGATCCGCACTGTCAAGCTCCACGAGTCCACCTGGAACGATTTGCCCTGGAAGTTTGAGGCGGGCACCCCCGCTATTGCCGAGGCCATCGGCCTGGGCGCGGCGGTAGACTACCTGAATGAGCTGGGCATGGACTGGGTTCAGGCCCATGAGCAAGAAATGACGGCCTATGCCCTGGAGCAGCTCCAGCAGGTTCCCGACCTGACGATCTATGGTCCCCGCGAGATCGGTCAGCGCGGAGGCGTCATCTCCTTCACACTTGGCGATGTCCACCCCCACGACCTGGCCTCGATTCTCGACCAGGAGGCTGGTGTGGCCATTCGCGCCGGGCATCACTGCGCGCAACCACTCATGGAGCGCTACGATGTGCCCGCAACCGCCCGCGCCAGCTTCTACGTGTATACAACAAAAGCAGATATTGACGCCCTCGTCCAGGGCCTGCACAAAGCCCTCCAAATCTTTACTTTCTAAAAAGAGGCATACATATATGGCAATGGATTTTTACCGCGAATATATCCTGGATCACTATCGCAATCCACGTAATTTTGGTACACTGGAGCAGCCCGATGTCCACTCAGAGGACTCCAATCCGCTCTGTGGCGACCAGCTTGCCATGGACCTGGTCGTGCAGGATGGGCGCGTCGCTGAGGTCCGCTTCAAGGGGCGTGGGTGCGCGATCAGCCAGGCGTCAGCCTCCATGCTCTCAGAGATGATTGAGGGCCAGCCGATAGACGAAGTTGTAAAGTTGGGGAAAGAGGAAGTGTTGGAGGTACTAGGCATTCCCATCAGCCCTGCTCGCTCCAAGTGCGCCTTCCTCTCCCTGCGTGTACTCCATCGGGGCCTGGCTATGGGAGGCTTTGAGCACCCCAATCTTGATGATGAAGATGAGGACGAATAAGGCCGTATGACTGAGTTCTATAAGGCAGCTCGCCTGGAAGAGATCAAAGAAGGCGAGCTTTACGCGGTAGAAGTTGATGGCGAACCAGTCTGCCTGACAAAGGTGGAGGGCCAGATCTGCGCCTTTACCGATAATTGCACTCACATCAGCGGACCCCTCAACGAGGGCGAGCTGGAGGGCTGCACACTGACCTGCCCCTGGCATGGCGCGCAATTCGACGTGCGCACCGGCAAGGTGCTGCGCGGTCCCGCACGCCAGGACCTCCATACCTACTCCATCAAAATCGAAGATGCAACCATCTTCGTCGGCCTCCCCGAAGAATAAGTGCCGGGTGATGCACTCTGGCTGTCAGGGGGCATCACCTCACTTCACGCATGAGAAGTATAAGATTGCTCATCTAGCCTGAAGGGTTGCAAGCAATCTCTGGCTCCATTGTTGTGGGTCGACATAGATGACTATTTTGATCTCCATCGTCTGAGAGGGATGAGTAGCCGCTACCTCTTTAATGGCTTCCGACATCTGGTAGGCTACTTCCTCTGGCGTCTTTTCAACCATGCCAGCCATGAGGCCTGTACGCATCAAGGGGAGTGACACGTTTTGCAAGCCGCGTACGAATGCTACCTCCAGCGCTTCTTTTACCAGATCTTCTAAGGATAGTTGTAAGTCATCAATGACGAAGATGACGTTGCGAAACGCCCCACTATGCTGGATACGTGAACCGTCAGCGAAAATGACGTCTCCTTGTCTGATAGGGTTTGGCATATGCTGAGCGGCTATCTGATGAAATTGCTGACCAGCTTTTTGCATGATCGCTCTATCTACCCCACCGCCCCAAATACCTCCACTATTAATAAGTGTGATTAATGCATCAGCGGGAACTACGGTAATGTCCCCAGGTAAAATAGTCACGTTGGTAGCGGTGCCATTAATTGTCGTCATAAGGGTTGTCCTTTTTTCTCATGAAGTCCAATGGTTCTGCGATGATAACTGTATGGTACTGTAGCGTATACTTGTGCTACATGCTATGCGGAAAGAGGGACAACCGGCACGTTATCATAGACCCGAAGGAGAAAAGGGGGGCAGGGGTCCTTCCCTGCTGGGGCTGCGCCCCTTCTTTTTTTGACACGAGCTATACAAGAAAATGATAGAAGGCGGCCCTGGACACATGTGTCCAGGGCCGCCCAAACTCGCTATCGTAGGATTAGTATATGCCGTTTGTGTAGAAACACATCCAGAGATAGCGATACGCCTGCCTTAGTCTCCTGTTGTCTGGCTGCCTGTGAGTGCTCCCTTTCTGGCGCGCGAGGGAAAGAGCAAGCGCAGGTGCAGCAATCGCTCGCGCTCGCGCTCCTCCGCCAGGTTGCGTGAGCGAGCCTTGAGCAGGTCCTGGAGTGAGACCATGCCCACCAGTTGCTCTGGATGCTCGCGTTCAACTACCGGGAAACGCGTGTAGCCGGTCTCGGCCATGCGATAGACTACGCTGCGCAGATTCTCATCTTCATACGCCACAACCGGGCTGGCCTGGATGCAGTCGGCCAGTTGGCGCTTGCCCGGCTCGTTGCGTATCAGGTTCATCAAGTCGTGGCGTGTCGCGACTCCCTCAATCTGCACCTGGTCATCAACAATAGGATAGAGGTGCTGAATGCCACGCTGCTGCGATTGACCCTCGGTGAGCAGGCTGCTCAATTCGTCGCGTGTAATGCTGGCGGGAATGGCGACCACGCTAGTACGCATGACCTCGCGTACAAAGAGGATCTCCAGGGGATCAGTAGCATATTCCCGACTAAGATGATATCCTCGACGGCTCACCTTCTCGGTAAGGATCGAACGTTTCAAGACCAGCACGCTAAATGTATAGGCCACTAGGGTTGCCAGCAGCAGCGGAACCAGGGCATTAAAGTCGTGCGTGAGTTCTAAGGCGAAGACCAGGCTGGTAAAGGGGACGCGCATGGTTCCCGCGAGCATCGCGGCCATACCGATCAGTGCCCAGAAGCCCGGTCCCTCGTTGGGGAGAAACAGGCTCACAGCCGCTCCTAACGCGCAACCCATCATCAACAATGGGGCCAGTACACCACCCGAGGTGCCTGAGCCAAGCGAGAACGACCAGATCAAGAGCTTGACCAGCAGAACGCCCAGGATCAACTGGAGCGAGACATCTCCCCGCAGCAACTGCGCAATAACATCATAACCAACGCCCAGCGCGCGTGGATAGATCAATCCGCCAATGCCAATGCCCAGGCCACCAATAGCTGGCCACCACATCCAGTGAATGGGCAGGAGTGAGAAGGTATCCTCGAAGCGATAAACCAGGTAGGTCATAAGCGCTGAGACCAGTCCCGCCAGGACGCCGACCAGCAGGCAGCCCAGGAAACCTACTGGACCAATAAACGCCACATGTGCCGGCACCGGGAAGATCGGGCCCGCCCCCAGAATGTAGTAGCGCACAATCCCAGCCGTGGCGCTGGCCAGGGCCACAGGGATCAGGCTGCGCGGCTTCCACTCAAAGAGCAAGAGTTCGACTGCCAGCAGCAGCGCCGCCACAGGCGTGGCAAACGTTGCCGACATACCTGCCGCTGCCCCCGCCACCAGCAGCGTCTTGCGCTCGCTACTGGAGAAATGAAAGAATTGCGCGATCAGAGAACCAATAGCGCCGCCCGTCATGATGATTGGTCCCTCGGCGCCGAAGGGGCCACCGCTCCCAATCGAGATCGCCGCCGAGAGCGGCTTGAGTAGTGCTACCTTGGCCTCGATCTTGCTGCCATTCATTAAGATAGCTTCCAACGCCTCTGGAATTCCATGCCCCCTGATCTTAGGCGAGCCAAAGCGCGCCATAAAACCGATAATCAGTCCACCTATTACAGGCACCAGCACAATGAAAATCCCCAGGGGACTCTGTGCGGGACTGACAAGGGCCGTATCCCAGCGTAGATAAAAGAAGAGATTTGTACATAGTCCGATTAATTTTAATAAGAGTAGAGCTATAAAGGTGCTCACAATACCAATGACAAGCGCGATGAGCGAGATGAAAAGCATACGTGGGGTAGTCGTAAAATCCCCCAACTCATGATTGACCTTCTTTTGACTACCTGCTTGTTTCGCCGCATCCCTCCCCGCCTGTCGATGTTCCTCCTGCCACGCATTAATTGCCAATTGTTTCTCCTTAGTAGTAGACACATATCGTTCCTCTGAATATTGTATCGTATTACGACATAAATTGAAAGAGGGTGTCTATTGACACCACTCTATATTCTCTCTACAATTGCCCAAGGCAGAAAGAAAATTGAGTTTCAGGGGAGACAAAAAGCGCATGGAAGGTCGCTCACATTTATTGATTGGTCTGGTAGCCGGGGTCGTCTTCGATAGTGTCACGCATATCTCTGGCAATGCTCTTACGGCGGGCACGAGTGTGACGCTCCCACTGCTGGTGAGTAAGGCGGTATATTATGGTGCGGTTGGCTTTGGCGCGCTATTGCCAGATATAGATAATGCACGTAGCACCCTGGGCCATCGCTTTGGTATCATTAGCAAGACGATTCAGGGCATTGCAGGTCATCGCACGGTGTTTCATAGTCTTCTTGGCTTGGCTGTCGGCTCATTGCTAGCCATAGGGCTGGAACGAGTGGTAATATATCTACTGGGCTTACGAGGCTATTCCGCTCCCGCGCATGTGGTGGGCATTTCACATGTCGTTTTCTTTGGCGTCTTGTTTGGATGTGTGATGCACCTCTTATGTGATTCGCTGACCTATGGCGGTATACCTCTGTTCTGGCCTATGCACAAGCGCTTTGGCATTCCAATGGATAATAAGTTTCGTTTCCGTACAGGTACCTGGCCGGAATTTTTAATAGTCTGGGGCTTTATGTTCGTGGTCGCGGTTTGTATCTGGCAGGGGTATGTCATCCTCTAGCCTTCGTGCCTGCGGCACTCCTACCCAAAGGCGAGTTAAACATTTATGATACGTTTGCCACAATTCTCTATACAGGTTCAAGTATCGCCGCGCGCCCAGGTGCGTCTCTCCTGGTCGTTACTGGTGCTGGCTATGCTGGTTTACGCCCTGATTGTGGGCTTTCTGGCTGTGCTACGCTATACCTCCTTCAAGGCTACGGCTTTCGACCTGGGGAATATGGACCAGGTGCTCTGGAATACTCTGCATGGGCACCCGTTTCAGTGGACGAACCAGGGCGTTGACTGGTATGGCCCCCCCATTCGTCTCGCGCAACACTTCGAGCCAGTGCTCCTGCCCCTCTCGCTGCTCTATGTCTTTGGCGCCGATCCACGCATCCTGCTGATCTTTCAGACGCTGGTCCTGGTGAGTGGGGCGTTACCGATCTTTCTTATGACGCGGCGCTACCTCCCACAGTGGCCTCTGGTGGCGGCGGTCATGGTGTTGGGTTATTTGCTCTCGGCCTCGTTGATCGGAATCAATCTCTTCGATTTTCACCCGGTGGCGCTGGTCACCCCCTGCTTCCTTTATGCCTTTCTCTCCCTCACCTACCGCCGCTTTGGCTGGTGCCTCCTCTGTTGCGCCCTGGCGGCGACCTGTAAAGAAGAGATTCCTTTTGTGGTGGCGGTCTTTGGCATGCTGATAATCTGGAAATACCGGGCGCCTCGCCTGGGCCTGATTCTCATTCTGGGTGGTATCCTCTATGGCATCTTTGCCTGGTCGATGATCAAGCATTTCTATCCCGGTAACCAGGGCAATAACTTCTGGTACCGCTACGCCTACCTGGGAGCAACCCCCAGCGATGCGCTTGTGAACATCGTTATGCATCCCTGGGTTCTTCCCATGACCTATCTCACTCTTGAGCGCTTCTACTACCTGGCAGGGCTTGCGCGCTGCTCCGGTTTCTTCAGTGTCTTCGCGCCTGAGTGGCTGCTTCCCGCTCTGCCCAACCTGGCGCTCAATCTCTTGCCTAATAACAATTCCCTTCTTTATAGCGGTATCTATCACTACAATGCCCCCATCATTCCCTTTGTGGTGATGGCGTCGATTATTGGGCTGGCGCGCCTGGTGGCGCTATGGCAGCAGTGGCGTGGCGAGCCGGTTGACTCCGTACTGGTGACTGATGAGCAGGCACTACGCGAGAAGGCGCAGGTGGACTCCTTTATGCGTGGCCTGGAGAATGTGCGCCTGACATTCCTTTCGGGCCTATCTCTGTTGTCTCGCCCCTTCACCTTTGCTCGCCCCGGCCTGCTGGCCGTCTCAATCGCAAGCGCGCATCGTCGGAAGCGCCTTAATGATCGCATCGTTGACCTGGCGCGGACGGTGACGCTGGCACGGTTGCAATGGGTGGTCTCGCTCTGGATTGTGTGTATGGTCCTGCTGCATTTTGTGATCATGATCCCCTGGTTTAATGTGCTGCTGCCCGATCACCTGCCGGGCGATCGTGACCAGGCCATCAACCAGTTGCTCACTTCTATTCCGCCAACTGCCTCCGTCTCGGCAAGCGGGACGCTTAATCCTCACCTCACCGAGCGCCCCTATGTAACGGTCTTTCCGCTCATTACCTATACCGATGAGCAGAAGAATCTGCGCACCGTGCAGTATATCGTGGTAGATCTCAACAACATCGTTCCTGAAGAGGACAAGGATAGCACGGCCCGTATGCTCAACCAGGTTCGTAGTTCGCAACAGTTCTGTACCCTCAAGCAGATTGAAGGAGTGATCCTGCTGGTGCAGAGCAATGGGCATTGTGGCAGCGGCGCGATCAATTCGCCTGCTTCCTGACGCACGGATGCCCCAGAGAAGTCCTGAAATTGCCCGCGTAAACCCATAGCTTTTCACGGGCACGAGATGTTATAATCCATGCAGGCAAACAATTGCTGAACTGTTTGTCTCTGCGCTTTCAGGCAATTGTTGTTGAGGTTTGTTGCCTTTCAAAAAACTGAGCGCGGTGTGCTAGCTACGAGAGTAGCGCCGCGTCCCCGAATGGGGATTGGTTTTCGTATAAGTTGTTGGAGGAATGGCAGGATGCGCAATAATAATCCCTATCCCAATGAGCCAACGAGCGTACAGCCCTCGCGTATGGGGCGCATGGATGATCTTCCTATGAAGCCAGCGTCGCCCCCTGCGCCCGTGGCTGATGAGCCTGGCCCCGAGGTAGAGATAGCGGAGACGCGTCAGGAAGAAGCCCGAACCGTAAAGTATGCCATTGGCAAGCTCAATGACTTCCTGCGCTGGTTCTTGACCGTCCTGGAGGTCACACTGGCAATGCGCTTCCTGCTCAAGCTCATCGGAGCCGACCACAATAATCTCTTCGCGGGCTTTCTCTACTCACTGACCGATATCGTCCTTTTTCCCTTTAGCACGCTGGTCCATCCCTTCTCCGTACGTCCCGACCAGGCCTTTGAGTGGTCAACACTCATCGCGATGCTCATCTACTTCCTGGTCTTCTGGGCCATCCGCCGCTTCCTGCATATCCTGATTACCGGCCCCGAAGACTCCGTGGAGTCATAAGAGAGAACAAGGGAGGTGACATAGCACGCTATGCCACCTCCCTTGTTCTGCTACAGTGCACCTTTTGCCCTTTATGAGAGCTTCCAGACGCTTACCGTGTTTTTAGTAAAATCGCCCTGTTTGACCGCTGAGGAAGCAATCTTGCTGCCGTCTTGCGACCAGGCCAGGTTGGCAATCCACTGATCATCACCAAAGGTCGCCACCGCTTTCTGGGCGCGTACATCCCAGAGGTGAATCATGGTGTTGCTCTCGGCCAGGTATTTGCCATCCGGCGACCAGGCCAGGGAACCGATGTTTTTGTCCGCGAATGAGGCGATCTGTTTCCCATCGCTCACAGACCAGATGTTGACATGGTTGCTATCTGCTGTGCCAAGGGCGAGCATCGTCTCATCGGGTGACCAGGCCCGCGAGAAGTAATGTTGATCATCGATGCTGGCTGGAAGATGGCTTACCAGCGTTTTTGTTGCGATATTCCAGATCTCGATATCCTTTCCCGTGCTAATGGCGACGTGTGTACCGTGTGGCGATAAACTCATAAATCCTAGATCACCGTTCTGTGTCAAGGGTGTGTTAATCAGCCTGCCTGTGCTGGCACTCCAGGTCTGAATGGTCCAGTGGTGTGGCGGACCGGCGATCAGCGAGATGATCTGCGTCCCATCTGTGGACCAAACTGACTCATCCGGAACCATATAACCACCACCACCGCCGCTAGCAGTGCCATAAATGGTGCGTGCATAGGTCGCCAGAACCTTCCCGGTGCTGGCATCCAATATCTGAGGCGAGGTATAGATGCTCAGTAGACGAGTATGATCAGGCGACCAGAGGGCATTAATGCCGTGATTGTCGCGATGCAGTTTTTGTGCGCACGTTGCCCCATCGACGATCTCCAGATTTCCATAGGTGACCGCGAGCTGGCCATTGGCGGACCAGTCGAACGTGGGTTCTGGTGGGCCATTGCCCGCAGTATTGTTATTATCCGCGAATTGACAGAGCCGTTGGGCGCTGGAATAGGTCTTTACGGGCGTCGCGGTTGCGGTTGGAGTGACTTTTGAGCCTGTGCCCGTCGCTTGTCGTGAAAGGTTCAGGACGACAAGCAAACTGCCGACAAGAAGAACCATAACAAAGGCCGCGACCAACGTGGTCACACGTCGGGCAAACGTTGATGTTTGCTTCTTTTCCATAAAGCGTGATCTTCCTTGTTTTAATGTACGCGGCGATGCTGGCTGCTTTTCCGGTTTGGCTGCCGCGTACTCAGCGTGCGTACGAGCGTATTTCATCAGACGTTGTTCGACCCGCTGTAGGGAGCGATCATGCTCCTCGCGGATCTGCCGGGTGACCTGCTGCATCTCTGAGTGAAACTGGGCCTCGGGCGTGTGCAAGTCGCTGAAACGCTGTTCTACCTGCTCATCGACTTGCTCAGGTGTAAAAGGTTGCTCTTGATGTTCCATTATCTTCCTCCCAGTCGTTTCTCGAAGGTTTGGCGCAACAGATTTAAAGTGCGTGAGAGGATCATCCGTACAGCTGTATCTCGTTTCCCCAGCATACGCGCGATCTCCGGCGAGCGCAGCCCTTCGACGTAGCGTAAGAGCAGTACCTCTTTTTGCAGCGAAGGCAGACCTTCAATGACCGTTATCAGGTCGCGCTGCTCCTCATTGCGCAGCACCGTCCACTCGGGTATGAACTCCCCATCGGGGGAGACCATGTCGCTCGCTACCTCTAAAGGCAGGTTCTGCTGCCGTGCTCTCTTGCGATAATGGTCAACCAGTTTGTTCCGGGCGACCCGCCAGAGCCAGAAGCGTTGCTCTTCTTGAGAGAGTGTGCGCAGAGAATCGCGTTCAAGGGCTGCGATAAAGACCTCCAGGAGCAGATCTTCAGCATCCTCTCTCGACTTCAGGTTGGTCCGTAGATGGGTCAGAAGCGCGGAGGCATGTTGTCGATAGAGCTCTGAAATCCCTACCTCATCCTCGTCATCCAGGGAACGTAAAGGCTGCATATCCGTGTCCTATTCTTAAGAATTTATTTCGCTAGCGAATATTCAGTGAACCAATCGTATAGAAAGGTCAAGTGTAACAATACATATGAAAAGCCACTTTCTCAGAGGTTCCTTCACGCCTGTGCCACTCCGGAGTAAGAGGTGTGCCTGCGGTCGCGCTTGTCAGTATGGTATAATCTGGGGTACTCAGGAGGTGCCACGTGAACACATTGACGAGCGAACTGAGCATTTTCACTGGAAACGCTAATCGCCAGCTTGCTATAGAGATATGCGATCATCTAGGCATATCGCTAGGGGAGGCTGATGTCTTTCAATTTAGTAATGAAAATATTTTTGTCAAAATAAACGAGAATGTCCGCGGGAACGATGTCTTTGTTATTCAGTCCTTTAGCTCGCCTGTCAATCGCTCTATCATGGAGCTTCTCATTATGATTGATGCCCTTAAGCGGGCTTCGGCGGCTTGTGTCACCGCCGTCATTCCCTATTACGCCTATGGCCGTACGGACAAGAAGGATCAGCCACGTGTGCCGATTACGGCGCGCCTGGTCGCTGATTGTATTACAGTCGCGGGCGCCCACCGCGTGGTGACGCTGGACATGCACGCCGGGCAAATTCAGGGCTTCTTTAATATTCCGGTTGATGAGTTGACCGCTCAGACCATTCAGGCCGAGTATTTCGCGCAGAAACAGATCGAGGACCTGACTGTCGTCTCCGCCGACGAGGGCTTCGCCAAGAAGGCACGCAAACTGGCGGACCGCCTGAACGTTCCCCTGGCAATCGTTGAGAAGCGCCGCCTGGGCAACGAGGGGATCACTGAGGCCATGGGCATCATCGGCAATGTCGCGGGCCGCAATGCCTTGATTGTGGACGATGAGATCGATACCGCTGGCTCTATTACGCAGGCTGTCCGTGTGGTTCGCGAGCAGGGCGCGCGCGATATCTATTGTTCCGCGACCCACGGCATCTTCTCTGGCCCGGCCATCGAGCGCTTGCGCGCTGCCTCTCTAAAAGAACTGGTCATCACAAACTCCATTCCCCCTCCCGACATCAACCGCCTGCCCAACCTGACAGTGCTCTCGGTTGCGGGTCTCTTAGCTGGCGCGATCACCCGCATCCACGACGGCCGCTCCGTCTCCGAACTCTTCTACTAATAAGTGCCTTAGTCCATGCCAGCATGGACCCTACAACGGCCCTGTAGGGTCCATGCTGGCATGGACTATAATCCACACACGCTGGTCCCCTTTATTACCCAGCGGTAAAACTTTATGCTATAATGCCTGCGTCAAGATTCGAGAATTCGCCAGATAACATTGAACGCAGTTATTATCTAATTAATTAACCCCATGTGTAAGTTTTCAAGAACGGGGTCCAGGGGCAGTCGCCCCTGGCGGGGTTTGGGGTGTCCCCAATTTCTTCCCTCCTCCTGCCGCCGCAGGCGGCAGAAACGACTTGCACATGATGTTAACAATTAACATCATCTTTTGTTTGCACTGAAAGGGTGGGAGGGCGACACATGAAGCCACTTGTTGCCATCGTTGGCCGACCTAATGTCGGCAAATCTACTTTTTTTAATCGCATGATTGGCGAGCGTGTCGCCATTGTTGAGGATATGCCCGGTACGACCCGTGATCGTCTGTATGGAGATACCGATTGGAACGGTCGTGAGTTTACGCTCATCGATACTGGTGGCCTGGAACTGGGGACGGGCATTCCTGTCGGCCAGGTCGGCCTGACCGGACAGCCAGGCGATATCATGGATCACGTCATGAGCCAGGCTCAGCTCGCTATCGAAGAGGCGGATGTGATAGTATTCATGGTCGACGCGCGTGCCGGCATTACCGCCGCTGATGATGAGGTCGCCGACCTGCTGCGCCGCCGCGCGACTAAGCCGGTCATCCTGGCGGCCAATAAGGCCGATAATGCCTCGCGTCGCCTGGATGTTGTCGAGTTCTATAGCCTGGGCCTGGGCGAACCCACCGATATCTCATCCATTCAGGGTACGGGTACCGGCGACCTGCTGGACAGGATCGTCGAGGCGCTGCCTCCTGTCTCTGAGGAGGACGAAGAGGAAGACGAGCAGACCCCGCGTATCGCCATCGTGGGGCGTCCAAACGTCGGCAAATCCTCGCTGCTCAATGCCATCCTGGGTGTCAATCGCTCAATTGTCAGCGATATCCCCGGCACTACCCGTGATGCCATCGATACCGAGCTTGAGTTTGGGGACCAGAAGATTAAACTGGTTGATACCGCTGGCATCCGCCGCCGTGGTCGCGTGGGCGTGGGCGTGGAGAAATATAGCGTCCTGCGCTCAACCCGCGCCATCGAGCGCTGTGATGTGGCTCTGATGCTCATCGACGCCAGCGAGGGCCTGACGGCGCAGGATACTCATATCGCGGGTACGATCCACGAGATGGGCAAAGGCGTGATTGTGGTGGTCAATAAATGGGACCTGGCGCAGGAGCAGCGCAAAGCCGAGCGCGAGGGCGAGTATCCGCAGCCAGATGAGGAGATCGACGATGCCGAGCACTACCGCAAGGTATTGATGAACGAGCTGAAGTTTATTCCCTATGCGCCCATCATCTTCGCCTCGGCCAAGACCGGTTACCACGTCAAGTCGATTCTAGAGACCGCGCTGAAGATCTCCGATATGCGTTACCTGCGCGTACCGACCGCGCGCCTGAATGAGGTCGTGCAGGAGGCTAAACGCCGCCAGACGCCCGCGTATGTGACTGGTATGAAGCCGCTGCGCGTCTACTACGCGACGCAGATACGCGTCAATCCGCCAACCTTCGTCTTCTTCGTGAACGATCCACGCTCAGTTCACTTCTCCTATGAACGCTTTATGGAGAACCGCCTGCGCGAAGCCTTTAGCTTCAAAGGCACAGGTATCCGCATCTACTTCCGCGCCCGCTCCACCAGAGACGACCGCGAGAAATAATCAATAAAGAAAGTAAAGAAGGGATGTGCTGGCGGCCCGCGGACCGCCAGCACATCCCTTCTTTACTTTCTTTATTTTTCCAACCTTGCAGGTAGTTAACACGTATATGCAACAGAGCGCGGATGAGAAGGAGGGGAATGCACGCGGGCGAACCATCATCGGCTCTACAGCTAATCATAGTATATAAATGAATTGATGGGCTTGTAGAAAAGAACTCTCAGCGACGTTCTTGCTCTGGCTAGAAATAAAAGAGTTTTTACTTATCAATCTATCTGCGATGTTTCAATTGTCATCAATACTACTATATGCTATAGTGGGCATGGAAAACTACATTCCGCATTCCTGCTTCTATGAGGTACGTACCTATGCACATAAAACTCTTCGCTGCTGATAAGACGGATGTCGGCAAGCAACGCGATCAAAACGAAGATCGACCATATCGCAGGGTTGAATCTGCCGAGGATGGTGATCGCGGTCTATTTATAGTCGCTGACGGCATGGGTGGCTATAAAGCGGGGGAAGTTGCCAGTCGCATGGCGGTGGAAACCATTAATAAGGCCATGGATACGTTTTTTAAGCCAATTCATGATCAGCCCACGATCAAGATCGACCGCTCCATGCTGCGTCCCTCGTCTCCCACTGGGAAGCCCTCTAAAGCCGAGACTCATAAACTCTCTGAAGCGACGATGGCGAGTGCCGTAGAGGATCAACTGCGGGCCGCAATCAAGCAAGCAAACCAGGCGATCGTGCGCTATGGCGAGCAGCAATCCGAGGCGCGTGGCCTGGGCAGCACCGTGACTACGCTGCTGATACAGAATGATCTTGCTTATATTGGCAACGTTGGCGACAGTCGTACGTATCTATTACGTAATGGAGCGCTAACCCCTCTTACCAAGGATCACTCTCTGGTCGCCAAGCTGGTCGAGACCAAGCAGATCAAGCCGGAAGAGGTCTATACGCATCCTCATCGTAATCTGATTTATCGTTCGCTGGGTGCTGGTCGCTCAACGCTGGAAGTGGATATCTTCCATGAGACGGTTCAAGCAGGGGATCTCTTCTTGCTCTGTTCTGATGGCCTCTGGGAGATGGTTCATCCCGAGGAGCTTGAGCGCACAATGAAGATGCAGGCCAGTCCACAGGCCATCTGCGATAAGCTCATCGAGCTGGCGAATGCTGGCGGTGGCGAGGACAATATCACCGCTGTTGTGGTTCAGGTAAGCGCTCACTAGCTAACTCGGTGTGCAAGTTTGCACAAACGGGGTCCAGGGGCGGAGCTCCTGGCGGGGTTTGGGGTGTCCCCAAATTCTTTTCCTCTTGCCGCCGCAGGCGGCAGGAAAAGATGAATAGTTTTTATAGCATACTATGCCATCGTGCGGAGCGTTGCGAAGAAAGGTTTAGTGCGTAGAGTATGGCTCTCCCTATAGGTACGATACTCGACGGTAAATTTAAGATTGTTCAGATCCTTGGCGAAGGTGGTATGGGGACCGTCTACAAGGTTGAGCAGCTTGGTACGAATCCTCCCTACTACTACGCCGTTAAAGAGTTGCTCATCAGCCCCAATACCAGCGAGGAAGAGCGCAACTCAGCCGTCGAGCGCTTCAATAAAGAGATCGCGCTCCTACGGAGCCTAAAGCATCCACGGATCGCGGCCTTGATGCTTCCTTTTCAGGATCGCGGGAACTACTACTTCGCCATGGAGTTTGTGCCCGGGCGCAGCCTGGAGAAGATTCTCGAAGATAGCCATGGCCCACTGCCAGAGGAACAGGTCGTTAAGTGGATGATGCAGGTCTGCGAGGCCTTGACCTATATTCATTCGCGTACTCCGCCTATCATCCTGCGCGATCTCAAGCCAGGGAATATCATGATTACCCCCGATAATGAGGTGCAACTGATCGACTTTGGCATTGCGCGCCGCTTTGATCCCAATAAGCGTACGAATACAGAGAACCTGGGCACCATCTCCTATGCCTCGCCAGAGCATCTGGGTTCGATTACCACTCCAGGACAGCGTCGCTCAGTACAGAATCCCGGTCGCCCGGTCCAGACCGATGCTCGCGCCGATATCTACTCTCTTGGCGCGACGATGTTTCACCTGTTGACTAACTATGAGCCAGATCCGATTCAAACGCCTGCTCCTGGCAGTATTCTAGCCAAAAATCCGCGCCTGCTGGCGCGTGAGGTGGGCGGGAAGCGCATCTGTCCCGTCGAGCAGGTAATTATTAAGGCTATGCAGCAGGATCGAGAACAGCGCTTCCAGAGCGCCGAGGCCATGCGCAATGCCCTGCTCTCCTGCCTGCCCGCCTCGGTTCAGGCGCATGCCGCCGTGCCAACAGTGCAGATTCCCGCCATGTCACCGGCAACGACGATTACGGTCCAGGCCCAGCCCGCGTCAACTGTGACGGCGGCTGGCCCTATCTGCCCACGCTGCGGCTTTCACAACCGACCCGGCGCCAAGTTCTGCAAGCGCGATGGCTACCAGCTCGTGCAGGGGGCTGTTCCTCCGCCACAGGCGCGGATGAGTCAGCCTATTCTCGCGCGACCCGTGCGCCAGCCACTCCAGGCACGCTCTTCGTCTATTCTCGCCCGTCCGGTTGGCTCAGGTGGCAGCATTCAGGCGCGCCCGGTGGCCCCCTCTAATGGCGTGGCCCCGGCCAGCGATCCCACAGTGGCTTATCGTGCTGGCTTGCAGGCCTTGAATAATAAGAATTACGCCGAGGCCGTTAACCAGCTGAAGCTTGCTCTGTCCCAGGGTGGAACACCCTATGACATTCTCTATAATCTGGGGCGCGCCTACCGCCAGTACGGCCTCTCTGTGCGCGATATCGATCAGAAGCTCTCGCAGGAGAATATGAAGTATGCCGCCGAGCAGTTTGAAGCAGCACTACAGCACTCGAATACATCCTTCAATGCCTACTTCCAGCTCGGGATGTGCTATCGTGATCTCAGTCTCTTGCCACAGGCTGGGCAGTCCTTCAAGAAGGCGCTCTCGCTCAATCCCGATGACCCGGCAGTCTATTATCAACTCGGCCTGACCTCATTGGAGCAGGGATCCTTCCGCGATGCGGAATCGTACTTACGCGAAGGCCTGCGCCTGAGCCCAGAACACGCTCTGATGCTCGTGGCCCTGGGACGCCTCTATGGAGAAACCAAGCGCACTCGCGAGTCCATTGAGGCCCTGCGCCACGCCGTCCAGATTGATGCTAGCTCCTGGGAGGCCTGGTATCAACTGGGACGCGCCCATATGCGTGCTAAAGAGTGGAAGTATGCCGTGAGCGCGTTTGAGCGCGCCCGCAAAACCGGTGCCCAAAATCCGAACATCTATAGTGCTCTGGCGAACTGTTACCTGAAGTTAAATCGCAAGGCTGAGGCGCGCCAGATGCTTGACGAAGCACTCAAGCGCGATCGCACTAATGCCGAGGCCTTACGTCTACTGAAACAGATCTAAAACGGTGTGTTCGCAAAGTTGTAGAGTCCATGCTTGCATGGACTCCAAGCGCAGCGATATGTTTCCTCCCGGATTTCACTCTGGGGTGCAAGAGTCCATGCAAGCATGGACCCTACATCAATTCACTGCAAATGAAGCAAAGAAGGAGGGCAGAATGCTCTGTCCGTCATGTCATACATCAAATCGTGCAAACGCCAAGTTCTGTAAGGGGTGCGGGCAGGTTCTTCCTGCCGAGCCTGCTCAGGAGGTCGCGGCTCTCGAGGCCACACCTACCCCTTCAGACTCTCCGCTCGATGAGAAGCAGGCGACCGCGAACGGCTCTGCCCCCCCTTCTCAGGAAGCATCCTCCTCTCCAGCGCCCGAGGAGGACGAGGATCAGTTTATCGAAGTGGTCGCGTCTGGACCGGCTTCTGAGGAAGATCTAAGCCAGGCTCCGACCCAGATTCTCTCGCCTGAGAAAATGGTGGAGTATCAGTCGCGCCGCTGGCAGCAAGAGCTAGAGCGCGATCATCAGGGACAGGCCCAATCTTCTCATGAGGAAGATATCGCCGATGCGCCAACCATGATGATGCCGCCTGTGCCGAAAGAAATTTCTCCTGGCGAGGCTGGCGCCTTCACCTTTACCCCCGAGCAGCAGGATATTTCCGAGACGCCAACGGTACTGATGACGCCGCAGGAGAGTACCGCGCTCTTCTCTTCAACTGGGGAAGAGTATCGCACCGTTCCCGCGTATGCTCAGCCGGACGCCTTCTCGGAGAGCGAGACCCATGAAGAAGATGATCGTTATGGGGAGGAGCACGCTGCAAGCGCCGCTTCTCCCACTGGAAATGCAGAGGTTGTAATGGAGCAGGTGACACCACCGCACGATACACATACGACGGAGCAGAATCAGCAAGAGCTACCCACGCCAGCCGTACCTGAACAGGAACCTCCCCAGGGCGCCTATACCGAGGCTCAGGCCGCGTCAACGACAGGCGAGGCGACCAATGAGCAGGAGGGACCGCTGGCGGAGGGCACACTGCTCAATAATCGCTACGAGGTCGCGGAACAACTGGCTGATGAGGAGGGAAGTCGCCTCTACCGGGTGGTCGATCACCAGGGCTACAAGCGCTGCTGGAACTGCGGCTCGACCGAGAATACCGAGGAAGATGACTTTTGCTCGGAGTGTGGCGCGAACTTACAGGATGCCACATATACGATGCGTGAGTTCCTCGCCTCGTCCTCTGGGCAGGCCGACGCGAATCTCGTACATGACGCCATTCTCGATACTTTTGTCGCCAATGGTCATACCTATGTGATTGAGCAGCAGCAGACCCTACAATCGCCCTTCCCCAATGGTGTGCATGTGCTTGCCGCTGGCGACTCCGACGCTGGCAATATGCGCCGCAGCGAACCTAACGAAGACAGCACCCTGGTGCTCCAGTTGCAGCGTAATCATGAATCTTTCTCAACGCCGCTGGGCCTCTATATCGTCGCCGACGGCATGGGCGGACATGACAACGGACAACTCGCCAGTCGTACCGCCATTCGCAGCATCAGCGAGCGTATGCTCCACGAATTACTGCTCGCGTCTCTCTCTGCCGAGCAGGCGGGCCAGGAGGCCGCGCACGACGAGGATTCCCTGGTGACACTGCTGCATGACGCGGTCGAAGATGCCAACGCCACCATCTGCCAGGCCAATCAGCAGAATAAGACCGACATGGGTTGCACCATCACCGGTTTTATGTTAGTGGGGGATTTTGCGTATATCCTCAATGTAGGGGATAGTCGCACCTACCTCCTGCGTGATAGCAAACTCTATAAATTGACGACGGACCACTCCCTGGTTGGCCAGCTGGTCGCGGGCGGTATGATCGAGCCGGACGAAGTCTATACACACCCACAGCGCAATCAGATCTTCCGTAGCCTGGGTGATAAGCTCAATGTCCAGATCGATATTATCAAGCAACAGGTGCATCCCGGTGATGTCCTGCTCAGTTGCTCAGATGGCCTCTGGGAGATGGTACGTGATCCACAGATGGAAGAGATTCTAAATAATGCACCCGATCCACAAACTGCCTGCTCGCATTTGATTGAGACCGCCAACATTAACGGGGGTGAGGATAACGTGAGTGCGGTCGTGGTTTTTGTGCGTTAAAGAAATTCAAACCGGGGTGTGGGGTGTCCCCACAAATTAAAAACATCAATAAGCTGAACTCACGGCTCTATATGATATACTAGGGCCAGCCGATGGCGAAAGGAGCTGACAGACTATGCCCGGAGAGGTAACTCTGACATCCCAGGTAGGGAAAGAATATATGCCAGTAACTGGCGGAAGCCAGCTCGCATATGTGCTGCTAGAAGCCAAACCAAGCGATATTATGGCTCAGGTGCGTATGCCCTTGAACTTCTCCCTGGTCATCGACCATTCTGGCTCGATGAAGGGCGCGAAGCTGCGCAATGTGAAGGAAGCTGTCAAGATGGTCATTGACCGTCTGGAGCCAAGTGACTACATTTCGGTCGTCATCTTTGACGATTCTGCTCAGGTCATTATTCCTTCGATGCCAGCCAACGATCCTGTTGGTATGAAGGCCGCCATTGATCGCATTCAGGACGCGGGCGGCACCACTATGTCGCTGGGTATGATCCAGAGCCTGGGCGAGCTACGCCGCTGGAACATCCCCAACGCCGTGAGCCGCATGATCCTGCTCACCGATGGCGTGACCTATGGTGATACTGATCGCTGCCGCCAGCTCGCGCGTGATGCCGCGGCCGCTGGCATCTCCATCTATCCGCTAGGTATTGGTGCCGACTGGGACGAGAACCTTCTCGATGATGTCGGCCAGCTCAGCGGCGGTACGCCCGCTGAGTTTATCCGCTCACCAAATGATGCCATGACCATCTTTGAGCAGCAGGTGCAGAGCGCCGTGGCTGTTGCCGTGCGTAATGCCGTCATCACACTGAACCTGCCCGCGGGCGTCTCGCCTCGCAAGGCCGTCAGGGTCCTGCCGCTTATTCGCGATATCGATCCCTCGGCCCTCTCCGACCGCCGCGTGGTGGTGCCCCTGGGCGATCTGGAGAAAGATACGGCCCAGTCCGTCCTGGTCGAGCTGATGATTGATCCTCGCCCAGCTGGCCTCTTCCGTATCGCGCAGGCCGAACTCTCCTATGATGTCCCGGTCACCAATGTCATTGGCGAGCGCGTGCGGCAGAACATCACCGTCAGCTTCACCAACGATGCCAATCAGGCCTCCCAGGTCAACGCGCTGGTCATGAACTACGCGGAGAAGGCCAATGCCAATCGCCTGGTGACACGCGTCCTCGACGAGTACAAGCGGACCGGTAAGGCGACGACGAAACTCGCTCCCAATGTGACCCGTGTTCTCGATCAGGAGACACAGGCGGCCCTTGAGCAATTGAACCAGGGCCAGCAGATCTCCCAGGAGCAGGTGAAGTCGATTGGCAATAAGACACGTAAACTCACGCAGCGTCTCGATGACCTGCTGCCATAGAGGTGCAACTACTTAACCTGCGCACTCTCTTGCCGATAACTACATAGAGAAGAGGAAGGATATAACAATGTCAGTACGATGTTCGCTTGGACATGAAAATCCAGATGGGTCGGCTTTCTGCGATGAATGCGGAGAGCCGCTGAACAGCGCGGAACCCACGGTGGCCCCGGTTGCGACCGCGACCGCTCCGGCGGAACCCGCTGCTGCTCCTGCCGATACGGCGACCGGTACTCAGACCTGCCCATCCTGCGGCGCGAGCAATCCCGCTGGTGAGGCCTTCTGTTCGAGCTGTGGCGCGAGCCTTCAGGGCGCGCCCGCTGCTGTGCAGACCCCACCTCCAGCGCCTTCCGCGCCCTCTGAGCCACCTCAACAGGCTCCCGCCTCCCCGGTCTCCGCTCCTGCGGCGCTACACGCCCGCCTGATTGTTGAGGCCGATAACCAGGAGTTTGATCTGAGTGGTAAAGAGAACGTGACGGTTGGTCGCGAAGACGCGGTCAGCAACATCTATCCCGATGTCGATCTCACCCCACATGGTGGTGAAGAGGGCGGTGTCTCGCGCTTGCATGCTCGCATCTTTGTCGAGAATGGCCAGTATATGGTTGAGGACGAGAATAGTACCAATTTCACTTTCTTGAATCGCCAGCGCCTGGCCAGCAAGACGCCAACTCCTCTTCAGGACAATGACGAGGTACGTTTCGGCCGTGTCCTGCTGCGCTTTAAGACCTCCTAGCCTGCCTTGCAAGAGCACATTTAGCGGTGTGGACCGACGCTACTAAAGTACGCGTCGGCCGGGCCACTCCTCGGTGTGGCTAATTGACAGCATACATAATACTCGTTATAATCTACGGGATATTGAAAGTGGAGGTGGCTTGTTCATGAAACGCACATGGCAACCCAAGCGCATTCCGCGTAAGCGCGAACACGGTTTTATGAAGCGCATGCATACCCGCAATGGGCGCCGCGTTCTCAAGGCTCGTCGAGCCAAGGGACGCTGGAGCCTGACGGTCTAGCTTTCGCAGAACGGACGGCTCAGTGCCTCTCGAAAACCTGAGCGCGCAAGCGCTAGCCGCGAGAGCGGCGTTGGTTTTCGCTTAAGGAGGTTGCAGAGTGGCACTTCGACGTGCTCAACGCTTACGCAAAAACGGTGACTTTCAGCGGGTTAGGCAGCAGAGGCAGAGCGTTTCGTCTCGGCTGCTTATTCTCGCCTGGTCACCACATCCGGAATCAGATTTAGAATCACATCTAGAACCTAATGTCGCAATTACCAGGGTGGGGTTCGTGGTAAGCAAACGCATATCCAAGAACGCGACCACCCGTAACACTATTAAACGCTTGCTCTCCGAGGCGGTCAGATCGCTCTGGCACGAAATCCCTCCGGGATATGACCTCGTCCTCACTGCGCGCCACCAGATGGTGGGCACTGACGCTCGTACAGGCAAACGCGTTATCATTGTCGATCTTTCTACGTTGAAACAGGACATTCGTCTCCTGCTTCGTAGGGCTCAGCTCCTGGTCCCTGCTCCCGTGGTAGACGATACAAGGCTTAGTGCCTCCCAGGAAACCTGAGCGCTTGCCGTGCCACCTTTAGGTGGCCCCCGAATGGGGATTGGTTTTCGCATAAGAAGCCTGACCGTTGGTAAAGGTATCCAGTCATTGTGAAATATATCGCACTTGGCTTAATTCGCTTGTATCAGCGCACTCTGTCGGTAGTGATGCCGCCTTCGTGCCGTTTTACACCCTCGTGTTCCCAATATGGATACGAGGCAATTGATCGTTTCGGCTTCTTCCGTGGCGGCTGGCTTACAGCGAAGCGCATCGGGCGCTGCCAACCCTTTTATCACGGTGATTCCTACGATCCCGTGCCAGAGACCTGGCCGGGAAAGTAGAAGGAGAGGAACGCAGGAGAAATTCTCGTGTTTGGAGCTATCGGTAATCTCTTTAACATAATCTTTTCATACCCCATCTTCAACGGCCTGGTGGTGCTCTACCGCCTCTTCGGTGATTTTGGCCTTGCCATCATCGTTCTTACCGTCCTTATCAAGCTTTTACTCTTCCCACTCACTCTTCAGCAGCTGCGCTCCTCCAAGGCCATGCAGGTACTTCAGCCTAAGATCGCCGAGATTAAGAAGAAACACCCCGGCGATGTCCAGTCACAGTCCCTGGCCATGAATCAGCTGTACAAAGAGTATGGTGTGAAACCATTGGCAGGCTGTCTGCCACTCGTGATCCAGCTTCCTGTGCTGTATGGTCTCTACTTTGCGGTCGGCGGCATCTTGCGTGATCAGCACCCAACCGTCGCTAACCTCAATCATGAACTGTATCCTTTTATCGCGCCCTTTACAAAGTTGCCCGACATCAACCTGCGCTGGTTCGAGTTCCTCAATCCTCACTGGTTCATCTCGTTGGGGCAGCCCGATCCTACGCATATCCTGCCGATCCTGGCTGGTCTGGCCACTTTCGTCTCCCTGCGCATGGCTCAGCCGCGCAACGCTCAGGCGAACAAAAACAAAGATAAAAATACGCCTGATCCTATGGTCCAGTCCATGCAGACCATGCAGTATGTGATGCCCTTTGTGACCATCTTCATCGGTTGGACCTTCCCCGCGGGCCTGGCCCTGTACTGGACGGTTTCCTCGATCTTCCAGGCGGTACAGCAATACTTTGTCACCGGCTGGGGCTCCCTGTTGACCACGCCTAAGTTCGCGAATGATCCCAAGGTGGCGCCCGCCGTGGTTGAAAGCACACTCGCAAGCGAAGGCAAGAAGCAGCGTGAGAAAGATCTCCTGCGCCGCTCCAACATCATTGAGGCCGATAGCGCCTCTGATGAGGATGAGGAAGCCGCTAGTGGTCCTGTCGCGAGCCAGATGCGCACTGGAAATAATCGTTCTGGATCATCAACAACGCAACAGCAGCGCCGTCGCTCGCGCAACAGCAGTGCCTCTGCTCGTCGCCGCGGTAGCGCTCAACGTTCGCGAGGCTAAGCTTGATCGATTGCAGCCTACCTCCTTGAGGGTTTGGCTAAGGCTGCTCTTCACACCCGGTGGCTCCTTCGCGAGCCATCTGGGTAAGGGGTATGGGTGTGCCAGGCGGGTCGTGACCTGCCTGGTACACCCATACCCCTTGCCCCTGAACGCCGCAAGCGTGAAGAGACAGGGAGGGGCTGACTCGTCAAGAGTTGTGCCCTTTAGCACAAACTCTTGTTATGAGGTAGGTTGTAATCTATTACTTGTGAAGTTCTTACCGACGCATTTAGGGAGGCAAGGAAACTGTGGAAAGTATAGAGGCTAGTGGTAAAAGCATAGATGAAGCCGTTCAGAAGGCCCTGGCGCATCTCAATCGCCGTCGCGACGAGGTTGATATTGCTGTGCTTCAAGAACCTGCTCGTGGTACCTTTGGCCTGGGAAGCAAGGAGGCCCTCGTCCGCGTGACGGTCCGCCCTTCCACTTCTGGCGCGCTTGGAGGCGCGGTCATTACTCCCGAGATGGCCGATGCCATTCTTGGTTCCGACGACGAACTGGGCGATGTCGATTTCTACGAGGATGAGGAGGAGGAGGAAGAAGAAGAGGAGGAGGAGGAGGAATATGTCGACGAGGCCTATGAGGAAGAAGAGGAATTCGAGGAGGAAGAAGAAGAGGAGGAGGAGGAAGGTGACGAGGACGAGGATGTGACGCCCTTCATCTCCGCCGATACCTTCCCTGCCCTGACCTCTGCTGCGGCAATCGCCTCTGAATCCGAGACGGAAGCCACCGAGCAGCCGGCTGGCGCCCTCCCACTCGTTGAGAAACCTTCGCGCGAAGATATCGAGATCACGGTGGATGTGCTCCAGAACATCTTGCGCCACTTGAATATTCGCGCTACGGTCCAGGTCCGCTCAACCAGCCCGCTGACCCTTAACATTCATGGTATGCATGAGAATCTTGGCCTGCTCATCGGCCGCCGTGGCGAGACCCTGGCCGCGCTCCAGCTGCTGGTGAACCTGATCGTGAGCCATCGCACACATCATCGGATGCGCATCATCATTGATGCTGAGAACTATCGTATGCGCCGCGAAGAGAATCTGCGCTCCCTGGCCCAACGCGTGGCTCAGCAGGTGCGCAACTATCGCCGCTCAATCGCGCTTGAGGCGATGCCACCTCATGAACGCCGTATCGTTCACCTGGCTCTCTCCGAGAGTGGTGATATCAGTACCGAGAGCATCGGTGAGGGCGACGCGCGCCGCGTGGTCATCTCACTAAAGCGTCCCGGTCGGTAATACAAACAATAATAACAAAAACATCTCTCCCACAAGCTATTTGAAAAAAGGAGCGGGGCGATTCTCTGGATGGAATCGCCCCACAACATTCTCTTATGCTGGACGCCTACTCTGCCTCACCCAACTTTCTCGCCATCGGCCACGTCACGAAAGATCTGCATCCCGATGGTACCTTCTCACTCGGTGGCACCGTTACTTTTGCCACCCTGGCCGCCTATCGCCTGGGACTAGTTCCCACTATCGTGACTTCGGCCGATGCCGATCTCCTCTCTCGCCTCCCCTCGCTCCTCTCGCCCGCCATCCCCGTTCAAGCCATCCCCTCCGCCGAGACATCTACGTTCGTCAATGTATATGCCCAGGGCTTCCGCACCCAGTATTTGTGCGCCCGCGCCAGCACTATCCAGCCCGACCATATTCCCACCGCCTGGCGCGACCTCCCAGTCGTGCTCCTGGGACCTCTGGCGCAAGAACTGACACCCCAGATCCTCTCGGTCTTTCCACGCCGACCCGGTCGCATCCTGGCCGCCACGCCCCAGGGCTGGCTGCGCCGCTGGGATGCCGATGGGCGCGTCTGGCCTACGCCCTGGCTCGATGCCGAGCAGGTGCTCCCCCAGCTCGATGTGCTGATCCTCAGCCACGATGACCTGCTCCCCTTCGCCAATGGTAGCCGCACCGAGGCAGACGCCATTCTTAACGCCTGGAGCCAGCGTGTCCCCATGCTCGTCGCCACCGATGGCCGCCACGGCGCCACCCTCTATCAGCAGGGCGTTCCCGCCAGTTTTCCGGCCTATCCCGCCCACGAGGTCGACCCCACCGGCGCGGGTGATGTCTTCGCCGCTTCCTTCCTCGCCACCTCTACCAGCATGGCGATCCCGCCCAGGCCACCAACTTCGCCAACTGCGCTGCCTCCTTCTCCGTTGAGCAGCCCGGCATCAGCGGCATCCCCACCCCCGCCCAGGTTGCCCAGCGCCTGCGCCCCCTCTCGTAAATTTGCTCCCATATACGCTTGTGCTCATGCTAACAATACAAGTACAATACAACATGAAGCACAAAGCATTTATCCGGGTAAGAACCGGGTAAGGTAGCCTGGTATGCCCTGGCGGCCTTCGGTCGCCAGGGCATACCAGACCACTTATAACCAAACGGCCAGAAACATTTCCGTTTTTTGTAGGGCGAGAGGAATAGAGGGATAGATACACCTGGTTACGTGCTAGCCTGACCAGGATTACGAAGTAGAGGGAGAATATGATCGATCTAAATGATCCCACGCTTCAAGAGCGTTTGCGGCGTCGCACTCCGGAGGGACGCTACGAAATCAGCGAGATCGAGCTGGTCCAAAATATACGCGCGCGCCAACGTGCTGGCGATACACCGGGAGTGAGCATGCTGGCAGAGGTGTTGCTTCAACGCTGCGCCCCCTTCTTTCAGCGCCACTCTCAGGGCCTGCGCCATCGCCCAGAGCTACGCGAGGAGGTCATCTCGAATATGAGCGAGCACCTGCTACGCGAGGCTCTCAATCCAAAAGAGGTATTTATTACCCAGAACTTTGTCCATTATCTACGCTGTCTCTGCGTCGACGAGTTTAACCGCGTGCTACGCCAGGAGGGCCTCTACTATCGCCGCGATGACGAGGGGCGACCTGCCGGCCGACCCCAGCATGTGCCACGCGCTCTGGTAGAATCCCTGCGCTCAGCCTCGCCGGATGACGAGAACATGCCCAGCTCCGACGTGGCTGATCCACAGGACCAGTACGAGGTGCTACACGCCAACGATGAGAGTAAGCGTATTTTAACCTACCTGAATGACCCTCTGGATCGTATGATTATGGTCCTGCGTGTCCTGGAGGGCATGAAATGGGACGATATCGCCGTTGTCTGTAAGCGTACCGAGCGCACCGTCCGTCTACGCTATGAGCGCGCTCGCAGCTATCTGCGCGAATGTATCGCGCACGAGGGCCAACATTCATATCCACCCATGATTTCACAGCAATAACTATCCAGGTTTCCAGTGCAGAAAAAGGGGGTGCAGGGGTCTCCCCTGCCGGGGCGCGGGGTGTCCCCGCTTTTTCCAAACTCTTTTCTTAAGAAAGCACTGGAGAAGATAAAAAGGGTTGAGGCACGAAAGGAGCACTCACGATGAGCATGTCAATACAAGAACTCAAAATGGCCTGGCTGGCCGCCAGGGAGGCAGGTGATGCGCAGACACAGCTACAAATCCTGCGCGAGCATCCCACAGCACAGGCTGAACTGACTGACTTTATCGCTGGCTATTATGCCACCACCGTCGAGGAGCTAGAGGAGAACGCGACCATTCTGCCATTAACGCAGCGCGCCCTGCAAAGCGCGTTCCAGCGCGTCCTCGTCCCGCAGGTTGAGACTGTGACCCTCGTTGAGCTACGCAAGAGCCGCAATCTCAAAAAGGTCGATGTGGCCAGGGCCTTGCGCCTCTCGGTCGATGTCTGGAACAAGTTTGAGGCGGGCGCCATCGAGGCCGCCAGCCTGAGCCAGCGCCAGCTAGAGCGTCTCGCGGGTTACTTCCAGCTCTCACTCGATCAGTTCGCCACGCTGCTGGACAATAGCCAGCCCGCGCTAACCTATAATCGCCGCCAGACCTCTCAAGCTGCACGCAAGCAGGAACAGGGACCACAGAAACAGAGCTTCGCCGAGGCCATCGCGCGCAGTAATATGTCAAGCGAAGATCAGGCCTTCTGGCTGGAGCAGTAGGCTAGCCTGTGCGCTGTTCGTCTTTCGTGCCGTATGACCCTTGCCCTTTAGTTTCGTCCCTTTGTCGCGTAGCCAACATAAGAAACGAGCTTTGGCCCACCCACACCCAGCGTCAGGCGCCCTTTGACGAGACGGGGTGTGAAGCCAACCATCTCGCGCACCGCTAGCTGGTGCCTGCTCAGTGTCGCGTGAAGCTCTCGTGGTTTGATAAAATGCTGGTAGTCATGTAACCCTGGAACCAGGCCATGCTCATGGAAGAAGCGCTCGCCAATCCAGATCAAGGCCAGGCGGGCCAGGAGTGTGCGATTGATGGTATCAAAGATAAAGATGCCTCCGGGCGCCAGAACTCGTGCGATCTCGTGGATTGTCGCGTCCAGGTCCTGGACATGCTCCAGAACATCCAGGCACACAATCACGGAAAAGCTCCCACTGGCATAGGGGAGCCGCTCGGCGTAGCCCTGCGCAAAAAATGCCTGCTGCCCCAATCCCGCCTGCTGTACCTTTGCGCGTGCGACCTCCAATGCCTGAATTGATGGATCAATCCCAAAGGTGACCGCGCCTCGCCGCGCCAGGCTCGCGCAGATCAAGCCCCCTCCACACCCTACCTCCAGTACCTCCTGCTGTGGCAACGCTTCCCGCCCAAAAACACGCTCCACCCGCTCCTCAATATAGTCACAGCGCTCCTCCGTAATCTGAAAGAGCAGACAACTCTTGTCCCACCAGTTATACGTTGAAAATATCTCATCCTGCGCCAACCTGGGCGCCCCTTTAGCAGTCAGAAATCGCATAGGCCCCCTCTGCTCGCAAAAAATAATCTCTCCTCATTCTAGCATAGAAATAAACGTAACTGTTTGGTGTTCTCTTGTGATTAGATGAAATGCATACAAAAGCCTTGTAGACAACCATCAAAGTGACGATAATATACACTGAAGATAGTGGACACCTTGCTCGCAAGTTTACCAGTAGTCAGGTGGTATGAGTGTGTGGCGCAAAATAGCCAGGAGAGTATCTCAAGCTCTTCTAGCCCGGTTCGCAAACTCACTCCTGGTCAGGTGGTATGGGCATATGGCGCGGTATTCGCCGCGCCATATGCCCATACCACCTGACCCTGAGCACCGCAGCGCGAAAAAACTTCGTGCTTACCTCTGTGATGAAACATGATATAATAGTCACCAATTAAAGATAGGCATTATCTGCTCGGCGGAGAGAGGAACGCGTAATACAATATGGCAATGTTTGAAAGCTTAACCAAACGCCTCGAGGGCATCTTTCAAAACCTTGAAGGGCGGGGCAAACTGACGGAAGAAGACGTCAACTCCGCCCTCCGCGAGGTTCGCATCGCCCTCATCGAGGCGGATGTCAACTTAAAAGTCGCACGGCAGTTCGTCGACCGGGTCAAGGAGAAAGCCATCGGCGCAGATGTGATGGGAAGTCTCTCGCCCGCACAGCAGGTGCTCTCGATTGTTCATGATGAACTGGTCGAGGTGCTTGGCGGTACTGGCGAAAGCAATAAACTCGATACCAACGGGAATCCCGCCATCATCATGCTCGTAGGCTTGCAGGGTTCGGGTAAAACCACCTCGGCGGCCAAACTGGCTAACTACCTGCGCAAACAGAACGGCTCACGTCCCCTGCTGGTGGCGGCCGACATGTACCGCCCCGCTGCGGTCAATCAGCTCAAGACGCTCGGTAAGCAGATTCAGGTCCCGGTCTATTCGGAACCCATGGGCTCTGATCCCGTTGATATCTGCGTGCATTCATTAGACTATGCTCGCGAGCAAGCCTGCAACGTGATCATTCTCGACACGGCCGGTCGCTTGAACATCGATGAACGCATGATGCAAGAGGTCGTCAATATCCGCGAGCGCGTGCACCCACGCGAGGTCCTGCTGGTCGCCGACGCTATGACTGGTCAGGAGGCCGTACGCGTCGCGAAGGACTTTAACGATGCCGTCTCGCTAACCGGCATGGTCCTGACTAAGATGGACGGCGACGCCCGCGGTGGTGCCGCGCTCTCCATTCGTACCGTCACCAGTGTGCCGGTCAAATTCATGGCCCTGGGCGAGAAGATGGATGCCATTCAGCCCTTCTATCCCGACCGCCTGGCCCAGCGTATCCTGGGTATGGGCGACGTGCTCACCCTGATTGACCAGGCCCGCGATGCCATCGACGAAGAAGAGGCTCTGCAATCCCAGCAGAAGCTGCAACAGGGCAAGTTTGACCTCGAAGACTTCCTGACCGCCATGCATCGCTTAAAGAAGATGGGGCCCCTGCGCCAGATCATGGAGATGCTGCCCGGCTTCAATAAGCTGGCCTCCACGCCTGAGATGGAGGAGGCGCTTGAAGGCGATCAGTTGAAGTACGTCGAGGCCATGATCCTCTCCATGACCAAAGAGGAGCGCCGCAATCCCGACATCATCAATGGCAGCCGTCGCAAGCGTATCGCCATGGGTAGTGGCACCAAGGTCGAAGAACTGAACCAGTTGCTCAAGCAGTTTACTGAGATGCGTACTATGATTCGCCAGGTCTCCTCCGGTAAAGGACCCTGGGGTCAGATGATGCGCCAGTATGCTGGTGCCGGTGGCCAGGGTATGCCCGGCCTCCCCGATGGCCTGGGTGGCTTCCCTGGTATGGATGGCCTCTCCAATATGCAAGGCATGCCCGGTCTGCCACGTGGCAAGAAAACTGGCAAAGCCGCCCGTAAAGAGAAACGCAAGAAGCAGAAATCTCGCGGCGGTCGCGGCCGCTAAACTCATACACTCATGCAAAAAAGAGGGCATGTACAGCCCAGGCATATACCTGGGCTGTACATGCCCTCTTTTTTGCATGAGACAAAATTCCCTTGCTCGGCGTTGCATTTTTATATATCCTGCGATGTAATATATAGAAGGATAGAAATATCCAAAGGTACCGGGCGCGCGAAAAGTTTGCATGTCCAACGTCTCTTATGTCAGAGCATGTAAGCTTGCTCCTTCCATACCCTATATCAGTAAATAAAAATGCTTAAATGAAGCCCAATATACCCTGCCCTTTTCTGCCTATACCAATGCATTGATTCAAAGCAAGGATATGCCCGATGCAACCAATAGTGCGACACAAAGGAATGACTCACATGCCAGCACCCGTCCCGCCCTCTCATGTGGCTCGCCAGGCCACATCTGCCCGCAAGCAGGCGCGTACTAAACGCCTGGCACAAATGATTCTGCTTACCCTGCTCCTCAGTGCGCTGCTCCCACTGATCAGCGCATGTGGTGCGGACCCACGCGTACAGCAAGAAAAAGATCAGAGCCTCACTAAACTGACGCAGCTTCTCAAACATGCTCAGGATATTGGTGTTCCCTCAACTACTCTACATCCCATTCTCACCCAGAAGCAGAACCTGGATAACTCTTCCGCCCCCTGGAATCCCTTCAATGCGCAACTGGTCGATGCATATTACACAAATGCCGCCCATAGCTATGATCAACTGTATCTCCAACTCCAGGGCGTGATCGATACGACGACCGAGCGTACAGATAACCAGGCTCAGGATAATCTGCAAAAGCTTCAGATTACGCTAGCTCAACAACGCGCTAAGGGCTACCCCACTGATACGCTTCAACAGGTGTACACCCAAAATCTGGAGAAGATGAAGAGCGCGCAATATCCCAAAGACTACCTCGTGGTGAGTGACGCGACTGGCAATGCCATCCAGACCTTGAATATGATGCCTGCGACCAGCGACAAACTCGCCACGCTCAAGAGCACAATTGACCTGATGACCGCGGGCAAGGTAGACGTGACCACGCTCAAAAACCAGTATGACAGCGATCAGAAAGAGATGGCCAAAGCCACCAAACCCGACGATCTCAAGCAAATCGATAAGAAGATCGATACCCAGTACCAACAGGCCGCGACGGACTTCAAACAGGATATTCCCATTATCGCTAAGGCCAAGGTAGATGACCTGGAGACGAAGATCAATCAGCTCAAAAGCAGTGGCATCAACGTCAGCAACTATGAGAAACTTCTGGCCTCCGCTCGCGATCTCCAGCAGAAGACCAAAACGCTCGACGACTACAAGGCCTTTAGCAAGCAGATTGATAACGATCTGAATGCGATGCAGAAGGATCTGATTATGGCGCAGGCCCGCCAGTTGCTCCAGCAGTTCCATAATGAGGTCAAGAATTGGGGCAACGCGCACATGGTCTCCGGCGCCTACTACCTCAATGTCGGCTATATGGATCAAGGTATCGGTAGCGACTTGGATGCGGAACTCGCCAATGCATCGACAATAGCCGATTATCAGACCGCCCTGAATGATATTCAGAATGCGATCTTCCACCACCAGATGCTGGAGGCCGACTACAAAGACAAGACTCCCTACAACCAGGTTCATCAGACCGACTTGCAACTGCTTGATCACTACAAACTACAAAAAGGTACAGCCGTAGTGGTCTCAATGGTTGAAGAGACCCTCCGCTTCTACCGCAATGGCCAGTTGATCAACTCTTTCTACATCACGGCTGGTCGCCAGGAACTGCCCGCGCTGCCTGGTCTCTGGACGGTGCTCAGCCGCGACACCAATATTACATTTAAGTCTCCCTTCCCCAAGGGATCACCGTACTGGTACGATGATACTCATATCAACTATGCCATTGGCTATCATGCGGGCGGCTACTTCCTGCATGACTCCTGGTGGCGCGCCGACTACGGTCCAGGCACTCAATTCCCCCATGTTGATGCCACCGGCAACAGCAGCGCTGGAAACGGTACTCACGGCTGCATCAATATGCCAACCGCCCAGGCCGCCTGGGTAATGGATAATAGCGACTGGAATACCAGCATCATCCTATACTAATCTCTCCACTCTGAGAGAATCACCTTCCTCTTCTGAGTCAGATGTGGATGTTGGTTTGCCTGGCAGAAGCCAGGCAAACCAACATCCACATCTTTTTTTCTCTTGCATTTTCTAGCGTTTTGTTGGCTTAATATAGGTAGATATTAAGGCGCCAGCGTTCGGTAGGGACCAGCTTTAGCGCGTCCGAACGCCATTTATGGCAGTTCGGCGCAAGCCGGTTTTTGATGACGAGTAAGTAATAGCCTAGGCGAAATGCTTCTTCGTGACACTTCTGGCTAGCGCCGCACGGCGATTAATCGCCTTTGGACGCGCTAAAGCTGGTCCCTACCGTGACTTGGTGCCTGGCGCCCCAACGCGCCTTACGCTCACGTTGGCCCTTCTGTCCCTTGGAGGCTGCCCACATGCGCCAGATTCTTTCGCAGAAACAGGTGCCGCTCGATATCCTGGGCGCGGCAACCGCCTATAGCCTTGGCACGCCCGAGAAAGTCTTTGAGGCGAGCCAGGAGCTTCGTTTCTTCCATTTTATCGGCTTCGCCGCCCTCTTCGTCGGTTGCCTTATCCTCCTGGTCTTTGGTGTGGCCTACCCGCAGTTCTTTGGCTGGTGGCCCTTCTGGCAGGCTCTGCTGATTCCGCTGATCGGTCTGATCTGGCTTATCTTCGGCGGCTGGGTCTTGCTGGCGCCCCATTTTTATACGCAACCTCAGGTCTACCTCTGTCCCGAGGGACTTATTTTTAGCGCCGATACTATCGAGGCCGTGCGTTGGGACCAACTGGAGCGTCTCTGGAAGGAGAGCGATGGGCGCGCGCATGGCAAGCGACGCTACACCATCCGCCGCAGCGATGAATCCCTGCTAACCTTTACCAATGAGCTACAGCATATCGATCTCCTGGGCGCGCTTATGGAAAGCGAGATCACGCGTCGCTTGCTGCCGCGTGCCATGACTGCCTATCGGGCTGGTGGAAGTGTCTCCTTCGATGAGATCGCTGTCAGCCGCCAGGGTCTGGCCATTCGCTCACTCAAGCGCCTCTTGCCCTGGACGGAATTTCAAGCTTTAACCATCGATGAGCAAGTCGTGCTGGTACATACACGCACATCCCAGGAACCCCTTGTTCGTCTCAAAATAGCCAATCTACCAAATATTGACATTCTGCGTCGCCTCGTCGATCTTGCCTGGCAAGAACATGCCCTGCATCACGCTCCCCACGTTATGGCCTATAAGGCTGGACAACCGCTCTCCTTTGGCAGATTAAGAATAGATCAGCAAGGCATTCAGCTTGAGCTACCACACCCCATCTGCCTCGCCTGGGAAGAGATCGGCGCCATCGGCATTGGCCCCCAGGAGGTGCTCATCGCGCGCTACGGCGAGCAGCACACGCGCGAATGGTATACCCTCCCCCTGCGCGAGATACACAACCTGGAGCAGTTGCGCGAGGTCATTCGCTATATCCTGCTCAACGCAAACTCCTGAGCGACCGCGCCCTCCACCCCATAGGCGCCCGATTTATCGCGCGTGAGGCGATTTATCGCAGTGATATGGTGTGATAGGTTTTCTTGAATTGAAGATGCATCTTTTCTTCGGAGTGGCTTTCAGGCTTGGAGGCGCTTCTCACCGGAGCATCCGACAGGATAAAAAAAGACGCCCGTTTTTCTGTATTCGCTCGATAAATTAACTTGTGTGCGATAAATCGAGCACCTATGAAAGAGAGGCGACCTTCACGAGGATGTTCGGACGAAACCTTGCTAGCAAAGTCGTCAACGTGGCGCCTATGTTTCCCATGCCCGCATGCGCATGGGAAAATCTCGCTATTTTTGTGAGATAGCTCATAGTAACTGCGTACAATAACTGGTATATTTCTGGCGTAACAGGTAGCATATTGACTCCTGTATCTTCTCTTATGCGGGGCCTGTATGTCGTTCCTATCATTATTTGTACTCTTGAGGAGAAGCACTCATATGTCTGAACCTATCTATCAGCAAGCAAATGCCCTGCCCCTCAGGCCGCTACGGGGCAGATTCCCGTTGAGATTGCCCAGCAGGCGAATATCAATGCTCTAGGTCCCTTTGTACGTGCCTTCAGACCAACCAACATCTGGGTGGCCATGGGTATTACCGTCGGGGTGCTGGTTCTCGATATTATCCTGAACTATCTCATCTACCTGGCGGGCTATATTGTCTACTACTTATGGATCGTGCCCATTCTGATCATTATCTATGCCGTTAATGCCATCAGGACCAATAACCACAAGGCTTTCCTCTACCAGGAGGGCTTCATCTATACTAGCGGTTCTCAGCTCAACGTCATCCGTTGGGATCGTGTTGAAGCGGTATGGATGAAGATTGTGCGCACTTCACGCTATGGCTCTACCCGTCACACCTATACCATTAAGAGCCCCGATGGTGCCCAGGTGGTGATTAGCAGCCACTTGAAAAAGGTCAAAGAGCTGGGCGATGTCATCATGAACGAGGTGACTCGCCGCCACCTGCCCCTGGCCCGCCAGGCCTATGCGAGCGGCGTCCCCGTCAGCTTTGGTGATCTGAGCGTGAGCTTGCAGGGCATCGGCTTCAGGGATAAACTCCTCCCCTGGCCCGAGGTCAAGGACGTCAAACTGGTCAATGGCTCTGTACAGGTGAAGAAGCAGGGCAGCATGCTCTCCTGGGCCACGGTAGATGTTGCCAAGGTCTCCAACCTGCCGATCCTGCTCCAGCTAGTAACCGATGGCCTCAGTGCCCAGCCCCAGTACCGCTAGACCCCCTCAAAAAAGCTTTACAAGACCAATAGAAGCCTTCAACAGACAAAAGGGGCTATATCTTCCCACGAAGATAGCCCCTTTTCGCGCCTCAGCGCCCTTATCAGCTTGCAAACCACAGTGACTAATCGGGTCAAGATGTAAGGCTGCCGCCTTACATCTTATCCTTTACATTCCAAGAGGAAAAGGCGGTAGCAAGCCAGCATCCACCTCGGGGAGCTCCTTGTAGAGGCCAACACCACTCTGCTGGCTGCGCCAGCTACGTGCTGGCAGTAGATCTTGCAGGAAGTCGTACTGGAGATCGACATCCACGGCCTGCCAGGTCAGACTGATGGCGCGACGCGCGAAGGCGATAGCGTTGCGTGGCTCAATCCTATCCAGGTCCTCAAAGAAGAAGGCGCAACTGGTGAAGCTATACTGCTGGTAGTACTGTGCCTCCAGCAGCAAGCGCGCACGATACTCCAGCTGTTGCTCGGGACGCTGACCTCCTTTGCCATGACGGCTCCAGAAGCTCTCTTCGCTCTCCCAGCCATTGCGTAGGGCCAGGTAGTCATTACGCGCTGCCCAGGGATCCTGGAAGACCTCCGCGGTATATTGCTCAAAGAGCAGGTCACCACGCTCTGCCAGGCGCGAGAGTGCGCGCCGCAGGACTGATTTCCAGCTACTTTCGCCCTCTGTGCAGGTACAACCCCCACTCCAGCGCGCGACCCCATGCTCACAACTCCAGGCGCTGGGGGTACGTAACTGAACCTCTTTGGTTGCCGGCTGGATCTGCATGTAGCGCTCAAGCGTACATATCTCAAAGCCCTCTGCTGGTGCGCCATGCTGGATCAGGTAGGAGAGGAACTTATCACGCCATGGTTTGTGATGCCCATACAGCTCTCCATCCGTTGCGATCAAAATCAGTTGCGGCTCACCGTTATCTAGCTTCTCCCGTACCAGGTTTCCGGTCAGGTATGAGCCCGCGAAGACATCGGCGTTGCTCGTCATGGATGAGTCAAAGGAGACTCCACCCGAGAGCGGACCATTATAGAAAAAGACCGTTATCGAGCGCCCATTTTTCAGGCGCACAATATATGGCTCCGTCGGATCAACAGGCGTGGCCGCCTGCCAGGGAGCCAGCACTGTGTATGTGACGCCATACTGGGCGAGGATATCTAGGCATTCCAGGTCAATCGCCGTCTCCGCCAGCCACATGCCATGGGCTTCGTGCCCATAGCGCTGCTCGAAGTCGCGCAACCCCAGAGAATCTGGGTATGCTTGTCGCGTGTCGTCGCTAGTGGCAGGATGGTATGGTTATAGGCCTGGGCCATAGCGTTGCCTACACCGTAGCGCGCGATATGCTGGCGATCCGCATCGATGATCTGCTGGTAAACTTCGGGATGATGGATCTCCAGCCAGGCTGCCAGGGTAGGGCCCATATCATAGCTGATCGCGGCAAAATTGCCCTCTTCCGCGTTGGGGCGATAGCATTCAGCCGTGATTTTTTCATTGAAATTGACAAAGGGAGAGGCACTGGCTTCTAATGGTATTTCATGTGTAAAAGGATTTTCACGTGGAGGCTGATAAAAATGACCATGTAAACAGAGGTAAGACTCACCAAGCTTCGAACGTGATAGAGATTCATTGGAAAGTATCTTTTCGATCATGCAACCACCTTAATTTTGTCCAAAGCAGAAGCAGCACTCTCACGCCTGGACTTACTACACAACTAGGCTACTCATCAATAATGGTAACAGAGTTGTCAGCAATGAGGCAATCAATGTACCAATATATATGGCCCATCGCCAGCGATTGTCACACTGCTCACTTTAAATACGTATTGACGAGCCCCAGCGGTTGCATGTGAAGGCCCAACGACACTGCTGAAGCACGCATCTACATATGGTCCATTATATGTAGACGCCTGCTTCAGCAGCGCGGCGCCCTCGTACCATTATATGTAGACGCCTGCTTTAGCAGCGTCGGGCCACTCTCTCTACCAAGAAAACGATAAGAACAAGAAAATTTGCTCTCTATAAGCCTATACGCATTGAGACTAACCAGGCTACGCGCTCATAAATTTGGTCTGACCACCATGAAAGCCAGTGATGAACTCTTCATAGGCGGCGCGTAGCTTGGGATAGCGCAGCAGGAAGACGCCGGCGTACTCCGTAGTGAGCGGGCGGGGCTGGCGCAGCAAGTGCATATTGGCATCCTTCAACAGGCGACTGCCTTTTTTCCCGTTGCAGGCGCGGCAGCAGGCTACGAGGTTCTCCCAGGTGCTCTGCCCACCACGTGAGCGCGGAAGAATGTGGTCAAGCGTCAGTTCGCGGGTGCGCTTGCCGCAGTATTGGCAGGTATCGTCATCACGCAGGAGGATGTTCGAGCGCGTCGGTTGGAGTGCCATGCGAGGCACGCGCACATTCGCCAGCAATTGGACGATAACGGGACGTTCAAGATCCAGGCGACGAGCGCTAATGCTCTCCTCAATCAAAGCCCGGACGTTCTCATCGACAAAGGTGACTTTCTGCTTGGATAGCAAGACGATGAGACGGCGTTCGGGAATAACTGAGAGAGGTTGTAGTGAGGAGTTCAAAACAAGAACAGGCATGAATGACATCCTTTCCTCTCTGTCAGAGCCGACACAAACACAGACAGCGAGGAAGAGGCGCAAGGATTATTGGAAGCAATATATTGGAATAATAAATTTGGCTTCCAGGCCCTACGCTTCTATTGCCGCCTGTGACGACTAAGCGGATAAGGGTGGAGAAATCTTGCATGTCCAGGAAGGCCAGGCCATGCAGGAGCAGTTGCGTGCGTTCCCCCAGGTCTATGTTGCCCGCGCAACATATTCAGTGAAGAGGAGGGAGGGCTTATAAAGCTCACTGGGCCATCCTGAGATGGAGTGAGCGTTGTACGCAACCTGTAAACCCACATGCTAAGAAAACTCCTTAGTGCCTACCCGGAAACCTGAGCGCGCTTGTCCCGAATGGGGGAAGCACTAGTCGCGAGAGCGACGTTGGTTTCCGAATACGAAGGCATGCCTGCAAAAAAAGAGGCACATACTCTTACGGCTGAAGGAATGTCTTTTGTAACATCGATCCAATTCATCGATAGTTCCTTCACTCCCCTTGAAAACAGGGGGAAGAGTATGTGCCTTACCTGGTCGGGGTGAGAGGACTTGAACCTCCGACCTCAGCGTCCCGAACGCTGCGCGCTAGCCGACTGCGCCACACCCCGAAAGTCTTCCATGCAAATGCTTTATCGCACCGCACTTATCCGTACTGAGCAATCCTACTCAATTTCCAGGCTCGACCACTAGACGAATACCTCTATCCGACTACGAAGTTCTACCCTACGAAACCGGCAGTTCCCCTTTTCTTCCCAATCACTCGGATGGGTGAGGTTGTAATACTGCTCATGGGTTAGTATAGCATACCTCTTGCTATTTGACAAGAGGAAATGCCCGTGTTTAGTATATATCGATTAAATTGATCCTGGCTTGAGAGGCCGTGTCATAGCCAATGCCTCCCCTCGCTCCCTTGAACGCCCGCCGCGCCCATAAAGAGGTAGAGCACTAACAGGCCGTCGAACGATGATCTCTGAAGAGCCATCCCTGTAAACGCATGAGGACCCCATGAACATGGCGCAAGAGCAGCATGGGGTCTTTCCTGCAAACCCAGGTTTCTTACTTTAAGACTTGTTTTATCAAACGCTCGGCCAGCTCAAGCGAGTAGTTCTGCCCCCGGTCATGGGGATAGACCTGGAACATGTTTGCTATCCACAGCCCCGCCAGCGGCGTTTGCAGCGGCGGAATATGCTCACGGTAATCGACGGTGACGATCGGCTGCGCGAAGGGCGCGTGGAACATCCAGCTCTCCGTGACCCAGCTGAGATCAAAATCAGGCTGAATCCGCTTTACATGCGGCAGAAATTCCTGTAACACCTCTTCTTTGCTCTGCGTAAAGAGGGCATCATTCATGGGGCGATAATTCCCCAGGTAGATCAGGTGTCGCCCGCCATACTCCTCGGGTGCGCGATAATTGGTATGCTCGACCAGGGCCATGAAGGGATAGCCCGGATCACAAATGTTGATCCAGTAGCTATTGGTCAGAGGCCGGTCCAGACCCAGAATAAGGCAGTGCGCGCCATAGGCCTGTCCCCAGTCATACTGACGCCGGTAATCTTCAGGTAACTCTGGAACCAGGCGACAGGTCAGGCGTGTCGGCAGCGTCGAGATCACCTCGTCAAACTCCCAGTTCCCCTGGTCGGTGTGTACCTGCCAGCGCTCCCCCTCGCGCCGCACCTCTTCCACGGTGGTGCCAAAGAGCAACTTTCCCCCGTGCTCTTGAATGCGCTCGACCAGGCGCTCATAGAGCAACTGGAAGCCACCGCGTAAATACCCCAGTTGCGTCGTGCGATCATGCAGGCGCGCCCAGATCCAGGGCAGGGCGATCTCGTCGCGTAGCTCGCCAAACTTCCCGCTAAACAGTGGCTCGAAGAGAACCTCGTAGGGACGCTTCCCATCCATTTACGCAACCAGATCGTGGCCGTCTTCCCCTCAAACCACGCGGGAGGCGCAACCTTCAAAAAGGCCAGGACCGCGCCGACGCGCAGGCGCTCATCCACCCGCCAGGGCTTAAATCTCAGCAGCGTCAAGGGCGAATCCAGCTGCTCAAGCTTCCCGTCGATCAGGCTCACCGTGCGCGGGCGCTGCCACTCCAGCCGCTCACCCAGCCCCAGCTCTTCTATGGCCCGAATGGCCGTGGTGTCCGAACGAAAGATATGGTGATAGAACTTATCCAGCCACGCCTCGCCAACGCGAAAGCCCGCCGCCAGGCCACCCGCCATCGGCTCCTTCTCAAAGAGCATTACCGTATGTCCCGCCTCCACCAGGCGGTACGCCGCCATCAAACCCAGCGCCCCGCCGCCAAGGACCGCGTATTCCATACCTTCTTCTCTCCCGGATATAAAATAATCTCAACATATGCACCCAGCCTACCCTACCCTGCCCTATTCTAACATACCCGATCTCTGCTGGCCTTTTCCGATACATAATCATGGGACCACTTCGATAATGGAGAGATATTTCTCATGAAGAACAAAAAATGCTTTTTGACACGAATTTCCTTGTGTTACTATACTTATTCACTTAGCCCGTCTTGTTTGATTTTGCCACAGCACAGGCGTTCATAGCTTTAGGTAACCTCAAAAATGATCAAGACTGACTATAGTTTGTGAAAGGAAGGCGATTCTTATGCCAAGCCTGGTCCAAACCTTGCGGCAGTTCTTCAAAAATCCTTATGTTTCAGCTATGGTATGTTTTCTGACAAGCCTGGCATGGTTTATTGCTTTTGCTTTTTTTGAGAGAAGAGTTGTCTATCTCATAATTGGTATTGCCGCTATTCTCTTTGGATTGGCTCTGCTCGACCAAGCACGCCGTACCAAATAAATCTTAGAAGAGTACAGTGGCTTCCACTATGTCGGGGCCTTGCAGAAAGGAAAATAAAGGCGCACCCTAAAGCCTACAGCGTCGCGTGGAAGTCTTGAGCCAATCATATGTAAGCGCGTGCATCAGCAACGTAGCGCCCCGCCGCGCTGGCTGCTATGGTACCATTATATGAAGACGCGTGCCTTTAGCAGCGTCGTCCCACGCACTATTCAGGAGGAACCCACTTGCCCATCCATACCTGCGCCCTGGCCCTACTCACCTGCCCAATCTGTGGCGACCCACTCCACGCCGAGGAGAAAACCCTCCGCTGCGAGCACGCCCACGCCTTCGATATCGCGCGTGAGGGCTATGTCTCACTTCTACGCAAGCAGACAAGTGGGGGAGATACAAAGGAGATGCTAAAGGCGAGGCGGGCCTTCCTGGAGCGGGACTACTATGCTCCACTGGCACAGATACTAACAGACCTGCTGGCGGCCCACCTCCACAAGAGGTCGGTAGAGCAGACCTCTCCTCTAACTATTCTCGATGCCGGCTGCGGAAACGGTTACTACTTAGGCTCCATCCTACACCAGTTACCACCCACCATTTCTAGTCAGCCCCTCTGCGCCCTCGGACTCGATCTCTCCAAAGAGGCCATCCGCATGGCCGCCAAGTCATACCCAGATGCCCAATTTATCGTCGCCAGCCTGTGGGAGCGCCTCGTTCTCGCCGACGCCAGCATTCAGGTTATGCTCAATATCTTCGCTCCACGCAATGCCCCGAATACGCCCGCGTCCTCACTCCCAATGGCCTCCTGCTTATAGTCATCCCTGGCCCTCATCACCTCTCCCAGGTACGCGCCGAACTCGGCCTGCTCAATATCGAGGAACAGAAGCAACAACACATCCTGGAACAATTCGCCGCCGACTTCACCCTACTGGAACAGCGCGAGCTTGCCTATCAGCTCACCCTCGATCAAGACTCCCTGCGCCAGCTCGTCCGCATGACCCCCAACTACTGGCACATGACCGAAACCATCGAGCACCACCTCTCCACCATCGACTCCCGCCCCTGCGACATCCAATTCCACTGCCTCCTCCTCCAAAAGTACTCATAAAAAATATCGGAAACGTTGATGCGCCGCTGACGCGGCGCATCAACGTTTCCGATATTTTTTATGAGTGTGTAATCTCTTGCCCGGGCATCCAGCGCAGGTTCGGCTTGCGCGCGGCCAGGGCCTGGTCCAGGCGCCCAATCACCGTGGTATGTGGTGCGGTCTTCACAACCTCTGGCTCTGTGCGCGTCTCTTCCGCGATCTGCTTCATGACAGCGATAAAGCTGTCCAGCGTCTCGCGCGTCTCGGTCTCGGTCGGCTCGATCATGAGAGCCTCGGGGACGATCAGTGGGAAGTAGGTTGTGGGGGCGTACATGCCGAAGTCGAGTAGGCGCTTGGCGACATCCGTCGCGGTCACACCGGCCTCTTGCTTCTGCTTGCGGGCCGTGGCCACAAACTCGTGCTGGCAGATGAGCGGGTAGGCGATTTCATAATCCTCTGAGAGGCCATGCTTCACATAGTTGGCGTTGAGAATGGCGCTCTCCGAGACATGGCGCAGGCCATCGGGACCATTGTAGCGAATGTAGGTGTATGCGCGCACCAGGACACCGAAGTTACCCAGATTGGCACGTACCTTGCCAATGGACTTGGGGCCAGCATCCTCCCAGGAGTAGCTGCCGTCCTCATTCTTCATGGGCAGGGGACCCGGCAGGAAGGGCACGAGATGTCCCTTGACCCCGATGGGACCGGCACCTGGACCGCCACCGCCATGCGGAGTGCTGCATGTCTTGTGCAGGTTGAAGTGCACGACGTCAAAGCCCATGTCGCCTGGGCGCGTGATGCCCATGACGGCATTGGCGTTAGCGCCATCATAATAGAGCTGACCGCCAACCTCGTGAATCTGGCGCGCGACCTCCAGAATGTTGGAGTCAAAGAGGCCCAGCGTGTTGGGGTTGGTCAGCATGATGGCGGCGACGTTCTTGCCATGCTGCTGCAAGAGCTTATGCAGGTGCTCCAGGTCCACGCCGCCCGTCTCGGGATTGGTCTTGACCTCGACGACCTTGTAATCAGCCAGGGTCGCGCTGGCGGGATTGGTGCCATGCGCGTTATCTGGGATCAGGACCAGGTTGCGCTCTCCCTCGCCCCGGCTCTGGTGATAGGCCTTGATGAGCATCAGGCCGGTCAGCTCGCCATGTGCGCCCGCCGAAGGCTGCAAGGTGACGCGGATCATGCCCGAGATCTCCGCCAGGTAGCGTTCCAGTTCATACACAACCTGAATCGCGCCCTGTACTGTCTCATCGGGCTGCAAGGGGTGAATATGCGCGAAGCCCGGCAGACCCGCCATGTCCTCATTGATCTTGGGATTATACTTCATGGTGCAGGAGCCGAGCGGGTAGAAGCCGCTATCGACGCCAAAGTTGCGCTGCGAGAGATGCGTATAATGGCGGACGACCTCGATCTCGCTTACTTCGGGCAGGGGAGCCTCTTCCTTGCGCCGCATGTCCGCGGGCAGAAGCTCATCCAGCGACTCCATGGGGATGTCGAACGCAGGCATATTCGCGGCACGGCGTCCTGGCGCGCCCTTCTCAAAGATTAATGTCTCAACGCTCATGCCTGCACCTCCTTCAACACAGACACCAGGGTGTCGATTTCCTGCCGGGTACGGGTCTCTGTGACGCAGAAGAGCAGACAATCCTTCAACTCGGGATAGTGTTCTTCCAGGGCATAGCCGCCAATGATGTCGGCCTGGGCCAGTTTCTGCTGCAATTTCGCAACCGGAATGGGGGACTTGATGACAAATTCATCATAAAATGGATTATGGAAGACAGGCTCAAAGCCGGATACCGAGGTGATCTGACGGAAGGCATAATGCGCCTTGCGCAGGCATAGCTCGCCCAGTTCGCGGAAGCCCTGCTTGCCAATCGCGGCCATATAGATTGTCGCGCCAATCGCCAGCAGCGACTGATTGGTGCAGATATTGGAGGTAGCACGCTCGCGGCGAATATGCTGCTCACGCGTCTGCAGGGTAAGCACATAGCCGGTCTGCTTATGACCACCCTCTTCCACCGTCTGCCCAACCAGGCGACCAGGAAGCAGGCGCATAAACTTCTGCTTGGAGGCCATAAAGCCCAGGGCCGGCGCGCCATAGCTCATGGGATTACCAAAGCTCATCAGCTCGCCCACGGCGATATCGGCGTTGTATTCTCCAGGAGTTGCCAGGATACCCAGCGAGGCCGGCTCGGTAATGGTCGTAATAAAGAGACCCTTGCCCTTGTGCGCGATGGCCTCGATTGCGTGCGCGTCCTCAACACAGCCAAAGAAGTTCGGCTGCTGAATGATGACCGCCGAGGTCGAGGACGTCACTGCCGCGTCCAGCTCGTCAAGGGAGGTGACGCCATCCTGAGTTGGAACCTCACGTACCGTAAAGCCGCGCGCGAAGGCATAGGTCTGCAACACCCGGCGATACTGGGGATCAACGCCGGTCGATATGACGACCTCACCACGCCCACCGGGGCCAAGAGCCACGAAGACCGCCTCAATCATGGCTGTCGCGCCATCATAGAGCGAGGCGTTGGCGATATCCATGCCGGTGATCTGGCAGACCATGGTCTGGAACTCGTACGTCGCCTGCAGGATGCCCTGGCTCACTTCCGGTTGATAGGGTGTGTAGGACGTGACGAACTCCGAGCGGCGTTGCAGGTGCGGCACCACGCTGGGGATAGCCCGGTCATAGGTTCCCGCACCCAGGAACGAAATGGTGGTGTCGAGGCTCTTATTGCGCGCCGCCATCCGCGTCACCACGCGCCGCAGATCTGGCTCTGCAAGCGCCTGCGGCAGATCAAGCGGGCGATCCAGGCGCACATTTTCAGGAACGGGAGTCAGCAGGTCTTCAATCGAAGAGAGGCCCATGCTTTCCAGCATGGCCTGCTGCTCTTCCGGTGTATTAGGCACATAACTCATGGATTTAAACATCTCCCTGGAGATTATAAAGGCTTTGGTCTTCTGCAAACCATAATCGGCAGGCCTCCTGCCATCTCCCCTGGGGAGTACACAGAGACCCGCATAAAGTACTAAAAATTGATCTATTATAATGGGATGAAGTGGTCAATGCAGACAACCTATTATATCGCATTGATGAACGGAATAGCCAAAAAGGATAAGTGGACATAGCCCTTCTTCATTAGCGATCAAGAAAAAAGCCGCTGGAATGGGCAACGCCCATCCCAGCGGCTTTTTCTCTCTTGTTATCTATCTACCTTCGAGGTATTGCAAATACTGCTCGGCAGTCATCAACTGGTCCAGCTCCGCGGTATTGGCAAGCTTGATCTTCAGCATCCACCCCTCATCATAAGGGTTATCGTTGATCAGCTCTGGGCGCTCCTTCAACTCTTGGTTGGCGGAAACCACCTCGCCGCTGAGCGGTGCCACAAGCTCGGAGGTCGCCTTGACCGACTCGATATCGCCGAACTTCTCTTCGCTACCAAGCGTCTGGCCGCCATCCCAGGGCAGCTCGATATACACAATGTCACCCAGCTGATCCTGAGCATAGTCCGTAATACCAATTGTCGCCTGGTCCCCCTCTACAAGGACCCACTCATCGGTCTTCGTATATTTCAGGTTAGCAGGATGGTTAAGGCTAGCCATCGTCTATCTTCTCCTTCAATGTATCTCTGTTTGTTCTATTCCCCACTTCACGGAAATTGTAGGGTCCATGCTTGCATGGACTAAAAGCCCACAACTAATTCTATTCCCCGCGCTTATAAAAGGGAAGAGCCACCACCTGCGCGGCGACGCGTTTCCCGCGAATCTCAATCTGCACGTGTGTCCCCACTTTCGTATGCTCCAGGTCCACAAAGCCCAGGCCAATGCTCTTCTGCACCGTTGGCCCATGCGAGCCGCTGGTAAGAACGCCAATGCGCTGCTCGCCATCGTAAATGGCGTAGCCGCCGCGTGGCACGCCACGTTCCAGCAGTTCAATCCCCACCAGGCGCTTCTTCAGCCCCTGCTCCTTCGCCTGCTGGAGGGCGCTTTGCCCAATAAACTCCGCGCTCTTTTTTAGCTTGACAGTCCAGCCCAGGCCGGCCTCAAGCGGATTGGTCTCATCGTCCAGCTCATGCCCATAGAGGCAGTAGGCCGCCTCCAGGCGCAGCGTGTCGCGCGCTCCCAGGCCTGCTGGCAGCACCCCCTGTGGCTTGCCCGCTTCAAGCAGGGTCTGCCAGAGCCTGGCCGCGTCAACGGAGGGGCAGTACAGCTCAAAGCCATCCTCGCCCGTGTAGCCGGTGCGTGAGATCAGGCAACGAATGCCTGCGACCTGGCCTGGCGCGAAGTGATAATACTTGATCTCGTCCAGCTTGACGTCCGCCAGCGGTTGCAGAATACTCATCGCCAGTGGGCCTTGCAGGGCGATCAGTGCGGTCGTATCCGACTGATTAGAGAGGGTGACGTTGGCAAACTTCTGCGCGTGACTCTCGATCCAGGCATAATCTTTATCGATATTAGCGGCGTTGACGACAAGCATATACTGCTCTTCCGCCAGGTGATAGATCAGCAAATCATCAATCGTCGTGCCATCTGGTCGGCAGAGTTGCGTATATAATGCCTGCCCAACTGCCAGGCGTGAGACATCATTGGGCACAAGATATTGCAGAAAGGCCAGGGCATCGCTTCCCTCGACCTTAAACTCACCCATGTGGCTCACATCAAAGAGACCCGCCTTCGTGCGAACGGCCCGGTGCTCCTCGATAATGCCGCTATACTGTACAGGCATATCCCAGCCACCGAACTCCACCAGGCGGGCACCCAGAGCCCGGTGCTGTTCATAAAGCGGGGTCCTTTTTAAACTAGGGACGGCGCTGTCTTGTGTGGTCATACAAAAACTCCCATGCATGCGCTCTAGAGGATCGATTACTCTCGCTATCTAATAAAAATACCAGACGCGCAAAGCTTCCGCTGTCCACTATAGCAAAATTTCGCTATGGCGACAATAACACGCTATCTCAGCGGCCCGCGCGCAAACTTCTGCTGTACTATGACCAGCAAGCCTTGCAGGAGCGCGATATTGGGGACGCGCGCCACCAGCAGCCAGGCCCATGGCCGCGCATACCCCTTCACCGTAATCGTAATCAGTCCCCAGCGCTCATCCACAGAGAGAGCACCGAAGAGCTGCCAGGGCAAGAGATCCTGCCCATAGTAAATACCATCTCGACTGAGCAGGAGTGGACCAAAGGAGACCGGCCTCCCCTGTTGTAGTAGCGTCTGCGCCAGCGAATACTGGTAGCGCGTGGCCTCGTGATCAATCGTGTCACACAGCTTCGACCAGCGTAGATAATGCTGTGGAATGTTCAGTGAAACTCCTCGATATGAACGCACAACATACGAATGCTTCAGAATGCTCGATCCCTTGGTCGCCTCGGTATGGGTCACATAATCCAGGTTACTCCACGACGTTGCATGTGGATTATCATACGCGATATATGCCAGGCGGTTCGTATCAATCTCAAAATCTGGATCAGGCGTCTGCAGATCCACCTTATGCCAGATATACTCAATCTCATCCCAGCGCAGCGCCACCCACCCCTCGCGATTCGTCGCCACCAGCCCCTGCTCATAGACTCGCACCGCCTCATGCCGATAGCGCAGAAACAATGCCAGGCAGAAGCCAAAAACGATCAGCAAAATCACCCCGAAGAATCCCGCTATCCCTACCGTCAGCATATGAATTTTTAACAAACGTACAGCCTCTAGTATTAGCCCCAGCGCAACCACACAAATAATCAGCGTCAACATTGTCTTCAACAGCATAACGTGGCGATACGTCGCACGCAGCGCCCCAAGATATGGACCCCCATTCTGGCCAGCATCGCTATATCGGGATTGTTGAACCATAAATACACACCCTTTGCTATCTCGCTTGCTATTATCCCTTATATCGTAACATCTATTTACATCATTTAGAATGGAATCCGGCAGCAAAAATCGCGCAAATTTACCCTCAGCTACAAAAATACCAAAAATATCCTCTGGTACCATACCAAACGTAATTGCATACAGTTATCCGTCTTAACAAGAAGAAGCCTACTCTGGGAGACCATGGGGGTGCGGGGGCGAAGCCCCCGAGTAATTTTTTTCTGCCGCCGCAGGCAACAACGTGGAAAGAAGGGAAAGGGAAACACATGCTCGAAATATTACCAAAAATCGCCAAAATACAAGCCTCATACGCCACAGGCCAACCACTGGCCCTCCCACTCAACCTCACCATCAGCGTCAGCTATCGCTGCAACTCGCGCTGCAAAACCTGTAACGTCTGGCAGCGTCCCAACGACGACTTCACGCTAGAAGAATACGAACGCACCTTCGCCTCAATTGGCCGCGCCGCCTACTGGTTCACCTTCAGCGGGGGCGAACCTACCTTGCGTCGAGACCTCCCCCAGATCATCGCCTCCGCTTACCGGCACTGTCGACCTGGCATCATCAATATCCCCACCAACGGCATCCAGGACGCCATCATCCCTGCGCGCATCGAGCAGGTCCTGCAAGCCGCGCCCGGCTCAGAAATCATTATCAACCTCTCCCTGGATGGCATTGGCGAGAAGCATGATCGCGTGCGTGGTGTCAAAGGCAACTTCGCCCGAGCTCTCAAGACCTATGCCGGCCTCAAGGCCCTCAAAGCGCGCTACAAAAACCTGACCGTAGGAGTACATACCGTCATCTCAAACTTTAATGTCGACGAATTTGAGCAGATCTATGCCTACGTGCGCGAGGAGCTGCGCCCAGATTCCTTCATCAGCGAGATCGCCGAGGAGCGAGTCGAGCTGGATACCGTCGGCATGGGCATCACTCCTCCTCTACCCAAATACCAGGCCGTTATTGAACGCTTGCAGCAGGGGATACGCCAATCCGAGGCCAGCGGCGTCTCACGTATCACCCAGGCCTTCCGGGATCGCTATTATGATCTCGTTAAACGCACCCTCGCCGAGCAGCGCCAGGTAATCCCCTGCGTCGCGGGCGTCGCCTCCGCCCAGATCGCTCCCAATGGTGACGTCTGGACCTGCTGTATCCGCGCCGAACCCATGGGCAACCTGCGCGAGCACGACTATAACTTCCAAAGCGTCTGGAGCACTCCCCGCGCCGCCGAACTGCGACGCAGCATCAAGGCCGGTGAGTGCTACTGTCCCCTCGCCAACGCGGCCTACACCAACATGCTCTGTCATATACCCACTGTCAGCCGCGTCGCGCTCTCAGTCGCCCGCGAGAGCGCCCAATCGCTGATCACCTTGCGCCCCCGCGCTACCCAGGCTAAAACAGCCAGCCAACCATCATAAAAAGGAGCTACCTCACCATGTCCAATCCCATGTTCATCTGCCCTCAATGTGGCGAAAGCAATGAAGAGAGCGCCAAAAACTGCCGCGCCTGCCGTATCAACCTCTACTGGGCCGCGCAACACTACGCTGAACTGGCGCACATCAAACACAGCCAGCAACAACCCTCACACCCCCCAACCGCCAGCTTCCTCCTCCAATCCAGCCAGCGCGCCGACCAGGGACCCGTCGCCACCTGGCTGGCCCGCACCATCCAACGCTTTGGCCTCCAAAACGCCGGCCCTCCTAAATTCCCTCCCGACTAAACCACTGCTGTAGGGTCCATGCTTGCATGGACTCCTGGCTACCCATTGAACCACTGCGCCGCAAGCTGAATCCCCTCGCGCAGCCCCACCTGGGGGGCGTAGCCCAGCTCGCGGTGTGCCTTCTCAATACTATGCTTATTATCACTACCAAACATCAAAGCCCCCAACTCCGTAACCAGGGGCCGGGTCCGCGTCATACGCGCCACCAACTTCTCCGCGCAGATCGCCCCCAGGCGGATCGGCTGGTAAGGCAGGTGCAGCCTGGGGCGCTCTCCCCCCACGGCGTCTGCGATCTCATTAAACATCTCAAGCTGTGTCAGCGGCAGATCATTCGTAATGTTGTAGACGTTCCCTGGCGCCTGGGGATGATATCCCGCCAGAAGATAGCCCTGCACGATATCGTCAACGTAACAAAAGGGGAGATGATTATCGCCGTGCCCCAGAATGATGCCGCGCCCCCGCCTCAACTTCTCCGCCATGCGCGCAAAATGCAGCTTATCGCCCGGCCCAAAGAATGTTCCCGGCCGAATAATTATTGTCTCCATCGGGCTTGTGAGCATCAGGCGGCGCACCAGTCTATCCCCCTCCGCCTTGCTCAAGCTATAGGGATCGTTATCGGGCCGCAGTGGCTCATCCTCCGTCAGAAATCGCCCATATCCCAGCCCATACACCGTATGCGAACTGGTATGCACAAACCGCCTCACTCCTGCCTCCATAGCTACCTTGTAGAGATTCCGCGTCCCCTCAACATTCACGCGTCGGTACTCTGCCAGGGGGCGCCAGACCCCCATCATCCCCGCCAGATGAAAGACCAACTCGCTCCCTCGCACAGCCTCCACCAGCGCACCAGCCTCCGTAATATCCCCACGCACTACCTCAACTCCCAGCTCCTCCAATGAACGCGCATCCTCAGCCGGAAGTACCAGTGCTCGCACCCACTCATCCCTCTCCCGCAACGCCTTCACCAGGTGTCCCCCCAGCAACCCCGTCGCCCCCGTCACCAACACACGCATAAAATTATCCTCCTCACTTCCATCACTTATAAAAATGGGTAAAGATGGTATGGTACAGGTTGGCAGCCTACGGCTGCCAACCTGTACCATACCATCTTTACTTTCCTCGCGCCGCAGGCGCGAGAAGTCACACCAAAAAACAATACATAGCACTACTAGATTGAGCATTGTACAATAGAAAAGAAGATTTGCTCATTCCCATTACGCAACGAGCAAATATCACACACCCATACCGAAACTTCTAAAAGTACTAGTATTTCGATGTGTCACAGGTGTAGAAGACATCTGCGTGTAATCTATAGTTCTTCTAACTTGTATGTTCACACATCTTACAGTAAAATCTTACTGACCTTATCACATTGACCTATCAATGTTAAGAAATGTTTTCAGAGGGAAGACACATGCAGAAACCAAAAGCTACTGATACTAAGAAAACCCTGCCTATCCAGGCACCCACGGACAATACCGCCCTCTCCGGCGAGGTGAAGGTTGTTTTTCCGGAATGGCCCTCCTCACGGCCCGGCCCACGCACCACTCCTCCTCCCACAGGCATGAAGCCCATCAATGCCATCCGCCGCGAGCAGGTGACCGAGGTTGAGTACAATCAGGAGACCGGCGTCTCCGAAATCCGTGGCACCGAGGAGAAAACCTCCCCCTTCATCCACAAAAAGCCCAAACAACGCCTCTAAAAATATTAGGTGTAAAAAGAGAGTGGCGTGGATGCCGACATGCGTCGGCATCCACGCCACTCTCTTTTTACACTTGACCAGGACCCTCGTGATCCGTCCCACTCTCTTTTTACACTTGACCAGGACCCTCGTGATCCGTCCCACTCTCTTTTTACACCAGGGTAATAGGGGTGTGGCGGCGGTGCGGCTCCGCCGCACCGCCGCCACACCCCTATTACCCCGCGAGCCACGCAGTGGCGAGAAGTCCGCAGATACCGATATGTAGGTATTTTACATATAAAATACCTACATATCGGTATCTATTTTTACAAGGGGCGGTGTATAGTATTTTTAGGCAGAGTATTCCGCCCTTAACGGGCCAAAATTGGGCAGTGCGAACCCATACGGTGTTAGGAAAGGAGTACAAGCCATTGCAGGGGTCTGCAAGTTGCCGAAATGGAAGAGGATATAGTGCGAACGCAGCGAAAAAGCTGGAGCGAACTCCAGCCATCACAGATACTACAGCGTGTACTCAAGACCGGCGCCCTGGCGCTACTAGGCGTACTGTCGATTGGTGTTGCCCTGGGACTCTCCATGCAGAATGTCCAGGTCGCCGCCGCCGAGGCGTCCCAGTGCGCAAGCGTGCAAAGCGCGAGCCAGCAGCACCTGTCAGATCAACACGCCCAACCTTCTCAACACTCCTCCCGCAATCAACTTGTATGCCATAACAATGGAAAAACATCGCCATACCAGAACGAGTCTCTCAAGGCTGCCAATGCGGAGGAGGGCGTGAACAACGCCGCGAAGGGAGAGAATGCGCAGCCTCATCTACAATCCCTATCGCTGGAACGCAACAGGGGAGGGCCACAACAGCCCTCATTTATCAGCCAGTTTCCCTGGCTTGATTCAGATGATGAGATAGACTACAACAGCTTCCCCTTTGGAACCTGTACTTGGTATGCCAATAAACGTTTCCATGACCTCTACGGATACTATGTTCCATGGAGCCATGGTGGCGCCATGGCCTGGCAATGGGCCGACCGCGCGGCCGAATCAGGCTGGGACGTCTCCTCAGCCCCCACCGAGGGAGCCATTATCGTGCTCCAGGGTGGCGTACAAGGCTCAGGCGGAGCAGGCCACGTCGGAGTCGTAGAGCGTGTTCTAGACGACGGATCAGTGATCGCCAGTTCCATGAACTGGCAACCTAATCCCCGCGCCGTCTCCTACCAGCACTACTACCCCGGCCGGGGTGTATCTTTTGTCAGCCCCCAATAAAAACTATACATAGCCAAACTATAAATGGCCAAACTATCTTTCTTATGCTTGCCCACGCGAGAGAGGTAGTCCCTATAAATAGTTGTCGTATCGAGACCCCATGCACCTTCTTTTTGGCAGGGAAGAGGCAGACTGTACCTGGCTTCGTCAGGCACAATCTGCCTTTCCCTCTTCCCTGAAATACCCCACAAAACCTATTGAACGATGATTGACGAGTATGGTATCATTGAAGGCGATGGGCCTGTAGCTCAGTGGATAGAGCGTCGGTTTCCTAAACCGTGCGTCGGAGGTTCGAGTCCTCTCAGGCCCACTTTTCCACAATTCATCCACATTTTTTCCACATGCGCCCCCTTTCTGAAGAAATCGCGTTTACATAGTATAATATCCACATCTAACAAAAGCCCTTACAGCGCAAAGGATATTTTCATGAGTGATGGGTCCGCCCAGGATATGGTCTTTCCTTCTTCCCTCCGTATCGAGGATCAGGAGTTCCGCCTCGAAGATCGCACCGCCACTGACGTTATCTACCACACCACCAGCCTGGCGAAGATCGCTGGTCACCACATCGGCCTCCTGCTGGTCTTCTCCTTCAATGAAGGCTGGCATGTCGGCCTCCTCCTCGAAAAAGATCCCCTGGCCTTCTTCGATGGTATCTTTGCCAGCGCCGAGGACGCCGTCGACATGGCCACAAGCTTCATGACCCATCCCGCCAACATCCAGAATATCGTCAAGATGAGCCACCGTGTCAAAGACCCCCAGGTCCTCATGATCGAGTGCCTCTCGCCTGATACATCGGATTAATTTCTTCAGCGTTTTTTCAGCAAAAACCTCCTGATATTTCAATCCAGCTTGCTATGCTAGCTCTCGAAGACAAGACCACACCTGTTCTCTTGTCTGTAAACCTATCAAGGAGGAAATACTATCCTATGTCAGAGGAAAGAAACCCTGAGGTCGAGAACAGTACGCCTCTCGACAAGATTAGTCCGCGCCCGCCTCGCTTTAAACCAGTTCATCTCTATGCCCTGGTGGGCACATGCCTGATGCTCGCATCCTTCGTCGCAGGCGGCATCTTTATGCACACTGCCCAGGCCTCTACCAATGCTTCTCTTCTAGCTAACACAAATCTGGTCGATCTCTCCAAGTGCAATCCGGGGAAGCAGCCCGATCCCAATACCGCCCATGTGCTCGGCACGATTACCGCCATTAACGGCTCTTCGCTTACCCTGCGCCGCTATGACAATGGGGCGATTGTCTCGGTCACCACAACCTCTTCCACAGAGTATGGGAACAAGCTGACAGACAAGGCCATCTCATCTCAAGATTTGAAGGTTGGTGACTTTATCCAGGCCGCTGGCGTCTATCGCGCTGATAAGGCTCTGACCGCCCAATCTATCACGGTTGGGCCGCCACCCTCCTCCAGCGAGAAAAAGCCCTCTTCCGAGAGCGATAAACAGAAGCTTGCTGGCTCGGCTAATACCAACCAGACTAACATCCTGGGACGCATTACCGCGATCCATGGGTCAACCCTTACAGTGAGCGGTTTTAAGGATGGCAAGACCTATACCGTCAATACTAGTACGAGCACCGAGTTCGCGAGCAAAATCGCTGGCCGTCATGTCTCCTTAAGCGAATTGAAGGTTGGCGATTTTATCGTGGCAGATGGTAAGCTAGCTAGCAATGGTTCACTGGATGCCCAGAAACTGGCCGTTGCCGAACCCCCTTCGGATACTTCAGTCTGCAAGCAGCCCAGCAAGTAAAAGCGTTGTTTTCTAGGACAATGACGCTACTAAGGCACGTATCCTACATATGGCCTCGTTCTGTATGATATGTAGACGCGTGCTTTAGCACGCGTCTACATATCATACAGAACGAGGCCATATGGTATCTTCTCCCGAAGCACAAGAGCACATGCCCACCATCTTGCTCGTCGATGATGAGCGGCAGATTATTGAGTTTCTGCGCATGGGCTTCGAGTATGAGGGCTTTACTGTGCATGTAGCCATGACTGGCCACGAGGCCCTGCAAGCCGTGGAAAGGCACAAGCCAGATATTATCATCCTCGACCTTATGCTCCCCGGCCTGGACGGTATGGCCGTTGCGCAACAACTTCACGGCGTCTACAATACCGCCATTATTATGCTGACAGCCCGCGAGGAGGTGGAGGATCGCGTGGCTGGTCTTGAGTTAGGGGCCGATGATTATGTGACCAAGCCCTTTGCCTTCAAAGAACTCCTGGCTCGTGTGCGGGCAGTCCTTCGACGACGCGGCTTACAGCTTGGCAATGTGCTGGTTTTTCAAGATATTGCCCTCAATCGCTCTACCCGTGTCGTACGCCGTGGTACACGCGAAATAGAGCTGACTCCGCGCGAGTTTGAGCTTCTGGAGCTATTTCTCTCTCATCCCCGCCAGGTACTGACGCGCAACGCCATCCTGGCGCGTATCTGGGGCTACAACTATGTCGGCGATGATAACGTCATCGAGGTCTATGTCAAACACCTGCGGGAGAAACTCCAGGATCTCCCTCCCCAACTACTGCAAACCGTGCGTGGCGTTGGCTATGTCCTGCGTGAAGTGAAAAGCTGAGGTGATCCTATGCGCCGCTTCTCCTGGCTCTCTCTCTGGCTCAATCGCCTTCCCCTGCGCTGGCGCGTGGCTCTCGTCTCCTTTGGTCTGCTGGCGCTGATCTTGATTACGATGGGCATTGTCGTTTCAAGTGTCGAGGAGCAGGTGCTCCTCTCCAACCAGTTCAGCACGCTTAACACTCAGGCGAGCATTCTGATCCAAGCTTCAGGTGTCCCAACTAACACCCTTTCTAATCCTCAGCCCCTCTCATTGTCCCAGGCGCGTAAAATTGCCTCGGGAGCGCAAAGCGTTGTCGATAAAAGTATCCTTGTGACCATTCTCTCTCTTGATGGTCATCCCCTGGCTCAAAGTGATGAGGGGAAAATTTCTACCACCATCTTTAGCTCCGAGCAGGAGCAGGAGCTACTACAGCAGGTGCATAAACAGGGCCATGCTAGCATGCTCATGACTCTCCCCAATGGACAGCGCCAACTGGTTGTCTGCTATAATATTTTTGTGGTGACGGATAAGCAAAGCATGACATATACTGAGGGCGTCCTTCAACTTCAAAGCTCAACCACTGTCATCGATAGCGCCGTCTCCTCCACCCGCCTGCTCCTCTTTATCGCCATCGCTATCGGCCTCCTTGTGGCCGCTCTCCTGACGCTACCCCTGATTCGCCACGCCCTGCGCCCCCTGGCCGAAATCGAACGTGCCAGTATGCGTATCGCCGGTGGCGATCTCACTCAGCGCCTCTCCGAACCCCCAACCCAGGATGAGCTTGGCCGCCTGGCCACGGCCTTCAACAGTATGGTCATCCGCCTGGAGCACATGTTTGCGCGCCAGAAACAATTTGTGGCTGATGTCTCCCATGAGCTACGTACCCCCCTAACGGGCCTGGGAGGAAGCCTGGAGATGCTGCTGCTGGAAGCCGACAATGGTGACGCGGCGGCTAAACGCCGCCTGGTTCTTGGTATGTACAACGAGGTCGAGCGTCTGCAACGCCTGGTCGCCGACCTGCTCGTACTCTCTCGCTTGGACGAAGGCCAGGTGAAACTCAGAAAGACCCACATCGATCTCTGCCAACTCCTGACCAATGTAAAAGAACAGGCCGATATTCTAGCTCAAGGTCAGCATATTACCCTTGATCTGCCCAAATCCCTCTCCATTGAAGGTGATAGCGACCAGTTGCGTCGCGTCTTCCTCAACCTTGTTGAGAATGCCATCAAGTTTACCCCTCCTGGTGGAGATATCACTCTGCGCGCCCTGAGTAAACAACGCGAGGATCTCTCTCTGGCCTGCGTAGAAATCACCGATACCGGCCTTGGCATTCCCGCCTCAGCTCTTCCCCACATCTTTGATCGCTTCTACCGCGTCGATCAAGCCCGCACACGCACCACCTCCCAGAGTGGCAGCGGCCTGGGCCTCTCTATCGCCCAGGGCCTGGTCCGCGCCCACGGCGGTACCATCACCCTCACCAGCACCCCTAATCAAGGCACCACCATAACCCTCCAACTTCCCATAATAGATTGCTGTCATACTCTTATATAGGCGCCACATTTCAGACTTTGCTGGCAAATTTTGTCCGGATATCCTCATGAAGGATATCTCCCTTTCATAGGTGCCCGATTTATCGCGCATTAGGCGATTTATCGCACGAATACCGAAAAACGAGCATCTCGCATCATGAGGATAGGCTCCTCCCTCTGGTGATTTCACGCCCCGCCAGGATGATCCAGGTCGGAATCAAAACCAACGAGGGCAGCAGCCCGATAAAATGCGTCGGATCAAACGGCGCGACGAAAGAGTAGCCACCCAGGACCACGGCCAGGAGCAACCCCACAACACGCATCGCCCCCTTTTGTCTCCACGAAGCCGTGGCGAACCAGACCGCCGCCGAAATATGCCCGCCATACTTCAACGCGATATACGTCGCATGTGGCACACCATTCAACTGCATGATCTCAGTTGCCATGTCAATCGCGATCCAGCTATAGCCCGCTGCCTTCCCCCATCTCGGACCCGGCAGCGCATCCACAACCGGCAGCAACGTCATATGCGTCGCGATCCCCAACACACAAAATACCTCGCTTAACAACGGCGCCCCACTCGGACTCGCATCCCGCAATGCCGGAACAAAAAAAGGCCAGCAAACGCACGATCCAGAGCCCCGCCGACGCATAAGCCACCCGCCCCACTACCCGCCTCGTCTTACCCGCAACACCCTCAGATTGCTCAACATAAGTACTCATCATGCCATCCTTGCTATAAAAGAAATACATACATCGATAACAGCATAACGCATGAAAAGCTACCTGCCAAGCTAAAAATCTCCAAGAACATGTGCCCTCCCCCCCGTCCCATGATATGTAGACGCGTACTTTAGTAGCGTCGTCCCCCCGCCGCGTCCCCTCCACATCCTACCTCCCCACCCTGAAACTTTTCTGTTTTTCCGATAGTAATAAGATATAGCAGAACAGTATTCCATGTGTGGCGAGGGGGACGTAACCATTTGCCTACCTTCGTCCAAAGAGCAAAGGAAAAGCACATATGGCCACGAAAAATCCAGAGGAACAAACTCCCCCATCTCAAGTCGATGACATCCAGCCCGGTATGTCGGTCGCGGCCACCGAGGGCGACCTGGGCGAAGAGGATGTCAGCAAACCGAAGGTTGAGCAAGTCGTACGCGATAGCCAGGGCCGCGTCCAAAAACTCCTCGTGCGTAAAGGTACCGTTTTCCATAAGCAATTAGAGATTCCTGCCGACCGCGTTCAACAGGTCGATGCACCAGACTCCCCTCACGATAACCATAATCCCGGCACTGTGACACTCGACATTGATAAGAACGAATCTAAACGTCTAACTGCCCAGGGCCGCGAGCAGATCGAGACTGAGACCGAGCACCAGCAAGAGAACGACCTGTTCGACGAGCTTGAAGAGCATATCCCTACCACTGAAGGCCTGCGCCAGATGGAGGCACATCCCGGTATCGACGCTGAAGCGGCCCGAGATGTGGAGGAGCAAGTTTCTCAGAAGGGTGGTAAAGCCAGCCTGTTACGCATGCTTGGCCCCGGCTTTCTGAGCGGCATGGCCGGTAATGATGCCTCAGCCGTTGGCGCCTACTCGCTTGATGGCGCCCAGGTTGGACTCGCGCACCTCTGGCTAATGCTGCTGGCGACGCCCCTCTACCAGGCGGTCCAGTATAGCTGTTCTCAAATTGGCCGCGCCACTGGCCAGGGCTTGGGCGAGGTACTGCGAACTCACTATGGTCGCCGCGTGGCTATCCTGGCCTCGTTGGTGCTGATTAGCGCTAATGTGGCGCTGATTACTGCTGACCTGGTCGCGGTCAGTAGCGGCTTTGAACTCCTTACGGGTTCACGTATCGGTTGGATCTGGTTTGTTATTCCCGTGGCCCTTATCCTCTGGTACCTGTCCGTCTATAGCAACTTTGAGTCCATCAAGAAGGTCTTTCTTGTGATGAGCCTGGCCTTTGTGGTCTACCTCGTGACCTCCGTCCTCTCAAAGCCCGCCTGGGGCGCGGTCCTTTTTAATACCTTTGTGCCCCACGTCGGACTCTCCTTCGATAGCATCAGTAGCACCGTGGCCCTGCTAGGTGCCACCATCTCGCCCTATACAATCTACTGGCAGATGCAGGGCGAGAAAGAGGAGAAACGCCTGGGCAAGACGAAGCGTCAGCAATCACGCTACGCGGCCCTCGATATCGTCCTGGGAGCCGTGAGTGGTAACCTGGTTGCCTACTGTATTATTCTGACTGCCGCGACTACCCTCTTTACTCATCACAAGACAATTCAAACCGCTTCAGATGCGGCAGTCGCGCTCACTCCCATCCTCGGACCCTACGCCACCTACCTCTTCGCGATTGGCTTCATTGGCGCGGGCCTGGTCGCGATTCCCGTCCTGCTTGCCAGTACATCCTATGCCGTGGCAGGCACCTTCGGCTGGCCCGTGGGCCTCTCCAAGAAGCCCTGGCAGCGCGAAGGTTTCTATCTCATCCTTACCTGCGCGCTAGCGGTAAGCCTGGTCCTGGCCCTCTGCCACTTCGATCCCATCACCCTACTCTTCTGGGCCAATATCCTCAACGGCGTCTTAACCCCCATTCTGGTCATCTACCTGCTCATCATCGGCAATAGCCGCAAGGTAATGAAGCAGCAGCGCCTGAGCTGGCTGACCAATACCGGCCTCATTATTACAACCCTGGTCCTCACCACAGCCGCTCTCCTGCTCTTCTACGGCCTCCTGACCGGCCAGGGCCATTAAAAGTGGATAATAAAAATACAGTGGTGCCCTCGCATGCGAGGGCACCACTGTATTTTTATTATCCACTTTTACTTCTTTTTAAGAGTCTGGTTGATCTGCTTCAGATCGCTAGCGGCCTTTTGCAGGTCGCTCTGGATGGTCTTCTCATCGCTTTTCAGTGTATTGAGCTGCCCCTCATAGGCGCTGCGATTAGTATTGAAGTTGGCCGGGGTCATGTTAGGGAGGATGGCCTTCGCCCCATCAATCAGAGGCGTGACGGCCGCCAACTGCGCCTTGTAGTCATTGTACAGGCTGTTCAACTGATCCTTCTTATCTGCGGGCGCTTTATCGATGCGGGCCTCAATCTTCGTTTTCATATCCGTGAGCTTATCATCGAGGGTCTTCTCGACGTCAAGGTGCAGCCTATGCTCATCGCGTGGTAGCACAACGGCATAGATGCGGAACTGCTCATAAATGTTCTTCACATCCTGGCGCGCGGCCTGGGCATCGCTCTCGGCGTCCAGCTTGCTCTTCAGCGTATTGAGGCCATTCTTATTGGTGCTCACATCATTTTTCAAGGCGTCGGCCTCGTCTTCGCCGATATGCTTCTTCTGCTGCAAGGTCTGCACCTTGGTGTCTAGGGCGCTGAGATCGGTCAGGCGCTCAGTGATACGCTGATCTCCAAAGGCAATCACACACTTTACATCCTTGGCCCCACACTTCTGGGCATCAACATTCGTCGTGGCCGCGAAAGCCTGTGCCGGCAATGCCATGCTCAACGAGAGCACCCCCAAACCAACGGCGAAACCAACACGACCCGAAAACTGGCGTACAAACTGCATTGGGCTGATCATATCTTTAAACCGAATCCTTTCTCAAAAAACTCTTTTTCAGCGTGAATATAGGCTATGAACTTGGCCAACATTCCGGTAGGGACCTGCTTAGGGAATAAACCCATCATCGCTGCCATGCGAACCACCATTGTTATCTGGAGACGTATCATTCGCCGATTGCATCAGGTTCTGAATCTGCTGATCATCGCTGCCATTATCGCTCGTCGTAGACTGATCAGACGTCGACTGACTGGACGTCGTCTGTGTGCTACTCGTCGTCGTACCTGTGCTCGTACCCCTAGCATTACCTCCACACGCCACCAGCGTGCATGAGAGAATAAGCAACGCGCTCAAGACGAGAAGAAGGCTCAAGCGCCGTGCCTGCTTTTTCCAATTCATCAGCTAGCTCCTTCATTTCCAAAAATTTCTATCTATTCTCTTTTCGCAGAGCATAAACATATGCGTGGAATAAGCTTGTCGCCCGGGAACTTATTTCTCTGCCTACTTGTTTCCCACCGACACTCTCGATTATAAAGCTGAGATTTCAAGAAAACATCAAGACGCAGTTAATCTTTACTCTGCAAATACTCACGAATAACTCACCCACCCTCACATGCGCCCAAATCCACTCACCACATGGGCTCTCCCTACGTGACATAGGCGCCCGCTTTATCGCGCGCAAGGCGATTTATCGCAGTGATGCCGGGCAACGGTTAATCGACTCATATCACCGCTCTCTCATTGTCCCTGGATGGTATTTCTCTCCAACAAACGGCGCATGACATCTGGCTGGTCGCAACCATGTACCGCTGCGATAAATCGCCTTGCGCGCCGTAAACGTGGCGCCTATGAGATCGAAGGCGCTTTTGCCAACCCCCTCGCCAAAGCATCGTTCTTGCCATTTCCAAATGGTTCTGCTAGACTTTTTCCTAATATTGCAAGAGGAAGCAGGTTTTTTTCATGAGTACAGGCACACAGACGGCGTCTTCAGGCGAACTGATTCAGCAGGGGAAGGGACAGGCAGGACCCAGGCGCCTCCTGGCATTTCTTATCAGACCTTCGCTGGTTACAGCGTTGCTCTACCTGGTCTTCATCGTGGCGTTTAGCATATATAAGCAGTATGATGCCTTGCATTATGTGCACATCGGTACAGTCTTTTCGCAGCATGTAGCTCATGGAAGCGCCGGCTACGATGGCCAGTTTTTCTATTATATGGTGACCGACCCCCAGCACGCGCCCGCGCATATTGATGATCCCTCATACCGCTATCAACGCATTATCTATCCCCTCTTGACGGCGCTACTTAGCCTGGGACAGAAAGTCCTGGTCCCATATGCCATGCTGCTCATCAACTTTATCTCAATTGTGGGCAGCGTAGAGATCGCGGCCTATCTGCTCAAGCGACGCCAGCTCTCGCCCTGGTATAGCCTGGCCCTCGGCCTCTACTTCGGCCAGGCCACCGCCTTTATCTTCGACACAACCGAACCCCTGACCTATTTTTTGATCTGCCTGGGCCTGCTCTCGCTAGAATGGAAACGCACCCGTACAGCCGCCCTTTGCATGAGTCTGGCCGTCCTCGCACGCGAAACCGCCGCCCTCTTCCCCCTGGGCTATATCGCGCTCCTCTTCTGGCGCCGCCGCTGGTGGGAAAGCATCCGCTTCGCCCTCATCTCGCTCCTCCCCATCGTACTCTGGTACGGCCTGATCGTCGTCATCTTTGGGCGTACCGGTCTGGGCTATGCTCCCCCCTTCGAGCGCATCCCCTTTCGCGGGCTATTTGTCTTCTACCAGGACCATAATCGCTTCCCCCCACTCATCATCCTGATGCTTATCCCCACCGTGCTCAGCATCATCGCCTTCGCCCGCGCCGTCCTCCTGCGCCGCTGGGGCAACTGTACCTGGCACACCTGGCTCATCTGGGGCCTAAATCTGGCCCTGACCATCTTCATGTCCATCGCCTCATATGAGGAACTCGTCTCCGCCGGTCGCCTCTCAACCGGCCTCGTCCTGGCCATGCTCCTCTACGGCTGGCAGGCCCGTGACCGCTTCACCCTCTGGACCTCCCAAATCTACACCATTACCTTCATCCTCTACATCGCCGGACTCTTTATCCTCCACTTCCCCAGCTAAAAAGATGATGTGTGGGTGATGATGGGAGCGACGTGCCACGCACGTCGCTCCCATCATCACCCACACATCGCCCGTCCCCATTATATTTAGACGCGTGCTTCAGCAGCGTCGTCTCCCCTCGTAGCGTCGTCTCCCTGGTACAGATTGACCAACCATAAGTACATACACTACAATAGTAAAAGAGAAGTCGAGCGTCAGACATTAAGGCGTCACTTCTGTGCTCTTATTATCAGGAGGACCGATGAGCATACGTAAAGCCGTACTGCCGGTAGCTGGTCTAGGCACTCGTGTTCTGCCAGCAAGTAAAGTAATCCCCAAAGAGATGTTACCCCTCGTCGATCGACCGACGTTACAATACATTGTAGAAGAGGCCGTGGCCGCTGGAATTGAAGAGATTATTTTTGTCACCAGCTCCAGCAAGCGCAGCATTGAAGACCATTTTGACTCCTTCCCCGACCTGGAGCGCACCCTGGAGCGCAAAGGCAAGCTCAAAGAGCTAGAGGAGCTGCGCCGCGTACAGACCCTGGCCTCATTCGCCGCCGTCCGCCAGCCAGAGGCCCACGGCCTGGGGCATGCTGTCCTCTGCGCCAAACACCTCGTGGGCAACGAACCCTTCGTCGTCATGCTCGGCGATGACCTGGTCGCCCCCGAAACACCCTGCCTGCCCCGCATGATTGAACTTTTTGAGCGCACCCAGAGCAGTGTCATCTCCCTCTTCGAGGTCCCCAAAGAAGAGACCTCATCCTTTGGCATCGTCGCTGGCGAGGCCGTCAAAGGCGAAAACGACTTCATCAAAATCTCTCACATGGTCGAGAAGCCTGACCCTGAAGAGGCCCCCTCCAACCTGGCCGTTGCCGGTCGCTATGTCCTCTCGCCCGACATCTTCGAACTTCTAGAGCAGACCCAGCCCGGCAAAGGCGGCGAGATTCAGCTCACCGACGCCCTCCAGCGCCAGGCCGAATCCGGCCGCTGCTACGGCCTCCGCTTCGATGGCGAGCGCTTCGACACCGGCACCCCCCTCGGCTTGCTCAAGACCTCCATCGCCTACGCTCTCAAACGCCCCGAACTAGCCCCCGCCCTCCGCGAATACATGCACTCCGTCCTCCAAGACCAGAGATTCTAAGAGATAGGAAAAAGGTGAGAGGATGAGTTGGCTATTCCAACTCATCCTCTCACCTTTTTCCTATCTCTTACTTGTTTTTTTACTCGCCTCCCAATGTCATAGGCGCCCGATTTATCGCGTGCAAGGCGATTTATCGCCCGAAAACCGAACCGCCCGCAACCCCCATACCGCCATACCTTGCCCCCAACTTGTTTTTCCTCCCCACTCGCGCTATATTACAACACAGCATCCACAACCCTTACCGGTTATGCCAAGTAGGCAAAGAATAGATTCCTTGAGGAGTATCAACCTTGACTGGACTCGTACTAACCCTTCATCAATACAACCCATACCTGATCTTTCTCTCAGGCGCCATCGTCATGATCTGGAGCTTCGTGCAATATTTTCGTAAATCAGGTGTCACCCGGCCCCTGGCGATTGGCATGTACATCGCCGTCGGCCTCGCCGCCCTACAAGGCCTTCTCGGCCTCATCATGGTAGCCTCGGGCCTCAAACCCGGCGGCGGCTCCAACCTCTACTACCTCCACTACGTCTATGGAGCCATCGTCATCTTCGCCATACCCGTCGCTACCACCTACGCATCCAGCGGCAAAAAACCACGCACCGACGCCCTGATCTACGGCATCGCCGCCCTGATCCTCGTCGCCGCCGCCGCCCGCGCCTTCATGACCGGCCCCGCCACCATGTAACATAAAAAGGGGGAGGTGCAGGAGGGTCTCCCTCCTGCCAGGGCGTGGGGTGTCCCCACAAAAAATATTACTTTTCCAATGTATTGGAAGGGGAGGTGCAGGAGGGTCCCCCTCCTGCCGGGGCGTGGGGTGTCCCCCACAAAAATTTTTTCTTTCCCAATTTATTGGAATATACCAAAAAAGAAAGGCATAACCCTTATGCGCGCATCCTTCATACACTGCGCGGACACCCACCTGGGCTATGAACAATACGGCGTCCGCGAACGCTTCAACGACTTCACATGGGCCTTCTGGGAACTCGTCGATGAAGCTATCGAGCGCCGCGTTGACTTCATGGTCATCGCCGGCGACCTCTTCAACAAACGCGCCATCGACGCCCTGACCCTCATCCACGCCATCGAAGGTCTGAAGAAGCTTAAGGACGCCAATATCCCCGTGATCGCCATCGAAGGCAACCACGACCGCAGCTATTACCGCGAGGGTACCTCCTGGCTGCAATTCCTCTGCTATCAGGGCTACCTCGTCCTGCTCCAGCCGCGCATGGTCGACGGCATGCCCCAGCTCGAACCCTGGGACCAGCAAAACATGCTCGGCGCCTATGTCGATCTCCTCGACGGCAATCTGCGCGTCTACGGCATCCACTGGCTTGGCTCCTCAACCTCCCGCGCCCTCGAAGGCATGTCACACGCCCTCCAGGACGCTCGCGCCGACGAAGACGCCTCCGGCGTCGCCTACCGCCTGCTCATGATGCACACCGGCATCGATGGCATGGTCGCCCGCATCCAGGGCCTTCCCACCATGGCCCAGTTCCAGGCCCTCAGCGGCCAGGTCGACTATCTCGCCCTCGGTCACGTCCACAAACCCTACGAATTCGACGGCTGGATCTACAATCCCGGCTCCACCGAGACCTGTAGCGCCGAAGAGGTCCAGTGGGAGGATCGTGGCTACTACTACGTCGAGATCGACACCGACGAGCCCGGACGCATCATCAACCTGGAGAAGAAAGAACGCATCCACCACGCCGAGCGCCTTAAGAGCACCCGCCGCCCCTTCGTGCGCCACGAAATCCGCGTCGACGGCCTCAACGAGCCAGAGGACATCTATCTGCGCCTCGAATCCTACTGCCAGGACAAAGGCCCCGCCTACGCCCAAACCGAGAAGCCTCCCGTCGTCCAGGTAACCCTCTCGGGCACCCTCGCCTTCGACGCCGGCTCCCTCGACATATCGCGCATGGAAGAAATGCTCCGCCAGTACTTCAACCCCCTCCATGCCCGCATCGACAACCACACCAGCGACCAGGACTACGAACCCGACGAAGGCGACCTCGACGGCCGCGACCGCTCCCTCTGGCACGAACTCGAACGCCACATCTTCGAGGAACTCCTCGCCCGCGACAACCGCTTCCTCACCGCCAAAGAACAATGGAGCAACGTCCTCGCCGACATCAAAGCCCAGGCCCTCCGCAAAGAGGAACCCGCTCAGATCGCCCAATACCTCCGCGACAAACGCACCACCCTCCTCACCCCCGAAAAATCCTGACCCACCCCTCACCCCGGCGCCCCATTGAAAAATGCGGGCGCCCCACCCCTACCCTCAATGAAAATACGCTCATCACCATCCCAAAAGAATTCCATACCGCGCCCACAACTCATAAAACCCATATGCACTCGATAAATCGTGCCCACTTTGCACAAAATCCATACACTTGCCTAATCCATACACGCGCGATTTATCGGCTCACCACCCCGAACCCCCATTACACGCGCGATAAATCGCGCCCACCATCCACAACACGCATCCGAATTTTTAAAAACATAGGCGCCCGATTTATCGCGCGCAAGGAGATTTATCGCAATAATACAGAAATACACGTATCTCGCCATAACACAATCGAAATGGTGCGAACATGCTACGTTGGTGTGCGGGGATCAATCAGATGGATCGGAGAAGTTTCATCAAGAACCCCTCCCGCTGTGAACGGTGAGATCTCCTGGTAGATGGGCTGCGGCTTGATAGGCAGCGTCGATGTGGCCCCTGTCCTCTGCCAGGATCACATCAAGCAACTGGACGGCCTCGGCCCTGCTTTCTTCTCCCCAATCATCCCTGAAACACACGTTGTGAGTACACTCGATCAGATCTTGTACGACCCGTTCCCAGAGGAAGTAGGTGAGGGCCACCCAATCGATCTCCGCCTGCCCATAGCCCTGAAAAAACGCCTCTGCGTGTGGTGCCCTGACAAAGATGAAATCGCGCTCTTTAGGAGCCAGCATCACCTCATCCCAATCGACCACAAATACCTGGCTCGCTCGATTCCGGATCAGATTTCTTGCATGCAGGTCGGCGTGACAGATGACGTAGGGCAATGGTCGCGACTGGAGCACCGCTGCCAGCTTTTCCAGGGAGGTCACCACCGTATGAATCGTGGACTTATGCGCCACCCAGGAGGAGCGAAGCGCACGCTGTGAGGCACCTCCGCCTTGTGTATGGGCGTGTTGGGTTTCAAAGGCACATACCCATCGAACATACTCCGTCGGATCAAAGGTCTCCTTGCGCAAAGACGCAAAGCCACCAGGCGGTAGCATGACCTGGTGAATCCGTTGGAAGATGGCTCCCACCTGCTTCCACTGCTCGTCCGTCATCCCCGTCAAGCTACTCTCTCCGGCGATCCAAGGGTAGACGATCACGGTCCAATCCGAGAGCTGGGCCCACAATGCACCGCTGCGGGTGGGAATGGGAGCCACGACCGATGCAATCCCCTGATCACTGAGATAGCGAGGAACCAGACATCGTGGTTCGTAGAGCGATCTCGTCGTGACTTTAAGCGCATAGGCTGTTCCCTGCTCGCCTTCCACACGATATATCCCGGCGTCGTAATCATGTCCCAGGGGAAGAAACGTCAGCGTGACGGGACTCAGATCATACTGGTCCCGCAAACAGGCGCGAAGGTTTTCCTCGCTAATCCTCGGTGGTTCACGCATAGCTCTGCTCATCCCATCCTATCTTTTCTTTCAGTGTTCTTCATCCATTCAAAGGAATATATGTTCACCCACTGGTGAAAGGGAATGCCTCTCTGATGTCTCCCTATATTATGCGAGCCTTAGTGAGCTATGCAAGGTTTTCGTCCAAAAAGCACGCATCACTTATATACATCAGAAGCCATCAGAAGCCATCAGAAGCACACCCATGCCCATCCTGCCTGTGCGTGGATATCCCGGCAACGCCTCCTATTGGCGTCAAGTGAAGCAAAAGCCCCCTGCCACAGAGGAGAAAATCAATTCCCATAGGCGCCCGATTTATCGCGCGCAAGGCGATTTATCGCCCGAATACTGGCTCGCCCACAACTCGCCATAACGTCATACCCCCCACAACTCCAATTCCTTCAATCTATCCCCGTTACCCTTGACAAAATCATCTATTCTTTATTACACTTTATATACACTTAATGTAACTATATATCATATAACATCTTCTATGCACACATAAAAACACCCTCGTAACGCCAGACTCCTACATCGTCGCCCCTACAAACAAATTAAGGAGCTTCTATGACCACTACACCTAACCTCTCAGAACTCTTTGCCCGCCCCGACATGCCCTTCACCACCTTCACCGATCTCCCTGTCTTCCTTCCCACGCACGAACCCTGGATCATCCAAAACCTCCTCCCCGTCGGCCTGACCCTCCTCAGCGGCGACCCCCGCTCCGGTAAATCCTCCCTCGCCCTCCAGCTCATGCTCGACATCGCGACCGCCACGCCCCCCTTCGCTACCCAGGACCCCGCGCTCGACGCCGCCTCCCAATACCTCCGCCCCTTCTATGGCACCATCTTCTACCTCGCGCTCGAATCTTCCGCCCTCCGCTTACAGGAGATATATACGCGCCTCACTGTCGCTCACCCCGATCTCCCCCCACTCACCAACCTCAACATCACCAATACCTGGAAACCCTTTACCGCCTCCGAGGGTCTGCACGACCTTTGCGATTGGCTGCGCAGCTATCCCGATACCCGCCTCCTGGTCATTGATAACCTCGCTTCCCTCCGCCCCCTCTTCAAAGGCAATGACCGCGAACTTCTCTCTATCCTGCGTCGCCTCGCGGAACAGCTTCAGATTAGCATCCTCCTGCTCCATACCTGCAAACGCTCCTCGCCCCTGGTCTCCCAGGTTGATCATCACCTCCATCTCAAACGCCTCCCCGTCTCTACCTTCTACCTCCTCTCCTCCCTTGGCTCCCTGCTCCAACCCACCTCTTACCTCCTCCACTGCCCATCCGACCTCCTCTCCTTCCGCATTGCCAAACTTGATGAGAGCCTCGCCCTCACCACCCTCAGCGCCCACAAAACCCTGACTCCCGAGCGCCTCGCCCTCCTACGTCTCTTCCATGACTACGGCTCCTTCCTCACCCCCACCCAAGTCAGCGCCGCCCTCCAACTCGACTACGACTGTACCCGCCAGCTCCTCAGCAAAATGGCCAAAGCCAGCCTCCTCACCGCCTCTCGCGGCCGCTACACCCTTCACCCCGCCATCCGCCTCCTCATCCCCTCTCTCCTCACTCAATACCCCTTCCTCCCCAAAATCACAATCGCTCACATCCCACCCACCGACCCCGAAATTTCAGACTCCGACCCTGAACCCTCCGACCCTGACACCTCCGACTCCGAAACTTTTAACCTCAACTCCTCTGATTCCGACCTCGATCCTTCTGACCTTGACCCCGAAACCTCTTCCCCACCACAACCCCCTCCAACCCCTCTCCATCTGATGCCACCTCCGAACCTACCAGCTCTTCTTCATCCAAAACCACAATCGCTCACAACCACACCAACCACCAACCGCACCTTAACAACCTGATTTCCATTCGGCGATCCGCCCCTCTGTTCATAGGCGCCCGCTTTAGCGCGCGCAAGGCGATTTATCGCATAAATACCGGGCAATGAACACCTTCCCGTAACGATGGCCCCTGCCACACTCCCCGTGGAACGTAGCCGCCAGCAGGTGCGCAAGGTAGGTTGTGCGGCTGCGCCCCGAATGGGGGTTTACAAGCACTCCCTTGCGCACCTGCACGGGCGGCGTGCGACCTGGACTCCCTTGCGCACCTGCTGGCGGCATGTAATCTCGCCCTCCCTTTTTGCACCTGCATAGGCGGTGCACCACTGGACAACTCCCCTCCCTAGCTGATAGGATGAAAAAACTCCTTTTCTGAATATGGCTTGGGCGAATAAAACTTGGAAAAATAGAAAGGGTCTACTCGCTTTATGACACAGCTAGAAACATATATTACCGAACACGAGGAACGCTTCCTCGACGAACTGAAAGGCTGGTTGCGCATCCCCAGCATCAGCACCCTGCCAGAGCATGCAGGCGACGTCCGCGCCGCCGCCGAATACGCCGCCCGCGACCTGCAAAGCATCGGCTTCGACAAAGTCGAGGTCATCGCGACCCAGGGCCATCCCCTCGTGTATGGAGAGTGGCTCAATGCCACTGGCAAGCCTACCGTGCTTATTTACGGGCACTATGACGTCCAACCCGTCGATCCTGTGGAACTCTGGGACACGCCCCCCTTCGAGCCAACCATCCGCAATGGCAACATCTATTGCCGTGGCGCATGTGACGACAAAGGGCAGACCATGCTCGTCTTTAAAGCCCTGGAGTCTCTCATGGCCGTCGATGGCAAGCTGCCCGTAAACGTCAAGGTCCTCATCGAGGGCGAGGAAGAGGCCGGAGGCGAATCCATCGAGCACTATGTGCGTACCACTCCCGAACCCCTGGGCTGCGACGCCGCCTTCATCTGCGACACCCACATGCCCGGACCCGAGACCCCGGCCCTGATCACCGGCCTGCGTGGCATCATCTACACCGAGGTCGAAGTTCAGGGCGCCAGGCGCGACCTGCACTCAGGCACCTACGGCGGCATCGCCCCCAACCCCCTGCACGCCCTTGCCATTATCATCAGCAAACTGAAGGACGAGCAGGGACACATCCATATCCCCGGCCTCTACGACAAACTACGCCCCGCCGCCCAGGTTGAGCGCGACTTCTGGGAGAAGGACCCTCTGAACTTCGCCGAGGCCCTGCGCGAGGAAATGGGCGTCTCGCAACTCGTTGGCGAGGCAGAACACCCGCCTCTGGAGCGCATCAGCGCGCGCCCCACGCTAGAGGTCCACGGCATCTCCGGCGGCTTCATCGGCGAGGGCGCCAAAACAGTCATCCCGGCTGTCGCCAAAGCCAAAATCAGCCTGCGTCTCCCGCCCGACCTCATCTCTAAAGAGATCTTTCCCCTCTTTGAGAAGGCCGTCCACAACGCAGCCCCCGAAGGCGTCAAGGTCACCGTCCAAAACCTGCACGGCGGCGAAGGCCTCGTCGTCGACCTGGACAACCCCGCCATGGTCGCCGCCACCCAGGCCCTCAAAGAGACCTACGGCAAAGAACCCATCTACCTCCGCGAAGGCGGCTCGATCCCCGTCGCAGCCCTCTTCAACGAAATCCTACACGTCCCCGTTGTCCTCATGGGCTTTGGCCTCCCCGACGACAACCTCCACGCCCCCAACGAAAAATACTCGCTCGCCCAATTCTACCGTGGCATCCGCACCGTAGCTCGCTTCCTCCAAAACCTCGCCTAACCCTTTTAAGTAGATAGCCGTGGTGAAGGGGGTGCAGGGGGACGAAGTCCCCCTGCCGGGGTCTGGGGTGTCCCCAGAAACTTCTTTTTCTGTAAGATGATGTGATAAAGGGGGTGCAGGGGGACGAAGCCCTCCCTGCCGGGGTCTGGGGTGTCCCCAGAAACTTCTTTTTCTGTAAGATGATGTGATAAAGGGGGTGCAGGGGGACGAAGTCCTCCCTGCCGGGGTCTGGGGTGTCCCCAGAAAAAACTTTTTTAATTTGTTTTTGCCGCCGCAGGCGGCAAAAACAAAAAGAAAGGAACAACTCTTATGACCAGGAAGCTCCAATCAAACGCCGTCCAGGCATACCTCGACCAACACAAAGACGAAGCCCAACACCTTCTGGAACGCCTCTGCCGCCAGCGCAGTGTCGCCGCCCAGAATGACGGCGTCGAAGAAATGGCGAACCTCGTAGAGTCGCTGCTCGCTGAGAACGGCTTTAGCATCCAACGCCTGACCGTAGACGACGCCCCACCCGTCATCTTCGGCGAAATTCGCGGTCGCAGCCCCTTCACCCTTTTGCTTTACAATCACTACGACGTCCAGCCCGCCGAACCCCTGGAACTCTGGGATACTCCACCCTTTGAGCCAACCATACGCGATGGCAAACTCTACGCCCGCGGCTCCTCCGACAACAAAGCCGAGATCGCCGCCCGCCTGACTGCTATCCGCGCCCTACGTGCCGCCCACGGCGAACTCCCCATCACGATTCGTTGGATGATCGAGGGCGAAGAAGAGATCGGCAGCATCCACTTCGACGAGATCGCGCGGAAATACGCCCACCTCTTGCAAGGCGATGGCGCGCTCTGGGAAGGTTCCGGCTTCGATGAGGACGGACGCCCCAGCCTGGTGCTTGGCTGTAAAGGCCTGGTATATGTTCAGCTCGACGTCCAGGGCGTAGGCGTGGACGCGCACTCAGGCAATGCCCCTATCCTGCCCAGCGCCGCCTGGCGCCTGGTACAGGCCCTGGCATCGCTACGCACCCCCGAAGGAAAAGTCCTCATCCCCGGCTTCTATGACGCCGTCATGACCCCCAGCGAGGCTGAGATTGAGGCTTTAGCCAGCCAGGGTGATCACGAAGAACTCCTCAAAAAAGCCTTCGCCGTCGAGACCTTCAATGACAACCTGACCGGCATCGAACTGCGCAAGCGCCAGGCATTCTCGCCAACCTGCAATATTGCGGGCCTGCTGAGCGGCTACACCGGCGAGGGCACCAAAACCGTCCTGCCAGCGAAAGCCATGGCCAAGATCGATTTCCGTCTCGTCCCCGAGCAGGACCCGGACGACATCGTCGCCAAACTGCGCGCCCACCTCGACGCCCACGGCTACCAGGACATTAGCATTACGACCTTCGGCAACGCCGAACCCGTCATGACACCCCTGGCTCATCCTTTCGCGCAACGCGTGGCCCATATCGCCGAGGAGTACGCGGAGAAGCCCGTCTCCATCACCCCCCTTGGTGGAGGAACCCTACCCCTGCTCGGCTCCATGCGCAAGCACGTCAACCTGCTCGGACTGATGGCCCCCGGCAACGCCGCCTACTGGGGCAGCGCCGCCCACTCACCCAACGAGCACATTCGCCTCTCAGACCTCGAACGCGCCGTCTCCTACAACTGCTACATGTTCACCGCCCTGGGAGAAGAATAATTTTTTGTAGAACGTCTTGTTTGTCTGCGCAAAGCGCAGACAAACAAGACGTTCTACAAAAAATTCCTTATCGCTCACCCTGTTGATTCGCCAGCTCAGTCAGCTCATTGCGCACCTGCCAGAGCTCAGGATAGAAGGCATCACGCAGGGTGCGCTCAAGGACCTGCATAGAGGTCCCACCCGTACCCATCGAACCCGGACCAATCATCCGTATCGCCAGCTTAAAATGTTGGGCGCGGAAAAGCTGAAAAATCTCATCATAATCGATGAGTGCCTCAGCCATCGCCAGGAGGAGGGGATAATGTTGTGGCTGTGTATGAACCTCGATCAGTGTCACGCCCTCGCGCTCAAGCAGGGCCTTATAATCATCCCACAGCAGAGGCGAGAGACGCATCAGCGCGTGAAAGCCAGGCGAATCCGTACCCGCCCCATCCTCAAGCACCTTGCGAAAAGCATGGAACTCCCAGGGCGTCATACTTTCAAGCATCCGCAAATTCTCAAGCATCAAATGCTGCGTACGAATCACCCGCTGCATCAAGCGAATGGCATAGGGCAGATCGCCCTTGCCCAGAAGTGTGCGAATCGTCCGCAGCTCAAAAGCGCTCTCCTTCCACCACAGCTCAAAAACCTGGTGCACAACCTGGAACTGCAACTCATCATGATGAGCCAGTTCCCCCTCCGCCTTCTGCAGCGCAAGCAACTCATCCGTACGCAGATAACGCTCATACGTACTCAACTCGCGCCTCCTACCCGTCTGGTGAACCATCTCTTTAACCATTTCTTATTCACTCCCTCATCGGTCATCTGGAAACAACACCGTTTCCCTCGAAAGTAGAGAAGACTATGTCAAAAAATCACATCACCATCTTCTCCCAAGCCCCACGGCTCCCCCCTATTATATCCCCTTCACATAAAGCGGTGCAGAAGGACGAAATCCCCCTGCCAGGATCTAAGGTTTCCCCGAAAAAGCGGTGCAGGAGAGCAACCCCCCTGCCAGGTCTGGGATACCCAGAAAAAGGAGTGCGCAGAGGGACGAAATTCCCCTGCCAGGGTCTGGTAGTTCCTCGAAAAGGGGGTGCAGGATGCCCCGCCGGAGCCTGGAGTAACCCAGAAAAAGGGGGTGCAGGGGGACGAAGTCCTCCCTGCCGGGGTCTAGGGCGTCCCCAGAAAAATTCTTTTTATTTTGTTTTTTGCCGCCGCAGGCGGCAAAAAACAAAACCACACCACACAAATAAAGGAGAAAAACTAATGAAGAGGAAGCTTGGGGGGGCGACGTGGGACCTGGCGAACCACCTACGGTCGCCAGGTCCCACGTCGCGCCAACCGCACTTTAGACAACCGCAAGGCAAAAACAATTTCCCTACCCATCACTCACCAGGAGCGATGATTATTGAGCGACGAACTCTCATGTACCTGGCGCATAAGGTAGTGAGTCACAGCATACAGACTCCCCGTCTCCTTATAGACCGCGAGCTGCCTATCGGCCCCGGTACCGCGCGGATCCTCCAGGAGCGTACGCAGATAGTTAATCTCGCGGCGGCTTCCCAGATCATCCAGCACATCGTCTACAAAATCAAGCGTCTCGCCAATCGACTCGCGCATAGTCATGCGACGCTGTTGCACAAAATCGACGTACTCAGCATCGAGTCCGTAACGGCTGGCCTTCCACTTGTTTTCTTCAATGAAGTGCGCGGGCAGAGCATACGTAGTCAGATTGCGTTTATGCATCCAGGAGAGCTTGGCCACCAGGGCCTGAACAAAAGCCGTCATGGCCAGCGTATCCTCAAGGGTCGCGGGCATATCCGCGATCCGAAACTCGACCGTATTGAAGAAAGGATGTGGGCGCACATCCCACCAGATGCGCTTACCGTTATCGATACAGCCAGTATTGATAAGCCCCTGTACATAGCCATCAAAATCGCGATACGAGTTAAAAAGCATAGGAACACCAGAGCGCGGGAAGCGCTTCCAGACGATAGAGCGATACGATTTGAGGCCCGTATGACGTCCGGCCCAGAAGGGCGAGTTAGAAGAGATGGCCAGAAGGTGAGGTATCCAGGTGCGCAACTGGTTCAAAAGCGAGATCGCAATCTCCTGGCTCTCGACCCCCACATGCGCATGCAGACCAAAGATCAGAATCGAGCGTCCTACATCCTGGTATTCCTCTTCAAGTTCCTCGTAGCGCGGATTATGCGTGCGCTCCTGGTCCTTCCAGTGCGCCGTTGGATGCGTCCCCGAGCTAATCAAGGCCAGCCCCTCGGCCTCAACCAGGTTAATAAGCTGGGCGCGCAAGTTTTGGAGATCGAGACGCAGCGTCGTAATGTCGGAGCAGACATTCGTAATCAGCTCCACTGCCGACTGCAACATCTCTGCCTTAATGTGTTCGCCGAGCGAGGGGACGCTTTTGTCCATGATGGCATGAATATGCGAGGCAAGCTGGCCCGTATGTTTATCGACCATCTGGAACTCTTCTTCGACGCCAAGTGTAAACTGATGCGCCATGGTAGGCTCCTTCCTGAGCTTGCTAGTATCCAGGCCTACGACCTGGTAGCGAAACACCATTAGATGCATGGAAGCACTACTCGTTCTGTAAACCGGCAATTGGGAGCACCTACCCTGCTGCCCCAATTCAAGGCTCACGGTACAGTTGTGCGCGAACAATAGCTTTTCCCCACGCAGAAGGCCCGTTTAGTGAGAAAGATTGTATGTATGCTTGCTTGTGCGGGCCAGTTGTGCGCCGGAAATAAAGTAATCGGAACAATGCGCGAACAGGTGGTGAGAAAGCTTTAGACTCAGGAAAATTAGGAATGAGGAAAGAGAACTGCCATCTGTGCACCGTATGTCCCTGCGCGGACCTGGTGCTCGTAGAAAACAGGAAGAGAACCCGAGCCAGAACCCGGGATAAGTTGTCAGGAGACCGTTGTGGTACTTGTGCGCCTGTGCGCCAAACCACATAGATGCACCTCAGAGCGAGAACTAGAGTTTTCGCACTAGGGGTTCACTCTACAAAGTCATGCATAAGGAGCGCATGTATCTACCAAGATGCTACTGGTAAACTATAGCGTACACAAGAATAGAATGCCTGTCAAGGGAAGTTCACACAAAATTCACACAAGAGGCAAATAAGCATAGCGAGCGAAATTTCCTTTTATAGGTGCCAGATTTATCGCGCACAAGGCGATTTATCGCAGAAATACTGGACAACAAGCACCCCTCTCTAACGAGATACTATACCAGGATAAGCGTTACTCAGCCATTGAGAGAGCATATACGCTTAAAGCTGGAAGGCATTAGGAAGGAGATCACGCACATGCATACTATGAATAACTGGCTTACCCTGCTCATCTACCCCGCCATCGATATGAATAACAGCATCTGGAGCCAGGTCAATCATCCACTGGCGACAGGCCCCACAGGGTGTACGTGTATTCAGGGGCGCGCCATCAGGCGCATCAACGCAGGCCACAGCGATCTCGCTTACCTGCTTATCCCCCGCCGAAATTGCCGAAGCCAGCGCCGACCGCTCGGCACAGAGCGTCAGTCCATAACTGGCACTCTCAATATTCACACCTGTATACACACGTCCATCGGCCACCACCGCCGCCCCCACATGAAAATGCGAATAAGGCACATGCGCATTGCGAGCCGCCTCACGCGCCCTCGCAACCAACTGTTCCGGACTAACCATTCTCCATCCATCCTCTCTCTAGCTTTAAAATCATACCCAATAGAGATTAAAGAGTGCCTCATACATAAACGCAAGCGTCAACCCCAGAAAAAAGAGCGAACCAACCACACCTGGAATAATGCGATAGAGACGCGGAAACTTCCCACAACGATCATACATAGGCTGGCGCGGATCGTAGCAGACAAAAATATTATACAGATCGGGGAGACTATGCCGCTCAATAGGAGGTGCCATAAGCTGGATATGACGCGCAACCCCCTCTTGCTGATTTTCACCCGTGCGATAAAGCACCGTATACACATTACTAGTAAAGTCGCGCCGGCGTTGCTCAACACGATTGACAACAATGCCGCGCGTCAGCACCCCACGCGTACGCAGCGCGATATAACGCCAGAACTGCCACTCCAGACAGTAGGCCAGCGCGGGAACAAAGATCAGGAAGGCCAGGAAAAAGAAGGCAAAACTGGACAAGATCTGCCCAAAGGTAAAGCCCTGAAAGACCAGCAGCGCACGCTGGGGATTGGCTGGATCGTACCAGCAACTCTTCATATCGCCAACGCGATAGCGATCCAGAATGTGCTGGACAGCCTCTTTTGTACTGTAGACCAGGATATCTGGCCCCTCAAAGCCCTTTGTGCGAACCTGCTGTCCTCCAGGAAGAGTCAAAGTGTAGGAGAGTTGAGGCTGGTAACTTCCATATACATTTCCACTTCCGTTGCTCTTGCCCTCCCGAATGGTGAGCAGGGATTTAGCGGTAATGACACAAGGTGCCTGTACAAAGGAATTATAGTAGAGTACGCGGCGCACAGGGGCCAGTAATGCCAAAAGCACAACGACACATATCACCAGGAGGGCGCGCCGCAGGAAGAATGCTCTCTTTTTCACAAAATTGTAACTCGCATTCGCTTGCATGCAGATTCTTGCTGGATAAAGCTTGTTCAATACAGCAAGTGTTTTGTATACGAAAACCACCCCCCATTCGGGGGCGCGGCGCCACTATCGCCTGCTCCCTAATGGGGGGGCTAGTGCTCCGCACTCAGATTTTTGCTAGGAGATCGCAAAATGATTGTAGCACGCGCCTCCAATCCTTGCTACTTCTCAACCAGAGCGCACCCCAGCATAACCAGGAGAAAGCCGCCAAGCTTAGCTGGCGAGAGCTCTTCTCCCAATAGCCAGTATGACAGGAGGAGTGTAACACCTGGAATGATAAAGTCAGAGTAAGCCGTTCGGATCGCACCGATCCGTCGAATAAGCCAGAAGGTCAGAAAGAAACTAATGCAGCTACAAAATACCACGAGATAGAGTAAAGCCTCCAGGGTCCTCCAGGTGGGCGCGAAGGGACCCCCATGCTCAAAGATGAGAGAGGCCAGTAAGATAACGACGCCACTATAGAAGACCTGCCAGGCCGTCATAACTAGCACAGGCACATCGGCACTATAGCGCTTAGCAAGCAGCATACCAAAGCCATAGACCGCCGCTGAGGCCAGGACCATTAGCTCCGCGATAAGCGCGGGTCCACTCATGGCGAAACCAGGTATGCTCGTCTCCTGGTTGGGCAGAAAGGGAACACGTCCCAGGAGCACAAGCAAAATACCCGCGATACCAATAAGCAAGCTTACAGGCAAACGCCAGCCGCGCGCTTCTCCCGCCCCCCTGAAGTTAAAGAGCGAGACGAAGAGGGGCGCGGTAGCCCACATCAAGGTAAGCGCGCCAGCCGGCGCGTATGGGATCGAGGCAAAGAAAATAGCGGCTGGTATGCCCACCATAAAGAGCGAGGTCAGAAAGATGCGCAAGTGCTGTGTGCGTGTGATCCGGAGGCTTATCCGGCGCCAGCGTGCGACCATGAGCAAGAGCAAAAACGCCAGGAGGAAGCGTACCGCAGAAAAGAGTAGAGGCGGGACGTGCTCCGTCCCAATTTTGGCTGCCACGGGAAAAGATCCCCAGACGAGTACCATGACGCCAAAGCCCAGGAGCGTAAGCATGCGTGCCCTGCGCGGATCTGCTGCCGTAGGCACCGACTGCGTAGTTGATGACGGCAATTCTTGACATTCCTGCATAGTAGTTAGATATGCCTTTCTATGGCGATAAAGAAAAGAAAGAATAACTCGATTATGATAATGGTATATGTAGCGCTCAGAGGTAGGTGTGTGGGGGAAGCTTCTCTTGCTCAGGAGCGCTTGCGCACCTGCGACGCCCACGGGTAAGGGGATATGGATGGAAAACGGCTTTGCCGTTTTCCATCCATATCCCCTTACCCGTGGGCGTCGCGAGCCGAGGCAAGAACTGGAACCCCTCACATTTACCCGATAGATGGGTTGCGTGGTTACGTAATGCATATTATGATACAGGAAAGCGTAAAACAACAATGCTGGCAATACCAGGTGCGAAAGAGGTTGCAACCCTACTCGCCTGTTTGCTAGAGAAATTATCAGTATATGGAGTGACAGCATGGGAACTCTCCCGTTCGCCGATCTTATAAATTGGGGGTGGTTACGTATTGGCCCACCCTATATCTACTTGAATATTGATCCGGTCATCTTCAGGCTTGGCCCGCTGGCCGTACGCTGGTATGGCTTGATGTATGTCGTTGGTATCCTGATAGGATTATGGGTCATCAAGGGATACTGCCAGCGCAAGGGTGTTACGGAAGACCTGGTCTACCGCCTTCTGTGGTGGTGTATCGCGGCTGGTGTGATTGGTGGGCGTCTGTATTTCGTCTTACAGCAGCCAAACCTGGTTGAATACTATTTGAAGAATCCTATTCATATTATCGCGACCTGGGAGGGCGGCATGGCCTTCTTTGGCGCGATCTTCCTGGTTATCGCGGCCCTCTTCTGGCGTGCGCGTGTTGAGCGCGTGAATCCGCTGGTCCTGGTAGACGCGGCTGTCCTCTTTGGCGCGGCGGGCCAGATCTTTGGGCGTATTGGCAACATCATCAATGGCGACATCATTGGTTATCAGAGCACGCTACCCTGGTCGACGGTCTATGTACATCCCGAGAGCTGGGCCTGCGGCGTCTACAACCTCTGTAACGTTCCCGTGCAGCCCGCGGCCCTGTACGAGATGATCACCAATATCGTACTGCTCGGCGTCATGCTCTACTGTGCGCGCAAGTTCAGGCGCCCAGGCATGCTGATGCTGGTCTACCTGTACGCGTATGTGATTACGCAGTTCTTCATCTTCTTTACGCGCGACAACATCATCGTCGACTTCCTCGGAACCCATATTCTTAAGCAGGCGCAGTGGACGTCGGTAATCCTGTTCTTCCTCCTGCTGCCCATCACCTACCTGGTCATCTCCCGATCCAAACCAGTTCCCGAGGGAGAGGTAGCCGCCACCTATGGCATTCCCCAACTGGCAAGCAAGGAGGCAGAGAGAGATAAGAAGCCAGAGGAGCCAGCCGAAGCAGAGGAGCAGACCAAAGAGGTAAACGTCGATGAGGATGAGGCCGAAACAGAAGTAGTCTCAAACAAGCCATCCACTCCTGAGTAAGAGATTGTGGGGGCATACTGCCAGCCTGAGGCTCAAACAAGCCATCAACTCCTGAGTAAGAGAAGTGGGGCGTACTGCCAGCCTACGGCTGGCAGTACGCCCCACTTCTCTTTTCCAAGCGAGCGCCGCAGGCGCGAGAAGTCATTAGCCCTGGTAGAGAAGCTTGCGGTGTAGGAGAGAAATGAGTGTATCAGACAAAGCCATAACCTCCTCGAAGCGCTCGGTCTGTTGCTCCAGCGCGAGACCCTCTTCACGCCAGCGGGGGAGCAGATGTTGCTCATAGGCCGCGACCTCGCTACGCGTAAGCTGTTTGAGCTGGAAACGGATAAGTGAGGGGAGCGCGAGGGGGAGGCCCAGTTCTTCCAGGTGGCGGTAAAGCTGAAGCAAGAGCACATCATCTCCAGTGAAGAGCCGCTCGCCCTGCTCGCCCTCGAAGGGGAAGAGCAGCCCCAATTCTACCAGTTCATTGATGCGCGTGACAGCTACTTCTCCCTGGCGCGCCAGCTCTTCCTGGGCTAAATGAACCTGTGTACCACCTACGGTCAGGGATTTGAGATGGCGCTGCTTGAGCGCCATGTGCATCTGTACATCTCCCTGCTGGTCGCGAACTTCGAGCAGGCGCTTGATTGCCTCTAACGAGAGATTCTGATGTTCTTTAAGCTCGCGAATAATACCCAGAACCACGAGATGCTCTTGCGTGTAGTAGGCCGTGCGCCCTTTCATGACAGGAGGCGGCAACAGCCCCTGGGTATTGTAAAAGCGAATCGTCCGGCTTGGCATGCCCACCTGTTGCGCCAGCTCATCAATACGCAGCATGGAAGGTTGCTCTACATCACTCTGGATCAAGGCACTCTTCCTCATATACGTTCTTCGATATAGTGAATGTGCCGAGACTGAAAGATCGGCGAACGCAGGGGCGCCAATCTCTCAGTCTCAGCAGGTAACTATTTTCTTGCTTTATTGCTTGGCCTTGGGTGTGGCTTGTGGTGAAGCGGGAACAGTCGGCGAGGGCTGAGGGTTATTCAGCTTGGCCTTCTCATCATCAATTTTGCGCTGGAGGGCACGCAGGTAGGCCTGAGCACCATCCAGGTCGGTCTGGGTCACGGCGGTAAGCTGCTTAGGCATATTCTGTACCTGGCTGACCCAGCTTTCAAGGACTTTTTGGATGGCCTGGAGGGTCGCGTTGTCCTGGTAGACGCCCGCAAGCAGGCCGCGCGCGGTCTTAAGCGCGCTGAGCATGGCCTTCAAGAAATCGGTTGCGACCGTCGAGCCAAACTGGACGATGGGTGCGACAAAGACGTCATAGGCCACCCGCGTCAACTTGGCGGCCTCAATCGCTCCTTGAAGGGTAAAGCCCTCCAGGTTATCCAAGGCCGTGATAAACTCCTTGCGTGCGTTTTCTGCTCCCTGGGCCATACCTTTATTGAAGGCATCCTGGATCTGGTGCTCTATATTGCTCCCGGTGTCGCTAATGGCTTGAGGAATTTTGGGGCCTAGCTCATAGGCGGTGACGCCTGCGGTCGCTACAGCAGCGGCCCCCAGGCCGATGAGAATTCCACGCCGAGAGACCTTCTTGTTGCGTTTCTTCTGACGGCGGGCCTCGCGTTCGTCGATCTCCTCATAGCCCTCATCGTCATATTCCTCATAGGGCTCATCGTATTCTTCTTCTGGTGGAAGAGGAGGTGCCAGGCGACCGCTGGGCGCACGACGTTCATAGACGTCATTATACATAACGCTACGCCGGGGCTGAAGCTGGGCTGAGCGCGCAATGCCCGGGCCTGGACTGGCGTAGCCCAGGCGCTCGTCTAAAGGATCATCTTCATAATCGTCGTCTATGACTTCATCAAGTTCTGCCTGTTCCCATTCGTTGTCTTCATCCAGGTAGAGATCGTGCGCCGCTGGAAGGTAAGGTGCCTGGGAGGAAAGGTTACGGGTCCGGTTAGGGCTACGTGATGCAGAGGCGTTGTTAGCAATATTGCTAGATATAACGCCCGAGGTGCGGCGCATACGCTGCTCCAACTCATCGGTCTCTAGCTCGCGAAGTTCATCGCCTCCCTCTTCTGTCCCGGAAGCTTTACTGGAAATGATCTGCTGGCGCAACAACTGGCGTGTTCTGCGTGGGTCGGGTCGCTGGGTATGAAGAGATCCAGAGCGGCTATCGGATGGCGAAGACAAGCGACCGCTCTGTCGAGCCCCGTTGCTATTGAGCTGACCACTCCTGCTAGCGCCAGTACGGCTGCGCAGGGGATCAAACTCGGAGTCATACTGGCGTCCAGGACTCCGGCGATAGGTTCTGCGTTCCGATTGATCCTTCGACATGTTTTGCTTCTCTTCCTCCGAGTGCTATCGACCGTCTACATTTTTTGCGGGCACTGCGATGCGAATAAACGCCAGCAATCTGGCTTGCATAGGGCGAGGAGAGATCCTTATCTCCCGCTATTGCTGATTGCATTTCCTACATCCATTCTACACATCTTTTTCTTTCTCGTCCAGTTAAAAATGGTAAAAGATTTTTTCTCCGATATGTAAGAAGGATTGATATAGGAATAAACAGCTATAATAGTTTACGTTCTAGACCCTCAAACAGTTTTTAATTACGAGGCGACATTGCATGGTTACGCCGTGTGCAATGTCTATAAAAGTCGTTATGATGCATACCTATCGGCAAAAAAGCCTCGTTGTCGACCACTTTATCACATAGGAGGTGAAGCTGCAATTTCTGCCGTTGCCGCTAACTTCTGCCGGGTTTCTATTTAACATCATGTATATTTAGCAGGTGGTGTGATGCGTGTTGGCAGCTGCAGGCTGCCAACACGCATCACACCACCTGCCAGGGCAAGCGCCGCAGGCGCGAGGAGTCAAGCCAGTACTTTGACATAGGTTATTTAGCTCCCAGGTACGAAGGGCGGTTGAAGAGCGTTATGTTATAATGGGGGTCGAACGCTTGACGTTAGCGAATGTTTGTAAAGAAAGAGCGGCATACCATGTCTGGGACCAGCACCAATCAAGAGCAGCCTATTGTCGCCTGTATCACTGTAGGCATGCTGGAAGAAAATTGCTATCTGTATGCCTGCCCGCAAACGCGCGAGGCTGTCATTATAGATCCCGGCGACGAGGCTCCCCGGATTCTCGAAGCCATTAAAGAACTGCAAATCACTCCTAAGTATATTATCAACACGCATGGCCATTTTGACCATACAGGGGCTATTGACGAGGTTAGCGCGGTCTACCCGGTACCACTGGCGATTCATCCCGCTGATGTCTACATGTATACTGATGAGCGAATCTCGAAAAGGTACAACCTCAAGCATCCGCTTGTCGAGCGTAAGCCAGATATCTTGCTCAAAGAGGGCGACCGTTTCACCATTGGCACCCTCACACTGGAGGTTGTCGAGACTCCTGGTCACTCTCGGGGTGGCGTCTGCCTGATCAGCCAGCCATACTGCGTCTTTAGCGGCGATACCCTTTTTTATCGCGGCATCGGGCGCACTGACCTGGAGGGCGGCGACTACGAGCAGCTCATACAATCGATTCGCAATAAGCTCTATATCTTGACCGAAGACCTCTTTGTATTTCCTGGTCATGGTGAGCCTTCCACTATTGAAGAAGAAAAGCACGAAAATCCATTTGTTACTATAGAGGAGTAAAATCGTGTCAAATATTTGTGTTCTGGGAACAGGATACGTTGGACTCGTTACCGGCACTTGCTTTGCCGACATGGGCAACAACGTCACCTGTGTAGATATAATTGAAGAGAAAATCGCAAAGCTCAAGCAGGGAATTCTACCCATTTATGAGCCTGGCCTGGAAGAGATGGTGGAGCGTAACGTGCACGCGGGGCGCCTCCACTTTACGACCAGCTACGAGGAGGGCCTGGACAATGCTGAGTTTATCTTCATTGCCGTTCCCACACCTACGGGTGCCAACCAGGGCGCGGCCGATATGCGCTATGTCGAGACGGCTGCACGCATGATCGCCCAGGAACTGGACCATTATGCTATCGTTATCAATAAGAGCACGGTACCAGTAGGTAGTGGTGATGTGGTTTCGCGTGTCATTCGCAACAACCTGAAGCGCCCTGAGGTCAACTTTGCAGTGGTCTCGAACCCTGAGTTCCTGCGCGAGGGGGAGGCGCTGAGCGACTTCCAGCATCCCGACCGTGTTGTACTAGGCTCTTCTGATCCCGAAGCAGCTCAGAGTGTGGCGCGGCTCTATCTCCCGCTGCGTGCCCCCATCCTTGTGACGGACATCTATACTGCTGAGATGATCAAGTACGCCTCGAATGCCTTCCTGGCGACCAAGATCTCCTTCATTAACGAGATCGCGCAGATCTGTGAGCGCCTGGGAGCGGATGTGAAAGAGGTTGCCGAGGGTATGGGCCACGACAAGCGCATCGGGCGCGCCTTCCTGGACGCTGGCCTGGGCTATGGCGGCAGTTGCTTTCCCAAAGATGTGCGTGCCCTGGCCCACATGGCTGACGAAGCGGGCCTTCACCCTCAGATGCTCCACGCCGTCATGGATATTAACCACGATCAGCGCCGCCTGGTTATTAACAAACTTACCAATATCCTTGGTACCCTGCGTGGCTGCGTGATTGGTGTCCTGGGTCTGGCCTTTAAAGCCAATACCGACGATATGCGTGAATCGGCCTCCATTGACATTATTCGCTGGGTGACCGCTCAGGGGGCGACCGTACGTGTCTATGACCCCGTGGCTACAGAGACCGGGCGTGTGGCCCTGGAGCGCGAGGGCATTAACCTGGACATGGTCGAGTTCTGCCAGACCTCCTACGATGTCGCAACGGGTGCGGATGCCCTGGTGATCTCCACTGCCTGGAACGAATTTAAGTCACTCAATATGTTGCAGGTGCGTGCTGCTATGCGCCGTCCCGTCCTGATCGACGGTCGCAACATCTACGAGGCGACAGAGATGAATCGCTATGGCTTTATCTACCGTGGCATTGGGCGTGGAACCGGTCCCGCGCCAACAATCCTGCCTCCAGGCGATACCACGAGCATTCTAGGCGAGGCGCAATTGCTCAGTCTCGAAGAGAGCAAGTAAAATAGTAGCGGCGTATGCCAGTAGCGGACCAGCTACTGGCATACGCCGCTACTGGGGCCTGGTATTGGTATATTTTGTTCAAGGGAGGCCTGTAATGGACGGCGAGCAACCACTCTTATTTACACCCCTGGTGCGCCAGCCTGGTGTCGAGATTCCCGATTGGCTCTTTGGTCCAGCGGGCAAGGCTGGCCTGCCGGGTGGGCTCCATCCCACGCAGGGCGTCAATATCGCGGTTGGCATCGATATTATCGAGGTTGACCGGGTGCGCAAGGTCTTTGAGAAACACGGCGAGCGCTTTCTCAAACGCGTCTTTACCGAGCAAGAGGTGCTCCAGTGTCGCAATAAGCCTGCCCGGTTGGCGGGGCGCTTCGCGGCCAAGGAGGCCATCAGTAAGGCTTTGGGAACGGGCTTGCGTGGGGTTAAGTGGCGCGAAATGGAGGTCGTCCAGTTGCGTAGCGGGCGTCCAACCGTGCGCTTGCACGGGACAGCTATGCTGCGCGCCCAGCAGCTAGGCTTGAGCGCCTTTGATGTCAGCATCGCCGACCTGGCCCATCTCTCCATCGCCATAGCCGTAGGCGTACAGGCCGATATCGCCCCCTTTGCTAGACAAACTAACCAGCAGACAGAAGAAGAGTCCTGACCAGCGTGGTCGGTAATGTGGGACGACGCTGCTAATGGAGTGTAAGGAAATTGTGCCACCTGAACGACGCTGCCGGGGCTGCGCTGCTAAAGCACGCGCTTACATATCATGGAACGACATGCTCCGTATTATGATATGTAAGCGCATGCTTTAGTCGTAAGGCTCGGCCTTTTTGCCTATTGCTGGAAGAAGAGCCGAAATGAGTAGATTGACTATACAGCAAGAAATATTCTCCATCCTTGGTATTAAAGAGCCAGTTTTGCTTGGAGAAGGTTCTGAGAGTCAGACCTATGACTATACTGCGGATAAGGTGGTCAAGATCTATAAAGGACCGGTCGAGCGGGATAACCTGGGCCATCTATGCTCTATCTATGCATGGCTGTCCACTTATCATCTCCCTTTCGCCGTGCCAGAAATTTATGCTAGTGAGCAACATGAGGATACAGTTTATCTTGTAGAGAAAAAGCTAGCAGGCAGGCCTATTAGCACGGTTTATGCTCAGCTACAGATGTACGAGAGGCAGCGTTTGCTGTCTAATTACCTTGAGGCTGTAAGACACTTGCAAGGGGCGACTCTCCCTACACAACCATATGGAAGCATCTTTCATGCCCCAGGACAGTCGCCAGTACCATATCAGAGCTGGAGACAGTTTCTGCGGGAAACGGCTCCACTTAAATTGCCACAAACACAGGATGATCTGCGCCAGGAAGGGGTTGATGTTGCACGCGTGCTAAAGACGTTTCTCCAGGATATCGAGAATGTGCCTGATACTCCCGAGAAAAACTTTGTGCATGGCGACTATTTCTTTGGTAATGTGCTGGTCGACGACGAACTAGAGATCTCCGCAGTACTTGATGTCAGCTGGTGGAGCGTGGTGGGCGATCATCTTATGGATATCGCCGGTGCAGTAATGTTTCTTGACCTCTATGAATATGTAACGCCTCAAGAGATTGCCTCTCTGACCCGGCAGGCCCTAGCGCTATATGGCCCAGAAATCCTTACCGCGATACGTGTATACGGGGTATATTATAGCCTGCTCCTCTCTGACTGTAAGCTATTCGATCCCGCCGCGTATAGCTGGAGCATCAAGCGTCTGCGCGAGTATATGCAGTAAATTGCGAGAAATGATGGAGTGAGATAGCTATGCGAGCATTACTACAGCGTGTTAGCCTGGCGAGCGTGACGGTTGAGGGAGAGGTAGTGGGGAAGATTGGCGGAGGCTTGCTGATCTTGCTGGGTGTGGGCCAGGGAGATGGCGAGGCGCAGGTCAAGACCCTGGTTGAGAAGATCGTGAACTTGAGGATATTTGGAGATGCTGAGGGGAAGATGAACCGCTCATTATTGGACGTGAAGGGCGAGGCCCTGGTGGTTTCGCAGTTTACGCTCTACGCAGACACGCACAAGGGACGGCGCCCAAGCTATACAAATGCCGCGCCGCCCGCAATTGCAGAACCTCTGGTGGAGCGCTTCAAAGAAGGGGTAGCGGGCTATGACGTGAAGGTAGCTGGTGGCATCTTTGGTGCGCATATGCAGGTGCAGCTCTGCAATGATGGGCCGGTAACCATCTGGCTGGATAGTGCGGAGCTGTAGGGAGGGCTGCACAAATTCTGACTGCTGTGGAAAATTCACTTGTGAACCTGCATCTTTTTGCTGAGAAAAGACGTGGAAAACATGGGTGCGTGTGCGGGAGAGGTCTTCATATTATAGTTCTGGTTTTCTCGCAAAAACTATGCTTTAAGGGCATGAGTGAAGGAGCACAAGCATGTCGGTGACACCATCCTCTACGGTTGTGGGAGTTTTTCGAGACCGTTCCCAGGCCGAGCAGGCCATTGAAGGGCTGTATGGTGCGGGCTTTGCGCATGAGCAGATTCGCTTCTCCGCGCCGGGAACAGCGGGAAGCTTCTTTCAGGATCTCAAGAGTCTATTCACAGGGAATGATACGACAAGCAGTACGATTGCCAGAGATCTCAATAGTCTGGGGTTCTCGGACGATGATGCCCTGTATTATGCAAGTGAGTATAGCAATGGAAATACTCTGCTAACGGTCCAGTCGCCGGGGCGAGAAGAAGAGGTTCTAGGGATCTTGCATCGCTACGGCGCGTACAATGTGCGCCCGAGCACATCTTTCGCAGATGATAATACAGGTAATGACGGTCAGCCTGCGGCTGATGATACGCAGGCGAGCGACTATCCCGTCGGCGAGCAGGATATGGGGACAATCGCATATCAGCAGTCCGCTACAGGTTATGCCGAGCCTGGAAAGGAAGAAGGTTTCTATCAGCAGCCAGAGGAATCGCAGGACGTGAATGCAAACGCTGAAGATAGCGGCCATGTGCGTCCTTTTGAGAGCGCGGCGGATGAGACGCCCATAGGTGATTATGTGCCGAAGGTCGACAACTATGATGCTGAGCCAGAGGAGCAAGCTAGCGAGCAGAATGTGGATGAAGGCATAGTCGAGCGCGAAGCAGAGGAAGATCCTTATCAGCAACCTGAGGCGAGCACCGCTGAGCAGCAGCCTCAGGCGCCAGACGTGCCCGAGCAGGATGCCGCCTCTGCTGAGTATAAAATCGAAGATGGTCAATATGATAGTACCGAGGCGTACACCTCGCGCTATAACACCGAGCCTGACCTCTCGCAGGTAGAGGCGCCTGCTGACGAGAATCCGGAGACGCAGGGTGCGACGGCCCCAGCGACCTGGGGTGGAGAGACGCCTGCGCAAGAGGCCGCGACTGAGGGCACGACCTCCGCGCAGGGTGCAGGCTACGAGGATGTTTCGGTAGGAGCTGCTTTGGCGAACCAGAACGGAGCCTATCAGGCCAGCCAGGATGATGATGTTACGGCGACGCACGCCGCGCAACTTCAGCGTCATCAGCAGCAGCTTCAGACGACCCAGCAGCAGCTCCAGGAGGCCAAGTCACGTCTGCAACGTGCCAAAGATCACGAGCAACAATTGCAGAGCGTCAAACAGCAACTGGCAGAATTAGAGCAAGAATTGCAGGCCACCCTGGCCGAGCTAAACGACACCCACAGTCGTATCAACGAGTATCAATAAGATATAAAGTGCTAAGTTACGGGGCTGATATAACTTATCAGTCCCGTAACTTTATTTTGGTGGGGGAAAAAGCGGAAGAGGTTTTCTCAGGTGCCCCTGGATAGTACTACTAGCAGCCTACCTGCTATTTGACAGTGCGAGAAGGGGCCACGTATACTACAAATGCTGAAGTTTTGGCCGATCAAAATACCAGATGGGATATGCTAGCACGTTGAGGGCATAGAATCGAACCCTCGTGTGTTCTATATAGAAGAGCAAGTTTCTGGGAACGTGTTTCGAGGAGATGGGCATGGAGGGGCGGTCATTATAGTAAGGATGCGCCCCATATTTTTATGTGCTCTTCTCCCCGAGATATCTGGGGGGCTGTGTACATGATGCACCAGAGGAAGTCCATGCAAGCATGGATCCTGCAACGTTTCTGGTGTATCAGAAAGTCCCTCACAGGGATTTTGGGAAAGAGAGAAGGATCAGAGAGTGCTTACGGACAGCCATACGCATATTGATATGTCCCGCTTTCAGGAGGATCGTGAAGCGGTTATTCAGCGCGCCATCAAGGGCGGTGTGACACGCATGATCGATCCAGGCTGCGATCTAGCATCCAGCCGGGCGGCGCTCCAACTCGCGAAGGAGCATCCAGGTGTGGTCTTCGCGGGCGTGGGCGTGCATCCGCACGATGCCCAGAGCTATACGCCTGAGGTAGAGGCTGAGCTACGTGAGATGACCAGCGAGCCAGAAGTCGTTGCCATCGGCGAGTTCGGGCTAGACTATTTTCGTATGCTCACCCCGCGTGATATTCAGCGCGAGGTTTTCTGTGCCCACCTGGAGCTGGCCCGTCAGTATGACCTGCCCTGTATCATTCATGTGCGCGATTCACATGAGGATGTGGTAGAGCTGTTGCAGGCCCATGGTAAGGGGCTGCGCGGTGTCTTCCACTGTTTCTCTGGAACCGTTAAACAAGCTGAGGAGTGCCTGACCAGCTTCCCTGGCTTTGTCCTCTCTTTCGCGGGTCCCCTCACCAAACAGGGAAATGAGCTGCCCGAAGTGGCGCGTATGGTTCCCCTGGACCGGGTGATGGTGGAGACAGACAGCCCTTACCTCATTCCCAAGCCAGAGAAAGGGAGGCGTAACGAGCCCCTCTTTGTCAGGCACACGGCGCAGAAACTTGCTGATATTCGAGATATGACGCTTGAGGAAATTGCTCAAATCACCACACAGAACGCTATTCGCCTGTTCTCTCTAGGAGCTATAGATGAAGCTATTTAATACGCTGACCCAATCCATTGACCCTTTTACCCCACTTAAGCAAGGCCAGGCCACTATCTATGTATGTGGCGTCACTCCATACGATACAACCCACCTGGGGCATGCCTTTACCTATGTATCCTTTGATACGCTCATTCGGTACCTGGAGGCGCAGGGGATCACCGTGCGCTACGTACAGAATGTGACCGATATTGATGACGATGTATTGCGCAAGGCCCATGAGCTGAATATGGCCTGGGACGAACTGGGACGCCGCGAGACGGCCCGCTTCCTGGGCGACATGGATGCTCTGAACGTACGTCGCCCCGATGTCTACGCACGCGCCACCGACGCGATTCCTGATATCGTCGAGATCGTGCAGGACCTCGTTGAGAAGGGCCTGGCCTATGTGAGCGAGGGTTGCGTCTTCTATAGCGTGAAGCAGGACTCCGACTTCGGTACCCTTGGACGCGCGATTGGCCTCAATGACTACCAGTCGATGCTTAACGTCGCCAATGAGCGCGGTAATTTCCCCGAGGATAAGCGCAAGCATGATCCCCTGGACTTCGTGCTCTGGCAGGCCCAGGCACCTGGTGAGCCCGCGTGGCCCAGCCCCTGGGGTCCGGGACGTCCCGGCTGGCACATAGAGTGTAGCGCCATGTCGATTCGCCACCTGGGTCAGCAGATCGACATCCATGGCGGCGGCGCCGACCTAGCCTTCCCCCACCACGCCTGTGAGATTGCGCAATCCGAGCACTATACCGGCAAGAAGCCCTTCAGCCAGTTCTGGATGCATACCGGGATGGTGTACCAGGATGGCGAGAAGATGAGCAAGTCGCTGGGTAATCTGACGCTGGTCAGCAACCTGCTCAAGACTTATTCACCAGATGTGATCCGCGTGACGCTTCAGAGCCATCACTATCGCCAGCCCTGGGAATGCATACCCGAGGATCTGAGTAAGGCGCAAGAGACGATTGAGCTCTTCAAGCAGGTGCGTCGCCTTGTGGGTGAGGAGAGCCATGGCGAGGACGCACAGGTTCGCGCCCTCTTCCAGCAGGCCATGGAGAACGACCTGGATACGCCTACAGCCGTCTCAGGACTGCGCGAGGCTGCCCAGACCGTCATCGCCAACCGTGACCTCAACGCTGGCGCGGAGGTCATCCGCCAGGCCCGCGTCCTGGGCCTATGCATCTAACATAGAAGAGAACGAAGAAGAGGAGGCTCGCGCGCGCGAGCCTCCTCTTCTTCGTTCTCTTCTATATGTCTATTAATGGAATTATGGCCTCAAAGTCATAGGTATAATACATTTCGTGCTCATTATATTTTCATGTGTACGTATACTGAGTTAAAGAAACAACATATGTTGTAGGGTGGAAAGGACAATTTGTTGATGAAAAAGTTGTTTGTTTCTTTGTCTTTTGTGCTGGCGAGTGTGGCGCTGGTGGCTGCACTTGCCGTTGCTGTAGTTGGTTCGCCGCTTAGTGCTTCAGCCTACTCAAATAACTATTCGTATAGTTTTACCAATCACGCAAAGATCGCGAATAGCTATGCGATGGACACTGGTGATGCGAAGTGGACGCTTACCTCTCGCTCATGTCGCCAGGGATACACCATGACAGTTGCTGTGAGGCGGATGGCCCTGCTGGGGTTTGATCCCGAGGTGCAGAGATTGACGGTTCCTGAGTGTGGAGGTACCTTCGAGACCCATAATATGCCTGGTAAGTATTACCTTGTGTTGACCAAGCCCTATGATGGCTTCCTTGTACAGGGGGCAGGCGTGGTACGCAGCCTGAAGAAGCAGCGCTAAGGAAATAGGTAGCATAAATAAGTGATGTGATAGACCCTGGCAGCCTGTAGCTGCCAGGGTCTATCACATCATCGATCTCTATTAGTGGTGGAAGAGGCGGATGCCTGCCATAGCCATGGCGATATCGTATGCGTCGCAGGCCTGGATGACATCCTCGTCGCGCATGGATGCGCCGGGCTGGACGACGTAGGAGACGCCGTAGCGGGCCGCGCAATCGATGCTGTCGCGGAAGGGGATATAGCCATCGGAACCCAGGGTGACTCCCTTCAGACCTGAAAGCCACTCCTCCTTCTCCTGGGCGGTCAGGCGGGGCGGGACCACATCGAAGAGCTGCTCCCACTCCTTCTCCTCGATGGCGGTCAGGTCGTCGCGCAGATAGGTGTCGACAGCGTTGACCTTTTCCTGGCGCTTGACGCCGGCCTTGAAGGGCAGCGAGAGGGCTGCGGGATGCAGGCGCAGGTACCAGTTCTCGGCCTTGGCAGCCGCGACACGTGTACACATAATGCGCGATTGCCCGCCCGCGCCAATACCAATGGCCTGGCCATCGTAGGCGAAGCAGATGGAGTTGGATTGGGTGTACTTGAGAGTGATCAGGGAGAGGACCATGTCGCGCTGTGCGGCCTCGGAGAGGTTCTTATTGTGTGTGGGCACATCCTTGAGCATCTCGAAGGTTGGAATGATGTTGTTGCGTTTCTGTTCAAAGGTTATACCGAAGACCTCGCGTGTCTCCATCTCCCCTGGCTCATAGTTGGGATCAATCTGCAAAACGATATACGAGCCTTTACGCTTCTTACGCAGGATCTCCAGGGCTTCTGGCTCGAATCCGGGCGCGATCACGCCATCGGAGACCTCGCGACTGATGAGCTTCGCTGTTGAGGCATCGACGATATCGCTGAGCGCGGCGAAGTCACCATAGGAGGCCTGGCGGTCCGCTCCACGAGCGCGGGCGTAGGCCGTCGCGAGCGGCGAGAGCTCCAGGTCCTCAACGGCGTAGGCCTGTTTCAGGCGGTCGTCCAGGGGGACGCCAACGGCGGCACCGGCGGGGCTGACATGCTTAAAGGAGGTCGCGGCAGGTAGGTTGAGGCTGCTGCGAAGCTCGCGCACTAACTGCCAGGAGTTGAGTGCGTCGAGCAGGTTGATATATCCAGGTGCGCCGCTGAGTACCTGAAAGGGCAGCGCTCCCTGCTTGCTATAAACGCGAGCTGGCTTCTGGTGTGGGTTACAGCCATAGCGCAGCGTAAGTTCTGTATTCTCCATGAGAAAAGGTTCCTCTTCACAAAAAAAATAGTAGTCTACTTCTCCGAAAACCTGAGCACGCGTGTCCCCGAATGGGGAAAGCGCTAGTCACGAGAGTGACGTTGGATTTCGGAATAAGAATAGTACCTCCCAGAGAGGGAATCACTACTGGGTAGTGGGGTGAGTCTCTATTTATCTTACGCTACGGGATAGCAGGAGGGCAAACCTGAGTAAGAATTTATCCGCGAAAAGGGGGTGGTGTGACGTTGTTTTTTGTGCGTATTTCATTGTGCTTTCGCCTGGTAGTGCCTAGCATTGGGGGAGAATGTATACCTTAGAAGACGATCATGATACGTCGTCACGTTTGCAGCAACAAGCGATTCAGCGGGAACTGAAGGCCGCGAAGGATGCGGCCGCGACGACCGGGGATGATCCTGAGCGTGAGGGGCACAATATGAGTGAGGGACACGATGCCCCGACCCTGGTGAATGCCCCCACCGGGCCCCTGATGGAAACCGCCACATCCACCTCAGTACGCGAACAGTTAAGTGATTCTTTGCGCCAGTTAGTGCCACAGGGGAATCGTCGCCTGGCGATTATGGCGCTCTCAATCGCCTGCTTTGCCGTCTTTGTTACGGCCCTGGATGAAACGGTCGTGGTGACGGCGCTTCCACAGGTGATTACGGACCTCAAGTTATCCCTGACACAACTGGATCATGCCTCCTGGATCGTGAGTGCTTACCTACTTGGTTTTGTCGTGGCTATGCCCCTGATGGGGCGTGTCTCAGACATCTATGGACGCAGGCGCATCTTCCAGATCTGTTTAGCCATTTTCGGTATCGGCTCGTTTCTCTGCGCCATCGCGCCCGTGTTGGGGCAGCGTTTTCCCCTGAGCTTCTTGCAACCTTTGGGCATCGATACTTCGTCACCTGGACTCATCTGGCTAATCTCGGCTCGTTTCTTTCAGGCCATTGGTGGTGGCGCGTTGGTCCCGGTGGCTATGGCCATTGCGGGTGATTTCTATACGCAGAAGCGCCTGGGCATTGCCCTGGGCATTATCGGCGCGGTCACCGAGATAGGTGGTGCATTGGGTCCGCTTTATGGCGCGCTAGTGGTCGAGCATCTTGGCTGGCAGGCCATCTTTTATCTGAATATCCCCATTGTGGGAGTCCTGATGGCCGGGACCTGGTTCTGTATTCCTCGAGGAGAGCATCAGCGCGAGGGTGTTGACTGGTTGGGAAGCATCCTGCTCGGACTGGCCCTGACCTGTCTGAGCTTGGGACTGGCTCAGCAGGGTGCGGAGATGGGAACGGCACGCGTCAGCACTGGCGCGGCCCCGCAGAATAATCCCGTTATCCTGGCCCTAGCGGTACTCTTCTTCATTGCTTTTGTGCTGGTCGAGCGCAAGGTGCGCTGGCCGGTGGTCGAACTCTCGCTCTTCAAACGTATCACCTTCAGTGCCTCTACCCTGGTCAGTCTGCTGGTCGGAGCAGCGTTGATCATAGCCATGGCTGATATCCCCATCTATGTAGATACGGTTATGCAATTAACGGTCATGGATAGCGGCCTGGCTCTGTTACGTATGACCGCGTTGATTCCCGTGGGGGCGTTGCTGGGTGGGTGGCTGTGTAACTATATTACCTGTCGCTGGACGGCAGTGCTGGGCCTGCTGTTTACCGCAGGTGGCTTCTACCTGATGAGCCGCTGGCCCATCAATGTTAGCTGGACACAGATCACCACAAGTACGGTTGTGGCAGGCCTGGGCTTTGGCCTGGTCATCTCACCCATTGGTACCAGCGCCCTGAATGCGGTAAAAGGTAGGCAGGCAGGCATGAGTTCGGCGGTCATCACGGCGCTGCGTATGGTTGGCATGATCCTGGGATTGGCGATCCTGACCTCCTGGGCGCTAGCCGACTTCAATAGTCGTATCAAAGGCTATGCCTCGATCTCGATGAAGGCGACGGCGGGCGATTATATCATCTGGGTGCAAAATTACGCGGTCCACGTGGTGCGCTCGGCACACACGGTCTATACCTCGGTCTTCTTCGCTACGATGTGGCTCTGTCTGCTGGCGATCATTCCCGCCGTTTTCCTCTGGGGGAGCCAGGTGCCGGTAGCGGAGCGCGAACTGGGCTTGAGCGCGCCCCCCATTCCGGGCAAGAGCATCTTCGCGCAGCCGCGGCAGGTGCTCGCCGTGGGAAGCATCCTCCTGGTGCTGCTGCTGATTGGGAGTGGCATTCTGGCGACCCTTCTTGTGGATGGACCAATGCTGCGGCAGCAGAGAGCCAAACCGTTGTTGCGTTCATTGACCTTGCAGGTTGGACTGGATCAGCAGGCGGTAACCTCGCTGCTAACCTCGCAATTGAAGATCAAGAGCGACACTATCAGCAATATCAGCGTCGCGCCGCTGCCTAACGATGGCTTGCGTCTGAGCCTGCGGTTGAATATCAATACCGATGGGATCAAGCGCAGCATGACGGTCACGATGGAGGGCCAGCTTGGCCTGGACCAGAAGCAGAATATTCATTTAAAGGTTACCCATCTCAGCCGTGACGGACTGGATGCCGGATCCCAGGCTACAGCCGCCATGCAGGATCCGGTGAACGAGATGTTTACCAACTCGATCATGCCCGCGCTACACGCCCAACTCAAGAGCGTACAGATACGCGCGGTGCATACCACAACCACCCTGAACTGTAGCAAGGGTACAATGATGCTCGTGATTCAGTTGGAGACGCCCGCTGTGGCCGACCTGCCGCATATCGCTACGCCCGCTCCCTACTGCTTCACCGGGCCAATCGATATCAACAAGCTTTCACCTACCCTGACCATCCCATAGAGCCGCGTACGCCAGTAGCGGGCCAGGAGAGAAGGTTGCATGTGTAAGGTACAACAATTGTGGATGCGTACTCCCTACAGGCTGGGGAGTATAGTGCTTATGCTTATAGTTGTGAGCGTGGTGCTGGTGTTGATTACTCCGGTCTATGCCGCGACACGCACCGTGATACAAATGCGTGTGCAGCAGGAGCTGCCCCTGAGCGCACATATCTACCTGGCGACCGACGCGCTGCGGCCTGTCTTTCAGGAGCGCATCGACGCGCAGGTGCCCTCAACGGTTGCTAGCACGCTGAAAGGCATCACGGATGGAATGCCGAGTGACACACGTGACTGGGCAGCGAAGATGGCAAAGGTCTTGATTCAGCCATCGGCCACGCTTACAGGTCTCTCGCCGCAGGCAGGGGGAATGGTGACCTCGATGCGTATCAGTCTCTATCCCGGCGATCCCAAACCCATCGACGCCAACCTGCTTGTGCGTTTTACGGTGCTCAACGCCACGACGATTCAGGTTAGTGCCTTCCCGCTCAAGGGAAGTCCAACCCTGGTCAGTGGTCCCCTGACCACATTGCCCACGCCCCTGGGGCAGCTGCAAAGCATTCATACGACTCCAGGCTGTGGCGCGAACGCGTTAGATGTTGACATGCAGCTCCCGATCAACCTGGATGCGCCAGCGACCACGCAGAACGCAGCCTTTACGCGGGGGCAATCTTCGCGCACCATTCTGGCGAACTGGCAGGAGCCAGCGAGCGCTACAGCGGGAACGCATGCTTATGTCGAGATTCCTGCTAGCTCGCTGAGTACCCTGGGACCTGGCCTGGGTGTACTCTCCCTGGGCAATGACCTCTTCGCGCGCAACATCCAGCTCTCCATGAGTGGAAACCATCTGGTCGCGACCAGCGATATCACGCTGGGAAAATCTTTGAAATTGGCCCAGGCGACCACGACGATTATGCCATTGGCACAGCAGGGGAAGCTGGCTATCCAGGTGCAGAAGACCACGGTTACAATCTTCTCCATCTTTACCTTTCCTTATGATACCTACAATAGCCAGATTCAGCAGGAGCTAAATAGTAAGCTGGGTAGTGCGCTTGGTGACAAGTTTACGCTGAACACGGCCAGCATTGGTCCCAATAGTAATGTGCCCTGCGCGGCGGGCGATAGCATGATTCTCTCCGTAACGGCGCCGGGTGGCCTCTTCTAGCCTGGCTTATGGCAAGAGATTATTGGGTTTGGCGGGCGCATCTGAGAACGAGAGCAGACGTAACCTGCCCTGGCGCAGTGTATGCCAGAGGGTTGGGGTCGCGCCCAGCTCCTGGCGCAACGCCGTGTGTAGCTCATTCCAGGCCAGGTGTATCTCCTCTTCGTGTGTGCGCAGATTGCCAATAGCGAGGCGGAGCGTATAGCGACCCTTCAAGCGGGTGGCCGAGAGAAAGCAGCGCCCGCTCGCGTTAACGCGATTGAGCATGCGCTCATTCAAATGATCCAGCCGTTCCTCGCTCTGGATGGTCCAGGGGTGTGCGCGAAAGCAGACCACGCTGAGGTGAGTGGGGAAGAGTAGCTCCCAATCACTTGAAGCCTCAACCCAATCGGCAAAGAGGCGCGCCAAGCGACAATGTTCAGCAATATTGGCGACGAGACCATCATAACCAAAGTAGCGCAACGTCATCCATAGCTTGAGCGCGGGAAAGCCATGTGGCAGGGAGGCGTCATAGTCCATCAGGTTGACCACCTGTCCTGAACGGCCCTCGGTGTTTTGCAGGTAGTCGGGGGTCAGGCTAAAAGTAGCGCGCAAGGCCTGCGGACGGCGTGTATAGAGGATGCTACAGTGGAAGGGAGTGAAGAGCCACTTATGAGGATTGATCGAGAGTGAGTCGGCCCGCTCGCAACCGCGTAGGACCCAGCGTTTCTCGGGCATGAGGGCCGCGACCCCGGCGTAGGCGGCATCGACATGGAGCCAGAGACCATAGCGCTCACAGAGATCTGCGATGGACTCCACGGGGTCAACGCTGGTCGTAGAGGTTGTTCCTACAGTGGCCACAACCGCGAAGGGCCACCAGCCCTCGCGTAGATCCTCGCGGATGGCCTGGTCGAGCGCCTCCACATTTATTCGGTAGGCATCATCGGTCTTGATCTTCCGCAGGCTCTCCAGTCCAAGACCGAGCAGGATAGCCGCCTTCTCCAGTGATGAGTGAGCCTCCTCGGAGGCATAGAAGCGGAGGCGTGGCATCTCTTTGCGGCCCGCGAGTCCCTGCTGGCGTATGTGCAGGCCGGGAACAAACTCGCGCGCCGCCGCGAGAACATTGGTGATAGCGGAGTTGTGATGGATCATGCCAAAGAGGGGTGCGGGCAGGCCAAGCATCTGGCGGAGCCAATCCAGCGTGACTTGCTCCAGTTCGGTCGCGGCAGGAGCTGTCTTCCAGAGCATACGTGAGACATTGAAGGCTCCTTCAAGCATATTAGCCAGTATGCCTGGCCCAGCGCTGGTCACGCCGAAATAGCCCATAAACCTGCCGGAGTTCCACTGGGTCAGGCCGGGAAGAATGACGCGCTCAACATCTGCCAGGATCTGATCCATCTCTTCACCTTGAGAGGGTGGATGGGAAGGGAGCATGTCCTGGATGTCGCCCGGTTTGACCTGGGCCAGAACGGGGCGTGTATGAACGCTCTGGATATAATTAGCGATCCAATCGACGACCTGGTGTCCATAGTGACGCAAAGCTTCAGCGTCCATATCACCCTCGCGGGGTTGGGGCGTGGGTCCTGCTTCTAGAGGTATATGCATTGTTCAACCGCCTCCACATAACAACCAGAGAACAACGTTTTGATGGGAATATCCTGGTATTGTCTGCCTGCTTACCACGGAGTAATCATTTGTTGCAGTTAATTGTAAGAAAATAGATGGTAATCGTCAATATAGCTCATGCAAAAACATCGATGTATTGTTAAATATATTTTCACTTTGAGTTTCTATGGCATGTTGAATATGAATAAAAAATCATCTGGAACCTGCTTCGGCTCGTGTGGCGAGCCTTTTTGGTATGAGAAGGGTGTGCTCCAACATTACAATCTGGACATAATAAATAGTCGATACGTATTGAGTAATTAGCATTTATTCTAGGCAATTGTAAGCACGCTTGTGATGCGTCTTGATGGTTAAATATAAGCAAGCCATATTGCATAGCTTTGCTACCTGTAAGAAATTTTTATGCGTTATTAATATCTTATTTTTGTATGTAATGTTAGTATATAGCATATCGTTTATATTGCATGTATCTCTCTAAAAATTGAAGATGCATTGGCAGATCTTCTGCTTGTCATGGAAAGAACCTTATAAGCTGAGTCGATGTGTGTAGGATGTAGAGGAGTAGGTTAGGATATGGAAGCCTCAGGAAAACCGTTTAATCCATTTGAGCGTGCGATTGTACCGTTTGAGAGCCAGCCTCAGGCTAATGGAATCTATGATACGCAGGAGATCATCGTGCCTGGGGAGCAGAATGAAACTGCTCCGGGCTCTCCCTTTTCTGAGCGGCGCACCCCGGTAACGGAAGAGATGTTCTCGCTTCTCCATGTACCGCCTGGAGATGGGCTGCCACACCTGGAGCGCTACTCTGCGACCCCACACTTTGACCTGGAGACTGCTATCTCTCAGACGCATGTCCCGGCGATGACGCTGCGCTCCTGGGAACGGCGCTTTGGCATTCCCGCGCCCTGGCATGGGAACAATAACGCGCGCCTCTATTCAATGCGAGACCTGGCGGTTATCCACTGGCTCAATCGACGTATCAAGCAGAATAACACGAGTGTCTATCTGTCAATACAGGAACTGGCGCGCCTGGAGCCAGCGTATAGCAGGCGCTATAGCGCGAATAAGCCTGCAATTCTGTCCAGGCAGCGCAAGTTTTCCGAACTGCATGAATCTTTGCTGCGTGCGATTACCATAATGGATGAGGGGGGCGCGGGGCGTATTCTGAACGAGGCCTTTGATACCTATCCAGCAGCCACCGTCTGCCAGCAGGTACTGCAACCGGTGCTGACGAAGCTTGTTGAATTGCGCCATACAGTCTCACTTCCCCGTACCATCGAACATTTTGCCTCCAAGCTCACACGCGATCAGATTGTACATTTGATCGAGGCGGGCCTGACCCCACGCGAAGCCCTTCAATGTCTCTCTCACCTGGCTCTCCGTGCTCCGCAGATCTACGCCAGTCAGCAGCGTGCCAGGGAGCGTATGGACGCGGTGCCCACGCTAGCGCGTATCGTAGACATCATGCTGGAGGCAATCAGGCAGCTTGACGAGGGGCATGTGCAGAGAATTATGGATGAGGCCTTCTTCTACTACCCGGTTGAGGAGGTGTGTAGTAACCTGTTTCAGCCAGTGCTCTATCGGATTGGTGAATTATGGGCTTCGCGCCAGATCACGGTAACGGTCGAGCACTTTGCCAGCAATATGATTCGTACGCGCCTGGCCTATCTCTTCCAGACTACGCCCTATCAGCGCCAGGGGCCAGCCATCCTGGTTGGCTGCGCGCCGAGGGAGACGCATGAAATCGGTGTCCTGATGCTGGCGCTCTTCTGGCGCCGCCAGGGCTTTAATGTCTACTACCTGGGGCAGATGCTGGAGCCTCAGAGCTTGCTGCAAGAGATTTGGCGCCTGCGACCTGGAGTGGTATGTCTCTCAGCAACCACGCGACCACGCGCGCGGGACCTGGCAGAGATCGCGCGTGAGATCAGTAAGCTCGAGGGACTTCGCCCCACTGTCTGCTTTGGTGGAGGTGCCTTTATGCAGGATCTCGGCCTGGTAAAAAGTATCAAGGGTGTCTTCCTGGGGGTCGACGCAAACGAAGCCACCCGCTGCCTGCACGAGCTTATCCCCCTTCAACAGTCGCAGCCAGTGCGCGACGAGGCGCACCATATCATGTAAGGGATTATGTGTGGCGACATAGCTGTGCCATGTCACCACACATAATCCCTTACATTATTTACACCTACCAGGCGTCCAGAGGAAAAGTGTTACAATCTTTAGTAAGTAACACGACGCTGAAGGCTTGTCTTTTTGATAAAGAGGGTAGGTAGTATGACAGCAACGATAACTGAGTGGCAGCATCGAGATATCCTCACTAATGGCATTCGGATGCATTATGTGACGCAGGGTGAGGGCTCATTGATTGTGCTCCTGCATGGTTTCCCTGAGTTCTGGTACTCCTGGCGGCACCAGATCCCTTTTCTGGCGCAACTGGGATATAAGGTGGTGGCGCCTGACCTGCGGGGCTATAACGATACAGATAAGCCACGCCGGGGCTATGAGATCGCGATTCTATTGCGTGATATTGAGGGCCTGATCAAGGGCCTGGGCTATGAGCGAGCGATTGTCGTGGGCCATGACTGGGGTGGTGTGCTGATGTGGCAGTTTGGTCTGAGGTATCCGCACATGGTTGAGTGCCTGATTGGTCTGAATGCGCCGCCGCCCTGGACCTTCGCGCGTGAGCTACGGACCTGGAAGCAGTTGCGCAAGAGCTGGTATGTCTACGCCTTTCAACTGCCCGTCCTGCCAGAGTTGGCCCTTAGTCGTGAAGGGGCCGAGCCTATTGCAAAGATGCTCTACGCCAGCGCCGTGCAGAAGTCGGCCTTTCCAGAGGATGTGTTGGAGCGGTACAAAGAGGCCATGAGCAAGCCGGGCGCGCTGACGGCGGCGATTAACTACTATCGCTCGATCTGGCGGCGCTCAAGTATCGGGGCCGTCAGTGGAAACAAGGGGCGAATCGATAAGCCCACACTGCTTATCTGGGGTGAGCAGGACGTGGCGCTGGATATCGCCATGACCTATGGCCTGGAGGAGTGGGTTCCCAACATAGAAGTGCGGCGTATCCCTGATAGCGGCCACTGGGTTCAGCAAGAGAAACCCGAACTCGTCAACGAATGGATAGCCGAATTTCTCCAAAAGGCTTCAAAGAGTGTTTAGTGATAAAAAAACAGTAGCTGCACTTCGTGCAGCTACTGTTTTTTTATCACTAAACACTCTTTGTATCACCATAGATGATGGCGCGCTTGACCTCTTCGATCAGGTCGGTAACCGGGATGCCGCGTGGGCAGGCATCGGAGCAGTTGAAGATGGTGCGGCAACGCCAGACGCCATCCTTCTTACCCAGGATATTGAGGCGCTCGGCGGCACCCTCGTCACGGCTATCGAAGATGAAGCGGTGCGCGTTGACGATGGCGGCGGGACCGACCCAGTCCTGGTTGCCCCAGATCGAGGGGCAGGAACCGGTGCAGGCGCCACAGAGGATACACTTGGTGCCCTCATCGAAGCGTGCGCGCTCCTCGGCGGATTGCAGACGCTCGGTGCCTGGCTCGTTGTCGTACGTGATCAGGTAGGGCTTGACCTGTTTGTACTTGTCGAAGAACTGGTCCATATCGACCACGAGGTCCTTAATGACCGGGTAGCCTAGCATTGGCTCGATGGTGACCTTCTTGCCTACGTCGCGCATAAGAACCTTACAGGCCAGGCGATTGCGACCATTGATGCGCATCGCATCGGAGCCACATACGCCGTGGGCGCAGGAACGGCGATAGGTCAGCGTGCCATCCATCGTCCATTTGATGTTGTTCAGGGCGTCCAGCAAGCGGTCGATGGGTTCAACCTCGACGGTAAACTCGTCCCAGTACGGCTTATTGTCGCGCTCCGGGTCGAAGCGCTTTATACGCATTAAGACTTGCATCGCGTTCTCCTCTAGTATTTGCGCTCCTTAGGCTTGAAGATGGGATCATCCACAAGCACGACGTCTTTGTAGTCCAGGCGAACGTCGTGCGCCTTCTCGCCCTTGTAGGCCAGGGTATGTTTGAGCCAGTTGGTATCATCGCGCTTGGTATAGTCGAGGCGATAGTGGGCGCCACGGCTCTCTTTACGCGCGATAGCTCCATGGATGGTCGCCTCGGCGCAGTCGAGCAAGAAGCCAAGCTCGATGGCCTCGACCAGCTCGGTATTGAAGCGCTTGCCTTTATCCTGGAGCTGAATTTTCTTGTAGGCATCTTGCAGGCCGTCCAGCGTATCCAGGGCTGAGAGCATGCCCTTCTCCTCGCGCTCGACGAAGACCTTGTCGTTCATCTCGTTCTGCAGGGTCGAGCGGATGCGGGCTGCCGACTCGCCGCCAGAGGACTTACCTTTATCCAGTAGGCGATCAAGCATATCGCGTGAATAGGCCTCGGGATTCTCTGGCAGGGGGGCGTGATCGTTCGCGGCGATGAAGCGTGCCATGTCTTTACCCGCGCGGCGACCGAAGACGATCAGGTCGACCAGCGAGTTGGTGCCCAGTCGGTTGGCGCCGTGAACGGAGACGCAGGCGACCTCGCCCGCGGCATAGAAGCCGGGCATGGGCGTCCACTGTGGATCGATGACGACGCGGCCATCCAGGTCAGTAGGGATACCACCCATGGCGTAGTGCGCGGTCGGCTGGATCGGCACAGGCTCGGTAATAGGTTCGACACCCAGGTAGTTACGGGCGAAATCTGTGATATCGGGCAACTTCTCGGCAATGGCCTTGGCGCCCAGGTGGCGTACATCGAGGTAGACATAGTCCTTGCCGTCGATGCCGCGCCCCTCGTTGACCTCCTGTACAATACAGCGCGAGACGATATCGCGTGGAGCCAGGTCCTTCAACGTAGGCATGTAGCGCTCCATGAAGTACTCGCCCTTATCGTTGAGGAGCTTACCACCCTCGCCGCGAGCCGCCTCGGAGAGGAGCACGCCAACTTTATAGATGCCTGTGGGATGGAACTGGTACATCTCCATATCTTGCAGGGGGATGCCACGGCGATAGGCGATGGACATACCGTCGCCCATGCAGGCGAAGGCATTGCTGGTCACGCGCCAGGCGCGGCCATAGCCGCCGGTCGCGAACATTACCGCCTTGGCATGGAAGGTATGGATCTCGCCTGAGCGGATCTCCATCGCCACAACACCGCAGGCGCGGCCCTCGTTGAAGATCAGGTCCAGCACCAGGAACTCGTTGAAGAAGCGCACCTGGTTCTTGATTGAACTCTGGTACATGGTTTGCAGGATCATGTGGCCGGTGCGGTCGGCGGCGTAGCATGAGCGGCGCACGGGACCCTCGCCAAAGTTGCGCGTGTGACCACCAAAGCGGCGCTGGTCGATACGGCCATCTGGCGTGCGGTTGAAGGGCAGGCCGCGATGCTCAAGCTCGTAGACGGCATCGATAGCGTCGCGGGCCAGAATCTCGGCCGCAGGCTGGTCTACCAGGTAGTCGCCACCCTTGACGGTATCGTACATGTGCCACTTCCAGTGGTCCTCTTCCTGGTTACCGAGGGCCGCGGCGACGCCACCCTGGGCGGCACCGGTATGTGAACGCGTGGGGTAGACCTTGGTGAGTACCGCTACGCTGGCGTTTGGCAATTGCATCGCAGCCATCAGACCCGCGCCACCAGCGCCGATGATGATGACATCAAATTTCTGATACATGGTGTATATATCCTCGCTTCAACTTGCTCACAACTTCTTCTCTCTACAGAGAGAGGGGAGGGTTTTTGTGGGGACACCCCACACCCCGGCAGGAGGAGTCCCTCCTGCACCACCCTTGCTCACAACTTCTCTCGGCTTAGTGCAGGCAGGCGGGTCCGAAACTGCCCGCGACGGGCTGGAAGGTGATGAGTGTGATCGTGCCCAGCATAAAGAAAGCGAGCAGGAGTACCGCGGCGATGCCTTGTAGAACCAGGCGCGTCCCCGGCGAACGCACATAATCATCTATGACCACGCGCAGGCCGTTCACACCGTGCGTCAGGCCAAGCGTCAGTAGCAACCAGTCGAAGAGACGCCAGAAGGGGTTCGCGTAGCGAGCCGCCACAAACGCGTAGGTCGTGCATGAGACGTCATTGGTCACATGCATAATAGTAAGATGGATAATGACCAGGAAAATCAGTACCACGCCCGAGATACGGAAGTAATACCAGGAAAAGGTCTCAAAGCCACCGCCAGCTGGACGAGGCCCACCATATAAACGCGACAGCATACATTCTTCTCCTTACAAGGGTTCTTTGACGTGTCACTTCTACGCGCTACTAATTTTTGACACTCAGGATGGCTTCGGGATTAAAGAACCATTTAACGAAGGCCACTGAGGGGAGTAGCGCGGGTTTCAGCACGAAGTAGGCAAACACGGCGGAGACTACTATCGTTACGCCCAGGGCCGCGTAGAACAGCGGCTTTTGAAGGCGTGCACCCTTGCGCCAGAAGTCGATCATGATAATACGTACGCCATTAAAAGCGTGATAGAAGACAGCGCCCACGACAGCCAGTGATAGGAAACGCACAATGACGTGGTCAAAGAGCAGAATGCCATCGTTATAAACTGTTGGGCCAAAGCTGAGTAGAGAAATATCCACGACGTGGATAAACAGGAAGAGCAGTAGTCCGAGTCCTGTCACGCGGTGCAACAGCCAGGACCACATGCCAGATTGACCTTTGTACATTTTTCCCTCACTTCTGGGGGCGGGAGAGGAGGGCAGGAGGCACGAGGTTAGATAGTGCTTCGCTCAGCCTCTGGCGCTTGCTCTCGCCCTTTCCGAACATCCAAGCGGGGACCGACGCATTGGAACGGCAAGAAGAGCTAGCCAATGAGCCTGCGCAGGCATCATCGACGAGGACCGAGAAGATGGGCATAAAAAATAGACCGTTTCTTACACATCACAGTCCTCTATCTACAACCAGGCACCCCGCTGTGCTTTACCAGGCCCTTGGCGAGCCAGGCAAACGTTGTATGTGTATTATACTTCACTCTTGAGGCGTGCGCAAACACTTTTTATAGTTAAATGATAGGTCAATGACTGTGGTTGTGATATGGTCCATTCTCAAGGAGAAGTAGCTATGTTATAATGCAGGAACAATCGTTCTTACTCATGTTTCGCCTCTGTTTAAAACTAAAGCTCTTGCTGTGTGCGGAAATAGATACCAGGGAAAAGTGCTATGCCTATACGTCAACTTGCGCCCGATGTGGCGGCGAAGATCGCGGCTGGCGAGGTGGTGGAGCGGCCCGCCTCGGTGGTAAAGGAACTTATTGAGAATAGTATTGACGCGGGCGCGACCCAGATTCGCGTCGATCTGATGAATGGTGGCCTGCAACTCATTCGCGTGACCGATAATGGCTGTGGCATCTCACCCGAAGAACTGCCCCTGGCCCTGGAGCGGCATGCTACCAGCAAGGTGGCATCCATCGACGACCTGGAGCAGATTCGCTCGCTGGGTTTTCGCGGTGAGGCGCTGGCGAGTATCGCCGCCGTGGCCGAGGTGACGCTGGTGAGTCGTGCGCGAGGCTCCGAGCAGGGATCACAGGTGAGCGCGCAGAGTGGGCATATCTCTGATGTCACTCCCGCCGCCTCGCCCGAGGGTACGACGATTACGGTTCGTAACCTCTTTAGCGCCGTTCCAGCGCGCCTCAAGTTTCTGAAGAGTCGTAATACTGAGATCAGCCATTGTCATCACCTGCTGGAGCAGTACGCACTGGCCTATCCTGAGATCCGCTTTACGGTTGCCAGTGAGGGGAAGCAGATCTTCTCGACTCCCGGTGATGACAAGCTCTTTAGTGTCCTGGTGCAGGTCTATGGTCTACAGATTGCCGAGCAGATGGTGGAGGTGGATGGCGATGATGAGCATGATGCCAGCGATGGCGAATATCCCATTGTTAAGGGCTTTGTGAGCCGTCCCGCCTGCTATAAGAGCACGCGCCAGCATATCTCCTTCTTCGTCAACCGGCGCTGGGTCATGAGCCGTATGCTTACTACGGCAGTGGAGGGAGCCTATCACTCGCTGCTCCTGAGCGGGCGCCATCCCCTGGCGGTCATCAATATCCAGATCGACCCCTCCTTCCTGGATGTGAATGTGCATCCCGCCAAGACCGAGATTCGCTTCTTAAAGGAGCGTCGTGTCTTCGCCGCTATCCTGCGCGCGGCCCGCAAGGCTCTTTTGCAGGAGCCGGAGATGCCTCAGTGGAAGTCGAAGTCTAGCGAGCCACGCGCGAGTAGTCAGCCAGACGCCTATGATCAGGAACCCTCATTCGAGGGCAGGCTGGATCTGGATGAGGAAGCAGTACAGATAGGCGAGCAGGAAGCAGAAGAGGCAGGTAAGCCACAGCAGCGGCAGAGCACGATCCCTGGAGATAGCCCCTGGATTACCTTTACGGAAGAAGAACATGGGACGAGGCCACCTGGACATGCACGCCTTTGGCAGAGCCACCTGGGCGTGACCGATAAGACGAAGGGTTCACGTCTCAAAGCTGTTGACACAATCGTGGAGGTCGAGCGTTCCCCTACGGGAACGCTACACGCGCAGGCCGAGCAGGTAAGCGTCACGCTTGATACTTCTCTCGATGAGGATGATCCGCTCTCCATGCTACCGCCAGCCATGCCCGTTGAGAAACGTCCAGAAGCGGGCGGAGACATCGCAGAACAAGAGCCACTGGCCTCCTTTGACGCCGTGCCGCGTGGCATTCCCACGATGGGTATTCAGTTGCCTTCTGCACAGACCGAGGAGCGTTCAAGGCTGGTTGTGAGTCCAGTCGCGCCCCAGGTGATTGCAGGAGACGCTCAAAAGGTGGAGCGGCGCCCTGAGCAGAGAGCACTGCCGGGCCATAGTATAGACCCGAACCTGCCACGCAAGTTTCCGCGCCTGCGCGTGGTGGGACAGCTCTCACAGAGCTATATTGTGACCGAGGGTCCGGATGGCATGTATCTTATTGACCAGCACGCGGCGCATGAACGGATAGTGCTTGAACGCATGGTCGCGGCCCTTAAATCGCGCGAGACCATCTCGCAGCTCCTGCTCACCCCTATGCACCTCACTCTGGCCCCTGTCGAGATCGAGGCGCTCGAAGAACATGGGGAGCAGCTACGGCGCATCGGCTTCGAGCTGGAGGGAGTTGATGGTAAGACCGTCGAGGTGCGTGCCGTCCCCACGGTCCTGGTCAAGCGCCTGGACAGTGTCTCGCTGCATGCCTTGCTGGTCGAGCTTACTGCCGAGGACCAGTTGGGGCATACTGAGACCTGGGAGGAGCGTGCACTGGCCAACGTCGCCTGCAAGGCCGCCATCAAACAGAATTACTTCCTGGCTATGAGCGAGATGCGCGAAATGCTGGAGCAGCTAGAGCAGGTCAAGGCCCCCTTTAGCTGTTGCCACGGTCGACCAACCATGGTACACTTCAGTCTCGCAGAATTAGCCCACGAATTTGAGCGCCGATAAATTGTAGGAGTAGAGCTTGCTCTGCTTCCAGCGGGTAAGGGGATGTGGTGCGCGATGTCTCCGGCATCGCGCACCACATCCCCTTACCCTGGTGAGCCACGCAGTGGCGAACAGATCACCCTTTTATAGAAGAGTAGCCGCGTACGCCAGTAGCGGGCGGCCCAGGAGATTGAGTAGGATGCTGGTAGAAGTACTCACGGCGGCTGGACGTTGGAACGTCGAACAACCGCTGTTGACCTATCGCGTACCCGAGGCCCTGGCGGACCAGCTTCGCCCTGGGCAACTGGTCGCCGTTCCGTATGGAGAGCGCCTGGACGAAGGTATTGTCTGGGATCTGCTAGAGGGAGACGAGCTACCAGAGCCTTTGCAGGAAGAGGGAATAGAGCTACGCGATCTGTACAGCATCCTGGATTCCAAGCCCGCTCTGTTGCTTCACCAGCTTGAGTTGGCGCGCTGGCTTGCAGAGTACTATGCGACACCGCTGGCACATGCCGTCTTTGGCATGCTGACGCCGGGTATGTTGCAGCGCTCACGCTTCGTCTTGAAGCTCTCTGAAGAGGCACTTAAGGACGCGGTCCAGGCCTCCTCGCAGGAGACCTCATTGAATCTGCGTGCCCTGCTCGGACTCCTGCATAATGACGGCTCCCTCGATGTTGAGCAGCTCAAGAAGATGCTCGGCAAGACGAAGGCCCAGCAACTCCTAAAAGAGATCAAGCAGAGTAAGCTGGTGGTACGCGAACCTGAGCTGGTCGAGGGAAAGGCGCGTATCAAGCTGCGCCGAAACGTGCGCCTGCTGGTACAGGGCGAGGAGCTACTGACATGGCGCGAACTGCTGGAAGAGCGTCTGCGCAAGGCTGAGAGCGAAGCGCAGGCACAGAGCGCTTCCCAGGCTACTCCTGTTAGCACATCTCGCAAGAGTATGAGTAAGACCGAAGCTCCCTTTAACCCCTGGTCAATGTCCGCCTCCGCAAGCGCCACCCCGGCCCCGCCGGTGATGAGCAAGGAGGGCGTCGTCATTCAACGCCAGCTGGCGGCCCTGGACCTCTTGCAGCAGAGTATTAACCGTGGCTCGCCCTGGACCCCCTCGGCGCTCTGTCGCGCCACAGGTCTGACACCCAGGCAACTCCAGCAGCTTGAAGATCAGCAACTTGTAGTGGTAGAGAATAAAGAGCAGCGGCGCGATCCCCTCCAGGGGCGGGCCATCCCCTCCAGCCAGCCGTTGCAGTTGACAGGCGAGCAAGAAGCGGCCCTGCGCGCCATTCTCGAAGCCATCGAGGAGGGTAAGGAGAACAGTATCCCCAGGCCTATCTTGCTGCATGGTGTCACTGGCAGTGGTAAAACCGAGGTGTATTTGCAGGCCATGGCCTCGGTTATTGCCGAGGGGAAGCGTTGTATTATTCTCGTGCCAGAGATCGCCCTGACGACCCAGGCGGTGCAGCGCGTGGCGGGCCGTTTCCCCGAGCGGGTTGCCATCATCCACAGCGAATTGAGCGTGGGAGAGCGCTATGATGAATGGAGACGTATTCGCGCCGGAGAGATCGATGTCGTCATCGGCTCACGTTCGGCGCTCTTCGCGCCCGTTCCCGACCTGGGCTTGATTATCCTCGATGAGGAGCACGAGGCGGCCTATAAACAGAGTGAGTTCAAGCCAACCTATCACGCGCGCGAGGCCGCTATCAAGCTGGGAGAGATACTCAAAGTGCCCGTGGTCCTGGGTAGTGCCACGCCCGCCGTGGAGTCGTATTATCGCGCGGAGCAGGGGCGTTACCAGTTGGTGGAGCTGAAGGGGCGTATTGGTGCCAACCTGCCGCCTGTGGAGATCGTCGATCTGCGCTCCGAGTTGCGCGCGGGACATACCAGTATCATCAGCCGGCGTCTGCTCGATGAACTAGGCAAGGTGTTGGAGCGGGGACAGCAGGCGATCTTATTTCTTAACCGGCGTGGCGCGGCGAGCTGCGTGCTTTGTCGCGATTGTGGCTTCACGGCTCTCTGCGAGCAATGCGATATCCCCCTCACCTATCACGCAACTGAGCATGTCTTGATGTGCCATTACTGTGGTGCACAGAGCAAGATCCTGCACTTCTGTCCCTCCTGCCGCAGCGCCGAGATCCGTTACTTTGGCCTGGGAACCGAGAAGGTACAGCGCACCATCCAGAAATATTTTCCCGAGGCGCGTCTGCTGCGCTGGGATCGCGATACCGCGCGCAATCGCCACGCCCATGAAGAGCTGCTCGACCGCTTCGCCAACCGCGAGGCCGATATTCTGATTGGCACGCAGATGATCGCCAAGGGCCTGGACCTGCCCGGCGTGACCCTCGTCGGCGTCGTCTCGGCGGATATCGCTCTCAACCTGCCAGACTACGCTTCGCCTGAGCGTGCCTTTATGCTGCTCACTCAGGTCGCGGGCCGCGCTGGTCGCGGCAGCGAAGCGGGCCATGTCATCGTCCAGACCTTTAACCCGGAGCACTTCAGCATTGATGCAGCCTCACGTCACGACTATAACGAGTTCTATCGTATCGAGATCGAGACGCGCCAGCGCTATGGGTATCCTCCCTTCCGCCAGTTCGTCAAATTTACCTATAGTCATAGTAACCGCCATCGCAGCCAGTTAGAAGCCATGAAGCTCTGCGAGAAATTAAAGGGTTGGATACAGCGTCTTAACCTGCCCGAAACTGATATCGTGGGACCCGTTCCCGCACTTATGGAGCGCATTCGTAATAAATACCGCTGGCAGATGATTGTGCGTGGCCCCGACCTCTCGCGCCTGCTCCGCGTCGTCGACGCTCCCGACTGGGAGATTGATATTGATCCCATCAGCACACTTTAGAAGTAAGGGGTTTGTGTGGTGGGAAGCAAGATTGCCGATAGATTCATAAAAGTAAATTTAAATTTGTTTTGGAGGGGACATGGGGATTGTATTGGGGTTGTTGGCGGCACTCTTCTGGGGTGGCGCTGATTTTTTTGTGCGCTTCGCCTCGAAGCGCATGGGATCGTATCGGACGCTGTTATTTATGCAGTTCTTTGGCCTGCTGGGTCTGGGCATCTTTCTGCTGGCAAGTGGGCAATTACAGGCCGTACTGGCGCGGAGCGCGTGGGAGATCTGGCTCTGGGCGTTGCTAGCGGCTAGCTTGAACACCTTAAGCTCACTGGCGCTCTACCGAGCCTTTGAGATTGGGGTCGTGATGATCGCCTCGCCTATCTCGGCCTGTTATAGCGCGGTCACGGCCTTGCTGGCCTTTGCCTCTGGCGAGCGTATCGGGCTGGTGCCACTGCTAGGAATGGGCGTGGTCCTGTTGGGGGTGACGGTCGTGGCGACTCCCCTGAGCGCGCAGGAACCGGAGGAGCGGGCGGCTCTGGCGCTCAAGCCACGAGGAAAGCTGCCTCCAGGTGTGCTCCTGGCGATCCTGGCATCGATAGGCTATGGCATTGCCTTCTGGATGCTTGGCTTTAAGGTGACTCCGGCGCTGGGGCCTGTGGTGCCAATCTGGATTTTTCGCCTGTTCACACCCGTGGTATTGACGCTGTGCGCACCAATTAGTCGACAGCGATTGACCTGGCCACGCGGCTCGGTCTGGTGGCTTTTGGCCGCCATAGGGATACTCGATACCATTGCCTACTTTGCCTATACCTATGGCGTAACGCTAAGTCAGGTCTCGCTGGTGAGCGTGCTCTCCTCGCTCTATAGCGCGGTCACGGTCCTGCTAGCCTGGATCTTTATTCGTGAGCGGCTTCAATGGAGCCAGTGGCTGGGCATTGGAGCCATCTTAGCGGGTATCGCCCTGGTAAATTTGTAGAGGCGGACACATACAACTTGCACGAAGCCATGGGCGTGATAAAAGTGTGTTGGTTGCACCTGGAGGAACGAGGTTTTATACTGAGGGGTACGGTTGTCGAATATACTCATGGAAGAGAGGACGCGATGATAGACACTCAGGCTATACCGCCGGCGTTGCTGATGCAGATTGAGGAGGCGACACGCGCAACTGACTTTACCATGCAGTCTGATACCCTAACGGGATCGCTGTTAAGGACACTTGCGGGGAGTAAGCCAGAAGGAAACTTTCTTGAACTGGGAACCGGTACAGGTATGGGAACCGCCTGGTTGCTAGATGGCATGGATACTGCATCGCGCCTGATAACTGTGGACAAGAATGAGCGCTACAATGCGATTGCGCGGCGCTTCTTGAGCGGGGATGCACGCGCCACTTTTCACACAGGCGATGGTGTGGCGTTTATTCGCTCCCAGCAAGCAGGTACCTTTGATCTTATTTTCGCGGATATGCCGCCAGGGAAATTTGAGCTTCTGGATGAGACCCTGGCCCTGCTCAGGCCAGGTGGACTCTATATCATCGATGATCTGGCGCCCCTGGAGAGTTGGGAGCCAGCCCATGCGCCAAGAGTCACGGCCCTGATAGCGACTCTGGAGCAGCACTCGGATCTGCGAATATGTAAGCTGAACTGGTCAACCGGGCTGCTCATCGCGACCAGGATCGCTTAGAAGCATTTAAAGAACATGGAGGACGTAGCTATGCCAGAGCAATTCTCCCTCTTTGGGGGGAGTGACCTCTCCGAGAAGGATACGCGCCCGAAGGCGAGTGGGCCAAAGGCCGTGCCAGCGCAGAGCGAGGAGGGGACGCGAGTAATTGGGGAACCCCTGGCCTCGCGGATGCGTCCTCGCACCCTGGACGAGATAGTCGGCCAGGAGCACCTGCTGGGACCTGGAAAACTCCTGCGGCGCACGATTGAGTCCGGGCGGGTTACCTCAATGCTGTTCTGGGGACCTCCGGGCAGCGGCAAGACCACGCTCTCCGAGGCCATTGCGCGCCATGCCGATGCGCGCTTTGTGACTTTGAGCGCCACCTCGGCGGGTGTGGCGGATCTGCGGCGCGTGGTCGACGAGGCCGCCAAACTGCGCCAGTTCTCGCAGCGGCGCACGATCCTCTTCATTGACGAAATTCACCGCTTTAACAAGGCCCAGCAGGATGCCGTGTTGCCACACGTCGAGCGTGGCACTGTGACCCTGATCGGTGCTACAACCGAGAACCCCAGCTTCGAGGTGAATGGCGCGCTCCTCTCGCGCTGTCGCGTCTTTGTGCTCAAGGCCCTGGATGAAGCGCAGATAGTGCGCATCCTCCAGCGCGCATTGGAGGATAGCGAGCGTGGCCTGGGACAGTATCAGATTACCAGCGACGAGGAGGCCTTGCAGGCCATCGCCATCTTTGCCAGTGGAGACGCGCGCACAGCGTTGAACGTCCTGGAACTGGCGGCGCAAGGGGTCATGAGCGGTGGAGGGACAGATGAGCGCCACATTACCCTCGCGCTGGTCGAGGAGGTCATGCAGCATCGCGCCCTGCTCTATGATAAGAATGGCGATCAGCACTATGATATGATCTCGGCCCTGCATAAGTCTGTACGCGGTTCCGATCCCGATGGAAGCCTCTACTGGCTGGTGCGCATGCTTGAAGCGGGCGAGGACCCGCTCTACATTGCGCGGCGTGTTGTGCGTATGGCGGCTGAGGATATTGGCCTGGCGGACCCGCAGGCGCTCTCGATCTGCGTCGCGGCCCAGCAGGCCACGCATTTTGTTGGTATGCCGGAGGCAGGCGTGATCCTGGCAGAGGCTGTGGCTTATCTGGCGGCAGCACCCAAGAGCAATGCCGTCTACAACGCATATAGCCAGATTCGCACCGAGATCATGAATGGCCCCAATGATCCTGTGCCGCTGTGGATTCGCAACGCTCCCACTCAGTTGATGAAGAACCTGGACTACGGCAAGGATTATAAATACGCGCATGACTTCTACAAGGATATGCAGAGCGACGATCCCGAGCGCCCGCCCGCGACCAAACTCCAGGAATACCTCCCCGAGCGCCTTGCGGGCCAGCGCTTCTATGAACCGGGTACGCAAGGAAAAGAGGCCAGCATCCAGCGCTGGCTGGCGAAGCGTCAAGCCGAACAAGATACAAAGGAGTGATCTCCATGACAGAAGCTAAAGCCCTGGCGTCCTTCTTCAAACGGAACCAGTATCTCATCACTATGCAGGCTAAGGATGTAACGACCGAGGAGAGCCTGTCGCTGCCCCCTGCAGGTGGTAATTGCATGAACTGGGTTATCGGACATATCGTCGTCCACCGCGATATTGCGCTCAGGTCATTGGGAGAGACACCGGTCCTGGACGAGCGCGAGACTGAAATATATAAACGGGAGTCCGAGCCTCTGACCAATCCAGAGCAAGCCCTGCCTCTGACGACATTGGTCGAGCGCCTGGAAAGCTCTTACCAGCGCTTACGAGACGCGCTCATGCGCAGCACGCCCGAAACCCTTGCCCATCAGCCCGATCCAGCCGACAAGCGCACGGTAGGCGAGGGCCTGCGGCTCTTGCAGTGGCATGAGACCTATCATGCTGGGCAACTGGAGCTGCTCCGCCACATGGCAGGTAAGCACGAGAAGCTGATTTAGAGGCATAGATGGGAAGGGGTTGTGGGTGTTCACCTACAACCCCTTCCCATCTATTATTTGTAAGCTCAAGATCCCTGACGTTCAACTCTAACAATGCGTAATAAGGATATTGTCCGCCTGCTTTATATTTGCTAGCTCTTTGCCTTGAGTAAGCTTAAGCGAAATCTTGATCTGACCTACAGGATTCAGGAAGCTACTATCCTGCGGAGCCTTCGGTATATCTACCATGATCAGCCTTTGGGCTCCAGACAGAAGAGCTGGAATCACGACATTAAGCTTAACTTGAGGAACAATGGTCGAGCTGGTCTTGAATTCTACCTGCATAGTTGTAGGTCCAATATATTGGCCGGTATTCTCGACTGTGATAAACAAAATACCCACCCCATTGCCATGTAGCATTCCGCTATCAGTCTCTTTGTGACACGCCAGGGGAACTACGTGGGAGGAAACGTGGGCTACTGGAATGTTGGAGCCTCTTACAACGAGCAAAACAATAGTGAGTAAAACAGAGAGTACTACCGCTATTACATGTATTTTATACTTGGAAGCGTTTTTTGTGAGCTTTGACTGGTGTATCAGTATCCCATTATGAGCCATTCGCACAGACTTGCTTTCATTATTCCCAGCCCCAGAGATGAAGCGTAGCTTTCCTGCCCACAAAAGCAGAAAAGGAGCAAGGAATGTTCCCCCTATTATCAGGAACAACAGAGGGTTAAGCAACGTATAGATGCGTGCGTAATCTATGCTTCTATAAGCTGCCAGCGTCGTAACTATTATGCCATAAAGCACCAACAACACAACTGCCCCCAGCTTCTGTACCATCTCATGCTGGCGCATTTTTCTGCTACACATGAGAAGAATCCAGATGAGAGCACATAAAGGGAAAAGGATGTTGTAGTAATAAAAGGCGTGGAACTCATCCTGTAACCACTTCAGGGGCGTGCCAAAGGGACCATCAGGCTGCACTGTTGACTGTAGATGAAAATCGGTTAGCGATGAGAAAAAGATTGGTGTAGACTTTAGTACGAATTCAATAGAGTGGTGAAGGATAATTCCTTTCGCGAATTCACCTGATCGGGCTGCATAATCGCGGGCTAATACTGGTTGCTGAGATAGAATGATATATGGATCAGTTATGCCTCTCTTCGTATAGGTATCCAGGATGTGGCTAATTTTTGCATCTTGTGGGGAAGCCTCACCTTCCATCCGATATTGCAAGACTTTTCCCAGCAGATTGATGTTCTGAATCCAGGTTACGCCGTTAAAATTATTCTGCATTGTATTCAATAGTGTGTAGCCACTGAGAAAACCATAGAGAAGAAGCGTTGCAAGCAAGATAGGTACAATGAAGTGCCTCTGCAATCCTCGCCAATATATTACCAACAATAGGTACGCAAATAAAAACGGGGGCAAATATATCCACTCGGGCCGTGTGAAAAAGAGGAGAAGGGCGCAGAGTATCACCAGACAAAAAAAGCGTAGACGTAATGTGTGTAAGAAGAGCGTTACAGCCAGGGCCAGTGTAATGAGCAGCCAGAGAGCCATTCCTTCCGACATGATGGGCTTGACGTTGGATAAAATCACTATGTCTGCCCCAACAAACAGGCTAAGCAAAAAGGCGATCCAGGAGCGACGTAGAATCAATGCACCCAGGATATATAGTTCCAGCGTACTAAAAATAAAAAGCATTCCTTGTGCTATGCTTACTGCTCCCAGATTACCCTGCCCAGCTAGTGTATAGATACAGTAAATCAGAAAAGGATAACCTGGTACGCGCCAGAAATTAACTATTTGCCCGTGATGCTGTATCTGGTTGACGACATAAAGGTAACTCCAACTATCTGCCAGTGGTTCAGGTTGAGGATGGTTTAGATAATAAGCGATAACCACTACAGAGGTCCATACAAGCAAGATCATCGCCAGGGGGAAATACTTATCAGCCTGCCAATCTCTTTGTATCATCGTACAGAGGGTTTGAGGTAGAGATAATAGCCGTTTGAACAACCAGGAATTCCTGGCCCACAGAAATGATGCCCATCTTTCTCGCCTCTCTATCCGGCTTTCCATGCATAATATTCTTTCTCTGTAAAAATCTCCTCAAATTAGGAGAGTTATTTATCAGGTATAGTACTCTTACTATAACTATGAGAAGGAAAATATCACACTATGCTTCCTTTTCATTACATGAATATTATACTTTTGCTGCTGAATTTATTACTTGTGCAAGAAAGACAGAAAGGCTCCTGGGAAGAAGTTATGGAGATCAGCCAAAGTTTCTAACAGCTATAAGGGAAGCACATTTTGGGCATTCGCCGTGCCCAAAATGTGCTTCCCTTATTTATGTGTTGAAGTGATGTGACTTCTAGCGATAGATGAAGTAGCCCGCGATACCTGTCAGGAGCAGGATGATAAACAGGTTGACACGCTTGGTTGCCCCAAGCAGAGCGGCCACGCCCGCGATACACCAACCCCGCCAGTCGACGCCTGGCTGCTTGATGATTGACCAGACGACGGTGAGCAGGATACCAACCACGGCGAGCGAGATCCCGCGCATAAAGCCGGGAACCCAGCGCTGGCGTTGGATGCGCGCATAGCCCGCGGAGACCAGCAGGACGGGCAGTGCCGCCAGAGTGATCGCGACCAGGGCCATAAGTGCGCCTGCGATGCCGTAGGTCAGATAGCCCAGGCTGATGACCCAGAGACCATTGGGACCTGGACTTAGCTGGCCGATAGTGACCGACTCGCCAAAGAAACCCTCCTTTGCCCAGCCGTGAGCCAGCAGATCCTGGCGTAAGCTTGGTAGATTACTCAGGCCACCAGTCGAGAAGAGCGAAGCCTTCAGAAAGATCAGGAAGTAGATGATGGGATCGATCATGGCTTATTTCTCCTCCCCTTCCTCGTGGCTGGCCTCAATGGCCTGTTGTGCTGTCGCCGGGTTGCCTTTGGCGCGCCAGGGCGTAAAGAAAAGCATAGAGAGCAATGCCGTACACAGCAGTACTGGAATGACCGAGATCTCCAGCAGAATAATTGTAGCGGCACAGGCCAGGACTAGGATAGTGCTTATGATCAAGGTTTTTGATCCCTCGGCTTGTGCCTGCTTGAAGAGCGGCTGGGCGAAGCGTAGCCCGACCAGCAGCATCAGTCCCGCCGTCGCGGGAACCACGCCTCGCATCACCGCCTGAACGACGGCATTTCCCTGGATAAGCGTGAAGACGGCCGTCAGCAGGCAGGTGACGGCCGCGCTTGGCACGAGCATGCCCACCAGCGCGACTAGAATACCGCGTATCCCACCAAGCTTGCGCCCGATGAGAATAGTGAGCGCGACCAGGTTAATCCCTGGCGTAAAAATACATAAATTCCAGTAATGCATGTACTCTTCGATGGTGAGATAATGATATTTATCGATGAAGATGTTTTGAATAAGATAGCTTGTAGAGGAGCCACCACCGAAGGATTGCAGGCCGATCAGGGTCCAGAGGCGCAGGAGTTTCCAGGTAGAGGGGCGCAGAGAGGGTGGAAGGGTTGTGGCGAAAGGTAGTGCCTGGGTTTGCATGTTAGGACTTCCTTACCGTGAGATGAAAACCGACGAGGGAGACGAAGAGGGGCCAACGCTACTAAAGTACGCATCTACATATGCTTGTCTTATGTAGATGCGTACTTCAGTAGCGTCGTGCCACTATCGCTCGTTGAGTGGCTTGAAGGTCAGGTCGGTTGGTCCGGTATACTCGGCCTCGGGTCGGATCAGGCGGTTATTGCCAGCCTGCTCAAGGACGTGAGCGGTCCAGCCACCCACGCGGCTCACCGCGAAGGTAGGCGTGAAGAGGTCGCCGCTGAGGCCAACAGAGGCCATCAGGGCCGCCGAATAGTACTCGACATTGGTATAGAGGCGGCGTCCCGGCTTGAGTTCTTCCAGAATGGAGATTGCCAGTTCCTCAACGCGACGCGTGAAGACGAAACCCTGAGGATCGGCAACACGAGCCATCTCACGTAGCTCTTCTGCGCGTGGATCGGTGGTTTTGTACACGCGGTGCCCAAAGCCCATCAGCTTCTTGCCAGTCGTGATTGCGTCGCGAATCCAGCTATCGGCATTCTCAGGAGTGCCGATCTCATGCAGCATATCCTGCACCTTAGAAGGTGCGCCACCATGCAGGGGACCCTTGAGGGCGCCAATCGCGGCGACGATAGAGGAGGCGATGTCGGACTCGGTGCTGGCAACGATACGCGCCGTAAAGGTTGAGGCGTTCATACCGTGGTCGGCCAGGAGCACAAGATAGGCATTCAGGCCCCGGACGTGCTCTTCAGAGGGTACCTCGCCCGTCAACAGATAGAGATAATTCTCGGCATGCCCCAGTTCGGGTTTTGACTCCAGAGGCTCCTGACCATGGCGCAGGCGGTTGAATGCCGCCAGGAAGAGCGGGAAGCGTGCCGTCAGGGCGATGGCCTGATCCACCGTGGGCTGGCCTTTGATGGCAACCGCGCCCCAGGCGGAGACGGCGGTACGCAGAGCGTCCATAGGCTCGGTGCTTGTGGGTAAAGCACGCAGCGTCACCATCACATTCTCGGGGATGGTACGCTCAGCGGCGAAACGCTGCTGAAGGTTGGTCAGTTCTTGCTGGCTTGGTAGGTGTCCAAACCAGAGCAGGTGCACGACCTCCTCAAAAATAGTTGTACGTGCCAGGTCATGTATATTATAGCCGCGATAGATCAAGCGGCCAGTATTGCCTTCAACCTTGCTTATGGCCGTCGTTGCGGCAACAATACCCTCCAGGCCGCCCTTATTCTTGGGCGCGGAGGCTGTGGTAGCATTTGTAGCCTGGTTAGGACCAGAAATCGGCATTGACATACTGCATATGCTCCTTTGCTGAGTATGTGTAAATGGTTTAGCTCTTTTGTATGTTGTATCATTTACTATGATGAATGTCAATGAAATTGGATTACTTATGTTATGCTTTGATGTAACTCGATAATAGTCGATTTATGTTGATTGTATTGGCTGAGGCAGGTGCAAAACAAATTTTTAGGAAGCTATAGTAGTGTAGTGTAAGTAGATTGACAAAATGTGGAACGATCTTTATCATTGGGAAAAAAGGCGTAGAACGGCCAGATTTTCTGTATGGAAGGAGGGTGTAACTTGATAGAACTGAATGGGGAGAATTACCTGGATGGCAAAGAGGCTTCCCATTTTCTCGGCGTGAAATTATCGACCTTGTATACTTATGTTAGCCGCGGGCTTTTGCGCAGTTACCGGCAGGGGATCAAGCGACAGCGGCTCTATAGGCAAGCAGAATTGGAGGCACTGTTGCAGCTTCGTCCGAGCAATGAGGATGTGGCCGAAGACGCGCTGACACCCTTCAATGAGCGGCCCGGGAGTGGCGATGATCTGCCACATGCTGAAGATTGGGTTCCTAACGTATAGATCGATAGGCGTAAAAAAAGAGAGTCCTGTGACTCTCTTTTTTTACGCCTAACTGCATGAATGTTAGAGGTGCAGGCTGGGAACGGCTGGCAGGGGGCGTGGAGCCCCTGGCTCCACTGGCTCTTGTTCTCCGGCTGTGTTAGATGGGGTAAAGGGTGCGATCAATTCCTGCCAGCGCTCTTCTCCGCCTATGTGGTAGACATTGATGCCGCCCACGCGTGCTGGTGGTGGATTGTCATTGACGAAAAGCACGCTGATGGCGTGTCCACGCCGCCTCATTTGCGCCAGGCGATCTATTATACGGTCGCCCAGGTTGCTGGTAATGAGAATGATCGTCGAACCATTGGGGAGACGATTGCTCTCGGCTTGCAGTACCTCGTCAATGCTGGCCCCAAAGTAGCCCTGGATACGTGCCAGGGTCTCCATAATGTGCTTGCGCTGCTCTTCGTTACTTGAGGCTGGGAGACGAATACGCCTGCGATTGAGCTGCTGAGCTACTTCGGCCTCCAGGTTGAGCGCCGGTTGCTCCTGTTGACCCGTGGAAGATGAACTTGTGTCGGCTCGCTTCTCATCAGGGATATACATCATCGTGTTCGCGTATAGCCCAACTCCATAGCCATTGTCCAGGCCCCAGGAGGCGATTGACGCCGCCAGGCTGATAGAAAGCTCCTGGAGTTCGGGATGGATAGAGTAGTACACGTCTGGCCGTGTATCGATGTTGAGGAAGACCTCAAGTGTATAGGTCGTCGTGGCGTCGTAGATCTTGCTCTGCATCTGCATACTACGGGCTGTGGCCTTCCAATGCACGCGGCGCATGCTATCCCCATAGCGGTATTCGCGTACGCCAATGATGCGTGAGGGATCTTCAAGCAGGCGACGAGGCGCACGCTGATCGCCAAAGGGATGGCGCGCGGGAAGATTAAAGCTCTCCAGGGGCGCGACGAGGGGATAGACCATGACATGTTGTAGGTTATCAAGCTCCTGGTCCTGGGCAATGAAGCCAAAGGCATCACCACTATGGAGTCTCGTGGGGCCAAAGGTATGCACGCCACGCTGGATGCAGCGCAGAGTGTAGTTCCTCGTTACACGCTCATACCAGCGTGGGCTGAAGAGGCATTCTAGCAGGGCGTTATTACTCAGGATTGCGCTACGCAGCTCTTGCTCGCGCAGTGGTAGAGAGCGTGGCAGGGTATCCTCTACCTCCAGCCAGGGTAGGGGGAGGATCTTGGCGTTCTCCACCGTCACCGACATCGTGACATCCTCGCCAAAGAGCGCGCGTTGCTGGCTAAACTTCCGCTGGTAACGGAGATCAACCAGGCAGTAGTGCGACCAGATATCCGTTGTGATAATGATCAGCAGCAGCAATATTCCCACAACCACCAGCAATGGCTGCCGGGCGATGATGCCGAGCAAAACTAACACGCCACAGAGGGTGTACCAGATGCCATCGGTAATGCCTTTGCCGCGAATAAAGGCGCGGCCTTGTGGTGAATTGTGCATTATGACTCTACCGGAACCGCGACATTGTGTAAGATCTCTTCTACAATCTGTTCCATGAGCTGTCCATGCAGGCGCGACTGGCTGGTCGCAATCATGCGGTGAGACAGGACCGGAACCGCTACCTGTTTGACGTCATCGGGAATGACATAATGGCGCCCCTGAATGGCGGCATAGGCCTGGCTCGCTCGGTAGAGCGCCAGCGTCCCACGGGGACTTACGCCCAGTTCAATATTATTATGGGTGCGCGTCGCCGATACAATCTCGACGATGTAGCTCTCCACACTTGGTTCGACATGGATGAGGCGAATGATCTGCTGGAGCTTGAGCAGCCATTCTGTGCTCAGTACTGGCTTGAGTTCCTCCAGGGGCTGGGCCTCCTTGAAGCGCTGGAGAATCTGGCGCTCCTCCTCTTTGCTTGGATAATGTAGGCGCAGGCGTAGCAGGAAGCGGTCGAGTTGGGCCTCGGGTAGGGGGAATGTTCCCTCAAGCTCAACCGGATTCTGGGTCGCGACAACCATAAAGGGGCGCGGCAGGCGTATGGTCTCGCGCTCAACGCTCACCTGGCGCTCTTCCATTGCCTCCAACAGCGCGGACTGCGTACGCGGTGTCGCGCGGTTAATCTCATCCGCAAGCACGATTTGAGAGAGCAGGGGGCCGGGTCGAAACTCGAACTCGCCCTTTTTTTGATTATAGTAGGTAATGCCAGTAACATCAGAGGGCAGCAGGTCTGGCGTAAACTGAATACGCTGGAAGCTGCAACCGAGGGAGCGGGCGAGGGATTTCGCCAGCGTTGTTTTGCCGATGCCTGGAACATCCTCAAAGAGGACATGACCTTCGCAGAGCAAGGCGACCATCAGAAGCTCAACGACTTCTTCCTTGCCGACAATAACTTTGCCTACGCTCTGGCGAACAACACGCACGGCCTCTTGAAGTTGTCTAATCTCATCAATTTGCGTCATAGGTCCCCTTATACATGTTTCTGAATATGTTGATGGTGAAAAATACTTGAGATAGAAGTATATGGCCTCTCACTTGTTTTAAGCTGCGTTCTTGACTGTTCTTGACATTATACGCCCAAAGTAGGCGAAATTTCACAGACAAGCACGGATAATCAACTTTTCCGGGTACCTGTGGCGCTTAACATAGGATAAACAGCGTATGGTGGCGGGTTGGCGCAGCCAACCCGCCACCATACGCTGTTTATCCAACTTATTTCACATTGATCTGGACGGTCACGGGCGCGGACTGAGTGGACTGGCCATTCTGGTCGGTGGCGATGATTGTGAGCTGGGCGCTCGTATCCTGGGAGCTGATGACGCGGACATTCCAGCGTAACTGGGTTGTGCCACTATCTCCTACCAGGGTTGTGGCGCCGCCGCCGACAAAGGGCGCGGCTTGATAGCGTACCGAGAGGCGAACCGTGGCCCCTGGCTGGCTGGCGACCGTAATCTGGACGCTGCTGCCATTGTTGACGATGGCTGGAGCGTTGATGATCTGAACGCTCAACTGGCCGGTAGTGGGCTGGGTTGGATCTGGCGTGTCCGTCGGTTCCTGGGTTGGTTGCTGCGTTGGCGTCGGTGATGGCGATAGCTGCGGCGTGGGAGTCGCAGTCACCTGGGCGTGTGCAGTGGCGGTCGGACTTCCGTGGAGGCCTGGCCCCTGGGCCTGATTTGGGGATGGAGAATTCCCTGGACCCTGCGTCAGATAATTACCCAGGACGATAGCAAAGGCTGTGCTTGCGAGCAAGAAAAAGGCGATTGAAAGCAGAAGAAAGCGGTAGGCTGGATTCTTCTGCCAGTAGTAGCCTAACCTGGCCATTGGACCCTTGGGAACAGGGGGTATGGGTGTGTAGTGTACCAACGGGGCAGGTCCTGCGAGGTTCTGGGGGAGTGGCGCATAGTTGGCGTAGGAGGCAGCGGCTCCCTGAGGCGAGGTTTGCTGACCCTCAGCTATGGTCGCGAGCTCTGGCTCTGCGGGCTGAGCGGGAAGAATAAGCTTATCTTGTGATGGGGTTGGTGAAGGTGGCATTTGTGGAAAATCATTCATCTTGTAAGTCCCTCCTCTCTTCCAGGCACTACCATACTAATCCTATGCGTCTTGTGTGCGCGACTTCTCGCGCCTGCGGCGCTCGCCCGGCGTAAGGTATGGTTCGGTGACAGGCAGGCGGAGCCTGCCTGTCACCGAACCATACCTTACGCCAGAGATGTGTTATCCATACAAAATAAGTTACATATGATGTCATATTAGGAACGATTCAAGGGCGGTAAGGACTTCAGAGACGGACAAAACTCCTAGTTCCTGGGCAGCAATGATCTGTACCGAGCGTCCTAGCGGATGCCAGGCGCGTGGATCACTGGCGATAAAAAGGGCTGTGGTAGGTATACCAAGCAGGGCCGCCAGGTGCGTCACCCCTGAGTCGTTTCCCAGGTAGGCCCAGCAGTGCTGGAGCGCGTGCGCAACCTGGAGGAGCGGCGCGTTCTCCAGCAGCGTAAGCAGGCCAGGAGGTGGTGTGGGTAAGAGTTGGCGTAGCTCAGCGAGACGGTCACTATCGGCGGGTCCGGCGAGCAGCAACACAGGAATATCGTGTTGCCAGAGTGCCTGTATAACCTCGGCATATCCCTGTAGAGACCAGCACTTGCGCGCGCCTCCGCTGCCGGGATGGATGGCGAAGAAGTGTGGATTGGCCTCCACCTGAGGCGTTGTTGAAGGGGCAAGTGTGAGGTGAGGCTCGGCAGGGAGTGTGAGACCAAGCGTACTGGCAAGATAGGTGCTGGTATGCATACCTGTGTGCTCACCCGGCCGACCTGGAGTCACAACGACGCGTCCTGGGGTCGCGGCGCGTAGATTCTGTGTGATTAAACCATCAGGATCGCGCAGCCAGCAGACGACGAGCTGGCAATCCGCTAGTAGCGCCCTCAGCTCTGGATGCCGAATGCCCTGGGGCAAGAAGAGTTGGCCCCAGCAGGTATCCTCATAATCTAGGTAGCTCGTCACCAGGCCGGTCGCGAGCAGGAGAGGCGCGAAGGCGGCCTGTCCCACAAAGGTGACCCGCTCAATGGTCTTGTGCTCGCGTAGGGCCTGGATGACCGGAAGAGCCAGGAGCGTATCTCCCAGGGCGCCTGGACGAATGATACAGATATGCATACATTTCAGTTTAAATTATTTGTGCGCTAACGCCAGGAATTCAAAGACGACTGCCGCGGCCAGGATTGCCAGCGATGTGTAGATGTTCCAGCTATGCAGGGCGCTCAGAATCAGATTAAAGAGCACGACCAGCGTCAGCAGGATGGCCTGTCGAGCCGCGTGTCGCAGCGTTGCCTGGTAGATGTGCAGCGGAAAGAGGCGCGATCCGAGCGCGTATGCCACTGGTGTCAGTGTGCTTGCCAGGGCCAGGGCCAGAAGCGCGAAAAAGCAGGTAAAGGCCAGGAATGTATGTGGCGGCACAAAGCGCGCATAGAGCAGGAGTAGTCCCCAGGCCAGGGGCGCGATCAAGAGTAGTATCAGCAATATCGAGCGTCTGGTCACAGCCATGTCCCTACCTCATCATATTGAAGCCACGGTTGCCATTGAGGGGCGCCTCATCGCGTCGACGCTGCTCCTGGTTTTCCGGGCTAAAGTACTTCTGCCAGAGATCGGGTGCATCTTTACTCTCGCCACCGTGGGGGGTATGGCGTGTACGCACGCGACAGATGACGGGAGTGTTGACCGCCGCGCCCGCGACGATAACCTGGCCCTTAGAGAGCGCGGGCAGATTGTCCAGCAGGTCGCGCCCAACGCCCTCGATGGCGGCGCCAACGCTTTTCTGGTCGATCTCGTTGACAATACGCATGATGCACTGGGTCTGACACTGGCTCAACACATCAGCATCTAGCTTGCCCGGACGCTGGCTGATCAGGCCCACGCCGATACCAAACTTACGTCCTTCGGCCAGCACCTGCTTAAGAATCGAGGTTGAAACGACCTCCGCGCCACCTGGCGCGAAGTGATGGGCCTCTTCCAACAGAACGAAGACCGGGTAAGGGAGGTGGAACTCGCCTGAATGGACCTTGCCGCGCTCGGTATCCATACGCGCCTTATTCAGGCGGCGCAGCAGCGTCGCGACGATGACCTGCTGATCGCGCTCATCGATCTCGTTGAGCTGAAGGACGGTACACTGTCCCGGCTTGAAGATCTCACGCAGATCCAGGTGCTGAGTATCATCGAAGGTAAAACTATGCTCAAATTGCTGCTCAATACGCCAATTAAGTGCGTGGACCGTGCTTGAATCGTCGGCTCCCTCGCTATCATCATCGGTCTTCTGCTTGGAGACATTCTTGATGGCTTGCTTTAAATCGGCCACACCCCAGGGGGTATCGCCCTTGCGCTCGCGTACTTTGCGCATCGCGCGGCTCAGGAGATACTGCTGCTTTTCCGTCATCTCGGGGAGTAGAGCGCGCATATCACCCATGGTCAGCGTCGAGATACGGACCTTGACCTGCTCAGGCTTGTAGACGCGCACGCCGGGGCGATAGCCTTGATGGCGTCCATCGCCTGGCTCGCTAAAATGGGCGACGTTGGCGATCTCGTCGAGGGTGCTATATTCGCCGTGAGGATCGATAATCAGCACGCAGGCTTTATTGTGGGGCTGCATCAGCTCTTCGATGACCACACTGGCGAGATAGCTCTTGCCCGCGCCCGTGCTGGCAATGATCGCCAGGTGAGTGCTGACCACGTCTTTGACCGAGAGCACGATGGGAACCGTACCAGGCGCACGGGTCAATAGCGAGCCGATCGTCGCTGAGCCAAACTGTTTATCTTTCTTGCGGCTCAGGATATCGGCGAGCATCTCGTCGTCGGCCAGGTAGATCTGTTTCCCTGACTGTGGGGGAATCCAGGGATTGATAAACGAGCCGGTTAGGGAATCATAGTAACCCATGATGGCCACATGCAGCTCAAACAGCTCGTTGGTACGCGTATTGTAGCCTACCATGGCCGCCACCTGAGCGGGCGGAATTTCTGGCTCGCCTAGAAAGGTGTCGGGATAGAGCTGGAGCGGGACGCGTTTGATGATGCGGCCCAGGACGCGCTGTGTACGCAGGCGGGAACTGCCATCGGCTCCCAGCATTTCTGGCTCAAACAGCTCGTAATAGACGTATTCGCCGTTTTTGAGCACCTGCTCATCGTCACGCGAGACAAAGGTATATTCGTGATTGCTCTCACCAGGCCCCTTGGTGATACCGACAGGTTTACGGATGGGCGAGAGCGCGGTCGCGCTTGAAAAGGCATCGAGCATGGTAGAAAGGAACCTCCGTTATCCTGTGGTTTCAACCTTGAGTCGCCAGGCAAAGTTACGCTTAACGATAGAGAGCAGCGCCAGGTTTTGCGGGAAGAGGCGCTCTAACTGGTCAATGATGCGCAGTGTGACCATAGGTAGGAGGCTATTGCGCTGCGAAATAATATGCGGAAGGTAGCCCATGTGGAGATAAGCCTGGGACCCGTTGGGATTGCCGGGATCGTTGGGATCACTGAAGAAGTGGAAGGCGCGCACCTCCTCATCGTTCATGGTCTCGATCTCGCTTCCCAGTTCCAGCGAGAGCAGGGGGACACCGTGCATCGTGGAGAGCACATGATTCTCGCCCAGCTCATCGCGCTGCTGCTCCATCATACCCAGAATCATAATATAGATAAGTACCGCTTTTTCAGAGATATAGTCAGGTGAGAAGAGCTCAACCTGAGTCTCGTTGGAAAGGCGGGGGCCGAGCGAGCCAAAGGCGGGATTGAGGAGAATCGTGTCGTAGATCACGCCGACCGCGTATGTGGTCGGCTCCAGGTTGCGCCCCAACGCTACGTCAAGCGGGTCCGGTTCATCGCCCTGTCCGGAGCGGACGGCGACACGCACAAAGCGGCCAAAGGCGTAGTCAGCTGGTCCGGGCTCGACTTCGACTTCGCGCGGGCCATATACCTGGCAGACATAGTTAATATGGGAGTCAGATTTCACGATCTTCCCGATAATCATCTTAGAACCTCGAAATACTTCCCGGTTGCAATAGAAACGCTTGTGAATGTCTCTCTGTGATTCAGGATGAAGCTTTTAGAACAAATGGTTTGGCGGCATTATAACACAAACTCTCCTCATGCGATACAGGCATTTAGAACTTGTGCTATATGCCGCCTGAAAGGGCTTTCTAAGCCAGGATAAGGGAATGGGAATAGTTGTATCAGACCGCGTGATTCTCCCTGGGTAGATCATCTCACGATACTGGTTGAACTGCTTGTTTCTGCCGACTTTTATTGGCCAGCTTAATACCGGGATACTCAATAAAGCGATAGTACAGATACGAGAATGGGATGCATAGGAATATTATCCAGCCCCAGTAGGAAAAGTAGATGAGAGAGAGACGGTGGGCAAGCGAAGGGTAAACGAAAATTTCGAAGATGGCCAGGATAGGGAGGTGCCAGATGTAGGCACTGTACGATATCATACCCATCCAGCGTAAGGGATACCACTCGAATAGTCGCTTTAAGAGAGCTGGGCCAAAGAGGATAGCCGTCAGGCACAAACCAAAACCAAACGCGTATCCAAACTCGTTCAGCCAATTATGCGCTCCAATGTACTGATTTAGTGAAAGTTGTGGTGTGAGAACTACCCATGTCGAAACGAAAAGCGGAGGGAGGAGACCCAGGATAAACAGGGGGATACTGCAACGGTTAAGAATGGTGCTAAGTTTGCTATCACTGGCAGCCTTGCGCGTAAAGATATAGGTAGCGCAGACGAGCATACCAATGGCAAAATCTTCGAAATATTTCCCGGTGGCTCCATACGTTACGAGCAGAATTTTATTGAGCACCGGACGAGCTACAAGAAATGTCTGATCTGGATGTAACGTGTAGTAGCGTCCAGAGTAGCGTGTACCCAGGCCCCAGAGAACCATTGCTAGAAGACAGCCGATAACCAGGGCGAAGCGTTGACGCGGGGACTTGCCGAGCCTGACCGGCAAGCTAAAAATCAGCGCAATAATAGGTAGCAGCATATAGTATTGCCACTCGACCGCAAGCGTCCAGAAGGGGCCATTGATTTGTTGAAACGTTGCTGGAGCATCCATCAAGAAGGTAAAAAATAAAGTAAGCGTTTTTAAATGATCCAGCTGCAGATATTGCGGATAGCGAATCAAAAGCAGCGCAATAAGCGCGATATAGTAGCCTGGTACAATACGAAGGATGCGCCGCCAATAAAAAGACCGTGCTGAAGGCCACTGATCCTCGAAGAGCAGGCTCTTGACGTAAGGCATGAAGAGCAAAAATCCAGAGAGCACGAAGAAGAGCGTTACTCCAGACCAGCCAGACATAAGGATGTCGTAAATAAACTGGCCAGTAGTCGTCGAACGTAGCTGTAGATTAAACGTTTTGAAGGTCCCATAATTTACATGATAGGCAATAACGCTGATGCAGGCAATAGCGCGCACACCGTCAAGAGCATTAATATTGCTTTTCTTGGTGCTGCTCTGCGAGGCGTCTTTTATAGGTTTTGTGCCATCGTGGGTTGCATGAAGCTGTAAGGAAACCAATACTTTACTCCTGATTATAGAGTTATAGGTATACATAGTGATACAACGAGGCAGCCTACTGGCAGTCGCGCGATCAGGATTATGCGTACGAAAAGTACCAGAGAAATACAGGATATATTCAAAAAAGGCGTTTGCGTTGATGAGGAGAAACATCATATAATGTGACAACTGTTCAGGTAAGTTTCTCCATTTGACTGGGCGAAATCATAAGCTGGAGAGGACACGTTATGGCAAGCGAGCAAACCTCTGTAAGTGCCAATCACAATAAATTACCTGTACGAGAGGCGGAGATAGAGCAGTACATCGATCGATTTTTAGATGCAGTCTGTGATACCAGGCGGCGTGCCATTGTGGAGCTGTTGGCCATTTCTTCTATAGAGGAGGAAACACCTATTCTGGAAATGCGCTCAGGAGATATCGCCAGGGCCATAGGCTTATCGGCCGCGACCACCTCGGAGCACCTGCGCCAGCTAGCACAAAGGGGCCTGCTGACCTCGCGCCGCCAGGGAAACACAGTCTACTATAGTTTATGTAACCATAAACTTGTGCAGGCCTTTCGTGATTTGTTAGAAGCCCTCGATACCGATTATCGGAACGCAGGTCCACAATCCTGATAGACAACCTTTTGTTCTGCCGCTACTTAAGTACGGCATGCTCATAGGCAGTTATTCCAGGAGTTGTTCAATCGCCTGAAGAAATTCATCCAGATCGATGGGTTTATTCATACCCAGAATTTGGCGATTGGCAAGCTCCTTTTGTGGCAGACGCGCACTCATCATAATGGCGGGAACGGTAACGAGTGCTGGCATCGCATGCAGGCGATCATAGAGTTCAATGCCATTCATACGTGGTAAGTGATAGTCCAGGATGAAGAGGCTGGGCTTGATACCTTCTACTGTTTTGAGTGCCTCAAAGCCATTCTGCACAAAGACGGCAAAGTATGATGTCTCCTGAGAAATGGCCTGGACGAGGACCTCGCCGATGTTTACATCGTCCTCAACAATAAGAATGGCTTGAAGGCTACTATGGTCTCCTGATAAGTAGTGCTCTAAATCCTTTTGCTGAGCCATAGGTTGCTCCAACTAATCTTTCTTGTCGTATACGTTTTTGACTCTGCAATTTCGGTCACAGACGAAATATGAATTCGTCCTTGACTATACCACGTTTTATCCTTCAAGAACAGAGATAGGTATGTGATATCGAGGTTCGACAGGCACTCGCTTTTGCGCCTGCGGCGCTCACGGGTAAGGAATGTCTGGTGGTGGGCTGGGCTGGCGGAGCCAGCCCAGCCCACCACCAGACATTCCTTACCAAGGCGAGCTTGTGAGCCGAGTAGGAGGACCATGAATGAATTTTGATATACGTCCATTGACGCGCGAGGATGTGCAAGAATTGCGAACCTGGCGCTATGAAGAGCCGTACACGATTTACAGCCTGAGCGATGGGTCACTAGAAGAACTCCAGGCAGAGATGTTAGATCTACGTAGCCCATACTTCGGGGTATGCAATGACGTGGGAGAACTGGTTGGCTTTTTCAATATTGGCACCTCGGCCCTGGTCTGGGATGCAGGCGAGCCAGGGATCTTTTTCGATGCCACACGCCAGGCGAGTGCCCTTGGCCTGGGATTGCGACCCGACCTGACGGGGAGAGGACTGGGGCAGTCCTTTGTCGAAGCGGCGCTGGCGTTTATACGCGAGCAATATGCGCCACGGCAGGTATGGCTGTATGTGCTGGCCTGGAACGAGCGTGCTCTGCGTGTCTATGAGCGTGTTGGCTTTCAACGCGTGCGCACCTTCACGCAGGAGAACCGCTATGGCAGGCGCGATTTTGTGGAGATGCACCGGGATGAGCAACCTTTGTGAGTGAGACGATGGGAGGATGGTGAACGTGCTCGAAGAGCAGGGGAAGAAACAGGGATGATTGATGGATATGGCCGCTATAGCGTTATGCCCGACTCAGTATACTGGAAGTGATCAGATACTTATGTCTGTGCTTACTCGTCCTAAAAATATTTCCCTGTGTGAAGGAGAGTCTTATGGCATTTGAGCTTCCACCACTTCCCTACGACTATAAAGCGCTTGAACCCTATATTGATACGCAGACTATGCAACTGCACCACGACAAACATCACGCGACCTACGTCACTAATTTGAACAACGCCTTGCAAGGCCACGAGTTCGCCAATCTCCCCGTTGACGAGGTGCTGCGCCGCATTAACGAGGTGCCCGAAAGTGCTCGTACAGCTGTGCGTAACAATGGCGGTGGCCATAGCAACCATACGATGTTCTGGCAAATCATGGGACCCAACGCTGGTGGTCAGCCGACAGGTGAGATCGCGAACGCGATCAACGCCAAGTTTGGTTCCTTTGATAACTTTAAGAACGCCTTTAATGATGCGGGCGCCAAGCGTTTTGGCTCTGGCTGGGCGTGGCTGGTGATCGACCGTAATGGGAACCTGGAGGTCATCTCGACCGCTAACCAGGATAGCCCGCTTATGGAGGGCCTCTTCCCGGTGATGGGCAACGACGTCTGGGAGCACGCCTATTATCTGAAGTACCAGAATCGCCGCCCCGAGTACCTCAATGCCTGGTGGAATGTGGTGAACTGGAACGAGGTCAATAAGCGCTATGCGCAGGCCCGTGGGGCAAAATAAGTTTACCCAGGGTCACACAAAAAAGAAGCTCATGCAAACATGAGCTTCTTTTTTGTGTGACCCTGGGTAAAGATGTTATTATAGATACCATTACAAAAGTAGAACAAAGCATTTTTTCAGGGGGCAAATGATGGAGCAGGCGTACGATCTGGCTTTTTTGCATGAGTGGGGAGGACAACAAGAACGTGAGGTGAGGGCCGAGGAGCAGGGGCTGCTCCGGCATGTAAACGAGCTTGTGCGCGAGGCCGATGTCGTCGTGGTGCGCCTGGGGGGGAAGGCGGGTCGCCTGGGCGAGAGCGTTGTGGCGACCGCGCTACTAGAGGGGATCTTCCATGCGTTGCAGTACCTGGGGAAGGCTAGCACCGCGGTTGAGGTCATCATAGATGAAGGTGTATCGACCCTCTTTAAGGAACAGCTCTACCAGCAGGCATACTGGCCCTCGATTACCTTCTCTGAGGTCATGTCCGGCGAGGATCTATTTACGCGCAGGTTGGAGCGTGCCAGGGGCGTGGCGGTCCTGGGCATTGATCTGCATGGCGGTCACGATGGCATGCCTGAGTTAATGGTGCAGGAGGTTGAAGAACATGGGGCTACGCGCAGAATTGCCACGCTTGCCAGGCTTTTTCGCGTGGGTGTACGTAGCTATGCGGGGCATGGGGTTGAGCGGCGCTACGCCGATTTTATCGAGGACCTCTTGCAGCTACCGCGTGGAACGTTGCCGGGAGAGCAGGTGCAGCCTCGTATCCGCCTGGGTGCTGCCGATGATGAGCGCTATATTCGCCTGGCGCGCAAGCTTCACCTTCAAGATGAGGCGCTACGTGTCGTGTGTTTCTTTCAGTCTGTGGTGATTGCCAAGTGTTACTGTCGTTGGGATGAGGCTCTGGAGCGCTTCTCTCGGGAAGTGGCCCGGCGCTCTCCTGGGCAGAAGATAGAGTTTCTCATTCTCTGTGGCCCCGATGAACTTCATCCCGAAGGGCTGCGTGTGGAGGATATGCAGGAAGACTTTGGTACATTTCGTGGTACAAACAACAACGCGAATGTGCTGGTCTATGCCACGGAGATGCTGCGCGACCTGGCGCTGCTTACCCGGCATGCGCACATGGTCTTCTCTAACGACACGGGGCCGGGACATATCGCGGGCGCGCTCCAGATTCCTACAATCACGCCTTATCTGCCGGGTACAATCTATTCCATGGCTATCTGGGCCTCCAGTCCCTGGCACCGGGGTGTGACCCTGGAGCCTAATCCCTTTAGTTATCAACAGGTAGAAGCGGCTATCCTCTGGGATAGAACAACGATTATTGATAGCATTCCGCCCGAGAAGCTGGTTCAGGCGGCGCTACAATAGTTGCGTATGGATACGAGGCTCTGGTAAGTGAGAAAAGGCAAGATATCCACATTTTAGTTCAGCTTGTCCACAAAAAATGTGGATAACTGCTGCATAAAATGCAAGACTTGTAGCCGTTTAGTCATGTAACGCGAAGATATATATTATAAAGGTGTAGCTGAAGGAGTGGCTAGCAGGCATTGTTAGCAGATGTATCTGTGAGATCTCGCACCCCGAGAGCGTAATAGGTGCATCAGCCAAATTATGAGGAAGGGTCGCAGCCCATGAAATCTGTTCCAGAACCCTCTCACGGCGCCAGTCAAACGCGGAGGACACGCGAACGAGAACTTGAGCGCCCGGAAGAGGAGAACGAAGACATTGAAGAGCTGAGCTTGGGCGAGCGGTTTGTGCCGTTCGTCTTTGCCGCGATGGAGGCTTGCTGGATATATGCTATAGTTCTGGTGGTTGCGGTGTTAGGTATAGGCGGACATATACCGTTGTTGCCGCTCTGGGGGCTGTATGTGCCTCTGGCGGTGGGTGTCTGGTTTGCCCAGGCGCAGAGCGTTCAGGCTGGCGAGGAGAAATCTGAAGCCTCATTGTTTGAGAATACGCCTGTGCGCGTGGGCAGCATGGTAGTTCTGGCTCTGCTGGTGATCTGGGGAAGTGGATACGCGGGGACTTTCCCCCTCTACGCTGTGAATTGGGTTCTGATGGCCCTCAATGATATTCTGTTACTCAAGCCAGGAGGGTTCCATACAATTTTTGTGCTGGCCATAAGCGCGTTTCTCATCTGGCGCGGCGTGGTGATCACCAGCCGACGTGTTGAGCCGGGTGATGTGATGAAATCATTGCAGATCGGCCTGGGCGTGATTGTGCTGGCGCTCTTACTTTCTAGCTCTTCAGGTGGCACGGCGGGTGTTCCTCTCCTGTTCCTGATGATTGTGCTCTTCCTCTCATTTGCGCTCATCGCGCATTCACTGGCGCAGGCCTCGTTCTTACGCCTGAGCCATACGCGTGGGCTGCAAGGAAGTATTGCGGGTCAGGAGCGCTCAATTTTTAGCGTGGTGGGCCTGATCTGCCTGGTGATGATGTTTCTTGGCCTGATCCTGGTTGGATTTGTCAGCACGGCATTTCTGGCTGAGGTCCAGGGTCCCCTGAGCGCGATCTTTGATGTGATCGCAAACATCTTAGCAACCATCGCTGTTGTTCTGGTCTCGCCGTTGTTCTGGTTATTGAACGCGCTGCATCTCCAGACCGGGGCGCCGACATTGAACCAGCACAAAACTCCCCAGCAGCCTCCAGCAGCGCGTCATGCACAACCCTCTCCCAGTATTTCGCCCTATGTCTTTACTCTGGATGCATTCCTCATCCTGGCGATTGTCGTTCTGCTAGTGGTACTGGTGTGGTTTATCTGGCGCAGGATCAGTCAGCGCCGAGGAATGGTCACAAGAAGGCGTAAGGCTTTGCGTGATGAGCGCGAGAGTATCTGGTCCTGGGAGCTCTTTGTGCGCCAGGCGCTCTTATTCTTGCGCCAGCTCTGGCGGCGCTTCTTTCCACGCAAGGAGGAGCCTGCGACCGGGGTGGTTCAGGCCAGGGAAGAGATCCAGGGCGAACCCGCTGTGCGTACCATTCGCGAGATTTATCGCGCGCTTCTGCAATGGGCGGACCAGCGTGGTGTGCGGCGTCATCAGGAGGAGACCCCGGTTGAGTTTGGGCGGCGGCTCTCGACCCGGCTGGCAGACGGCGAGCAGGAGCTACAGGTAGTGACCGATGCCTACCTGCTCACGCGCTACGGCGGCTATGTCCCCGATGAGCAGATGCTTGGCCAGGTGCAGCAAGAGTGGCAGGTCTTCCGCCAGAAAGCCAACACCGTGTCAGAGGGGTAAAAATAAAAGCAGTGTAGCGTGGCGCGGAACCTGGCCAGGTTCCGCGCCACGCTACACTGCTTTTGGTCACTATGTTCTTAAGTTATGTCAGAGGGCCGGTGGGGAGGGTGATATTGCCATGCTGGACGTGGTAGATGTGGGCCTTTTGCGCGATCTCGGGCGGGAAGCTCTCAAGGTCGGTCGCGGTAAGCAGCACCTGCTGGTGGCTCAGCACCTCCTGGAGGAGATACTGGCGGCGTACCGCATCCAGCTCGCTAAAGACATCATCGAGCAGCAGCACAGGCTCATCGCCTGTATTGCTGCGCATAAAGGCTAGCTCCGCCAGCTTGGTGGAGAGGGCCGCAGTACGCTGTTGCCCACGCGAGCCATAAGAGAGCATATTGACGCCATTAACCAGGAACTCGAGGTCATCGCGGTGGGGTCCGAGGAGGCAGACGCCTTGCATCGTCTCCTTGCGGCGTATGGCTTGTAGTTGTTGCTGGTAGTGTTTTTGGGCCTCGGGCAGAGATAACGACTCATCAACGCTGAAAGAGGGGCGATAGATAATCTCCAGCCGTTCGCGTCCTCCACTGATGGCTTGTTGTAAGGGATTGGCCAGCTGGTTAATGCTGGCGAGCATGTGGTGGCGTTCATGCATAATCTGGTTGGCGAGCTGAGTAAGCTGGTCATCCAGGTAGTCAATGAGGCGTGGATCCTCTTGATGATCGCGAATGCGTTTGAGCAGGGCCGAGCGCTGGGTGACCACCTTGCGGTAGCGGACAAGCGCCTGGCAGTAGTGGGGGCTGACCTGGCAGAGGGCGCGATCAAAGAAGCGGCGGCGCTCCTCGGGCGAGCCATCAACCAGGTGTAGATCAACAGGTGCGAAGAGCACCACCTTCATCTGCCCAATAATATCTATCGTGCGCCGGGGAACGCCATTGAGCTTATAGCGTTTGCGCGGCGTATTGGCGGGGAGATCAAGGCCGCGTGAGATTTGCTGAGATGTGTCATCCTGGGAAAAGGTTGGAGGAGTAGGATCAAAGACGCTGATCTCAATCTGAGCGTCATCCTCATGACGAGAGACGCGTCCTTGCAGATGTGCGACATGATCAGGAGCCTGCCAATTGACTACCTCACGATCACTGGAGGCGTGAAAGGATGTCGCGGTAGCGAGCATACTAACCGCTTCGAGTAGATTCGTCTTCCCCTGGGCGTTCTCTCCACAGAAGAAGAAAAGCCCTGGCCCTAGAGTTAAGTCTAGATGCTTATAGTTGCGAAAGTATTCAAGCGTGAGGTGAGTGAGATACATGCACCTGTCCATGAAGTTATGCTTAGCCGATGAACAGCAAGTTTGCCTGCATAGCTGAGGGGCATGGAAGATCATCCAGGCCCCTCACACATTCGTATCGCGCTCATTGGGAGAGCTGCTACGAGCAGGTTTAGTGATTGGTGCTCATTGGCATGATGATATAGGTGTAGTCGGCGGGACCAACCGGTTTGACGACGCCCGGGCGAGCCGCTGACGTAATTTCGAGCGCGACCTCGGGGGTACCAACGACGCCCAGGACATCCGAGAGATATTTAACGTTGAAAATGATCTCTTGTTCGGGTCCATCGACGGCGGCGTTGATGGTGCTGACGTTGCTACCAATATCTTCGGCGGTCGCTTCAATAGTGAGCGTGCCCGTCTCATTACCGTCCTCTGAGCCGCTATTCACTTTAATGCGTGCGATATTCGAGCTATCGCGTGCAAAGGGGGTGACAGTCTTGACGGCGGCGGAGAACTCCTTGGTCTCGACGACGGCGCGGGTCGTATGTTCTTTCGGAATGATGCCCCGGAAGTTGGGGAAGGTACCCTCGATCAAGCGCGAGACCAGGTCGACATTATCGGTGTGGAAGAGCACCTGGCTGCGGTTGGGGGTTACGATCATCTGCACGCTTCCCTCATTGGGCAGGATGCGTGCCAGCTCGGTCAGAGTGCGCGCGGGAATCAGAATGGTATCCGCGAGCAGGTCGCCACCGGGCATGGGGGCGGACATAACCGCGAGGCGGAAGGCATCGGCGGCGGCAAAGGTCAGCTTCTCATTGGTCGTCTCCACATGGACGCCAGTGAGCACGGGACGGGCATCGTCGTCGGCGGCGGCAAAGGCCACGTACTCGATCATTTCTTTGAGCTGGCGAGCATCAAGCGCGATAGGGGTCTCGCTTCCCTCGGCGCTTGGGATGAGCGGAAACTCAGAGGGGTCCATACCCTTGATGGTCGCATTACTGCCCTGACCCTTGATACTCATCGTATGGGACTCATCCGCGACTGAGAGCTCGACCTGGCTTGGGCGCAGGCTGCTGACGAGATCGGAGATGGTCTTGGCGGGAACGGTCGTGGAACCTTCTTCCTGCACCTCGGCATCGATCCAGCAATTGATACCGATCTCCAGGTTGGTGGCCGAGAGCTTCAGGCGACCATGATCGGTAGTAAGTAAAATATTAGCAAGGATGGGGAGTGTGCTACGGCTTGAGACGGCGTGGCTGACCGTAGAGAGGCCACGACTCAAGTCTTGCTGCTTACATGTAATCTTCACAGACAAATTTCCTCCAGACACAACCAGAACGCATAGAATTTCCAGCTTAGTATAGCCTATTCCACCGGTGAGGACAAGGCGTCATAGCTTGTAGTTCCCCTCCTCCAGGCTGCTGTAATGTGCGTATATGCTCTTTCCCCTATTCTTATTCAAGGGGGAAGAAACGGTTATTAGGCTTCTTAGAAGGAGAGGTGGTCCTCTTTCTGGCGGAGGAGGAGAAGCACGAACTGGTAGAGCGCGAAAAGTTCCAGGCCAAAGGGGAGGTAGCCGATATAACCGAGCAGGGGCATTTCGAAAATCTTCCAGAACTCGATATAGGGAACGGTGTAGTACCACTTGGGGAATGAGAAGTAGTTCCACATCTCCCAGAAGAAGCCACAGATCAGCGTGCCCAGAGGCAGGACAATGAAATGCCAGTCACCCACCGCCAGGTGAGCCAGCGTTGACTTGCGCCCAAACCAGTTATTAACCGGATCGAGCAGTAATGCCAGGCAGAGCCAGATGAGACCGAAATAGTATTGCGGCCAGAGGATGGGCAGCACGAGGCAGAGCAGTCCCAGGGCTACAACGCCTAGCAGCAGTGGCAGCGGCAAGCGCGGACCCGTTTGCTCAGCGAGCAGGTGTGGATGAAACGGCTTGAAGCTGCTTAGAAGCTCGGTTGTTTCCATTACAGCAGGGAGGACAGTGCTAAAATTTAAGCTAGCGATCAAGAAATATGCCAGCGGGGTATAGGGCTGATCCAGGCGATAATGCCAGTTTTGCACGAAATTGTTAAACCACTCGAAAATCCACCAGAAGAGGCTGGAGACCAGGAAGAGGAGGGGAAAGCGTCCCCCCATCCTATGGAGCAGCGAGCTTCCTTTGCGTGCACGGTTCAGCGCGTCAAGCGTCAAAATATAGCCCAGCCAGAGCGGAAAGAAGCTATAGCGATAGAGTGGCTCCACGCGAAGCCAGGAGCAAGCCCAGGCCATGAAACAGAGAGCCAAGGCGATCTTACCATAAAATGGGAAGCGTCTCATATGCAGGCCTTTTTCTATCTATGCGATCCCCTGTTGCGTATAGAGTGTCTGAATTTGTTTTACGACTTCTTTCATATTACCATGAATATAGACACCTGGAATATCCTGAGCAATATTGGGATATTCGAGGAAGGCCTGTCCGCCGAAGATAAAGCGTGGTCGAGGCGAGGGCAGCTTCTGAATCTGTTGTGCCAGGGAGAGCAGATCTGGGAGGTGCGAGGGGATGGTCAGGGAGACGCAGACCAGCGCCGGGCATAACTGTTGTATGGAACCGATTAACCCCTCACTCTCGATGCTCTGGCCCAGGTATGCCACGCGCACATTTTGCAGGCGCAAGACCAGTGCCAGCATCAGCGCGGCAAGCTCATGGGCTTCTCCCGGAGCGCAGCTAATCATAACGAGGGGCACGTGCATTGGACGAGGTGCCATATAGAACAAATTGGTAAGCAGGCCACGGAAGAAATTGCTGGCGAAGTGTTCAACTGTGACCGTAATCTTATGATTCTCCCAGAGTTCACCAATTTTCCAAAGTGTAGGTGTAATTAAATCGGCGCACACCTGTTCGACAGGATAGGTAATTAAGAGAGGCGTGAGTACCATATGAGCTTCTGTGTCGTCCAGGTTACGGAAAGCGGTCAGCAGACGCTCCTGGGCAAGGAGCAGAATTTCTTCTGGTAGCTGAGGTAGGGTCTCACGAGGAAAAGGAAGTGGCTCTGGGGCGCTTACTTCCTGTTCAGGAAATTCATCCTGTTGCGCACGTAGTTGCTGCTCCAGTCCACGAGGGAGGGTAAATGCCTGGAGACCGGCGACTGTGAAGACATGAGGGCTGTGGAGGGGTGACGCAGCATCGACCTGTTTGGGCGGATGTTGCTTGCGAACCTTGTCCAGGCGTTCAAAAAAGTTAATAGCCTCGCTAATACTCATGCCATTGTCGATGCGCTCTTTTAGCCAGCGCAACAACACCACATCGCGTTCTGAATAGAGGCGATAGTCGTTTTCGGCACGTTTGGGAGTCAGGAAGTGATAGCGTCGCTCCCAGATGCGCAACGTATTAGCGCGGATGCCAGTGATCTGCTCAACCACTTTGGTGTGATAGACTGGCTCGCCTGAATATTTTTCCAGGTCTGGACAAGCGTTAAAGCCCTCATACATAGTCACTTCGTGTCTCCTCCACATACTTCTTCTCCGAAAACCTGAGCGCGCTTGTCCCCGAATGGGGGAAGCGCTAGTCACGCGAGTGACGTTGGGTTTCGGAATAAGATCATAATCAAAGATAGATGTATAGCAAAGAACGGATAATTTCTCCCCACATTCCTCCTCTATTAGGGACATACTGAGAGACCTATTTCAGGTAGTGTTTAGATTTTTTTGCTGGTATGTGAAGCTATTTGGCATAGTATAACACGGTCTTTTCCTAGCAAAAAGGGCTTTGCTTTGTTTTTAAAACTCACCTCAGGTGCCTGATTCCCCTTACCCCTGAACGCCGCAGGCGCGAAAAAAGAACTTTTTGAGAGCATAGTGCTTGACACGTGGGTAGCGGCACTGCTATCATATGCTTGCATAGCTGCGCCCACACTATGGGACCGTATACTCAAATTGTCTACGGGTCAGGTTACAAGACCGTGGATTTTTTCGTGTGTTTGCCTGTAGTCGTTGAGACCAGGAATGGTCATTGCCCGCGCATGTCGGTACCTTCTTATACGGAAATCAACGCCGCTCTCGCGGCTAGTGCTTCGCGCTCAGGTTTTCCGATAGGTAGTATGTCGTCGAGTAAGCCTGCGTATCTGGCATTGTTTCCTCGCCGTGTGCCGCTGGGGTGCAGCAAGATAGACGGATGAGTTGTTAGAAGCGGAACTGTGAGGATGGCTTCCATCCACGCCTCCCACGTATCCCTCTCATCACGCGCGGGTTTTGTAGTCGCGTCATTCTTAGCTGAGGCTGTTTGGGCGCGACGAAAGTTTTGCAAGGAGAAAATTGAAGAGATGTTTGCCGTAATCAAAAGTGGTGGACGACAGTACAAAGTCACTGTCGGCGATAAGCTCGAAGTGAACCGCCTCCCCCATGAGGATGGGAAGCAGATTGAGATCGGCGAGGTATTGCTGGTCTCCGATGCCGACACTGCTCTCGTGGGTGCGCCTTTTGTTGAGGGCGCGAAGGTTCTGGCCACCGTCGTTGGTCAGAAGCGTGGTGAGAAGCTAATCGTCTTCAAGTACAAGTCCAAGAAACGCTATCGCCATCGCCGTGGTCATCGCCAGGAATTGACTGTTCTGAGCATTGATGACATTATCTCGAAGGGCAAGAGCCTGGTCTCTGGCGAAGAGCCAAAGGCAGAAACAAAGGCCGCACCTGCTAAGGCTAAGGCGAAAAAAGAGACCGCTCCCGCTGAAGAGGTCAAGAGTGAGACTCAGACCGCTGTTGCGGAGCAGCCCGTTGAGGAGAAAAAGCCTCGTCGCCGTTCAAGCAAGAAGGCTCAAGAAAGCAGCACAGAGGAGTAAAATCTCATGGCACATAAGAAAGGTATGGGTAGCTCGCGCAACGGTCGCGATAGCAAACCTAAGATGCTTGGTGTCAAGCGCTTTGATGGTCAGCTGGTGAGCGCTGGTAGCATTATCGTGCGCCAGCGTGGTACCAAGATTCGCCCCGGCGACAATGTCGGTCTGGGTCGTGATCATACCATCTTCGCTCTGATCGATGGTTATGTCAAATTTGGCCACTACTCACGCGATCGTCGCAATGTCAGCATTGTGACCGAGTTCCCCGATCGCCCCTCCATTGCGGAACTGCTTGGAGAGGTTGAGGAGCCAGTCGCTGCTGAAGCCTAGGCAAAAATAAACACACAAAAAGAGAGAGGCGGATCATATGATTCGCCTCTCTCTTTTTTTAGTCTAGCGTCTACTGACCAGGAGTAGGTGTGGCCCCTGCGTTATCGGCAGGAGGTGTGAGCTGGGGGGTGCCATTCCCAGCGTCAGGAGTAGGCGTGGCCCCCGCGTTATCGGCAGGAGGTGTAGGTTGAGCGTTACCGTTGGCAGGTGTGGGGGTAGCACCTGCTGTGTTGGTGGGTGCCGCAGGCTGAGTAGGCGTTGCACCATTCTGCCCACCATTGTTGTTAAGGTTGATAGTGGCGCTGATAGTGACGCCGTTGCCATCAGTCTGGGCCTGGATGGGGCTATTCATATTGAGTAGACCCTGGCAGTTGAGTCCACCATCGGCCCCCCAGGTGGTGTTGAAGCGCTGGGCCATAAAGGTAAAGAGATTGTTAGCCACGTCTGGCATTGGTGATGCTTTCTGCTGAAGCAGGTTCATTAGGTTTTGCAGGCGTGGTGGCTGGACATTGAGCAGATTGGTGCAATACTGTTTGGTGCTCGCGCCCCGATTGACATTGAGCACAAACGGCTGATCCACGCCCAGGCGGTAGAGATTGAGTTTGGCTGTGCTGTTTTGCCTATTATTGAGCACCATGGGGTCGCCTGCTGGAATGACCGCCGCGGGTTGAGCCTGTTGCTTGGCTGCCTGTAGCTCGTTGAGAGGTAGGGCGGGTACCATCTGGCCGGGAGCCGCCAGGTCAGGAGCCGTCCAGGGAGTACAGCCCAGTGCGCCGTCCAGGGCAACAGCAACCAGGCGGTTATCGCTGGCGTTAACGAGGGCCTGTGCGCCCTGCAACTGGCCTGCATTGGCCGGATTCATTTGCGCGGTCTGGCCATTGGCGTTGGTCAGGTACATGCTGGTCACGTTATCGCTCTGATCCTGGTCGACAACCGCAAAGTCGCGAACTGTAGGGCAGGGTTTTCCATCGCTGCCCTGCCCGATGGGTGGAACCACAAGTTTGCCCTGTCTGATCGCCTGGTTGGCCGCGCTGAAGAAGGTGGGTGCGTTGCAGTAGGCGAACTGGCCAAAGGGATTATTGAACAGGCCATTGACGCAACGTCCCTGGCGTAGCGCACTACCCTGGCCCCGGAGCGTCAGGGTCGAGCCATTAAAGCCAAACCAGAGGCCCACAATAGCGTTCTGGGGTAGTGTTGGTACGACTGGCGCGACGGCGGGTTGTGTACCCGCATCGATGACCAGAGGATTGTAAATTGAGATCTGGCCTGTCGCCGGGTCAAAAATGGCCCCTTGCACGAAGGCGGCTTGATCCGCGTTGGCCTCGTTACAGGGACCCGCGTTGGGATCGGTGGCTTGCAACTGGTAGGGAGTAGCCAGGCCCTGCGCGCTGAGGGGATTGGCGGGTACAGTAAGGGTACAGTTGGCATTGGCAGCCGCGGCGTGGGTGCCTATGCGCTTCTGGCCAAAGAGCAGGAAGGCTCCAGTCAGGAGTGTGAGCAGCAAGAGCGCGATGCTCACAAAGATCACTGGCCTGAGTCCTGACTTTTTTTGTCTCTGAAGCGGCTCCAGAGGGCCACTTGAACCGGAACCTGGTTGCTTTATGTCGGGTTTTGGCAGTGTTTGCATATTAGCTCCTCGCTTACTTTTCATCCTTCCCTTGTCCGGGTTGTGGACAGTTGATGAGGACGCGACGGGTTTTGTTATCCATAGCGAAGTTACAGGTGACACCGTTGATGGTGGTGGTTCCCTGGCAGCCAGAGATAAGGACACCGTTGACGGAGCAATCCATTGGCATGGTCAGTTTGATGCCCTGGATCGTGGCGTTGATGGTAACGCCGTTGGCATCTTGTTTGAGTGTGATTGGCGTGTCGGTATTGAGCAGACCCTTGCAATTGAGGCCGCCATCGGCCCCCCAGGTAGTATTAAAGCGCTGGGCCAGGAAGGTAAAGAGGTTATTGGCCGCGCCTGTATCAGGAGATGCCTGGTGAGTCGTAACGCGAGCATCGGTCAGCATGCGCTGAGGGGCCGCCGCGAGTAGACTTGTACAGTAGAGGCGTGTACTTGCTTCGTCGGCTCGCTTGACCATTGGCTGGTCGACACCAACGCGATACAGGTTGAGTTTCTGCATATTGGGCTTATCGTTGTGTAGTACCATGGGATCCCCATTGGGAATAATGGCTGCTGGCGCCGCCTGGTCTGCCGCGGCCATCAACTCGTTGAGCGGTAGTGCCGTTGTCATCTGACCAGGATCTGCCAGGTCAGGCGCCGTCCACGGTTTGCAGCCCAGGGCATTGTCCAGGGCAATGGAGACGAGTCGGTTATCGCTGGCATTGGCGATGAGTTGCGCCCCCTGGAGTTTAAGGGCATTAGCCTGATTCATCTGCGCGACTGCGCCATCATTTGTTGTTAGATAGGTTGATGTGACATTGTCGCTCTGGTCCTGGTCGACGACCGAGAAATCGCGTACCGTCGGGCAGGGCAGACCGTCATGAGCCCGCCCCAGCGCTGGAACTTTGAGCTTCCCTTGCTGAATGGCTTGATTTGCTGCCTGGAAGAAGGCTGGGGCGTTACAATAGGCAAATTGACCAAAGGCATCATCGGGTAGGCCATTGACACACTTGCCTTGCTGGAGGGCATCCCCGTTCCCTTTTAGCGTTAAGGTACCGGCGTTAAAGCCGAACCAGAGGCCAACGATCGCGTTTGCGGGGAGTTGCGGCACGACCGGAGCAAGCGCTGGCTTATTACCTTTATCCACAACCAGGGGATTATAGATCGAGATCTGACCCGTCGCAGGATCAAAGGCCGCGCCCTGCACAAAGGCCGACTGTCCTGCATTGGCTTCGTGGCAGGGACCCTGCTTAGGATCAGTAGCGACAAGTTGATATGGTGTGGCAAGTCCTTTGGCACTTAGAGGATTTTGTGGCACGACAAGCGTGCAATTAGGATTGTCCTCGGCGGCATGGGAGCCGAGGCGCGGTTGTAACACGAGATAGGTTCCTGCCCCGAGTGTCAGCACGAGACAGAGGACAAGTGTAATAAGTAGCCATGGCGCGATACGCTTAGGCGGTGTTGGGCGAGGTAGTGGCCCGCTAGCTGCGGGTTTGTCCTCTCTCTGCTTTGTCTTATGAGACCGGTTAAGTGTTTGCATACGTTTAGTGTGGCCCTTTCTCTCTCTGGTAGCAGCTCTATCACAATACATGCAGCAGTGTGGCTGCGTTTCGCACTATGCCAGGCAAAGGCTCGCGCGACTTGTGCCTACAAACGGTCAAATGTATAAGCGTTTGTACGGCTTTTAAGGTGGCATGGGTATGGTCCTTTTGCGTGGATGGCACCCTCCTTGGCTTTTTTGAATGATACGTCTCTATATATCAATTTATGCATCAGTGTTCGCGTGCTCTGGAACAGTTTGAAATAGTGCGATGTGTTCTGGCATGTTGTAGAACTCTACTGTTCTGTTAGGGATATTACCATGCTTCTTTTGGTTTTCGTTATGGGTACAAGATAATTTAGTTGTAAAGTACTAAAAGCTGGTTAAGATAAATTTCATATTTTGCCACTTTTAATGAATGTTTTGAAATGTTGTAGTTCTTCTCTGCTGATCCCTGCGAGTAGACTATACTGAGAGAGTGAGATCTAGACGTTTGTAGGTATCGTTTTTTTGTGCGGGCCGAGACGTTTGAATGCGCATCATAAAGCCTGAAAGGATAGCTGGATGAGGGCATTGATAAGCGTGGCAAATCGTGAGGGACTTCCCAGGTTGGCTCAAGAGCTAGAGAGGCTGCATATCTCTCTCTTCTCCACCAGGGATACATTAAAGGCTCTGCAAGCGGCTGGCGTCACGGCGACGCCAGTAGAGGAGCTAACCGGGTTCCCTGACATTCTTGAGGGGCGTGTCAAGTTGCTTCACCCCGCTTTGTTAGGGGGTGTGCTGGCCCGGCGGGACCGTCCCCGGCACGAAGAAGATTTGCGTGTTCACCACATCGAACCGATAGATGTCGTGGTGGTAAACTTTCCTCCATTTGTAACTCAGGAGGAGACCCCGCTGGCGGATGCCATGGAGCAGCTAGATATAGGTGGAGAGACACTACTGCGCGCTGCCGCCAGTAATTTTGAGGATGTCCTGGTATTGATACGTCCTGAGGATTATGTCCCTGTGCTTCAGGAATGGCGTGAACAGGGAGAGGTGAGCCTGGAGACGAGACGCAGGCTGGCTGCGATTGCTTTTTACTATCTGGCAAGCTACGACAGCGCGCTTGCAAGCTACTTGCACACCAGCTCAGATGAACTCTTTCCCAGCATCGTCACTCTGTCTGCGCAGCGGGTGCGCAATCTACGCTATGGGGAGAACCCACATCAACAGGCGGCTCTCTATCGCTGGCCCTCGTTCCACAAGCCAGGCCATATCCGGGGAGAAGCTACGCTTGCCGGGGCGGGAATTCTCCAGGGAGGCGAGCTATCATATAACAATATGCTGGACCTGGATACTGCTTTGGAGGCGGCACGAGCCTTTACCGTGCCAGCCGTCGCGATCATCAAACATACCAATCCCTGTGGCCTGGCCTGTGGAGATACTCTGCTTGATGCCTACCAGCAAGCACACGCTAGCGATCCTATTTCGGCCAGCGGAGGGATTGTAGGTTGTAATCGCGAGGTCGATGGGGATACCGCGCATGAACTGAGTCAGCTCTTTTTTGAAGCCGTGATCGCGCCGGCTTTTAGCCGTGAGGCACGGTCTATCCTGCGCGTGAAGCCGGAGATGCGCCTACTCGCTACGTACGCCCCCCTGGAGCCGCGCAAGCGCGCGACTCATAGCCTGAAACTCGATCACCGGCCAGCGCTCCCCTTAGATGTACGCTCAATTAGTGGGGGACTTCTCTTGCAGACGCCGGATTTGTTTGGCGAACAAGAGGTAGAATACACCGTTGTGACCGAGCGCGATCCCAACCTGGAGGAGGTCACCGATTTGATGTTTGCCTGGAAGGCGGTACGCCTGGTGAAATCAAACGCCATTGTGCTGGCCCATAAGCTGGCCTTAATTGGTGTTGGCGCGGGCCAGATGAATCGCCTGGCAAGTGTACAGTTAGCGCTGGAAAAGGCTGGAAGTCGTGCTCGGGGTTCGGTACTTGCCGCCGATGCCTACTTCCCCTTCGCCGATGCGGTGGAGGCTGCGGCCCGCGCGGGTATTACCGCCATCATTCAGCCAGGAGGAGCAGCGCGCGACGACGATGTCATCCAGGCAGCCAACAGCTATGCCATCGCCATGGTCTTTACAGGAAAGAGACACTATCGGCACTAGCTATGCCAATCCTTCGGGGTAAGGGTGATGTGGCTGAAAAACTGGCTTAGCCAGTTTTTCAGCCACATCACCCTTACCTCTTTGAGCACTGCAGGCGTGTAAGAGGGGGACTCTTTGGTGGAAACTCAAAAATGTTGATTTATTTTGGCACAACGACTACAATACGAGTACAGTTATCTAGCAATACCTCCTCGAAAGGAGCCGATACGGTGAATAGTCCTATTGAACTGCGCAAGGTCATCTGGGGCGCGGTTTTATCCCTTTTGTGGGTTTTTACCTTTCTCTTCATCAATGGCAACCTGGTCATTGACTGGACTGGGACCGGTAATAACCTCACACCTTTGAAGCCGCTGGTCATTTTTGTTGGCCTGCTCGTTATCTTCTTCTTTAATCTCTTCTACCGCTCAAGTGCTGAGACAACCAAGCTGAACTGGACAGTGACGCTGACCATGGTCTGGATGTCGATGATCCTCTTCTTCCCATTCCGCACCGACAAGGGGGGTGGCGCGATGGGCTTCTTTGCCCTGATTGGAGGATTGGCTGTAGTGGTACTCTGGGTCCGCTTCTTCTCAGACGAGATTTTTACTTCGCGTTCATAAGATATTGTGAAGTATTTGGGGAGAGATAGAGTGGTGCCTCCCGGCAGTTGCCGGGAGGCACCACTCTATCTCTCCCCAAATACTTTTTACACACTAGTGATAGTAGGCGCGTGCGAAGCGGGCTGCCCAGCGGGCGTTATTGATCAGGAGGGCGGTATTGGCTTCGACGCTGGCTCCCCCTGTGGTTTGGGCGACATGCCCAAGGATAAAGGGCGTGGTGGCGGCGCCTTTGACCTCTTGCTCTTGTGCCAGGCGTAGAGCCTCATCAATGGCGGCTTCCAGGGGTTCGGGGTCCATAGCGTACTCTGGAGGGATGGGACAGCCCACGACGATACCCGCGAGACCACATTCCCACTGCTCACGCGCGATATGTGCCATTGTCTCAACCTCGTCAACGCGAAGTGGGAGATGTATGCCACTTTCGCGGACATAAAAGGCGGGAAGCTCATCGGTCTGCCAGCCAATGACAGGTACGCCCTGTGTCTCCAGATATTCCATGGTCAGGTTGAGATCCAGAATCGACTTGGCGCCCGCGCAGACAACCATGACCGGGGTCTTGCTTAACTCGGTCAGGTCGGCGGAGATATCCATACTATCTGCTGCGCCACGATGAACGCCGCCAATGCCACCTGTGGCGAAGAAGCGAATACCTGCCATACTGGCGCAGAGCATCGTTCCCGCGACTGTTGTCGCGCCAGGTTGTCCACTAGCCAGGGTAAAGGCCAGGTCACGACGACTGACCTTGTGCACGCTTTTGGCGGTCGCAAAGAGTTCTAACTCGTCAGTGCTCAAGCCAATTTTGATCTTGCCATCCAGAAGGCCAATCGTAGCCGGGACCGCGCCCTCCTCGCGAATGGCCTGCTCCATAGCCCTGGCTGTACGCACATTCTCGGGATAAGGAAGTCCATGCGAGATAACGGTCGATTCCAGGGCCACCACGGCCTGCCCCGCCTGGAGCGCCTGGTCAATCTCGGGCGCGAGGACGATCTTCGTGGAAATAGCGGTCATATATTTCTTATCCTTTAGCTTCTGTGTCTCTATTGGAAAAGTATACAGGCCGTTTTGGGAAAGCGCAAACCAGGCATCCTGGCCCAGGAGATCTTAGCCCATCCCTTTCTCCCAGTTGTAGCCACCACCTTATGCTGACTCGTGCTATTACTAGCTACCTGGCGAGTTCAGTTTTGAGACGTCTTAATGCGGAGCTTCAATATGTACCGTTTATTTTGCGCTGACTGCGGGCACATGCTATAGTAGCTGATAGAAAATGGTACACAAATAACGTGCGGCGTAAGGGGTATCTAAGCCTGTTAGTGAGAAGGGTTTGCTAGATACTCAAGTGTTGAGGAATGCTTATTCTGTTGGTAGGTTATTGTATCTGTATAGCGCTAAGATACGAGACTGGCAACTTTTCTATTCCTAGGTACGCGGTCTCGATGCTAAAATAGGGAGTTAAAGGATATGGGTTTCGCGAAGAAATTAGCTACAACAACGATGGTTGTAGGTGGCACGCTGGGTGCCCTGGCTATTTACAACAGGCTGGTCGATTCTATGGCGGGAGAGCTTGATACAGTCCTCACGGGCGAGGAGCGGCGCTATCCCTGGAAGTATGGCGATATGTACTATAGTGTGAAAGGGAATCGCGACGCCAAACCCCTGCTCTTCATCCACGGCTTTGGCCCTGGAGCCTCCTCGTATGAGTGGCGCAAGAATATTGATGCCCTGGCCACAAACTTCCGTGTATATGCAATCGATTTATTAGGCTATGGCCTCTCGGATCGCCCGGATGTGGCATATGATGCCGAAATGTATGCCGACCTGATCCATGACTTTATGCGCGAGGTAATTAATAAGCCTGTGACTGTTGTCGCGCATGGTCAGAGCTGCGCCTTTGTGATCGCTGACGCCTATCGCCGCCCACAGCTGTTTGAGCAACTGATTCTCGTCGAACCCTCCCTCACTATTCTGCAAGAGCATTATCCCAGCCCGCTTGCCAGTGGCTGGAGGGCCCTCTTGCGCCTACCCATTGTCGGCCAGGCACTCTACAATGTTCTGGCCTCGCGCCAGGCTATTCGTGGTTACTATGACCGCCAGGGCTATCACAATCCCGGCCTCATTTCTGATGAACTGGTGGAGTATGTCTACACAAGCGCGCACCAGCCCGGATCATATGTTGCGGCCTCAGCAGTCCTGAGCCAGGGGCTGGCTATGGATGTTCATGAGCCATTTGCGCGCCTGCAGATGCCTGTCCTGGCTGTATGGGGACGTGAGGGCGAGCTGCGACCAAGCGAGGCCAGCGGAGCCTTTAAGCGTGTTAATCCCGCAATCGAGGTGCGTATCCTGGATAAGAGTCGCTACCACCTGCAAGATGAGCAAGCGGTCTCCTTTAACAAGCTTGTACGCGAATACGCGACCAGCGCGGCGACCAGCACAGGCAAGAGCATCTAATCCAGTAAGAGACACAAAAGCGCGGGCGACCTGTACAGGTCGCCCGCGCTTTTGTGTCTCTTACAAGGCTAACTATAATTGGAGAACTTTGAAGTTGGCGATAGCCAGGCGCGTGTTGTCGCTGTGCAGGCCTATCTCTCCTGGGGCGGTCAGCGTACTATTACTGGCTTGCACAATGGCTTTGCCATCGATAAGTAGAGTGATCTCGCTGCTATGGATCTCGACCCGATACATATGGCTACCCGTAGAGAAGTGATAGCCGACGTTTTTGAGCCGCTTAATGATCCGTCCACCCTCTACGAGGGCGATATACGCGCCAGTATGCGCATCTAGCCCACAGATATAGCTGCGCCCGCTATGCAGCCGTACGATGATACCATAACCACCTGATTGCGAGAGGCTATTGCCTTGTTTGCCAGGCTTATTTTGACCACCGTTCTCGCTAGATTGGCCAAAGCCTCGGAACGCGATTTCAGTTTCTACGGCGTAGTTGGCAGACTTCGCGTGGAAGGGAGAGAGCGCATTAGCGTTGACCAGGGAGCCGTCGCTTGTAAGCTGGCCATTCTGAGCTTCCCAGCCATCAGTGAGTTGCCAGGTATCTTCAGGTCCCCAGGTCGCCTGGTAGAGTGCTCCCCCCGAGGGAACGCTGGTCGTTCCAGGTGTCGTGGTGGTGCTTGCCACCGGCGTTTGCTGGGTGTGGGTGGCGACTGGTTTATACAGCGTGAAGCTACCAATGACGACCAGGAGTATGACCAGGATCGCGGCCACGCTGACGAGCAGGAAACCGGGTACACGGGAACGCTGACGAACTGGCGTTAGCTTGTCTGTCGTCCAGGGCTGGCCTACGTTTTGTTGTGGCCCCCTTTGCTGGGTCTGCTGAAAGGCTGTCTGCGTGTGAGGTGGAGCCTGAAAGGGTATACCAGGCCGGGAGACCGAGGCTGGCATTTGCTCTGTCATATCATTGCTATGCAGGGCGTTGCCTCGCTCGTAGGTGCCTGGGAAGGATTGGCCTGCTTGCGTTCCAGGATATGGTGTTGGTAAGCGTAAGCGCGCGGAATCCATGGCGGGTAGGGGAGCGCCATGGAGAAAGGATTGAGCGGCTTGCTCGAAGGCGTGCGCAAAGGTCAGCACATCTGGGTAGCGTTGCTGGGGGTCTTTGGCCAGGGCTATCTCTAACACACGTGCAAGAGGGAGTGGCATGACCTGGGGATCAAGCCGTGTCATATCGATAGCTGGGGCGTTAAGTTGCTGCGCGCAGACCTCGGAGAAGGACCCCTGAAAGGGCGGGCGTCCTACCAGCCACTCGTAGGCGACAATCGCCAGGGCATACTGGTCGCTTGCTGGCACCGGTTTGCCCATCAGTTGTTCAGGAGCCATATAGGTCGCCGTGCCGACAACATCGAGCGAGGTCTGGCGCGAGGTTTGCGCCACCAGGGCAATGCCAAAGTCGCTGAGCAGGACCTCGTCGTTGCGGTTGAGCAGCATATTCTCGGGTTTGATATCGCGGTGAATCAGGCGCTGATTGTGCGCATACTGGAGCGCGCTCGCGACCTGACTGAGTAGGGAAAGAAGTATGTTGAGTGGTACACGCGTCCCACGCGGGTAGCGCCGATTGATCGCTCCATTAGTCGCATAGCCCATCACCAGGTAGGGGATGCCCCGCTCAACACCATAATCGAGAATGCGAATAATATGTGGATGCTCAAGTTGCGCGATGACCTGGGCCTCCTTGCGAAAGCCCTCCATATTTTCTGGCGTCAGTGTGAGGCGTAGGACTTTAATCGCGGCCTGGGTCTGAAGATGAATATGTTCGCCAAGGTAAACGTCCGCGAAGCCCCCCTGTCCAAGCAACTTTACCAGGCGATAATTTCCTAATTGTTGTCCTACTAAAGCCCGCTCTACGGGAACTTCGCCGTAATTATTCATTGCCTGCCTTTCGTCACAAAAAAGATAGAAGTTTGTTATTGGATGGAGTATGGCAGTGCCTGCGGCACTGCCATACTCCATCCAATAACAATGCCATCCAAATTCCCCAGACCACTAAATATAACGTATTAGCTAATATACAGGATACTGTTGGGCAAGACAAGAAAACAGCCGCAAGGTATAGATGAGCATGGCCTTGTGATTTGTAGAACATCTGGTCATCACAGGAAGGTAAAATTGTAGTACAATAGGCACTATATGCGTAATGAGTTATTATCCTGGTTTGCCCGCGAGGGTCTTCTGCTGACCAGCGTTGCGACGAGTGCCTCTGAGGAAGAGGACGACGAGGTGAAAGTTGTCGTCAAGGCTCCTCCAATCGCGCTGAGTCGGGCGGATAGAGATTTTCGTGAGTGCCCCGATCCAGTTGAATATGGCTATCCTGCTGATTGCCTGGAATACATGCTGCTAGAGGACATGCATCACTTTGTCATGTCCTGGCTGGAGCAGGCCGTTCGTGCGGGAATGGCGCGCTGTTTTGTGTGCAATCGCGTACTGGACATGGGAGAAGAGCACCCCTGGGACGCTGTGTTTGTCAGCGATCCCTTTTACTGCTGGTTAGTGGCGCATTTTGACTGTAAACGCTATCTTAACCGGGATCTGCGGGGACGCAACCCATTTGAAGTGCAGACCGCACCACCCGAATATCTCGGCTCCTATTTCGACGCCTGAGTGAACTACCCCTGAGCGAAAGACTCAGGGGCTTCGCAAGAAGCCTGAGTTCACCAGACTCCTCATCAGAAATGGTGAGACCGTTTGAAAGGTCATGACACCTGCGGTTGACGCATCAGACCGCTGCTCTGTCGCCTGGATTTAAGAAGGGCTGAGGAAAGGCCCAGTGATCCAGGCCTAACAAGCCTTTTGAACCTTGTCGAGATGAGGTCGGATTCTCTGCATGGTCACAGTGCAGGGATACGCATCACCCGGTGCTTGCCGGAGCATTTTTCCGAAAGGAATCGTATGAAGAGAGTCTATGTCGTATCACCAGATGGGACGCCGCTTATGCCTTGCTCTTCGGTGATCGCTCGTTTGTTACTCAAAGAGGGAAAGGCCAAAGTTGTCCGCAGAATCCCTTTTACGATCAAGTTGTACGCACAGCCAGAGCGTACTTACACACAACCCTTGACATTGGGAGTGGATACCGGGAGTACGATGATTGGTTCGGCTGTCGCCAGTGAACAAGGCAACATCTTGTATCTTTCTGAAGTGGAAGTGCGCAATGATATTGCCACGACGATGAAAGAACGAGCCACCTATCGTCGAGATCGTCGCAACCGAAAGACACGCTATCGGCCTGCGCGCTGGTTGAATCGGAGGAATTCCATCAAGATCGGACGATTCTCCCCAACCATGAGAAGCAAGATCGATGCCCATCTGCGAGAAATCCGCTTTGCGCAATCCTTGTTGCCAATCACGTCCATTGTGCTGGAAACAGGAACCTTTGACCCGCATGCGCTCAAAAGCCCAGAGGTGCTGCGAAAGAAGTGGCTGTATCAAAAAGGGATTAATTACGGGTATGCGAATACCAAAGCCTATGTGTTGACACGAGATGACTATACCTGTCAACACTGCCGGGGGAAATCCAAAGAGCAACGGCTCGAAGTGCATCACATTGTTTTCCGAAGCCAACATGGAAGTGATGAGGAGGCGAATCTGTTGACGCTATGTAAGACCTGTCATGATCAGCTTCATGCTGGGACTCTTACCCTCAAGCGCATCGGCAAGAAAAAAGGGAATCTACTGCATGCCACGCAGATGAACAGCATCCGCATGCAACTGCTGAAACGCGTTGAGGCGGAAGAAACATGGGGCTTCGTGACGAAAGAACATCGATTGCTTGCGGGACTTCCCAAAGAACATGTCTTTGACGCCGCCATGATTGCCACACGTGGAAAGAAGCCTGTTTTCCAGATGCAAACGGTGTTTGTCAAGAAATGTATTCCAGATGGAGATTATCAGCAAACCAAAGGAAAGCGAAGCGAGCAACGGATCACGACAGGGAAAATCCAGGGCTTTCGCAAATTCGACAAAGTGCGTTATCAAGGTCAGGAATACTTTATCAAAGGGCGTATGTCTACTGGTTATGCCATTTTGATGATGATAGACGGGAAAAAGGTCGATTTGAAACCAATTCCCAAGTTTGAGAAGATGAAGAAAGTGAGTGCGCGATCCTCATGGATGACCTGTCAAAGAATCCTGCCAAGTTCCTTCTCCTCTCCCACTTGATCGTTGTCTGCACATAGCGCAAAAAACGGCTGCTTCCTTATGGAGACGCGCGTGAAGCGGGTGTTTGAGGAAATTGCTGCTCTCTGAGATATTTCTTTTGAAGTCTTGGAGGGTGATCAGGATCATTTTCACTGCATGGTCAAAAGTGAGCCTCGGATTTCACCACTGGGCATCGTATGTAAGCTGAAACAAGTATCGACTTTCCGGCTTTGGAAGACCTACGGAACTGAATGGAAACGTCACTTTTGGAAAGAGAAAACATGTTGGCGTGATGGGTATTTTTGCGGCACCATCGGGAATACAAGCCAGAAGATTATTTGCCAGTACATTGAAAGCCAGAGATAGAAGTAAGGTGCGGCGTTCATCCACGAGGCTGAAGACCTCGTGGTTTTCTCGCGCACCAAGTATAAAAATGATTTTTGGTAGGTGGTGTGGTACATGGGGTTGGCAGCCTATAGGCTGCCAACCCCATGTACCACACCACCTACCCAGGCGAGCGCCGCAGGCGCGAGAGGTCATGTGTTAGATAGGAACATAGTGGATAGAGAGAGAAAGAATATGGATAAAGCTCAAGTTGCCTCGATGCTGGAAGAGATTGCCACCCTTCTGGCGCTTAAACCCGAGGCCAGTGTCTTTGAGTTGCGGGCCTACGAAAACGCCGCGCGCGCCCTCGTCAGCGTGGATGGCGACCTGAACCAGCTCGTGGCGGAGAAGAAGCTAAAGGGAACACCTGGCCTTGGTCCTACCATGATCAAGCGCGTTGAGGAGGCTGTACAGAACGGAAAGATCGCCTTTCTCGACGAACTACGTGCCGAGACACCAGCCGTCAAGCTGGAGATGATGCGTATCCCCGGCGTGGGGCCAAAGAAGATTAACGCCATCTATGACCAGCTGCATGTCACTACCCTGGCTGAGCTAGAGCAAGCCTGCAAGGATGACAAAGTCGCGAAGATACCAGGCTTTGGTAAGAAGACGCAGGAGAAGATCCTCCAGGGGCTGGCCTTCCTGAAGCAGCACGCCGACCGCTTTCGCTTCGATGTGGCCTTTGCCGAGGCCGAGCGCATTCGCACCGCCCTGGCGACCCTACCCGAGATTGTACGCCTGGAGGTTGCTGGTAGCTTGCGCCGCCGTCGCGAGACCGTCAAAGATATTGACATGGTCGCCAGCGTAGACGACAACGCGCCCGAAGAGGCCCGTGAGAAGATCATGAGCTTCTTTACGACCCAGCCAACGGTCATCTCGATCACCGGCAAGGGAACGACCAAGTCTAGCGTCGTGGTTGCCAGCGGGATCGCCATGGATCTACGTGTCGTGAGCGATAGCCAGTTTCCCTCTACCCTGCATCACTTTACCGGTTCACGTGAGCATCATATTCCCCTGCGAAGGCGTGCGCAGAACATGGGTATGACCATTAACGACTATGGCCTCTTTAAGATTAGCGAGGGTAAGGAAGAGCTGGTTCCCTGCCACGAGGAGCGCGATATCTATGCCGCGCTCAAGCTGGATTATATCGCGCCCGAGCTGCGCGAGGATACCGGGGAGATCGACGCGGCTGCGCAACATAAGTTGCCTAAACTGGTGGAGCAGAGCGATATGCGTGGCATTCTGCACGCGCACACGACTTATAGTGATGGCCAGAAGACGCTGCGCGAGATGGTAGAGGGGTGTATCGAGCGCGGCTACTCCTACCTGGGCATTACGGACCATAGCAAGGCCGCGGCCTATGCGGGTGGACTCTCTGAGGAAGATGTGCGCTGCCAGTGGGCCGAGATCGACCAGATCAACGCCGAGTTGCAGGGGCGCTTCCGCATCTTGAAGGGCATCGAGTGCGATATCCTCAAGGATGGCGCGCTCGACTTTCCAGACGAGGTGCTGGCGGGCTTTGACTTTGTGATCGCCTCCATTCATAGCAACTTTAACCTCTCGCCGGAAGAGCAGACGAAGCGCATGTTGAAGGCCATTGCCAATCCATATACCTCAATTATTGGTCACCCGACGGGTCGTATTTTACTTGGTAGGGCAGGGTATACATTAGATATGGAGGCTGTGATCGATGCAGCCGCTGAGCAGGGCGTGTGCATAGAGATCAACGCGCACCCCTCTCGCCTTGACTTGGACTGGCGCCTGGTACGTAAGGCGCGCGAGAAGGGGCTTAAGGTTCCGCTTGGACCAGACGCCCATGCCATTGAGGGGCTGGATGATGTGTTTTATGGACTGGGTATCGCGCGTAAGGGGTGGCTCTCCGCCGACGACGTTCCCAACACATACACGAGCGAGCGGCTCATTGAGTTTTTCCGTGCTCAACGCGAGCGACGCCTGAGCCAGTAAGCGCTTGCTCGCATCTATCTCAGAGCCTTGTCGTCGTAGGTCGCCTCATCTAAAGTGTACCGCTTATTCGTAATAGGGATAAGAGCCAGCGCTCTGCGCTACTTATGCAGGGTCTTCCAACGTGGAAATGTGAGGTCGAGAGGGACGCGAGCGCTTGCTGGCGCTTGTATTTCTCTCATCGTTACTTTGCAAGAACTTCTGATCCGAAAACCCTGAGCGCGCCTGTCCCCGAATGGGGGAAGCGCTAGGCACGCCAGTGACGTTGGGTTTCGGAATAGGATTGAAGGAGAATTTGTATGGCGAAACAGATCGAAATGGATGTCGCACCACGCGAGGTTTTTGGGAAAAAGACGAAGAGCCTGCGTCGTCAGGGTCTTATCCCTGGAAATATTGGTGGCCACAAGGCCGATTCGGTGGCGATTCAGTTTGATGCCAAAGTCTTCAAGCGCTTGCAACATGAGAACAGGGCGGGAAGTATCTATGCACTCAACCTGCCTGGCAAGGGTGCGGAGACCGTCCTGGTGCATCATGTGGAGCATAATGCGGTTTCGGGAGAGATCCAACACGTGGATTTCTCTCGCGTAAGCATGGATGAGCAGGTGAGCATTAAGGTACCCCTGCACTTTGTGGGCGAGTCTCCCGCGCTCAAGGATATCAAGGGGACGCTCCTGCATATGGACGCGCTTGAGGTCCAGTGTCGCGCCTCTGATATCCTGCCTGCCATCGAGGTAGATCTCTCGCCGTTGAAGACGCTTGACGACACGATCTATGCCAGGGACGTCAAGCTGCCAAAGGGATTTAAGCTTGTAGGTGATCCCGAGGAGTCGGTTGCGAAGGTTGCACCGCCGAAGGTGGAGCTGCCCGCGCCTGAGGCTGCCGAGGCTGCTGCTGAGGCTGCACCAGCGGCTGAGAGCGAGTCCACTGCCAGCGAATAAAGCAGGCCTTTCACTATAACGACAGGGACGCGGTAAACTACCCTATATGTCTTACCGCGTCCCCTTTTTTGTTACCAGGCTTTCACTCACGTCGTCATTGCTTATAGCCTATGTTAGCGCCCTTGTGTAGAAATACTTCGCCCATGGGCGGGCAGGTAGTGTAAGAAGCATTAAGACTAGGAGCTACAAGCAAACTATGCGCATCATGCTAGTAACCGATCAATATCCCCCAATGGTGGGTGGTGTTCCCACAGTGACACGTGGACTCGCGGTAGACTTTGTCAATCGCGGTCACCAGGTCTGGGTGGTGGCGCCTAGCTATGGCGCGCGTGATGTGAAGCGCCTCGAACAGGGAGTGCGGGTCTATCGCTTCTCCTCGTTTGAGTGGCCTACCTACGAGGGCTTACGCATTCCCTTCCTCCCTTTTATGCCAATGCGCAATCTCATCAAGCGTAGCGATCCCGATATTATCCATATTCACTCGCCCGTGGTGCTGGGGAATATCGCGCAAATTCTCGCGGGCGGCCTGCGCAAGCCCGTCATCGCGACCAATCACTACCTGCCTATTAATATGAGTCGCTCACTCTCGTCTGATCCAATCTTTGGCAAACCCTTTAGCAGCGTGACTTATACGTACCTGGTTAATTTCTGTAACCGCTGTGAGTATGTCACGGCCCCCACACAGACGGCGCTGAACCTGTTGTATGAGCATGGGCTGCGCGCGCCCGCACGCGCCATCTCCAATGGCATCGACCTGAACCGTTTTCGCCCAGGGGCACCCGATTCCGAGGCGCTTACGCGCTTTGGTCTGCCCGCAGATCGCCCGCTGATCATTCATGTCAATCGCTTGAGCGAAGAGAAGCGTATTGATGTGCTGATTCGCGCTGCGCAGCATCTGCGTCAGCCCGCGCACATCGTGCTTGTGGGTTCTGGCCCTATGGAGGCAGAACTACGCGCGTTGGCGGCCAGTTTGCATGTAGAGGACCGGGTGAGCTTCCTGGGCTTTGTACGCGACGCCGATCTCCTATCGCTACGTCGCTCAGCGGCGCTCTTTGCCATTCCATCCGAGGCTGATCTACAGAGCCTGGCGACGATGGAGGCAATGGCCTGTGGCCTGCCCGTAGTAGCTGCCAATTCGTATGCCTTGCCCGAGCTTGTCCATCAGAACGAGAATGGCTTTCTCTTCCAGCCAGGAAATAGTGAAGAATTGGCACGCGCTATTGATACGATCCTTGAAGATGGAGACCTGCGTACGTGCATGGGGCAGGAGAGCCTGCATATCATCGAGAAGCATGATCGACTCAATATCCTCGACGAGTGGGAGGACCTCTATCGCCGCCTCTCCATTGAGTTTAAAGAAGATAAAGAGCGCAAGCAGCAAATGCGTATACAACGCAAATACAAGGGAGAGCTACCGGCTGGGCAGCAAAAGGCGCGCTCCCGCCTGCGCCGCACAGGTACGACTGGAGACCTCTCATTTGACTGGAGCGATACAGCGGAGGATACCGACGCGCAGCTTTAGCTACGCCTGGGGGAATGGACCTATGAGACTGGGGGTTAGCGTGTTCCCCAGCGTTTATGCAGCAACCTGGCCATGCCTCGTTCAATGTCCCAGCGGATCTGAATCATGTGATAGGTGAACCAGGCCTGGATGCGATACTGCCAGGGATCTGCTGATATGGTGGCGCGTCTGCGCTCCTGTTCAGAGATATAGATGGGGATAGGGGTACGCTGCGGAAGGAAAAGGCTTCTAATGGGACACCAAATGGGTTGTACATCTCTCTCCGAATCTGAGCCTTGCTTGTACATACAAAAACTCCTGGAGCACGCTCACGCTTGGGAATTTCTATTGCATCTTATATGAAAACCAACCCCCATTCGGGGGCGCAACGCCACTCTCGCCGTGTCACCTTCAGGTGGTGGCTAGCGCTCCCCCCATTCGGGGACAAGCGCGCTTAGGTTTTCGATAGGGTAGTACTTACTTTTTGTAGTATAGGCTGAGAAATGCTATTTGTCTACCCATATATATTTATCTATTACTAAAAAATAGAGGCAGATGTGCCATGGAATTGCGTCACCTCACCACCTTTCGTACAGTCGCTCAACTTCAGAGCTTTCGCCGGGCTGCCGAGGCGCTGGGTTATGTCCAGGGAAACGTTACTGCACATATCCAGGCTCTTGAGCAGGAATTGGATGTGCAACTCTTTGATCGTCTCGGCAGGCATATCACACTGACAAGTGCGGGCGAACAACTACTTGCATATGCTGAAAAGCTGCTTACTATCGCTGCTGAGGCCCAATCCGCGCTTACCCAGCGTGAAGTGATTAAAGGGACACTCACAGTGAGCGCCCCGGATACACTCTGTATTTATCGCCTTCCCGCGCTCTTCAGTAATTTTCAACAACGCTTCCCCCAGGTGCGTCTACTCTTCCGACCCCTCTCATGGAATGCCCTTCAGAAGGCTGTTAGCGAAGGTGTGATTGATGTGGCGTTTTTGATGGCGCAGCCGGTGCAGTCGCGTGGGCTAATAGCGGAAACTCTTCTTCCCGAACCAATCCTCTTGCTTGCCGCACCTTCACACCCTCTTGCGCAAGCGGCTCATATCCAGCCAGAAGATCTGGAGACAGAAACTCTTTTGCTAACAGAAATGTGTTGCAGTTATCGTACCGTCTTTGAGCAGCAGTTGGCCGCCGAAGGATGTGTCCCTAAAATGCTCCTTGAATTTGGGAGTATTGAAGCTATCAAGCAATTCGCCATGCTGGGAATGGGAATAGCTGTGTTGCCTGCTGTCTCTGTAAATGCTGAACTTGCACAAAGCAAGCTGGTCATTCTGCCCTGGGAGCGAGACTTCCGCATTATTACCCAGATGGCCTGGCATAAAGACAAATGGCTCTCTCCAGCCTTCCAGGCATTTATCTCAACCGCACGCGAGGTACTCAAGGAAGTTTGATCATTTTTAGTGATCAATATGATTAAAATCAATTGCTTGACGTGATAGATGGCTCTTACTATACTTGGGGCAGAGAACAGCGCGACCCGTACCTGATTCACCGGGTGGGAAACCTGGTGTCGCGACTACTTTTTAAGGAAAGAACGATGAAAACCTTAGTGATCTATGGTGGATCGAGAAAAGATGGAAACTCTGAACAGCTCACCAAAGAACTTTTAAAAGGAACCTCATACTCCTCAATTCATTTGAGTGTGACTATCATATTAAGCCTATTGTGGATCAACGGCATGACCCTAATGGTTTTGATGCCGTTGATGATGACTATGCTCAAGTTCTTCAGCAGGTTCGCGCGCATGAGCTTCTTGTATTTGCCACACCTCTGTACTGGTATGGGATGTCTGGCCTTATGAAGAATTTCATTGATCGCTGGTCCCAGAGCTTTCGAGATACATCCATAAACTTTAAAATGGAGATGGCGACGAAGCGGGCATTTGTCGTTATTGTTGGGGATGACGAGCCAGAGAAGAAGGCTTTGCCTTTAGTCCAACAATTTCAGTATATCTTTGACTTTATGCATATGCCACTGGTGGGCTACCTGATTGGGAATGGAAGAAAACCTGGAGATATTCAAAAAGATCTCAATACGCTCGAAAACGCGGCTACCTGGAGGGAAAAGCTTCTGGAATCTGAGTCCATAATCAGGTTGTGATCTCGATTTTTATTAAATTGGTTCAAGGCAAAGTCACGTAGCGGAGAAATTAAGCCTGAAGGGTGTTCTTTTCTCCTTCAGCATAATGGACTCCTGCTTTCCGCTCTAGACGGAAAAGCAGGAGTCCATTTATATGAGCCTCAATCTCAGACCTGGCAGGCTATTCGTACGTGTCAGGGTTCCTTTGATGCCTTGGTAGCTTGTCTTCGTCAATACACCTTCGGCGATAATGTTCTTGTGTTACGTAAAATATGATTTTATATAGTAATAAATAACTATTTTGTTCTTGTGCATCAATATAGTTTATTGACGTTCATCACATATTTTGTTAGACTGATGATTGGTGAGAGTTATTGTCATGAACCCCTGTCTGAAGACAGGGGCTTGCCGAAGGGCTAAGGCAACGAGAGTCATGTCTAGTGGGCTACTTCGGTAGCAGTCGCGGGATGGGCTAATTTTCAAGAACGTTCGAGTACCCCCCTCGCTTGAACCGCTTCTAGCCGCGCCCAAGCTGGCACCCTACGGGGTTAAGCCTGTCCTCGCTCTCACGAAGGGGAATATTACCCTGGCTTTGACCAGGAGGAAGGGAATCCTTCATCTATGCGCATACCAGTTGTCGATAGCTGTGGAGTAGCATTGATGCCATGCACACCTGCCACAGCACGACAGTTGTTCAAGCGTGGCAAGGCTCGCCCGAAGCGCAATCGGCTTGGCCTCTTTTTTGTGCAATTGTGCTACGCGCAAGAGCCGGATAATCAGCCTCTTGTGGTTGGGGTTGATCCTGGCAGCAAATTTGAAGGTTTTAGTGTGGTTGGCACCCAAGATACCGTGCTTCATCTGATGGTGGAAGCACCTACCCATATCAAGGATGCCATGGAAACACGCAGAACCATGCGTCGGGCACGTCGGCATCGCAAGTGGCGTCGTCCCAAACGATTCAACAATTGCCTGAATCGAAAAAAGCGCATACCACCATCGACACGGAGCCGATGGGAAGCCAAAGCTCGCATTGTGGCTCATCTGAAAAGTATCCTTCCACTTACCGATGCTGTAGTGGAGGATGTGCAAGCAGCCACCAGAAATGGGAAAGGGGGGAAATGGAACCTTACTTTTAGTCCGGTGCAGGTTGGCAAAGAACATTTGTATCGGTTGCTTACTGGCATGGGGTTACAAGTGCATTTGAAACAAGGATGGGAAACGAAACAATTGCGTGAGCAGTACGACCTCAAGAAAACGAAACAGAAGGCCAAACAAAGCTTTGATTCCCATGCGGTGGATAGTTGGGTATTAGCGGCTTCGGTCAGTGGAGCAGAAAAGCCAACCTGCCAACGGCTCTGGTATATCGTTGGAGCGGTGTTGCACCGTCGCCAACTGCATCGGTTGCAAGCCTCAAAGGGAGGTGAGCGCAAACCCTATGGGGGTACTCGTTCCCTTGGGTTCAAACGAGGAACGTTGGTGAGCCATTCCAAATATGGCCTGTGTACTGTGGGTGGCTTTGATCGCAAAAAGCAAACCGTGAGCCTACATACCTATCGAACGAACAAACGTCTCACCCAGGGAGCGAAGCCTGCTACCTGCAAAGTCAAAACATGGGTGGCATGGCGCAGTTGGTTGGTTCCCTCCAAATAAAGGAGCGCTTCTTTCCTCCCCTGGATACATCATAGGGGTTTCCAGAAGCGGAGGTTCTATGAAAAAATATGTTGCGAGAAGATGTAGAGGAAGCTAGAGATTATGGTTGAGGAAGAGCAGTCCACGCAGTTTACATCATCAATAGGTGCCGCGTCGTCCCCCGCTGAGAAGTCTGGTCGCAAGGGCGGCAGTACCGTACGCGCCAAGTATGGTGAGGATTATTATCAGCGCATCGGGAAAAAGGGCGGCACTGTGCTGAAGGAGAAGCGTGGCACAGAATATTATCGTACCATTGCCCAGAAGGGCGGGCGCGCAAATGTTGTCAAGTATGGCCCAGAGCATTTCTCGGCCATGGGCAAGAAGGGCGGCAACGCCACGAAGGAGAGCCAGGGGCCTGATTTCTACAGCCGCATTGGCCGCCTCGGTGGAGCAGCCAAGCGCCAGAAAAAAACTTCTACTGAATAACTGCGCTAATAAAAAATGGAGTACAGGCCAATGACCTGTACTCCATTTTTTGTTAGCGCAGTTATTCGGCTTTGGCTTTAGCTGTGGCGAGGCGTGCCACGCCTTCGGTAATTGCTTGCGTAACGCCGGTCTCGGCTGTCTCTTTGGCCACGCGAAGCGCGTTCTGGATGGCGCGGGCGTTAGAGCGGCCATGCGAGATAATGGCCGCACCATTGACGCCTAGTAGGGGAACCCCGCCATATTCGGCATAGTCAAGGCGTTTATAAATCCTCTTCAACCCTGGTCTGAGGACTGCCGCCGCCAGCTTGCTTACAAACGACGAGGTCAGTTCGTCTTTAATCAGGGAGAAGAGGGCTTCACCCACGCCCTCGCTGAGCTTGAGAACGACGTTGCCGACGAAGCCATCACAGACCACCACATCCGCCACATTGGTCATGATGTCGCGCCCTTCGATATTGCCAATAAAGTTCAGTTTCAGGCGCTCCGCGTTCTGCTTGAGCAACTGGTGCGTCTGCACAACCTGCTGGTTGCCCTTGGTCTCCTCTTCCCCGTTGGCCAGCAGGCTCACGCGAGGCCGGTTGACGTGGAAGATACGCTCCATATAGACCGAGCCCATCAAGGCAAACTGCTGCAAATATTCGGGTTTGCAATCGGTATTGGCACCCATATCAATGATCAGACATGGCTTATTTTTGGTTGGGAAGACGCCACCCAGGGCCGGGCGCTCCACACCGGGAATACGTTTGAGGGTAAAGAGGGCCGCCGCCATCATCGCACCACTATTGCCCGCTGAAACCGCGCCAATGGCTTTGCCATCGCGAACCAGTTGCAGCGCGACGGTCATTGAGGCATTCTTCTTGCTTCTGACGGCTGTCGCGGGATGGTCGTCCATCTCAATCACTTCATCGGTGTGGACGATGGGGAGATCCAGTCCGCTGGTGTCGTGTTTGGCCAGTTCGGCCTGGATAACCTCCTCTCGTCCCACGAGGTACACGCCGATGCCATAGGCGCGGGCAGCCTGAATTGCTCCCAGCACAATCTCGCCAGGAGCATTATCACCGCCCATCGCGTCTAGAGCTAGACGCACGGGCGTATTAGTTGTGGAGACGCTCATGCGCTTTTCTCCTCAGGCTCCCCGATGGTCTGTTTGACCAGCGCAACCAGTTTGTCGAGGTCAAACGGTTTGTAGACGATGTGGACGACTCCGGCTTCGCGGAACTCCTGCTCTTCGTTGGCCGCGCCCAGGAAGGCCGTGACCACGATGACTGGAATCTGCTTATCGATGCCCATGGTCATGAGTTTTAACTCATCACGGCCATCAAGATAAGGCATCATCAGGTCCAGTAGCACCAGGTCGGGCTTGTGCTCCTGAATAGAGTCATAGAAACGCAGGCTCTGCGTGGTCATGAACGTCTCATAACCCTCGTCTGCTAGCGCTTCTGTGAGCAGGTCAGCAATTGTCGGATCGTCATCCATGACCAGAATTTTCTTTGCCATAGTACCAGCATTCCCCTCATTCCAAAACGGCCAGGCCGTACGGATCTCAATCTCACAACAGTTTTTTAACAGAGGTCACTCTTGATCTGTTTCTTTACAGCTCTGGTTGTCGGTATTCGTCGCTCCTGGTCGCGCAGCCTTTCATAGAGTCGCTGCATTTTACTCCGTACAGATAAGAGTATTATAACATCACGCCGTACTTTGTATACGTGGTATGAACTGGTTACTTGACATTTTTGTACTCATGTACTACTGTACAGTCGATGTATGCCAACCTGGCATGCCCATTCTATCCTTTCTCATCGCTGCTGAAGTAAAACATCTATTGAGAAAAAGGATTTCATGTCATCCAATTCAACATTTTTCTGCGATCGATGTGGTGCTGCCAATCGACCAGAGGCGCGTTTTTGTCGTGCCTGTGGCCAGGCGCTTGGTGGGTTGGACACGACGACCGATACCATTGTAGGTCTTGGGGCACGTGGTATATCGAGCGCGCACGCCGTACATGGAACCTCAGCCAATACGCTGAACACAAACGTGAATACCACCTTCCAGTTGCCCATAGGCAGTTCGACGATTACGGGACTGTTGCAGCCTCAACATATGCTCAAGCAGCGGTATATCATCCTGGCAAATGTAGGAAAGGGTGGCTTCGGAGCTGTCTATAAGGCCCTCGATTCGCAGTTTGGTAATCGCCTGGTGGCGGTCAAGGAGATGAGCCAGAATAGCCTGGATGAGAAGGATCGGCAGGCCGCCGCTGATGCCTTCCAGCATGAGGCGATGCTCCTGGCTGGTTTGACGCATCCAAATCTACCGCGTATTTATGAGCAGTTTGCCGACCAGGGGCGTTCCTACCTGGTGATGGACTATATCGAGGGCGAGACCCTCGAGGACCGCTTGAGTCCCCTGAAGGGGACCACGCTCCCTATTGAGCAGACGCTTGATATTGCGATCCAGCTCTGTGACGTATTGGAGTATCTGCACTCGCGCACGCCCCCGATTATTTTCCGCGATCTCAAGCCTGCCAATGTGATGCTTACACCTGGTGGGCATATCTTCCTGATCGACTTTGGCATCGCGCGCCACTTCAAGCCCGGCAAGGCCAAGGATACGACCGCGCTTGGCTCCTCCGGATATGCCGCGCCGGAACAGTATGGTCGCTCGCAAACTACGGTGCGCGCCGATATCTATAGCCTGGGCGCGACCCTTCATCAACTCCTGACCGGACATGATCCTTCGGAAACGCCCTTCCACTTCGCGCCTATTCACCTCCCGGCGCATCCGGCCCTCGCTGGATTGGCTGACCTAGTCATGCATATGGTAAGCGTACCCGTGAATGAGCGCCCGGAATCAGTGGCTGTTGTGCGCGCCTCGCTTCAGCGTATCCAGACGCTATATACAACGGGGGCCGCGCTGACCTCGCCGCCCACCATCTCGACGCGTGTCCCTCCCATGTACCAGGCACCTGCGACGATGCCGCCCATCCCTGCTCAAGCTACAACTACAGGGAAGACTGGCAAGGCGAAAGGCCCAACCCAATACCAGATCGTCAAGCAGCCTAATACGCTCTTTATTTGTACTGGACATACGGGACGCGTGGCTGCTGTGGCCTGGTCGCCCGATGGCAAATGGCTGGCCTCGGCCAGCTATGACCGCACCGTGATCATATGGGATGTGGCTTCTGGTGATCGTGTCTGGACGTATAAGGGACACTCCGCGCGGGTGAATGCCCTGGCCTGGTCTTCCGATAGCAAATATATTGCTTCGGCGGGTGATGACACCACGGTGCAGATTTGGGAGCCTGCGAACGGGCACCTGGTCTATACCTATACTGCGCACAGCCAGCCTGTGAACGCTGTGGCCTGGTCGCCAGGTGGCGAGTATATTGCCTCGGCTGGCAACGATAAGCTGGTGCTGGTCTGGCATGCCCAGGAGCATAGTGAACTGTACCGCTATGAAGAACACAAGGACCAGGTATATGCCGTGGCCTGGTCGCCGGATGGGAAATACCTGGCCTCCGCTGGGAAAGAGAAGAGCATTCGCTTCTGGAATCCCTTTGCCGAGCAGAAAAAGCCGCGCACCTTCTGGCAGCGCGTCTCATCCATTTTCTCCGCGGACCTGGAACCCAGCGTTCTGAAGGTGCATAATGAGCGGGTGAATGCCCTGGCCTGGCACCCGAAAGAGTATCTGCTGGCCTCGGTCTCTAGCGACTCCTATGCCTGCATCTGGGATGTCAGCATCGCCTATAAGCAGCATACGAAATTGCTGCGGACCGCGGGTGGCAACAGCGCCAAGAACGCCGTGACCTGGGCGCCCGATGGCAAGCATCTGGCTATTGCCAGCAATGATAAGACAGTGCAAGTCTGGAATGTAGCCAAAGAGCGCTGTACCTATACTTACCAGGGGCACCAGGGCTATGTCGCCGCCGTAGCCTGGTCGCCAAACGGCGAACGCCTGGCCTCTGCCGGGGTCGACCGCTCCGTGCAGATCTGGCAGGTCGTCTAAAGTTGTCTTTCTCCCATACGGCTAGTGGAGGCGGTGTAGTCAAGGAAGGATACAGTCAAAATATGTCCGAGAAGCGTTTTCCTCTCTCTCCTGAGCGCCTTGAAGCGCTTATCGCAACCCATCCCACGCCATTTCACCTCTATGATGAGCAGGGGATCCGCGCCGCTGTGCGTCGCATGAAGCAGGCCTTTGCCTGGTCGGATGGCTTCACCAATTATTTCGCGGTCAAGGCCCTGCCCAATCCCCATATTTTACGTATCCTCAAGGAGGAGGGCCTGGGCGTAGACTGTAGCTCTCTGCCCGAGCTTGTGCTGGCGGAGCGCGTGGGTTTTGCTGGTGAAGAGATTATGTTTACCTCCAACCAGACGCCCGCGAGCGAGTATCGCAAGGCCAGGGAGTTGGGGGCAATCATCAACCTGGATGACATCAGCCATATCGCCTATCTCGAAGAGCAGGCAGGCCTTCCCGACCTGATCAGTTTTCGCTACAATCCAGGGCCATTGCGCGCCGGGAACGCCATTATTGGCGATCCCAAGGAGGCCAAGTATGGCCTGACCTATGACCAGCTCTTTCAAGCATATGCCATTGCGAAAGAGAAGGGTGTCAGGCGCTTTGGGCTACATGCCATGCTGGCCTCGAACGAACTCAACGTCGCATATTTTCTTGAGACAGCACGTATGCTCTTTGACCTGGTCGCGGCCCTTTCACGCGAGGTTGGCATCACCTTCTCCTTTATCAATATGGGTGGCGGTATTGGCATCCCTTATCGCCCGGAGCAGAGCGCCTTTGACATGGAGACCTTTGGCCAGGAGTTGCAGGCCCTGTACGCGCAGAAAATTGTTGCCAATAACCTGCACCCTCTGCGTATAGTCATGGAATGCGGCCGGGTGATCACGGGACCGCATGGCTACCTGGTGACCACCGTGCTCCACCAGAAAGAGACGTATAAGCGCTATATTGGCCTGAATGCTTGCATGACAAACCTGATGCGGCCCGCGCTATATGGCGCCTATCACCACATTACTGTTTTGGGGAAAGAGGATCAGCCCGCGAACGAGACGTATGATGTCGTGGGATCGCTCTGCGAAAACTTCGATAAATTCGCCATTGATCGAAGCCTGCCTGATATCTCTCCAGGAGATATCCTGATCATCCACGATACGGGAGCGCACGGCCACGCCATGGGCTTTAACTATAACGGCAAGTTGCGCTCGGCGGAACTGCTCTTGCGCGAGAGCGGTGATATCCAACTCATTCGGCGTGCCGAGACGCTCGACGACTACTTCGGCACCCTCGATTTTGCGGGTTTGTAGATCAGAGGTTCTTTCGGTATAGCCATACCGAAAGAACCTCTTGCTTCGTGTTATACTGGTTCAGTGGTTACAGAAGCTCCACTGGGATCGAGCAGGCTCTTGACCTTCTCTTTACCCAGGGAGAGCATGAGGGTTGGGATACGCGGTCCGGTGTCCGAGCCACAGATCAACGTGTAGATTGCGGCGAAGAAGGCACGCTGGGCCTGCTTCAACTCGGGCGTGGCGGGCGCGTCTGCGGGCAGTCCGCGCACCTGCTTGGGAATGCGGTACATCAGGTCGGTCAGGGCATCCAGATTCCAGGCGCCCTCAAGCTCCGCGACCAAGAGACGGAGCGCCTCTTGCTCGCTTTCCCCAAGTTGCGCATAGGTCTCAGCATCAAAGCTGGCGCGGATAAAGGTGCGCTCGTCTTCGGGCAGGTAGTTGTTGATCCAGTTAGCGGCGCAGGCCAGGCGCGGCTCTAGTTGTGCCGGGGCGAGGGGTTCCTCTTCCTTCAGGCTCTGTGTGGCGATGCGCAAGACCTGCTCAAGGTTGCCCTGTGTGACATCCAGGGTCGAGGTGAGTAGCGAGAATGGCACCGTGCGCTCGGCTCGCTTCACAGCACCCAGCGAGGTCTGGATGGCGCGTTGGTAGGCGACCAGGTTGGCCTCGTTAGCCTTGCCAGCCGCGACCTGGCGCACGAGGGAATCCCATTCATCATAGAGCCGCAAAAGACCCTGGCCAAAGTCGATATTAAAGGGCTGGTTGTTGGCGCGGCGGATATAGAGCCAGCGTAGAATCGCGGGCTCCAGTATGGAGAGCGCATTGGCTGGCGAAGCATCAGTTCCCACGGAACTGGAGATCTTCACACGGCCCTCCATGCCCACAAAGGCATAAGCCGCGTATTGGGGTGCGGGAGAATGGAAGATCTCCTGCACGATGCGCTGACCAACGGTGAAGCTACTTCCTGGCGTCGAGTGGTCGGCGCCCGCAGGCTCAAAGTCTACCTGCGCCTCGCTCCAGCGCATGGGCCAGTCTACCTTCCAGACCAGTTTGCCGGAATTTTTCTCGTTCAGACTAAAGGCTCCACTATGCTGACAGTGCTGGCAGCTATAATCGATACTGGCAGTCGCCTCTTCATAGTGCTGTATTTGCGTCGTATCCTTGCCACAGGCCTCGCAATAGACCTTGTAAGGGTAATAGGCGGCCCGCCTCTCAGAGACCGTCTCCTGCTGTTCCTGGCGCGTTTGATACTCGGCCAGGATATCAAAGATCTCTCCCCGCTGGGCCAGGGCCTGTTTGACCTTGTGGGTATAGCGCCCCTCGCGATAGGCGACTGACTGGCGTACCTGGGTCATAGGAAGATTGAGGGGCGCGATGCTCTCGCTAAATTCAGTAATATAGCGGTCGGCATACGAGGCATAGACCCCAAAGGGATCAGGTATCTCACAGAGAGGCTGCCCAATATAGCTCGCGAAAGACTCTGGAATACCCGCAGGCACCTTGCGCAGGCGGTCATAGTCATCCCAAAACTGTATATGCTCTACCTGCCAGCCGCGAGCGCGTAGCTCTTCGGCGACCAGGTGAACCGTCATAATCTCGCGCATATTGCCCAGGTGAACCGTCCCCGAGGGACTGAGTCCAGAGGCACAAATGATAGTCGCATGCTCGCCCTTGACCTGGCGCACATGCCGCTCTACTCGGTCGCTAATCTTCGCGACCCAATCAGCTTTCATCGTCAAAACTCCTAGAGGATAAGTTAGACCAGGATTTCACCCTTGTATTTATATGGTGCGGCGAGAAAACCACGAGGTCTTCAGTCTCGTGGATGAATCGCCGGACCGCCCCTTGTTCTTGCGAGCAAGAGACGATCCCTTGACTCAAAAAACTCTGCCCGAAGGCAGGTGATGCGTATCTCTTTGCTGTGACCACAAAGAGAATCCGACCTCATCTCGACAAGGTTCAAAAGGCTTTTTGCACCTGGATCACCGGACCTTCCCTCAGTCCTACTTAAACCCAGGCGACAGAGCAGCGGTCTGATGCGTCAACTGCAGGTGTCATGACCAATCGAACGGTGTTCCCATTTCTGGAGACGAGTCTGGTGAACTTAGGCTTCGTACGAAGCCCCTAAGTCTTTAGCTCAGGGGTAGTTCACATCGAGGTAAGACAGGATCGTGTTCCCTGGCTCCCTTGTCACAGGGGTAAGGATGTGCTGGTGCGGGGCCGAAGGCCCCGCACCAGCACATCCTTACCCCTGTGAGCGCCGTAGGCGCGAAAAGTAAGTCAGAAGCAAATGCCTGGAAAACATCCTGGTAGATATATCGAAAAAGAAAGATAAGAACTTTAGGATATTATAAGGGTAATGGCAAGGAGGGGGTAAAAAACTAGGACGCATACCCCCATTCCTGTCAAGATGGCAATACACGTCCCGGTCGTTCAGAAAATTTGCATTTTTAGCATATCGAAAAAAGACGATTCTGGCAAGTCTACAATAAGCGGTTGGTATGCTCAGGGGCTATGCGCATTTTTCCAGCCGCATAGAAATTCATGCGCGGATCTGGTCGAGGAGGGCGCGGCCAATGACGATACGTTGAATTTGATTGGTCCCCTCAAAGATCTGTGCCACCTTTACATCGCGCATATAGCGCTCGACCGGGTAATCGCGAACATAGCCCGCGCCGCCCAGGACCTGGACCGCATTGGTGGTAACCTCCATCGCCGAATCCGTCGCGAAGCATTTGGCCATCGAGGCATACATCGAGACCTGCTTGGATGGTTGCCTGGACTGGTCGAGCTTATAGGCGGCCTCATAGACCAGCAGGCGCGAGGCCTCAACCTTCATAGCCATATCGGCGAGCATAAACTCAATGGCCTGAAAGGTACCGATGGGTTTGCCAAACTGCTGGCGCTCCTGGGCGTACTGGCGGGCGGTTTCAAAGGCGGCCTGGGCGACACCGACTGCGACCGCGCCAATATTGATGCGCCCACCATCGAGTGAGGAGAGCGCGATTTTGAAGCCCTGCCCCTCTTCTCCCAGGCGCTGCGAGACGGGAATCTGGCAGTTCTCAAAGATCAACTCACGCGTGGGCGAGGAGTGCAGGCCCATCTTGCGCTCGGTCTTGCCAAAGGCAAAGCCAGGCGTATCCTTCTCGATGACAAAGCAGGAGATGCCTGAGGCGTCGTTACCAGGAGCAGTGCGTGCCATAAGCAGGTAGATATCGGCCTCGCCCGCATTGGTCACCCAGAGTTTATTCCCATTCAAAATGTAGCTATCGCCTGAGCGCTCGGCCCGGCATTGCAGGCTGGCGGCATCGGAGCCAGCGGCAGCCTCGCTCAGCGAGAAGGCCCCCAGGGCCTCGCCGGACGCGAGCTTGCCCACCCAGCGCTCGCGCTGCTCCTCATCGCCGAAGCGCGCAATAGACCCGGTGACCATGTTATGGACGGAGAGGCCAACTGCCGTCGCCATATCGCCCTGGGCCAGTTCTTCATATACAAGGGCCGCTGCCAGGCGTGAAAGCATGCTCCCGCCCAGCTCTTCCGGGGTGGTCATGCCCATCAATCCCAGTTCCGCCATTTTGGTAAAGATCTCGCGGGGAAAGTGATTATGCTCATCCCATGACTCAGCATGAGGAGTTATCTCGTTCTGCGTAAAGCGACGTACCATGTCGCGGATATCTGATTGCTCTTCATTGAGGTCAAAGATCACAGGACTTCTCCTTTGTCTTGTGTGGCAGCAATTTGCCAATGCTGCCGTCTTCTGTGTGCCTCTTCTTATCATATCATGCCTTCTGGTTAAGGGACATGAAATTGCGACAATTACGCGACAACTTTATGATGGTGCTGCGACATAGCAGAGGTAGTATCTATACCAGAGAAGCGAAGTGCATTTGAGACAAAACTCTGCTGTGGACAGAGATGAGAGGATAACGGCTATGATATTCGATGGAATAGATACTTTATACGAAGCTTTTTATGCCTATGTAGAATCTGCAATTGAAGAAGAGGCCCATCAAGAGGCAAAACAACCAGAGCCGGTTGAAGCAAAGTCCGGCTGGACTTGGGAAGAGGAAGAGATATCCAGACACTCAACAGTTCTGCTGGCATCATAAATTCAGCCAAATAAGTGATGAATGTTGCTAGATGTTGCCGGCGCAGCCGGCAACATCTAGCAACATTCATCACTTATTTCCCTACCTGTTGCTTGGCACGGTTCCAGAGGGCGATCCACTCTGGTGTAGTGTAGGTGGTAAGCTCGCGCTGCTCCTGGCGGGCGAAGCTCTCCATGGCCTGGAAGCGATGGCGGAACTTACGGTTTGCCGCGCGCAGGGCCTCTTCGGCATCAACTTTATACCAGCGTGCCAGCTTGGCGACGAGGAAGAGAAGGTCGCCCATCTCCTCTTGCTGTTCTTCTTTGGAGGTGGCCTGGCGCAGCTCTTGAAGCTCTTCCTCTAGCTTGGCCAGGACCTCTTCGAGATTATCAAACTCAAAGCCAGTTTGGGCGACACGTTTCTGGTACTCCTGGGCGACCATGAGCGCGGGTGTGGCCTGGGGAATATTTTTGAAGACGGTCTCTATCTCGGGCGCGGCGATGCCCGCGTTGAGCCGCTCCTGGCGCTTGATCTCTTCCCAGTTTAGCGCCACCTGCCCAGCGGTGCTGGCCTCGGCGTTGCCGAAGACATGGGGATGGCGGCGCAGCATCTTGGCGTTGATATTCTCGTAGATATCGCCAAGGGCGAAGTGTCCCTCCTGGCGCGCGATCTCGGCATGCAGGTAGACTTGGAGTAGGAGGTCACCCAACTCGTCGGCGAGCTTCTCCATATCGCTCTCTTCGATGGCCTCAACCACTTCATAGGTCTCTTCAATGACATAGCGCGTCAGCGTCTGGTGCGTCTGCTGGCGGTCCCAGGGACAGCCATCGGGGTCGCGGCGTAGGCGTTTGGTGATGTAGCGCAAGGTATCGGGCAGGCGTAGGGGTGTGAGCGCGTCCAGGGGCGGTACATACAGGGTGCTAAGGTGATTGGCCTGATTATTGTGGTCCAGCTCGTAGAGAGGCATCTCTAGCGCGACCTCGTCTGCGGAGACGCCTGCCGCTCGTACCAGTTTGACGGGCCACTCATCGGGATAGCACTCGCCCAGGGCCAGCTTGACCTGGCTGGCGAGACGGCGATTATAGACCTGGGTGATCAGTAGAGGTGTCGTGGGCAGAATCTTGCTGGCGATTTCGTCCTGGTCCAGTCCCGCCAGAATGGTTGCGTCTACGATGTGCAGGCCGGTATCAAAGGGATCAAGTCCCAGCAGACTACATACCGGCTCCAGGAAGGAGAGGCCAGCCACAATCGAGGTAGAGAGGCCTCGTTCGCGTGCGAACTGAAGCAGAATCTGGACCGAGGTCTCGCCTATGAGTGGATGGCCGGGGACGGCGTAGATGATGGGACTTTGCGTTGCTAGCGTGCAGACTTCTTCCGCGATTCGCTGGTAGAGTGAACGCCAGGCGGTTGATTCTTCATAAAAGCTATCAAATGAGATGATATTGAGCGCGGGTAGTTCCTCGCGCAACTGCTCCACCGTGGGGTGGATGATGGTGCGAAAGTAGACCGCCTCCCCGCGTTGGGTGGCCTGGGCCAGCAGATCATGGGCCTGCACGGTAAGATCCTGCGCGTCGCCGGGACCCAACCCAAGAATGGTAATGGAAGGTATTATATTCATCATGTTTTGAGATGCATGCTCCTATTGAGAAAAGCAGGTAGGGGCAAAAAGGATAAGAGAGAATGCGATTGCCAGCCCCGATCTTCAACCTGACAGAACAAGTGTAGCGGGTGTATTAGGGAGTGTCAAATCTGACTTTTTTCTCTCTGAGGAAAGGTATGGCAGAGTGTGTTGGTTAAGATGTTGTAAATATATGCCCTATGCTGATAAAATCATAGAGAGGCTATATCAACAGCTAACATAAAATCGAACCAGTCTCCATCGATTGAACGTGTTAGCCTTGAGATCTTATTCCGAAACCCAACGTCACTGGCGTGACTAGCGCTTCGCGCTCAGGGTTTTCGGATCAGAAGTAAGGCAAGATTTTTTCTTACACCGAATGTACCAGATTATTGCCTACCATGTTATGCTTTACTACACTATCATACGGTTGCCCGGAATAGCCATGTGGGGCAACGTAAGGAGGGACTAATCTTATGGCGTCCGTGCAGAGCCAGAAACCAGCTTGTCCGGTGTGCAACCAGACAGATAAAGTTAAAACAATGCAAGCGGCGTATGATGCCGGGGTAGAGCAGTGCGCTCCACCGGCCGTACCAACCAAAAACATTTCCATGATCAGGACCATTATCTCCTGTATTGTGCTGGTGGGAGTTTGTATCTTTCTCGTCATCGTCTTGATCGGCGGAATGGAAGCGCAACTGGATTCTACGTTTATGATAGGTCTGGTGGCAGTCACTTTCTGTGTGATCGTGCTAGCCCTGGTCCTGTCGTTCCAGGCCTTCCAGCGCATTGTGAAAGGCGACAATGAAGCGAATTTGCTTCTTCCCGCCTGGGAACATGCCATGGAGGAGTGGAAGCACTACTATTTCTGCTCACGCGATAATGTAGTGTTTGATCCTCGCACGGAGAAAACTGTGAGTGCCGAGAAACTGGCCAGCCTGCGCAACTTTGATGATCAGCGCCAGGCGAAGCTGGAGGCCGTCGCCCAGCATTAATACATGCAGGTGCGTATCAAAGCACATGCAAAGAAAAAGGCCGTCGCAGACGTATTTTAATGCATTAATAAAATGGCCCACAAAAGCCCTGGCTTGAGCCAGGGCTTTTGTGGGCCATTTTATTAGGGTAATATTTTAGGTTTAGGTGGGATGGCGTGGGTTGTACCAATCGGGATTGGTGTCGTCCTCAAAGGAGACGCGCGAGGAGTGGGCCGAATTGGATGCAGGTGAGGCGCTGGCCAACTGTTCATTGTGGTCAGCCTCGGCATACAAATTCTCCGCTGCGCGCATGGGATCGAAGCTGACGGAACCATTTGCCTCTGGATCGTGCGCGATAGCTTCAAAGGTCCGTGCCAGGTTGCGAATTGTCTCTGGATCGGTGATCTTGCCCTCTTGTACCTGTTTATAGGCGTTGACCAGTACCTCTTCTTTGAAGACCGGTGGCCGATTACCCGCGGGTGGCGACGCCAACTCCTGTTGCGTGTAAGTGTTCTTGAATTGAGGTACTTGCTGCTGAGCATAAGATGCGGGCGTGGGTTGCTCATATGCATAAGCCGCGTGGTCCAGGGGGGGCGCATCGACGAGATGTGCCCCGTGAGAGCTCAGAGAGACATCGCGGATCTGTATCCCATTGACCTGGACGCCCCAGGCGGCGACGCGATTGCGCATATACTGAAAAAGATAGTTATTGACCTGTTCCCAGCGTGCCCCGTTGGAGAAATCGTCAAGCGAGGGATTTATGACGGGCTGACCCTGGGGGCCATCGGGCCAGGCGAGAAAATCTCCAGGCGAGAACGTGGTCGCAATAGTCTGAAGCGCAGCCAAAAAGAGTTCGCGCAAGGTTTCCTCCCAGCCATTTACCCGCGACATGGCGAGATAGGCATAGTCGGGCAAAACCTGGTAAGAGATTGACGCGCGCAGGATAACGTCGGTATCGGGAGCGAGCTGAACGCGCTGTGTGGGGCAGATCCACTGGATCTCACCCGTGTTGAGTTCATACGCTATCTGCTCCCAGGGGAGGAGGAGATGGGGTCCGGGTAGGAGCGTCCGCCGGTATTTGCCGAAGGCAAAGGCCAGCGCGACATATCCCTCTGGCACTGCATGGAGATAGCGACGCACCAGGAACACGCCGAGCACGACAATAATAGCCAGCAGCAGGAAGCCGGAAATGGCGCCAAAGGTCGAAAAGCAGCCGACCAGGAGGAAGAGCAAGAAGCCAAGCAGGGTAAAGACAAACCAGAGCTCGTTGATGGAACCGAGATAGTAAACAGTGGTTCCCTGCGCGATAGCGATAAGGATAATGAGGACTGCGAGCGGCCAGAATGCCGCGGCCGGGGTCGCGGCACGCCCATTGGCGACCAGGGGAAGTACCCAGAGAGCTGTCAGGCCCCCAAAGAGAATCGGTGCTCCAACGAGGGTTGCATAGTGGATTACAGTATGTAGGAGATCGCCGCGCTGTGTTATAGGGGTGGGTGGAGGCTCCTCAAAATCGGCTGCTGGAGCGCTCTGATAGTCCTGGTGCCCCTGGTAGCCTGCCTGATAGCGTTGACCATCGTGGGCCCTATAGGCATGAGCATCAACATCATATTGGTCCTGCTCAGGCGCGTCCTGGGTCACGTCATCATCATCATCGTGTGCCTGCTGGTGAGTATAGGCCGCTTGGGGATCATGCTGGGGACTCTGCCAGGTCGCCCCAGAGTCTTTCCAGTCAGAAGACATACATTGCACCTTTCTCTCGTGACATCATCAGTGGTTTATCTGGAAAAGTTTTTATTGCAATAAGTGACTTTAAAATTTTCTTTAAAACTTTTTCTTTTTTATACCACATGAGCCACATCCGCCGCCTCCTCCAGTTCCACATCCTCCACCTCCTCCACTACCGCAGGTACAAGGGCCGCCCTTGCCACAACTGCATGAGCCACTTGCTCCGCCGGGCTCTTTTGTACTGGCACTGGCGGTTTTCACACCGCATGAACCGCTGGAGCAGCAGCTTCCACCCTTGGGCGCGGGTTCTTCATCGACGGGAACCTGAATTGTCACCCCGCTTTCGAGCATAACCTCGACCGAATTTTTGGGAACGTTGATGGAGACTACCTTGCCTGAACCACTGGGTGTGTTCAGGAATGCCCCAATCTGAGGCATCTGTTGCTTGGCCTGGATATAGTTTTCATTCTCATAGGCCAGGCAGCACATCAGGCGCCCACAAACGCCAGAGATTTTTGAGGGATTTAAAGGGAGGCCCTGTTCTTTGGCCATTTTGATGGAGACAATCCCGAAGTCGGTAATCCAGGAGCTACAACAGAGGGTTTTACCGCAGGGACCGATGCCGCCCTGAAGCTTGGCCTGGTCGCGTGCCCCAATCTGGCGCAGTTCGATGCGCGTGCGGAAGGTTGCCGCCAGGTCGCGCACAAGGCCGCGAAAATCGACGCGCTCATCAGCGGTAAAATAGAAGGTCAGTCGACTGCCGTCGAAGGTATACTCGCTCTCAACCAGCTTCATGGGAAGCCTGTGCTGGGTGATCCGCTCGGCACAGCGCACCATGGCATCCTTCTCTTTTTGTTTAAAAGAGAGGAGCATGCGCAACTCATCCTCGGTCGCCAGGCGCAAGATGGGTTTCAGAGGTTCGGAGAGGTCCTCCTCGGCAAGCTTCTTTGATGCCAGGACGACACGCCCGGCCTCTACGCCTCGGGTGGTCTCGACAATCACATACTGCCCATTGGAGAAGGTTTGACCCTGGGGGTCGAAATAGTAAATACGCCCAGCTGGTCGAAAGCGAACGCCAACGACAACAATGATTTTAGCTATATCTGTCGCCGTATTGCCTGCTAGATCCATCTGCTCTCATCTTTGCTAGACTAGTGTGGACGCCAATCGAATGTATGTTATTAGGGGTGAGGGAGTAGAGAGTATGCGCGGTCGAGAATACCCTGCCTCCATAACATACCGGACGGGAGAAACACTAGTGTGAGGGATGCAGCCCCGTTGATGCATCCGGCTTACCATTCACCAAGTGTTACTAGATCGTTTCTAGTGAGAGGATTTTGAAAGAAAAATTACATTTCATTGGTAAGGAGAATCGCCTCTGCAACCTCGCGCATGGATTTGCGATTATTCATGCTCGCCTTCTGAATTTTACGGAAGGCTTCCTGCTCGCTTAGACCCTGCTTCTCCATCAAGAGGCCTTTGGCGCGTTCAACGATCTTGCGCGTTTCGAGCGTCTCGCTCAGGGAGCGAGCCTTCTCTTCCATCGCGCGAAACTCGTTATAGCGAGCCAGGGCGACCTCAATCGCAGGAGTAACTTCGCTTTCGCGGAGTGGCTTCACAATATAATTAACCACCCCGGCTTCCTTCGCGCGTTCAACGAGCGGTTGGTCACCGAAGGCAGTGAGCAGCAACACTGGTGCGAGTTTCTCTTGGGTAAGCGTTTCGGCGGCGGCAATGCCGTCCATGTCGGGCATGCGAATGTCCATAATTACCAGGTCAGGGCGTAGTTCGCGCGCGAGATTGACGGCACTCAATCCGTCTCCCGCTTCGCCAATTACGAGATAACCCTGTTTCGTAAGGACATCTTTCAGGTCCATACGCTGGATAGCTTCATCATCTGCAATAATAATGCGTGTTGGCATACGTGTCACCTCAAAGCCTTGGTCTCTTCCACCATAGAAGTACAAAAACCACTTTCTACGTACATTGGAAAGTATAGCATACCTGTTTTGGTGAGTCGATAGGCAAATCAGCAGGCATTGACGAGTGCTTTTTAGGCGACCTGCACGAGTTCGCTCCCCTGCATGAGATGCGAAAGCGCTCGGGTCTCAGCGACGATGCGTGCCAGTTGTTCGGGCGTGATCGACTGGCGACCATCGCAGAGTGCCGTGCTGGGATCGCAATGGGTCTCGATGATCAATCCCTGGGCGCCCGCGGCAATGCTTGCGCGCGACATGGCGGGTACCAGCTCGCGTCGCCCAGTGGCATGACTGGGATCAACCAGGATAGGCAGGTGTGTCAACTCCTGTATCAGCGGCACGCAGGTCAGGTCCAGCACATTACGCGTCTGTGGATCGTAGCTACGAATGCCTCGCTCGCAAAGAATCACGTTAGGATTGCCCGCGGCGACAATGTACTCGGCGGCCAGCAACCATTCTTCCACGGTGGAGGCCAGGCCACGTTTGAGCAAAACTGGACGCTTAGCCGAATGCTTACCAGCCGCACGCAGGAGAGCGTAGTTTTGCACGTTGCGGGCGCCAATCTGAAGGATATCTGAGTATTCAGCCACGGTATCCACCATCTCGGTCTCCATGACCTCTGTGACGATGGGGAGGCCAGTCTGCTCGCGAGCCTCAGCCAGCAGTTTCAAGCCTTCCACACCCAGTCCCTGAAACTGGTAGGGGGAGGTGCGTGGTTTGAAGGCTCCGCCACGGAGGATATTAGCACCAGCGGCCTTCACGGCATGCGCGGTGGTGAGAAGCTGCTCGCGGCTCTCTACCGCGCAGGGTCCCGCTATGATGACCGGAGATGCGGATGGGCCACCAACTGTAATCGGGGTGCAGGCATGACCTGTGCCTATGAGGATGCGGGTGTCGGCTGGTTGAAAGGAGCGGCTAACGAGTTGGTAGGAGGTTTTCATGGGGAGGAGTTCGGTGACTGCGGGCTGTTGGAGGAGGAGTTGCTGGGACTGAACATCGAGAACAGTGTTATCAAGGGCGATCACTTCACGTCCGGAGATGTGGGTGGTCGCCAGGGGCATGCGACTTGCTGTGATGCGACATAAAAGTGACATCAGCTGGGCGCGTTCTTCACTTGAAGCCTGGTTACTAATGGTGATGATCATGATTCGTAAACCTTTCTGTAACTATTTGTGCTTGACTTGATGAGCTTTTTTAGGAAACAAAAAAGCAGAGGATTTTTCCTCTGCTCGTCCAGCATGCTGGTGGTTTTTTTGCTCAGCCAAAGTGGCCCACCATCATGCTGGAGGGCTAAACCAGTAATAAAAATAGCTGTTATTCAGTTGTGCGCATTTACACGTTGCACTGAGCATTTTTCTTCTCACCGTTTAGATGTGGTTGTGTTGTTTTCTCTGGGCCGCTGAGTATTCTCAAAGTGGCTTATTAAGCATTATAAGGGGGATGCACACAAAAAGTCAAGGGTCCTGTGATCTTAGTGGCAAAAAGAAGTGTTCTCCTGTTCGCAAGCAGGAGAACACTTCTTTTGTTTAACGTGAAAGTGAAGTATTGTTAGCGCTTTTTAGCTCGGCGCTGACCGGAGCGATAGGCGTGGTAGAGATCATCAGCCTCGCCACTGACGCCCTGGCGAATAGTTGGCTGGGGCGCCCTGGGTTCCGCGGGCCGGGCAGGCTTGTTGGCGGCAGATTTGTTATTAGCAGCCGAGGAACCGCCCAGGCTACGTGGAATGAAGTCGTAGCGCGCCAGTACGACCAGGAGGATGACCAGGGTAGCCAGGTAGAGCGCCGTTGACGTCGTGATATTCATCGGCAGACCAAAGAGATTAAACTTCGCCCACTGGCGCTCAATGCCCAGGCTATGTACGGCCTGTTGCTCAAACAAGCCTACAAAGTTCGCTGCCAGCAGGTAGATGGCCATACCAATAATCCAGCGAGTCTTAAAGCCGCCAGCGGGTGGTGTCGAGCGTGGACGCGCCGTGGGTTTGGCGGCCTTTGGCTTCTCATCGCCTGTAGCCTCCTCGCCGGCCTTGCCACGTGTCGCACGCGCCAGGCGTGCACGAGACACATCCTCTTTCGACGTGGCCTCCTCTTCGCGTTTGCCAACGCGTGAGAAGAAGCTGCGTCGAGGCTTGACCTCGCTGCCTGACGCCTCGTTCTCCGCGAGGGCCACGGAACTCTCAACTGGCGTGTTACCTTCCTCGGCGAGAGTTTCTTCTCCCACAGGGTTTAGCTGCTCATCATTGGTGACGAGGACGGGACGATTGCGTGGTACGCGGTTCCTCCTGCGCCGGCTGGTGCTCACTTTGTAATCCTGGTAATCCTGACTCATGATTGGTCTCCTGGTTGTTCTGCCTGAGGTTGTTCCTCACGCGTGGTGTCTTGAATTGAGAAGGGTTCAGCCTTAGCTGTCTCTTCGTTTCGGTATTGTTCCTGTCCTACTTGTTCCTGTGGGAAGGACTTTTGCTCGCTTACAGCAGGTCGTTCAGCATAATTGACGTTTTCGCTGTAGTTTGGCTCTCGGGGAGCGGACTCAGGAGCTGGCTGGACTGGATAGCTTGCGGAAGGCGCCGTATAGGAAGGCGTCTGCTGTGGCTGTTGAGGCGCTGCACCGCGAGCGTAGAATGATGAAGCCGGGGACTGTGGAGCCAGGCCTGAGAATGAAGGCTGCTGTTGTGGCTGTGGTGGCACATATGGCTGCGGCGGAGCCTGGCGTGGGGCTTCGACAACCACGAGACCTGCGCGAGCGATCTCATCATCGCGACCAGGAGCATTGCCACCGCTTACACCGATGCCGCCAACGGTCGCGCCGTTTACGCGGATTGGCCAGCCACCTGCGGCCATGATGAAATTCCCGTGTGTCATCTCGGCCAGGCTAGAGGCAAAACCTGGAATAGAAGACCCCCACTGCGCGACAGAGTCGGTTGATTGGTTGAACATCACGGCGGTACTCGCCTTGGCGATACTGATATTCCCAGTAGCCCAGCCATAAGGCGACATCATACGCTCAAAGAGTACCAGGTGACCACCAGCATCCACAATGGCGATGCTGACAGGACTGCGTAACTCGCGTGCGCGTTGCTTGCTCGCTTCCAAAATTTTCCGTGCGATGTCGATAGAGATGCTCACAGCCAAGAAACTCCTTACTATTAGATGAAACAAATATGTGCAGGACTGGTGCTGGTGTGCCGCGCCCCAGGCGTGGATGGCATCTAATGTTGATAATGTTTCATATGCTGATACAAGTCCAGGCTTGCCAGGTTTCGTGTTGGCGCTCTCGTACCATGTCGCTACTCTTGTAGCCCTGTATCTGGCTGGCGTTGATGCAAGCAATGCAAGCATGTAGGCTGGCGCTTTTTTTCTGGCCCGGTGTATGCTTTGACCCGGAAAAGTTCCAGTCAGTCCGTATCTGGACTATTGTACCGCACCACGTGTATCCATGCAATGTGTACAACAGGCAAGGCGGCAGGCAGTGATACCCTCTGACTTTCTTTTTCGGCTCTTTACCTTGAGAAGTTGAGAAGCAATAGGTCAGAAGTCATAAAGAGTTGGTTTAACCCGTGTGCAAGTTTATTTCTGGTTAGTGATATGTGCATGTGAATTGGCAGCCACAGGCTGCCAATTCACATGCACATATCACTAACCGAGGCGAGCGCCGCAGGTGCGAGAGGTCTTATAGATGCTCGATGAGCGTGACTTTCTCTTTGCGCCAGGTGAGGTGATTATATTTCTCGGCCACGAGCTGCCGGGCCATGTCCCACTCAGAGGATAAGAGCTCGCCAGGTACAAACTCATGCTCCAGGAAGGAGCTGAAGCCCAGGCGAAAAGCCTGCGCGACCTCGTCCCAGGTTGCCTGTGGGGCGAAGGCATGGAGGGGAGCTGTTTTCGTATTGTACTGGGCCAGGGCCTGGGATCGAGCTTCTTCAGAAGGGAAGCGCAGGAGCGAGAAAAACTCGGCCGCGCGGTCACCCAGCGGGAGTGAGCCCTGTTGGAGGAGCGAAGCCTCTTTCCACACCTGGGCGCTGCCAATCAGTTTAAAGCCATCGACTGTCAAATCGGCCTGCGTAGAAGAGGCAAAGCAGGCCGCCGAGGGCGTTTTACTGACCCGCTCATCGCTGATGATTGCGTTGAGGCCGAGATGTTGTAGCGCTTGAATAAGCCCTTGCAGGAGGTAGGCATAGGCCGCCACGACTCCAGATGGCACGCCCTCGCGCTTCCCTATGGTGATACTATAAGTAAACTCATCGCGATGATAGACAGCTCTCCCGCCTGTAGGACGGCGAACCAGGGCCACATTCTCTCGCGCGCAGACCTCCTGCTCAATTTCGCGCTCAACATTCTGGAAGCGTCCCAGGCTAATGGCTGGCTGCTTCCATTGGAAGACGCGCAGCGTGGGCGGGACCTTCTCATCAATGTGATGCAGGAGGATGGCCTCATCAATGGCCATGTTCAAAGCTGCATCCTGCACACCTGTATGAATAAAGCGATAAGCGGTTGCTGACATAAGACTCGACATCTCCTCCAGGGTTTTCAGGCTCAGGACTGGCGCTCGCGGGCCGCCTTCCATTTTTCGCGCTGCTGCTCACGTACCGTCTCTGAGGCTGGCTGATAGCGTGCCAGGAAGGTCTCGCGGAAGACGGGATAGCTGCCATCGAGAATGGAGGCGCGCAGGTCAGCGGCCAGGCGCAGCATGAAGCGCAGGTTATGGATGGTTCCCAGACGGTAGTAGAGCTGCTCCTCGGCACGGATAAGATGATGTACATAGGCCGCGCTATAGTTGCGACAGGTGTAGCAGTCGCAGCCCTCCTCAATCGGGCCAGTTGCTCGCTTAAAGCGGGCGGACTTGATATTCACGCGCCCATCGCGAGTAAAGAGACCGCCGTGGCGAGCAACGCGCGTGGGCAGAACGCAGTCGAACATATCCATGCCCAGACCGACGCACTCAACCAGGTCTTCAGGCGAGCCGACGCCCAGCAGGTGACGTGGCTTCTCGCGTGGAAGCGCTGGCGTAGTTGCGCGCAGCATCTCCCACATCTTGGTTTTGGGTTCGCCCACCGAGAGGCCGCCAATCGAGAGACCGGGGAAGGGCATTGAGCCAATTACACGTGCGCTCTCCTGGCGTAGCTCGGGCTCAAAGGCTCCCTGAACGATACCAAAGAGCGTTTGTTCCGGGCGATAGCGCTCTTTCGCGACCAGGGCACGCTCCTCCCAGCGATGCGTACGCTCCATGGCCTCTTGGGCCTCTTTGGGTGTGCAGGGAAAGGGTGCACAGATATCCAGAGGGAGAATGATATCGGACCCCAACTCCGCCTCGATGCGCATCACGCTCTCAGGTGTGAGAAACTGCGGTGAGCCATCCAGGTGCGACTTGAAAAGGACTCCCTCCTCGCTCAGCTTACGCAGGTGTCCCAGGCTCCAAACCTGAAAGCCACCGCTATCCGTCAGAATCGGGCCATCCCAGCGCATAAATGCATGCAGTCCGCCAAAAGAATCGATGAGTTCAGAGCCGGGCCGCAGCATCAGGTGATAGGTATTGGAGAGAATAATCTGAGCGCCGACCTCGCGTAATTCTTCTGGAGAGACGCTCTTGACGGTCGCCTGTGTGCCAACAGGCATAAAGATCGGCGTCTGGATCGTGCCATGAGGAGTCTGAATCGTGCCAGCACGCGCCCAGCTCTCAGAGCACTCGGCATCAATAGTAAACGTAAATTGTGACATCAGCTTTAAACCCAAAGAGAAATACTATTATATAATTAAAGGCGGAATACCATGATATGCAATGCGCAAAGAAGAACCTGAATCTATGCACACAGCGCTTAAAAGTTCGCTGTCTATTGTCTCATAAAGGTCAAGAGCAACCCCCATGTACTGCCTGATTACATCCAAATAAGTTATGGAACTGCTGACTTACATCTAAATAAGTTATGGAACTGCTGACTTACGACATACATCCAAATAAGTTATGGAACTGCTGACTTACATCCAAATAAGTTGTGTGGTCCTGCCGGGGTTGCCTTCGGCAACCCCGGCAGGACCACACAACTTATTACCCCGCGAGCCACGTAGTGGCGAGAAGTGGAGGAGCTGATAAAAAGCCACATAGCAAGCAAAAAAGAGAGATAAAAATGTATGAAAAATGGCAAGATATAAAATATACATAAAAATATGAAGAGATATGTACAGAATCGGCGTAAAACTCTTGAAAATCAACAAAAGATAGTGTATGCTGTTTTCCGGTATCCATCTCGGTCTCGCGTACGGTGCTCGTCCAGAGTTACATACTTCCCTCGCTGGTAAGGGGAAAGAATGGCTGGTGACATCCGCTAGGAGAAGGACCTGGAGGTTTACCATTCTTCTATTCACTAAGGAGGTCCTAGTTGAGCTTCGATGACAAAACCCTGAAGTGCCGTGATTGCGGAAATGATTTCCTGTTCACCGCCGGAGAGCAAGAGTTTTACCAGCAAAAAGGCCTGATGAATCAGCCGAGTCGCTGTCGTCCCTGCCGTGAGGCGCGTCGCAACTCTGTGGGTTCAACCGGTCGTTCTGAGCGCGCCCCGCGAGAAATGCATCCTGTTATTTGTGCCGAGTGTGGTGCGGAGACCCAGGTGCCCTTCCTTCCTACCAAGGATCGCCCCGTCTATTGTAGCTCCTGCTTTGACAAAGTTCGTGGCGCAGCCCACAGCTAAAAGCAGCGCACAATGAAGAAGCGAGCGTTTGCAAGAGAAGAGCCACTATCGCTCTTAGGAAAGAAGCTTGTCGGCCTGGTATACGTCGTTTCGACGACGCCCGCCAGGTTGCTCAAGCCCTGGAACTAAGGCCAGACATAGAAATCTTATCTGACCGGAACTCTCGTTTTTCGCTCACAAGTAATCAGAGGCTAAGCAAAGATGTGTTCTTTGCTTAGCCTCTGGTTTTTTCTATGAAAGAAACTGACTACCAGGTTGGTACAATGGAAATAAGTAGTCGTAGAATTGGCGGAATATGGTGACGTCCAGGCGTGTTTAAACGTAATACAATGTAATACAATGAGGCTTTTCCTCTCCTCTCCTATGCCCTGGCAAAATCGATGTGTGCGTTTTTAATTATGAAGTGCAAACGGAGTCCTCGCTTGACAGGGGAATATAGCACCTTATAATAAAGTAATAACCTGTTTAACTCATAGGCAGAAATGTCCTACCTGGAAGAGGAGGCATCGCTTAGGGGTGTCTTATGTGGAGGCAAAGCCAGACTATGTGGCTTTGCCGGTGAAATAGAACAATAAACCACGAAGCACCTCGGGAGATGCCTTCTCTCCCTCTTTTTACTAGTATTTTATGCCGTTGCGTAGGACATTCCAATACCCAGGATGCAAGGGGAGAGAAAGGTGACGCTATCCCGAATAGTGTAACATGGGGACGCCAACGGATTGAGTCAAAGACAGTCGGGATCTATGCCGAAGCTAGCCTGAAACAGTCCGCGGTAGAGGGACTGACAACTGTGCTCAATTGAAAGGTATGACGTAAGATTACATGGCTACCAACTTTGAGAGAAGCATCGAAGATTCGCATCAGACGACCATCCTGAAAACAGGGGAGCCGCAGACGAATCTTGCACCGTCACAGATGACAATTGAAGATCTGCTAGATGAAGCTCACCAGTACCTGGCGGATGCGGATCTAGAGCGAATACGTCATGCCTATGAACTGGCGAAACATGCACACAAGGGTGTAGTAAGGAAGTCGGGCGAACCCTATATTCAGCACCCTCTTGAGGTGGCGCTCCTGCTGGCAGGTATGCGTATCGATGCTGAAGGTATTATGGCGGCCCTGCTACACGATGTTGTGGAGGATACCGACTACTCACTGGATGACCTGACTGAGCAGTTTGGCCAGCAAGTGGCGAATATCGTTGATGGAGTGACAAAGTTTGATGCCCTGGCGGGCAAGCCGAATAAGGCTGCTCAATCGCTCGACAACGCGCCAGACCAGGAGCCAGCAGAGCCTGTGCAGCAGACGCTCTCGGTTGTAGATAAGCGTCGTGAGAAGACCGAGACGGTGCGGAAGATGCTCTTAGCCATGGCGGAAGATCCTCGTGTCGTTGTGCTCAAACTTGCCGACCGTATCCATAATATGCGGACCCTGGCCGCAATGTCGACCGTGCAACAGCAGAGTAAGACGCGCGAGACCAGCGAGATCTACGCGCCTCTAGCGCGCCGGTTGGGCATGATGCAGGTGCAGGCTGAGCTAGAGGACCTGGTTCTAAGTTACCAGGACCCGGAGCGCTATGCCTGGCTCAAACACGAGGTGGAGGAAGAGGTACAGCGGCGAATGCCCTTTATCGACGAGGTTGGCCGCATCTTGCGCGAGGAAATGCAGCGCGCGGGCATTCAGGCTGAGGTACAGGCCTGGCAGAAGCACCTGGCGAGCATCAATCGCAAGCTCGGATATGTCTCTGGACAGCCCTCTGGCGCGGATCTCAGTCAGCTACACGACCTGGTCTCCTTCCGCATCCTGGTGCATACCGATAACGAGTGTTACCTGGCGCTCGGCCATATTCATGCCCTCTGGCGACCCAAGGATGGACGCATTAAAGACTTTATCGCCACGCCCAAGCTCAATGGCTATCAATCGCTACATACCACTGTTTTCTGCTTTGATAACCGCCTGGCGGAGATTCAGATCCGCACACACGATATGCAGCGTACCGCCGAGTATGGCATCGCCAATTACTGGTACCTCAAAGACCGGATGGTGAAGGAGGATCCCTCGCCTCATAGCTGGAAGCTCTCCTACAAAGAGATGGTGGCCTGGATTGAGCAGTTGCGGCAATGGCAACGCGAACTTCCCCAGAGTGCGGACGAATTCGTGGAGGCCGTCAAGGGCGATATCTTCCAGGAGCAGATCTTTGTCTTTACGCCTAAAGGTGAGGTCAAAGACTTGCCTCGTGGTTCGACTCCTTTGGATATGGCGTATCGTATCCATACCGATATTGGCGACCACTGTGCGGGCGCGCGCATCATTACCAATACAGATGACAGCGGACGCCTGGTGACGCGCCTGGTGCCCCTGGACTATGAGCTTAAGGGTGGCGAGATCGTGGACATCATGGTCAACCGCACCGTCCACCCCACACGCGACTGGCTCAGTTTTGCGCGGACAGCCGCGGCGCGCAACAAGATTCGCCGCTACCTGAAGACCTATGAGCGCGAGATCAATCTCCAACTCGGCAAAGAGCGGCTCGACCTGGCCTTAAAGACTGCTGGTGCCGTTGGGCTGAATGCCCCCGTTGAGGAATTGCTCAACCAGGCCCGCAACGAGGATAAAACGGGCGACCTGCGCAAGTACGCCAATCGCGATGATATTTATATTGCGATTGGGCGTGAGGATCTCCAGGTGGAAGATGTCATGTTGCATCTGCTCCCCCTGGTGCGCCAGGTAAATGAGCTAACGCATGGCGAGGGCGCGAACCAGCATACGAGCAAGGAGAGCGAAGGGAGCGCGGTCGTCAAACTCGCCCAATGTTGTTGTCCTCTGCCCGGCGATGAAATTGTCGGGATGCTCAACCCCAATAAGGGAATGTATGTCCATCGCAGTGATTGTACGCGCGTCAGACGCCATCGAGAAAGCGCGAAGGCCGTCATTGAGCTCAACTGGTTGCAGATTGAACCAGAGACCTATCTCTCGCCTATTACCATCGTAGCGCATGATCGCTCAGGCCTCTTACGTGACGTTGCGGCTGTTGTCGCCGACGCGGGCGTCAATATGACCACGGTCACATCCACTACGAACCCCTCTGTCCACAAAGCAGTGATTACAGCGACATTAGAAGTCATGGCCACTGAAGGCGTGTTGGATCAGATTGAGCGCATCTTGCGTCGCCTGCGACAGGTAAAGAATGTCGTCAGTGTGGAGCGTGCGCTTAACGCCCACTAAGATCTTATTCCGAAACCCAACCCCCATTCGGGGGCACGTGTCACTCGCGTGACTAGCGCTTCGCCCCCATTCGGTGATAAACGCTCAGGGTTTCGGAGAAGAAGTAATTCTCTTTCCTGGGGCCAGGAAGAGATGCGCACTTGCTGCTCCTTGCGAACAAACGACGCTGTTCCTTATTGCCGGCACTTTCTCTCTCTGCTGTATAAAGATGGGCCTGGTACCAGCCCACAAGTCATAGTTATGTCTCATGTTGGCCAAGGTTAGCTCGTTTTGTGTTATGGTAGGAACAGATGGAAGTGTTGATGCGTTGACAGAAGTAGGATGTTTGTGGAGTAGATGGCCTATATTGTAGGTGGCAGCGTCCAACAACCCGGTATACAAAACGTATAGTAAGCAGAGTACATATATTACCAGGGATGGTTTTCATCAGGCTGCTCTCTGATGTCCCCTTTGTAAAAAAGATATGTGTAGCGAAATATAACGCCCATGTCGAGTGTTCTAAGGGGTGAATGGTAGTAGTCTGGTAAAACGATAGAAGGCAATGATTCACATAGAGAAACACGTATCACCTCAAGAGAACTTGACCTCACCAGTAGCAGATCTGCGCCAGCAGATACGCTCCTATATGTCTGCCGATGAGGTAGATATGGTGGAGAAAGCGCTCCAACTGGTGCTAGAGGTCTGTAGTGATGTAGTGGCTGGCGAGCGCCTGGTGCCTCCGCTAGAATATGCGTTGGGCGTGGCCTCCATTCTTGCTAACATGCATATGGATGCCGCTGGCGTAGCCGCTGGCCTGGTCTTTGAGGCTATTGATGCAGATCTTGTGACTCTGGAAGAGGTTGAGGACAGAGTAGGCAGCACAACGGCCCGCGTGGTTGGCAGCATGGAGCGCTTCAACATCCTCGAGCGTAAGAAACAGAGCGTGACGGCAGTGAGCGCAGCTCTCAGCGCGCAGAACCTCCAGACCTCAGCCGCAAAAAAAAGTCATGACGAGCGCGAAGAAGGTAGCAGCACCTCAGGTGATGGGAAGAAGCCGCGCGTCCGCGAAGCCATGCGCCGCCAGCAGGCTGAAACGGTCCGTAAAATGTTTGTCGCTATGGCGGAAGATCCCCGCGTCGTCTCGCTAAAGCTAGCATACAGGCTCTTTGTGATGCGCCATATGTGCCACCCAGAGTATCAAGGTGATCGGCAGGAGATGCTGGCGACAGCCGAGGAGACGCGCGAGATTTACGCGCCGCTGGCAGGTCGCCTGGGGATGTCGCGCGTGGAGGGCGAGCTAGAAGACCTGGCCTTCCAGATTCTGGAGCCTGATAAGTTTCAGTGGGTGAAGGGAATCGTTGAGTCCGAGCGTAAGCAGTGGCGCTCCTATGTAGAGAGCGTCTGCGAGATGCTGCGTCAGGAAATGGCGTCCATTGGCGTCAACGCGGTGGTCTCAGGGCGGGTGAAGCGCTACTACAGTTTCTATCGCAAACTTGAGCGTAGCACAGGCGAGGCCGGGGGCGACTTTGAAATGTTAAAGGCAGCCGCCGATGTCACGCAGATTCATGACCTGATCGCCTTTCGTATCCTGGTCGACACAGACAATGAGTGTTATATCGCCTTGGGCCATGTACACAGCCTGTGGAAGCCCAAAGAGGGGCGTATCAAAGACTTTATCGCCAATCCCAAGCCCAACGGCTATCGCGCCCTGCATACCACCGTCTTCTGCCTGGATGATCAACTGGTGGAGATCCAGATCCGTACCCATGCCATGCATGAGATGGCCGAGTATGGTGTTGCCATGCACTGGCACTATAAAGACATTGGCGATAATGCCTCCTCAACTGCTAAGGAGCTCTTGACCTGGATTCACCAGCTGGCGGAGTGGCAGCACGAGATCAAAGCCGCCAACGCCACCGATTCCGAGTTTGTCGAGGCGGTCAAGGATGACCTGTTCGAGGAACAGATTTTTATATTCACGCCCAGGGGTGAGGTCAAGGATCTGCCGGTTGGCTCGACCCCACTGGACTTTGCCTACCGAATTCACACCAAGATTGGCGATAGCTGCGCGGGCGCAAGGGTTATTTCTCATGTTGAAGGACACGACGGAGATCGCCTGGTCACACGCATGGTTCCGCTTGATTATGAACTCAAAAGTGGCGAGATCGTCGATATCGTGACCAACCGGTCCGCGCACCCCACACGCGACTGGCTGAACATCGCGCGAACGGCGGCTGCACGCAACAAGATTCGCCGCTACCTCAAGATCCACGAACGCGACATCAACATTCAGATTGGCAGCGAACGCCTGGACCGGGTTCTCAAGTCCATTGCTGGCCTGAGAGGCATGGAGGCCATTACTGAAGAAGTAGAGAACTGGCTCTGTCAAGAGCTCCATATGGACACGTTTGAGGATATCCTCTCGGCGATTGGCGCTGACGATATGCGGCCACATGGGGTCGCGGTCAAGGCGCATGAGTACTTTCAGCAACGCGAGGGGAAAGAGAGTCGGGACGAGCGTGGTGAAACAGGCGAACTGGCGCTGCCAACCACCAGTCGTCAGCCAGCGGTGAACCTACAAGTCGCGGGCGTGGATGGCCTGCTGACGCGACTTGCTAACTGCTGTTGTCCTCTGCCTGGGGACGAGATCGTTGGATTTATCAGTCGGGGCAAGGGCGTCATTGTGCATCGCTCGGATTGCCCAAACGCTATGCGTTTGCATGAGCGGAGCGGTGAGCGTTTTATTACGGTGACCTGGCAGGGGATGAGCCAGCCGCGCTATCACGTTCCCATTATCATTTTTGCGCGCGACCGTGCCGGACTTATTCGGGATATAGCGACGATTATCTCCGAGTATGGTCTGAACTTGCTCTCAATTGGCACAAACGCCAACAATCGTGAGCGTATCGTGATTACAGCAACCCTGGAGATTAATGACCTGGAAATCATGCCACGTCTCTTTAAGCGTCTGGAAAAGGTCAAGGATATTCTCCAGGTGGAGCGTGATATGGGGCGTAGAAGAGTCACGGACGCCCAGGCGTAATCAAGCAAGAGAAGAGAAAAAGCAGGTCCCTGGTGTTAGTTACCTCTGGATTGAACAATGAAGCTTGGTTTTGGTAGAAGGAATGTATGGAGGGTACACCAGGAACCTGCATGTATTATATGCAAAAGACCCGAATCTGTATATTGTTAGATATGACTATCTTTTGGCCTTGTGCGCGAACTCAATAAATTAGAGATATTGTTAGATATGACTATCTTTTGACCTTTGGTGTGAACTCAGTAATTAGAGGCAGAAAAGGCATGTGCTCTCGGCAAGAGCGGTAAAAATGCGTATGGATGTGTAGAAAACACAGGAAGTCCCCACAGGAGGAGAGGCCAGGTAAGACTCACACTCCCCTCTTGTGGGGATTTTCTTGTATCTGTATCACTTTGCTCAAGCGGCGGTACTAACCGCGTAAGCGCTCCAGGACAGGTGGCTGGCGAAGTTTAGCAAGTGCTCCCGCCTCAATCTGGCGTACGCGCTCGCGGGTAATACCCAACTCGCGGCCGACCTGCTCAAGAGGATGTGCCTGCCCATTGCCCAGGCCAAAGCGGAGCTGGAGTACCAGCTGTTCGCGGGGGTCAGCACGGATTCGAGCACGCGCTGCACCTCGTCCTTCAGGGTCTGGGTGGTGGCTAAATCCTCGGGAGAGGCTGATTCTGTATCTGGAAGGACATCGCCTAGCTCCTGGTCGTCATCTTCGCCCACGGGAAGCTCAAGAGAGACTGGTGCACCGGGAGCGGCTTGCAGCTCAATCATGCGTACCGGATCCAGCCCGGTAGCCTCGGCCAGCTCTTGCTCACTTGGCTCACGACCCAGTTCCTGAAGCAGGCGCTGGCGTTCGCGGCGAATGCGGTTAAGCGCGGTATTGACATAAACCGGGAGGCGAATCGTGCGCCCTTTATCGGCAACGGCGCGGCTGATGGCCTGGCGAATCCACCATGTTGCATGAGTGGAGAAGCGGTGCCCACGGCGCCAATCATAGCGCTGTACTGCACGAATCAGACCAATATTGCCTTCCTGAATCAGGTCTAGCAGGGTGAGACCACGACCAACATAGCGTTTAGCGATGCTCACCACGAGGCGCAGGTTGGCCAGGATAAACTGCTTCATGGCATCGCGGTCGCCGCTCTCGATACGCTGAGCCAGCTCAATCTCACGCTCGTGCGTAATCATAGGAACGCGACCAATTTCACGCAGATATGTCATGACGGCATCGGACTCGCCTGCGTCTGCGCCATTAACCGCATTCTCTTCCTGATCCTCAGAGCGGCGACGGCGTGGAGTTGCACCACGGCGTACAGCGGGCTGAGAAGCTGCTGGTGTCATAGGAGGAAGCGTGAGAAGCGAATCGTCGACGTCCTCATGATGGTCTTCTTCGTCACTTTCAGTGTCGTGAAGATCCTCTGTGAGGGTCGGTTCATCTTCTAATTCGAGAGAAGCGGTGTCGGAGAGGTCGTGATCCAGATCAAGCTGATCATCATCTAACTCTGTCTCGTCGTGTGCGTCCTCTCTGCCAACTTCCACAGTTGTATATGGGAGATTCTTTGCAAGCAACTGCTCGACTATCATGCCGTACGGCTGCTTATCCGAATCAGGTTTCTTACGAGTTGTATTACCAAGCGTATTTCCCGTCATGGCACGCTTTACGTCTATCATTGTGCGCCCTCCATGAAAAAATGGTATATCCTAAGCAGCAAGATATATTTCATCGGTCTGGTCCTACACTCAGGAAAGCGAGCCTTCATCGGACCAAGGAGTCCGTGCGCCGAGTGGGAGGAATTCAATGATGTGTACCCTATCTACTAGATAGCAACAAAGCCAGGTCGGAAATTATTCCTAATCCAATTATAACCTATGGCCCCCTTTCATTCTAGTCCTTCTGACTCATTTTTTCGCCAAAGGCTGGCAAAAATGTACAAACTCGTATAAAATTTGTCTTTTTTATGTATACGTTTGACACATACAGAAGGTGCCAATCCGCCGCCATCTGGCCCACCTGCTTCTAGCGTGAGAAAGGCTTGCGGTTGTTCGCGACGAACAAGGGAGAACGCTGGCAGGAGATCATAGCGACGTAATAATTTAAAGGCGATATAGATGCCCAGCGCGCCGCAGAGAAGCACGGTAACGAGCAGGGAGAAGGCGCTGAGTAGACCCGCCACGTATTGCCAGTTAGAGCCGAAGAAAAAGCCCAGAGGGATGGCTATCAGCGCACTGATGATATTGCCGAGCAGGTCGGGCCAGAAGAAGCGTGCGTAGGGATAAAGCTCTAGCCCGGCAAGCAGGTTGATCGAGCCACCCAGTCCAGAGAGCAGGAAGCGGGTAATAAAGATTGCCCATCCACCATGGCGCTGGAAATAGCGATGCGAACGCTCAAAGGTCTGTTGTGGAAGAATGCGATTGTGTGGATGGCGTTTGATCCAGCCTGAGAGGTAGACTCCACCTCGCCGGCCCAGCCAATAGCTCACCGCATCACCACAGGTAGCGGCGCTGATAACAATGAAGATGAGAGCGAAAACGTTGAAGCGTCCCAGGGCCGCGAAGGCGCCAGCCGACGTGACGACTAAGCCAACGGGGAGTGGAAGACCTGACGCTGCCAGAAAGATAAAAAACCACAGAGCGGGATACCCGAACTGTTGCAGCAAGAGTAGAAGCGGGGGAAGGAGCGTTTGCAAAGTGAGTATCCCTTCTGCTTTGAAACTGGATGAGCCAGCTCATGATGTATCCAATCCAACTCTGGGCTGTGCTTGCCGCTATGGCACATGCGAGTCAGCGTATAGACGATGATGTTATATATAACGGAGAGATTGCCAACATCGAGACACCGCAGGCGCCCGGGGCAATCTCTTCCATAGACATCAATGTGCGTTTGTGTATATCTAACAATACGTCACTTTCAACATGCGTCTCACACTTCTACCACATACCTAATTGTAAAGCATTGCTGCTAAATGGAAAAGGTATTATTTGCCCTGGCTCGCCAACCCACTTTCGAGAAAGATGTGTCTGGTGGTGGGCTGGCTCTGCCAGCCCACCACCAGACACATCTTTCCCCTGAGCGCCGCAGGCGCGAATACTCTCTTGACGAGCAAAGAGCTATTCTCTAGAATATTGCCTATGAATATAACCACTAACCAATTGATGGCAGTCGCTATCAAGCGTGTAGATACTACTTTGCCCCTGCCAGGCTACGCCACGGCGGGATCAGTCGGTTTTGACCTGGTTTGTCGCGAGACGGTGACCATTGGTCCGCGTGAACTGGGGCGTGTGCCGGGAAATGTTATCGTGCAGACCCCTCCTGGGTATATGCTGATGCTCACGATGCGTAGCAGTACCGCCAAGCGTAAGGGGTTACTCATGCCCAACGGCGTGGGCGTTATCGACCAGGATTACTCTGGCGAGGGCGATGAACTGCTGATCTCGGTCTATAATTTTCGGGATGAAGCAGTCACGGTAGAGCGTGGCGAACGGATCGCCCAGGGCATTTTTGTACCTGTGGCCCAGGTCGCCTGGAACGAAGTCGCTGAAATGGGAGAGACGCGCGGCGGCTTCGGGAGTACCGGGCATTAGGCTGTATGCCTGGTAATTATGACTCAACTATGCTACGATATCCACATATGTTGACAGGCGCTCTCTAGTTTGAGTTTGGATCGAGGCACAGTAAGCTATGCCACTGCAAAACTATTACGCCATTCTGGGCCTTCCGCGTGATGCCACACCGGAACAGATTAAAAAAGTCTATCGCAGATTGGTGCGACAGCATCATCCCGATATCAATAAGGGCATTTCCGATGCACGTATCAAGGTACTCAATGAAGCGTATAGTATTTTGAGCGATCCCCAACAGCGTGCACTCTATGACATCCAATTGCTGGAAGAGATACGGAACCTGCGCATACTGGAAGCTGTGCATGAGCATTATATGAAGCGCACGCAAAAGATGACCTGGTCGCAGGGTGTCGTAGGCTTTATGCGCGAGCTGAAGAAAGAGATGCGCCGCTCGTAGTATAGACCAATATGTACAAAGAGGACCGGATGGTCGAGGATTTGCCCTCGACCATCCGGTCCTCTTTGTACATATTGGATTAGTGCCCGCTCATGAGGGCTTCGATCTCCTCAACGCTCTTGGGCGCGCTCCCCGTTGTGACCTCGCAGCCCTCCTGGGTGACGACGACATTATCCTCAATGCGTACGCCGATGCCGCGATAGCGTGGGTCGACGTTCTCCGCATCTTCGGCGATGTAAATGCCTGGCTCAATCGTAAAGACCATGCCGGGAGCCAGCTCGGCGCCGCGCCCTTTCTCAGTCACCCGATAGGGACCGCGATCATGCACATCCAGGCCCAGCCAGTGGCAGGTTCCATGCATGTAGAATTGGCGATAGGTTTTCTCCTCGATATTCTGCTGCACATCTCCCTTGAGGATGCCAAGCGCGACCAGCCCGGAGGTCAGGATCTCTATCGCCGTATTATGAATGTCGACCAGGTCCGCTCCCGGTTTGGTGGCGGCGATACAGGCCTCCTCGGCCTCCAGCACGATCTCATAAATGGCGCGCTGCTCAGGTGTGAAGCGTCCATTGATGGGATAGGTACGCGTAATATCGGCACTATAATACTGGTATTCAGCTGCCGAATCGATCAGGAGCAGCTCCCCATCCTGCATATGCCGGTTATTCTGGTCGTAATGCAGAATGGTCGCGTTGGGACCAGAGCCGACGATAGGGGAGTACCCATGACGGGCCGCGCCCTGCTTGAGATAGCCATGGTCGAGGACGGCCTGGATCTCATACTCATACATGCCGGGTTTGAGGGTCTTGAGGACATCGCGATAGGCGGCGCCGCTGATCTGGGCGGCTTTGCGCATAACTTCTAGTTCCTCGGCATCTTTGATGACACGCATCTCATTGAGAATGGAACCTGGATCGACGACCTGGCGTGGACCACCACTCATCACCCGACGGAAGCGATTGATAAACGTGATCATCTGCTCATCGAAGGCATGCTCTGTGCCGCTGTTGTAGTAGAGCGTCTGGCAGCCCTTCAGATACTCAGGCAATTTCTCGGCGAGCTGGTCGAGGGTGTAGGCCGCATCCGCGCCATAGGTTCCCTGTGCGCCTTCTACTCCTGCGCGCTTCCCCGTCCAGACCTCCATCTGTGGATCGCGTGGGCGGACAAAGAGAATGAAATGGTGCTCGGGATGCTCTGGCGCGAGCACACAGATCGTTTCAGGCTCGGTAAAGCCCGTGAGGTAGTAGAAATCACTATCCTGGCGGTAGCTGATCTCGATATTGTGTCCGCCGCTACGGAGAAATTCGGGTGCGCTATGAAAGATAGCGACTCCACCCTGCATTTTGTCCATAAATGCCTGGCGTCTGCTAGCGTATGACATGAGAGAACCTCCATCCTGGTGAAATAAGCGCAACCCTCAAAGGGGTTGTATCTACGGTAAGTATATATGTATCGAGGTGAATAGTCATTAGGAGACGCCCCAGGCCTTGCCATTGGGGCCAGCGGTGAGGACCTGAGGCCCCTTTTTTGTGAGCGCGATAGTATGTTCGAAGTGGGCGCTAGGTGAGCCATCATTGGTGACCAGCGTCCAGTGATCGGGAAGCTGGCGGAAGGTATTGCTAACATAGGAGACCATAGGCTCAATCGCGATGACCAGGCCGGGCTGGAGCACGAAGTCGTGCTTGATCTGGAACTGGCGCGTATAGTAGTTTGGCACCTGAGGTGGCTCCCACATCTCCTGGCCAATGCCATGACCGACCAGGCCCTCGATGATGGTGAAGTTTGCGTGCTCTACATACTCCTGCATCTTGCGCGCTACCTGGCTCCAGGTACGGCACTTCGTCAACTGCTCAATTGCCAGGTGCAGGGCGCCCTCGGTAACCTCTAGTAGATGCTGGGCACGTGGATCGACCGCGCCTATGGCATAAGTCGTCGCGGCATCTCCGCACCAGCCATTGAGTTTGGCGCCAATATCGACGCTGACAACATCCCCCTCTTGTAGGCGGCGCGCACCTGGAATGCCATGCACAATCTGTTCATTGACAGAGATGCAGCTAGAGGCGGGAAAGGGAACCTTACCCGGCACGCCCTTAAAGAGGGCAGTGGCCTGGTGCTCAAGGATACACTGCTCGATGGCGGCATCAATTTCAGCGGTAGAAATACCAGGCTTCATCAGTGGCGCGGCGACTTGATGCGCCTGCCAGACCACCAGGCCTGCCTGGCGCATCGCGGCGATCTCTTTATCGCTCTTCAGAGAATATTGCATCAAATGCTCCCTACAATCATTACAACAATATCTGGTGTCTCTCGACAAGGGATCGCTCTTCCCGAATGATGAGTATGGAGAAACTGGCTTGTTTCTGGCCCAACGTGGCTTGGATCGCGTCGCAAGGGCGCATAGCTCGTATCATAAACCAACACTAGCGAAGTTGCAAATTTTCTCCTCAACTCGTAAGCTTGCTCTTGGGTAAGGTATGCCTGGTGGTGGGCTGGCGGAGCCAGCCCACCACCAGGCATACCTTACCTCTGAAGCGCCGCAGGCGCACAAAAAGAGCGTTTGAGAGAATCCGTAATTGGTAGTAATTGGTATATTCTATGAGGAGGGCAGGAGGCGCTCAAGGGCGCGTGCATAGGCTTGAAATGTGCGCTCATCGAAGAGCACAAAGGTCACCTGGCGCAGAGTGGTAGCTTCCTGGGTGAGATGCTCGATAACGGTTTGCAGAGCGATGGGAGCAGCCTCGGTCAGGGGGTAGCCGTAGGCGCCAGTACTGAGGGAGGGGAAGGCGATACTTTGCGCACGGTACTTCTCAGCGAGGTCAAGGCAGGTGTCATAGGCGCTGGCGAGCAGTTGCGCGGCGTCGGCATGGTGTCCATAGATGGGACCAACGGCATGGAAAATATATTGTGCTTTGAGCTGGCCTGCACTGGTAACGACTGCGCTTCCCGTTGGGCAGCGCTCGAACTTGCGGCACTCCTGCATGACACTGGGACCAGCCGCGCGATGAATGGCACCATCTACTCCCCCGCCACCAGCCAGCGCGGAATTGGCGGCGTTGACTATCACGTCAGCCGAGATATCAACAATATTGCCCCGCATCAGCGTAAGGGTTACGTTCTGAATGGCCTGAGTAATCATCGTCTGCTTCCACCTGGTAGCACTGAACCGTTTATAGCTCTGGTTGAGTTACCTATCACGTCTCAATCAATAGTATGACTGCGTCTACAAAACTGGAGCATGCAGAAAGGCGTCCGACCTGCGATCATAGTATAGAGTAATCTCTATTAAACCTTGATCTTTAGAGGATCGAGACGCCTGATAACTTACATAGTGCTTTTGGGATTGCGAAAGTAGGCGTTTCGTAGCTCCTGACAAGTATTTGGATGAGGGGAGAGCATGGCTGTTAGCTACTCGGAAGCCTTCAATCCTTGATCAGGAGCTACGAAATTGGCAGTGAGAGTACATCAAGACCGATTGACTATTTCTTTTCGACAGCCTCAGAGAGTTCTTTACCGGGGGAGAAGCGTACACGCTCTTTGGCAGGAACAACAATTTCCTTACCATCGCGTGGGTTGACGCCCTTGCGCTCGGCACTGGTACGTACCTTGAAAGAGCCGAAGCCAACCAGGCGTACTTCATCACCATTCTGAAGCGCCTCGCGGATTGAATCGAGTGTTGCCTCGAGTACTTCAGAAGCCTGTTTTTGAGAAAGCTTAGCTTGCTTGGCGATCCGCCGCGAAAGCTCTTGACGACCGATTGTTTGCGCTGTAGCAGTTTTTTCTTTGGCCATAGGTACTAAATCCTCCTTGCAACTATCAACACGTGCCGCTTGCCAATTGAGTTTCAAACAACCTTTATACTCTGGCGCAATCGCGCGCACAAGATTGTGAAGCTTCTGAAGCGGCATCACAACCTCACTGCCGATAGGCAGTATAACATGAGAAATTAAGAAATACAAGCGTGTCACTATGGGTAAAGAATTAAACATATATAGTAAAAGGGCTTCGCAGGCCGTATGAGGCCAATACGAAGCCGCGAAAACTGGCTTGAAAAGCCGATTGCCTGCACTTCATTTTAGAGACGATTTTTTACAGTACGCTATACCACTGAGTATCGAATAGTCCCGTCGTTTGCCAGTTGTTGTATGACTTGATTTTTGTACCGCAGATACTCCAGGTGGGCGAGAACCTCAGCCACCGCCATACGCCGGGCCTCATCACTTTTTAAGCGATCCTGAAACAATTGAGCCGTAAGCGCGGCCGCGTGCTGCGGGCGCGTAGCAAGCAGGGCGAGAATGGTTTGCAGGCGCATGTCATGATGCTCAACAATTTCTGCAATGCGTTGTGCAAGGTTTGTGAAAGGTTCGCCATGTCCTGGTAGAACCAGGCTGGCAGGCAGAGACGCTACTTTGTGTAGCGAGGCCAGAAAATCTCCCAGGGGATTGGGACGATCGCGCGTGGAATAGAGGCCGATATTGGGGGTAATGCGAGGAAGTACATGATCGGCGGAGAGGAAAATGCCATCACGTTCACGCCAGAGGCAGATCTGGCCATCCGAATGGCCAGGCACCCAGATCACGCGATAGCTCTCTCCAGCCAGGGTCAGAGAGGTGCTATCTTCAACGAGCGTAAAGGCTTCGTGAGGGGGAACATCAATAATACGTTGCCTATCTGGTGTCTCCATCTGATTATACCAGAGGTCTGTCTCTGGCAGGCCATGCTGGGCAAAGAAGCTTGAGACGCGCTCAAAGCGCTTCCCCATGGTATTGGTCCAGATAATTTGCACGGCGGCTTCATCGATGGAATGCATATAAACAGGCACGCCAGTACGAGCTTGGAGCTCGCCCGAGAGACCTACATGATCGGGATGGTGGTGTGTAAGGACAATAGCTTGGAGTTGATCGAGATGCAGTCCCGCCTCTATGAGTGCCGCATGAAAGGCTGAGCGTGCGTCTGGGGTTCCCAGAGCCGTATCGACCAGAACCCAGCCATCGGGACCAACCAGGGCATAGACATTCACTGTGCGCAGTGGAAAAGGGATGGGGAGAACAAACTTCCAGATGCCGGGCGCCACCTGACGAACAGGCGCGGGCTGGTTGGTCTGGCGTGAATGCTCTGGCGATTGCTGTTGCATACGTTTTCTAAACCTCAAGAGCGAAAAGCTGTTTACAGTGTGTGAAAGTACAGATAGTCATCCTTGATTGTAGGCCGCGTGTTGTGCGTGTGTCAAATCTGTTTTTCCACAAGTTCTTCCTACTAACGCCGAAATTTGATCGAGAAGACTCTTTTCCGACAAGGCCCCGAAGTGCTACAATGTAGTGGGGAAAAGTGGGTCAAAGTGGGGAAGTGATTCGTGTAATAGAATAGCGCGGTGTTCAAGTGGGGAATGGATTTCCGGGTAAGCGTCTGGCAAAATAGTCGTCAAGGCAAGTCATCAAGCGGTGCGAGCATGTTTTTGGGCGAGTATGAGCATACTATTGACAATAAAGGCCGTATGGCGGTTCCGGCGCGTTTTCGCGTGCAGTTGGACCGTGGGGCCGTTATTGGCAAAGGGATGGGCGCCTGTCTCTCTATCTACACTATGGCTCGCTGGGAAGAGAAGTCAAATGAACTGACAGCGGGGAAATCAAGCGAGGAATTGCGCGATTTTGAGCGCCGTATCTATCCCAGTGCGAGCGAAGTAGAACTGGATGGGCAGGGGCGTATCGTGCTTCCCGCGAAATTGCGCGCCTATGCCAGGCTGGAGACCGAGGTCACTGTCGTTGGGGTACGCGACCATATCGAGATCTGGGACCGTGGCACCTGGCAGGCCTACCAAGAGCGCCTCGACGCCGAAGGCAGTGGTATTCCCTTTTGACAGCTAGCCCCTATGCAGTAGTTTTTGGAGAACGGGGTCCAGGGGCAGCGCCCCTGACGGGTTGGCAACTAGTCCCTGTACGCAAGCCTTGGGAACGGGGTCCAGAGCTGAGCTTGGACATTCCCAACTATTTACCCCTTTGCCGCCTTGCGGGAACGGGGTCCAGGGGCAGCGCCCCTGGCGGGGTTTGGGGTGTCCCCACATTCTTTTTCTTCTTGCCGCCGCAGGCGGCAGAAAAGAAGAAAAAATAGCAAAAAGTTAAAAGAATGATGTGTGTGGCATGGAGAACGAGCAAACACGACATGTGTCCGTGATGTTGGAAGAGGTAATGGAGTATCTGCGACCCCAACCGGGAGGACACTATATTGATGGGACATTGGGAGGTGGTGGACATACAAGCGTGCTGCTGGAGCGTTCGGCTCCAGATGGCAAGGTGCTTGGTATCGATACAGATAGTAAGGCCCAGGCACGGGTGCAAGCAAGGCTGAGCAAGGAGGTTGCCGAGGGCCGTTTAATTTTAAGCCACGGCAACTTTTCTGACATGGAGCGCCTGGCGCAAGAGGCACAGTTTACCAGCGTTGATGGCGTCTTGCTGGACCTGGGATTCTCCTCGGATCAGATGGATGATCCGCAGCGAGGCTTCTCCTTCAGCGCGGATGGACCGTTGGATATGCGCCTGAGCCAGGATCTCTCGCTGACGGCGGCAGATCTTGTCAATAACACAGGCGAGGAAGAACTGGCCGATATCTTCTGGCGGTATGGCGAGGAGCGACGCTCGCGCCAGATCGCGCGTCGCATAGGGCGCGAGCGCCAGAAGCGAGCCATAACCCGTACGAGCCAGCTGGCCGAGATCGCCGCGGCGGGTGTGCCCTACAAATACGGGGCGATTCACCCGGCGACACGCGTGTTCCAGGCTTTGCGGATCGCGGTCAACCAGGAGCTAGAGAGCCTGGAGACGGCATTGCCCCAGATGCTCTCCTTGCTACAGGCTGGTGGCAAACAGGGAAGAATGGTCATTATCGCTTTCCATTCGTTGGAAGATCGCATCGTCAAGGAATTTCTACGGCGCGAGGCGAGGGATTGTCTCTGTCCCCCGCGCATACCAATGTGTATTTGTGGCCACAAGGCCAGCCTGCGTATCTTGACGAATAAGCCAATCGTACCAGGCGAGCAAGAAGTAGCAGCCAACCCACGCGCGCGAAGTGCGCGTGTACGGGCCGCTGAAGTCCTGCCAAAAGCGTGATGTGTAAGTCCACGAGGTGGCGAGCCGCCCCCTCATGGCGCGAGACCGTGCCTGTGCTCGATGCAGGAAAGGGAGAAGGCGTATGTCGAACCAGAGAGTGAGAACCGCGAAGGCGGAAGAGGCTGCGTCGCAAGTGGACGTGGTGAGGCTTCGCAGGCAATTGCGCCCCTTTCTCTTTCGTATGGGACCGGTCGCGCTGTGTATTACCAGCGTTCTATTGATCAGCTTGATGTCGGTGCTCTACCTGAGTCAGTTAGGCCAGGCCGTAGAGACAAACAACCAGTTGCAGGAGATTCGCACAACGCAAAGCCAGCTCACGCGCCAGAACCAGGATCTCTTAGAGCAATTAGCTCACGAGCGTTCTCCAGCCTATATTGATAGTGAGGCGCGCAAGCGTGGCCTGCAACCTGCTGATCCAGGCACCATCCAGGTTATTACCGTGCGTGGCCTGGAAACGGTCCCTGCCCAACCCTGAGAAACAGGTTTGTACCAATGACTTATAGCACAATACCCGAACTCGTTTCCGCTTTTTCCGCTGAAATGCGTATGAAGAAAAGTAGAGCAGCAAAAAAATCTTGCCAGGTGGGCGCGAGCCCCAGGGTATAAGGGGTGTCTCCTTACCTTTCTCAATTTTTGAGGAGAAGAGAAGCAGGGCAAAGCCTACCAGGAGGAATAAAAATCATGAGTCCAGAGCTACAGCGTGCGCGCAGTCGGCAGATGATCATCTTCCTGCTGATCTGCGTCCTGATGTTTGCGCTGTTAGGTCGGCTCTATTACTGGCAGGTTATGCGTGGCCCGCAACTGGCAAAATGGGCCAATGATGAGCACATCCAGAATCAGGTGGTCGATGCGCCGCGAGGCGTGATCTATGATAGCCTGGGAGTTGTGCTCGCCACCAACGTTGTGCGCGATGATGTCTATGTAGAGCCGATCCAGTTTACCAGTGATTACACCGATGCCGAAAAGGCGTCGGTGGAGCTACAAAATATCGTCACGAAATTACATAAAGCCCTGCCTGACCTGACAGCGGAGCAGTTAACAAAATTCTTCTCGTCAGGCCGTGCCACTGTGCGTATCGCATCGTTGATCTCGCCTGAGCAGAGCCAGCAGTTGCGTGCATCGCGCATCCCGTATACCTTCCTGGAGCCTCGAACGATACGCGTGTATCCCAGTGGTACCCTAGCTGCCCAGATCCTGGGATATGTTCAACCGGATAAAGGTGGACTCTATGGTATCGAGGGTTCCTACGATAAGTTGCTGGCAGGGACAGCCGGAAGTTTTACCGCGGAGACCGATCTCAATGGTAATCCACTCACAGTGGGTGCCAGCTCTACACAACCAGTAATCGATGGCGCAAATGTGACCCTTTCTATTGACAGTACTATTCAGTATCTTGCACAGCAGGCGCTTGAGGAGCGGGTACAGCAGACGGAGGCCTTGGGAGGAACCGCGACAGTCATAGATGTGCGCACGGGTGCCATCGTTGCCATGGTAGGTGCTCCATCCTTTGATCCCAACGTCTATAGCAAATACTATGATAAGCGGGGTTGCCTGGATTCCTTGAGTGTGTACTTTAACCCGGTGCTCATGTGTACATATGAGCCTGGCTCAACCATGAAGGGCATCACCCTGGCGGCGGCTCTTGACCAGGGCGTGGTGACGCCGAATACGACCATTGATGATCCGGGGGTCATCTCGTTTCCGGATGCTGTTGCGGTCGCCAATTGGGAGTACCAGGCTCATGGTACCGAGAGTATGACGCAAATCCTGGATTACTCGGCTAATGTAGGCGCCGCCAAAGTCGCGCACGATTTTCTGACGGCCAAGCGGTATTATCCCTACCTTGAGCGCTTTGGCTTTGGGCAACGCACAAATGTAGGTGGAATCGAGGCCTCTGGTGGGTATCGTACCCCTACCTCGCAAGGGTGGACGCCTAGCGACCTGACGCGCCAGGCCTTTGGCCAGAGCATTACCGCGACTCCCCTACAGGTCGTGCTGGCCTATGCCTCTATTGCCAATCAGGGAACGATGATGCGCCCCTACCTGGTGCAGCAGGTCGATAATAACGGCAAGGTGACCAAAACGTCGCCCCAGGTGCTACGCCAGGTCATTAGTCAGAAGGCTGCACAGCAATTGATCCAGATGCTTACTTCAGCGGCTGACTATAATAAGCAGGTTGTGGTGCCGGGCTATAGCGTCGCGGCCAAGAGCGGTACGGCAACGACTCAGGGGGTCTCAGATGACCTGACGGAAGCCTCTATCGCGGGCTTCTTACCAGCGTCAAATCCGCGTTACGCCATCCTGGTAACGTTGGATCATCCCCGTAGCACCATCTACGGCGGAACCGCCGCGGCCCCATTATGGAACAAAATCGCGGAACAAGTCATGTGGCACTATCATGTGCCCTCTGACCGACCAGTAAAGTAGGAAGCATTGGAAAACGATCAGCAGTATTGTGTGATAGCGAGAGAGGAGAACTATGCAGGAGCACAAGGATGAACCACTGTATGAGGGGCAACAGGAGCCAGGTGGCGAGCTGAGTGCAACATGGCAGGAATTATTGGGGAAGAGGGGCGATGGTACAGATGGAGAGCAGGGCAAAGAACCCTTTGAGGTTCCTGTGCTTTCAAGCGATCCCTGGAGTGAACTGTTACAAACTAGAGGGAACGAAGAGCTCGACTTACAGCAAATACACCTGGATATGAGTGCGCAGGATCTCGAGCGCGCCCTGCAATTGATGCAGGAGGATGGCAAGAAAGCGCAGAAAGGCGCATTCCCTTCTGCGGATGCGCAAGTATCCGATTTGGAAGAGGGAGAAGAATCTTCCTCCTGAAATAGGATACTAGAAAATACGTTCTATGTCAAGGGTTTTGGTGGCGAACTGGTGTGGAAGTATAGCAAATGAGATCCCAAAGAGTGTGTAGAAATACGGAGAAGAGGAAACAGGCGGCGGAGGAACTGAAGAAAGCAATCTGATAAGTGTAGCCATTTATCTAGGATCTCGCTAGAGAAAGACGAGCAGCTTTATGGAACGGGATACATATAAGCAGGGACGTTATGCGGCGGCACGGTCGGCGAAGAGCGGCAGAGGCCAGGAGCATAAAGGGAAGCACTCTCCGCTCACTGTACGCTCGCCTGCGCTGCAATCCGCCGAGCGGCGCCAGAAAAAGCCGCCTGAACCACCTGTAAAAAGGAGCTTCTGGCAAGAGCTTCTCGCAGAGCCAGCAGAGTCAAAGAAGCGCCGGGAGCGTAATGAAAAGGTCAGCTATGCCGTCGAAGGGAAAGTTGCGCCTCAGATCCCTGTGCGCCGTAAACTCCCTCCGCTCAAGCGAGGAGTCGAGGCGACGCCTGCGCGTGAACCTGTATCCCGCGGTGGTGGTGCCAGGAGTTGGCGTAAGAATGGGCCGTCCTTTGCCGAGAATATTGCCGAGCGCTTACAGGTAGAGCGCCAGCGCGGACGACAGCGGGTGCAAGAGCCTGACTTTGAGCCAGTGCAGGTCATGAGCAAGGAAGAACAGCAAAAGCTGCGCGAGCTTGAGATGAGCCTCTCACGTACGCCTGGTAAGGTCGATTCGGTGCTGCTGGTGGTCGTACTCGGACTGGTATGTATTGGCCTGATCATGGTCTATAGCGCAAGCTCGTTTATCTCAGCACATGAATCGGCTACAGGAGATCCTTCAACCTACTTTCAACGCCAGGTGATCTCAGGCTTCTTTGGCATCATTGCGATGCTTGTCACTGCGCGCATCGATTATCGCTACTGGCGTCGTTTCTCCTTAGTTGCCCTGGCGGTCGCGCTACCACTACTGGTGCTGGTATTATTCTTTGGCACCAATGCCTATGGAGCCTCACGCTGGTTTCGCATTGGTAATTCTTTCTCTTTTCAGCCAAGTGAGCTGACAAAACTAGCCCTGGCGCTGTATATTGCAGATTGGTTGGCACGTAAAGGCAACCAGGTCAGTTCATTTCTCTATGGCCTGACCCCCTTTGTGATTCTGGTAGGCTTAATTCTAGGCCTGGTCTTGCTGGAAAACGATATGGGAACCGCTATCGTCATTGCTGGACTGGCAACGGTTATGTTCTTTACAGCTGGCGCGAATATTATCCAGTTCTTGCTGGCGATGGTGGGTGGCATTCTGATCTTTATGACCCAGGCTTTTAAGGGATATCGCTTATATCGCTTGCTGGGCTTTCTCAACCCATTTCAGAATGTGACCAGTATTAACCTGCAACTCTACCAATCGCTGCTGGCTCTTGGGTCGGGAGGCTTCCTGGGCCTGGGGTTGGGCGAGAGCCGCCAGAAGACGGGGTATCTACCCTTCCCGCACATTGACTCTATCTTTGCCATTGTCGGTGAGGAACTGGGTTTTGTGGGAGCGGCCTTGATTATTATCCTGTTTCTCTGCCTGGCCTTTCGAGGTTTTCGCCTGGCGCGTCGTACACAGGATATGTATGGCGCCTTGCTGGCAACGGGGATTACAACCTGGCTGATCTTGCAGGCGGCGGTCAATATTGGCGCTACCTCGGCCTTTATCCCATATACCGGCGTCCCATTGCCGTTTATCAGCTTTGGCGGTACCTCGCTGGTGATCTCGCTGGCGGCGGTGGGTATCTTGCTCAACATTTCACGCTACATTCGTCAGCCAGAAGATCCCGCGCTCTCGCGGCAAACAATCACAAGGACCTTTAAACGAAAAGTCTAGGAGTTGTTCTGCACGCCTGGCCGTGCCGGGAACGTAGACATCTCCAGGAAAGGGCATCATGCGAATTTTAGTATCAGGCGGAGGCACTGGGGGGCATATTTATCCTGCCCTGGCGGTGGCGACGCATTTACGAGATAGATATGACGCGGAAATTCTCTTTCTAGGGAGCGATGACGGTCTGGAGACGGAGGTCGTTCCGGCGGCTGGCCTCAAGCTTGCTACGGTGAAGGCTGGCAAACTTCAGCGTTTTGTTTCCTGGAAGACGGTCAAAGGGGTGGCGCGCGTCCCCCTGGGGATGGTTCAGGCCATCTCTATTGTGCGTGAGTTTCATCCTCAGGCGGCCTTTACTAGCGGTGGCTATGTGGCTGTGCCCACGGGCCTGGCGGCGAAAATCAATGGCGTTCCGCTCTTGATGCATCAGCAAGATGTGCCGCCCAATCTCTCGAATAAGCTGATTGCGCCCCTGGCCTCGCGCATCTCGGTGGCCTTCGCCGATTCTGTGCAGTATTTTCCTGCTGAGAAGACGTTGCAACTGGGGAATCCGCCGCGCCAGGAGATGCTCGACATTCGCACAGTGACGCCAGAGCAGGCACGAGAGCAGCTTGGTATGCAGCCGAACCTCCCCCTGCTGTTGGTAACTGGCGGAAGTCAGGGCGCCAGGCATCTCAATCAGGTCGTCTGCAAGGCCCTACCGGCGCTGCTCCAGCATTGCCAGGTCTTGCAAATTAGCGGCAAGAAACTCTATGATGAGACGCGCGACCTCTCTGAGAGTATCCTGGCCCAGGCTGACGAGGAGACAAAACGACGTTACAAGCTCGTCGCCTATATGTCGGAAGAGATGCCGCTGGCTATGCAGGCCGCGCAAATGGTCGTTTGCCGCTCCGGTGCATCGACCTTGAGCGAGTTGGCCTTGCTAGGAAAGCCAGGTATCCTGGTGCCGCTGCCGCCGGCTATCGGGGCTTCACCTCAGGAGGCTAACGCGGCCATGTTTGGTCGCTTGCAGGCAGCGGAGGTAATCGCCAACGATGCCCTCACGCCAGAGCAGTTAAGCGAGCGCGTGGTGCATGCGCTAACTACACCGACCTATGTAGAGACAATGACGAAAAATATCAGCGCTCTGGGTCGCCCAGAGGCTACGCAAGCCATCGCGGAGACCATCGTAGAGATGGCGACCGCCAAGGGTGGAAAAATAGCAAAGCGCGAGGTGGTAAACATTTGAAGAAATCGCACTTACATTTCATGGGCATAGGCGGTCATGGTATCTCATCGGTGGCGCAGATCGCGCATAACCAGGGTGAGATCGTGACTGGTTGTGACCGGCAGGAATCGGCAAATACACGCGCACTGACGCAGGTAGGGATACCCATTCAGATTGGCCATAGCGCGGAACATCTCCAGGGCGCGGATGCATTGATCATCAGTCCGGCGGTGCCCGCACTCGATCCACAGAATCCTGAACTGCTTGAAGCACAGCGCAGGGGCATCCCGGTGAAGACCTGGCAGGAGTTGCTGGGGACACTCACTGAAGGAAAGTGCCTGCTCTCGGTGTGCGGCGTGCATGGTAAGAGCTCTACGACCTCCATGCTCTCGCTGATGCTGGTTGATGCCGGTATGGACCCTACCTGCGAGATTGGTGCGGTTGTGCCGCGCTTTGGCGCAAATTATCGCCTGGGACAGAGTGAGTATTTTGTCAACGAGGCCGATGAGTTCAATCACAATTTCTGGCACTATCATCCCCGCCTGGCGGTGGTGAACGCGATTGAGTTCGAGCATCCCGAGTTCTTTCACAACTACGAGGAATTCCTGTACGCGTTCGAGCATTTCGTGCGTGGCATGGATATGGAGAGTAACTGGCCGCTTCCACCAACTATCATCGTCAACATCGATAGCCCGGGATGCCGAGATCTCTGCGCCCATCTCAACGGCTGGGCTGGTTCAATCGTGAACTATAGTATACAAGATCTGAGCAGAGATACCCCTGAGCATATTGGTGACCGCCTGACCTTCGAGGCGTATGACGTCAAGCTGGAGGGAGAGACCAGTTTCCGCGTCAGGTTGCACAATGCTCCTGCGGGAGTGAAGTTGCCAGATGTCCTCTACCGACTCCAACTGCCCGGTATTCACTATGTACAGAATGCCCTGGCGGCCTTGGCGGCAGCCTACACAGTTGGTGCACCGCTGGAGTCAATTGCGCATACGCTAGAGGGCTTTACAGGAGCGAGAAGGCGTTTTGAAATTCGCCACCAGGGCGCGCTGGTTGTGGGCGAGCGCACATGCGACGACGTTATTCTGGTGGATGACTACGCGCACCATCCAACGGCCATCGCCCTGACGCTTGAGGCTGCACGCAAGCGCTATCCAGGCCGTCGCCTGATCGCTGTCTATCAGCCGCATATGTATAGCCGCACAAAGACCTTCTTTGAGCAGTTTCTCCAGGCATTTGACGCCGCGGATATCGCTATCATCAGCGACATATTCCCCGCGCGTGAGGTGGATACTGGCCTAGTGCATACGCGGCAACTGGTCGCAGAGATCGCCAAACGTCCACGTTTTAGCCAGGAAGGGGCACAAATCCTCTATGGAGGAAGCGTACGAGAGACGACGCAGCGCATCCAGGACAACCTGCACCCCGGCGATATTGTGCTCATCATGGGCGCAGGCGACATCTACACCGTCAGCGAAATGTTAAAACAGACCAACCAACCAGGTCATAAATAAAAAGTAATCACAAAGGGAATCCAAACCTATGGCGTTCGATAAAGAGATAGCTTACAGTGTGTTGCAAGAGCGATTTGCGAGTGTGCGACGCGACGAACTACTATCGCGTCACTGCACCTTTGGCGTGGGTGGACCGGCGGACATCTGGATCACACTGGAGACAAAAGAAGACCTGGTCGACCTGGTAAACGAGTGTGCGCAGAGGCGCTGGCCGCTTCTCTGTCAGGGAAATGGCACCAATGTTTTGTATGCCGATGCTGGAGTGCGTGGAATTGTAGCGCGTATCGCTTTAAATAACTATCGCATTGAAGAGCGTGGCGACGGAACGGCGCTATTGACCGCGGGGGCTGGCGTGAGCTGGCCGAAATTGCTCAATGAACTGGCGACCCTGGGCTGGGGTGGACTGGAGTTTGGGCCGGGTATCCCGGGAACGCTGGGAGGTGGCGTCATTAGTAACGCGGGCGCGCATCACAGCAATATTGGCGAGGTTTTGGAATGGGTTGAGGTGTTGGACGCACGTGCCTGCGAGGAGCAGTCTGTTACTGCCACTATCGAGCGCTACCAACACGCAGAGTTGGACCTGCGCTATCGTCATAGTCGTTTCCGCGCTCAGCGCCGGGTGCAGTTCGACGAGCAGGGTCAGCCCCTGGCGGCCGACCGGCGCTTTATTGAGCCTGCTGAGATCATCATGCAGCTGGGTGTGCGTCTGCACCGTGCTGACCCGGCGGCCCTGCGTGAAACGATCAACAGCTACAAGCAGCATCGCAAGCAGACGCAGCCCCCTCAGCAGAGCGCGGGCTCGGTCTTCAAGAACCCAGAAGGAGACCACTCGGGTCGTCTGATTGAGGCAGCTGGCTTAAAAGGCTTCACGATAGGCAAGGCGCAACTATCAGAGCGCCACGCCAACTTTATTGTCAATCTTGGTGGAGCGAAGGCAGAGGATGTAGCGGCGCTCATACGAGAAGCTCATAAGCGCGTGCTAGAGCAGTTCGGCGTCGACCTGGAAATGGAGGTCGAACTGCGTGGTGAGTGGAAGGTTTCAACATCATGACACACAAACGACAACTACCAGAGCAGATGGCTACACACATCTATAAGCGAGCAGCCGTCAAACGGATGGAAGGGAGTTATGGTAGGTATGAACGCGATGGTAGAAGCGCACGCAACGCGGAACAGCCTGTAGAGAGGCCGGTCGTGTTGCAGCGCGTTGTCACAATACCGGAGTCCGATCCTTCGGCGGCATGGAATGCCTTTGCAAGGAGGCAGGAGCGGCTGAGAAGGACGAGAGCAAAGCAGCCTCAGTCGTCGAGCGTACAACAGCGGGTTGCTCCCCGGACCTTTGCCAAGACGGGGTCCTGGGCTACAGGTGGGCGCATGAAGAGTATGCAAAGGCGCGTCCCGGACCCTCTATCCAGGTCGGTGCCCGTACGAAGCGGGCGCCGTAGTGGCCGGCGCGGTTTTCTCTGGAGATTAGTCAGTATTATTGCGGGTCTTCTTATCCTTATTATAGCTTTGAGCTTCACATTCACGAGTAGCGCGTTTCGTGTTGAACAGGTGCAGGTCGTAGGAACGCATAATGTCGCACTGGTTCAGGCCATTCAGAGGCAAGGGGTACAGGGGCAGAATATCTTTCTGTTGAATACCCCGGCCTTTGAGGCACAGGTCGAGAACTTGCCTCTGGTACGTTCAGCGCAGGTCAATAAGCAATGGCCGAACCAGTTGACCGTCACAGTGCAAGAGCGTACTCCGCTCTTGCTGTGGCGGACGGGTCGGGAGACCTATAGCATCGACAGTGACGGTGTCTTGATGGCTCGGGCCAGTGATACACCCAGCAGCGATGCGCTCCCAACTGTCACGGCGCCACTGACAGTCATTGCTCAGGGGAATGTGAAGTCTGGCAAGGTAACGGGTGGTGAGGGAATACAGGTGGGCATGCGAGTGAATGCCAATGAGATTCATTTTGCAAAAGACGTGTTTGAGCGTTTACCAAAGATAACTGGTATCAATGCTTTTCAATTACGTTACGATGGTACAATGTATGCTAATACTATTGATGGGCGGGGAACGCAGGGACGCAGTAAAGGCTCGTATGTAGTAGAGAGCCAGGATGGTTGGAAGGCTTATCTAGGAGATGCGGATGACACCAACTCGTTGGAGAATCGGCTTTTGACATTGAAGGCCATTTTGGATATGGCCAGGGAGCAACAACTGTCACTGGCCAGTATTGACCTTCGTTATGGGCTGCGTCCAGTGTATACTCTTAAGTAAATGCCAGCCAGTCGCGTGGCAGTAAATTGAAATGGATTGAGAGCGAGGCTATGAGGAAGCAACGGAGCGTGGTGCATGTGGCAGTGAAAGTGGTGGTTTACTGCCAGAGCGAAAATCATCGTTGTAGTGCGTCTCACAGTTGTACCGCCCAATAGGAGCGTAAAATCGTGCAAGAGCGGGTGATCGTCGGAATTGACGTTGGAACAACAAAAGTCTGTGTCCTGGTTGGCGAGCTTGATCGTGACGGGAAGCTGAACATTGTTGGCGTTGGCACCTGCCCTTCGCAGGGCTTGCGCCGCGGAGTGGTGGTAAACATAGAAGAGACTGTTACCTCTATCGCGGCATCGTTAGACCGTGCGGAGCGCTTGTCGGGGAAGAAGATCTCCGCCGCCTATGTTGGTATAGCGGGTAGCCACATTGATTCACAGAACAGCAAGGGGTTTGTCGCCATCTCGCCAAATCATCGTGATATTGTGCAGGATGACATCAGCCGGGCTATTGAGATCGCGCAAGCGATAGCGATCCCCGCCAACCGTGAAGTAATCCATGTGATACCCAGGGGCTATGTCGTGGATGGCCAGGAGGGCATTAAGAACCCGATTGGTATGTCAGGTTTCCGCCTGGAAGTTGAGACCCATATTATCACGGGTGCCGTCTCTTCGATCCATAATTTGATTAAATGTGTGCATCGCGCGCATGTAGATATTGAAGACCTGGTTCTGGAGCCGCTGGCCTCAAGCGAGGCTGTGCTTGCCGAAGGCGAGACCGACCTGGGTGTGGCCCTGGTCGATATTGGTGGCGGCACCACGGATATTGCTATCTTTGCGGATGGAGCTATCTGGCAGACGGTTGTCCTGGGGGTCGGCGGGAATCACATTACCAGTGATATCGCGATTGGGCTGCGTTTGCCGCCCGCGGTTGCTGAAGAGTTGAAGATTACATATGGGCATTGTGATCCTGATAGCATCGATGAAGACGACATGATCGACCTGTCACAGTTTATGCCCGATTGCAACGACCTGGTCCCGCGGAAGTTGCTGGCGCAGATCATTCAGGCACGTGTTGAAGAGCTATTTGGCATGGTGCATGAAGAGATCAAGAAATCGGGTTATGATGGCTTGCTGACGGCTGGCATTGTCATTACGGGTGGGTGCGCGGAACTACCCGGTATTCTAGATGTTGCGGCACGTACACTGGATATTCCAGCGCGTATAGGGACTCCTTTGGGGATGCACGGACTGGCTGATTCCATTAGCCGACCGGCATATTCAACGGCGGTTGGCCTGTTATTGTGGGGGTTACGTCATACCTCACTCATGATTGATGAGGATGATGGGTATGGAGATGGATCAGCCGATATTAAGTCGCGCTTTAGTTTTCTTGGGCGCCTGGTGCGTGCATTTTTTCCTTAGACTGAGTTTTTACATACTTCTTATTCGAAAACCCTGAGCGCGAAGCGCTAGGCACGCCAGTGACGTTGGGTTTCGGAATAAGATCTTTGAGAATGGTGTAAGAGAAAAGTGTTTCTCGTCCGTTCTACCTAGTAGAGACTCGAAAGGGGGCCACGAAACGTATGTTACCTATGGACAATGAACAACTCGAAGGCTTTGCTCAGATTCGCGTTATTGGAGTGGGTGGAGGCGGCAGTAACGCGGTCAATCGCATGATACAAGCCAACATGACCGGCATCGAATTTATTGCTATTAATACTGATGCTCAGGCACTACTACGCACGGATGCGCCCATGCAGATCCACATTGGTCAAAAACTGACGCGTGGCCTCGGAGCTGGTGGAAACCCTGGTGTCGGGTGCAAGGCCGCAGAAGAGAATGCGGAAGAGATCTACGAGGTACTCAAAGGCTCCGACATGGTGTTTATCACGGCTGGAATGGGTGGTGGAACCGGAACGGGCGCCAGTCCGGTTGTGGCACAGATCGCGCGCGAACTTGGCGCGCTCACAGTCGGCGTGGTGACGCGTCCCTTCTCCTTTGAGGGGAAGAAGCGTCAACTCTCGGCTGAGGAGGGCATCGCTAGCCTGAAGCAGCATGTCGATACCCTGATTACCGTGCCCAATGATCGCCTGTTACATATCGCGGATAAGCGCACCCCGCTCTCCGAGGCATTTAAGCTTGCGGACGACGTTCTGCGTCAAGGTATTCAAGGTATCAGCGACCTGATTACCGTTCCAGGTTTGATCAACCTGGACTTCGCCGACGTCAAGACGATTATGTCTTCCGCTGGCTCGGCACTCATGGCCATTGGTGAGGCCGGGGGAGACGCGCGCGCGGTCGAGGCGGCGCAGATGGCGATTGCCAGCCCCTTACTGGATATCGATATCAGCGGTGCGCGTGGTGTGCTCTTTAACATCACAGGCGGCCTGGATATGACGCTCTTCGAGGTCCACGAGGCGGCTGAGATTATCAGCCAGGCTGCGCATCCTGACGCGAATATTATCTTTGGCGCGGTGCAGGATCAGCACTTCGATGGCAAAATGAAGATCACCGTCATCGCTACTGGTTTCGATAGCAATACAGTGGTGCGTGGGGCTTCAACCAGCTACCCCGTCGCGCAGCCGCCTGTGCGCAACGAGCCGCGTCCACACTACACGAACTCGGGCATGTCGGCCGCGAACAAGGAGGAGAAATCCTCGCGCTTCGCTGAGGTCGATATGCCACCTGTAACGCCGCCCATCTCGGTAAACCTGCCCAACCAGGTGGCCGGGCCTATGGCTGGCGAGCGTAGTGTGAGGCGCAATGAGAGTCCAGCGTATAACTCGTTGCCACCTGTGGTTCCTGCCACGCGTGAGCCAGCGGGCGTGTTGCCCGAGGATGAGGAGGACGAAGAGGACTATCCTTACGATGAAGAGCCAGTCAATCCCACTCAGGGGCGATTGCCTGTGCCTCAGCCGGAGGATCAGCCAGTGCAGCCCAGGGTGATTCAGCGCAAGGTGCGCGGGCTCAACCCGGAGCTAAATCGGGGAAGTCGCAATGCCCCTTCTGGGGATGTAATCGATATTCCCGCCTTCCTCCGCCAGCGCCGTACATAAGACAGTCACATAGAAGAAATAAAAATGAGATGTCCCTGGCAGCCACAGGCTGCCAGGGACATCTCATTTTTATTTCTTCTTATAGAACTAAGCGTTGCGTGTCTTTCCGAGGTTACCGGGAATCTCTTTGTTCAGGCCAATGTGATTGACCACAACCTTGACGCCGGTAATGCCGACCATCTCGCGCTCCAGAGCGTATTTCATCTCTTTCTGAGGTACATCACCGTAAAGGTGCAGGATGTAGTTCTCAACCAGAATCGAGATGTTTTGCGCACCCTCAAGCTTGCCCTTGGCGCGCATGGCGTCGAGGCGCTGATAGGCTGTACGCAGGATCGAGTCTTCAGCGATCATGAAGTTTTTCACTTCCAGCACACCAGGAATTTGGCGTAGCTCATTGACGAGCTCATCGCGCTGAGACTCCATTTCCACCTTACCATAGAGTGCCAGGGTCACGCCCTCGCTATTCTCGCCCTCTAGCTCCACCTTCGCCAGGTGAGTGCTATAGGCGGTGCTGCTGACTGTTACCGAGCGCTCTGCGATTTCACGTGCACGTGTCAGAATGTCCCGCGCGCCCTCGCTGGTAATTTGCATGGGAGTTGTGGACGTTTCATGGTGGGAATGTCCCGCCATGGGGTCTTCTAATGCCCAGCCCATAATGCCAACGATGATGAAAGGTGCGCCAATAATTGCAAGCAAGGGGCTATCCGGTAGGCCGAGCAATCCCGCGACGGTCACCAGGATAGCGGCGCTCAGGACAAGCGGCCACAGGCTGGGACTTGGCAGATGGATATGCTTTTCGGCCTCGGTCACTTCTGCCTCTTGCGACACCCCAAGGTCTTGTTCGTTATCGATGATAAGCTTGGTGCCTTGAAGAGAAGTATCCATAGGCTTTTCTCGCTTTCCTCCAAGAGTAATAAGAACCATGAGGACATAATTTTCCATCATTGTCCTAGAAGTAAGCATACCAAATCTGCCGATTTCGCGCAAGCAGATGGGGGATTGCACGGCCTGGGAGCTCGCTTTGTAAGGAGAGTGTAAGGTGTGAGCTATCAGGCCTCTTCCCAGGCCTGGTGGAGTAGGCGACTCTCTATCTCCTGCCAGGTACGCAACTCCGCCACCGGGCGTGTAAGTGGCTCGCCCTGCTGCTGAGCCTGAATCATAGTCTGTGTTACCTGGAGCTGGAAGTTCGCGATAGAGCTTTGCTGTCTCTGGATAGGAGGCAGTAGGCCCAGGTCGAGATCCTGAATCCGGTAGAACTCATGAGATTCAAAGGCCAGGGTCAGGAGTTCGGCGTAGTGAATGGCCAGGTCCAGGCAGGTCGAGGCGAAAAAATGAGGTTGGGTACTGGCGATTGAGAGTACACCCGCTACGCGATCAGCTCGGACGATAGGCAGGCCAATAATACTCTCCTCCAGCGCGGTAGCGTGGGCTGGAAAGAGGCGCTGTCTCTCGTCGCGCGTCTGGATCGCGATATAATGGCCACGAAGCGCCGCCTGTCCGATAAGCGATTCCGCACCGAAAAAGACGGTCTGGTTCTCATGATTATTCCAGGGAGGTGTGCCACGTCCAAAGGTAGTACGCAGGCTGTGTATCCGAGGCTGCTGAACATCAGATAGGATAACTGGTGATTGCGAGGGAACACATTGCGCGATACAGACCTCCATTCCATTTTGTGTGGGATCGAGATGGGCCAGAATTTGCTGCAGGATGGCGATACAGATGGCCGATGAACGTAGGAATAAGGAGCTAGTGGTATGAATGTTAAGCACACGTGTATAGAAGTTCGAAGGAATAAGGGGCGCAATATCTTCTTGCCATGCCTCCTCCTCGGCGAAGAGGTGAGGATATTCGCTGGTAATTAGCTCAATCAGTTGCTGGCGCTGCGTGGGAAGCACATCAATCAGCTGGCGCAAGCTTTCTGCGCGTGGTTTCGACCTGGCTTTAGCCCAGCGCGTGAGAGTAATCGGATTTACTCGCAACAGGTCGGCGATGCGCTGGCGTTCCTGCGCATCGCTGATGATTTGTCCTAGCAGGCCTCGCCAGGTAGATGTCTCTTGCGTCATAACTTTGTTATCCCTTGCGCGTCTGCGTATCTTACGCCTTCTTCTTTCTTCTCCATGGATTTGCCATGTAAAAGCATACCGTATTGATTGATACACGTCAATAAGTAGAGAGTGTGAAAAGCGGCGGCCCCTCAGTCGAGGGGCCGCCGCTTTTCACACTCTCTACTTTATTCGCTGAGGAGTTTTTTCAGGTTGCTGGCTAGCTGATCGGGGGTAAAGCTGGTGTCCTGGAAGACGCGCTCGTGGCCCTGCTTGTCGAGGACATAGATGCCAAGGCTGTGATCGGCGGTGTTCCCATTGCTGTTCGCATAGACGTGGTAGTTGCTCCAGACAGGAGAGAGCTGCTGGCTTGAGCCAGTGAGAAAATGCCAGTTGCTCTGATCCAGGCTATGGGCCTGGGTAAAGTTGGAGGCCGCCTGAGGCGTGTCGTTCTGGGGATCTGTACTGATCGCAAGCATGGTCACATGGCTGGCATCGTTTCCCAGGAGTTGGAAGGTTGAATGCAGCTTCTGAGCTTCCAGAGGACACTGATCGGGGCAGCGCGTAAACATGAAGGTAACCACGACTGGCTGGCCTTTAAAATCAGCGAGCGAGACGGTCTTTCCATGCTGGTCAATCAAGGTAAAACCGGGAGCGGTAGCGCCGCCCAGGTCTGTCCCCTGAAGTCCCGAAGTGGTGACAGAGGGGGTGTCTATCGAGCTCGCCTTATCGGCTGAGACCCGCTGATAGACCAGGACAAAGATAACGACCAGTACGGCCAGGCTTAAAACTGAAAGGCGTGAGGCTAGACGCCAGTTCCATCGGATACTCATAGCTTCTCTCAACTGTCCTTACTGACTAACATGATATGCAAGATAGCACAAACGGGGTCCAGGGGCAGTGCCCCTGGCGGGGTTTGGGGTGTCCCCAAATTCTTTTTCCTCTTCGCCGCCGCAGGCGGCCGAAACGAACTTGCACATCGCGTTAACGACTCTAGAAGTGAATGACCCGGTCAATGACTGCGACAGCGAAGATAAGCGCGAGATAGCAGTTGGAGTACCAGAAGATCGTACGCGCCCACTTCCTCGATGCGTCATCATTGAGCAGGCGGACCGCCATATAGACCAGGATGCCACCCAGGATCAGTGAGCTGAACAGGAAGATGTAACCCATGGCGCCCATAAGGAAGAGAATCGTGGTCACCGCGACCAGGAGCAGCGAGTAGAGCAGAATCTGCTTGCGTGTCTCAGTTTCGCCCATCAAAACCGGGAGCATGGGGACTTTCGCCTTCTCATAGTCTTTCTGAATCAGCAGCGAGAGCGCCCAGAAGTGGGGAGGCGTCCAATAGAAGATGATCGCAAAGAGCCAGATGGCTGACAGGGAAACTGAATTGGTGACAGCAGCCCATCCGACCAGGACCGGAACTGCGCCCGCGGCCCCACCAATCACGATATTTTGCGCGGTGGTACGCTTGAGGCCCAGTGTATAGATGAAGACATAGAACAGAATCGCCGAGGTCGCCAGAACGGCGCTAAGCAGATTAACGAGGCCCCAGAGCAGGAAGAAGGAGCCAACCCCGAGGATAATGCCAAAGATCAAAGCCTGCTGTGGCTGGACGCGGCCAGCGGGCAGAGAACGGCGTTGCGTCCGCCCCATGACCTGGTCGATGTCGCGATCAATATAGCAGTTGATGCAGTTTGCGCTCCCAGCTGACATAAAGCCGCCCAGCAGGGTTCCAAGCGTAATGCCCAGGGGAGGGAGTCCGCGTACCGCGATAGCCATGGTCGCGGCTGTCACGCCCAATAGCAGGACGGTGACATGTGGCTTTACCAGGTTGATATAAGCGGAAAGTGTCGCGCGCCAGGCTGGCTGTGCGGCGAGAGTGGTATTGGATTGTGACACAATAATCTCCTCATTAGCGCGCGGTCACTTCAGGAACCGCAATCAAATATGGAACAAGACCGCCGCTCACGCGAGGCGGTAATGGCTGTATATTGCTGTCGTAAAGTATAGTTTTTAAAATTGTTTAGAGCCAGTGCTGCATATCTCATTGTCGGTCTTGCTCCTGATAGGCTCCTTGCAAGCAATGAATGCCACCTTACAAACACCTGAAAGGTTGAAGAATGATGGGCAAAGTTCGCCTCTGGTTGAAAAAACTCTTTGCCTCTCTCTATCGGCTCATCTATCACTCTTATACAATTCCCATTTTATACAATTCCCATCTTTCTCCCCTTATGTGCTACGCTTCTGGTCTCAAGCGGAGAATCAACGTGACAATTTCTTTGGCGAACGCATCATCCAGTGGCTTAGGATACAAGAGAAAGCGATACCATTTTGCTCCATAAATCAAGTCCGCGAGCACATCCAGGTTGGTATCAGCAGCCAGCTCACCTCTTTGCATTCCTCGTTGCAAGAGCTCAACCAGCTCTTGCTTTCGTGGTACGATGAACATGCGCTGAAATTCACGTGCAAATTCTGGGTCCAGTTGTGCCTCAGCCGTCATCCCACTCAATGCGGTTCCCGCTTTCCCTTGCAAGCCTGCGAAAGAATGCTCAAAGTAGGTCAGTAAATCTCCCTCCAGGGAGCCAGTATCTGAAAAAGGCGTATGCTCCTCGGTATACACAGTCAGTGCTTCAAGCGTCACGAACGCTTTGGAAGACCACCAGCGATAAATGGTCTTTTTCCCCACGCCTGCCCTCGCGGCAATCGCTTCAATCGTCATGGCACGATAGCCCTCCTGGGAGAGCACCTCAATTGTCGCTTGCAAGATGGCCTGATGGGCCTGATCGCTGCGGCGGCGGCCAGGCCCGCTTGTTTCTAATGGCCTCCCCTGCTCAAACATTACTCTTCCCTCCTCTAACATTATCCCCTTGACTTATACGATACGTATCGTATACAATTGCTATTGTCAATATGACACGCCGCGTATCGTTTATTGTAGCAGATGCTGGAGAGAGAAACCAGCATGAAAAAGAGGAAATCAAATGGACTTGAGGGATCAGCGCATTGTGATTCTCGGCGGAACGTCCGGGATTGGACTGGCAACGGCTCACCTTCTGGCTGAGGCCGGGGCGAATATCATTATCGCCGGGCGCTCGCTGGAAAAAGTGACAAGGGCGCTCGCCGCTCTTAAAGGCTCTGTCACCGGTGAGGTCGTAGACGCAACCTCGCGTGAAGAGACGCGCAACTTCTTCGACCGCATTGGTACCTTTGACCATCTTGTCCTGACTTTAGCGAGCAACGTAGGAGCGGGAGAGTTCCGCACGCTTGATTTTGATATGCTTCGTCAAGGGTTTGAGACCAAGTTCTGGCCGCAATTGATCGCGGCGCAGGCCAGTCTCGATTTCTTACGCAAGGATGGCTCTCTGACTATCGTCAGTGCTATCACGGCTCACACCGCTTTCGCTGGTGCATCCGGATTCGCGGCCGTCAATGGGGCGTTGGAAGCCATAGTTCCCACACTTGCACTGGAATTGCAGCCCTTGCGTGTCAACGCCGTTGCACCCGGAGGGATCGCAACTCCTTTCTGGGGTGATTTCCCGGAGGAAATGCGCGAGGCATTCTTCGCGCAATCCGCAGCTATCACTCCGGCTAAGCGCATTGGACGCCCAGAGGATGTGGCCCAGGTCATTGCTATGCTGATTAGTAACACGTTTATAACCAGTACGATCATTGATTGTGATGGAGGAGCGCGGATCAGGTCATCCTGGTAATTGAGGAGCGCATCTCTCAAAGAGGGCAGACCATGAAACCCATTGCACAACAAACCATTTTGATCACCGGATCAAGCGACGGGCTCGGAAAACAGACGGCATTGGCCCTGGCAAAGCAGGGAGCGACCGTACTGCTTCACGGGCGCGACCAGCAACGATGACTCCAACAACTTAGCGAACAACTGACCGGGTTATCCGACCTGCAAGTACTGTAAGTGAAAGAGGAAATTGATCCCAACCAGGAGCTGACTTTTCAGCTCCTGGTTGGGATCAACCGCCCCGGCGTAACTCTGGATGCATTGACTTTAGACTTTCCATCCAGGTGGAATAAGCTTAGGTGTCAAGGATGGTAGCTTGTTTATTTCGACAGTCAGCTCACAGGTACATTAGCAACAATTTGTGTCTGATTCACAATGTAGGGAAAACCGTTGTGACAGTCAACCATATATCTTTCGATCAGGTCCTTGAAGAATATCTGCTCTGACGCTGTAGCGTGCTTTGAGGCGTTTTTGCGATAGGTAGGATTTTTGCCGGGAGGAAGGATGTGTATGATTTCTCCCGTATATTGATTTTCTCGCACCTGGATGGTAACCCTCTCTCCAAGAGGAAGCTTCCCATTGCCGAGCGGACCAAAGAGTTGGAGAAACTGCTCATGACTTCCATCAAATTTATAATGTTCGTAGACACGATGCCCATCTTTGAGCGATTCAATGACCGGGACACGCTCACCCGTTTCCATCGTTATAACCCAGAGTTGTAAAAATGCCTGGGGTTGTAGGACCTCGATAGGAGACCATATGAGCGCCTTCAGACTTGATGGAGCGTGAATAGCCTCTAGAGCAGCATGTTCGAAGAGCTTCATTTGTATCTGGCGCAGGATGTCATCGCTCGCACGTTGGCTAAGGACTTGAAGGGTCGAGATGTTAATACCGTCTACGTTTACCGGAGCCTGCATGCCCAGATATTGCCAGTCAATAGCATCGAGTGTGATGTAGAATTCTTCACAAAGAGTAGTAATGCGCCTGGCCTGGTGAGAGGCTTCTCGCTGCTCTTCAACACTGTTTTGGCGTGTGTAAGTCATGCCTATGGCTCCTTTATTTATTATTAAGCGTCTGCATCAGTCTCTATTTGGAGTCTGCGCCGCCGTTGTTCCTTGCTCCAACGTGTCAGGAGCAGGGTTTCGCCTTCATTTTTTTGCTCAAAGAATACGCTCGCGATATCAAAATCTGTCTGGTAGCCAAGAGCTATATAGTCGGGACTCTCTGTACATTGAAGCCATTCCGCAAGTTTCTTCTGCGCGCATTCCTCACAGAGAAAGTGAAAGAGTGTTCGCCCCTGTTCATCACGAAGCTCATACTCAAAGACGGGAACCTTTTGCTTGCACCTGAAGCAGACGCGGTCCCACAAGTTAGCATTTTTGGTATAGCGCTTGAGGCTCCAAACAAGCGTTCCTGTTGGCATTCGTCTCATCAGCTTCTCTTTCCTCTGAAGGAAGCCAGGCAGTGGTGTGGTGTCATGTCTGTTTCTGCATCATATCAGGACCTGGCTGTAGCGTTGTGCCTTCTCCCAAAGACGCTCGGATGGATTAAGGGCATCACCTCTTTCCGGGATCAGGCGCCCTTTGGTGATCAACAGGCGACAATTTGCCCGGTGAAATTGATCTCGCGGGTTTTCTCCTGCAAAGACATCCTGCACATAGTGATATCCCGAATTATTGGTCCGAGTGATCCAGATACCTTCGGTCTGGTCGAGGGTGGGTATGGCCATTGGCTACTCTCATTTCTTTGTAAAGGCGCGTTTGTTTTCATGAAGACGAGCAAAGATAAAACAAATGGAACATTCCTGCTCCTTCGATGTTTTACATTCTCTCGGAATGGGTGATGAAAAATTGCCAGAATAGGTGGAAGGCAGACGATAACATGCGGGAAAAGTTTTCTACGCGGAACAGTTCTCATCAATGTATGACCCTACTAGTATACAGTATTTTTAAAAAAATTACAAATGAAAAGCCTGTATAATTTAGACAATTTGAAAAATAATTTTTCAAACAAGGCGTAAAAAGATGTACTAATGGCCTGCCTGCTGTATACATAAGAGCGCTTACAATGCGCTCTTCTCAGGAGACGCTCTTTTCTCTTACCCTCGCTTATGCAGAAAATCAACTTCTATTTTTGTCCGGATTTTCGATTATCAGTGCTTTGCACTCTATATAAAGTCTACTTCGCTCTATTTATTTTGACTTATACCTCTTCAATTATTGGTATTGTGTTTTGGGATAAAAAGATGTATAATGAATAGATGATATACACATCGTGATACCTGCTCTCTCCTTCAGCTATAAACGAAGCCGGAAGAGATGTGTTGTGGTTTCCTCACTTAAGAGCATCTCTTTAGAATCACCTCTTATATGGCTCCTGAAAAGGAGCACAACATCGAAAAAGCGAGGACACCTTTGGATAAACAACAACTTCATACACTTGCGCTTCAAGCGAGCGGTGAATACCTGATGAGTCACATCGCGGGTGTAATGGAGATGGTTCAGGATCAACGTGAAGAACACAGTGAGCCGCGACTAGATGAAACCATGCTCATTGCCATAGAAGCACAGGTTAAAGATATTGCAGAGAAAATTACGCAACAAGCCAAAGACAACTCATAGGAGCACAAACTTGAAGAAGGAAGAGCGGTGATCCTCTTTCCTCTATCTTAAATAGTTGTACTACCTGCTCCAATGCGTAATCTCTCCGAAAACACCTGCGAGCACTAGAAAGGGGTATGTATGAAAACCTTTAGGACCCTGTTTCTCGAAATCTGTTTGCAGATGAAGTGGCTCGCTAATACCCATCACACCACACTCATGCAGCATACGATGATTCAGCAAAAAATAGGCCGACTGTGTTACCAGGCGGAAAAAGACTTGCATGTGTCAGATGTGTCTTTGCTGAAGGATCTGCTCAATGTGCAAGAAGATGAGTGGAGCATCTATAAGCAGATGTATCGAGATGGCTTATTCATGAGAATTGGCGAAAATATGCAGCCTGTTTGAGCAGGTAACTCTCGCACACTGTTGCTGACAAAATAGTGAGGAGGAAATACTGATGTCATTACCCATAATTTTGTTACTCTTCTGCTTGCTAGCTCTTGGTCTCTTTTGTTACAGAAATGTCCAGAGTTACTTAAGGAGACGAGCAAGCGAGAAGAGGCGCACTATGTTTCGTGACAGAGTCTAGCGAGATCTCCTCACATGGATAATGTGGTTGCCTTTCATGGTGCCTGGTAGTAGAAAGCGAGCTGCTTCTTGTCGAAATCTATTCCAAATACCTCTCTAGAAGAGAGCCAGCCAAGCGATTTTCTCGTACATATCTCGTATGAATGCATCCTGCAAGAACGGGCGAGGGAGTTCGACTCCTACATCTACGAAATTGCCTGTAGTATTGCGTATCCCGCGACGACGGGACACCTTTCGCTGCGAATTACAGGCGCGAATTCCTATCGGCGAAGCAATATCAAAGAGGTTCCAGTTACATATCACGAACACGGAGCCACGACCTATGTTGAGCTCTTTGAAGATGAGCAGTTAGAAGTGAGGATTATTACCTTGGATGGAATTTACAGTAAGGCCATTTATGTTGCGCGCAAACAAGAACTGTGCGAGCAATATGCAAGGCAACTCACCTCTAACCTTCAGAAGATGAAGTGCTCGTAATTTTCTTGACTTGCACCTCCTAAGCAAATGGGCGAACGTCGTCATTCATTACATGGCGACGTGTCTTCTTGTGCTCTCTCACAGGGAATTTTTGGTTTTCATCAAATGGAAAAGTAGGACAACCGCTAGACAGGTCAACCGTGCGGATTTTCAGAGTTTTTTGAGGATTGGCAATCCATTTAGCTGTCAGTAATGGACCTTAAAGAACGTGGAAAAGGGCTTGAAACGGCTTAGGAAGCGGATTGAAAGTTTTTGTTAGACTGTACAAATTGTGTTATAGTATGTAGCGGAGAAGAGCACCTTGAGGGGTACCGACTGAAGCGAAATGAGCTTTTACTATCTCTCTCTACTCTTTCTAATATAGACGACAGATATTAAGAAAAAGCCATTGGGATTACGTGTTTTGTGCTAGTCCCACTGGGATGATCAATCCATGGTGTCCTCTGACATGTCCCAACCTATGCTGCCACCTGGTGCTACACATTGTTACACAGCCTCTCAAGCGAGCGCGGCCTCTGTTACACGTGGTTTTATTCAGGTTCCTGTAAGGTGGTTTTTAGGGACTGCAAGCTACCTGTTAGGGTGGCTCGCTACACTTGGACAATAAAATGGAGAGAGTGTCGACGAAAAGAGACATTATCGTTCATCGTCAAACTACGTGTTAGGAGATTTAGACGTGAGGATGCCTTTATTTCGTAGGCCAAAGCGTTGGGCGAGCCTTGTTGCCGGTCTCGCTTTGACCTCGATACTGTTGACCGCTTGTGGTGAAAACTCGCCCTCGATCCTTGATCCGGCGGGCCCGATTGCCAGAAGCGAGAGCAATGTTTTCTGGATTATTCTCATAATTGCCGCGGTTGTATTTGTAGGTGTAGAAGGTGTCTTGATCTACTCTACAATTCGCTTCCGCGAGCGCCCTGATTCGCCCACCCCGCCACAGATCCACGGTAATACTACCGTCGAATTGATCTGGACTATTATTCCAGCGGTTGTCTTGCTGGCGGTGTTGAGTGTTACTATCAAGGGTATTTTCGACGTCGCCACGCCACCAGCCAATAGTAACAAAACAATTGAGGTGACGGCGTATGGACACCAGTGGTGGTGGGAATTCTACTATCCAGAGTATAAGATGACCACCGCGGATACATTGGTGATTCCGCCCCATACCAATGTGCATGTGAAGCTGTACTCAAACAACGTTATCCACAGCTTCTGGGTGCCAGCGCTGACTGGTAAGACCGACGTCATCCCCGGCCACGATAACGAGAAGTGGTTTAGCGCGGATACGGCGGATAAGACCTATGTGGGTATCTGCGCCGAGTACTGCGGAACGCAACACGCGAACATGCGCTTTGATGTTAAAGTCACGCATGACAACAACGACTTCCTCTCATGGGCACAGTTGCAGCAGCAGGCGGCCGCCGTTCCTGCTCCTGGTAGCTTGGAGGCGAAAGGCCAGGAGGTCTTTAAGAACCAGTGCACCACCTGCCATGGTATCGTTGGTGTCAGTCAGAGCACGCCCTATCTACAGGATCCCAATCCCGTTGGGCGCTGCGATGATCCACAGAACGCGAACGGTTGTCTGATTGGTCCAAACTTGACGCACTTCGGTAGCCGTCACCTGATCGCTGGCGGTGTGCTGGACTACAATGCGCAGGATTGTAATCCTGGTGGTGACCTCAGCAACTGTAACCTGGCGAAGTGGATCTCTGATCCCCAGAAAGTCAAACCTGGCAACGATATGTCGGTGAACGTCGACAAGTCGGATCTGCCGGCTCTGGTGGCTTATCTGGAAAGCCTCAAGTAGCATGCTTATAAGCATAACTGGCCCGTCTACCTCACTTGTGGGGCTAGACTCGTTGGAGGGAATTATTCATGGCTACTAGCACTATCAATGATAGGGCTACAACAGTAGTTCGTGAGCGATCATTCAGTGAATCTTACCTGGGTGAATGGCTCACGACGACCGATCATAAAAAGATCGGCATCATGTACATGGTTACTGCCTTCTTTTTCTTCCTGGTGGGCGGTCTAGAGGCTCTCTTGATCCGTACACAGCTGGCAGTACCCAATGGCAAAGTCATCAGTCCTGAGACCTATAACCAGATCTTTACCATGCACGGTACCACGATGATCTTCTTGTTCGTGATGCCGATGATGGCGGGCTTTGGTAACTATGTTGTGCCGCTGATGATGGGCGCGCGCGACATGGCCTTCCCGCGTATGAACGCCTTTGGCTTCTGGATTCTGCTCTTTGGTGGCATTTTCCTACAGTCGAGCTACCTGTTCAACGCCGCGCCTAATGGCGGTTGGTTCATGTACGCTCCCCTGAGCCTGACCAAGGATGCTTGCGGTATTCACGCGTACAACTGTACACCTGGCATGAATGCCGATTTCTGGATTCTGGGTACCACGCTGCTGGGCGTATCCTCGATCAGCGGTTCATTGAACTTCGTGGTAACCATCCTGAAGATGCGCGCGCCTGGTATGAGCATCAACCGCATCCCGCTCTTTTCGTGGATGATCCTGGTCATGTCCTTCCTGCTGCTGTTTGCTCTGCCTAGCCTGACGACCGCCAGCGTCTTCCTGCTGCTGGACCGCCACCTGGGCACGCACTTCTATCAGTATGCATATGGCGGTGACCCGCTACTCTGGCAGCACTTGTTCTGGTCGTTTGGCCATCCCGAGGTATACATCCTGATCCTGCCGGCCTTTGGTATCACCTCTGAAATCTTGCCCGTCTTCTCGCGCAAGCCGATCTTTGGTTATACCTTTATCGCCTGGTCAGGTGTGGCTATCGGCTTCCTGAGCTTTACCGTGTGGGCACACCACATGTTTGCCGTTGGTCTGCCACCTGTCGCGCAGGCGTTCTTCGCCTCCAGCACAGCCCTGATCGCTCTGCCAACCGCGGTAAAGATTTTCAACTGGCTGGGTACGATCTACAAAGGTAAGTTGAGCCTGAAGGCACCAATGATCTTCTCGCTTGGCTTCATTGGTATGTTCCTGATTGGTGGCTTGAACGGTGCCGCCCTGGCCGTCGTGCCTTTCGACTACCAGATCACCGACACCTACTTCGTTGTCTCGCACATCCACTACGTGCTCTTCGGCGGTAGCGCCATGGCTATCTTCGCGGGTATCTATTACTGGTTCCCCAAGATGACCGGCAAGATGATGAGCGAGAAATTGGCGCAGGTTCATTTCTGGCTGCTGCTGATAGGCATGAACCTGGCGTTTTTCCCCATGCACCTGTTGGGCCTGCTGGGCATGCCCCGCCGCGTCTACACCTACCCGGGCAACCTGGGTTGGAATGAGCTGAACCTTATGGCGACGATTGGCGCCTTCATGGTTGGCCTTGGTGTCATGGTCTTCGTCTTCAATTTCTTCAAGAGCTTGAAGAATGGCAAAGAGTCTGGTAGCGATCCATGGGATGCCTTCACCCTGGAGTGGGATACAACCTCTCCTCCGAAGAAGTACAACTTCCTCACCATCCCCGTGGTCCGCAGCCGCCGTCCATTCTATGACAAGAAGAATCCTGAGATTGCTGACTGGAAGTCGGCTATTCACTAGAGGTACAGTAGCACCATGACCAAAGCCAAACAATTGGACAAGAAGCGCGAGAAGTCCGCGCAGCCAGAGACACAATCTGCACAGGTTGTGGCAGCACCAGCGGAACAGGAGCAGGAGGAGGTTACGCCTCCTCAGGCTGCTGAACAGCCAGCGAAGGGCGCAGTCAAGAAGCGCAAGAAGGTCGTGCCAAAGGAAGAGGATTTGATGCCTCGTTCTAGCATCTGGCCGCTTGTGACCACGGTCGCGATCTCTCTCATTCTGGTTGGTTTCGTCTTTCAGCCGATTGTCTGTGGTCTCGGCGTGGTGCTGCTCATCGGTTGTATCATAGGATGGATCTACGAGCGTAGATAACGAGAACATGGTTAGGGAGTTCATAATATGAGCGTTGTTCACGGCGAGCAGGTCAGGTCGCTAGAGGAGCATGTTGAAGTAGGACGCAGCATGAACTGGTGGGGTATGATCCTCTTCATTTCCTCTGAGGCGCTGATCTTCGCGAACCTGATCGCCGCGTACCTCTACCTGGAAGTGCGTGGTTTACAGATTAAAAACGGTCTCTGGCTCTTGCCCTCGGGCGAGCACCTGGACTGGAAGTTCCCTTTGATTAACACTGCCTTCTTGTTGGCAAGTAGCTTCCCAGCAATTATTGCACGCAAGGGCATCGTCAAAGGTAATAAGACACAGTTGATTGCGGGTCTGGCGGGTGCGATTATCCTCGGACTTGTCTTTCTGGGTGGTCAGGTGTATGAATACTTTAATCTCTACACTGCCGATCACTTTACGATGCAGACTAAGGCCTTTGGCTCGGCCTTCTTCACGTTGACCGGCTTCCACGGTCTGCATGTCACCATTGGTATCATCTTCCTGACGATCTGTCTGATTCGTGCCATTCGCGGCGACTTTACCGCCAAGAAGCACTTCGCGGTCGAGGCCGCCGAGATGTACTGGCACTTCGTCGACATCGTCTGGATCATCGTCTTTAGCACAGTTTATCTGCTGCCCCTGCTGATGATCAAAGGCTAATCTCAATCGAGCAAGCCAAGAGAAGCAAAACAAGCCTGGTATCCTTCAATGGATGCCAGGCTTGTTTGTATCTTCACAGGACTTCTCGCGCCTACAGGGCTCACAGGAGTAAGAGGATGTGGGATGGAAATGCCTGCGGCATTTCCATCCCACATCCTCTTACTCCTGCGAAGCGCCGCAGGCGCAGAGAGCGCCTGGTGAGGTGTACATTCACCAATGAAGCTACACTGATGTTGCAGGCGGAATGTGCTACAATTGGTGGAGAGTAAAAAGAGAGTCGGTGAGAGAAACAACCTTTGTAGGTTATTGTGTCGCTTACAGGCCCGCGTTATGCTTGTAAGAGTGGAGAGAGAAATTACTCTACGGGATAAGAGGAGGGGTTCCTCTTCTGCCTCCTCCCGCAGAGGCTATTAAGCGAGCGAGCAATTGTAGAGCGAGAATGATTGGTAATTGGAAGGACGAATAGGCGAATGAAAGAGGCTATGCGTCGAGCCAATACTTCACAGCCGCTGGAGAAAGAGGGTTCGCGCACGCGGAGTATGCGAGTGAAGCATTGTTCAATCTGTACCCAGCGTATCTGGTTTGAACCTTTGACGGTGCTTGAACCGGAGGATGCGCCTGAGCCTCGTCGCTCCTGGACCCTGTGTAAACATTGTTATAACGCTCTAGTGACTGAGCTAAAACGCTCCAAGGTGCACTCACCACTACGTGTGCGTGTCGCTGTTGGCCTGGTTGCCGCTGAGCGCTGGCCACTGGCCTATCCCACGCGCCTGCATATGTATGTCAATGACCGGCGCTGGATTGCCATTCTGGGCTTTGGCTTCTTCATTTTTATGATTGTCCACCTAGTCTTTTTGGTCTTGATCGCGGGCATCATTAAATAGAGCACCTCTCCCCATAGATGCTAACCCAAGCGCGTGTTTCCCCATCCTTGCCTTCTTAGACGGAAACCAACCCCCATTCTGGGGCACAGCGGCCGCGCTCAGGTTTCCGAAAGGTCGTATCTGGTTGAGTGGCAAAAAACAGTTTTTACGCCTCAACCAGATACAATGCCTCATGCTTCAAAGCCCTGATTCAAAGTCCTACTCTCCTGGCAAGATCGAATTTTTTTGCTACAATATGAGCAATTACTAAAGTTCAGAGATGGCTACTTCTGATCCGAAACCCCTGAGTGCGAAGCGCTAGTCACGCCAGTGACGTTGGGTTTCGGAATAAGATTTTAGTAGAGACAGACGGGAAAAGGAAGCTTTGACCTGATCCCCCGATGGGAGAAGCGCATTTATGACCCACGATGGTTGGTGGACAGAAGACGAGAAAGCCACGGTGACGCATAGCCCAATGTCGATGGAAAATCTTAACCATAACCTTGACATTGTGCCCGCCGCCTTTACCAAGGAGTATCATATCCTCTCCGAGGTGTGCTCAAGCATGAGCAGCGGCTTTATGCTGCTTAATCAGCAGCGTGTCATCTATACAAATCAGAGCGCACTCCGCCTGCTACAAATCAGGAAGCATGATTTGATCTCACCCGATGACTTCAATGTGCGCGAGCATCTGTTGTCGATTTCGGCTGATCGCAGGCTGGCACATACCGAACTGGATCGCGTCTGGCGTCATCCAGAGCAGGAATATGCAGCCGATGTCGCCCTGGCGGACGCGGCTGTGCGCTGGCTGCGTATTCGTACCTTCCCTGTCCATGACCGGCGTGGCTCTCTCCTGGGTCGCGGTCTGCTCTTCGATGATGTGACTCTGGAGCGTTCGGCGCTTGAGGCGCAGGGGGAGACCCTGGCCCGCGCCGCGCATGAACTCAAGACCCCCCTGGCCGTGATCAAAGGCTGCGCGACCACCCTGTTGGGTAGCTCGGCGCGCTGGGACCCGGCGATGCAGCGCGAGATGCTGCAAATGATCGATACCCAGTCGGATCGTCTCTACGATGTACTTAACACCCTGCTCGATGTCTGGCGCCTGGATGCAGGTATGCAACCGTTACGACTCACCCAGGTGCAGATGCCAGAATTGCTCTCGCAACTGGTGACGCGCTGGCAGAAGCAGGCTCCCTATCATCGCTTTGTGTTGAGTCTTCCTCCCGATCTATCCCCGGTGATGTGTGATGCTGTGCGCATAGAGCAAACGCTCAACCATCTCCTTGATAATGCACTGAATTACTCCGCTCCCAACTCGGTCGTGAGTGTTCGCCTGGAGACCAACGAGGTTGAGATGCGGATTGGCGTGATCGATGAAGGTATAGGAATTGCTCCCGAGCACCTGGAGCGCATTTTTGATCGCTTCTATCGTGGATCGCAAGGCGATGAGCAGGCTGGCGGTAGTGGGCTGGGCCTGGCCGCGGCACGTTCAACCATTGAAGCACATGGCGGTCGTATCTGGGCTGATTCAATAGGCGAGGGCCAGGGAGCCAGTTTCTACTTTACTCTGCCCCTGGCGCCACGTATCGAGACCGCAGCGGTGCCCCAACGTACGCGCATAAGCGAGGTTGCGGAGCCAGTCACAGGTCCACTTGGGGCCGTGCGTCCAGCGCTCCTGCGCCAGGATCGTCGCGTTTCTGTGTTGCTGGCTGAGGGCGATGCGCGTATGGCACGTTACCTGCGCGCGAATCTGGAGGAGCAGCAGTATCGCGTGCATACGGTTAACCACGGCGTGCAGTTCCTGCGCCAGATCGACCTGGAAGAGCCAGATATGGTCCTGCTGGCGACGCGCCTGGCGGATATGAGTGGCATCGAGCTGCTCCAGCGCCTGCGCGAGTTCTCCCAGGTACCCGTCATTATGCTGAGCGATGAGTGCGACGAGGACGAACGCGTCCAACTGCTCGACCTGGGGGGCGATGACCTGGTACTCAAGCCCTTCGGTATGAAGGAGCTTATGGCGCGCGTGCGGGCCGTGCTACGACGACGTTCCGCTGTACGCGAAGAGCCAACCCAGCAGGCTGTGTTCCGTACAGGTGAACTGGTCATTGATCATGCGCAACACCTGGTAACCGTTGAGGGTAAGACTATACAATTGAGTCGCACCGAGTACAAGTTGCTGAGCGTGCTGGCCCAGAATGCAGGCATGGTTGTCACCCACGAATTGCTCCTGGAGAAGGTGTGGGGGCCAGAGTATAATCGTGACATCGATTTTATCTGGGTCTATATCAGCCGCCTGCGCCGCAAGGTTGAGAGCGATTCGCGTCGCCCGAAGTATATAGTGACCGTCCCCGATGTTGGCTACAAACTCATGAAGCTGTAATACAAAAGAGAAGAAAGAGGCCAGTCCTGAGCATTGCTCAGGACTGGCCTCTTTCTTCTCTTTTGTATTACAGCTCTATACCTGTTTTGATGTATTCAGGTTACTGTAAGGTGAATACCCTAGGTAGTTAAGGTATTGTTATGTGGATTGGGTATGCTCTCTATAAGAAGCAATGTTATTTTGCAATGGGTCTTCGCGCAAGGTCTTGCAATTTGGAGGAGCATACATGTACGCATCGTCGGGAGAGCAACCACACGTTCTCCTCATTGAGAGCGATCTTTGCTTACGCCGCCTGATTGCTATTGGTTTACAGAGCCAGGGCATACAGGTGAGCGAGATGACGCAGATATCTAGGGCGCTTCCTCTGCCAGAGAAACGCCAGCCCGATCTGATTGTGGTCGATGTCGATGGTGGAGTACACCGTAACTGGAACTTGCTGCGTACTGTCCAGGAACTGCCTGATCTGTGGCAAACTCCCACGATTGTGCTATCCTGGGAACAAGCAGAAAGCACTCCCTCTGCTCTGCTCGCGGCTCCCCTTGCCGGGCAGGAAACTCCCCAACCCATCTATGTGACCAAGCCCTTTGACGCTCGCGTGCTCCACCAGGCTGTGGGGCGTATTCTGCATGAGCAAGAGGCGCGGAAAGCGGTCGAGGAGGCTCAGGCGGAAGAAATTTTACTGGCTGCCTACACTCGTCACTCTGCCCCCAGTCTGATGCCTATGCTCACCGCCGCTGGCCTGCTCCTGGTCGTCATTGGCCTGCTCTTGCTCCAGGTTGCCCTGAGTGCGGCTGGATTTCTTATAGTAATAGTTGCCTTGCTCTACTGGACGCTGGGCGGTCAGAAGGCCAGCCCACAGATTGCTAGTGCTTAGCAAGTGCTACTTCCCTCTTTCTACTCTCATGAGTGAGAGCGTAACGAACGTAGACGTTAAAACGTGTATATTACGTCTCACATCAGGACTTCTCGCCACTACGTGGCTCGCCTGAGTATGGGAGGTAGTGTGTGATGAAGCCCTGGCAGCCAATGGCTATCAGGGCTTCATCACACACTACCAGGACGAATGCCGCAGGCGCGAGGAGTCAAGCTAATCATGTGCATATAGCGTTAGTTACTATAAAGAGAAAGAGGGGTACATAGCATGCAAGGCAATACAATTAGCGGCATGCGTGTCGCGATTCTGGTCTCAGATGGTTTTGAGCAAGCAGAGTTTACAGAGCCGAAGAAGGCTCTTGAGCAGGCGGGAGCGAAGGTTACTGTGATCGCGCCTAAAGGTGGCCAGGTGCAGGGCATGAATCACGATACGAAGGCGGATATGTTCCCGGTCGATATGACTCTTGACCAGGCCAATCCCGATGAGTTTGAGGGTCTGGTCCTGCCGGGCGGAGCGCTGAACGCTGACTTTATTCGTATGCAGCCCAAGGCACGCGAGTTTGTGCAGAAGTTTGATCAGAACAAACGACCTATCGCGGCCATCTGCCACGCGCCCTGGCTGCTCGTATCCGCTGGTGTCGCGAAGGGCCGCACCTTGACCAGCTACTTTACCATTCAGGATGACTTGCGTAACGCGGGCAGCACCTGGGAAGATAAAGAGATGGTGCGTGACCGCAACCTGGTAACTAGCCGCAGCCCGCAGGATCTTCCTGCCTTTGACTCCGCCATGGTCTCGCTTTTTAGCGAGTATAAGCAACAGAAGGCAAATGTGATCACGGCGTAGGAAGTAGCCGCTACAGAAATAGCTTTTTTTGCCGAACATAAGAAAGAGGGCATCAGCCAGATGCTCTCTTTCTGCTATATAAAAGATGTTCAGGTCTTTGTAAGGTAGCCTTAAAGGCTTGCAAGTTGGCTATCAGGCTTAAGCACCATAATCTGTCTGTTATTATATCTTCGATACCAGGCAAGTACCTTCTTATACGAAAACCAACGCCGCTCTCGTGGCTAGTGCTCCCCCCATTCGGGGACAAGCGCACTTAGGTTTTCGATAGGAGCACTAAAAAAGTGAAAGCACATGGCAGCTGAAGAATTGGAACTACAACATAGAACAATGGCAGAAGTGGGCGACGAGAAGGCCTTCGAGCAGCGCAGTAAGCGCCGCCATATTATTACCTTTAGTGTGGTGACCACGATTAGCGTGGCCCTACTGGCCCTGCTGCTCACGCAATTATTGACGCCTGCCTCTGGGGCACAGAATGCGCCCTCCAGCACGTCTTCGACTGGCGAGATGCCCAGCCCTTTAATTGGAAAGGATGCCCCTAACTTCAAGCTTCCCTCGCTTAGTGATGGAAAAGAAGTGCAGCTCTCCGACTTTAAGGGCAAGCCTGTGATTCTCAATTTCTGGGCCTCGTGGTGCGAGCCGTGCCAGGCTGAGGCACCCCAATTGAGCAAGACCTGGCAGCAGTTGCAGAGTAAAAATGTGGTCATGCTTGGCGTGGATTCTAATGAGCCATCTAGCGACGCGCATAACTTCTTGCAGAAGTATGCCCTGGGCTATACCAATGTGCAGGATACGCTGAATGGCGATACAGGGGTCAGTTATGGCATTCGTGGCTATCCCGAGACCTTCTTTATCGACGCGAGTGGCAAGATCGTAGGGCGCTATGGGCCCCTGGACCAGAAGGGTTTGCAGCTCGAATTGAAGAAATTAGGTGTCGCCTAATTTCTTTAGATACTTCTTATCCGAAAACCTGAGCGCGAAGCGCTAGTCACGAGAGTGACGTTGGATTTCGGAATAAGATCTTGGAGCTGGGGTAACGCGGAAATGATCTTACATCTAATCATGCGCGCCGCGCATACAATCGCGGGTGCGGCCTGGGTTGGTGGCAGTATTATGTATCTGCTCGTGGTCATTCCCGCATTGCGCGCCGGTGGACCCTCTCCAGTGATTTCGGGCCAGGTCGCGGCCCTCTTCAAGCGGATGGTCAATATCTGCATGGGGGTCATGGTGCTGAGCGGCGTCTACCTGACGGTGGATCGCCTGACGCAGACCACCCTGGGCTGGCCATATCTCGCGACCCTGATCACCAAGATCGTGCTCGTGCTTGCAATGCTGTTTGTGGCTATTTACCTGGGACAAAGCAATATTCGCCGGCTGGCAAAAAGGACTTCGCGCCTCTCAAAGGTCGCGCCTCAAGTCATGCTAGCCCTTGGCATACTGGTATTTATTCTAGGGGCGCTGCTCAACATCCTGTTTGAAGCGACCATCGCCCCTCATTAGATCCTTATGCGGAAACCAACGCCGCTCTCGCGACTAGCGTTCACGCGTTCAGGTTTCCTAATAGGCAAGGAGGACGGAACGTGCCGCCTGCAATGACGATAGAGCAGCAAGAAGCAAAGATTACTCCAGAGCAGCGCCGCAAAAAGCGTTTCCCACTGAGCTTTTTACTGGTGGGACTGGCTATTCTGGGAGCGGTTGTATACCTGGTCTATGCCAATACACAGACCAGCGCCGCCTATTATATGACAGTCTCGGAACTGAAATCCTGTACGAATTGTGCCTCACAGACCATACGTATCGCGGGCAATGTCCAGGCTGGCACAATCGTCAAGGATGATGTGCAGAACCATATTCAGTTCTCAATTGTAGACGGCAAGCAAACCTTGCGCGTCAACTATAGCGGAGTGGTGCCTGATATCTTTAAGCCAGGTGTACAGGTAGTGGTCGAGGGACGCTATACGGGCCAGGGACCCTTCGAGGCGCAGACCCTGCTGGCGAAGTGCCCCTCCAAGTTCCAGAACGCGACCCCTCCAGCCAGAAAGTAGGCCAGAAAGTAGGAATAGAGTAGAGTGTACTTTTCTGATATTGGTATTATTGCGCTAATGCTGGCGCTCGGCTTCGCCGTTTTCGCTATTGTCATAGCGGTGGTGGGAGCAGTGCGAGAGCAGCCACAGGCAATCATAAGCGCCAAGAGGTCTGTCCTGGTGGTATCCGGCTTCCTCGTGCTGGCCTCGGCGATGCTAGTGGCATCGTTTTTGACGCATGACTTTGGGGTAAAATATGTCGCCGAACAGTCAAGCCGTAGCATGCCCTGGTATTTTACCTCAGCCGCCTTCTATGGCGGGCAGGAAGGTTCACTGCTCTACTGGGCACTGATGCTGGGCATCTTCTCCGCGATCTTTGTCTTTACCTCGCGTCGCGCTCCCGCTAAGCTGGTACCCTATGTGCTGGCGACCTTGATGGTGGTTGAGGGCTTCTTCGTAATGGTGCTCGTCACCGTTTCTAATCCTTTTGTGCGCCTGCCCTATCCTCCACAGGATGGCACGGGCCTGAATCCGCTGCTGATGGACCCTGGGATGCTGGTGCATCCACCGATGTTGTTGATGGGGTATATGAGCTTCTCGGTGCCCTTCGCCTTCGCGGTGGCGGCACTGCTTTCGGGCGAGGTAAATAGTGATTGGCTGCGCTCCATGCGTCGCTGGATGCTGGCCTCCTGGAGTATTCAGACGGCGGGTCTGCTCCTGGGAAGCTGGTGGGCCTACCATGTGTTGGGCTGGGGCGGCTACTGGGGCTGGGATCCGGTGGAGAATGCCGCGCTTCTGCCCTGGTTGACCTCGACGGCCTTTTTGCATTCGACAATGGTGCAGGAGCGCCGTGGCATGCTCAAAGTCTGGAATATGTTCCTGGTGATCGCCTCGTTCGCGCTCTCGATCTTTGGCACCTTTGAGGTGCGAAGCGGCATTATTAGCTCGGTGCACTCGTTTGCCTATTCTAACATCGGCGTGTATTTCTTTGCCTTTCTGGCCGTCATTATCATCTTTTCGACCGCGCTCTTCTTCTTCCGCTTACCAAAACTCAAGCCGGACCAGGAGTTCGACTCGGTGGTCTCGCGCGAAGGTGTCTTCCTGCTGAATAATCTGATGCTGCTGGGTATCACCTTCGCTACTCTATGGGGCACCCTCTTCCCCCTGATCTCAGCGACTATTCGCAAGCAGACGATGACGGTGGGTGCGCCTTTCTATAATTCCGTGAATGGTCCGCTCTTCGCCGTGCTCATTCTGGCGATGGGGATTGGGCCACTGCTAGCGTGGCGCCGTACCTCTTCTAATGCTCTCTGGCGTAACCTGAGTGTGCCTACGATACTGGCGGCGGCCTGCGCACTGGTACTGCCACTCCTGGGTGTCACGGATGTCCTGGCTAACATTGGCTTCTCGGTCTGCGCCTTTACCGCCATGGCGATCTTGTATGAACTCTGGCGTGGCGCTCGTGTGCGGCACGCGCATGGCGAGCCCTACTGGCAGGCCGTCTACATGCTCTTTAAGCGCTATCGCCAGCGCTATGGTGGCTACGTGGTTCACCTGGGCCTGGTCTTGCTGGCGGCGGGCGTCATTGGCTCTCACTTCTTCCAGGTGCAGAAGGATGTCACGCTTAAGAGCGGGCAGGAGACCACGATTGGTGGCTACCTGTTCGTCTACAAGGGCAACTTGCAGAGCTATGGCGATGATCAGCAGAGCGTCTCGGCACTGATGCAGGTCTGGCGTAATGGGACACTGGTGGACTCTATTCAGCCTGGGCGTACAATGTATAAGAACTTCGATAATCAGCCAGCCAGCCAGATTGCGATTACGACTCTGGGGGTGACCGACCTCTATGTCTTCCTGGGTGACTGGAGTGGTCCCTCGCAGGCCACCATTCGTATCTTTATCAATCCCCTGGTGCCCCTGGTCTGGTATGGGGGCGTCATTATGCTGCTAGGTGGCCTGCTCTGCTGGTGGCCGGATGGGCGCAAGCGAGCTGTATATGGTCGCCAGGGCGTAAAAAATGGACGTGTCGCGATCACGACGCCTGAAGAGGCAAGCAAGGTGGCTGTAGACAAGGGAGCCAGCGTATGAGACCTGGGAGACCTGTAAGAAAGCGCAGCATGCTCTATCTCTGCCTGGGCCTGGTCGCCTTTATGCTCGCCGCCTGGTCGTTCCTGTATATCAATGCTGAGCGCAATAAGACGCTGGATCAGCGTGTGCGGGAGGTCGCCAGCCAGATCAAGTGTCCTGTCTGTCAGGGCGAGCCGGTGTCGGATGCCCCTGCGGATATGGCGCGTCAGATGCGCGCAAAGATTCGCCAGCAGTTGCAAGAGGGCAAATCTGAGCAAGAGGTGTTTGATTACTTTCGCGAGCACTATGGGGATGATATCCTCCTGACGCCCCAGTCCCAAGGCTTCTCCCTGCTCGCCTGGCTAGTGCCTGCGTTATTGCTGCTTGGGGGATGTGTCCTGGTCTTCCTGACCCTACGCGATTGGCGCAGGCAGGCGCAAACACGAGGAGTGACGCTCGCGCAACGCGAGGCCCACTCGTTAGAGATCGTAGATGCACAAGAGCTGGAGACGTACCAGGCTTTACTCGAACAAGAGCTAGCCGAGGAAGACATCCTCTTTCGCCCCTCGCAGAAAGAGCAAACAGATGAGGCACAAGCGGCGCAGGAAAAACACCAGAAGAAGGAGGAGCACTAATGGCTATTGTAATCGCATTGATCCTGGGGTTACTGGCCCTGGCTTTTGTGCTCTACCCCCTCTTGCGCCGCTCAGAGACCAGAAGAAGTGCCGAACAGATCGTCATCTCTGAGCAAGTGGAACAGAGTGTGCAGGAGCGTGCTACTACCACCGAGGGCCAGGAAACTGCGGCCAAGGCGGCCCTTCAGGAAGTTGAACTCGATTATCAGCTTGGGAATATCGACGAGCCAGATTATCGCAGCATGCGCGAGCGTTACATGCGGCGCGCCCTTGTGGCCTTGAAGGCGCGCTATGACCAGGAGCAGGCCCTGGATGAGATGATTGAGGAACAGTTGCGCAGTATGCGAGAGCAAAACGAGGAAGACAAAGACGATGCGAAGCAACTATAAATGTTTGAGCAAGAAGGAGACACGCAAGAACCCTGGACTGGGCAAACGCCTGGTGTTTATAAGCCAGGTGCTGGGCGGGGCCTGCCTGCTGGCGCTGCTCATACTGGGAATTCTGGCCTGGTCTCCTGCTCGGGCGCATACACGAACAGCCGGGATAGCGCATGGCGGCACGGGTCATATCTATGGACGACTGCTGGATGGTTCGAAGAATAATAGCCCCCTGGCAGGGCAGACTGTCACCTTGCAGGTGGCGCAGGGCAATAACTCGAAGGATGCACAGACAACCATTACCGATGCGGGCGGAAATTATAGTTTCTCTAGCCTCTCGAATGACAAGACTCTGACCTACGCAGTGTATATCCGTTATCAGAATGCGAACTACTCGTCGGACTCGCTCTCCCTGGTCAACCAGCCGGAGCAGAAGGTAGATCTGACGGTCTATGACGCGACCACGGATAGCTCAAAAATGGCCGTCATCGAATCGACCCTGCTGGTGAAGCAGGTAGATAGTCAGCGACATGTCTTGAACGTCTCAGCGATCTTTGCCTTTAAGAACCTGGATGGGCGAGCCTTTGTGGGCTCACTGGACGCCACTCAGGGCCGACCCAAGGCGCTCTTCTTCCCGTTACCAGCCGGTGCG
>NZ_BNJH01000005.1:0-17500 GCF_016587395.1 Ktedonobacter sp. SOSP1-52
TCAGCGGTCGCAGCGAGGAAGAGACGGTGAATGGTTTGGAAGAACTGATCAGCATGGGTTTGGTTAAAGAGATGGGCAATCTGCCCACATCTTACCACTACCCTTTAAGCAACGAATCCACGCTCATCTACGACTTCTGTCATGAAAAAATGCGCAGCCTGGTGTACGACGAGATCACTCTGGCTCGCCGCCGCCTGCTTCACCGTCGCACCGCAGAGACACTGGTGGCGCGTATGCGTGGACAACGTGAGCTCGGGATACTCGCGGGCCAGATCGCTTTGCACTATCAGGCAGCCAACCAGCGAGCCCTGGCCGCCACCTATTTTTGTCAGGCTGGCGAGTATGCGCGTTCTCTCTACAGACACACGGAGGCCCTGGCCCATTTTCACACCGCCTTGGCGCTGGGCCATCCCACAAGCTCCGAACTGCTTGAAACCATTGCTGGCCTGTATACCTTCCTGGGGGAATATGAAACAGCCCTCAAAAGTTATCGGGCTGCCAAAGCTCTGAGTGCCACGCCACGCGCTATTCTGGAACAGAAACAAGGCAAGATCTATGAGCGTCGGGGGAATTGGCAACTTGCGGAAGAACACTTTGCCCTCGCCCTTCACTTACTCCAAACACAGGCTGGATCAGAGGAGGAGCAGGCACGAGTATGCGCCGATTGGAGTCTCTCTGCCCACCATCATGGACATATCCAGCAGGCACACGATCTGGCACAGCAAGCACTCGACCTGGCAGAACAGGCCAACGATACTCATGCACTGGCCCAGGCACACAATATGTTGGGTATTCTTGCCAATAGCCAGGGAGAGATGACCACAGCATATTTTCATCTGGAACGCAGCCTGGCCCTGGCGGAAAATCTGCAAGACGCCAGCATTCAGGCCGCCGCCCTGAATAATCTGGCCCTGGCTTATCGAGCCAGCGGGGAGATTGTACGCGCCATTGCGCTCACGGAAACGGCCCTGGCACTCTGTCGTTCCCAGGGTGATCGCCACCGCGAAGCTGCCCTGCATAGCAACCTGTCTGACCTCCTGCACGAAGCCGAGCGCACCGATGAGGCGATGAGCCAGCTTAAGCTTGCCGCCCGCATCTACACCGAAATCGACGGAGAAGCAGGCGCGATGCAGCCAGAGATCTGGAAATTGGTCGAGTGGTAGCCACCCAAATCTATGATCGAGATGGAGGGATACTATTCAATGCCTGTGCCTCATCAGAGAAGATGAGCATAAAATCGGCCAGGCGTGTAATGCGAAAAATCTCCACAAAATGCTCACTCAGACCGTACACCATCAAGGGGCATCTGGCTTTAAGAGCGCGTTTGAGCATCCCAACGATCAGCGCGATTCCAACACTGTTCATATAATTTACCTGACTGAAATTCAGCAAGATGGTTTCAGGGTGCCCGCTGACAGCTTCCGTATAAGCACTATCCAGCGCATCTGCCGCGAAATTGTTGATTTCACCCTGTAAATCGATAATCGCAACCCGCGTCCGGTGCCGAATATGGGCCTCGAAACTAGCCGTTGCCATGACAAATAGTCCTCTCTTGTAGTAGAGCGCTGCTGAAAAGCTCTCTCTCGTTTTTGATTATAATTCCTGGCCGTCCTAAAAACGTTACGAGAAAGGTGCGAGAACATTCCTCTTTACCGTAACGTTTAGAGGACATGCAGACTCTATACTACGAAGGAAAGATACATCGTAGAGAATATTGGAGTTCGAGATGGCAACATTTTTCCAATACATTCGCCAGAGAATGCTTTTCCGGCGAAGCACCCAAAAAAAGCAAGCTCTCCCGACGCCTGTATTACCCGCAACTCAGCGCGTTGTTTCGCAGGCGGTGAACATCGCGCCCAACGACGCGCTTGTTGCCTATTTCCTGAGCTCGCCTAGCGCAATTGAGGTCGAGAAACTGCATCTCGATTCGCCAATTCTGCGCGAACTCAAAGAAGCAGGAGTCAAGCTGACAATGCCACTGGTGAGCCAGGGTGAGTTGGTTGGGCTGATCAATCTAAGAGAACGTTTGAGTGAGCAAGACTACTCCAGTTATGACAAAGGACTGCTGAACTCGCTGGCAACCCAGGCCGCGCCCGCTCTCCGTGTCGCCCAGATGGTTCTGGATCAACAGGCACAAGCCCGCGAACGCGAACGCATTGAGCAGGAATTGCGAGTGGCGCGCATCATTCAACAAACACTGCTACCTAAAGAACTGCCCGATCTGCCCAACTGGCAAGTGACTGCCTATTATCAGCCAGCGCGCGCGGTTGGCGGCGACTTCTATGACTTTATCCCTTATGAAGATGGCCGGCTGGGGATTGTCGTTGGCGATGTGACTGATAAGGGCATTCCTGCCGCCCTGGTTATGGCGACCACCCGCAGTATCCTGCGTTCCTCGGCCCAGGAAGATCTCTCTCCCGGCGCCGTTCTGGAACGCGCCAACGATTTGCTCTTTCCCGATATTCCAGAGAGAATGTTTGTCACGTGTTTCTATGCCATTCTCGATCCTCAGAGTGGATTCCTGCGCTATGCCAATGCTGGGCATGACCTGCCTTATCGCTGGCATGAGGGCGAGGTAGGCGAGCTACGCGCCACAGGTATGCCCCTGGGATTGATGCCTGGCATGTTCTATGAAGAGAAAGAAGTCACCCTGGCACCTGGCGAAAGCATGCTACTCTATAGCGATGGCCTGGTTGAGGCGCACAATTCTACTCGCGACATGTTTGGCTTTCCGCGCTTGATTACATTGCTTGGCGCATACCAGGACAAAAACTCTCCTATCGATTACTTGCGCGCAGAGCTCAGCACCTTTACTGGAGCAGACTGGGAACAGGAGGATGATATCACCCTGGTGACCTTACAACACGTCCCAGTGCAGAACCTCCAGGAAACAACCGAGATTCTGAGGAAGCCCGAAATCCATGAAGGGTCCATCGAAAGCGGAGATGACTGGCAACCCCTAGAAACATGGTCTATCCCCAGCGCAATGGGCAATGAACGGATCGCAATCTCATATATAACCCAGCGTGTTCAGCCCTTTCATCTGCCAGAACGTCGTCTGGAGCAGCTCAAAACAGCGGTGGCAGAGGCCACCATGAACGCTATGGAACATGGAAACCACTACCACCCGGAGTGCCCTGTCATCCTCCAACTCCTCTCGTCAGAGCAGGCCATCGCGGTACGGATCAGCGATCAAGGTGGTTACCAGCCCACTCAGGCTCCGGAAACGCCTGATATCGAGGCCAAGCTAGCTGAATTACAATCGCCCCGTGGTTGGGGCCTGTTCTTGATCCAGAATATGGTCGATGAGATGCGCATTCTCAACGACGAACATACCCATACCATAGAACTTGTGATGTCCTTGGAAGGAGGCCCCCATGCCCCTCAAAGTGCTTAAAGCCGCGGTCCGCCACCAACCAAGCGTCTCTATTGTGGACCTGCATGGCGAGATCAACGCCCAGGCTGAAAGTGTGTTGAACAACGCTTATGCCGAAGCCGAGGCATATGGCTTAGAGATCATTCTGCTCAACTTTCACGGTGTGAACTATATCAACAGCACCGGTATCGCGCTGATTGTCAGTCTGCTCGCCCGCGCCCGCAAACAGCACCGTCGCCTGCTCGCCTGTGGCCTGAGCGAACATTATGTGGAAATATTCCAGGTCACCCGCCTGGCCGATTTCTTACACATCTTCCCCGATGAGGCAAGCGCTCTCACACAAGACATGAGTAAATCCAGCCAATCTATGTAAAAACAGTGTCGTTTTTGTTACGTTATGTAGCAGTTGCAGGAGGCAGAGAAAAGCATGCCAGAAGCCAAAGTAACTATGCAAGCACGCACGGTCAACGGGATTGCCGGCATCATCGATATCCAGGGCGAACTCAATGCGTTTGCGGAAGGTATATTGATGGAGATGTACAACACTATCAACACACCAAATATCCACGCGATTATTCTCAATTTTAGCGAAATGGAGTATATGAATAGTAGTGGCATTGGTCTGATCGTCACGCTGCTGATTCGCGCAAATCGCCAGAAACAGCGACTCTTCGGGTATGGGTTAAGCGAACACTATCAGAACATTTTTCAATTGACCCGTCTTAACGATTCTATCCAGCTTTATGCGAACGAAAACGAGGCCATCAAAGCGCTCCGTTCCGCTGTAACCGTGACGGAGAATCGGCCACGCTTCTTTAAAAGGAGAGAGACCCGATGACAACCCCACAACCGCCTGCGAAAGGGGGCCAGCCCCGCAATACGGCAAGCTGGGCACCACAACATACACACACGCTACGGATACAAAATGCCCCGAGCGGAGCGCTGAACCTCAACGTCGATGGTCGACAAATCACCGGGCCACTCCAGGGCTTTGGCTCGATGTGGCAGAAAACCTACCGTGTCACCTTAACAGGCACAAAGGTAGAACCAGAGGCCGTCATTGCTGTCTGGAAAGAACACTTCGCCGAATTCTGGCCCGCGAATTCGCGCTTCTTTGGCCCACTGACAGGGATTGCACCGGGTGAAGTAGCACTCCTCAACCTGGCAGTGGGCGGGATGCCACTCTCAACTGGCGTGCTGGTGTTGTATGCTGATGATGAGAGCTTTACCCTGATGACACCTCAAGGCCATATGTTCGCTGGCTGGATTACCTTTAGCGCGTATAAAGAGAAAGGAGAGACCCTCGTCCAGGCTCAGGTCTTAATGCGCGCCAGCGATCCCATTTATGAACTAGGACTGCGTTTCGGCGGACATAAGCAGGAGGATATCTTCTGGGAGCATACGCTAGGAAAGCTGGCGAAGCACTTCCAGATGGAAGCGCCTGTGCAAACGGAAACCATCTGCGTTGATAAAAAATGGAGCTGGTCACAAGCCAAAAACATCTGGCATAATTCGGCCATTCGCACACAAGTTCACCTGCTGACCCATCCAGCGCTCTGGTTTCGGCGACACGCGAAATAATTGTAAGCGGGCGAGAGTGCGGCGCACTTTCGCCTGGAAAGACTCTTTTTATGATTACAAAACCATCATATGACGCGCTTATCATCGGCTCAGGACCCAACGGCCTCGCAGCCGCCATTACCATTGCGCGCACAGGTCGCTCGGTCCTCGTGCTTGAGGCCAAAGAACAGATCGGCGGCGGCGCCCGGTCAGCCGAACTCACCCTGCCAGGCTTTACCCACGATGTGTGCTCGGCGATCCACCCCATGGGGCTGGCCTCGCCATTCTTTCGCACCCTACCACTCGCTCGCTATGGCATCGAGTGGATTCAGCCAGAATTTGCCCTGGCCCACCCGCTCGACCATGGGCAGGCGGCACTGGTGGCCCGTAGCCTGGAGGTGACCGCCGCCAGCCTGGGTGTGGATGCCACAGCGTATACCAAACTAATGCAACCACTTCTCGATAATTGGGAAAGCATCATCAACGCCTTTCTTGGACCATTGCGCCCGCAGACGATGCTGCACCCATTCAAAATAGCGCACTTTGGCCTAGCGGCCTTGCGCTCGGCCAGCGGTCTGACGCAAACTCAATTTAAAGGAGCGGCAGCTCGCGCGATCTTCGCGGGCATGAGCGGCCATTCGATGCTCCCTCTTAATACGCTCTCCAGTGCGGCGGCGGGCCTGATGTTGGGCCTCTTGGCCCACGCGGTGGGCTGGCCTATCCCACGTGGGGGGTCACATAAGATTGTTGATGCGCTCGCGGCCTATCTGCGCGACCTGGGCGGTGAAATTGTCACGGGCATGGAGGTGAAATCACTCGACACGCTCCCCCCGGCGCGCGTCATCCTCTGCGATATCACCCCACGCCAACTTCTGCGCATCGCGGGAAGTCACCTCTCCGGCCTCTATAAACGCCAATTGCAGCATTATCGCTACGGTCCGGGCATCTTCAAGCTCGATCTCGCGCTCGACGGCCCCATTCCCTGGAGTGCTGACGCGTGCAGGAGAGCCGGTACGGTCCATGTCGGTGGCACCTTCAACGAGATTGCCAGGAGCGAGCGCGCGATCTGGCGAGGGGAACATCCTGAGCGTCCATTTGTTCTACTCGCACAACAGAGCCTCTTTGATGAGACTCGTGCCCCCCAGGGCAAACACGCAGTCTGGGCCTATTGCCATGTCCCCAATGGCTCGGATGTTGATATGAGTGAGCGCATCGAGGCACAGATTGAGCGTTTCGCCCCTGGCTTTCGCGACCGCATCCTGGCTCGACACACCACCAATGCCATGGATATGGAACGCTACAACGCCAACTATATTGGTGGGGATATTAACGGCGGTATACAGGATCTCGCGCAGATGTTCACCCGCCCAACCATCTCGCCAACGCCCTACTCCACCCCCGATAAGAGCCTCTATATCTGTTCCTCCTCCACACCGCCAGGAGGGGGTGTCCACGGTATGTGTGGCTACTTTGCCGCTCAGGCGGCCCTGCGTCACCTCAATCAAAACTGAACATTGAGCAACCTGGCACGGGACCTTGAATATTTACAGCCATGTTATGCCGTCAATGCATAGCGCGGCAGTGGAAGACCTAAATACAAAGTTTAAAAATGGGGCAAATTCGGGGTAAGAAAATACGATTTTGAGGCCATTGGGTGCAACGCGAGGTTATGGCCTAGTTTAAATTGGCTTAAGCTAGCTTATAAGGCGATTTCATCGAGCTGGTTCGTTTGGAGCAGTACTCTATGCTAAAGGGAGAAACAATAACATAGAACATGTACTGCCTTCAAAGGAGGTTTCAATCTTATGCTCTCTCCACAAGTGCTCTTCCGTTTGAGTGGATTTGGCCTTATAAGTGCGTCCGGCCTGATTATTCTGGCTCACATCTGTCAGCTCTTGAGTGGGCAGAATGATACACTGGTCCTGGCGGGTGGTCTCCTTCTGCTTGTGGGTGGACTCATAGTCTGTCTGTGCTTGCCCGCACTCTTCCTTCGGCAGTTGTCAGGCATAGGAATGGGGGGGTTGATCGGCTTCATTGGCTTTAGCCTGGGGATGTTCCTTTTGAATATTGACGCCACTATGCTCAACGTTTTTCTGGTTCCCTGGCTGGCAAATATGGATCCCAAGCTAGCTCAAGGACCTGATGGGTTGGGGGGACTCTTCCTGGTCGGCTCCCTGCTCCAACTGGTGGGAGGCATCATCTTCTGTCTCTCAAGCCTACGCACGGAAATTTTTCCTCGCTGGCCCGTTCTCTTGCTCCTGGCAACGCTTCTCGTTCAAGCCATAGGAGGCACGCTTCAGGAAGCAGGCATTGTAACTCTCATTGCCTCACTTGTCTTTTATTGCGCACTTGTATGGATGAGCATGACGCTCTTAAAGGCACCAGAAGCCTTTTCAGATAGGGAGGCTTCTTTTTCTGAGGCACGTGCCTGAGTGAGTAAAAGCTAACATTGCTGGCGACCGTTTGGCCACCAGCAATGTTAGCTTTTACTCCTTTATCTTCTCCAGGTAAGCCTCGACATTGAGACAGACCGCTTGCAGAGATGCCAGGATTGCCGGTAGGTCCTTGGAGTCTATCACGCCCAGGTGCTCCTGAATGCGTGCATCGTACTGCGTCTGCAAAGTATCCCGCAACTCACGCCCCTGGGGAGTAAGTGTGATCAGGATGACCCGGCGATCCCTGGAGTCCGCCGTACGTGCGACCAGGTGCAGGCGCTCCAGACGGTCTACAATACCCGTCACATTACTCTTGTCCGTAAATAGAACCCGACTCAAGTCTACCATCGAACGGCCCTGCTGCTCATCCAGATGTTGCAGCGTCCAGTACTGACGCGTACTCAGGCCATAGGCTGCGAAGAACTGGCGATCACTATCATCCAAAAGAAAGAATGTTTTGATAAGCAGGTGATAAACACTTTGTTCATTTACTGCCTCCTTGCCAGGCATATGCTATACCTCCAACCGCTCCCTATTTTTGGATCGCTCTTATAACTAAGCTGATATTGTTTACAACACGCTTTGCGCAACTGCCCGGCCTGCGGTTCGGCCAGAGAAGATGCAGCCGCCAAGGAAGGTTCCCTCCAGGGCGCGATAACCATGCACACCGCCTCCGCCAAAACCGGCCACTTCGCCCGCAGCGTAGAGGCCTGGTAGCGGCTCACCATTGGCCTGAAGCACACGACCAGAGAGATCAGTCTCCAGCCCTCCTAGCGTCTTACGCGTGAGAATTGAGAGGCGCACGGCAATCAAGGGGCCAGCCTTGGGGTCAAGGATGCGGTGCGGCTTCGCTACGCGGATAAACTTATCCACAGAATATGCACGCGCGCCACGGATAGCCGTGACCTGCAAGTCCTTGGCGAAGGGATTCGCAATCTGTCGATCACGTTCTTTAATTTCACGTTCCAGCTCTGCCTCATCGATGAGGGTATTGCCAGTCAGCTCATTCATACCTTGTACGAGTTCTGGCAGCGTCGAGCGCACAATGAAATCGACGCCGCGCTTTTTAAAGGCCTCGATTGGTGCGGGTGCTCCAGGTAGAACGCGGCTAAAGACGAGGGGGATACTGCGGCCAGTCAGGTCAGGATTCTGCTCAGAGCCAGAGAGGGCAAACTCGCGCTCAATGATGCGCTGGTTGAGCAGGAACCAGGAGTAATCATATCCACTGGTGGTGATATGTTGCAGAGATCCCAGCGTATCGAAACCGGGGAAGAGTGGCACGGGTAGGCGATGTCCGCGTGCATCTAGCCAGAGCGGAGAGGGTCCACTCAAAATACGAATAGCATGGCGCGTCCAGATCGGCGCATAGTTGATAATACCCTCGGGATAATGCCACATGCGATCAGGGTTGATAATGTGTCCGCCCTGCTGCTCAACTACCTCAAGCATGTGTCCATCCACATGATCGGGTACACCTGAGAGCATATTTTGCGGAGGTGGCCCCATACGCTGCGGCCAGTTGCGTCGTACCAGTTCATGGTTGCCTCCAATGCCTCCCGAGGTGACAATCACCGCCTGCGCGCCGAAATCAAACTGGCCTACCACCTCCCGCGAACTGCGTTCACCCCGTTCGACATTACTGGTCTCAAGCACCTCGCCGTGCACGCCAGTCACCACGCCACCGCTGATAGCAAGCCTGGTAACGCGATGGCGGAAACAGAGGCGTACCAGCCCGCGCTTCTCCCCTTCGCGCACGCGTCGAATAAACGGTTCCAGTACCCCTGGACCAGTACCCCATGTGACATGGAAGCGCGGCACAGAATTGCCATGCCCACCTGCCAGGTAGCCGCCTCGCTCCGCCCATTGGACTATAGGAAAGAGACGTAGTCCCTGAGCATGTAGCCAGGAGTATTTCTCGCCCGCCGCGAAATCAACATAGGCCCTGGCCCACTGCCTGGGCCAGTGGTCCTCCTCGCGGTCAAAGCCCGCGCTCCCCATCCAATCCTGTAGCGCGAGTTCATGAGAATCGTGAATACCCATGCGCCGTTGCTCAGGTGAGTTGACGAAGAACAGGCCACCGAAGGACCAGAAGGCCTGCCCACCAAAGGATGCCTCTGGCTCCTGCTCAAGGATAGTGACGCGTCGGCCCGCGTCGACAAGTTCCGCAGCTGCAACCAGCCCGGCCAGCCCGGCCCCGACGATGATTACATCAGCCTCATTGCTCATTGCTCTTCCCCCGTCTTTGAAATAATATTGTGTAGAGATTGTATATAGATAAAGCTAGGAACGTCAAGTAACTGCCTTCGCGCCTGCGGCGCTCAGGGGTAAGGGTATGTGGATGGACGTGGGATTCGCCACACCCATCCACATATCCTTACTCAAAGACTTGCAAATCAAAAGCAAATGTAGATATCCAGCAAAAAGATGCAGGGGCAAACTGCTCCTGCATCTTTTTGCTGGATATCTACTTCCCGATCATGACTTCAGTGGATTTGATGATGGCGTAGACGGCATCGCCCTGTTGCAGGCTGAGGGCCTGAGCCGCATCGCGAGTGATGATTGAGGTGATGCTCTGGCCGTCTGGCAACTCAATAGTGACCTGGGCCATCAGACCATCTTCCTTGAGCGACTTAACGGTTCCTTTAAGGCGGTTGCGCGCGCTCATCTCCATAACAATTATCCTTCCCTTCGCAAGTATTACTCTACTCGCTGGACCTTACTTCTGGTCTTTGGGCTGAAACTTGAGGGAGACCGAGTTGATACAGTAGCGCTGGCCTGTCGTGTCACGGGGGCCGTCATCGAAGACATGGCCCAGGTGCGAGCCACAGTTCTTGCAGGTGACCTCGACACGGTGCATGCCATGGGAGTTATCCTCGTGGAATTCGACATTGCTCTTGCTCACGGGGTCATCGAAGCTGGGCCAACCACAGCCAGAGTCATACTTGTTATCGGAGTAGAACAGCGGCTCTCCACAGGCGATACACTGATACGTTCCCTCTTTATGATTATAGTAGAGCTCACCAGTGAAGGGTCGCTCTGTACCTTTGAGGCGACAGACCTGATACTGCTCAGGTGTTAGCTTCTCTTTCCAGTAGGATTCGGGCATATTCTTGAGGTCATTGCTCATGCTTTTTGCTCCTTCTGCTTTCTCTTTTCTATGTATATTTTAATTGTATTTTATTCACATCTTCAAAGTTTTTGCTAAAAGGTCATCCCTATCGTTCATAGTGACTTCTCACAACATTCCCTTACCAGCATGTTATTGAATGTTTGCTCGACATAAGGATGACAATGTCATTTGCAGCGTTTTGGCGTTTTCCTACAGTTTGCCGATATTCTTCCTATTTATGTCAACAATGTTTCGAAAGTAAAAATTTCAAACGTCTTTTTGGATAAGACGGCAACAAAGACATACCGCCTCTCGGAAACCTGAGCGCGCCTACTCTGTCTACGATAGAGAAGCTAATTTCTGCATGAAAAGATAGTACTTCCGCACCAGAAAGTCCGGGGAAGTTGAGGATCGAAAAAATACCATATAGAGTCAGTGGCAGAAGCAAAGTTCGAACTATTGCAGACAGATCTTTTCCGAAACCCAACGTCACTCATGTGACTAGCGCTTCCCCCATTCGGGGACACGCGCGCTCAGGGGGTTCGGAGAAGAAGACACCCAGTTCGCAAAATTATAAGAGACACCCAAGAGGCACCCTCTTACCAAATAATTTCGAGAGGGATGGGTCTCGTCGCGGAGTATGTCGTTGCTTGTTTCAAACACAGGAGACTCAAGATGAATCTGGAGCAGATTAAATACCACAGTTGCCCAAACGATGATGAAGATGGCATCCTGCTCGTTGATATCGACGAAGATATGCCCGAGACCGACGAAAACGGCGATCTTCAGTACTATTGCCCTGGCTGCCATAGCACCTTTTCGTCTGACGACGATGACTAAGCGAACGGTCGCGAAAGACGTTCTTTCCTTGTTCCGTCGAAGAAAACTCGTTGACTGCTTTCTTCCGACCGCACTGGAATGCCATGGACCCTACCGGCTCACCCATGGCATTCTCTTTTTTACTCTTGCTTGGCATACTACACGCTGGGAACTACACTCGCGGTGATCCAGGCGGCATCCTCATCCTGTGCACGGTTGAGGTACCAGGCAAGCGCGACCAGCAAAGCCAGCTCAGGTAGGTCGCGAGCAGTTTCCTCTATATACACTCGTTTCCCCCTGACTGTGCGTAGCAATGGCACGCGCTCGCTGGTAAACCAGGTCCACTCGCCACGCCAGAAACCCGTGTTGGCCCAGCGATACTCACCACCTCCTCTAAGAGAACAGGTAGCACTACCACTCATACTCCGCCGTATGCTCGCGATCTCTTCTTGTATAGCAGCGTCACGCACATTGATTGTCTGTCCCAGGGCCTTACGTGTAAAGATCCACTCTCCACTCTCCACTTCGATCAACGCCTCCTGGCCTAGCTTGCCACGCAGCGTAATTCTCATCAGAAGCTCTTCACCAGCCTTTAGCTCGAATGGGTGAGGCTTACTCTTTGCTCGCGTCCAGCTTAATTCTTGCCCGGCATAGGCCTGAATGTTCTGCATAGTTAACTACTCTTTTCTGCGGCTACGAGCCTCCTGGTAGAGCGCCAGAAAGAAGACCAGCAATGGCACGAGCAGCAGCAACGATTGAAGCGTATATCTGCGTACATATCTGCCTTTATGCTCCACCTCAAAGGCGACCTCCTCACGCGCGCTCTTACACCTGACAATAGCGATAGCATAGACCAGCAATGGCACGTAGTTCAACGCCATTCCCAGCAGGTAGCAACCAACAAGGATGGGGTATGCACCACGCGAAAGAAAGAAAAGGATTGAGAACAATCCCAGCGCGCTGGCACCCACGACCGCCAGCGCGAACTCGCCAATAATAAACACTGGCCTATGAAAGACGATATCCAGAGCCACAAGCTTGCGCACATTGATGATGGCATCCTCGCTTCGCGCCGGCACATCTTGCATATACATATAATCCTTTCACACATAACGGCTTCACGTTTATCTGAAAAGAATATACCTTGAGCACGCCTGTCGAGCATCGGTAATATCGCCTATTGGTAATACCTAATTTGGAGGTTATAGACACATAAATGGTGGCACATAAAATGATTTTCATTGACTTAATGCATGAGCTCATGGTTGAGCTATGTCATAATATATCAACAGAGGTGGTGCTCGAGGGCGTAGCGGGCCACGGCGGCGCGCGAATTGAGGGCAAGCTTGTTATAGATAGAGCGGACATGAGCATCAACGGTACGCGGGCTGATGACCAGTTGCGTAGCGATCTGCTTGTTGCTCAGGCCCTGGGACAGGAAGCGCAGCACTTCTAGCTCGCGCTGGCTGAGATCAGTAGAGTGAGTCACTGGAGAATCTTGAGGAATTGGCTGTCCTCTGTGGCGTACAGTGAAGACTTCTGTTAAGGGCAAATTTTGCCCCTCGGCATAAGCCAGTGTGAGGGGTTGCTGATCGCTCTGCTTGCCCAGGCGGGCGATGTGTTCTTTTTCAGGCTGGAAGGCGTCCTGGCCTGGTAAGTCCGGAGCGCGTTGACGCAATCCCTCACACATACCGGCGATGCGCGCCCCCCAGAAGAAGTCGCCCTGTGCTGTCGATAGGCGCACAAGTTCGTCAAGCAGATTAAGCAGGCTACCCAGGTTCTTTTCCAGGGGAAGGAGGTTCAGACAGCGTCGCCAGTAGCGCTCCACCAGAATCTCATCGTTGCGTAAAGTGTAGGTGTAGGCCAGGAGGAAACACGTCTGAGCCAGGTAGCGCTGACTCGCCAGCGCGGTAAAGAATCGCTCACTCTCTTCAAGGGCAATAGCGGCCTGCTCGCTCTGGCCGCGTCGCAGGTGAAGCATAGCCTGGAGGTTCAGGGTACGCCCTATGCCTTCGCGTAAGCCCATGGCCTTGAAAAGCCGCAGACTCTCTTCAGCATATTCGGCGGCTTGCTCCTCTTCATCCTGCATGAGCAAAGATTGCGCCAGCATCGAGAGCGACCAGGACTCTCCCTCGATATTGCTCACCTCTCTAAATAGCCGCAGGCTCTCTTTAAGCGAGAGGATGGCCTGTTCATTCTCGGCGCTATTAAGCTGCAAGCCGCCCAGAGCCATAAGCGAATAGGCCTGACCGTTAAGGTCAAGAGCATCACAATAGCAGGCAATACTCTGCATAAATAAGCTGTGAGCTGTCTTCTTCTCGCCTTTTGTCAGGTGTAAGAGGGCGAGACGATGCAGAGCCAGGCCCTCACCGCGTTTATCTCTCAGGCTTTGAAAGATTTGTAAGCTCTTATTACAGAGTTGTTCGGCCTGGGAAATATCATTTGCGAGCGAGGCCAGCCAGGCGGCGCCAACCAGGGCTTCAGCCAGCATAGGCAGTTCACAAGAGGCAGAGAGCGCGAGCGCGCTGTGCAACCACTGACGTCCCTCGTTGATGTGCCCCCGAATAGACCAAAAACGCACCAACTTGGCGGCAAGGGCAAGAGCACATGAGCCATCGCGTAGCTCTATAAAAAATCGTAGTGCAGCGCGTATATTCTCATGGTCATGTTCAAGGACAGAGAGCCAATGTGCCTGCTCTGGCCCGAGTAAATGCTCCGCAGCACGTTCAACCAACTCTAGATAGTAGCGCGCATGAGCCTCCTGCACTTGCTCAGCTTCATCACAGGCCAGCAACAAATCCAGGGCAAATTCGCGTAAAGTTTCCAACATAAAAAGGCGGGGTTCACCCGCTTCCTGCTCGCGTTGAATGAGAAGGCTCTTATCCAGGAGCGAAGCCGCAAGCGAGAGATCAGGGGCCTCGGGCTCGCTCAGGAGTATATAGAGGCCCTCAATTGCCTCGATAGTACCGCCTGCACAGAAAATGCCCAGGCGACGAAAAAGAGCACGCTCCTCCTCATTCAGGAGTTCGTAGCTCCACTCAATAGTATCGCGCAGGGTGCGCTGGCGTGCGGGAATATTGCGAAGACGAGTAGAGGGAAGTGGCTGGCGCCTCTTCAGGCGCTCCAGAAGGGCGCGTGGGGAGAGCAATTTAGCATGAGCGGCGGCCAGTTCAAGCGCCAGGGGCAGACCATCCAGACGTCTACATAACTCAATGATATCATTCTGGTTCTCGGGTGTGAGAGCGAAATCAAAACGGGCTTCACGAGCGCGCTCACAGAAAAGAGTGACTGCAGGATAGCTCTCCAGTGAGCTTTCCGAAGTCGGTTCTAGTGCATCCGGCAGCGTCAGGGGAGCCACTATATACTCATACTCACCCTGGATATGCAATCGAGCGCGACTGGTGACCAGTAGCTGCAAGTGAGGGCACGAGCGGAGCAGAAGCTCGATCTCAGGCGTAGCTCCTATAACCTGCTCGAAGTTATCGAGCACTAAAAGTATGTGCAGAGGGTGCAAGCGCTCCTGAAGTAATGCTAAAATCGACTGTGATCCATTCTCTTTACGCGATAGAGACTGGAGGATGGCTGGCAACACCAGGTCCACATCATTCACTGCGGCGAGAGAAACAAAGCAAATGCCATGCGTAAATGTGGGCAAGATCTTCTCGGCTATACGAAGAGCCAGGCGTGTCTTGCCTACGCCCCCTGGTCCTGTGAGAGTTAGCAGGCGAATAGTACCGCGCTTGAGGAGTTCGCAACCTGCTTCGATCTCTTCTGTACGCCCTATAAACGAGGTGAGTTGTAGAGGCAGGTTATTGTATGCGCCAGGCAAGGCTATCAACTCATCAGAACCCATATAGCTAGTTGTCTCTCTCATTATACGCAGCCGTAATGCGTTGAACAGAGTCGATATGGTTACTAACCAGGCAGTCACCTGGCACTTCTATTAACATCATATCCTCCTTCCGCCCGGCAATTATCAAAGCACACAAGTATATAGATATCATTTATTAAAGTTTATAACCATTTCTCCATAAAAATCAATTCGTCACGTTGGTATCCATTCTTTTGATAGAATGCCTGAACAGAAGCATTCGTAGGTTCAATTAACAAATTAACCTTAGCACAACCTTTCTCAGCCAACCGACACTCCACCTCCTGCATAAGTCTGGCTCCTACTCTTTGCCCTTGAGCACTCGGCGCTACAGCGAGATGATTGATCCATCCTCTCCGTCCGTCATAGCATCCCATCACCACACCAATAATATCTCTCTCCGAGACCGCAACTAAAAACAAGTCTGCATCCCGTTCGAGTTTCTGCCTGATACCTTCAACATTGTCTGATGAGCTCAATACGAGCCCTGCCTGCTTCCAAAGCGTTACGACTTCGTCATAATCCTCTATTTGAAAGTCTCTTATATGCATACGTTCCTCCCTGCTCTGCTCTTTCTTCATGTTTCTCAATATATTCTCGCCAAAAAATAAAAGAAGAATGGAAACATCAAGATTTTTGTAGATGTTTCCATTCTTCTTTTTGTAACCTGTCCAAAGAAGTACTCCCTCAATTTTGCTGAGCCACGCTGGCCTGCTCCTGCTCCCCGTGCCGCTCGTCCTCTCACTCGTGCTCAGGTCTGATCTCAGACCGCTCTCACTCACACCACAAGGACTCACCACACATTCGCGAAGAAACACTTGGGAAACAAGCCGTACGATCATTAGTACTGCTCCGCTGCACCTGTTACCAGGCGTCCACGCGCAGCCTATCCACCAGGTCTTCTTCCTGGGATCTTGACTCTTCCAAGAGAGTGGGAAAAGTTATCTTCGGGTCGGCTTCGCGCTTAGATGCTTTCAGCGCTTATCCCTTCTTGACGTAGCTACCCAGCTCTGGAGGAGGCCCCCCAACTGGCGCACTAGCGGTCAAGCCATCTCGGTCCTCTCGTACTGAAGATGACTCCCCTCACTTTTCCGACGCCCACGACGGATAGAGACCGAACTGTCTCGCGACGTTCTGAACCCAGCTCGCGTGCCGCTTTCATGGGCGAACAGCCCAACCCTTGGGACCTACTCCAGCCCCAGGATGCGACGAGCCGACATCGAGGTGCCAAACCTTGCCGTCGATGTGAACTCTTGGGCAAGATAAGCCTGTTATCCCCGGGGTAGCTTTTATCCGTTGAGCCACACTCCTTCCACACGGGAATGTGGGATCACTAAGCCCGACTTTCGTCCCTGCTCGGCGTGTCAGCCTCACAGTCAAGCTCCCTTGTGCCTTTACACTCTACAGAGGGTGATGTCCATCCACCCTGAGGGAACCTTTGGGCGCCTCCGTTACTCTTTGGGAGGCGACCGCCCCAGTCAAACTACCCATCTGGCCCTGTTCACGTCCCGGATCACGGTGACGTGTGAGACACAAACCATGGTGAGAGTGGTATTTCACTGCTGCCTCCTGCAAGCCCACAAGCCTGCTCTCTTCGGCTCCCACCTATGCTACGCACACCATACTTCGTTTCCAGGCCAAACTGTAGTAAAGCTCCACGGGGTCTTTTTGTCCTGTCGTGGGTAACCCGTATCTTCACGGGTACTTCAATTTCGCCGAGTCCTCTGTCGAGACAGCGCTCAAGTCGTTACTCCTTTCGTGCGGGTCGGAACTTACCCGACAAGGAATTTCGCTACCTTAGGACCGTTATAGTTACGGCCGCCGTTCACCGGGGCTTAGATTCGTGGCTACGCACACCACTCCTCGTAACCTTCCGGCACTGGGCAGGAGTCAGCCCCTATACTTCCGCTTTCGCGTTCGCAGAGACCTGTGTTTTTGGTAAACAGTCGCTTGAGCCGATTTCTTGCAACCTTCTCACCACCTGTGCAAGCACAAGCAGCTACGCAGGCACCCCTTCTTCCAAAGGTACGGGGTTAATTTGCCGAGTTCCTTAACAGAGGGTCGCTCGATCACCTGGGGAGATTTCCCCCTGCCTACCAGTGTCGGTTTGCGGTACGGGCGGAACAATTTCTGGCGAGAGGCTTTTCTTGACGGCCTGGGGACCAATGACTTCCGCACCCTCGCGGGCGCTCGGCCTCCGTGTTACGCATCTGTGTCCGGGATTTTCCTCGGTCACGCGCTTCAGCAGAGGCACCGATCCTGTCCATTCGATCGGCTCACCTTCCCTACCGCGTCCCCCCATTGCTCATAACGAAATGTTCCGGTGCAGG